>CAWIBI010000035.1:0-10464 GCA_963834205.1 uncultured Acidobacteriaceae bacterium | reverse complement strand
TAGTACATCCCGGCCGCGCAAATCCTGCGCCGTCGCCGGCTGTCGCCCGTGTGGAGACTATCTTGGTCGATGGCAACCCGGTGGCATTGCAGGGGCCGATTCGTATTCCTCCCACCCAACGGCGCCTCGTGATTGATTACTCGGCACTAAGTCTTACCGCTTTCGATCAGCTCCATTTCCGCTATCGCCTGGATGGCTTCGACCACGGGTGGAGCGAACCGGCGACCACTCGGCAAGCTATCTACACCAATCTGGGGCCAGGGTCATATCGCTTTCGGGTGGCAGCTTCCACCAGCTACGATCTATGGAAGGGTTCCGAAGCAACCATCCCTTTCAGAATCGAGCCGGCATTCTGGCAGGCATGGTGGTTTCAGTTGTCATGCCTGCTTTCCCTCATCTGCCTCCTCTGGCTCATCTATCGTCTACGGCTCCACCAGATCTCGAGACAACTGGACATGCGGGTGGAAGAGCGCACAAATGAGCGCACGCGTATTGCTCGCGAACTTCATGATTCTCTGCTGCAAGGCTTTCAGGGGTTACTGCTCCATCTGCAGGCTGCGCAGCGCATGCTGCCCGCGCGCCCTGAAGATGCAAAGCGGGCACTCGAAAAGGTGCTCGATCAAGGAGACCAGGCGCTTGCCGAAGCCCGCAGCGCAGTACGCGACTTGCGCGCCTCCACCGCTCTTGACAACGATCTGGCCCAGGCCCTGGCGGCGACAGGCAAGGAGCTCGACGCTCAAGGCAACGCCGTGCAATTCCGCGTGATCGTTGAAGGCAAGCCTCGGAACCTTGATCCCATGCTGCAGCACGAAGTCTATCGATTTGCCCGTGAGGCATTGCGCAACGCATTCAACCATGCTCGGGCGCGCAACATAGAAGCGGAACTTACCTATGAAGACCTTCGCTTTTTGTTGCGCATTCGGGATGACGGCGTTGGAATCGCGCCTAATGTCCTGGGGCAAGGCAGCCGGCCCGGCCATTGGGGCCTTCCGGGCATGCGTGAGAGGGCTCAGAGCCTGGGCGGCCAAATGGAACTTTGGAGTGAAAGCGGGGCCGGTACGGAGATACAGTTGACCATTCCAGCGCCGATCGCCTACGACGAACCCCTGCCGGAGAAATTCCATTTCTGGCGCAAGAAAAGAACACCTCTGTCATGACGACTCCTGCTCGGCGAAGAAAATCGAGGCTGCTCGCGAGCTGCGTTCCTTGGCTTGTTGGCGGTTCGGATATCCTTGAGCCTCGAAAGGCGTTAAGCTTCCCGAGTCGCTCAATGGCAGAGAGTCGACTATCCCTGCTGACTGTACGCCATGAACGTGCTGCAGCCCTTCCAACACTGCTTCGAAAAACACTCTGCGGTCTTGTGCCGTGCCCAATGACGGACAACTTGCGGACAAGCCGACTTTACGGCCAAGTGATTTGCCCCAGTGCCTTTGGGGCGAGAAGGCGATTTTGCCAACTGGCGGGGGACCAGCAGACCACGGCACGCTAAAATTCGGCGAACCTATAACACCCCGTTATTCGCCAACTCGGAAGCGAGCCCCGATTCACTCCTCACGCAGCAGGATCAGGGGATCAACCGACAGGGCGCGTTGTGCTGGGATCCACGTCGCCAGCAGCCCCAGCAGCAACATCACCAGAACGACGCCAATCAACACCATCGGATCACGAGGAGTTGCCTGATACACGATGTAAGCCAACACTCGCGTCGCCAGCAGCCCGAGGAGCAATCCCGCGGCCGAACCAACCGCCAGCAATTTGAAAGCTCGCCCCAACGCTGCGTGCAACACTTCGGTCCGCTGCGCGCCGAGGGCAATGCGGAGTCCCAATTCCCGCAGCCGCTTGCTGACTGAGAATGCCGCCATGCCAAAAATGCCGACAATCGACAGCAACGCGCCCATAACGCCCATCACTCCCAGCGTCATCGTCGCCATGCGCGAGGCAAACCGAGCTGCGTCATTCAGTTCCTGGTTCCAGGTGAAGATCGTAACGGGCAGACCCGCATCTACGCTCCGCACTGTTCTGGTGATGGCTGGCGTCAACTGCTGCGGATCGCGATTCGAGCGTACCACCAGCGTTGTCAAGCTGGTTGGCGATTGTAGAATCGGGAGAAACATTGCCGGCTGCGGATCTTCGGTCAGGCTTGCATACTTTCCGTCTTCGGCGATGCCCACCACCTGGATACGAGTTCCATCCCGCCGCTTGTAATGTCCGCCCAAGGCGTTGGCTGCCGAACCGAAGACTTTTCTGGCAAATTCCTGGTTCACTACCGCTGCGCGGGGAGCGTTGTTGTCGTCATGCCAGGTGAGAGTTCTGCCCGCCAGCAAGGATGTTCCGGCCGCCTGGAAGTATCCGGGAGATACGTTGTACGTCATGACATCAGCAGCGGCGTTGGCTACCCGCAGATCGGTCGTGGTGTCGGTAAAGACGACGGCGTTGTTGGCGCCGAAATGCAACGGCGGCCGGTCGACCGATCCCACAGACTGTACGCCGGGAATCGCCCCCAGAGCATCGATAAGGCGCTTTTGCATCACCGGAACTTTTTCACCGCTGTAGCCGGCCATACTTAGATCCGTGGCGACCAGCATGGCGTTCTGTGGCTCAAAACCGAAGCTGCTGTGCAGCGAGCGGAGCAGTCCGCGCACGGCGACGAAGGAAGAAGTCACCAGCACGGCGCAGATGGCAATTTGCACCACCAGCAACAAATCCCGGATCGTCCGCCGCCCCGGCCCGCTTACCGATCCCGACTTGACGATTTGATATGGATTGGTGCGAAGAATCTGCCTCACCGGGACCACGCCAAACAGCAACCCACTGGCTAAGGCCAGCAGCACAGCGACGGCGTAGACCTTTGCGTCCGGATTCACCGGCACGCGGAGGGGGGCGGTTTGCAACAGCTGCCATGCGCTTAGCCCGCGCAACAACGCTACGCTGCCTGCGAGTCCCAGTGCTCCTCCGGCGAGTGAGATCAGCACCGCTTCAGTGAATAATTGGCGCACGATCCGCTTGCGGCTAGATCCGAGAGCCAGTCGCAAAGCCACTTCCCGTGAACGGTCGGCGGCCCGCGCCGCGAACAGACTGCCCAGGTTGGCGCAGGCCGCAAGCAGAATCAATGCCGCCAGCATCATCATGCCGGCTAGAAATCCCTGTAGCGGACGGCCAAACCAATCGCCGCCAAGACCCGGGCGAGTCAAGGAAAAGGTCATCTGGCCGTCGTCTTTGGGGTAAGTCTTTTCGAGCTGGGCACCAATCGAATTGAGATCAGCAATTGCCTGGGCCGGGGTGACTCCCTGCTTCAGATGCCCCAACACCATCAGGATGCCGCGCTCCCCGCGCGCGTTCAGGACATTCGCTCCCTCCACCTGCTCCTGGTTGACAATCGGCACCCAGAAATCGGGGGAGAGAAACGACAGATTCCCGTGAAACCCAGGGGGCCCTACACCGAGGATGGTAAAAGGATGCTTGTTCAGCCGGACCACCCGGCCCACGACGCCGCGATCGTCCTGAAAATGCGCGTGCCAGTAGGCCCAGGGGAGCACGATATACGGAGCGCTGTTCGGGCCATGCTCGTCGGAGGCATGGAAGAAGCGGCCGAGAAACGGGTGAATCCTGAGCACGTCGAAGTAGTTAGCGGTTACTTGCTGGATCCAGACGCCCGACAGATCCGTGCCCGTGTCCAGCCCTGCCGCGGCCAAGTCATATGCTGCCAGGCCATCGAAGCTGCGATTGCGATCGTTCAGGTCGAGGTAGTCGGGATACGACTGGTTTACGGCCTGATCGCGCCCGCGCTCGATGGCGTAGAGGCTGTGCGATTCAGGCACATTCAGCGGGCGCAGGACCAGCGCGTTCATCACACCGAACACCACCGCGTTGGCGCCGATGGCTAGGGCCAGCGTCAATACAGCGGCGACGGCGAATCCGGGAGACTTGCGCAAGGTGCGAATGCAGAAGCGCACATCCTGGATCAGCGTGTCGATAGAATTGCCGCCTAGCGCCTGTTGGCATTCCTCTTTGTACTTCTCACGCCCGCCGAACTCGATGCGCGCGCGGCGTTCCGCCTCGGCGCGAGCGAGACCGGATCGCTCAAGATCGTCCGCCCGGAGTTGAATGTGCGAGCGCAACTCCTCCTCCATTTCATGCGCGGTTTCGGAACCATGAAGGAACTTGGCGGCAAGTGAACGAGACGAGGCCAGAAGCCTCATACTTCCTCCGGTTGCACAGAGAGCGCGGAAGCGATGGCTGCCGCGAGCCGATTCCAGCTTTCGGTCTCTTGACGGAGACGCCTGCGACCCATGGCGGTGAGTTCGTAGAACTTGGCGCGGCGATTGTTCTCTGAGGTGCCCCAGCTCGCCTTGAGCAGTCCCTGACGAACCAGGCGAAACAGACCGGGGTAGAGCGCTCCCTGCTCGATCAACAGGGCATTGCCGGAGATCTGCCCGATGCGCAGAAGGACGCCGTAGCCATGCAGTGGGCCGAGCGAGACCGCCCTGAGGATGAGGAGATCGAGAGTGCCAGGAAGAAGCTGAGCTTGGTCTGTCACCCGTGCCCTCCTAAGATGATTAGGAGGCTAGCGCGATCCCTCCTAAGCTGTCAAGGAGAAAGCAAACCGGTAATTATAAATCTGCGCTGCTCGTCTCGAATCGCCTCGACTGCAGGCGCACCGGCAGCGAAAGGGACCACTGCAAACGCCGGCCCGCCTTCCGTCAGTTGTTACGGAGTGCGGACATCGGGTTGATGAGAGAGGCTCTCCGGGCCGGCAGATAGCCGGACACAAGAGCTACAGCGAGAAGCGCCAGGGCCATCAAGACATAGGTGGCAGCGTCCCAGGGCGAAGTCTTGAAGAGCATGGCAGCAATGAACCGGGCGGAGGCGAGTGAGGCCGCGCCGCCAAGCACGATGCCTGCGACAGCCAGGCGCAAGGTATCGAAGAGAACGGCTCGCCGGACCCGGGTGGCGCTGGCACCCAGGGCCATCCGGATGCCAATGGCTTGCGTCTGGCGGGCAACGGAGTAAGAGATGACGCCGTAGATACCGAGCGTGGCCAGGATGAGGCCGAGCAATGCAAAGGCGGTGACGAGCATCATGAAGAAGCGGCGCGGCGACGAAGCATGGTCCACGATGCTGCGAATCGGTCGGAATGCGGCAGCGGGCTGCCTGGGATTGAGCTCGCGCAAGGCGTGGAGGACGCTGGATGCCAACGCGGAGGGCGGCAGGGTGGTGCGGACGATGAGTTGCATCCCGTTGGGGCCTTCCTGGCGCATGGGGAAGTACATCTGCCAGCTTGGCTGATTTTCGGGGTTGCTGTCGTGCACGTCTGTGAGGACGCCGACGATCTGGCGATCCACGTTGTTGACGGAGACAATCTTGCCGAGCGGGTCCTGCCCGGGAAAGAGGAAACGGGTGACGGTTTCGTTGAGTATGATGACTCCCGGACCTTTCGGGTTTTCGTCCCAGGTGAAGTCGCTCCCCCGGAGGCTCATGCCCATGGCATGGAAGTAGCCAGGAGTGACCACATAGACCAGTGTGTCTGGCATATCGTTGTTGCGATAGCTTGAACCTTTGGGGACGGGCCCGCCCCATTCGCGGTTTTGCTCCATGGGAAGGTAATCGACCATGCCGGCTGCGGTGACCCCGGGCAGAGTGCCGACTTTGGAGAGAATCTGCTGAAAAATCGCCGTGCGGCGCGCGACAACATTTTCTACCTTCGCATTGGGAAGACTTCCGCCATCGTCGTAGTCGATTTGGATGGCCGCTGCCCGGTCTGGCTGGAAGCCGAGATCGACGTCGAGCAGCTCAAGAAAGCTGCGCAGCAGAAGACCGGCTCCGACAAGGAGCATGCAGGCGAGAGCGACCTCGGAGACGACGAGTACGGAGCGGATGCGCTGGTGGGAGCGCCCCTGGCCAGCGCCGGCGCTTGTGTCTTTCAGGGCCTCGCTAAGCTGACTGCCGCCCATGCGCAAAGCGGGAACGAGGCCGCATAGCAGGGTGGCGAACGCGGCGGTGAGCACGGTCCACTCGAGCGCCGCGCCGTCGATGCGCAGGCTGGAGAGCAAGGGGAGGGCAAGCGAACCCTGGTGCGCCAGCCATTGCAGCAAGAGGAAGGCGAGCCCGAGGCCAAAGATTGCCCCGGTGCAGGAGAGGACGAGGCTTTCGGTCAAAAGCTGGCGCGCAATGCGGCCTCGGCTGGCGCCGAGAGCGCCGCGAACGGCGAACTCCTTGCTGCGAGCTGCGGCGCGCGCCAGCAGCAGATTGGAGAGATTGACGCAAGCGATGAGGAGAATCACGCCCACGGCAGACCAGAGGACGATGAGTGAGCGGCGCAGACGTCCGTCAACGTAGTCCTTGAGCGTGCGGAGGCGCATTGAGTAGATGTCTTTTGAGTAGGAGCCGCAGGAGGCAGCGATATTGTCACTCCAGCAGAGATGGGGCTCGACGGCCGTGCCCTCGGCCTGGGCCTGGGCCAGTGTCACGCCCGGTTTAAGGCGGCCGAGCATGGGGACGATGTTGCCAAAGGTGCGCATGTCATCGAGGATGAGCGGCTGGAAGAGATCGGCTTTCGCGCCCGGTGAAAACACCGCTCCGAACTCGAAGCCGGCTGGGAGCACGCCGACGACGGTGGTGGGCTGGCCGTTGAGGTCGATGGCCTTCCCGACGATGGATGGATCGGAGGCAAACTGACGGCGCCAGTAGGCGTTGGAGAGGACGGCAACCGGCCTTGCGCCGTGCCGTATCTCGTCGGAAGTAAAGAGGCGGCCAAGGGCAGGCTGGACGCCGAGGACCTCGAAGAAGTTGCCGATGACCATGATTCCCGTGGCCGGCTGTGGGTCGCCGTGGCCCGTGAGGCGGAGGTTGTCCGCGGTAGAGAAGACGTAGTAGCCGGTGACGTCTTGATAGGAGCGGCTCTGCGCGCGGAAGCGGTTGTAGGCGTCGGCGGAATAGGTGCCGCAGGCGAATCCGCATTTGCGCGGCGCAGGAGCAATCCAGACCAGCTGATGCGCGTCGGGGAAGGGCAACGGGCGCAGCAGGAGGGTATTGACTACGGCGAAGACGGCGATATTTGCGCCGATGGCGAGCGTGAGAATGAGGATGGCAATGACGGCAAAGCCGGCGTCGCGGCCAAGGGTGCGGAGGGCAAAGCGGAGGTCGCGAAGGGCGTCGGCCCAGTAGTCGGTGAGACGGCGGCGGCGGTCCATGTGCTCTCCTATGCGCTCGCCCACGTGCTGGACAGCGAGAATATTTCCAAACTGGCGCTCGGCTTCGTGGCGGGCGGCTTCGGGAGACCAGCCCTGGGCGACAAGGTCGTCAACCTTGGTTTCGAGATGAAAGCGCAGCTCATCTTTCACGTCTGCCGCCGGATCGGAACCCAACAGGCGCTCGTATCGCCGCCATAAAGGAGCCGGCCTCATGCCATCTCCTCCGGTAGCGGGGGTTGCGTCGCACCCAGCACCTTGGCCACGGCCGCGGCGTACGCCTCCCAGGTCTTCACTTCTTGACGCAGTTGGCGCCGGCCCTCCGGGGTGAGCCGATAAAACTTGGCCTTGCGATTGTTCTCCGAGAGTCCCCACTCCGCCTCGAGCAGCCCCTTGTTTTCCAGTCGCCAGAGGGCGGGATAAAGCGTCCCCTCTTCGACCAGCAGTGCCCCATCGCTCTGCCGGCGGATGAGGTGAGTGATGGCATACCCGTGAAGCGGGCCCCAGACCAGGGCCTTGAGGATAAGAACATCCAGCGTGCCACGCAGAAATTCGAGTTTGGCGGTGTCCATCCGTTCCCCTGGGATTTCAAGGGAAAGATCTCACACTTCCCCTATGAACGCAAGGGGAGAATTTGGCCGGGCAAGTTGGCGCATCATCGAGAGAGCCAATGCGCTCGTTGACGCAGATCGGTCCCGATATGTCGGCCAGTGTCCAGGGATTCTGATTGGGCCTCAACGCCGGGATACCGGGACCCCGGGGCGTTTGCCCGTACTAATTCGCCGGGAGAAGAAACCCATCGGGAGCGCGAGCCACGATCAACTTACCGCCTTCGTCCCTGCCATGCGTAACATCCCGGTACATATTTGAACACTTTGAGTAGCCGTTTGGTGGAGCTCGATGCTCAAGAGCACGAAAGCGCATCTGGTTCGTCGAGGTTTAATATAGCCTCGGTACGTGGCCGTTCAGATGACCCGGAATACCGCGCAGACAAGACCGCTCTCAACACTCCTGAACTTGCGGCTTCTCGTGGGCTGGACAATCTTCTGCGCGGCTATTGCGGGCCATCCCGCGCCAACTTTCGGCAGATTGGAATCTAGCGCTCCTGCGAGAGGGGAAGCCAGCAGCTTGCCCGATAGCCGGACCGATCCCTTCCCACCGAAGTTAACCGTGGTCGATGGACAGGACATTCGGTTCAAACGACTTCCTGAAAGCGCCGGTTTATCACAGACCAGAGTTTCCTCCGTAGTGCAAGACAATCTGGGTTTTATATGGTTCGGAACTCAGTATGGCCTTAACCGGTTTGACGGTTACAGATCGAAAGTATTCAAGCACGAACCCGGACGCTCAGATAGTCTGAGCTGTGTATACATTCATAGCCTTTTTATCGATCACTCCGGGACGTTATGGGTCGGCTGCGAAGAATTCCTCGACAAGTTCGACCCGATCACTGAAACCTTTACTCACTATCGGATTAACACACCAACTACCGTGATCAGTGAGGATCACGCCGGAATACTATGGTTGGCAACGGGCAGAGGAGTTTACAGCTTGAACCCCGCCACCGGCCAGACCGCCCGGTACGTCCATGATCCAGGGGACCCCACAAGCATAACCGGCGACAGCATATCGTACATAGGGGAAGATCGGAGTGGACGATTCTGGTAGGGAACAGCGGTGGATTGGACGAATTCGATCGCAAAACAGGAAAGGTGATATGGCACGCCCCACTTCGATCAGAGGCGACCCATTTTCACGGAGATCAGTTCGGCGTCTTCTGGATCGCGACCTCAGATTCATCCTGCAGTCTGGCGACGCTGAATGTAGCGGCAAACCACGTTACTTGTCACACCATCTACCACAAATCGGGTGGAATAACATTCCCAAGCATTATCGCCGATATGCTCGAATCGCGGGACGGTACGATGTGGCTGAGTTCGACGGCCGGCCTATTCAGGCTCGATCGAGAACACAAACGGATCGTTAGATATCACAACCAGTCTTCAGACGCTGAGAGTCTCGCATCAGATCTCGTCCTCTCCATCTATCAAGACAAAGAAGGAAACATATGGACATGTTTTCAGGAGACGGAGCCGAATTTTTTTTCCGAGAAGCCGCAGGCGTTTGAGACCTTTACACATCAGCGAGGCGGTTTGGTCAATGCTCTCGTTACTTCCATCTATGAAGACCACAACGGCATCCTTTGGATCGGCTCCATGGGAGGGCTTAATCGCATTGATCGACGTACCGGGAAAAACACGGTGCCCGCGGGATCGGGCGTCCACAACGAGATACTTTCCATTCTCGAAGACCGTTCAGGAGTTCCTTCAGCGGCACCTTTCATCAAGGACTTGAACGGATAGATCCGGAAACAGGCAAGCTTAGTCCCTATGTCCACAGCCACAAGCCGTCGAACCTTGCCAACCAGCCGATCATGCGACTGATCTTTGACCACGATGAAACGCTATGGGCAGCGACTTACGGCAGCGTCAGTCGTTTTGATAGTACAACCGGGAACTTCATCAGATATACGCTTGACAAGCAGAATTCGGTCCAATACCAGGAAATAAAAGAAGACAGCCAGGGAACCCTATGGCTCGGAGCGCGATCGGGGCTACATCGGTTCGATCCGCGGACCCAACAGTTCACGGTGTACGAGCACGACCCGGATGACCCTCGCTCCCTCAGCGATAACCGGGCGAACTCGGTGCACTTCGATCGTTCGGGCAATATGTGGGTTGGCACGCAGAACGGTTTGGACCAATTTGACCCGAGGACCGGCACGTTTAAGGCTTACTACCAGCAAGACGGTCTGGCAGGCGACGTGGTGAGCTGCATCTTGGAAGACAAGCGTGGCCTGCTTTGGATGAGCACCAACAAGGGTTTGTCAAGCTTCGATCCTCAGTCGCATAGTTTCCAGAATTTTTCGTCTGCAGATGGGCTTTCAGGGCCGGACCTGACGGGCTGGGGCGCGTGTTACCAGAGCCCAAGCGGCGAGATGTTCTTTGGCGGATTTAGCGGCGCCACGGCCTTCTATCGAAGCAGAATTGTGAACAATTCATTTGTGCCCAGGACCGTGTTGACTGAGTTCCGGCTGTCGGGAAACCCCGTTCCTATTGGTCCAGAATCTCCTCTCAAGCGATCCATCGTTTACGACGACTCCATCACCCTCGCGCACAGGCAGAACATGTTTTCCATTGAGTTTTCTGCTTTGAGCTATTTCAGTGCGGAAACCAATCGTCATCGCTACAAGCTCGAGGGACTTGATGATGGCTGG
>CAWIBI010000034.1:0-180465 GCA_963834205.1 uncultured Acidobacteriaceae bacterium | reverse complement strand
TTGACGGACGGAACTCGGGACGGAACTGGGAACTCGGGGACGGACGGGAAGTCTACTTGAAATACAGCGGTTAACCATTCGGTGCACGGACCGTGAACCTCCCGTCCGTCCCCAGGTTTCGCGTCCCCAGGTTTCGTCCATGCAGGAAGTGCGAGGAGCAGGGCGTGGTGGCGGCGCCTCTGGCTGCGCGCATCATCGACAAGAGCCTGGTGTCTGACCGCGTCATCATCGACACGCTGGTCAGAAAATATGCTGACCACTGCCCGTTGTATCGGCAGAGTTCGATTCTGAAACGCGACACAGGCATCGAGATCAGCCGAGCAACCATGTGCGGCTGGATCATGCGGGTCGGAGAGCTGCTGATCCCAGTTGCCGGCGCGATGCGTAAGGAGTTACTGGCGGGAAGCTACATTCAGGCCGACGAAACACCGGTGGATGTGCAGACCCACGATGGCCGCGGAACCAATCACCAGGCCTATCTGTGGCAGTACGGAACTCCGGGCGGAGCGACGGTGTTCGATTTTCGCATGAGCCGTGGGCGCGAAGGCCCGGCCCACTTCCTGGATAAGTTCGAAGGGATACTGCAAACCGACGCCTATGCTGCCTATGATCGCGGGGTGGGCGGAGTCAACATCGTGCACGCCTGCTGCTGGGCCCATGCGCGAAGGCGGTTTGTCGACGCGGTGAAGCTCAACAAGCAGGATGTCGCCTCGATCCGGGCAGTGGAACTTATGGACGAGTTGTTCGCCATCGATGCTCAGGCGCGCGACGACAACATGGATCACGCCCGCCGCCATGCTCTCCGACAGCAACAAGCTCCGCACTTGCTCGACCAGATCCGCAGTCACATCCTGGCAATGAGCAAGACGGTACTGCCCAAGAGCGCCGCGGGCCAGGCTTCGAGCTACACGCTGGCGATCTGGACGCGACTGCACGCTTCCTCGACTATCCGAACTGGAACTGAGCAACAATCTCGCTGAGAATTCGATGCGTCCCATCGCTCTGGGCCGCTCCAACTGGATCCATATCGGCAGCGAAGACGCCGGCCCACGCATCGCGGCCATCTTCTCCGTTGTGAAAGCTGCCGCCGGCTCAACCTCCCGGTCCGTGATTACCTGGCCGCTATCCTTCCAGGACTTGCAAATGCGCCACTACAGCGCACCGCAGAACTTACCCCTGCTGCCTGGGCTGCCAGACATCCCCATCTGTGAACCGTGGGTTTGCCCTGACGGATACCAAAGACTACCTCCAGCAACTTTACGATGCGAGGGACCGCACGGTGCCCGATTCACCGGAAGGACAGAAATGCGTCGACAGGATACCCATTCACCTTAAGGGCGTTCATTTTCTGGCAACAGGTACGCTCTCGCCGCGTTACTGACGCCGCGTTACTCCGGCCGAGCAAGCCCAGGAGCTGGCGCCCACGTAGATGCAGGAGATAAGTGGACAGGAGATAAGTGGACAGTGATCTACATGAGGATGGGGCCAGGTATAGAATGTGGGCAGGAGAATACAAGAATGCCAAGCGTTACGCTTTACAAACCAGACGGTGAGATTATTTTCTTTCCGGACGTAAAAAGGGTTGAGCCGGGAGATGTGACGTTGGTCCTCTACCTTGAAGGTAGCGCCGCCGAGGAGTTTGGCCCAAAGGTGATTACAACTTTGCCGTACCTGATAAGCCATTGAAAGACATGTCGGGAGAGATAGGGGGCCAGCGTATCGATCCCCGAAGCCATGCCAACAGGCATGCTGTCTTTTTTATCCTCCGGTCGCAGATGGGCCGACACGATTGAGGAGACGGACTATCGGCAAGGTCACCGTATTAGACCCCGTGCTGGACTATAAGAAGCTAACCGCAGCCTAGAGGGAGGAATTGTGATTCTTAATTGCGTTGATTCGTGCCACGTTTACACGTGTCTTCATTGCGGGAACCGAATAAGGCTCCTTGGCGAAAAGCTTCTATGGCTACAATCGTATCCACTCGACTCCACCATCGGTGTTGGCCAACTAGCTGCCTTATGCATGCGTTGCTCGCACGTAGGAATGGCTCCCGTAGACCCCGTTGCTCAAACCGTGACGGGCAAGGAGTGGGAACTCCTAGATTGCCTGCATGTTGAGCCACGGAAAATGCGATGCGCCATGGAAACCTGCAAATCTCCTCTATGGGTGGTCGCAGTATTGAAAGCAGGTACCACGTACATAGACGTGACTGCAGCATTCTCCACCGCCACGATCCCGGACGGGTTCTCATGTTCTGAAGGGCACCAGATTGTGTCTGTGGCATGAAGGGTAGCACCTCACCGCATGAATAGAGACAGCGATACCTGTATAGATTCGGAAAGCATCGGCCTAGTTTAGGAGCCGAGTCTTATATTTTTCGCTCCTCGCCAAGCTCCTGCCCTTTCCTTTTTCGGGGACGGCTTTTTCGGGGGGTTTTTTTCGGGGACCGGCGGAATTTCCCCTAACGCCAACGAGACCCTTCGAGCTCCTTTGAATGGATTTCGCCAGGACTAAAGGAGAGCCCAAACCTCCACCAGCGGCCACCCTCAATCAGATAGTCGATGTAACCACTTGAGATTACTGCCAGTTTTCCACAGCGGTTCTCTGTCACAGCCCTGACGACAATACGGTTTGCGCACCGTGTGCGCCATTTAGGCTAGGTCGTAAGTTATACATCGCACAGGTCTCGCGATAACCTACTAATCCGAAAACTATTCCGAGCATCCGCAAATAAATACCCATCTACGGTGACCGTTTGATTAACTAACTTAGTAACTCCGTGAAAAGATTAACCAGATTGAACAATATTTAGTCACGCCTCCCACGTGACTATTTAGCTCAACAAAAATGCGCTTACCCACTAACGCAAAACGAAAAACCGTACTAGTGTCGAAGCATGGCACCTGCAAGCAACAACCTCCGCGCTTCCATCCCATCACTCGCCGCCATCGAACAACGCCGCCGGGAGCTGCTTGCCTGGCAAGTAGCCCATCGGGCGCCGTCCGCCGATTCTTCCGATGACCCGTCCGCCGAGGAAAACATCGAGATCCTCCAGGCGCTCGAACATCTCCAGCAGAACGAGGCCCCGGAATCGCCCGACGAACCCTATCCCGCCGAATACCCAATTTCATCTCCCACCGCGCCCGAGCCTCCCGCCCTCGCTGAACCGGCTCTCTACGGCCTGGCCGGCCTCGTTGTCCGCAGCCTCGCTGCGCACACCGAGGCCGACCCCGCGGCTATCCTCCTGCAATTCCTCGCCGCCTTCGGCAACATCCTCGGCCCCGCGCCTCACTGCACCGTCGGCGCCACCCGCCACGGCCTCAACCTCTTCGTCGTCCTGGTCGGCGAATCCAGCAAGGCCCGCAAAGGCACCAGCTGGCGTCAGATCGCCAGCCTCTTCGCACGAAGTAGACCCCCTCTGGGTCGCGCGCCGCATCACCACCGCCCGCCCCACCCCCTACGCGATCATCAACCCTTTGCGCGATCAAGACCCGCCCACCGATCGCCGCCTCTTCCTCCTCGCCGAGGAGTTTGCCTCCGTTCTCCACATGCTCGGCCAACGCACCGGCCAGCTCTCCCCTCTGCTCCGCTGCGCCTGGGATGGCGGCGACCTCTCCGCCAACAATGGAACCCAGTTCCTCCACGCCACCAACGCGCACCTCAGCATCGTCGCCCACATCACCGAAAGCGAGCTCGCCCAACACCTCACCCGCATCGAATCGCACAACGGATTTGCCAACCGCTGTCTCTGGACCAGCGTGCGCCGCGGCCAGTCCCTGCCCGAGGGTGGCAGCCTACCCCAGGATCGCCTCGCCGCCCTGGCCCGCGAACTCCGCCGCACCCTCGACTGGGCGCAAACCCAAACCGAAATCCTCTTCCGCCGCACCGAAGCCGCACGAGAGCTGTGGAGGATCGCTATCCCGCCTTGAGCCAGGGCCGCCAGGACGCCTACGGCGCCGCCACCAGCCGCGCCGAAGCCCAGGTTCTCCGCCTCAGCGCCCTCTACGCCGCCCTCGACTGCAGTGGGCAGGTCGAAGCCTCCCATCTCCACGCCGCCCTGGCCGTGTGGGACTACTGCCAGGCCAGCGCCCGCCTCTTCTTCAACGACGCTCCCATCGATCCTACCGCGCGCCGCATCAGCGAAGCCATCACCGCCGCCGCCCCGGAAGGCCTGAGCAAGGATCAAATCCGCGGCCTCTTTCACGGCCATGTCAGCAAAGAGCGCATCGATCTTGCGCTGCAACAGCTACAGACCCTGGGCGTCATCGGCTGTCCGCCGCCAGCCCGAGCGCGGACGCGGCCGCCCCTCCACCATTTGGGCCCCCGTCGGAGGCGCCAAAGATGCCCGCCTCGGGAATTAACGCGCATAACGCGCTTAACGCGCACCCTCCGCAGAGAAAAAGCGGACACTTTAGGCGTCCAAAGCCGTCAAAGCGCAAGGAACCCACGAATTACCCGGGTCCAAATCGGAGCACCCATTGGTCCGTGGCACGAGAGTAAAAAACACGCGGATCTTTATTCCTTCTCAGAAAGACGCATGATGTTGGACCTTCCAGGCGTAACCAAATGATAAACAGGAGTTAACCGAACTAAAAACCAAGGGCGGCTTTTCGCCCAGAATATTCTGGACTCCCAGTCAACGTCGTGTTTCTCATATATTAGGGATAACCTTGGAGATCATAATTTTGGCCATAATTTTGGCGATGATGGTTTCATCGATTGCTGCTTTGCGTGGAATTAGGGTACGCGGAATTGCTGTCCGCTTACTTGCAGCCCTCATCCTCTTCCTGCCCCTGGCCGTGCATAGGGTGCAGGCCCAGACCGCACCTCTGCCTCAGCTCCAATCCGCCGACCCCTACGTTGCCGACCTGTTCCACCGGAGCCGCTCCACAGGAATGATCGTGGTGGTTGTCCGCGGTAATGAGACGTGGATGCAAAGCTATGGGCAGACCTATCCTGGCTCCCACCAAAAGCCCAACGCTGACTCCCTCATCCGTCTTTGCTCGCTGACCAAGATCATGACGACGGACCTGCTGGTGAAGCTGGTCGCCGATGGACGCGTATCCCTCTCCGACCCCCTGCAGAAGTTCGCTCCCCGCAATGTCACCGTTCCCGACCGCACGGTTCGTGGCCTGAGCGGCCGCCCTATCACCCTGCGCGACCTTGCCACGCACACTGCCGGCCTGCCGCGCGAAATCGCCTATCCAACGGGCGATACCGGCCATTTCACCTTTCCCGACTATAACTTTCGCTGGCAATGGCTCCCTGGCTATCGCCTGCGCTTTCTTCCCGGAACCGCCGCACACTATTCCAACATCGGCTTCGACCTGCTCGCGGACGCCTTGTCAGCCGCTGCCGGCAAGCCCTACCCGCAACTCTTTGCCGACCGAATCGCCAAGCCCCTTGGGCTGCGGGATACGACGCTGAGCCCCACTCCCGGCGAGTGCGCGCGCCTTCTCATCGGGGCCAGGAATGAGGGCCGGTGTACCGATACCACGGCCGCTGCCGGATCGGGAGGCATGTATTCGACAGCCAACGACATGACGCGTTGGCTCAAATACCTTCTCAATCTGCCCGGCGTCCCCGTGCACCAGGATCCAGCCGCAACGGCGACGTACATCCCATCCTCGGATCTCCGTTGGACGCAGGGCGTCGGGCGCGCCGGTGTTCCCACCGGCATCGGCCTTGGCTGGGTGCACCTCAACCAACCGGATGATCCAACCGCGATCATCGAGAAAACCGGCGGCGGCGCGGGCTTCACCACCTATATCGCGCTCAATCCCGGGCGCCACATCGGCATATTTGTCGCTGCCACCGAGGAGAGACATGCAGGACCTGAGATTTTCCGCGAGAGCAACGATCTGCTTACGTATCTCGCCGGGCTCTCTCCTGTGCCGGGCGATTCCATGGAACTTGCCGCCGAAGAGAATCGCTCCGATGTGCACAAGGATGCGGCAGCGCCACATCCTACCAGGCCAATGACGCGGACCAGTGTGATTGCTGCAGCACAGTGAAAAATAAGAAAGACAGCCGGCGCGATTTTTTGCAAGCGACCGGCGCGGTGGTTCTTGATTGGGCTGCCCGGGGAAAAACAAAGAGGGCGCGCGGCCCGGCCGCGCGCCCTCTCTTTTCCGCCCCGCTTACGCCAGGTCGAAGCGATCAAGGTTCATCACCTTGTTCCACGCAGCCACGAAGTCCTTCACAAACGTCTCCTTCGAGTCGTCACATGCATAGACTTCCGCGATTGCTCGGAGCTGGGAGTTGGAACCGAAGACGAGATCGACGACAGTACCCGTCCACTTGAGCTCGCCCGTCGCCCGATCGCGCCCCTCCAACACGCCTTCCGATGTGGCGGACTTCTGCCACTTCGTGTTCATGTCGAGCAGATTGACGAAGAAATCGTTCGTCAATGCTCCGGGCTGCTTGGTGAAAACGCCGTGTTTGGACTGCCCGAAGTTTGCATTCAGGGCGCGCAGGCCACCGATCAGAACCGTCATCTCGGGAGCGGTCAGCGTCAACAGGTTCGCCCGATCCACCAGCAGCTCAGCCGCCGACCCCTCGTGTCCCTTCCGGAGGTAGTTGCGGAACCCGTCTGCGGCCGGCTCCAGTACGGCGAACGAATGCACATCGGTCTGCTCCTGCGACGCGTCCGTGCGCCCTGGCGAGAAGGGAACCTTCACGTCGTGGCCGGCCTTCTTCGCAGCTGCTTCGACGGCTGCGCAGCCGCCCAGAACGATCAGGTCGGCAAGCGAGACCTTCTTTGCCGGATTGCGCGCCGTTGAAATCCTTCTGGATCGCCTCCAGCTTGTCAAGCACCTTCGCCAGTTCGGCCGGCTGGTTGACTTCCCAATCCTTTTGCGGCGCGAGGCGAATGCGCGCCCCGTTAGCCCCGCCGCGCTTGTCACTGCCGCGGAATGTTGCCGCCGACGCCCAGGCCGTCGTAACCAGTTGGGAGATGGAAAGTCCGGATGCGAGGATCTTGGCCTTCAGAGCAGCAATTTCCTGCTCCCCGATCAATTCATGATCCACAGCGGGAACAGGGTCCTGCCACAGCAACGGCTCCGCGGGAACCAGCGGGCCAAGGTAACGCGAAATAGGCCCCATGTCGCGGTGCGTCAGCTTGAACCAGGCCCTGGCGAACGCGTCTGCGAATTCCTCCGGATTCTCGTGGAAGCGCTTCGAAATCTTCGCGTAGATCGGGTCCACCTTCAGTGCAAGGTCCGTCGTGAACATCATCGGGGCGTGCTTCTTCGACGGATCGTGGGCATCCGGCACCGTGCCCGCTGCAGATCGCGTCCTTGGGAGTCCATTGGTGAGCACCGGCGGGGCTCTTCGTGAGCTCCCATTCATAGCGGAACAGGTTGTCGAAGTAGTTGTTGTCCCACTTCGTCGGGTTGCTGGTCCATGCGCCTTCCAATCCGCTGGTGATCGTGTGCGGCGCCATTGCCGCTGCCGAAGGTATTGATCCAGCCGAGGCCTTGATCTTCGATACCGGCGCCCTCGGGTTCGGGACCCATATAGGTGCTCGGTTCGGCAGCGCCATGGGCTTTGCCGAACGTGTGTCCGCCGGCGATGAGGGCAACCGTTTCCTCGTCATTCATCGCCATGCGGCCGAATGTCTCGCGGATATCCCTGGCCGCGGCGACCGGATCCGGATTGCTGTTGGGCCCTTCCGGATTCACGTAGATGAGGCCCATTTGCACAGCGCCGAGAGGATTGTCGAGCTGGCGGTCACCGCGGTAGCGCTCGTCTCCCAGCCACTTGGTCTCCGGCCCCCAGTAGATGTCTTCTTCCGGCTCCCAGATGTCCGGGCGCCCGCCGGCGAAACCGAAGGTCTTGAATCCCATCGACTCCAGGGCGACGTTACCGGTAAGAATCATCAGGTCGGCCCAGGAGAGTTTCTTGCCGTACTTTTGCTTGATCGGCCAGAGCAGCCGGCGCGCTTTGTCGAGACTCACGTTGTCCGGCCAGCTGTTGAGGGGCGCAAATCGCTGCGATCCGGAGCCCGCGCCCCCTCGGCCATCGGCGATACGGTACGTGCCCGCGCTATGCCACGCCATACGGATGAACAACGGCCCATAGTGGCCGTAGTCCGCGGGCCACCAGCTCTGCGAGGTGGTCATCAAGGCATGCAGGTCCTTGATCACGGCATCCAAGTCAAGGCTCTTGAACTCCTCGGCGTAATTGAACGCCTCGCCCATGGGGTCGGACAGCGGGGAGTGTTGGTGCAGGATCTTCACGTTCAGTTGATTGGGCCACCAGTCTGCGTTGGTCCGGGTCCCAGTTGGTTGCGTGTTTGCGAGCGCCGGCCGTGAAGGGGCACTTGGCTCCGTTCGGTTTGCCTGATTATCGGGGATCGGCTCCCCCACTGCGGTGGCGAATTGTTCTTCCTTGGCCATATATTCCTTTTCCTTCGAATTAGTTAAATGTGAAGAACTACGAACTAAGCTTGCTGGGCAATCGCTTACGACACTTAACCGGGCCTTGCCGCGGAGCGCACTTGGTGCAAAGCCCCCGGAAAATGAGTTCGCATTCGCGAAGAATCCGCTTGCCCAGGGAGCGCGTGGCAGGCCTGGGCACGTCGTACCACTCAATGTCCTCAACGTTTCCGCAGCGGTCGCAGATGAAGTGATGATGCAGCATGCCTTTGGCATCGAATCGCGCGGCGCGGCCCTCGACCGCCACTTCACGCACCAGGCCCGCCTGCACCAGGTCCCGCAGATTGTTATAAGTTGTGGCCCTGGAAGAGCGCGGATCCATGCGATTCACGGCTTCGAAGATTTCCACGGCCGTGGGATGCCGGTTGTGCTCCATCAAGAATGCCATCACGGCGTAGCGCTGCGGAGTGCACCGCAACCCGCTGCCTTCCAATGACCGTTTAATGACCTCGGCGTCCACTGAAGATTAGACTATGTCTAATCTGATATTTTGGCAAGAGAGGATCTGCGGGGCTGGTGTGGAAAACCGGCGGACTCCGCCAGGGGGTTGAGCGCGGTCACTTCTTCGCCCAGTCGGTAAGAATCAAATCGCACGCTGTCTTCATGTCTCCTTTGATGCTCAAGCCTTGCTTGGTTCCATGCAGGTCGCCGTCCTTGTCGGCGATCTGTATCTGGTTGTCGCGCATAAGGCCGTGTTCGATATGATTCAAAGATACTGTGTAGTCAGCGAGTGTTCGATTCACTGATATTTGTATATCGGGACAGTCCCGCCCAAAATCCTTGCTCATTTCCATGGATTGATTACGGTTTCCGGTCCAAAGGTCACTATGGCTGTGTGCCTCTAAGAACACTCGCGGCTTGTTCGCTGGATGCACGGACTCTTTAACCGGGGTCGCGGTGACCGCGGCGGCCTTGTATACTACCGCCGAAACCACCTCGCTGTTAACGCCGGCGTTCTTCAGAGCAGCTAACCCATCCGCCGAGATGTCATAGGCTCCCGGCCAGCGGTTGATGGTCGCGATGATAAATTCCGCTGAGAAACCCGCCTTTGTCGCCTTGATGACGTTGTCGTTGCTTAGGGTTTGTTGGGCCGGCAGCGGACGGATGGATAACAACGCTATGGCGAGCAATGCTTTGCGCACAGAAACACTCCCGTAAGATAACGCCTCGATCATCCACGGGGTTGATGGATTTCTCCTGTAGGCCGCATTAACTGCGCTTCACGTTAGCCCTATCCAGGCCGGGGGTGTGGGTTCAAGAATTGACCCTGGCGGCACGCACGGAAATGACACGCCATGCCGCCATCGATTGTTTCAGATACACTTCCGGATCACCTTTCAGTCCATAGCACTGGATGCCGAACGGCCCCCGGTACCCGGCTTTTGTGATGGTGCGGACCAACCCGGTAACATCGTAGTCGCCGCGGCCGAGAGGCTGAATCAGGGCGTTCCAATCCTGGCCCTGCCGGTCCGCTCCGTTGATCGTGACCCCGTACAGGCGGGGGATGGCCTTATCCAGTAACTGAGGGAACTCCGGATCAAACCCGGAGCGCAATTCATGGCAGAGGTTGAACGTGACGCCCACGTTGCTTCGCCCGGCTCGCTCGCCAACCCGCACAACGTCTCTGAACCGCGCCAGGTAAAAGCCATAATGCGGATAGAGTGCGACGCGAAGGTTGGAGCGAGAAGCGAGGTCGGAGATTCGGTCGACCGCCTGGATCGTTCGCTCTTCTGCTCCGGCGCCCGCGTCATCCCCCTGAATGGCCACCCATACGACGGTTCCACGCCCTTGCAGCGCCTCGATCGCGGCTTCCATCCCCGGCTCATATTTGATCTGGCCGTGGCTGATGTCCACAGTCAACCAGAGAAAGAACAACTGGAGATGAGCATCGTCCAGGGCGCGCAGCTGCTCGGGGATTTGCAACGCATGATCGAAGACGGTTCCCTCAAATCCACTCTCGCGCGCAAAACCGGCTTGCTGCTGGGGACTGATATCGCCAAACTCGTACGCAAAAACGGAGTTGGGCAGGCCGGCTGCGACCCCACTGTCGAATCCTCTCGCCTCGATCTTCGCCAGTGCGATGCAAGAGGCTGCAGCGCCTTTGATGAACCCCCGACGGCTCGTAAGCACCATGTTGCGCATCTCCTCTGTGGGGAAGTCTGTATACAAATTTAACCTGAACGCGGACGGGGTGGCCCAGGTCTCGCGTTTGAGACCTGGGAGTTATGCAGAGGAACCCCAATCTATATAAGATGGGCGGCATGGCTGTAGGTCTGAAGCGCTACCAGCAAATGGGGCACCTCCACTTCGTGACTTTCTGTTGCTATCGGCGCCAAACCACTGGAAGCCCGACGAACAGCCATGGACGCAATAGACAGCATCTTGCTCCTGTAAATCCAGGTCTCAAACGCGAGACCTGGGCCACCCAATTTTCGTAGACGGGTTCGTCGGGGACGGCAGGTCTCGACGCAGCTCACGGTGCCAGTGATCTAGCTCCGTTGCAGGAGCGTTGAACTTCTCGCCCGGTCTTAGTGCCTTTTCGTCCGAGAAACGCAGTCAAAAAGTCACTAAGATCGGGTATAGTTTTCACGATGCGCTGAGACTAACAACCCGGGGACAACATCAAAATGACTGAAAAGAGGTTTCCATGCCCCAGTCACCCTTTCCCCCAGGACCTTTGCCGGTTGCGCGGCTGGCGATCATTGCTGCTGTCATCGGAGTAGTCGCCGTCGCTTTCGCCTATACGGCTGGCTGGCTTTCGCCGCACCGGCTCACGCCCGCCAAGATAGTAGCTGCGCTGGCGCCTCCCGGTGGCCCGGCACTCGGCCATCGTCGCAACCACGCCAAGGGCATCTGCTTCACTGGCACATTCGCGGCCAACGGCAACGGCTCGGAGCTCTCCAAGGCGCAGGTGTTCGTCCCCGGCCAATATCCGGTGGTGGGACGCTTCAACCTTGCCACGGCGGATCCGAATGCCGCGGACGCAATGGTGCGTGTCCGCGGCCTCGGCATCCGTATCACCCCGCCGGATGGTCAGGAATGGCGCAGCGCCATGATCGACGCGCCCATCTTCCCCGTTTCGACGCCGCAGGCGTTCTACGATCTGCTGATGGCTTCCGCAAGCAAGGACCCGGATGCGATGAAGAAGTTCATTGCCGCGAATCCGGGATTCCTTTCCTTCGTCGGTTGGGCCAAGAGCGCCCCCTGGACCGCGAGCTATGCGGAGGAGCGCTACAACAGTCTCGACTCCTTTCTGTTTATCGACGGGGCCGGCGCCAGGCATGCGATCCGCTGGTCATTGGTTCCGGCAGCGCAGCCTGTCCCCATTTCGCCGGATGAGCTGGCCAAACGTGGTCCCGATTTCCTGGAGCAGGAGATCACCCAGCGGGTCGCTGCCAGCCCTCAACGCTGGAGCCTGGTGATCACCGTTGCCAATCCGGGTGATCCCACGGCAGACCCCAACCAGGCTTGGCCTGCGGATCGCCGCACGGTCGAGGTTGGCACGCTCACCGTACAGCAGATCGAGCCGGAGCGTGACGGCCCCTGCCGCGACATCAATTACGATCCGACCGTCCTGCCTGCGGGCATTACAACGTCGGATGATCCATTCCCTTCCGCCCGCTCGGCCGCCTATTCCCGCTCGTATAACAGCCGTACCGCCGAAGCCTCGTACTATCCGCGTACCGAGACAGGAGCCAAGCAATGACAACCAGCCGCACACGCTTCGCCGCACCCCAGCGACTGCTTCACTGGCTCATGGCAATCTGCATTCTGTCCATGTTCTTCATCGGCGTGGGCATGGTCTCGACCGTCACCCCGAAGTACCTGACATTGGTTCAGATTCATAAGCCTCTGGGGATTGCCATCCTGGTGCTGGTACTCATCCGTCTGGCGCTGCGTATCTATTATGGCTCTCCCTCGCTGCCGGCTGACCTGCCGGAACCGATGAAGCTGGCTGCGTATTCGTCGCAATACATTCTCTACGCACTCATGATCGCTATGCCGCTGATTGGCTGGGGCATGTTATCCGCGGCATCCTACCCGGTAGTGCTGTTCGGCAGCGTGCATCTGCCTTCCATCCTGCCCCTGAGCGACAGCCTGCATACATTCCTGTGGCATGCGCATTACTACCTGGCCTTTGCCTTCTTCGCAATCGTCCTGTTGCATGTCGCAGCAATTCTCTTCCACAAGCTGATCAGGCGTGACGGTGTATTCGAAACCATGGCTCCCGTGCTCACGCACCACCAGTCAGAGTGACCGGCCGCCTCTCCGCCGGCATCATTTAGGAAGACCGTCAGGCGTTGAGCTATATGCAGGTGGCCCGCTGGATCACTACCTGGAAGCGTGCTTGTGAGGACTAATCCTGTTTCGATCGCTTTGGCTATGGCCGTTTTCCCAGAACCGGATGCACCCGTCATGATGACTAATGCCAAGGTTTTGCCTCCTTCCTGGAACTCTATGAGCGATGAGCTGGGGAAACAACAAGGAGTTGCTTATGATGATCATCCCAGCGCCATGTAACCGCTTGCCCCGTGAGATGGACTCCGCCGAGCCAGCGATCAATCCCATTGAGTCGAATATGATCAAGCTGTTTCTCGATAACGCGTTCACCCGTCTCCGTGATCCTTATCGGCAAGCGTGCGATGCTGGATAGATCAACTTCGGTTGCCACCTGACTGACACTTTCGATTTCAATTAGCGGGTGCGGAACCGAGGCCATGTCTTTCAACAATCCGAAGAACGATAGATCTCCCATGAAGAGAGGATCCTCCGTCTGCTGCACTGCAAAGAATAGCTTGATTGCAGAGAGTGATCCCCGTTCACGCAGTATGGAGAGAGATTGTCGTTCTGTTCGCGATAAACCACTATCGACCGACGGAAATTGCTGTAAATGGCGCTGCAAGGCGGCGGCCAAGAATGGCAAAGGAGAAGTGTCCTCCTGAAGAAGACGTTCGATCGCCGTCGGATCCGGCGTAGTGAATGCACTCCAAGCGACGCTCCCCAAGCGTACTTGAGCATCGGATACCGCGAGACGTGTATCGAACAGCGAAGTTAACTGGTCCGCCGTGAGCTGACCCAATCCAACGAAATCGCGTATGCCTGGATACTGGCCCACGCAGATCAGGCTTAATTGGGATTCTTTTCGTTTCCATCGACTGAACGAATCCAGTAGTTTAATCAGGATCAATTGATCCGAAAGACGATGGTCGAGCCACAGGATAACCTCCTCGTGTTTAGGCGCTTCATCGAGTGTGAGCGATGACGCCTCTAACCAAGCGAGTGCATCCTTTGGCGCGAAACCACGCTCTCGGATAAGGAATTCCGAGCGGACATTACGCCATGATTGAGGATCGAGCCCAGCCGGGGCCGGCCCCTCGTACATTAAATCGCCATATATTCCTACCTCACCGGGTAGGGTTGCCTGGCGAAGTGTCCCAGCCACCGATTCTCCGTCGACAATGTGCAGCATAGTAGCCTTTCTGAGATTTTGTTCTTTCAAAACATCTTGCAGCGCCGGGAGCACCTCTGCGGCGTAGCCGACCAGTAAAGGCTCCAGTCTTTGCCTTGCTCGAGTAACGAGTGACCGAGCTGTGCTTTCCGTCACGCCGATGGCCTCGGCAACTTTACGGTGGCTCAAGCCATCCATATGAAACATTGTCAACGGCACGCGGTAGCGAGGAGGCAGAGTCGAAATCGCTTGCCATACCTTCTGCCGTAGTTCGATGCTCTCCATCGCCTGTAATGCGGATTCGGAACTCGCTGAGGTCGCGAACAGTGTCAGCTCGGTCGCATGATCAGCGAGCCGATAGAGATCCGGCCGGAACGCTCTTAGCCAGTCGATCGACACGCCAAAAACGATACGACGAACCCAAGGGCCGAATTTCCTGGGATCGCTCAAAAGATCAAAATTTAGCCATGCGCGAAGGAAGGTTTCCTGAGTAATATCCTCAGCCTCTGAACGATCGCCCAAGAGAATGCAGGCCAGCCCGTATATTTGGCGCTGATACCGGCCAACCAGGTCGCCGAAGGCTTGCCGATTCCCGGCGCGTGCCGCATTTACGAGTTCGGCATCCGAATTCGGGTCCATTCGACCTCCACAGATTAGTCGAGTGATCTGCGAAATACGCTGCAAAAGGAAGGTCGAATTTCGCCATTCCGCCGCGATTTATCCCGAATGCCACAACAGCCGATTTCCTTTTAAAGCCTGCTCCGTCACCTCGGTTCCATCCAAAGAAGGTTGGCAATAAGAAGTCGGAGTCCTTGAAGCGATCCTAGCGACAAGCGCGTTCAGGACCTATCGTTGCACTGTCCCAGGCGCTCATTCGCATGCCAGCGCAGTAAGGGGGTCAATCCTTATTGCCCGCAGTGCGGGGACCAGCATTGCGATCCCGCTGAGCAAAAGGATCGAGACCATGCCGAGAAGGTAGACCTCCACACTGCCCGGCTTGATTTCGAAGAGCAGGTGCTCGAGTAATGGCATGGAGGCTGCCGACAAAATCGCTCCAACAACGATACCCAAAGCCACGGGAAGCAGGCCCTCGGCGAAGATCAGGCTCATGATCTGTGTTCGCTGGGCGCCCACCGCCATGCGGATCCCGATCTCCGAGGTGCGCAAAACCACGGAATACGAAAGCACTCCATAAATGCCGCCAAGCGCCAGCTGCAGGGCAACAATGGAAAGGAGTGTGGCGAGTACCGAGACAAAGCGGCTCTCCGCCCGCGCGCGCTCAATCACAGACGAGAGTGGCTCGAGATGGGTAATGGGCACATTGCGATTGAGGCCGGCGATCTGCTTAGGTACCGATGACGCGAGGCCGGGCAGGGCTCCTCCGGCGCGAATCACCATGGACATGGATGGCCGCGGAGCCAGCGGATAAGGCAAATAGATCTGCGGGCGGACCATCGCGGTCAGGGTGTGGCACTGCACGTGCCGCACAATTCCCACCACCACAAGCCAGTCCCTTTCGAACTGGTAAGGCCCCTTGGGAGAATCGGAAACATTGATGCGTTTGCCCAGAGCAAGCTCGCCGGGCCAAAGCTGGCGCGCGAGAATTTCGTCAATCACCGCGACGTGCTGGTGGGCCGCATCGTCCGACTCTGTGAAGTCCCGGCCTTGCATGAGCTGCGCGCCGATGGTATCGAAGTAGCCCGGCAAAACAGAGCGCATATCGGCCATGACGGTGTTCTGCTGGTCCGCGGGAGTGCCGTCCTTCCAGTAGTAGTCATACCAGTTGCCTGCGTCATCCAGCGGAAGATGGGAAACTGTCGAAACGGACTGCACACCGGGAAGGGCTGTCAACGCGCGCTGCACCTTGCGCAGAGTATCGAAATTCGGCACGCTCACCCGCAATGTAAAGACATTTTCCGCCCGGAAGCCGGGATTTACGCGGAGAATGTTCGCGAAGGTGCGAACCAAAAGGCCGGTACCGATGAGCAGCACAAAGGCCAGCGCAACCTCGGTGGCGACCAGGACCCTGCTTGACTTTGACTGTCTGCGCGTTGTCGATCTTCCGCTGCCCTTCAGGTCTTCTGCCAGCTTGAGGTGACATACCGTGGATATAGGCGCCAGTGCGACGATAACACTCGTCACAAGCGCAATAGCAAACGTGAACGCAAGCACGCGGAGATCGAGGCTGACATGGCCGAGATTCGCAAACGACGACGGCTCGACCGCGACGATCGCCTGCAACGCTGCCCATCCGAGCAGCAGGGCCAAGACGCCACCGAGAACTACGGTCACCAGGGTTTCCGTCAGAATCTGCTGAATCAGACGGCCCGTGGATGCTCCGAGTGCAGCACGAATCGTGGTTTCATGAAGCCGCTGGTGGGCGCGCACCATGAGAAGATTGGCTACATTGGCGCACCCGATCAGCAAAACAAAAGCCACGGCCCCGAAGAGCAGGTACAACGTTCGCCGGACTTCGCGAACATCGTCGTCCTGCAACGAGAAAGCAACCAGGTGGTAGTTAGCGACCTTTATGCGTGCGCCAATATCGTTGATTTGCTCGGCAATCGATCTGAGCTCAGCCTGTGCGGCCGCCAGGCTTCCCTCACTGCGCAGCCGGCCCACCAGGTGGAGAAAGCCCGGCCCGTTTGGCTCCCATGGGCCGACAGGGAGGGATTGGAAGTAATCCACAATTGGCGGAACGCTGGCGTCTTCCGCAAAGATCAGCCTGAAGTTCTGCGGAAGAACGCCAATCACCACCGGCGAGCCGCGCCCCAGAGGCACGGATGTACCGATGATCCGCGGATCTCCGCCGAATTTCCGCACCCATAGCTCGTGGGAAAGGATGATGGTCGAAGGAGCATTCTCCAGGTCATCTTCGGGCCCGAAGAAGCGGCCTAGCATTGGGTGTGGGCAGAAGAGCTGAAGAAAATTGGACGTGACCACGCCTTCCTTGCCCTGCTCCGCGTCCCCTTTGCCTGGCAATGCTCTGTTCGTGACCCAGATGCCGGCGATCTGGTCGAATTGACGGCTCCGCTGCCGTATCTGATAAAGCTCGAACATCGATGCCGGAGCGCGGCTGGAATTGCCCAGCTCCGATAGGATGATCGTCAGTCGACTCGAATCGGGGTAAGGAAGCGGACGGAGCAGCACGGAGTTGACGAAGCTGAAGATAGCGGTGTTCGCGCCGATCCCGATACCGAGCATAAGAATGGCGGCGACGGCGAATGTAGGGTTGCGCCGCAAATGCCGGATACCGGAGCGCAGGTCCTGCCCGACATTTTCGAACGCTACACCAGACCGGCTCTCCCGCGCACTCTGCTTCACTCGCTCGATCCCTCCGCACTGTGGGTAAGGCGGTAGACCTATTCCCCTATCGAACGATACGAGTTTGCACAAACTGGAAAATCAATGTCAATGGAAAATCCTCCCACTTCATAGTGGAGGGCACACCGGCGTTCACTCGCAACCTCCCACAACGGTCAGATCGTCACCGCGGCCAACGCCATCTTCAGAACGATGACCTCAGCCTGGGCGGCTGAGATTCCGTGTTGCGCCGTGGCATCGTAGAACTCGAAAGAGGTGAGAGCAGTAAGGGCGGCGGTAGCCTCCATGACATCGCTTCCGCTTTTCCACTTCCTGGTGATACGCCCCGCAGCTGCCCGCCGGCGTTCGTTACGGGCATCGATAAGCTCCCCAAAATCAGGGTCGATTGCGCCAATGCCGTGGATTCTTCGAAACAGCACCTGGTTCGCAGCCCAGAATGCGCAGAACACCCGAACAAACCCTTCCAGCATCGCACTCGGATCGTTCAGCGACATCACCGAACGCATCTGCTCCATTCCTCCATGGATCGCCATGCTATCGAATAGGGCTTCCAGGAGCTGTTGCTTCGTTCCAAACAGATTGTGGATCGTCTGCCGCGTAACCCCGCTATCGGCCGCAAGCGACGCCATAGAGAACTGTTTGTAGCCCTGCCCTTCGAGTTGAGCCCGCGCCGCCTGCAGCACCGTTCGTCTGGTCTCATCCATTTGCTCAAGCCGCTTACCAAGCTCATAGCCGCGCCGCTGCTCTGTTTTCCCCACCGGTTGTTCTTCCCTCATTCTTCGATCCAATTCGCTTGACTTATTCAGTTTACATGGTGTAAATCTAATTTAGATCCAAGTCCGATGAACCGATCCCACGCATTTTCGCAAGCCCGTACCACCGCAGTTCCCCGGAGCCTGCCGCGGGTACCCAGGGCTCTACAGGCCGGTTTCTGGCTATGCATTGTTATCGGCATCGCTGTCGTACTGCGCCGCGCGATCGCTCTGCTGCGGCCACTCGCCACCAACGCTCCTCCAGATGTGCTGAGGCTCGATGCTTTTTTCAAAACGCACGCCATCCTCACTTACGTGCACATCTTCGCAGCTCTCGTCTTTGTCTGTGTGCTGCCATTTGTCTTCTGGAGCCGAACCCGCGCTTCCACCATGGTGCGTCTCCTTTTCTACACGCTTGGCGCGATTGTCGGCTTCTCCGCCTTCGGGATGGTTGTTCACCCTGTTGGGGGCGCGATAGAAGGCGCTGCCGTCATCTTTTTTAACGGCCTTTTCCTGGTATCGCTGGCCCTCAGTCGTTCGGCCTGGAAGATGGGGCAAACAGAAAACAGCTTGCGGTGGACCCTTCGTGCTACAGCCATCTCCCTGGGAATAGCGACCACCCGGCCCGTCATGGGGATCTTCTTTGCGACGTCGCGTCTCACGCACTGGACTCCCCAACAGTTTTTCGGCCCGGCCTTTTGGGTCGGCTTCTCGATCAACACCCTGGTCATGGAACTCTGGCTTCGCAAACACTCGGCTTAGCCAAAAGGAGTCTGGAATGAGCACACCTCTCGCCCCTTCCCATCGAGGGCCGCACCCCGGTATCCTCGCCATCCTTTACACCACACTTTTCTGCATAGGTCTCTACCCGGTGACCATCTTCTACAAGCAACCGTACTGGCCCGGGCCATGGGAGCTACCGTCGATCATTGTGTCGTATTTCCAAGTCTACGGGCAGCGTGTCCTCTTCTGCATCGTGCTTCAACTCGGAGCTCTCATCTGTTTCGGCCTGTACTCGGTCACCGTCGTGAGTCAGCTTCGCTTTCTCGGAGCAAGAGCCGCGGGAACTTACATCGCCCTGTTCGGTGGCCTGCTGGTGGTCGCAGATACATTCGCCGGCACAATGGCGATGTGGGCGCTCCTGCACCCGGGAGTCATTGAACATCCTCCCGTTGTGCTCGCTCTTTACTATCTCGCTTTTGCGTTGGGTGGTCCCGGCTTCTCGGTTCCCATGGGACTTTTTCTCGCCGGGGTGAGTATCACGGCCGGCTTCATGAAGCTGCTTCCCAAGTGGCTGGTCTTCTTTGGCGTAGTTCTGGCGATCGCAGGCGAGCTAAGCTGGCTGCACCTCGCCTTCGCGAAGCTCCTTTTCCTCATTCCTCTGGTGCGCTTTCCGGGATTCATCTGGCTGATCGCGACCGGTTTTCTGCTTCCGAGAGCCCGGCCCTTGGCAGTCAACGCGCCCGATCGCCCTGTGGCGTGAGTTCAATGAGTGCATGACCCTCGGCAGCTGAGCAGGCAGGATTCACGCACCTGCACTATACACCGTATACTTCATGTGATATACAGTGTATAGATGAGCGATCAGAACGCAACATCGCAACAAATTTACCAGTGTGCCCTCCGCATTCTTGAGGCCGAAGGATCACAGGCAGTCAGCATGCGCCGCGTGGCCAAGGAGGTCGGCGTCACCCCCATGGCCATCTACCACCACTTTCCCAGCCGCGAAACACTGCTGGACGCCGTGGTTGACTCCGAATTCGAACAGCTCGTCGGGTTTTTCAGCCAATCGAACGGAAAGCGGAGTTTTGAGGCGGCCATCATTCACATCATGGATGGGTATATCGATTACGCCCTCGCCCATCCCTGCATCTTCGACTACGTCTTCTCCAGCCCCCGGCCGGGCGCTCGCCGTTTTCCTGATGATTTCCGCGCTCGGCACTCGCCCACTTTGAATCTCGTCTTCGACATTGTGTCTTCGTGGATGAAACTCCGCAAACTCAAGCGCGACGATGCATGGGAGATCTCCATGGGGCTCTGGGCTCACGCTCACGGCTACGTCGCGCTTTGGCGGGCAGGCCGCTTTCACTTATCGGAAGACGAATTCCGCAAGCTCGTTCACCGTTCGCTTCGGAGGTTCTTGCATGGACTGGCACGCTAGTTCTCTGCGCCGCGCATTCGTGATTTTGTGTGCGATTGGGTTGACGGCAGGCGCATACTTTGTGTCATCCGGGCTTCAGCGTCTCTGGTGGCCGGTATGGCTTGCGCCACTTCCGGTTCTTCTGCTGGCTCCCAGATTGCGTGCCTGGCAGGCGTTCGCCGTTGCCCTGGTCGCACGCGCGCTCGCCGCAGCGCTCAGCTTCTGGGAGTATCTGCGCCACGTCGTCCAATTCCCGGTCTGGCTCGCATTGGTCACGATTCTGGTCCCGGCAGCGTCGTTCGCTCTCGCCGTGGCCTGCTATCGCGGACTGCTGCGAAAGGGCAACCCCTGGCTCGCCATGCTTGCATTTCCCCTGACCCTAGTAGCTGCGGAATATCTTTTCAGCCTTTCCCAGGGCACATTTCTCAACACCGGTTATACCCAATTGGAGAATCTTCCCATCCTTCAGCTCGCAGCCATTGCCGGCCTTTGGGGAATCAGTTTCAGTGTCAACCTGCTTCCCGCCGGATTGGCTGCACTCGTATCCGCGCCGGCAAAGCCCCGCCTGCGTATGGCCGCTGTTCTCGCTGCTTGTTACGCCTGCGTCCTTTCCTATGGAGTGATGCGCCTGTACACCACGCCTCAAGCCTCCAATTCAGTTCCCGTGGGCCTTGTCGAAACCCACGCCGGCCAGAATATCTTCCCTCCGGACGCGCCAACTACGATGGCCCTGATGCAGGAGTACGCCTCGCAGGTGCAGTCGCTCGCTGCCCGTGGCGCGCAGTTCGTCGTGCTTCCTGAAATGACGGCTCTGATTCCCGACTCAGCCTCAGCGAAAGTTGATGCGTTCTGGCAGCAGAAGGCGCTCGATGCGCATGTGCAGGTACTTCTCGATGTTCTCCACATCACCGATCATGGCGCCTATAACGAGGCCCGTCTCTACTCCGCAACCGGCGAGATCGAGACCGTCTACCGCAAGCATCACCTCGTTCCTACGTGGGAAAGCCGCAGCACGCCGGGCACTGAAATCTCTGTGCTCCCTCAGCCGCCGGGCACGATCGGCATTGAAATCTGCCGCGACATGGACTATCCCGAGTTGGCCCGCCGCTATGCGAAGCAACAGGTAGGACTTGTCCTCGTGCCGGCTTGGGATCAGGGCCTCGGCGTCGACGCCGCCTGGCATGGACACCTGTCCCTGATGCGCGGCGTGGAAAACGGGTTCACCATGGTGCGTGATGCCAAGGCGGGACTACTCACCGCCAGCGACGATCGCGGACGAATCCTCGCCGAAGAGTCGACGCACTCCGACGGCACCCTTGTCACCATGCTGGCTACAGTTCCAGTGCGCCATGACTCCACGCTTTATCAGAAGTGGGGAGATTGGTTCGCGTGGGTCGACCTCGCCGCGCTCGCCGCCCTGCTTACCTTCTGGCTGGCCAACCGGAAGCTTCAGCCACGACGGCTGGACGAGCGCGTCTCCGCCATAAGCGGCCAATCGCTTCCCATTTTCATTCAGGTGGTCTGGAGTTTTCTTATCTCGGTCAGGATCTTGATGAGGCGGATGGAGAGTCTGAGGAGACGATTGCGCGCATTACCGTTAGGGAGAGAACGGCGGAACATCTCCATGACGTGCTGAGCGGCGACTAAGGAGTCGATGAGGCCATCGATGCCTGTACGAACTGGTGCGGTAGATGTTTTGGGTTGTGGAGCCAGATGCCTAGGCTTGGAGCGAGCCAACTGGAACTCACGTTGGAGATCGGTGAGGGCGACATCGACGTAGCGCATGGTCATAGCCTGGATCGACGTGGCCGAGTAGTTTCATCAGGACGGGGAAGCTGACCCCGGAGCGAAGCATCTCGGTGGCGTAGGTATGCCTGAACTGGTGGGGGACGATACGCGTAGAGAGTCCGAGGGAGTGGCAGACCTGATGAAGGTAGTCGCGGAGTGGAACGAGCAGAGCCACTTTGCTTCCAGGGCGCGCCAGAAGCCGTCCATCGGCAGGCAGAGGATCCAGGGAGCGGAAGAAGCGCAGCCGTTGGACGAGATCACGGCCGAAGGCATCGATGGGTACCATGCGCTCGGTCTTGAGTTTGCCGAGGGGAACATGGATGGCCCATTGGTTGGGGCCTGTGGCGCGCAGGCAGTCATAGGACAGGTCGACGCATTCGCCGATACGCATGCCGGTCGAGCGGAGCAGGAGGAAGACATTTCCGCCAAGATCGTTGCGACGCATGAACTCCTGCTGGAGGAGTTGATCCTGCTCGGCGGTGAGCGGCCGTGGCAGAGTGTGAGGCGAGCGCGGAATATCCTCGCGCAGCAGCAAGTGAGCCAGTTCAGGGAGATGGCTGGTGCGAGCCAGTTCATGGAAGATGGTGCGCAGAGCAAAGAGGCGTCCGATGCAGGTTGCCGCGACCAGAGGCGGAGTCTGGCCGCGCAGGTGCGCCATCCATCCGAGGATATGAGGATCGCGGTGCAGTTGTTCGAGACGAGTAATCTTCGGATATTCTGCGCCGAGATAGACAAGGAAGCTGCGCACCACGATGTTGTAGTTACGCTTGCTGGACGGGGTGAGTGCGGTGCACAGAGACTCGACCGTATGCGCGAAGAGCGGCGCCAGCGGATGCTGGAGTGGAGCACGGCGCCAGCGCATCACGGGATCCTCGGTTGAGGATGGATGCACTGTGCTGTCGCGCGGGCGTACTGCAGGTAGACGTCCTGCGGCGAGACCTTCACATAGTGCAAGGTAGTTTCGATGTCGGCGTGGCCCATCAGCTGCATCAATGCGGGCAGGCTGATGCCGGCGCGCACCATATCGGAGGCGAACGTGTGTCGGAAGCGGTGGGGATTTGCCAACTGGACACCGGTAGTGCGGCGATGATGGCGGAACAGGGAACGTAATCCCGCGGGTGTCATACGTTGGCCACGAGCGGGCCCTTTCAACACCACGAACAGTGCCGCCGAGCAGGGATCGGGCCGCTCCACGCGGAGATAGTGATCGAGCAGTTGCGTGGTTTCCGGCGCCAGTGGCAGCAAGCGTAGCTTGTTCCCCTTGCCGCGCACCCGAAGCTGCCCTTCGGATAACAACACATCATCGCGATTCAAGGCCATGACTTCGACGGAGCGGAGCCCATGCAGGAGCATCAGACCGACGATGGCCAGGTCGCGGGCGTTTCGGAAGCTGGACCAGAAGCGTGCCACTTCATCGACCGAGAGCGGAACGATGTTGAGCCGTGGTTCCTTGATGCGCAACCTGCTGAGCTCGAAGCGGGGGCGTCCCAGACCCATCGGCCTGCGGTGCAGGTAAATCTTATGGAAGCCATGCGCCACCTGACAGGGAGCATCGGGGAACTGATTGCGGATCGCACGATCGGCACAGGCGACGCGATCGTTGATGGTGGTGGCAGAAGGCGGAGGCTGCCGGCTCGACTGGAAGCGCAGGTAATCGAGCAGAGTCGATTCGGTGAGATCTTGCTGGGAGATATCGCCAGTGTGATGAACGCTCTCCCACCAGCGCACGAAGTGCAGCAGGCTGTGCGCGTAGCTGTACAGGGATTTGTCGGCCAGGCGGCGGACATGCTCACGATCGAGATACCGATTGATCCACGCCACTTCCCGACCGGTATCCTGCTCGATCACGCGCATGGGGCTGTGCGCACCTGATGATGCGGGCTGACGAATCACGCGGAACTTCATGGCTGGGCAGCCTCCAGCAGAGACCGGAACTGTCCCGCGTTCCCACCCCCAACGAAGAACGAGTTTGGATCGTAACCGTGTGGCAGCAGGACGCGAAGGGCCATGATGCCGTGTGCGCCAAGGCGATGGGCCAGTCGCTCTGCAGCCCGCTGTCCGCTCTGGTTGGCGTCGACATCGAAGGTGAGATAGACGGTGCGTTGGGCATCACACAGTTGGTGGAACTGAGCGTCATTCAGATGGGTGCCCAACGAGCAGGTCGCGTTCTGAAAACCGGCCTGGCGTAACGAGCCATAGTCGAATAGTCCTTCGACCAGGATGACTTCGTCATAATGGCGCACCTTTTCCCATGCGTACAAGCCGCCCTTGCAGCCGGGCAGGAAACGATGGGCGAAGGCAGAGCCGATGCTGCGGCCGTAGAGGTTGACGATGTGCTCGCCCTGACGCAACGGGAAGACGATGCGCTGATAAAGAGCATCCGCGCCCTGTGCGTTGATAAGACCGGCTGTCCGCAAAAGTTCGAAGGAATAACCTTGCGCTGTGAGATGACGACGCAGATTTCCGCCGGGCGCATAGCCGATGCCCAGTTCTCGAATCAAGGCAGGATGGTAAACTCCGCGTTGCCAGAGATAGCCGAGCGCCTCCGGATACTGATCCAGTTGGTGCTGATAGAAAGTGGCCGCCTGTTCGAGCACTGCGATTGCATCTTTTTCTCGAGTGGCCGGTGGATCGAGATAAGCAAGACCTTCGTGGAAGGCCAGGTGATGTGAGAGCTGAAGGAAGCGAATCAGATCGCCGCCCTGCCCGCAGCCGTGGCAGTAGAAGACATCCTTGTGTGTGTTGACGTAGAACGAGGGCCGGCTCTCCTCATGCAGCGGACAGAGACCCACATACTCCCAACGGCCCGCAGGCCGGCCAATCCAGTTCTGTTGCCGCAAGTACTCCAGCAACGGCATTCGCTGTCTGCGTGTCTCGACATCTTGGCTCACGCTTTTTTCCGCCTCTGGAACCCAGTCTGGGACGACTCCTCTGCGGTTCCCAGGCAAGGATGGTGGGCGAGCGGATTTTTTATACGCGCATGGGCCAGAGGACTTCGAGAGCCGAAATGATCCAGGGCAACGGTGCTGCTTTCTGCACGCCAGGCTCACCACGCTCCAGCCAGTGAGCCACGCGAGTTAAAGTGTGGGAAAGAAATGAAAGTGCCGGCCGAGAACAGTCCAGACCCTTCGACCAGCGGCGAACCGTGGAGGAATCCGGCACGCGATCCGCATCCTTGAATTTCGACACTGCTCTTTCCCATGAACAGTGCTCCACAAAGCGCCGCAGCAATGTGTGGCAGCGCGCCACCAGGCTGTAATGGGTGTAAGGGAGTGAGTACACCGGCAGGAAGGTGAAGGTCCTTCCGCACTTGATGCAGCGGCCCCGGCGAATCCCGATCCAGTCGTGATGCTCGTCGTGCGCCTGCTTGCGACGGCGCCCGTGACCGATGATCGTATCGCTCTCACAAACCGGACAATGGCGTAAGATGATTTCGTCGCAGTCTTCCGTCCAGCCGGCCGCAGCCCGGTCCAGCGAGACGGAAACTGGGACAAAGAGGATCGTTACCTCACAGGGGTTCTGCTCCAGGCGTGACCCGCCAAGATCTCAGCTGGACAGAGCCCCGCCTCCTGAAGAATCCAACTGAAAGAAAATATAGCTTTTTATGAACAGCTCTTGAGAGTTGATTCAGATTTTTGGCCGGTTATCTCCGCCGATGCACTCGTCGACCGATAGATAAGCCCCCACAAGCCGGCTTGTCGCCACCAATCGAAGTTAGACGCGTAACCGGCTTGCCGTTGCATCGCTACAAAGGGTCGGAGTCTGGAGCATCCAGGGAATGTTGAAACCTCTCCACGAACTGTGCCACATGCAGGCCGTCGGCTAGAGCGTGGTGTGCATGGATCGATACTGGCATGGTGCAGCGGCCGTCCGCTTCAGTAATTTTGCCAAAGGTGATGCGGGGCGCGGAGTCGGCGCCGGACAAGTCCCGCGCATGCGAGACGGACGTGAAGTCAAACCAGGGAAGAACTGAATAACGGATCAGGTTGGCCTCCGGATAGCGTTCGATGTCGTCCCTTTGACGCACCCGGTCGAGTTCGATGGCCGCCTCCCGCACGAACTCGTCCATCCGCGGACGGAACTGATAATGTCCCATGCCAATGGTGCCGTTCGCGCGTCCGACAGCGCTGCCACCATTGATCTGCTCGTAAAGCCAGACAGTGCCGTCGACAATGCGTGTCCTGAAGTTCTCAACCTGGTGCGCAGCGACGAGAGACCGGTGCAGCAGTGACAAAAAGACTGAGAGGCGATGCTGCTTAGCGTAGCGGTAGGTCGCCGTGCAGTCAACGCGGAGGCAAACGCCGTGATATGGTTCAGTAAAATCCTTGAAGAAGTGAAAGGCCGCACGGCGCTCCCAGGTCTCCAAGTTGATCTTCTGCCTGCTGCCAACCACAATTTCTTCCATGCCCGTATGCTAAATCGAACAGGCTTTCTCGGTCGTGAGACATGCAGCAGAACAGAGATTTTGAAACCTGGCGCGGGCGGGCGATAGCGACAATCAAAGCGAAATACCCGAGCACCAACACGCCACCGGCAATGAACTTCCACCATCTTTTGGTGTCCGTCGTCTGGTGGAAGAGCGCCGTGAGGCAAGCAATCATGAGAATGAAATGGCCGATTCCGCCGATGGGCACCATCATAGTTTCAAGGTGCTGGACCTGACCTGTATGTAGAAAAGACCAAAACATGACCGCACCCGCCTGTATGCATAGAGCAGACTCTCCATGACAACCTACGATTGTGGTTGCAGTGCCAATCCAACATTTAGCCTTCGAAAAGACTGATACCGCATCTCGTTAGTAGACCCTTTCGGTTCCGCTCGTCAGTTGACGCATTATCGCCATTTCGAGGAGTGATCCTGCTCGCTGGACTAAAACGGTCGATTTTGGGAGGAGGTGAGCGGAGCCTCCAAGGAACGCGGCGCTGTCGGCTTCACAGACCTTGGCGGGCTATTACTCAACCAGTTACTGACGGGTGGGCGACGATTCGACCGGAGCCCCGCCATCACACCCCTTAGCATCATCCCTGGCCCCTACGACTGAAACTTCTCAGACGTTTCAGCGTCCTCTTCGCTTCGCCGAAACCGAATTCAAGCAATTGAATTGAACCTTGGGTGCTTTTCCTTCGACATAATCAATGAAGGCACATGGATAACAAAAATAGCGCACCCTATGAGTGGATCGCACTCCGTTGCCAGTCTGGCGAAGTGAGTGCGTTCGAGGACTTGGTTGCCGTCATGGAACGCCCGTTGCTCTACTATGCGACCAGTTTGACTGGCAGTCAGGATAGTGGGCTTGACGTGCTTCAGGAGGTGTGGATCAAGGTGCTGCGCGACATTCGCAAGCTCAGGGATCCCGGCTCGCTGCGCTCGTGGCTCTACGCCATCACCCACGGCATTGCGGTGGATCGAATCCGCAGCAATGCATCCAGGGAGCGAGCCGAGCAGGTGGAGCTTGAAGATTTTCAAGAAGCCGAAGAACCGTCGTTTGTGGACGAAGATGCGTCGGCGATTCATCTGGCCTTGAGTCAGATCGGTCTCAGGCATCGCGAGGTTCTGGTTCTGCATTTTCTTGAGGACATGTCGATTGCTGAAATCGCCGAGGCTGTAGGGTGTTCCGAAGGAACAGTGAAATCCCGCATGCATTATGCCAAGCGGGCAATGAAGGAAATTCTGAGTGGAGGGATCCATGGAAAAGCAAAATGAAAGCATGCGCGAGCGCTTGCTGGCGCATCTACCGCAGCCTGAGAATCTTGCGGCCTACCGGGAAGAAACGGCGTCACTGTTGGCGAAATACGAGAAGGCGCTGTTTTGGGAGAACAGAATGCCGTCCATAGTGTTTTCCGTGAGTGCAATCGCCATTTTGATTGCCGATCGGTTCTGGGCGCAAAAGATCGACCAAGTTGTCTGGTTCGGGGTAGGCCTCTTGATTTTTGCAGGTGCACTTACAGATCTGAGGTACCGGATCGATCGAAGCAAGGTTGACACGCTGAAAGAAGTCAAGCAGGTTCAGTTGCAAATACTCGAGCTTCAGGCTTCTCTTCAAGAGCGAAATTGCGAATAGTCTGTAGGTCGCTTAAGCGACAATTCGATCTGTCTTCAACGTGAGCGATCTTCCTGACGCTGGCGCATTCCGCCTGAATTACCAGCGATTGGCCGCGACATCATGCTCTGAAGTCGAGCTCCTGTCGAATAACCGGCCACCCAGAAGTTACCCCAAAACGGGTGTAATGTCCGGGTTGGCGACAATCCGACCTTAACGTAGAAAGGCGGCGAAGTGGCTCGCTGCGCACGTCACGCCGCTGGCGATAACTGATGCTTACCTTGGCTAATCTCCTATAATTGCTCTTCTTGGAAAAAAGAGGAGAATTCCAATTGAGAACTGTTCCGCTGCTCGTATCGTCGGCACTCGCCGTCACACTGCTCGCAGGCGGCGGTTCTGCAGTCATATCACCGGATTCCAAAACCGGGAACCTTCCCGTGCCGACCGTCACGTCCGCGGTAGACGGAATCCTCATGGCGTTTCAAGATCATCCTCTGGTCGGATTGGGTGATTTTCATGGGTTGGCACAGGAGGAGGACTTCTATGCTTCGCTCATACGGGACAAGCGGTTTGCCAAAGAAGTTGGAAATGTGATCGTGGAGTTCGGTGACGCTGCACAGCAGGACACCGTAGACCGCTATGTGTCTGGAGAATATGTTCCGTACGAACAACTTCGCAAGGTCTGGGAAGATAATGTCGGCTGGATTCCAACTGTCACCGCATTGGGTTACATAGACTTCTATGCACAGGTGCGCGCAGTTAATCTCGGGCTGCCTCCAGACCAACGTATTCACGTTTGGTTGGGTGATCCACCGATCGACTGGTCGAAGATCAATACACAGAAAGATTTTTTTGCGCTACTCGCACAGCGTAATACCTACCCAGCAGAGATCATCAACTCGCAGATACTGGCGAAGAAAAAGAAGGCATTGGTAATTTACGGAACGTTCCATTTCTACGGCGCCAGGTCTCTTCGGACGTTGGTTGAAAACAGCCAGCCTGGAGCCTTTTTCCTTGTAACGCCGTATACCGGCTTCGACGAGAAATCATGCTCTGACGGATTCGAGCAGGCCACCCGCGATTGGCCGCTGCCCGCGCTGGCTACTCCCGTCCGCGGCAGTAGGCTGGAAGCTCAATTGAGTGCCAGCGGATGCCACGTTTTGCCCCCTTCAGAGTACAATCTCGGACCGAATCCCTCGGAGGCTGAGAAGCAGAACAGGGAGGATTCAGAGAATCAAGCCTCTGGAATTTCTGGGAATGCGTTGCTTTACCTAGGGTCGGCCACCGGTCTCACCCAGTCCGCACGCTCGCCAGATATTTACATTGATCTTGATTTCAGCAAGGAAATGGACCGGAGAAACATGATTCGGTTTGGACAGTCTCCAGCATCGTTTGCAAATTGGAAAGCACACGACTCGCCCACTTTCCTCCATTCCTACAGCGATACGAAACAACCACCTGAAAAGTGAGGTTAGGCTCGCCTTCACTCGTGGCAGGATCGAGGTTTACCTATCGGAGGTCCGAGGGCCGCGAGACCTCTGCTCGCCAAGTTCCGGATGGATAACCGCCAATTCTGGCGCAGACGCCTGCCACTGAAGACCAGGGGCAGTTCTCGCCCGACGGGCATTGGGTGGCGTACACCTCGAATGAATCGGGTCAAAGCGAGATTTATGTCATTCCCTTTCCGCCCGCTCCGAACCAAGGCAGATGGGTGGTGTCAAGGGGCGGCGGGGTAATGCCCCGCTGGCGGGGGGATGGGAAAGAGTTGTTTCTTCATTTCGCCCGACGGGAAGATGATGGCAGTCGACGTGAGCACCAACCCCACTTTCCAGTCCGGCACTCCGCACGCTCTTTTCGATACCGAAATGGTGGACACCGGAATTCGCACCGGCCCGATGAGTTGGGACATCAGAGCTGTCCAAATTGGGGTTTGGAACCAAGGGACAAATCGGGATTAACTCCTGACTCCGACGCGCAAATCGCATTAACCGCAGGTCCCTCCACTTCGCTTCGCTCCGGTCGGGATGACAAATTTGTTTTGAAATCGATGATTTCTCACGACAACCGCCCATTTTTACAACAAATTTGTCATCCCGACCGGAGCGTACCCGGATTTCCTGCCACGCAGCACTAGACAACGCCACGAGTGCGACTTTCCGCAAAGAAAGGCGCATGAAGTTTGCCGAAGCAACCAACTTCAACAGGAAATCCGGGGTAGCGAAGTGGAGGGACCTGCGGTTAATGCTTCGTTTTCAGTGGGTCCAAAATAGGGAACCTCATTTGATGTTGGCCAAGCTCTCCTAATGTAATCAGCTGACTAACTGCTCCAACAGCCTGCCTTTCTCGCTAATTTGGACAGCTCTGTTGGGACATTGCCCCCGACGGTAAGCGATTCCTGATCATCAGCGAAAACTCCGCCGGGTCCTCATCTCTGAACGTGATTCTGAACTGGCGGCCGGAACAGCCAAAGTGAACATCATAGATGGTGAACAGAGTTTTTAGAGATGGGAAACAGCTACTCGTATCGCAGCGCCTCTATCGGATCGACACGCATAGCTCGACGGGAAGGGAGGTAGGCGGCAAAAAGCGAAATTCCCAGGAACAGCAAGGGAACCCCGGCGAAAGAGAAGGCATCGACTGTGCTAAGTCCGTAGAGTATTCCGCGAATCAAGTAAGAGGCGCCCACCGCGAGCGACGCGCCGATGAGCAGTCCCGCGGCTACAGGCCGCGTGCTCTCGCGCAGCATCAATTCAAGGACGTCGCGCTTTTTTGCGCCCAAAGCCATCCGGATACCAACTTCACGCGTGCGTAACACGACCATATAGCTGACTGTTCCGAAGATCCCCATTGAGGCAAGTGCGAGCCCGAGCAGTCCAATCGACGAGGCAAACACTGCCGCAAGGCCTGAGACAACGAACGGCGGCGTCAGGCGGAGCATCTCGTCGAGATTGGAGGAAGTCGCGACGAGGTTAGAATCGACGGCCGAGATCACAGGCCCGATCGTGTTCATGAAGAGCTGCGGATCGGACTGGATCCTGATGAGCAGCGGATAGTCCGCAAGTCGATCTTCCGGTAACGGTAGGTAGACCTGCTGAGAATCGCTCCCGTCCAGTTGCACGCCGCGTATGTCTCTAGCCACACCAATAACCCGGTAGCTGGTTCCGTCGGGTAAGACTTCTCCCTTTCGGTGGAACTGCCCGCCGGTGCTCATGCGCATGCTGTGCCCGATCGGATTCTGATTCGGCCACAGCCGATTCGCGGCCGATGCGCTGACAACAACTGATGGCTCAGGAGTGCCCTCCTGCGTTTGAAAGCTGTGGCCAAAGAGCAAGGGGATTCCAAGCGTCTGAAAATAGTTGGCCTGAATATAGGTGTAATAGAGGAACGCCATTGTGTATTGAGGCGAGGGTTGTTCTCCATTGCCCGAGACTGCTGCTGTTCGCACCCCGCCGCCGTCAGGTGGGCGCGCAGTGGTGATGGCAGTAACGCCAGGAAGCGCGCCGAGGCGTGCGCGGAGTTCGCGGATAAGAGCAAGCTTGCGGTCAGCGGTGTATTGAGACCTGTCGGGAAATTGAATATCAATATTGACGGCCTGTTTGCTGTCATATCCGGTGTCCATTTTGAGCGTGTGGACTGCACTACGAATCAATAAGCTTCCCACAATCATGAGCACCAGTGAACCGGCCACCTGTGCGGCGATGAGGGCGTTGCGGAGTCGGCGACTCCGCAGCGGCGAAGCTTCCGAGTTCGCCTTGAGCGATGAGGCGAGCGCGGAGCGTGAGCTTTCCAGCGCCGGGGCAAGCCCGAAAAGAACGCCGGCGGCAAGAGAGATGGCGAAAACATAAGCAAAAATTCCGATGTCGGGAGTGATGTGCAGGACGAAAGAGCCATATTCGGCTGGGACGGCTCCCGCGGCTATGGTGACCAACACCTTGAGCAAAGCCCAGGTGAAAAGGAGCGCAATGATGCCGGCTACCAAAGCCAGCAAGGCGCTCTCGGTCAGCAGTTGCCGGATCACCCGCCCACGGCTGGCTCCGAGGGAAAGGCGAATGCGCAGTTCATTCTGCCGAGATGCAGCACGCGCTAGCTGCAGGCTTGCAACATTGGCACATGCGACAACCAGAATCATTCCAACAGCAGCCATGATAAGCAGAATGGCAAACTTCAACCCGCTGTCCAGCGTGCGCCCGAACGGAGAGCCTGGCCAGATCTGTACGAAAGAGGGTCTGCTCAACTCAGAGCGAGGATCGTGCATGGCGCGCAGGCGGTCAGTGACCACGGTCATCTCGGCCTGCGCTTGCCCGATGGTAACGCCGGGCGCGAGGCGAGCAAATAGTCGGCAGCATTGGTTGTCACGGTCGCGCAGCCAATTGTCATCAGGGTGGACCAGAGGCAAAAGGGACAGCGGAAGCCAAAAATCCGGCGCGGTCATGTTGGCGCCTGCGAAATCGTGCGGTGTCACGCCGATGATTGTGAAGGTTGCGCCGTTGAGGCGAACGACCTTGCCAAGAATGGATGGGGCTCTGGCGAACCGCTTCTGCCAATAGTTCTCGCTGATAAGGACAGAGGGCGAACTGTCGAGTTCCGACGCCGTCATGGCCTCAAAGGTACGCCCACGCAGAGGAGCGATTCCAAGAACCGAGAAGTAATTTTTCGAGACGATGAGGGTGTTGGCGAACTCTGCCGCGCTGGAACTTATGGGAAGTAGCCCCAGTCTTCCTAAAAACGGACGGGCGGAAGCACCGGTCTCGGTTCGAACTCCGCTAGTGTCGGAAAGTGTCAGTCTGTCCACGCCTTGAGCGATCACCCCGCTGAAGGAATGGAGTTGGTCCCGATATGCCTCGTAGTCGGGATAACTGAATCCGGGATCGAAGTCGCCTGAATGAAGAACCAGCGCAAGATTGACCATTCTGCCGGGATCCCGGGCATCCAGAGAGCGAGAGACTACCGCCTTGTAGCAAGTGAAAACCGCGGTATTCACGCCTATGCCGAGCGCCAGTGCAACGATCGCAACCGTGGTGAATCCGGCATTGCGGCAGAGCGTGCGAGAACCATATCGGAGATCCTGCAGTATCGTTTGGGGCAATAGCATCAGATCGATCTCGCTCATGCGCTCTCTCCACAGTGCGGGATTTCCGAAGCGCAGGAGAGCATTGTGGCGAGCTTCCGCAGGCGGCATACCTTGCTCGGCGTTCCATCGCTCGCGCATGGCGAGATGAAATTCAAGTTCCTCGCCCAGTCTCTCTTCGAGCTTTTCTCGTTCAAAAAGTCCGCGAACACGGGATATCCACGACATTGCTAATCTCCCGGATTATGCATGCTCGAAAGCCAGGACGAGGGCAACGGCCTGCGTGATCTTTTCCCAGTTTTCTCGCTCGAAACCTAGCTGCTTGCGACCCTGGGCCTTCAGGCGATAGAAGCGAGCACGGCGATTGTTGTCGCTCACGCCCCACTCTGATTCGATCCACCCCTCCTGCTCCATGCGATGAAGGGCTGGGTACAGCGAGCCCTCTTCCACGCGCAAAACCTCGTTTGAAATGCGATGGATGTGGAGCGTAATCCCCCACCCATGCATAGGGCCCTGTTCGAGGCTCTTCAGTGCGAGCAGGGCCAGCGCTCCCTGCAGATTGTCATTCTTAGAGGGCGTCATCAGCCGCTCTCCTATAGATTTCTATAGAAGAATGCGCCCATCGTACTTGCCTGTCAACTTGTTTTCGAAATCAGTACCCTGGCAAATCCTGATGAAACCGCTATGCTCACCAACTTGTGAACGGAGCGTCCTAGAACGTGTATATCTAAGGTTTTGCGCAGGAGTTCGATTTCTCTATGGTTAAGGCTATTTTGGCGATATCTCTCATGATGGGGGCTTGCGGACGGGCGCAACCAACGCTGGACCCGGCGCCGGCTTCTGGATTGCCGGATGCACCGTCACCTCACGATGGCCTGAATCCCACACCAGGCGGTGGTCAGCCTCAAACTGCTACCAACGTGCCTTCGAATCTTCAGGGTCCAATCGGACCTGTACCTGCACTTTTGACGAGGAGGCGGCTGACGCTGGACGATAAGTTCGCCATCTACGTTCACCAGGCGTTCGGGCCGCCCGCATTGATTTTCCCTGCATTCGGAGCGGGTATCCGTATGGCCGATCCACCCAAAAACTACCCCCGCGAATGGACAGACGGCGGAGGTGCATTCGGAAGGCTCTATGGCAGCGCCCTTGCGACGCAAACATCAAAGCGAACGGCAGGATTCGTTGCTGCATCACTATTGCACGAAGATCCACGCTACCTGCGGGCCCCCGAGGGATCAAATTTGGGCGTAAGGGTTGTCCATGCCGTCGTCTTCACCTTCGTCGATAGAACCGATTCAGGCGGGCACACTGTTGCAGTTGCCAACTTTGCCAGCGCCGCGGCCGGAGGATTTGTGGGTATGGCGTACCTCCCGCCGGGGTTTAATGACGTTTCACACGCCGGAGAACACACAGCCTCCGAATTTGCCGGAATCGCAATCGCGAATATATCGCGGGAGTTCGCCCCTCAATGGGAACCAATTGTGCGCAAGCTCCATATACCGCGAATCGTGCCCGGCTGGTGGGTTCCGCAGCATCCCTAGATGAATCGCTCTACATAGAGCGCCGGGACGGGGATTCGTTACGGTGACAGGTTATCTGTTTCCACCCCACACCCAGGAAATCACCCTCGCCGTTTCTTTTTGGCGGAGGCTGGCGGGGTCTCGGCGGCCTGAGAAGTGACCAGGACAACCGGCTCCTGATCGGGAATGTCGCAATCACTGTCAGATGGCCTCCCATTGCAGCCACCGTGCGCTCGATGGTGGATAGTCGCGGGTCCCTTCTCTTCTCCAGGCGCGATATTTGCATCTGGCCGATGCCAAGCGCCTCGGCCATCTTTGCCTGGCTGATCTTTCGTCCCTTTCGTATCTCCTCTGAGGCGCGTCACTCCATTCTCAACGCCCGCATTGGCTCTACATACATTGCGCGACGTGCCGGAATGTAGCACGCCGCGAGTGCCGCCAGCATCAGCAGCAGTGCCGCCGCGGCAAAAGTCAGGGGATCGGTAGATCGGATGCCATAAACATAACCTGCCATGACGCGGCTCAGGCCCAGCGCTGCCGCCAAACCAATCGCAACGCCGGTCAGCGTAAGGCTCATGCCCTCGCGCAATACCAGTCTCAGCACCGCCGGACGATCTGCTCCCAGAGCCAGGCGGATGGCGATCTCCTGGCTGCGGCGGCTCACCGTGTACGACATCACGCCGAAGATTCCTATCGCAGACAGCACCATAGCCAGAGCGGCGAAAATCCACACCAGCATCATCGGAAAACGGAGGGTGCCATAAGTTTGCGCTACCATCTCGCTGAGCAACTGGACGTCATTCAACGGTTGCTCCCTATCCAGAGCCAGTATGGCTTCGCGAATAGAGGGCACCACGGTCATAGGCGGCACGACGGTTCGAACATCCAGATAGGCCCACGACACGGGGTGCTGCTCGAACGGCACGTAGACGTCAGCTCGAGGCTCCCACAGATCGTAACCGCGGCGGTCCTTCACCACACCTACGATTTCCAGAGACTGCGCCGTTCCGGAGCTTTGCCCCGAGTAGACTCGCGCCAGAATGGTAAGGTGTCTGCCTAATGGATTCGAGTCCGGCCAGTAACGCTGTGCCGTCATTTCGCTGATCAGCGCGACCGGGGGCGTGCCGCTGGTGTCACTCTCCGAAAACTCTCGTCCCGCCACCAGGCCAATTCCCATGGCGTGGAAGTCTTCGGGCGAAACAATATTAAAACCTGCGGTCGGTTCCTGCCCAGGCGGCGCCGGCGGCTGGCCCGCGGGCTCAAAGAAAACTGTGGAGCCCGGTTGCTCGATTCCGGCCGATTTCACCCCTGGAGTGCTCGTCACGCGCTGCAGCAGCTGACGGTAAAACAGCGTCTGCTGAGCAGCCGAGGGGTACTTGTAATGCGGAAGATCAATTTCCATGGTCACTACGTTGGCGGGATCGATGCCCAGATCCACCTGCATGAGCCGCAGAAACGTCCGCACCAGCAGTCCTGCGCCGGTAAGGAGCACCAGAGCCAAAGCCATCTCAGAAATCACCAGACCGTTGCGCAGACGCCGGCGTCCGGACTCCGCAGTCGAGGTGACCCCGCCTTCTTTCAGCGACTCATTGAGGTCAGGTCTGGAAGCTGTCAGGGCGGGCGTGAGGCCGAAGATGATCGCGGTCGCTAACGTCACCCCCAGGCAGTAGAGCAAAACGCGCCAGTCGATGTTGATGACGCTTGCATTGGCCACACTGAAGCGGTGATAACGGCCCATCTCCAGCGTGAGCAAACGATCGCCCGCGTAGGCAAGCACGAGTCCCAGCGCGCCTCCGATCACGGCGAGGAGCAGGCTTTCGGTCAGTAACTGGGTAACCAGCCGTCGCCGGTTGGCCCCTATGGCCACGCGAATAGCGATTTCACGTTTCCGGCCTGCCGAGCGAGCCAGAAGCAGATTGGCGACGTTGGCGCAGGCGATGAGCAGGACAAACAGCACAGCTCCCGACATGATGAGCAGCGGCATTGCCATCTGGCGGTGATAGGCGGCATGCAGCGGCTCAACTTTGATGCCCCAGCCCTTGTCGGCGTCAGGATACTGCGCAGCCAGATTAGCCGAGAGAGTGTCCATCGCAGATTGCGCCTGCTTGACGCCCACGCCCGGCTGCAGGCGCGCCTGAGCCTGCAAATCGCGCGAGGTGCCGCGCCCGGCTTCGCTTAGCTCCTCGGGCGTGAGCGCCAAGGGTAAAAATACATCCATCTCCTGGTCCCAGGTGAAGCGGAAGCGGGCTGGCATCACACCCACAACGGTGTAGCGCCTTTCATCCAGGTCGATCGTCTTGCCCAGAATCGCCGGGTTAGCCCCGTAGCGCTGCTGCCACAGGCGATGACCGATGATAGCGACTTGGTCATGGCCGGGTTGCATCTCGTCCGTTGTAAAAAAACGCCCCATGAGCGGCTGAACCCCGAACATGGGCAGGAGATCGACGGAGGCTTTGATCCCGCCGATGTTCTCCGGCCGGCCGCTTTCTGTGATGTTCAGGCCCGACCACCGGTAGTAGCCGACCTGCTGGAAAATCCTTTTCTCCCCAGCGATGTCAACCAGGTTAGGGGCGGACACGCCCGTCTGTACGTAGCCTTCGCCTTTCTGGTTCCTCCACTGGCCGAGGCCCACCAGTTCCTTTGGGCTCGGGTAGGGCAGAGGACGCAGAATAATAGCACTCACGAGACTGAAGATGGCTGCGTTGGCGCCGATACCGAGCGCCAGGGTAATGATGGCAACAGCGGCAAAACCGGGACTCCGAAGCATCTGCCGGAACGCGAAGCGAATATCCCGGCCCAGGTTCTCGATCCACACTAAGCTGTTCATCTGCTACGCCTCCTCGCAAATCAGGATAGATTGTCGAACCTGATGAGCGCCGGGCGGCGCTCTTTCTCCGCCGCAGGTACACCACAACGGTATATATTCTCGGCCAATGGCCGGTAAATTAGAAGTGTGGCCTCAGTTGCCGGTGGCTTTCATCGAGCTACCTTGAGGAAATCCGGGCAAGCATCGATCAGGCCAGTTCGAAAAGATGCTGGAGGCAAATATCCACGGGCGATATATATAGGGGAGATAGGGCGGCAGGATACCTATCCACCGAATGCCCGATCCCCTCTTCTTCGGCGAGATATCTACTCATCCTCAAGTTCGTTCATGTTAGATTTGCCTTCATGACACGCTTGGTGCTGTCACCGCATTATGTAGTCACCGCATTACCCAGGAGCGCACTCCAATCCATTGTGTGACCCTGTGAAAGGAACTTCGATGGTGCTGCGGATAAAGATTCAACGGAAGTCAGTCTCCGGATGGCTGCAGTATTTGTACTTTCTACGGTTCCCCATCCTTGGTTGGCTCACGCTGCCGTTGCTGTGTGTTCTGGACGCGCGCCCAGGTGTGGATGCGATCACGCGGGGCATCATGACGCTAAGCCGCATGTGGCAAGCCTTCTATGTGGGCTTCTTCGTGCCTGCGCTGGGAATGACCGTCTTCATCTGCGCGAAGAACATCGTTCGAAACGGCAACGACAGGTTCTCTTCTCGCACACCCGCGGTGCTGCGGCTGTTTCTGCGCGGGCCAAATACGTTTGCCACGTGGTGTACCCTGGCCTTCACACAGCTTCCCACTGTAGTGACGCTGGCATATGTGGCATATACGACGATTCGTGAAGGGGAGAGCGCATCGTTTCAGGCTGGATATTGGAGGCTTTGGGTCGGCTATGCTCTGGGTCTGGTGCTGGCAGTCGTTTTCTGGTACTTGGTGTCCTTCTTCTTCATCTGGCTCAATCCTGTGCCGGCAGTGGGAAGCACGAGAGCGGAAAGCTCTGGTTCGTCCGCTTCAGGGAACACTGCATTATCGGATGGTCACCCGGAGCAGCCGCTATATGTAACCGCTGCGGGTGACGGGGGCGCAAGTCCCGAACCCTCGGTCGGCAATGTGAGCGCGGTTTCTTCCGGCGCGTTCTCGAGCGATCGGAGTCGCGGGGCCAAGCTCTCCCCCGACCCGATGGTGCCTACCCCGCAACCCGTTCGAACGAATCCGGGCTGCGTCACCCTACCTCTGCTCCCGACGCCCTGCAAGATGGTCATATGGGCACAGAACGCGCAGCAGCCGAACTACGCGAGATTCGCCGAGTGGGTGTCTGGTTATTGTTTGCGGTTAACCTTCAAGGGCTATGCCCGCAGCCGTGATGCGAATTTATGGCCGCTGCATCTGCTCTCCATCGTGGCGCTAAGTGCGTTTCTGTTGCTCTACTTCTTTCTCTATCCCTTGACTGCGCCGGTATATTTTTCGACCGGCCGCCTGGAAACCGCCATCGCCATTTTGGTTTATGCCGGCTGCGTCTATGGCGCGCGAACAAAGAACGGGATGGAGCCGATCGGCTGGATGTTCACGGCGGTGAAGACGCTGATGTTGTTGCTGCTCCTTTGGTTGCTGCAATTGGATCATTCCACCAGGCAGGTCCGCCTGGAAACCGCTTTTCCTGTACTCGCGTCGCTGCTGGTGATCTTCATCTTCTCCCAGTGGTTCCTCTCCGGGGCAAGCTTCCTTCTGGACCGCTATCGTATCCCCGTGCTGGCGACGGCGCTGGCAGTGATTTTTCTACCCAAGTTTCTGCCCATCGACCAGGACCACTACTTTGAAGTGCTCGAAACGGAGAGGGCTTCGGCGATTGATACCCCGAGCCTGGCTATCGAAGACCGCGTGTCGGATGGGGACGAGCCATACATCATCGTGACGGCCACGGGCGGTGGCATTCGCGCTGCCGAGTGGACAGCGCAGGTGATGACGCAGTTGGAGAGGCGCTTTGACGAGGACAAAACCCTGCAGCAAAATCGCTATCATTTTCATGATCACCTGCTGCTGGCAAGCGGAGTCTCCGGCGGCAGCGTCGGCTTGATGCCATATCTGCTGGAGTACACGGCCGATACGCCTTTCGCCCGAGACCCCGACTTCGAATCGAGAGTGACGCAAGCCCCAGGTTGCACCAGCCTGGAAGCGGTTGCGTGGGGCCTGGAGTACTACGACTTGCAACGTCTGCTGCTCACATTCCGACCGACTTGGCTGGAGAGCAAACAGGCGCCGGACCGCACCTGGGCTCTCACCCAGGCGTTCAACAGAAACCTGCGGGCGGACGATCAGGGTTGTCCAACAAAAAGGCTGACGTGGCCCACAGGTATGCTTGACGGCCGATCGCTCACCTTGAAAAAAGCAGCCGGCTTATTGCAAAGCCGGAAGATGCCGGCCTTCACGTTCAACGCAACGGTCGCGGAGACAGGGGGGCGATTCCTGCTCTCCAACTACCTGGTGCCACCCATGCCGCAAATGGAGATTGGTAAGACCGACTTCATGCCGGCGGAATCGTTCCTGCAGGCATACGCGCAGGAATCGAGGTGCGATGTGGCGCAGGTCACGAAGGACTGCTACCTTGACATCGCGCTTGTGACGGCGGCACGCCTATCAGCAACGTTCCCAGCCGTGTCTTCGGCAACGCGCATTCCCAAACAGTATGCTACGACCGCGTCACACTTCCTGGACGGCGGATATTTCGACAATGACGGCACGGCATCGGTGATCGAGTTCCTTTACTCCGCATTGGAGGAGCGCGAACGGGAGAAATTTTCAAAAGCAGAGCCGGCCTTTCGCGCAATGGCAGAGCCGGGCAATGTCGCGCGGCCGGTGCGACCAATTAAGCGGTTGAGGATTCTGCTCGTAGAAATTCGCGACGGCGATGATATGAACCCTACGCAGAATATCGACGACTGGAATCATCAGGTCGGCCACGACCTTGAAACGGGCGCTGATCAGCCGAAGCCATGGAAAGCATTCGACCAAATGGCCTCGCCCCTGGAGGGTCTGTGGAACGCGGGCCATGTGAGCACAACGCGACGTAATCGGCGTGAGCTGTGTCTGTTGGAGCGCACCTACTACAACCGTGCCCAGGACAATCTCGAGATTCATCACGTAGTGCTGGGTATACCTCCGGAGCCAGAACCACGCAGGCCGGACCGCTTCAGGACTCCACCATTAAATTGGAAGCTGACGGCTAGCCAGGATAAGTATCTTCACGACTGGGCCACCACTGCAGACAAGCCGACACAAACCATGATTGCGGATGCGATTCAGTGGGTAAGCGAGAGACTCCCGAAGCAGTTAGACGACCGGCGCCCTGTGAAGGAGGATGTGGGTTATCCGCCCTGCGAGATCGACGACCAAACATATATGCGGCGATAGAGAGTAGTTAATGCGGTGCCAGCCTGGACTATTGCAGCAAATGAGCCCTCCCGACGGTGAATAGGTATCATGTCACCGGATTTCTCACCCGTTTCAGCCGTCCCTCCAGGGACTGGCGCATTTTGCGACGTGTTCCCAGGACTAGCGTCCTGGGCTAAGTTCAGGCAGACCTGTCCAAATTGGGGTTTGGAACCAAGGGACAAATCGGGATTAACTCCTGACTCCGGCGCGCAAGTCGCATTAACCGCAGGTCCCTCCACTACGCTTCGCTCCGGTCGGGATGACAAATTTGTTTTGAAATCGATGATTTCTCACGACAACCGCCCATTTTTACAACAAATTTGTCATCCCGACCGGAGCGAAGCGTAGTGGAGGGACCTGCGGTTAATGCTTCGTTTTCAGTGGGTCCAAAATAGGGAACCTCATTTGATGTTGGCCAAGCTCTCCTAATGTAATCAGCTGACTAACTGCTCCAACAGCCTGCCTTCCTCGCTAATTTGGACAGCTCTGAAGTTCAGGACGCCCCTTCCCCGGATTTCCTGTGGAAGTTGGTGGCGTTGGCAAACTTCATGCGCCTTTCCTTACTGAAAGGCGCACACGCGGACTCGTCCTGCGATGCGTGGCAGGAAATCCGGGTTCGGGGCTGGATTTGCAACGGCCAGTTCTCACGCAGACTCTTTAGCCCCTGAGGTACGCCTTTCCATGCTGCCACCCAGCGGGGAACCAGCATGTAAAAAGGTACCTCAGCGGCTGAAGCCGATCGTTCCTAGCACATCTACGGCACGGCTGAAGCCGTGCCCTTCGTTGAAGGCGGTTTTCCCAGGTCGCACACGTATCGTCATCACCGTTTCAAATCGTGGATACCCCCGAATCGTTGGCAACCATACTCAATACCGCACCTATCGGCATCCCCAAACAAACCGGACACTAGTTGGGTCACCGGATTTCTGTCCTCCCTATTTGTTTTGACCATTCGCAGGTTTAATTGGATGGAGTTGCCGCTGTGGGCGGAGGTTTCGCCGGGTCTTTCTGTCCAGAGCCGTCTTGATCTGGTTTGTTCTCCGGCTCTGCAGAAGCATCAAGGCCCTCTAAGATTCTCTGAGCCTTGTGCCACGCCGCTACTAGCGGCACTTGATCTTTAGAAACCTTATAATCTACCAAAGCTTCTTGAAGTATCAAGTCGCCTCTACGGTAACGATCAGCCTGCACTCCTGCGTGCATCTTCGCGTCGAGAGTGGTCGCTATGATGGTCAAGGCCGCGAGCGCCATTACCCATTTGTCGACTCCGTTGGAAGCCGGAGGCTGAACGGCGACTGGGGGTTGTTCGCCCTTCGCCACAGCATCAGCCGCAGCGGCCACCCTGACGGCTTGTGCTTGAACCTGATTGTGTGCTGAGAACGCGTTCTTGACCGCAGCACCGATGGCAGTGCCTGCGGCGAGAATAGTCAAAATCCAGTCGGTTGCAGTCCAATTGGTGAATAACCATGCGTATTGTGCCTGCTCATTCGCAATATCCCATGGGACCGTGTTTGCGGTAAAGGCAGCGTCTTTCGTGGGCGGCGGGGGCATCGCGCGCCATATGATCAGCGCAACCGCGGCGACGATCAGGAAGATTACGAGGGCAATATTCCAATTTCTTATGGTCTTGTCCTCTTCGACTCCGTTAGCCATTGAGACCTCCGACACTCCATGGCCACAAATAGTACACCCTCACAAAACCTGGATGAAACCTGGCGTCTAATCCGGGTTTTCGCACGTCACTGGGCGTACACGCACGCTCTTGCGAGTAATCGCATCTGGCGCAAGAGTGAAAAGAACAGCACCACATCAAAAGCCGCATAAGCAAATTGAGCCCGTGAAACGCCGGTGCCGAATGGGAACCAGATGCCGCGCAAACCTAACTGCGACAAATTCCTGCGAGAACTGGCCTACTGAGACGAGTAATAGGGCAGGCAAGACGATGCTTAAGGACCGAACCGGGAACCAACTTGGAAAGGAGGTCATTCTCTAGAGTGACTCAACTTGGAGACTACGAACGCGGCCTGACTTTCGTCCGAGCACCTTCACGTGATCCTGCAATCGCTGTGTCCACATCGCTCTTGGGGATCGCCGCAGGCCGGTCAAGGTGTGTTTTCAGGACAATGGTGGTATGCGTGCCTTCAATCCCCGGGATCTGACGAAGGCGCTCCGACAGATGAAGCAATTCGACAGTGCTGGAGGTTCTCACCTTCAAGAGCAAGCTGAGCTCTCCGGCGACGGAGTGACATTCTTCGATTGCTGAGATTCCCTCAAGCGCCTCTATCAGATCAGAACATGGCTTCGAAGCGCTTACGCCCACGTAGGCCAGGACACCCAATCCAAGAAGCCCGGAATCGACATTGATAGTCCAGCCGCGGATGATGCCGTCCCTTTCTAAACGGCGAAGCCGTTCATGCACAGACGAAGGCGCCAGCTTTGTTAGCCGCGCGATGTCCTCAAGTCTCTGGCTCGCGTTATGTTGCAACGCACGAACGATGGCCAGATCGATCCTGTCGAAATTCTTTCGGATTGTCTCTACCGGATGCGCCATTCACCGAATGATATTCGGGTAAGCTCAGGATTGTCAAAAAATATGATGACAACAGCGCATATATGCCTAATAATTTTCATTAGGAGAAGCCAATGTTCGCGCTGCTTATCGTGGATCTTCAGAATGAATTCTCCCCCGCAGGCCTTCGTGCCGTGCCCAATCACGATTCCGCCTTGTCGCGGATCGGCAATTGGGTCAATAAAGCCCGCGAACTGAAACTTCCAATCGCCTGGGTCAAGCATTACAACCGGCCCAGCGAATCGCGTGCGTTTGTTCCAGGCACTTGGGGAGCCGAGTTGTCGCCAGGCATGGGCCCTCAGGATGGCTTTGGCTGCGAACGGTTGTTTGAGAAGGATGTCTACGGAGCTTTTACCAACACCGGGCTTGAGGAGTGGCTTCATTCACTTGGTGTCACGGACGTGTTGATCGCAGGCTTCTTCGCTCATATGTGCCTCTCAACTTCGGCCCGCGAAGCTCTGGTGCGGGGATTCGAGGTGCATATAGATCCCGAAGCAACGGGTGCGCGCGACCTTCATGATGACGTGCTCGGCTCACAGAGCGCCGATGAGGTTCGCCGTTCGGCGCTTCTGCAGTTGCTCAATATGGGCGCTCATTTGGTTACCGGCGATTCGCATTTTGCCCTTGTGCCCGCTGTCACCCACGCTTGAGTCTGAAGCATCCCAGCAAGAAATACAGCGACATGATTAAATATTCACCGCCAAGAGTGTTCATTTGCTGCAATAGATTTGCTGTCGCCGTACTACGCATGACTCCACATTTCACAACTAGCTGAAAACCTGGTCCAAACGGGTGACGACAAAAACAGCTCATCTCCGCTCTAGGCCTGGACCAGCTCACGCCGCGCCGGGTTGTTCAGCTTGGCGTCGGTGGCCCACAGGCCTGCGCTCGGCGTGGAGATGTAGAAGACCTTCTCGCCGTCGGGCATGGTGTTCCAGCCCTCCTTCATCAGCGCGGGGTTATAGCGGCGCCGCACCTCCATTGCGTCGGAATATTGGTAGCCGACCTGCTCGATCTCTTCCTTGCCGATCTTTGGCCCCGGCGCGTAGGTAATGGTAAAGCGGCCCTCGCTGGAGCCGTGGATGAGGTGCGCGACGCCGTGCGGGATGGCCTGCATATCCGCCTCGGTCTGGTAGAGCGCCAGGGTTCGCGCCGTTCCCTTGTAGCCGTACTTGCGGATGAGGGCGTCAACCTCAGGCTGCTCGCCGAAACGCTCGACGCCGGGCGCGATGATCAGCAGCTCGCCGCCGTCAGCGATGGCCATGCGGGTGCGATAGACGGCCTTGTTGGCCACCCAGGTCGCGCGGAACTCGTCGGGCTGCATCACCGCGACCATCTTCTTCACGGGCTTGTCAAAGACGGTGATGTTCTGCTCGCGCGAGAGGCGCGCTGCCTGCAGGTACGTCTCGAGATCATTGCCAATGAACAGGCCACTGGTCACCAGGCGGTTCTCCGCATCGCGCTGCATCACGATCTGCAGGTAGACGTCGGGGAGGTGGCCCAGCATCTTCTCTTCGGCGTAGTTGTAGCAGGCGCGCAGCGGCGTAACCATGCAGCCTAAATTGTTCTCGATGCCGTAGACCGCGGCGGCGATGTGCGAGGCGCAGATGGTCGCCTTGCCGCCCAGTCCGATGAAGTAGTTCTTGTTGTGGTTGGCGAAGCCCAACACTTCGTGCGGAACTACGTGGCCGAGGTTCACGATCAGGTCCCACGACTCGTTCATCAGCGTCGAGTTCAGGTCGACCGGAATCTCCCAGCCGGCTACACCGCCGGTGGTCTGCTCAACCAGCGAGGCTGGTATGGTGCCCACATGCGAGACGCCGTTGCGCCAGTCGTGCTGCAGGATGATCTCGTTCGGGATGGAACCGAACATCCATTTGTTCTCCACCTCGGTGTGCGGAACGTGCTGACCGAGCGTCGGGATGACGCGAACATACGCCTCGGGGTTGCGGCGCAAGACTTCCTCGTAGACCCACTCGGTGATCTTGCCGACGCCGGAGTGGGCTCGTGTGAGGTCAGGCGGCAGCAGAAGCACCCGGTCGAGCTTCGGCGCGATGCGGCTCTGCGCCTCCTTCACCAGCTGTATCGCGGCCTGCTTGATCTGTTCTTCGGGGATGGCGTCGGCTTGGATGGCAAACCAGGGCATGCAAAAACTCCTTTACAGGCAACAACCTAACTTTACTGTATCGATTCATTACGGCGTAGTCAGGGTTATGGAGTCACCGCCTTTTCTGCCACCGCCTTTCTAATTTGCTGAGGGCGGCTGGACGCGGTCGATGATGAGGACGGGAACCGGGCCTTTGGTGGATTCGAGTTTGAGACCGAGCTGCTCCTGGATTGCCGTGAAGATTCCGGGGGGCGCGTTGGAATCGGGTGCTCCGTTAGTTAGTGCATCGTCGGGGGTCCATATGAGGGTGAGGTCATATCTGCCGGATATCCCGGTGTTATTGACGACGATGCGTCCCAGGACCTGGGCAAGCTCGCGGGCGAGGATGGCGACGGTGTCGTCGCTACCCGCGATATGCATGCGGGATCGGCCGGTCTCGATAGTAGTGCCGTTGATCTTTGAAGACTTGAACTTCGGTCCTCCCTTAGCGACAACCAGTCCATAGACAGGTAGCTGGCGGGTCTCCTGGTGCGCGGCAAGCTGGAAGCGGTCCGCGAGTACGGCCTGTACCATGAGCTGCTTCTGGCGTCTTGCCTGGTCGGAAGGAAGTTTATGCAGTTGGGCATCCATCGAGGGATCGGATTTGGCGTCGATGTCGAACATCGTAGAGTCGAGCCAGGGTGGGCCGCCAAGGATCTGCGACTTAGGGAGACCGTAGGCGAACTGGAGAAGGTCTTTGAGCGACAAGTTGACGGTGCGGAAGTGGCTCTCACCGGAATCGTTGTAGATGTGGTGGTGCCCGTCAGTGGCAGTGTTGTTCTGGTGGATGGAGACGACATCGAACGCCGGAGCCTTGGCAGGAGCGGTCTCTGCTGTGGCTGCACTACTTGGCCGGTTTGTCGGCGGTACTTGAGCGGAGGCGAGCGAGACGGAACCTGCCAGCCAGAGAACGGAAGCGATCCTCTTGAACACGGACACCACTATACCCTGGTCCAAGACCTTGTCCCTCTTGCGATTCGCTGCTGAAACCGCCCACAATTTCTCCAGCGCCCAGGCCGGAATACTCTCTTTGACCTAGCAGTGGCATTGGGATCATAACCTCGGGAGGGCGCTAGCCCATCGGCGGGGCGATTACGTTCTACACGTCGCTAAGTTCACGGAGCGATGGAACATTCGCACATTCATTGGTGTCTGACTAAGGCAGGGACTCACTTCGAGAGGACTCGTTGCACCGATGACCCTGCTGGACGCACCTTCCTACGACCGAAGCCGTGCTAAGAAGCGCCGCAATCTCCTGGTCGGTACCCTTATTTCCTGCGGCCTCGTCGGTATCGTTGCCTTTCAATCTTGGAATCTGCCTGCCGAGCATCGCGTGGACCGATTCTTCACTGCGGTCGAAGGAGAGGACTTCTCGAAAGCATTTGGCATTTGGAATAACGATCCCAACTGGCAAGAGCACACGCAGCGATACGCGGAGGCAGGCTATCCCTACGGCCGTTTTGTCATTGATTGGGGCCAATCCAGCGACTATGGCCGCATCACCAGCTACAAGGTTTTGCATAGCACCTCCTATGGCAATGCCATCCTTTTGGCCGTGGAGATAAATGGCCACAAGACGGCTCCTCTCGCCCTGGCGGTAACAAAGAGCACACATACCCTGAGCTTTTCGCCTTTTGACCTCACGCCGATGAAGAATGGCTTCGGCTGGACTTATTGGCAGGTCAGCTACCGCTAAAAGTCGCTGAGGTTCCGCGAGGGATTCATTACGTTGACGGGATATCTGTTTCCACTCTCACCGGGAAAATCACGCTCGCCGCTTCTTTTTGGCGGAGGCTGGCGGGGTCTCGGCGGCCTGAGAAGTGACCAAGACAACCGGCTCCTGATCGGGAAACGTCGCAATCATCGTCAGATCGGCCACAGAACGCCGCTTTGCTGGTCCTTTGATATTTGTTAGAGTCGCGGGCAGACACCCTGTGAGTTGGAGGGAGTCTGCAGAGGATTGATATGGCGAAAACACCATTGATCTTTACGTACTATATTGCCGCCCCTGTGGAGAAGGTCTGGGATGGGTTCGTGTCCAAGGAGGCGAATCAGAAGATATTCATGGGCGCCGACTTCGAGGTAGATTTGAGGCCTGGCGGCGCGATGACATGGTCGGGCCCGGGCAAAGATGGGAAGCCGACGCGGTATGTAACAGGCCAGGTACTCCGAGTGGACGCGCCGAAGCTGCTTGAGTACAAGTTCGGTATGGGGACGGGCGAGACGATGTCACGGGTGAAGGTGGAACTCACACCGGAGACAGAGGCGGTCAAGGTTACGGTGGTAAACGATGAGTGGGCGGACGATGATCCGGCATATGTGCAGAATGCGGACGGATGGCCTCGGATTCTTTCGCGGTTGAAGACTCTGTTGGAGACGGGGAAGACCTTTCGACCGCATTGACGCATCAAGGTGCATAGTGAGTAAAGACAAGGTCGGTCGCTTTGACCTTCTCGTGGCAGGGGAAGCAGCTTTTCATAAACGCCGCGTCGCCAGGTTTGCCATCTGCGAAGTGACCGAACCCCCAGCCGCCGGTTGCAGCGTACTTTTTTGAGTCCTTGACCATAAACTGAATGTTCGTGGGGGCCCCGGGAACGAAAGATTGGGCTTGGCCAAAGACTTTGTTGTTTTCCTCTGATGGCACATAGCGGTAGTGCAAAGCAGCAATCATCGTGCCGTCCGGGAACGGAAGCCTCCCATCCCGGTAGGCCTTGACCGCTACATCGTTGCCCAGGACGGCGCCTATGCTATTGAGGTTGCCTGCTTCATGCGCCGAGGAGATCCATTTCCAATCGCGGTACCCGTGAGGGATTTCAGTAACGAAGGCCGGGGCGGAGTCCCCACTTGCGTGTCCTGGCGCAGGGGCAATGAGGGCGACAAGGCCTGCCATGGTTGCAACTGCAACCGGGAAGAATATGAAGTGTTTCATAAGGTTTCCTCCATCCAATATGCTTCTATGCGTAGATGAACTTAATACACCCGAGGTGCTCTGGCAAATCAATTGCACGATGGTCTTGGCGATACCTTGGTATTGCTTCATACGATCGCGATAAGATTTTGCATGAAGGCAATTGCGGTCTGGGCGAAATCATTGATGTCCATCCTGAGATTGAAGTCTCGTCGCCGGCGGTTGATTCCGCAGCAGATTTCCGGTGGCGAATTCAAGGTTGACTGCCTCTAGAAATAATTCTGATCGTGCGGACACACTGGATAGTCGAGCTCGCGCCAGTTGATTCTCCGCGGTAACAACATCGACCAGATTCTTGACTCCATATTTGTATGCATCGAGCGATGCCGAGTAAGAGGCATTGGCGGATTCGAGAAGCGCCACAGCAGCGTCGTGCTTTCGCAACGCGGTCCGGAATGCTATGTAAGCGGTCCAGACCTCGCGCGTCGTCTCATCGTCTCTCGTCGTAAGTTCGTCCTCTTCCTCGCGGCGCTTCGATTCGGCGATCAACAGTTCGTTCTTGCGCACACCTCCGTCGAAGATGCGCCAATGGATGCCGAGTTCGACGGACCAGGTAGGCTCGCTCGCTTGACCAAGGTGGCCGTAATCCGAAGTGGGCCACACGGAGGTCTGCGCCGCCGATCCCGAGAGAACGATCTGCGGTCTGTACTCTGCCTTGGCTGCACGGATTTGAGCCTCGGCGGAGCGGATGCGCAGAGCTTGCGCCATGAGTTCGGGACGATTCTTCATCGCCCGATCAATCAGCGCCTCGATGGACATGGTGAGTTTCTCCGGCAACGGCGCACTCTTCTGGCTGTCAATCACAATGTCGGGAGACGGATCAGCTCCCACCACTTCGGTCAGCGTCACCCGCGCAATCTTTTCGTCCCCATCCGCGGATTCCTCGTCGAACACAGCCTGTGACGTTTCGGCCCGGGCGTTGAGAACATCGGGAAGAGTTGCAAGTCCGTTGTTTAGTCTGTTTTCAGCCGCATCCTGCGTGGTTTGTGCCGTTCGCAACGTGTCCTGAGCGGCCTGCAATCTTTCCTGTGCGGTCATCAGCTGGTAATACGCACTGGCGACGCGAAACGCCAGCGCTTGATTTACCTGAATGACGTCTGCTCCCGCGGCCAGCTTCTCCTGTTTCGCGGAGTCCACGCTCGCTCCGCGTTTACCAAAGTCAAAGATCAGATATTGGAGCGCGACCTCAGGACGGACGATCGGCACCTCGACCGTGACGTAGCCGCGAGGAGCCAGCGGTTCCGGGAATGGATTTATCAATCTCTCGTCGCCGAAAACGGCTAAACCGTCTAACTCGGGATAATAAGCGGCTTTTGCCAGACCGAGCTCGCGTGCCTTCTGTTTTGCGCGCTCCCAGATCGTGCGCGTGCTGGGATTGTGATGCTCGGCAACGTCGATCAGCTCGGCCAGGGTGTAGGGGTGAGCTGGATCGAGAATCGCTGTTCCTTCGCGAGGGGTCTCGCGAGCGGCGCAGTCGGCGACGGCTGCTGGAGAAGACACTTGGCCGGCACATTGCCCCAGAGCTCGGGCCGCCGAGGAGGCGAGAAGCAGCGACAAAAATAGAACATTCAATGGTCGGTTGTATTCGATCAATCGAAAACTCGCTGCCATGCGCATCTTGTCCGCTTACGCCGAGCTGGAAAACGGATTCTTTCGGCGTTCAGTAGGTATTAAGGCAGAAGTGCGGAGCCGAGTCTATTGGACGAACGTATCGATCGACAGGATCGACAAAATGCGTAGGCGCCAACGTGATCATCCGATACGAAGGTATTGGTCGATACCTTCGTCCAATAGATTCGGCGCTTAACCCTGTGGCTTAATCGGAACGATATGAATAACGAATCGACGGAGCGCGATCGACGCCGAATGACCTCACTTCGCCGCCTCGCCGGTTTATCGCTGGCGGCGCCGCTGGTGTTGGCTGGCTGCTCCCACGCGCCCGAATACAGCATCTTCGGCTCTTTTTTCCCCGCGTGGATCTTCTCCTCCGTCGGTGGTCTCGTGCTGGCGGCGGGCGCACGCGCCCTGATCGCTCGCAGTGCTATCGCCGAACACCTGGCTGCACCTGTGCTTTTGTATCTCAGCATGGCGATCTTCCTCACGTGCGTGTTGTGGCTCCTGTTCTACAGCTAGGTGATTGCGATGTCGACCCAAGACACTGCCCAACCCGAGCAAGACCGTCGCCTCGCAGAACTTGACCGGTACGGTCGCGTCTTCACCGCAGCCACGGTTCTGCTGGCGATGCTTGGCTTGATTGCTGTCTACTGGGTCACAACCCGGCATCCCCAGACCGATGACGCCGAAATCTTTGCCAACTACATCGGAATTGCCCCGGTTGTCGAGGGGCCCATACTGCACCTGAACGTCGCCGACAATCAGCACGTCAAACAGGGCGATCTACTTTTCGAAATCGATGATCGACCCTACAAGTATGCCCTTGACCACGCAGCGTCGGACCAGGCCGCGCTCGAAGGCGAGGTTGTCGACGAACAGCGGCGCATTGGGGCCGAAGTGCATGCCGTCACCGCCTCCGGGGCGGCAACCCGCAGCGCCAGCGCCAACGTCGACCGGGCGCAAGCCTTGATCCGTGAGGCGGAGGCCGATGTCGCCCGCTCTGAGGCAGCGTTAGATCGAGCCCAGGCTGAGTCGGCATACGCCGAAAACAACCTCCACCGCGTCGAGCCTCTGCTCGTCAAGCAGTACGTCACCGTCGACCAGGTGGACCAGGCACGCACGACAGAGCGGTCGAGCGCGCAGTCCGTGCATGAAGCCGAATCGCAATTGGCTCTTAATCGAGCCCACCTCAACACCATGCTGGCCGCCTTGGCGGAGGCCAAGGCGTCGTCCGAGCAGAGTACGGCACAGCTTCATCAGTCGCAGTCCAGCGTACTTACCCTCGATCCCCTTGTGGCCCAACGGCAAGGACGGGCCGCCGCAATCGCCAACGCCGATTACAACTACAATCACTGCCGCGTCTACGCTCCATTCGACGCACGTGTGACCAGCCTGGTCATTTCCGAGGGTGCTTATGCTCACATCGGACAGGAGATCTTCACGCTTATCGATACTCGCGTCTGGTGGGTGATTGCAAATTTCCGCGAGACCCAGCTGAAGCATGTCCAACCGGGTATGACTGCGGACGTGTACGTTATGTCTGACTCGGGATTGCGATTTACGGGCGTCGTCGAGAGCACCGGGTACGGTGTTATACCCGATCCTTCGCTCCAGGGCCGAATTACGCCCGGCCTGCCTGACGTGGAACGCACTCTCAGCTGGGTACACCTAGCCAGCCGCTACCCCGTCCGCATCCGGATTCAGTCACCCCCCTCTGATGGCATTCGTCTGGGGGAATCTGCAGTAGTAGTTATCCGCGGATACAAACGGAAGCCTTGATATGGCGACCCGAGCCACTCAGCTCCGCCACCGGCCCGCCCGCTCAACTGTCTCCTGGCCCTGGTTTCGCGAATTCATACGGTGGGAAGTTGCTCCGTATCCAGGACGCGTGAACACGGTCATCCGCATGACCATCGCGGCTACGCTGGTCATGATCATCATCGTGACCTTCCGCATTCCCAACGCGGCCCTGGCGGGGGTATTTTCGATACTCCTGGCCCGCGAAAATCTCGCCGCTACCTGGCGCGGGGGGCGCTTGATCGTCCTGGGATTCGTCCTCGCGAGCCTCTACACGCTGCTCGGTATGATGCTGTTCCGCGGTTACCCCATTACTCATTTCTTCTGGGTAATCGGAAGCCTGTATCTGGTCTTTTTCGTTATGCGCACGACGACTAACTACGCAGCCGCACTGGCTTTCACTATTCCGTTTGGCGTTGCCCTGCCGATATGGGACCGCGCTTTGCCCAGCCAGGTTCAGGTGGAGGGTACTCTCTGGCCTATCGTGGTAATTGCCGTAGGTACAGGCGCCACTGTGGCAACCGAAGTGCTTTACCGCATCTTCGATCGCTCCGATCCGCTCATCACATTCGTCGACGATCTGTTGCTCGCGGTGCAGCAGCTAGCGGAAAGCATGGCCGCTCACCGTGCCACACCGAAGCCGGTCCTCGACAGAGTTCTTCAATACAATATGATCGGTACCGGCCGGCTGAGAACGACGTTGCAGCGCCAGGGTCTGGACCCGACCCGGCGGGCGCAGCGCGCCGCCCTGATCTCGCTGGCAGGCCGGCTCATTGGTCTTGCGGCGAATCTCGAGCGCACTCTCCCCCAGCCCGGCGAGGATGACGCGATCCGCCTGCGCGCACTTTCTCAGAGACTCGAAGCAATCCGAAAGGAGCTCCGCGAGTCGGGGATTATTTCGCCATCTCCTCCTGGGCTCGAGGGGCAGCCCTCCTCTACCTTCCCCGAACTGCAAGAGATGGAACGAATCGTCGCACTCATCCCCGAGGTCTTTCAACGCGACGAGATCGCCGATGGTTCCCGGAACCCACCAGCGGGGGAATGGTGGCGCGCTCTGTTAGTGCCTGATGCATTCCAGAACCCGGAATATCTACGCTTCGCCCTTGCCGGGTGCATGGCTGCCAGCCTTTGTTACGTACTCTACAACGCACTCGACTGGCCCGGCATCTTCCCGTCGGTGCTTACTTGCATCGTAACTGCGCTCAGCACCATCGGCACTACGCTCCAGGCGCAGTTTCTCCGTCTTGCCGGATTTGTTGCCGGAGGGGTGGTCCTGGGGATTTCGGCGCAGATTCTGATCCTACCCGCGATCGACAGCGTCTTCGGGTTTGCTCTTTTCTTTGCGGTGGGAACCGCGATCGCCGCGTGGTTCGCCACCTCCAGTCCTCGGCTTTCCTTTTTTGGCGTGCAGATGGCGCTGTCGTTTTATTTCGTGAACCTGACGGATTTCAAGTTCGAGACCGACCTCACCATCGCGCGCGATAAGGCAATTGGCGTGTTACTGGGCATTCTCGCCATGGGCTTTATCTTCGACCGCTTCGGGACCAAGAGCGATACGGAGCAGCTGCAGAAACTGCTGGTGCGGAACGTAGGGATGCTGGCACAGCTCGGAGTTTGTCCGGTGGTACGCGACAGAGCCATCGCCGTTTCACAGATGAGGCGTCTCCGCACTCAGCTTAATGACAACTTCGCCAGTCTGGAATCGCAGTCGGATGCCGCGCGGTTTGAGTTTGAGTTTCGCCATCGGCGCGAGGAAGACGTTGCCCAGTGTGATCGGATTGAGAGGGCTCAGCCGGCGTTGCGCTCGATCTACCTGCTGGAACTCAGTCTTCTCTCACATCGTGGGCTACGAGAAATCGACTCGGAGTTGACCCAGCAGCAAAATCAGGCGCTGGATTCTTTTCTAAGTGAATATAGCGATGAACTCATGCACATTTCCGCATGGATCGCACACGAAGAGGACACACCAGCGCGCATCACCGATGATTCCATCCGGCTATTACAGCAATCCTTCGAGGAGCATAGCTCCCCGAACTCGCAGGCTATCGCTGATATCTGTCAGAAGATGGTCGCCTCTCTCCTCATGCTGCGGAACGAGTGCTGACTCGCGTTGGGTGGCTCAATTCAAGCCCTTCTCTTGGCTTGAGTGGGGTTGTCGCGGACCCGACCATCCCCTTTTTATCATTAGGAGCGAAGCCGAGGGATAAGGTATCGGGCCAGCTCAGCCGTATCGCTCGGCAAGCTGGCCCGTGATAGCCCTCGAACTTCGTGAGCGAGACGAAACGCGGTCTGCAATGGAATACCTTGATCCTGTCTGCCAGGCCCACTTCATCCAGAAATCTTCATTGCAGGGTCATTTCGTCGCCAAAGCACCTTTGAACGACGCTCCGGAGCCACCAATCTTGCAAGCGGCCCGAATTCCCTCAGTCAGCAGCCTGGTGTGCAATTTGCTGCACTTCTCGCAGCAGACCGGTCTCCACGTCGAAAATGAAACCGCGCACGGGGATGTCCTTGGCAATCCAGGGATGCGATCTGACTTTCTTGATCTGCTCCCGGGTATTTTGCTCGGGGTCCTTAAAGGAGAAAAAGCGCATAGGAGCCGGCGAAGCGTCTTCCGTTGAAGCGCTCAGCTTGGCGTTCAGCTCGTCGTCTGTGAATGTCGTGAACCCGCAGCCGGTATGATTGAGAAGCAGTATCTCTGTGGTTCCCAGTACACGGGTGGAAACAACCAGCTCACCGAGAACATCCTCTGTTACCGCGGGTCCGCCGGTTCGGATAACGTCGAGATCGCCGTGCGGCAGACCCAGGATCCCAGGGAGGTCTGAGAGGCGAGGATCCATGCAGGTCACGACTGCAAGTTTCGGGGCGGGACGCTTTCCCAGCGCCGGAGAGTAGTTGCTTGCATAGTTGCGGTTTGCCGTTAGCGCCTTATCGATAATACTCATCGTTATTCTCCTTGGTGGTAGATGTAGTCTGACGTCAACTCAATGGCCCAACCGACCCATGAATGCATGTTCATTGCAGTATCGAATCTTGCGACACCCGATGCACATGCGCCATCACATCACGAGCGCGAAAAGAAACCTATTGGACCAAGGTATCGCTCGATACCTTGGTATCACTCACCACCAATGGTTTGCCGTGCAGTTCAACTCGGTGATTCGGCAACTTAGCCGTCTACCACCGGCCCGCGTGCGCACCGCCGTCCACGTGCAGCACCTCTCCGGTGACGTAACGAGCTTCAGTGAGGTAAACGACAGCATCGGCAATGTCCTTCGCTTCCGAGATAACGCCCATGGGTGAGAGAGTCTTCATAACGTCCTTTGCGTCGCCCTTGTGCAGGGGAGTATCAACAACTCCAGGAGCGACCGAGTTAAAGCGGATGTTGCTTTTCGCATATTCGCTCGCCAGGCTCAGGATAACCGCATCCAATCCTCCCTTGGTGATCGTCGGAATGGAGGCTGGAACACCCGCGATGGGGTTGGCGGTTAGCGATGCCGTGATGCACGTCACGCTGCCGCCCGTGCCCTGTGCGAGCATCTGCTTCACCGCGAGTTGCGTGATGAATATGAACCCTTCGAGGTTCGTGGAGACAAAGGCGCGAAACTCGTCGACGGTGTAATCCGTGAATGGTTTGCTCGAGAAGATGCCGGCGCTGCTGACAACGTGGTCGATCGAGCCGAATTGTTCGATTGCGGTCCGCACGATCTTCTCAGCTGTCGTTGCAAGTCTGATGTCTCCTTCGACCAGCGCAAGGTTCGGTGATGGAGTGAAGCTTTCACCCGAAAAGCTGCGCGCGTTTCCAACAACGTTATAACCGCGATCCAGAAACGCTTGGACAACAGCTGCTCCGATGCCTTGTGACGCTCCCGTTACGATGGCTGTCTTTTTGCTTGCCATGCCAATCTCCAGTTGTTATTCGAAAGTGGCTGTAGCGTCGCGGGACCGCGCAACGCGTTTAGTTTCGAACTCGATGTTGAGATTAAGCCATAAAACGGGAGACTGTTCTATTGTACGAAGGTATCGGTAGATACTTTCGTACAAGTGGGTCTAATAAGCGATTGGTTTGAGTAATTGCGGTTCGTTACCTGGGGCCGCTCAATGTGCCGGCGCTTACATCTTTTCTCCAGGCCGCGGGGCATATCGATTGATTCGACAGGGCTCGCTCGCATATACCAAAGTGTCCCCGATACCATCGTCCAATTGCGCTTCCTCCGCACTTCAGGCTCAATCGAAGCAGGAGGGAAGGATGAGCGACACACGCAACCAACGGAAGTCGCCGATAAAGCGCGATCTACTTGTGGCGATCATTGCGCTTGCCTCTGGCTCAGGAAATGGAAAGCGCATCTGGACGTGGTTTTCAAAGGGACAAGCATACCGCCTTGAAAGGAGATAGCCATGATTTTCGCCGATGAGGAAGTTGCGACTGAAGCCGTTTCGCGCCACAACGAATCGCTACAGAGTCAAAAGCTTGTTGCTGCAGCGCGATCGGGGTCTTCCGCCGCCTTTGCCGAACTCAGAGAGATCTATGCGCGACGAGTCTATTGGAAGCTTCTGAACATGACTAAGAATCGGGAAGATGCGGAAGATGCTTTGCAGGACACGTTCCTGCGAGCGTATATGGCGCTCCACACCTTCGAAGAAAGATCAAGCTTCTATACCTGGATTACCAGAATCGCGATTAACTCTGCGTTGATGATCCTTCGTAGACGCCGCTTGCACCCTGAAGTATCCTTCGACAGTCCAAGTGAAGCAGAAGACGCGATTTCCGCTTTTGAATTCACAGATACCGGTCCGAGCCCCGAGCATATCTGCGTTCACCGCCAGAGGCACGCTTATATGCTTCGATCTATCTGGAAGCTTCAGCCGCGGCTTCGTCAGGTCATCGAGATGCAAATGATGGATAACTATTCAATCAGAGAGATCGCTCAGGCGCTCGAAATATCCCAAGCCGCCGTCAAATCGAGGCTTTCCCGGGCGCGTGCGCATCTAAGCACTCAGTTCCTGAGATCCACAAACTTAGCTTGAACCAATCTCACAATGACAGCAAAAATCATTGCGGTCGAAACCCCGAACATCAGCGCACCATCTGCTGCTTCCAGCGGTCCTAGCAATTTCCACGACGGGGTCATAATCACATCACCGTAACCCAAGGTCGTGTAGTTGACCGCTGAGTGGTAGTAGGCAGCTCCGAACTCTTGACATTCTCCGCACATTACGAAGAACACCGCCCACAAGGCGATCTCAATCAGGTGCGCCACGAAAGCGAATGATATCGCCAATACAACGATCGCAAGATCGCTCCAGAAGCCTCTGCCCTCGCGGCCCAGCCTTCTCTCATAACGAACGAAGTTTACTGTCGCGCCCACGGCCAGCGCTTGGATAAAGATCGTACATAGTACGGCGCATGCGCCAACCGCCAAGGGAATCAGGATCGCGACTCGATGATTTTGCGTCATTCCGAATTGCCACGCTCGAACTGTTGGGCACACTCAACCAGCATGGTAGCCGTACAGGGGTCGCCCATCTCGGTATTGAACATTGCGTGGTATAGGTGGGGTTCCGGCCATTTCAGCCCGAGATAATCCCGCACGAACGCAGCTCGCGCTTTATCCGTTGTGTCGACCTGTTCGATTGCCTTGTCCTCAGTCGCGCCCCTGGAGATCAGCCGACGGATCTTATAGTCGCGAGACGCATAGAGAAACACATGGAAGACATCCTTGCGGTTGTGCAGGAAAAACTGCGACCCTCGGCCGACAATTACTGACGGACCGCTGGAAAGTGCTGCCTTGACAGCTATTTCCGAAACAGCGGCGATCCGGCGCGCATCCAGCAACTGCAGCCGGCTGGTGGGCGGCAAGCCTCCCTCAAAGGCGCCCCGAAGAAAGTCTTTGAAAAGCCTGTACACGACAGGATCGGTTCGCCATTCTCTCTGCTCGACCGCCTGTGGCGTACTCTCGGTCAGTCGTGCGATTTCCTGTGTCAACCGCTCGTCCCACAGACTCCATCCAAGACGGCGGGCGACCAAACTAGCAATTTCGGATGCTCCGCAGCCAAACTCGCGCTCAATTGTTATGGCATTCACCATTGCGTTTATCCTCAGCCTACCGCGACATCTCCGCCCGCTCCTGGATCATTCTTCTTCAAGAAAAACGCAAGAACGAACATGATGGAGCAGAGCGCGCCCAAGACCCAAAAGATGTCCATATAGGACAGTGCGCCGCCTTGCCGGTGCACCAATTCGTAGAACCTCGCAATCGCCTGGTCGTGGGCGTCCGCAGCCCGAAGCCCAGAGTGCGCGATCTTTGAGCTCAGTGCATGGAGTGCGGAACGATAAGCAGGGGAATCGGGAGTGATGTGGCCAATGAGGATTTGCTGGTGATATTGAGCCCGCCGGGCAATCATAGTGGTCACGACGGAAGTTCCGATACTGCCGCCGATATTGCGCATGAAATTGATCATGCCGGAGACGCTATTGCCTTTCTCCGGAGGAACTCCGATGTAACCCGCTGCCGTGATGGGGACAAATAGAAATCCGATTCCTATTACCTGGGCGACGCGCAGCCACATCGCAAAGCGGAAGCTGACGAACAAATCAATCTGGTGCGCACAATAGAACAGTCCAATGGCCAGGCACAGCCATCCCGTCGCGATCAGCCATCTCGCTTGAATCTTTGATGTAAGCCGCCCGACGATGGGCATCATCACAAGCAAGATAACTCCGCCGCCAGAGAGGACGAGGCCCGCAAGCTCCGCTGTGTAACCCATGAGAGTCTGCAGAAATTCTGGAATCAAGACCAGGGTGCTGAAGAGCATGAAGCCCATCATGAACATCATTAAGTTCGCTGCCGCGAAGTTGAAGCTCTTGAACATGCGGACATCGATGATCGGCTCTTTGCGGAACCATTCCCAGATGACCAGCGAGATAAGGCAAACCGTTGCGGTTATCGCCAGGGTCGTGATGAAATGCGAGCCGAACCAATCGTCTTCCTGCCCCTTGTCCAGAACAATCTGCAGCGAACCTACTCCCAGCGTCAACATCGATATTCCAATGTAGTCCACCCGGATACCCCCGCTCTTTAAGCGACGGAGGAACGGCGGATCTTCGACCAGGGTATAAGTCAAATAAAGAGCGAGGAGGACCACGGGCAGCGTGATGAAAAATATCCAGCGCCAGGAATAGTTGTCAGTAATCCAGCCTCCCAGCATCGGCCCGACGGTAGGGGCGAGAACTGCAGTAATGCCGTAGACAGCAAACGCCGAGCCGCGCTGCTCCGGAGGAAACGTATCGTTCAGAATGGCTTGTGCCATCGGTTGCAGTCCGCCCCCACCGATGCCTTGCACAGCTCGAAACAACAGCAATAGCGGCAGACTGGGCGCTAACCCACAAAGCAGTGAACTCACAGTGAAAATGGCAAGCGACATCATGAAGTACCGCTTGCGGCCAATCAACTCCGCGAGCCATCCGCTGATGGGTAGGACGATAGCGTTCGCAGCAAGGTACGAGGTAAGTACCCAGGTGCTGTCGTCGTAGCTGGCTCCCAGGCCTCCGGCGATGTAAGGCAAGGCAACGTTGGCAACGCTCGTGTCCAGGACTTCGATAAACGCCGCCATCGACACGGTGGCCGCAATCGCCCAGGGATTTACCTTAGGCCGCCAGAGCGCCTGCTCCGACGGAAGAGTCAGTGTTGCAGCGCTCATCGCAAGTACACTTTCGCTTCGACATTCATACCCGGCCGAAGCTGGTGGTCCTGATTTTCGCCCGGCTCTACAACAATCTTTACCGGTACCCGCTGAACGATTTTCACGTAGTTGCCGGTTGCGTTTTCCGGCGGCAGCAAACTGAAGATGGGCCCCGTTGCTCCCGCAATGCTATCGACATGACCGCGGTACGTGCGGCCGTTCGAGTCGAGCTCAATCTTTGCTTTCTGGCCCACGCGCATATGTTTGAGTTGGGTCTCTTTGAAATTCGCGGTGATCCACACCTGATCCAGGGGAACCACAGTGAGCATCTGCTCCCCAGGCTCGACGTTCAATCCGACGACGACCTTTTTGGTGACCTCCCCGGTTACGGGTGCAAATATTTTGGTGTATCCCAGATTCAGCTGCGCCTGTTCGACGGCAGCTCTTTTCTGGTGTACATCCGCCATCGCCGAAAGGGCTTTGGCGCGGGTTGAGGCGACGCGTTGCGGCCCGGCCTGGGCATCTTCGTAGTGTGCCTCCGCCTCAGTGAGCCGGCTGTGCGCTTCGACAACGGCTTGTTGCGCCGCAGCCTCGTCTGCTTCTGCACGCAACTACGGCGGCGACATCGGTCGCAGCGGCGGCATAAGCATGGTCGTAGATTTGCTTCGGTACCTCTTCCTTCGTGAGCAGCAAGCGATAGCGTATTACGTCATCTTGAGTCTTTACATTTTGCGCCTGCGCTTCCACAACGCGGGCGTGGGCGGCTGCGGCTTGCTTTTCTGCTGCCTGGATCGCTGCTTCCGCATTCTTGATATCCGAGGACGTGAATTTCAATTGGCTTGAGGTATCGACGGAAGATATGGGCACATCGATATTCGAACTTTTCGCCGTAGCCTCTGAAGTATCGAGCGTTGCCTGGGCTCTTGCTAATGCGACTTCATAGTCTTTTGGATCGATTTCTACAAGTGTGGAACCTGCTTCGACCCATTGGTTGTCCTCCACGTTGACCTTCTGGATATATCCGGAAATGCGGGCGCTGACAGGGTAGAGATGGACGTCCACCTGCGCATCGTCGGTTGATTCGAAGCCGGACAAATAGTGCCAGAGGAAAGCACCGGCAACGGCCAGAACAACCAACGAGGCAAGAATGATCCAACGCTTGTAGGAGCGCTTCGCCGGATAAGCTGAAATTGGAGCATAAGCTGAAATTGGCGGGGCAGCTGCGCCGGGCGTTGTCCGGCGGATTCGTTGCTTGATTTTGCTCAGCCATACTCATTTTCCCTCCACGTATTCAGCAAAGCCTGATTCCGCGACGCCGATCGCTCTTGCCAGAGATATTTTTGCCAGGTTGTGGCTGTAAAGACTGGCAATGTAGCTGTCAGTAGCGATTGCCAGCACATCTTGTGCTTGAACGACTTCAATGTTGTCGGTAACTCCCGAAACGAATCGATCGCGAGATTGTTCCAAGGTCTGAGTGGCGAGCGTTACCGCGCTTTTCTCGACAGAAACTTCTTGCGCAGCCGCTTCCAGATCCAGATAAGCGTCGCGAACCTCCTGATCGATCCTGGCCCGCAAGTCTTCCATTCGCTGTCTTTCCCTGGTTAGCGAAGCGTCAGCCCGGAGAACATCCCCGTGTACCCTTCCCCCCTGAAAAATAGGAATACGGAGCGTGGCAGCCGCATCAACGGTGCCGTGCGACGAGCCCGGGTTAACTCCCGAGAGACCATAGTCGGTCTCCACGCCTAACGATGGATACCGCTCGGCGGAAGCAGCTCTTCTTGCCAGCTCAGCGGACCTGACCTGATTCATCTGGCTGTGAAAATCGGCGCGAGCCTGGTAGGCGCTTTGGATCGCCTGATCGAGACTCGACGGCGTCAGCTCCCGGTAAGAGACGCGGGTGGGAATCTCGAACGTTTGGCCCGGAGGGAGACCGATAGCTCGCGCCAAAACTAATTTCTGCTTGGCTAAATTATTTCGCGCGACAATCAGTTTCTGTTCGCGTGATTGCAGTTGCACCTGTGACCGTAAAACGTCCACGGCCGAGGCAAGGCCTGCGGTCTTCTGGTCGGAGGTCTGTTGAAAAAGTGCCTTGGCGGTGTCCCGTTGCGATGTGGCTGACTCAACCTCCGATTGCTCGGCGATGACCAGCAAATAGTTGGCGACAATCACAAGCACGACAATCTCGCGAGCATCTTTGGAGCTGAACTCCGCCGACCTCAGCTGCGCCGTTGAAGATCGCGCCCGCTCGATGGATGCCCAATCAAAAGCGGACTGCGTGAGATAAGCCCGCGAGTCGAAATAGCCGAATGGGCCAATGACCGGAGGCTCTCCACGAATCGTCAGACCGAAGGCCGCCTTTACATTGATTTGATGAGCTCCGAAACCCGTATCGGTGATTACATTGGGAAGCAGCTCGCTCAGCGCTTGCCAGCGCTCTCCCCGCGCGTCGGTAACAGCATCCGTGGCCAATACTCCGCCGAGATTTTGCTTGAGGCCGCGGGCGACGGCGTCTTCGAGGGAAACCGCCACTGGCGTTGCGCTGAGTTTTCCCGCAGGAACCCCGCCGAGGTACGGATTCTGCGACAGGGTTTGATTGCTATTCTGCCCGGCTTGGACGGCTGCCCTTGCGGCCCCGGTTACTTCGGCCAGAGCAATCGGGTTATACGGCGCAGGCGTTGCTGGTGGGTTGTACTGTGCACAGGCCCCTGCTCCACCGAGAAGCGTCCAACTAAGCAGGAGTAGCTCACTTCCAGGCTCTCCGTCGCATGCCGTCTCCTTGTAGGAGAGTTCGTGCCGGGTAGATAAGCGGCTTTCCGTGCGAGCAGGTTGATAAGATTCTGGGCTGCAACGGTTGAGGACGCGGGATTCTGGCCTGTGATGAGCCGGCCATCAACGATTGAAAACGGCTGCCAGTCAGCAACCTTCTCAAAGATCGCTCCCAGCCGCAGCAGTTCGTCCTCTACTAGAAACGGTACAACTTGGGTTAGTCGAACCTCTCCTTCCTCTCCGTTGGTGAAGCCAGTGACATGCTTGCCCTTTACCAGCGGCTCACCCTTATATGTGACATGACGGAGCACACCTGGGGAGTGGCACACCAAGGCAATCGGCTTTCCCGAGTTGTAGAAGGACTCTAGCAAGGCGATCGAAACCAGGCTCTCTGCCAGGTCCCACAGTGGACCGTGTCCTCCAACATAGAACACCGTGTCGAAGTCCCCTGCTTTCACATCCTCAAGCTTGACCGTGCGGGCGAGTGCCGCCTTTGCGATTTCATCCTGCTTGAATCGTGACATGGCCGAAGTTTGATTTTCGGGCAGATCGCTCTTGGGATCGACGGGCGGTTGGCCCCCTTTAGGTGAGGCGAGGGTCAGCTGAACACCGGCGTCCAGGAAAACAAAGTAAGGGGCAGCAAATTCTTCAAGCCAGAAGCCTGTCTTGCGGCCGGTGTTGCCCAATTGATCGTGGGATGTTAACACCATCAGTATTTTCATGTTCATTCTCCTCTTTCTTCGTCGTGCATTTCCCGATCGAATCGGGTCGCAATGAGGCAATCACAACAAAAGGGAAAGAGACAAACAATTGGACGAAGGTATCGTCAATACTTTGGTATCGATCCAGGTGGATTGGGAGGATCGGATCTCGGTGCGGCGCGGAGCTGTCCAAATTAGCGAGAAAGCCAGCCTGTTGGAGCAGTTAGTCAGCTGATTACACTAGGAGAGCTTGGCCAACATCAAATCAGGTTCACTATTTTGGGCCCACTGAAAACGAAGCATTAACCGCAGGTCCCTCCACTACGCTCCCCCGGATTTCCTGTCGAACTTAATGGCGTTGGCGAACTTCATGCGCCTTTCTTTACGGAAAGGCGCTCACGTGGCCTTGTCCAGTGCTGCGTGGCAGGAAATCCGGGTACGCTCCGGTCGGGATGACAAATTTGTTTTGAAATCGATGATTTCTCATGACAACTGCCATTTTTGCAACAAAATTGTCATCCCGACCGGAGCGTAGCGTAGTGGAGGGACCTGCGGTTAATGCGATTTGTGCGCCCGAGTCAGGAGTTAATCCCGACTCGTCCCTTGGTTCAAAACCCTAATTTGGACAGGTCTGCCTGAAAGTAGCCCAGGACGGAGTGGGTTGTGTTCAGGGAGAGATTTCAAGTCCCGGAGGGACGGCTGAATCCATTCCCGCGGGTTTCAGCCGTCCCTGCGGGACTATTCATCACTCACCGCCCAACCCAGGACTCCGTCCTTCGGACTGCGTCCTGGGCTAAGTTCAGGCCGCCCCTTTCGGGGCTGGATAATCCGAGTTCTCACACAGCCTGTAAAGCCGCCCATCCGCCAAACGCTTACCGCCTTGGCCTTGGTTCGCCCCGATCCGAGCGTGATTCGCCCCCGCTTGAGAGCCTGGACGGAGGTTTGGCAATTATCGAATTTTCGCTCCAAACTCGATGCACAGATCTGGATTGGCCAGGGCGGAGGCCATGAAGCAACTGGACGTGGTACTGGCAATACCTTAGTATCAGTGTGCGGAAACAGTGCATTCGCCCGAGCAAGGTCTGCCCTCAGGATAGATAAGTATCGAGGCTGGTTGACTTAGCTTGTCCCGATTGCCGACGCTATTTTGCCGGGCCGACCTGCGGGAGTGGAGGGCAAGCGTCCTGGAGTTTTCAGAGTACATAATCAAACCGCTTAGGAAAGGTGAAGAAATCATCTTCTATCGGGGCCAGCCCCTGAACCCTGCCCAGGTGACACGGTCATTTCCTTCGAGAATTTCGCCAACGGCGAGCTGGCCGGAATAGTCCGCCTGGAACGGCCTGAGACATGGATGTGCAACCTAGAGATCCTACAGAGGAAATCAAGCTCCTGCAGCGCTGCGTGAATGATCTGATGAGCGTCCTCGCTCTTCCAGCCACGTGGAGCGGCGCTGAGCCATCCCAGATTGTTCATACCTTGCTCGACGCGCTGCTGCATATGCTCCAGCTGGATCTCGTCTATGTATGGCTGAAGGAAACGGACGGCCAGGCGCCAATGGAGATGGTTCGGTTCGCTCAGTCGCAACCATACATAGCCCAGCCGCACCAGATCGGCGCGCAACTTAAACACTGGCTGGGCGCCGACCCTCAGGAATGGCCTCTGCAGATGCGGAACCATTGGGGAGCTCGGGAAATTTCGATTGTGCCCCTGGGACTAGGGCTGCAGGGTGAAATTGGCGTAATCGCAGCAGGGTCAGAGCGAGCTGATTTTCCGCAGCAAACCGAGAGACTTATTCTGAGCGTAGCCGCGAATCAGGCGTCCATCGGGTTGCAGGAGGCGCGGCTCCGGAGCGAACAGAAGCGGGTCGCGGGCGAACTCGATCGACGCGTCGCGCAACGAACTACAGAACTTGCCGCGGCCAACGAAGAGCTGCGAAAGCAAATTGCTAATCGCAAGCACGCCGAGGAGGATCTGAGAAGTAGCGAAGAAAAGCATCGCGTGATTGTTGAGGCAGCCCACGACGCAGTGCTCAGCATGGATGACAAGGGCGCTATCCTGCTTGCGAATCCCGCCACGCGGCGCATCTTTGGCTATGACCCGGCTGAGATCGTTGGTAAACCCATGACAGTGCTCATGCCGGAAATGATGCGGAAACTCCATGAAGATGGGTTCAGACGATATTTGGCTACTGGAAAGCGGCATCTCAACTGGCAAGGCGTCGAGGTTACCGCTCAACGCAAGGATGGCCAGGAGTTCCCGGTGGAAGTCTCGTTTGGAGAACTAACCAGCGATGGGCATAAAGTATTTACCGGCTTCATCCGCGATATCAGCGAAAGAAAGCAGGCCGAGGACCAGCTTCGCGTGAGCGAGCGTAACCTGCAGATGACGCAAGCGGAGCTTGCGCGGGTCTCCAGGCTCACAACTATGGGCGAACTCGCAGCTTCGATAGCCCATGAAGTCAATCAACCCTTGACCGCGGTCATCAATAATGGCAGCGCGTGCCTGAGACTGCTTGCGAATAATAACCTTGAACCTGAGGTTCTGCGTCGGGCTCTCGAAGGAATCATTGCCGATGGCACTCGGGCGAGCACCGTTTTATCCCGGATCCGCGCATTCATAAAGAAGGAACCTGCTGAAAAGAGCGAAGTGGATATAAACGAAGTGATTCAGGAGGTGCTGGTCTTGGCTGGCCGTGAGCTTTATGAGACTCAAGTCTTGCCTGACCACCAATTGAAAACAGATCTCCCGCTGGTGTTGGCTGATCGCGTTCAGTTGCAGCAGGTCCTGCTGAACTTGATCATGAACGCTATCGAGGCCATGGCCGCGGTAACAGATCGACCTCGTTTACTCGGGGTGCAATCTCGGATCGACGAATCCGGGGACGTACTCGTTGCGGTAAGCGACTCCGGCACTGGCTTTGACTTAGAGTTGGATCGCGTCTTCAATCCCTTCTTTACAACGAAAGCGAACGGTATGGGAATGGGTTTGTCGATCAGCCGCTCACTTGTTGAAGGTCATGGCGGTCGCCTCTGGGCCGCGCCCAACTCTCCCCACGGCGCTGTGTTTTCCTTCACGCTACCAGCAACCGGCGGGAGTCCCTCATGACTGGTGCTCCAATTGTTTTTGTCGTCGACGATGACCCATCGGTACGTTCTTCGCTGAAGTTTCTCTTAAGCACCGTGGGCCTTCACGTTGAAAGTTTTGATTCAGCGGATGCGTTCCTGCATAAAAAGCCGGCAGATGCGCCCAGTTGTCTTGTGCTTGACGTCAGACTTCCTGGATTGAGTGGACTCGATTTTCAACGCGAGCTCGCAGCGAGAAATACTCGTATTCCAATAATCTTTCTCACCGGCCACGGCGACATTCCAATGAGTGTCCGCGCTATGAAAGCTGGAGCCGTCGAATTTCTCACCAAGCCATTCCGCGATCAAGATCTGCTGGATGCTGTTCGCATCGCACTGGAGCGGGATCGCGCCAGACGTGAACAGGATCAAGATGTAATGATCCTCCAACAGCGCTTCGACTCATTGACTTCGCGCGAGCAGGAGGTGATCTCCATGGTCGTCTCGGGCATGCTCAATAAACAAATTGCGGACCAACTTGGAACTGCGGAGAGTACCGTGAAGGTGCAGCGCAGCCGGGCAATCGAGAAGATGCACGCGGAATCTCTTGTCGACCTCATACGAATGATCGAGAAGCTCAAAGGCCCCTCGGGAAGAACCCGATAAGCGAAAGTTTATTCGCATACTCCTTTTTGAGACACCAGCTATCCCAACATCCAATTGATTCCTTTTCCGCCCGGGAATAGCTTGGGGTCAATGGGGAGTTGAAATGACCAGGGGTCTAATCTCGGTAGTTGACGACGATGAGTCCATCCGCAGGACGACCACATTTCTCATCGAGTCTTTCGGCTTTCGAGCGGCCGCCTTTGAATCTGCCGGCAATTTCCTGAAGTCCGGCCAACTGCACGATACCTCATGTCTCATCGTTGACGTTCAGATGCCGGGCATGAATGGACTCGAGCTGCAAAGCGAGTTGGCTGCCGCAGGTTACGACATTCCTATCATTTTCATCACCGCTTACGACAACAAAGTTTCGCGTATGCAAGCGATGCAAGCCGGTGCCGTGGCATTCTTAGGCAAGCCTTTTAGCGACGAGGAGCTACTCCAGACCATTCGTTCAGCCTTGCGAGCGGAATTCAAGGCGCCAAAGGATCTGATCTCGGTGGTTGACGACGATGAGTCCATCCGCCGAACCACAACGCTACTCATCGAATCCTTCGGTTTTCGAGCGGCGGCCTTTGCATCTGCCGAAAGCTTTCTGAAATCTGACCAACTGCACGATACTTCCTGTCTCATCCTTGACGTACGGATGCCGGACATGAATGGATTCGAGCTCCAAAGCCGGCTCGCTGCCGCAGGCTACAGCATTCCTATCATCTTCGTCACCGCTTACGACGATACAGAATCCCGCGGGCGAGCGCTGCAAGCCGGTGCTGTCGCATTCTTAGGCAAGCCTTTTAGTGACCAGCAATTACTCCAAACCGTCCGTTCGGCTTTAGATCACGATAAGGGCGGTACGAAGACCCTGTGACTACGGAGACATAAAGATGAACACATCAGGTTTTTCACCTGCAACATGCCCCATTTGGTCGAGACAAGCGTGTAGTAAACGATGTCGGGATAACGAAAGAAATTCGCTCAAGCACAATGTGGCCTCAGGAGATCAATTTCGCGGCTAGGTGGCGTTACTTCTCCTGATTGCCCACTCCATTTATCCAAGTACGACCTACGCAGGGTGGAGGGCAATCGTCGTGGACCTTTCAGAGTACATACTTGAACCGCTTCCCGCACAGCCGCTGGTGTTCGTTGTCCACAACGACGCCTCTGTACGTGAATCCCTGGAATCGTTGATTGGCTGCGAAGGCTGGCAGTCCGAGACATTCGCATTCGCTCGAGAATTCCTTGCCAGGCCCCGAGCACTGGTTCCAAACTGTTTAGTGCTTGACGTCTCTCTCCGGGACCTCAATGGACTTGATCTACAAAGAAGGGTCGTCGTCGAACGCCCCGACACGCCGGTTATATTTGTCACCGGCCACGGCGATGTGCCCACATCGGTTCAAGCCATGAAGGCGGGAGCTATCGAATTCTTGATGAACCCATTCAGTGATGAGGTTCTCTTAAGTGCCATCCGGGAAGGACTCAAACGTAGCTCCATTGTCCTTAACCGCGAGGCAGGAATGCGGTCGCTCCGCGATCGCTATAGGTCACTTAGCCACCGTGAACGGCAGGTCATGGCTTTGGTCGTGTCCGGACTTTTAAATAAAGAGGTCGGTGCGGAACTAGACATCAGCGAGATCACGGTAAAGGCACACCGAGGCCAGGTGATGCGAAAGATGAAAGCTGATTCTTTCGCGGACTTGATAAGAATGGCCGCGCGCCTTCGTTCCGAGCTCGCCCTAGTCGCACCACGTTCGGTTCAGGTCGCCGTCTAGCTCTGCAAGGACTTGCGGCCTTAATTCCATACACTGCCGCCAGGGAGGGATGTTTAGTGCGGCACTAATCTGTACCCACAGGCGCGCCGCTCCACGGGTAGTTCTTTTTAGGCGTGGTTGTGCCCGCCGCCAATCTTGCCGCGGAACCTCATTGGCGTGACGCCCACGATTCGACGGAAAACCTTCGTGAAATGACTGTGATCGGCGAAGCCGGCCGCCGCGCCTGCGCAGGCCAAGGTGACCTTCGGATCGCGCAGGTATTGCTTGGCGCGTTCAATTCTGCACCTCAGGATGTATTGGTATGGGGGCAGGCCTGTGCTTACCTTGAATAGCTCGCAGAAGTAGTTAGGACTCATCCCAGCTATTTGGGCGAGCTCCCACAGGCGAAGATCCTGCGCCAGGTTCTGGTTAATAAACTCCAGAATCCGGTTCAGGCGCGTCGTAGGCATGCTGCCGCGGTAATCAGGCTTAGCGCAATTACGGACCGAATAACGGCGAACCAGATAGATGCCGAGCGCCAGGCCGAGAGATTCGCCGTAGAGCGGACCGGCCGGTGAGCCGTCTTCCAGGTCGGCATGCAGAGCAAGCATCAACGATTGAATGTGGCGGTCACGAAGATTCCAGTGGGTGGTGAGTTCCACATCCTCCAGGTGCGCGGTGTCCTCAAGCGAACGCGCGAGGAACCGCGGTTCCATGACCAGGATGATACGAGTGGTCTGGCCAGACCAGGTGAGGCGATCACGGGTTCCTGCCGGCAACACGTAGATCGTCCCAGGGCCATTGTCTGCGCTGCGGCTCTTGCCCTCCGTGGTCCACTGCGCCTTGATATTTCCATGAGTAAGAAGATTCAGGAAGTGAGTCGGATGATCATGATCCGGAATCGAGACGCCTGGCACGTCACTGAACGATTCCAGGGCAATGCCGTCCCACCCGGCCCGTTTACTGCTTAGGGAAGATATCGCAGGGATGGGACACACCGCGCACCCATTGCGCATCACCTCGACAGCCTTGACAGGAAGGACCCCAGAGATATCCATCGCTTTACCGCCGCCGGCCAGAAAACCCGGTAGCAGAATCATAGCGCCGTTTGCCCGGTCGCCTGTTTTTTTGACCATTTTTTCAGAAGAACTGACCAAAACCGGAACATTTGACCAATGCTCTCGCGCTACGTTTGCTGCCAGAGGTTAATAAGCGAAGAGAGAAAGGATGCGCACATTTTCAAGAGAAGTGTAGCCAGAGTCATCGACTACATCCACGCGAACACTGGCGCAAACATTAGCCTGGTGGCCATGGCCCAGATTGCCGGTTTGTCGCCGAGCCATTTTGTGTTGTTGTTTACCAAAGCGACCGGCCTGACCCCTCACCAGTATGTTCTGCGGGCAAGGATCGACAGCGCAAAGCTCCACCTGAAGGATGAAGCGCTAAGCATCGCCGAGGTGAGCAGACTAACTGGCTTTCGTACCCAGGAGCATTTCACAAAGGTGTTTCGGAAGATCGTTGGGGTAACTCCACGCGAATTCAGAAGCGCGATTTAATCGCTAGCACCGTTTCAAATCAGCTACTCCGGACCTTGGGCCTTACTGGGGCTCTTGCCTCCGATCCTAATCGGCCTTACTCACCCCCGCTCCAATGGGGATTTCGCGTTCGTGGGATGGGCTGGAAACTGGCTCCAACAGCATTGGGCATTGCTACTTACCTTATTTTGCCCGAAAGGTGGTTTTCCCATGCAGGCCCTCTATCGCGACACCACGATTGCCTCCACCCCGCGCCCATACCTTCACCATGTACCATCACCAGCTCTCAACCATGGCGAAACTGAGCAAAGCCGGGATGTGATTTACCTCGTAGACGATGACTTGCAGCTCAGGAAGGAGATCACCGAATTCTTCAACGCGCTCGGAATGAAGGTGGTTACAGTGAAAACCCACCGCGGCGAGGTGATGCGAAAGATGCAAGCGGAATTCTTCGCAGAGCTGGTCAGGATGGCGGTGAAGGTGCGTATCCGTTATCGGCGCGAAACCCAGCCGGGCCTCGAGCGGCAATCCGAAACCTCTATGTTTGTTTTGCGAAACGGATCGAGAAGTCTGGCCCAAGTGGCGGCTCCACAAAGAGAATGAGCATTCGCTCAAGCACAATGTGGCCTCAGGAGATCAATTTCGCGGCTAGGTGGCGTTACTTCTCCTGATTGCCCACTCCATTTATCCAAGTACGACCTACGCAGGGTGGAGGGCAATCGTCGTGGACCTTTCAGAGTACATACTTGAACCGCTTCCCGCACAGCCGCTGGTGTTCGTTGTCCACAACGACGCCTCTGTACGTGAATCCCTGGAATCGTTAATTCGCTGCGAAGGCTGGCAGTCCGAGACATTCGCATTCGCTCGAAGAATTCCTTGCCAGGCCCCGAGCACTGGTTCCAAACTGCCTGGTGCTTGACGTCTCTCTCCGGGACCTCAATGGACTTGATCTACAAAGAAGGGTCGTCGTCGAACGCCCCGACACGCCGGTTATATTTGTCACCGGCCACGGCGATGTGCCCACATCGGTTCAAGCCATGAAGGCGGGAGCTATCGAATTCTTGATGAACCCATTCAGTGATGAGGTTCTCTTAAGTGCCATCCGGGAAGGACTCAAACGTAGCTCCATTGTCCTTAACCGCGAGGCAGGAATGCGGTCGCTCCGCGATCGCTATAGGTCACTTAGCCACCGTGAACGGCAGGTCATGGCTTTGGTCGTGTCCGGACTTTTAAATAAAGAGGTCGGTGCGGAACTAGACATCAGCGAGATCACGGTAAAGGCACACCGAGGCCAGGTGATGCGAAAGATGAAAGCTGATTCTTTCGCGGACTTGATAAGAATGGCCGCGCGCCTTCGTTCCGAGCTCGCCCTAGTCGCACCACGTTCGGTTCAGGTCGCCGTCTAGCTCTGAAAGCACCGTTATCTGAGAACGCGCAGGTTCACTCGTTTACCGTGGCTGATTAACGCAACGTCATTTAGCGCCGCTGATACCAAGGTATGGTCGATACCATCGTCTAATAGATTTGCCTTCATGCTTCTGGCGTAATGGCACGCATGGAATTGGAGGATCTTTATGACTCCACAACCGCGTCAAGAACCCTTCCAGCAGGCCCCTCGCGGCACCATCGCCACAGAGCGGCACTTGACGGGTTCACCCTTTGCGAGCCCGCTGCACGAAGGCCCGTGTTTATCACCTGGGGAGGGCTTGCAAGAACAATTGTGGAGACTGCAGCAATGCGTACGCGAGCTTCTCATCAAAAACCAAGAGCTCAGAATGTTGTTGGAGTCAGCGAATGCCCCCCGAATATCCGAAGAGACCAATCAGAGAGGTGATTATGAGTCTACCGATGCCGGCGGTAAATAGTGTCGATATGGAATGCAGCCCGACGGAGATGAGCGATGAGATGTTGGTGTCCAGCGCTAAATCCGGAGACACGGACGCGTTTGTCGAACTCAGTAAACGACATGCGAACAGGGTCTTTCAATCCGCTTATCGAGTCACCGGGAATCGGCAGGATGCTGAGGATGCACTCCAGGACGCCTTCCTGAACGCGTTCACTCACATGAAGAATTTCGAGGGGAGATCCAGTTTCTCCACCTGGCTTACGCGGATTGCGATCAACTCGGCGCTCATGATCTTGCGCAAGAAGCGCAATTGCTATGAGATTCCGATCGACGGTGGCGACGGCGGTGGGGAAAACTTCGCGACCTGCGAGCCGCGGTGCCCTATGGACGACCCTGAGAGCCACTACGTCCGAGGAGAGAGGCATAACTCGTTGCGGAAAGCCATCCACCAGCTGCCACCGGTCTATCGCGAGGTAATCCAACTCCGGCAGGCAAAAGAACGCTCTGTGCGGGAGATCGCGCAATCTCTTGGCATCACTGTTTCGGCGGTCAAGTCAAGAATGTCACGTGCAAAGAGCGCGCTGCGCACATCTATGACTCAAACAGATAGGCAATTCTCTTCCTACTCACTTTCCCGCAAGGGCTAGTTCGGAGACCAAAAACAACTGTGCGCGGTCCGTTCCCTGTACGCCCACTCGATGGGTTTATTCGTCCTTGAGAGAGGCTATCGGGTCCAGAGCAGCGGCTCGCCGAGCCGGCAGATAGCTCGCCCCCAGTGCGACCGCCGCCAAAACCGCAGCTGCTGTCGCCAGGGTCACTGGGTCCCGCGGCTTCAACCCAAACAGCAGCGCGCTCGCCGCGCTTGCGGCAGCGAGGGATAACCCCGCGCCCAGAGCCAGACCCGCCACCAGCAGCGTCGCTGCCTTTCGCAGAATCATCGCCGTCACATCCGCGCGCTGCGCACCCAGCGCCATGCGGATGCCGATCTCGCTCGTCCGCTCCGCCACCGTGTACGACATTACCCCGTACAGCCCGATCATCGCCAGCACCACCGCCAGCGCGCCGAAAAATCCCGAGAGCGTCGCCAGCAGCCGCTCGGCCAGCAGCGACTGCCGGATCTGATCCTGCAGCCCTGCGAAGTTGAAGCTGATTCCTGAGCTCACCTCTTGCATCGTGCGTCGAATCGCCGCCTCGACCGTCTCCATCGGCAGCTTCGAACGTACCAGCACCTGCATTGAGTTGTCCGCGTCCTTGTCCTGCGTGATGTCAAGATACGCAATCGCCCCAGCCGGCCGCCGGATACGACTGTATTTCGTGTCCTTCACTAGACCGACAATCTCGTTCACTTCCTCCGGACTCGTCGGAGTCGCCTCCCGGCGGAATCTCATGCCGATAGGATTCTCACCCAGCCCCAGCTGGCGCGCGAACTTCTGGTTGACAATCGCCGCACGCGGCGACTGGCGTCGTGTCGCTGTCGTTGAAGTCGCGTCCGGCCAGCATCGGAATGGCCAGCGTTTTGAAATACTGCGGACTGACTGAACTGAAATTCGAATCTTTTCGCTGTGTGCCGTCGTGGCCGTCAATCCACACCGTGTTGCCCCAGCCCTCGCCGCTGAGCGGAACGATATCCGTGTCGGCTGCCGCATCCACCCCGGGAATAGCTCGTATCCTGTCGAGCAACTCCCGCTGGAACACTGCGCGCCGGTCCACCGGAATCTGCAGGCGCGTAAAGTCCAACCAGGCGATCAGCACACCCTTTGCCTGAAAACCCGGATTATCCGTTAGCAGATTCCGCAGGCTCTCGGTGAACAGCAGCGCGCCGAACAGCAGCACCAGCGACAGCGCCACCTGTGATACCACCAGCGCGCCGCGAAATCCCAGCCGCCCGCGGCTCGCCGTCATTCCGTGCCCGCCTGTCTTCATCGCTGCGCCGGGAGCGGTGCGCGATGCACGCAGCGCCGGAGCAAGCCCGAACAGCACGCACGTCACCAGCGATACCGCGAGCAGAAACGCGAACAGCCGCCAATCCTGTTTGAAGTCCAGAGAGACCGGATTGTTCTCGGTATTGAGAAACGCCACCAATCCCCGGCTCAGCGTGCGCGCCAGCACGGCACCGGCCACCCCGCCCGCCAGCGACAGCAGCAGGCTCTCCGACAACACCTGCCGGATCAACCTCGATCGCGCTGCACCGATCGCCAGCCGCACCGCCATCTCCCGCTCACGCGCGCTGGTCCGTGCCAGCATCAGGCTGGCCAGGTTGGCGCACGTAATCAGCAACACCAGCCCGGAGATTCCCAGCAAAATCCGCAGCGGATCTGAATATGTCTCACGCAGCATCGAGGCACCGGCCGCCGAAGGTTCGGCCGTCAGCTTCATCGCCAGATAGTCTTTTACGCTCTCCAGCGGATAATCTGGCCGCAGCGTCGCCGCAAAAATCGCGGGCGAGGCCGCTCCAAGGTGCGCTGCCACTCGTTCGACCCGCCACGAAGGATCGAGCCTTCCGATCACCGAGAGCCACCACTGAGTACTTGCATCCAGCCTGTTCCTTGTTTCCAGGAATGGCTGCGAGCACACTGGCACTGCCACGTCGAAGCTCCGCCCCACCTCCACGCCGAAGAAGCTCGCCGGGGTCACGCCGATCACCTCTACCGGCTTGTCGTTGAGCATCAGCTTGCGGCCCAGCGCGGGGCCGCCGCCGTATTCCTGCTGCCAGAAGCCATAGCTGATCACCGCGCCCGGCAACCCGCAACCCCGGCGATCGTCTTCCGCGGTAAACAACCGTCCCTGGATCGGCCTAACTCCCAGCACGCGGAAGAAGTCGCCGCTCACCCACAGCCCCTGCGCAAAGCGCGCGTCACCGCCCGAGTCCCGGCTGAAACCGGTATCCCTCCATGCGGCAATCTCCGAGAAGCCCTGGTGATCCTCGCGCAGCTTCTCCCAGATCGGGTTCGTTACCACCGGATATGCGATGGAATAGCTACCGCGCGCTTTATCCATATCGACAACCCGCACCTCAGCCAGTTCCTGCGGATTCGCCACCGGCAGCGATTGCAGCAGCACGGCATCCAGAAGCTCGAAGATCGCCGTGTTCGCGCCGATGCCCAGCGCCAGCGTGGCAATTGCCGCAAGCGTGAACCCCGGAGACTTCGCCAGCCGCCGCAGCGCATATTTCAGATCCTGCATCGCGCTCTCCAGCCACTCCCAGCCCCACGTCTTGCGGGTCACGTCTTTCACCAGCGGCACATTGCCGAACTCCTTCGCCGCCGCCGTCCGAGCCTCAACCAGGGTCTCGCCCCGCGCCACGCGGTCGCGCACAGCCATCCGCAGATGGGCCTCAATCTCCTCATTGAGATCGCGCTTACGCCGTGCGAAGAACCGCCACCAGCTCATGGCTCACCCCTCTCCAGCTCGCCGCTCATAATCGCGCCAATCGCCTCAACCATCTGCTGCCAGCGGCCGTGATCGGAGGCAAGTTGCTTCTTTCCGGTCGCGGTAATGCGGTGGTACTTCGCCCGCTGGTTGCTCTCTGTCTGCTTCCACTCCGCGCGCACCCACCCCTGCCGTTCGAGCCGGTGCAGCGCGGGATACAGTGACCCTGTCTCCACTTGCAGGATCTCCCCTGATTGGATGCGAATCGCGTGGCTGATGCCGTATCCGTGCTGCGGGCCCCACTGCAGTGTCTGCAGAATCAGCATGTCCAGTGTTCCCTGAAGCAACTCGACCCGGTTCTGATATGGATTCCGCTTTTCCCTGGTTTTGCTCATAGATGTAGCCAATCTACTCCCATATGCAGTAGATTGTCTACGGCCCCATGGGCGTGTAGTCAGCTACACTTCCACCTGAGTCGCTTGCGCATCGGGCCTCCAGGAACCGGCCATTACTATCCTGGGTTACGAACTCCTTGTCGTGGGTTACGCAAGGACTCTGGCAAATCCTGATGGAACCGCTATGCTCACTCATAAGCGGCGATTTTCCAACACTCTGTGATCGATTCTTTCGGGGGAGGGATTCGATAGTGGAACAAGGGGAATCGCCGTTTTCACGTCCTTCATCATCAGGACGTATTAGGTCTCAAGCGCGCACTCAGGGCTTGTGGTAGGCCGGCCCATGCTGACCACGCCACCATCTGCACACTCCGCGAAAACAATTGCTCGACGGCGACAAACCAAGGTGTCCTAGAAGCTGGACACCGAGGGTAGCGTTAAATCTGGGTTCTCGTATTCCAGTGTGGATCGGGCAGACACGCTTTTCGGTTGAGGCGCCGGAGTCCGAGGCTGCGCCAGTGGTCTTGCAGGCGGTTGGAGCACGCCGAAGGTCGCCGGTTTGGGGGAGCGGGGATCGGGAAAATGGGTTTTGGGGGAGAGGCTCATAAATACTCCATGGGGTGGGTTCGACTGCCGAGACGGCTCTGCTGATACAGCAGGAGTCGAGGATGGATCTGAGACCCGAGCCAATTCTACACCTGTTTTCGGCGGCGGGCACCGTGGACGCGCGGGGCGAATAAGGCGCATAACGGGTCACATTTCCCCTGATCCGGGGGGCTTAGTTCGCATAATTCGCTTAATTCGCACCTTCCGCAGAGAAAAAGCGGGCACTTAAGGCGCTTAAAACGTTAAAACGGACGCTCTTTTGCACACCGGAACACAGAAACGGAGGGAGATAAGGACCGGGCAGCCGGCTCGTGACCTCCTGCAACAGCCTCTCTTCGCAAAAAAGTCGATCCCCAACCCTTCCTCATCATTTCCCGGCTGGGCTCCTTTTTGCGCCAAACGAGGCATCGATCTGTTTGGCGTATTCCGCCGCCTTTGCCAGGATCGCCGGCTCGTCGAGCGTGAGCATGCGTCGATCTTCCATCACCACTCTGCCCCCGATGACGCTCGTCCTCACATCGGAGGACTTGAGTGCATAGACGATGGCCGAGTAGACGTCATACATCGGGGTGGCGTGCGCAGCGCCGGTATCCACCACGATGAGATCCGCCTTCTTGCCCACTTCCAGTGAGCCGATCTGCCGCTCGAGATGCAGGGCGCGGGCGCCGGTGACGGTTGCCATCTCGACGACCTGTGCCGCAGACAGCGCCTTGGGATCCATGCGCGCGAATTTTTGCTCCTTCGCCGCCAGGTCCATCTCCTCGAACATATCCTGGTTGTTATTGCTGGCGGCGCCGTCCGTTCCGATACCGACGGCGACTCCTGCCGCGAGCAACTCCACCGCCGGCATTAGGCCGGCAGCCGTTTTCATGTTGCTCGAAGGGTTGTAGGAGCAGCCTACTCCAAAGTGAGCCAGCGTCTGAACGTCCGCCTGATCTAACCAGATGCAATGCGCGCCCAGCACATTCGGTCCCAGCAGGCCGATCCGCGCGAGATACTGGACGGTGGTGAGGCCATGCTCGTGCCGGCTTTTCTCGATCTCGAACGGGGCTTCGGCCACGTGGATCAGAAGCGGCGCCTGGTTGCTCTGGGCGAGCGCCGCAGCATCCTTGAGCAGCGTCTCCGGGCAGGTATAAATGGAATGCGGCGCGACCGCGGGGGTGATCAGTGGATCGCCCTTCCAATGCTTCAGAAATGACTCGGTATAGGTGAGCGCGGCGGCAGGGGTTGCGCTGTCGGGAGAAGGAAATCCAATCAGGGTTTCTCCCAGCACGCCGCGCATTCCGGCGGCCTTGGCAGCTTCCGCCACTTCCTCTTCAAAGTAATACATGTCGGCCACGGTGGTTGTGCCGCCGCGCAACATCTCCAGCAGGCTAAGCCGCGTCGACCAGGTCACGAAATCCCGGGTGACGTAGCGATGCTCAGCAGGAAAAATATACTTGTTCAGCCAATCATCCAAAGAAAGGTCATCCGCTAGGCCGCGGAACAAGCTCATGCTCATATGGGTATGAGCGTTGATCAGTCCCGGTAGAATCAGCCCGCCGCGTGCATCGATGACCTTATCGGATCCATACATGGCGTCGATCTTTGCGGTTGAGTCGATGGCGGCGATGGCATCTCCCTGAACCGCAATCGCGCCATCTTCCAGGATGCGGCGCTGTCCGTCCATCGTGACCACGGTGCCGTGAGCCACGATCAGATCCACTCGCTGCCTGGCGAATGCCGGCGTCGCATGGGTGGCGGCCGGCAAGCAGCAGATCCAGAGCCAACAAAGGCTTTGCCATCGCCGACGACCGGGCATAAAGGGGATAAAGGAGTTCACCCGCAAAGACTAACATCGCTTAGACTTCGTTCGTTTGCGAACACCTGTGTTCGAGCTTGGACACCCGTACAGGCCGCGCATAACGAACACGTTTCATTCCATGAACCTTAGGTGGAACATGCATTGGACCGCCAGGTGCTTCCCTTCCCCTTTGCCTGGGAATCCAGGGACGAAGGAGATCATCATCGCATGACAACCCGCAAGGTATCCGGCTTCCTGAGCGCCACGGCAGCCGTCTTGCTTGGCGTCTCCACCTTCATTTCCCTGAACCCCCAGACCCTTCCCGGCCCTCAGTCAACCGGTCAGCTGGCGCAGAGCTTCGCGCTTAGCGATCTGAGCGATCTAACCGTGACCGGCGGCAAGGCAGAGGCCGTCGAATACCGAGGACGCAAAGCCGTCCGTCTGACAACACAATCGGAGGAAGGGGTCTTCGCCTTTCTCAAGGGAATCACGATTCAGGACGGGACAATTGAAGCCGATATCGCCATGAGGGCCACGACTCCTCCAGGGGTACGGATGCCAGGCTTCATAGGCATAGCGTTTCGCGCCAGAACCGATGCCTCGCACTACGAAATGTTTTACCTTCGGCCTGGGAACTCTCATTCTGAGAATCAGGCGATGCGGAACCACTCGGTGCAATACGTCGCTGCGCCGGGATTCGATTGGTACAAGCTGCGCAGGGAATGGCCGTGGGTTTATGAATCCTATGCGGATCTGCAGCCTGAAGCATGGACCAAAATGAAGATTGAGGTTCACGGAAGAACTGCGAAGTTGTACGTCGACGGGTCTGACACTCCGAGCCTCATCGTGAACGGCTTGAAGGGCGAGGACCTGCAGGGCAGTGTCGCGTTATGGGGATACTCCGGGGAGGAAGCATATTTCTCCAACTTGAAATTCGTTCCCGCCAAAGCGGAAGCCGTAAGCGATGGGGGCGAAGCTTCGGGAACATGGGACGTAAAATTCCCCAGCGATTACGGGGCTTACCAGGGATCGATGGAGCTTCATCGCGCCGGCAACCAGGTGCAAGGCAGATGGTCCGGCGCGTTCGGTCAGGATCAGCCGATCAGCGGCACCTGGAGAAACGGCTATGTCGAGCTTACGTTTATGGGAACGTGGCCGGGTGACAAGCCGGCACCCATGGTTGCGACCATGGCCGGGTGGATTGATGGAGATTCTGCCAACGGCCGAATGAAAGTGGAGGGTCGAGCCGACGGGCAATGGACTGCTCTACGAAAGAAGTGAACATTTTAGAGCAATCAACTCCCACCGAATGAGCAACGCGCAGGGCTTCACGAGCATGCTCGCGAAACCCTGCGCTTGCGACCTCATTAGGACTGCTTATGGTAAACACGAGTCTCAACCACACCTGAGTCAGAGCCGATAGCGCGCAGCTCTGCCCCGTTGTCGTCGATCACAAAGTCTGCGTGTACCGTCGAATCGAACGGAGATACGTTGACTGTCATGGAGCCTGTGCAGTCCGGCTTTACGGTATACGTGCCTTCAATCGTCACGGGTTGGATGTTGCCGTTTGAGCTTGTAAGTGCGGCTGCGCTAGTATGACCTTTCCCATCGAAGGTCTGCCTGCCGACCTCACCGAAGGGGCCCGCATAAGGGGCTGGGACATAGGAATCGAGAAGCGTTCCTGTGCTGGTGTATCCGAAGCTGCCCCACAGGGTCGCGTTTGAGCATTCTTTAACCTTGCCTGACTCTTCCTGCGCCAGCACACTTTGCGCACAGAACATGGAAACTGCCAGAAGCAAGGCAACCTGAGAACGAAGCAAAACTCTTTTCATAACGATTCTCCTTTTCGGCTTGATGGATCTGGCTTGCCGGTTCCAATCCGGCTCACCTACCCCGACTAAGGAATCGCGGCGCCGAAAGTTACAGCAGTTCGGGCGAAAGTCGTAAAATGCTTCTGCCACTCTGGCCCAAATGCCAAATTGTCCCCAGTGCGGAGCGGATTTGGACTCCGCTGATCCTGCGGGATTGTGTCCTAGTTGTCTGATCCAGGGCGCCTTCGATAGTTCTCTCGGCGGGGATGCAGCTCAAACAGTCGATACAGCGCCGGCGGCGGCCGGGGATGACGACTTCGGCCGTTATCACATCGTTCGAGCTTTAGGCGAAGGGGGCATGGGCACCGTGTACCTCGCCGAGCAGCGCGAACCGATTCGCCGCTGGGTCGCCCTCAAAGTCGTAAAACTCGGGATGGACACGGGCGAGGTACTCGCGCGTTTCGCCAAAGAGCGCCAGGCGCTGGCCATGATGGATCACCCGAATATAGCGCGGATTTTCGACGCAGGCGCCACACCCAAGGGCCGGCCTTACTTCGTCATGGAGTACATCGAGGGCGTACCCATCACCCAGTACTGCGACGGCAAGCGGATGACCATCGGGCAACGGCTGGAAGTGTTCCTCTCGGTGTGCCGTGCCGTTCAACACGCGCACCAGAAAGGCGTGATCCACCGCGACCTGAAACCCTCGAACGTGCTGGTGACGGAACAGGAGGGCAGGCCCCTGGCAAAAGTGATCGATTTCGGCATCGCCAAGGCCACCGGCCAATGGGCCGTGGAGAAAACTCTGATAACACAATTTGGCCAGATGGTGGGCACACCGGAATACGCCAGCCCTGAGCAGGCCGAGGTGATGACCGGAGACGTCGATAACACCTCCGACGTGTATTCGCTCGGGGTGCTGCTGTACGAGTTGCTGATCGGCACTGTGCCTTTCGACGGGGTCAGAATGCGGCAGGCTGGTTTAGCCGAGATGCTCCGCATCATTCGTGAAGAAGAAGCTTCGCCGCTCCCCCGCAAGCTGACCGCAATCGGTGCGGCAGCGACCGGCATTGCCGCGCACCGCCAGACCGACCCGGCGTCCCTGCGCCGCCTGGTGGATGGCGATCTCAACTGGATCACCATGAAGGCTTTGGAAAAAGCGCGAGAACGACGATACGCTTCGGTCGCTGCATTGGCAGACGATATCCAAAGGCATATTGAGGACCGGCCAGTTCTGGCCTCGCCTCCGGGCAGATTGTACCGGGCCCGCAAGTTACTCCGTAGGCACAGGCTGGCTTTTTTCGGCGCAACCGCCGGGCTCGCGTTCATCGTGCTAAGCACGGTGACGGTTTGGTCGCCCCTGCATCGCGCTGCTCCAGGCCATGGGGCAACCAGCAAAGAGTGGGAGCAACTGACGTTTTTTAGGGATTCAGTGGTGTATCCCGCTCTCTCCCCGGACGGACGAATGCTCGCTTTCATTCGAGGAGACAATTCATTCCTCCCGTTGGGAGAGGTCAATTCACTCCTCCCGCGTGGAGAAATCTACGTCAAGTTGCTGCCGGGGGGCGAGCCGGTCCAGCTCACCCATGACTCGACGACAAAACTAGCCCCGTCGTTCTCTCCGGATAATTCGCGAATTGCCTATGGTGTCGTCGAGCCATTTGACACCTGGGAGGTGCCTGTTCTCGGTGGCGAACCCCATATGCTGCTGCCCAACGCTTCCTCGTTGACATGGATTGAAGGCGGAAAGCGACTGCTCTTCTCCGAGATCAAAGAAGGGCTGCATTTGGTCGTGGTGACCACAGATGAGAGCCGAGGGAATAGCCGGGACGTCTACCTGCCCAGGGGCGAACGCAGCATGGCCCATCATTCCTACCTTTCTCCGGATGGCCGATGGGTACTCGTGGTTGAGATGGACGGTCGCGGCGAGATTCTGCCCTGCCGGATCGTTCCATTCCAGGGCACAAACGACATTAAGGTTGTTGGCCCCCCCAATCAACCCTGTCTTGCCGGCGCGTGGTCACCGGACGGTAAATGGATCTATCTCACTGCCCGGACGGATGAGTTCCATATCTGGCGTCAGCGCTTTCCAAATGGAGACCCAGAGCAGTTGACGTTTGGCCCAACATCTCAGGAAGGAATAGCGCTGGCGCCTGACGGTAAGTCCCTTATAACCTCCGTCGGCTCTCAGGACCTCACGGTTTGGCTGCACGACAAGGATGGAGACCACCAAATATCCTCCGAAGGCAACACTTCATCACCGGCGTTTTCTTCGGATGGACACAATCTCTACTTCCTTAAGGCCAATGGCCAAACGCGTGGCGAGGAGTTGTGGATCAAAGAATTAGATAGCGGAAAGGAGGAGAAGGTTTTGCCGGAGTATCCGATTCTGGGATACTCCGTATCGCGAGACGGGAAAGAAGTTGCATTTGCTATGAAAGATCAGAGCGGCCGTCCAAACCTGTGGGTTGCTCCAACCAGCCGTCGCTCGTCCCCGGTGCGCCTCTCCTCTGCGGCCGTCGCAGATTCTCCTTTTTTTCTGCCGGACGGCGACCTGATCTTTCGCGCGATAGAAGGCGGGTCGAACTTTCTCTATCGCATGAAAACCGATGGCACCGGCCGGCGCAAGATTGCCTCGGAGCGCATTATTGAGGCCACTTCAGTGTCACCAGACGGACGATGGGTTGTTGCCGGCGCGCTAGGGTCCGACAAAGAGCGCGTGCCGGGAGTACGGGCGTTTGCCTCGGATGGCAGCGCGACGGTGACGCTGTGCGTTGTCAATTGCCAAGTCTATTGGGACTTGAGCGGAAAATCTGCGTTCCTCTACTTCCCCACACTGCACCAAGGCAGTTACGCGTTGCCAGTGATGCGTGACTCGGGGCTGCCAAAGATTCCACTTACCGCAACCGCGCGCGTCGAAGACTTTGCCAATCCGAAAGCGATCACTGCGATCCCGTGGTATGTGCAGTCGGCCGTGAATTCTTCGGTCTACGCCTACACTCGGCAGAATACCCGCCGCAACCTCTACCGTATCCAATTGCCTTGAGGCTTTCGAAAAAAGCGGCGATGTAACTTTGCGCTCAGGATTTCCTTATCCTGTTTAGCGGGCCCCTGACGATGAGACGAGGACAAGACCATGACGAACGGCCAAACCATGCACACGCTGCCCGGATCCTCCCAGTTTCCCACCACCCGGTGGAGCCTGGTGGTCGCCGCCGGTGACTCACATCGCAAGGATGCCCGGTCTGCTCTGGTTTCTCTATGTGAGCATTACTGGTATCCGCTGTACGCCTATGTGCGCCGGCGAGGTTATCGGGCCGAAGAGGCGCAGGATCTCACCCAGGAGTTCTTCATCCGGGTGTTGGAAGGCCGATATCTCGATCGCGCTGACCCGGAAAAGGGCCGGTTCCGGTCCTTTATTTTGACTTCGTTGAAGTTCTTTGTGGCCGACGAAGCAGACCGGGATCGCGCCCGAAAACGCGGCGGCGGAATGGTGGAGTCGCTTGAATTCTCGTCCGGCGAAGAGCGCTACCAACGCGAGCCTGCGCACGATGAAACGCCGGAGCGGATTTTCGAGCGGCGCTGGGCGCTCGCGCTGATCGATCGCGTGGTTGAGAGATTGCGGGAGGAGTTCGTGCAACACGGCCGCCCGGAGCATTTTGAGCGGTTGAAGGTGTTCCTTCTCGGGCAGTCTGACGCGCCGTATGCCGCGCTGGCTCAGGAAATGAACACGTCAGAAGGAGCCCTCAAGGTGGCCATTCACAGGCTGCGCAAAAGGTATCGCGAACTCTTTCGCCAGGAAATCGCCGATACTGTGGCCGATCCCGCAGAAGTGGAGTCGGAACTCCGGTTTCTGGCGGCCGTGCTGACGAAAAAGTAGCGGCCGTCCCCTTGTGTCAGCCCCTTGTGTCAGCGAAGTTCCGCGCGCTGAGCGACTGCTTTCGCCTGGATCGTCACGGATCCGTCGCTTAAGCCTGCGGTTCCAGCTTTTACGGTGATAGGTCCAGCCTGCCTCGAGGTACGCACTACGACGAGTGCGCGCCCTTGAAACAGCTTGCGCCGAACTCCCTGGTAGGAAGCGTCGTCCTGGCCGTCGCCGTTCCCCACGGCTGCAATGACGCCTGGTCCGCTGAGGGAGAACTGTACTTCCTGGTCAGCATTCGGCTGCCAACGACCCTCTGCGTCTACTGCCTCTACGACCAGGAAAGAAAGGTCCTGTCCGTCTGCTTGAACTACGGTTCGATCCGGTGTCAGGCGCAGAGCAGCTGCATTGCCGGCTGTCGTAAGAACGCTTTCCGCAACGATCCGATCCCCTCGCACACCCACCGCCTTCAAGGTACCGGGCGCGTATGGTAGGGAAAAAGTCGCCTTAAACTCCTGGTCGCGGCCGGTTGGCTTCTCCCCAATCAGCTTGTCATTGAGGAACAAACGGACCTTCGCTGCGCCGGAGTACACCTCCACTTGCATCGGGTTGCCTTCCTGCCCGGGCCATGTCCAGGCCGCCAGTGTCGGATAAGTCGCCCAGCCAACGGCGATGATCTTCTTTCCTTCCGGTTCGGGGAAACGCACAGCGGCGTACACGCGGTCGCCGCCGTTCCACAAAATGTCTCGATAGTAGGACTGCGGTTTGCGATAGCCGGTCAAATCGAGATCTCCGCACGCGGCCGCGTGCCATGGATACCCGTGGAACAGAACGGCCATAGCGGCTTTCATACCTGGATCCGCTGTCCCTTGGCTTATCGCAGCCATCATGTCCACCCCATTGGCCATTCCCAGGAACATCTTGTCGATGACGGCCGTGTTCATCATCCCGCTCATGATCTGTTCTGCCATCTGTGCCTGTTGTGGAGTGCCATAGGACCACGCGCCGATGCCGGACTCACCCAGATAATCCATGGCAGTCCAGGTTAGATCACCGATGACAAACGGATTGTCCTGGGAGATTTGCCACAAGGGAAATACTTTCGCCGGGTACGATTCGGTAGTCAACATGATGCGATTGGGCAGCTGGCGATGGTCCGAAGCATAGGTTGGAATAAGGTTGTAATTGTAGCCAGTGATGTCCAGCAACGAAAACACAGCTGCCGCGTTCGGCGCCGTGGTGGAGCCGGGAAACGCCAGGGTAAGCGGGCGCGTGTTGTCGAGCGATCGCACCTGATCGGCCAGTTGCCTGGCCATCCCGGTACCTCGTTCAACCTCCAGCTCGGGGATCTCATTGCCAATCCCCCAGATCACAATGGAAGGATGGTTGCGATCGCGCAGCACCATGGCCGAGATATCCTGCTTCCACCATTCATCAAAATCTCTCCCGTAATCGAACTTGACCTTGCTGGCCTTCCACATGTCGAACGGCTCATCTAATACCAGCAAGCCAAGCCGATCGCAGGCATCGAGGAATGCTGGAGATGGCGGGTTGTGCGCGGTTCGCACCGCATTGTGCCCGGCTGCCTTCAGCAGTTCTACTTTGCGTTCCTCGGCGCGGTCGAAGGCCGCAGCCCCCAGCGGCCCGTTATCGTGATGGACGCTGCCTCCTGTGAGCTTGACCGGCTTTCCATTCAGAAGCAGCCCCTTCTCAGCTGACCACGAGAGTGAGCGGATACCGAAGGGCGTCTCCACCTGGTCGACAACTTTGCCGTTTCTGCGTATCCGGGAAACGGCACGGTACAAGCTGGGCGAAGCAGGCGACCACAGAGCAGGGTGGGCAACCGAGATGGTTTGCGCGGACTCCATCTCCTTGCCTGCAGCAATCGTCAGGGTCGATTGGGTTGCGCCCGCTTGCTGTCCTGAGCGGTCGTACAACGTAGTCTCCAGCGTCACATTAGTCGACCCGGCGGTTTCATTGGCGACCTTGGTTTGGATGGAGACCAAGGCGGAGTCATCGGAGACCTTGGGCGTAGTCACGAAGACTCCCCAATGGGCCACGTGCGTGGGCTCGGTTATGATAACGCGAACGTGCCGGTAGATGCCTGACCCGCTGTACCAGCGACTGTTGGGCTGCGCAGAGTTGTCCACACGCACCGCGAGCAGGTTGGGGTGGGTGAAGTTCAGTAGCGGAGTGAGATCGAAGGAGAAACTGGTGTAGCCGTAAGGATGGGTTCCCAACTTATGACCGTTCAAGTACACGGTCGCATCCCGATACACGCCGTCGAACTCGACGCTCACTCGCTTTTGTCGCCAGCCGGCAGGAGCGCTGAACGTCTTTCGATACCAACCGACACCGGCTGGGAAGAAACCTCCACCTGCGCCGGACGGATTTTGGCTGTCTGGCCGGCCTTCGATACTCCAGTCATGGGGCAGGTCCACGTTGCGCCAAGTGGTATCCGCGAAGGACGGCGCCTCTGCGCCGCTCGCGTCGCCGAGCAGGAACTTCCAACTGGAGTCGGCTGCCACCTCCAGCCTGGGTGCATTGGACTCGGCCGCCTTCATTGAAGCAGGAGCTAGCGACAGGAGCGTGGTGCAGATTGCCATCATGATGCGCAGATGCGGTTTCACGAGGACCTCTTTCTCGGTGTGCTCTTGCGAGCCTTCCTTCGCGGGGAAGGCGCGGTGGGTTTTGCGTGTTCGGTGGCGCGTAGACCAGACACGAGGATGCGAATGGTTTCCCCGAACAGCCGGTCAATCGGCTGTCCGTATTCCAACTCCACTTTCTTTCCCAGTGAGGCGTAACGCCGTTGAGCTGCGATTACTGCATTGAACACCGCATGCAGCGTCAGATCGGGGTCTAAGTCGGGACGGAGAGAGCCGTCAGCGACACCTTCGCGGATCAACTTGCGGAAGAATTTGAAACCTTGATGATGGAGCCGCCCCTCCAGGGTCAGAAGGCGTTCGGCCGGCCAGTGCCGCGCGTACATCGCATCGAACTGGGCCATGAAACGAATCTTGGCCTCGTTCTTCGCCAACTCATCGGCCATGTATTGAAGCAGCGCGGTGATCCTGGCGAGCCCGGTGGTTGCGCCCTCGAGACTTCTCATCGCGCCCGCAGCATCTTCCTCCATCATCTCGCCGAGAATCGCCCAGACGATGTCATCCTTTTGGGAAAAGTACTGATATACCGTGGAAGGACGAAGCTCGCTGGCGGAGATGATGCCGGCCATGGTAGTTCGGTCGATACCACGCTCGTCGAAAAGCTCCTTGGCCGCTTCCAGGATGCGACGCCGCTGCCGTTCCCGATGAAGGTGATAGGTTCCCGGCGGTTTGGCTTTCTTCCTGGTTGCCATGGCGGTGGACACACATGTGATTTGTATTGGTTGTACAAATTCGAACTAGTTGTACGAATTACAGTACTGCGCAAATCGGCAGCCGTCAAATGCGATGGGGCGAAGCCCCCATAAGCGCTAACTTGTGTGGCAGAAGATAGAAATCCGAGAAGACGCTGGTTTTTTTTGCATCTCCAACTCACAACAAAAACGTCATCCTGAGCGGAGCGCCTCGTAGATTTCTCGCGTGCCACAGCGCTTGATGGCGTGGAGTCGAAGGACCCCGAGGGTGCTTATCCTACCCATGCCGCTCGGAGCTTTTCAACCACCGAAGCCCGCTCCTGGCGGACCCGCCACGGTCTTTTCCTGGGGCCGGGAACTGTTCGCACGATTAATCCCGAGTTCATGACCTTGCACAGACCTGGGGATGGAAGATGATTACAGTGCATGAAAAGATGTACCCGTAACCACCAGTGCGTACCGCAGCAGAATCCTGTTCTCGAACTACGGTGGTCGAAAAGCTCCGAGCAGCATGGGCAAGATAAGCATCCTCGGGGTCCTTCGACTCCGCGCCATCAAGTGCTGTGTCACGCGATAAATCTGTGGGGCGCTTCGCTCAGGATGACGATTTTGTGGGGGTTTCGCGAAAACAACCCAAAATGAGTTAGGCGCTTATTGGGCGAGGCCCCTTCGAAGGCTTTTCGGTAGACGCGCAAGATACTGTTACCGAGAGAGCAGTGCGAACTAAGGTAAATCGCACGTCGAGCTACTATGTAGTATGCTTCTTAGCGAAAGGGGATTCACGGCACAGGAGCCAATTTGAGAAAACGCATTGTGCAGATCATGACCTGCGGCGTGCGTGCAAGCCTGATTTCCGTGCACTTCAGACTCCTCAGGGAATCCTGGGGAACTCACGAATAGACCGGCAAATCTGATTGAGAAGGGCGCTTTTATGGGACGGAGTAGAGCGGCGGCCTATGGTGTTCTCATTGTCGCTGGTTCGCTGACTTCGTTCGTCGCGGAATCCTTCGTGTGCCGATGGCTTGCGCCTCGGTCTGTTTCGCTGGGCCCTACCTTCCTGACGGCGTCCGCTTACGTTTTTGCCGCCGTCCTGTCAGGCATAGCAGGCACTTGCGTCTTCTGGTTTCTGTCCAGGACGGATCCATCACCTTCCTTGAGCTTGTTCGTCCTTACCAGCGCGGTTGGCTGGGTTTGGGTACCTTCCGTTCTGCTCCTGTCTCGGCAGGCTTCAATAGGCGCCGTTTTGGCTGGGACCATGGGGGCGGCGGTCATGGCAACTGGTCTGCGGAAAGTGATATCGGATACCGGCACTCCTCATCACAATTCGCCTGGCTGGAAATCGGAGGAATTGTTCGCGCAATCTCTATACTCGCCTCCTCGGGAGCGGCATGCCCTCCTCATTTCGGTATGCATCTATGGCGGGCTCTTCGCACTGCGCGGACATCAGATCTTTGCCGCTAGCATCCTGCTGGCTCTCTGCACATTCCTTTTAGCGTGGAAACTCACTCTTGCGACTGAACGCACATCGGAAAATACGGAAGGCAAATCGCGCGCTGCGCTGCGCCTGGTTCGAGTGGGATCAGCAGCGGTCTTGTTCACGTTTGCGGTGGTACTCCTGGGGCTGCAACGCCGCATTCATTCGAGCGCAACCGATATTGCGTTTGCTCGCGGCCGTGGTTCCTCCGTGAGCAGGGCTCCGGAGCAGAAACGCCGCGCCGAAAATTCCACCTCTGGGCTCGCGGGATACGAAAGCATCATCCTCTGGCCGGCCCCCGAGAAGAAGAGAGTGGTCGCTCCATCGCCATCCAGGACATCGTTGCAAGGGCTTCGAATATCCACCAAGCCGATGGTGATCCCCTTCCAGGGTGCTTACTGGTATTTCCGTCCACGGGGCCAGGGCCCCGGCTCAAGGACGCACGTGGCTCATGGTAATCCGCTGACCCTTGATATTCGTTCCAGCGATTTCGTTCCGCTGGTGATGGAAGCACATCAGGACCTTGGCGCTGCAATCCCGTTGGCGTGTTGTCGTGAAATCGAGGTGAGCATCGAGAACAACGATAACTTGCCGGGCGCCATCGCTCTCGGGGTACTGCTTACCGATTCGACCTCCCTTGGGAAGCCGACGCTCTACCTGGGCCAGCAGCCTGTCATCTCGGCCGAGCCGAGCCACTTCTCTTTCAAGTCCTCGCCGGCCCTTGAGGTACTCCAGTTCGCAATTCCGGCTCACCCAAGAATTCAAACATTCGATCAGATTTCGGTTTTTGTTTTTCCGGATTCAGAGCGCGCGAGAACGGGATCCAAGATCGCAATTACACAGTTTGTTCTGCTCCCGCCCTGATCCGGTTTCGTGAGATTCCGCACCATCCGATAAATCTCTTTGACTTTCTGTCACATGTCAGTTATTTCTTACACGTGAAACCAAGAAGTTTTTCTGTGAAAGGAGATCAGCTGCTGGCGATGCTGGCGGCGCTTGCCAATCCGCACAGGCTAAGAATCATTGCGGCACTTGCGGCTGGCGGGCGCAACTACGTTAGCCAGCTTGCGCGGGAACTCGGTATCAGCCGCCCATTGCTGCACCTTCACCTGCAGAAGCTTGAAGGAGCGGGCCTGGTGACCAGCCAACTTGAACTGTCTGAAGATGGCAAGGCACTCAACTACTTCGAAGTCCGCAGTTTCGCCTTCGAACTCACGCCGGCCGCCATCGCGGAGGCGGCCAAATCCCTCACTATCAAATTCGAACCCTAGAGGTTTCCATGCCCGACCACTTCCAAGACATCTTCCTTGCGGCGTTCTTCTTCCCGTCTGCCGCGGCGGTTCTCGTCTTCTTCATGAAATATGTGTCTGCCGTCCTACAAGCGAGGGTGCGCCTGGGCCAGGATGAAGCGTATCGCGAGATCGCGGCAAAGGCCACGGTTGCTCAAGCCGAGACGGCTGCGGCGCTGGCGGAAATCCTGTCCAGGCTTGCCGTAGTCGAAAGGATTCTTAAGCAAGTTGAGTGAACGGATTGCTTTCTCCGCGGAGAAGCGAGAAAACCAAAAGAAAAGGAGCCCCAGTGAACGAGGTCTCATTGTTTCGCCTATATATCTTGCGCGGCATGTATTTGTTTATCGTGGCCGGGCTAAGCATCTATCTCTGGCCGAGCGTACTCAATCCTCAAAAACATTGGGAACTGATGCAGGGGCAGGCCTCCTGCATGCTCGCTGCCTTTTCTTTGCTCTGCTTACTCGGGGTGCGCTTTCCGCTGCAGATGCTGCCCGTGCTCCTGTGGGAAGTAGCCTGGAAGACGCTTTGGCTCATCCTCGTTCCGTTACCGCAATGGAGGGCGGGCCATGTCGACGATTCGATCAAACCCTCGATCTTTGCAATTTCCCTGGTCGTGCTCGTTTATATCGCCATTCCCTGGCGCTATGTGTTTACGCACTACATTAAAGCGCGCGGCGATCGTTGGCGCTTGCGAGAGGGATAGAAAGGTTTTTGCCGCTTTTTAATCATCAGGCGTAGCCGGCAACTGAACCCTACAAATCGATTGACATCGCGCTTCAATTCAAGCTACCGTTTCGGAGCAGTTATTTGTCCCGTTGACGCATCGCTTGCCGCGACACCGGCTCGTTGAGTCAGGCTCGCGATCAACCTTCGACCGGCTGGTTCTGTGTTACTGCTGGTCTAGTTTCCCGTCGGGGTTGTCAAGGCCATCCCCCTCCTTGGCTACTGCCTGCATTTTCTCCCGCAGCCGGCACCAAAAGCGGGAGTCGTTCCCCGCTACGTGTCCTTTCGGTGTAAATAAACTCCATTAACCAGACTCTGAGGAGAACTATTATGCTTTTCAAAACATTGAGGTCAGTGGCAGCGTCTTCGCTTATGTCCATCGCAATTCTGGCGGTTTCCGCGGGCGGCGCCCAACAGATTGCAAACAATGTTCCTGAGGGGGTTCGTCAAGCCAGCGATCTGGGCCGGGTGGCCCCTTCCCAGGAGATCACGATTACCGTCCAGCTCCAGATGAAGAATAAAACGGCCTTCGATAAGGTGGTGGACGCGCTGTACGATCCCGAATCGCCCAGCTTTCACAAATGGCTTACCGAGGAGGATCTGAAGCAGTACGCACCCGCCCGGGAGCAAGCCGACGCGGTGCGTAAAGAGCTGGAGAGTCACGGTCTGGAGATTCTCTCGGCCGATGAAGATGGGTTCTCGCTACGTGCCCGCGGGACCGCGGCAAGCGTAGAGAGCGCGTTCAACACCGAGATTCACGAGTTTCAGCGTAACGGTCAAGTCTTCCGCGCGAACGTGGAGAATGCGCGGCTATCCGGGGCTGCCGGTGATTACGTCGCAGCCGTCGCGGGCCTGGAAAGCCACCAGGTTCGGCCACGCTTAAGCCGTGCCGTGAACCTGAAGACACACCTGCCTCCAGCGACCATCCCACTGGCGAAAGTGAAAGCTTCCTCCGGGGGGCTGAGTTCCTTCATCACCGATAAAGCCCTGTCCGCACCAGAGACATTCACTTTCAAGACGCCGGGCGCGAAGCTTCCCGTTGGTGTGTATTTCGGGAACGTTTACGGTGCGAATCCCGACTTGATTCCCGACTTCACTCCGGCACAGCTCCAGGCCGTGTATGGTTTGCCTGCTGCCTACAAACTGGGACTCAATGGAAAAGGGCAAACCATCGTACTGCTGGAGGGCTTCGGGTATCCCACGATCGAGGCAGATGCCAATGCCTTCTTTGGGCTAACCGGCTTGCCGTTGCTGACGTCCTCCAATTTCAAAATCGTTTACCCCGAAGGCAAGCCGGTGGATCCGAATGCCGGCGCGCAGGAAGGATGGGATATTGAGATTGCGCTCGATGTCCAGTGGGCTCATAGCATCGCACCGGGAGCCAAGATTGTGGTCGTCGCAGCAGCAGGACAGGACGATGAAGATTTCCAGGATGCCATGGGCTATATCATCAAACATAATCTGGGTAACTCGATCAACGACAGTTGGGAAGAGGACCTGGATCTTATCTCCGGTCCGCTGGAGGAGAAGTCCTTTGATCAAATACTTGAGAAAGCCGCGGCTAAGGGCATCTCGTTTCAATTTTCCAGTGGTGACAGTGGAGACAACGGCGTCGGGTCACCCATCGGGGCGCCTGGCGTACCGTCCAACTCGCCGCATGCGACCGCGGTTGGCGGTACATCCATCCTCAACAAACTCGGGGAGTCAGGATTCGAACCGCTGGGGTGGGGCGGTGATTTTGTCGCAATCAACGATAACGGTGTTCTGGATCCACCGGTGCCTCAACCCTTCTTCGGTGGGAGCGGAGGGGGAGAGAGCGTTTTCTTCCCCAAACCCTCCTGGCAAAAGAATCTTCCTGGGACCGGGCGGCAGGTTCCCGATGTCTCCGCACTGGCCGATCCCTACACCGGCGTGCCCATCGTAGTGACCCAAAACGGAACGCAGGGGCTACAAGTTGGGTGGGGCGGTACCAGCCTCGCAAGCCCCATCTTTACCGCCTTGTGGGCCATTGCCGAGCAAAAGGCGGGACATTCGTTGGGCCTGGCCGCACCCACCATTGCCGCCTTGAAGCCTGGTGAACTGGTGGACGTGCTGCCACTTTCCAGCCCCACGAATGTAGCAGGGACCATCTTCGCCAAGACGGGCTCGACCCATTACTCAGCAACCGCTCTGTTCGACGGACTGGTCGAGAATGCTATCGGCTTCACCAGCGCGGTGTCCGACGCCGGCGGTGGTGTGGACATTGCCATCGCCTTCGGCTTGGATACCTCGCTCACGGTTACCAAGGGCTGGGACGACGTCACCGGCTATGGCACACCAAACGGGCTCACCTTTCTGGACGCGGTTGCCAAGTAGAAAGGAATTCGGCAAGTGTATTGACTGAGGGGGGAGCCAGAGCATTCTGGCCCCCCCCGATTTTTGTCCAAACGAGCATGGCCGTAGCAGGCCCAGACTTGTCCAAATTAGGGTTTTGACAAACCCCTGACTGAGCGTCCGAACCGCTTTAACCGCAGGTCCCTCCACTTCGCTTCGCTTCGGTCGGGATGACAATTCTGTTTTGCAATCGAAGATTCTTCAGGAAATCTCTGTCTTTGCAACAGAATTGTCATCCCGACCGAAGCGAACCCGGATTTCCTGCCACGCTGCACTGGACAGGGCCGCGTGTGCGCCTTTCAGTAGGGAAAGGCGCATGAAGTTTGTCGAAGCCACCAAGTTCTACAGGAAATCCGGGGGAGCGAAGTGGAGGGACCTGCGGTTAAAACTAGTTCTTCTAATCTCACAATTCGGGCAACCCGATTTGGCTTTGGCCAAGCTTTCCTAATGAAATCAGCAAACTACATCGTTTGATAAGCGGTTTTCTTGCTAATTTGGACAGCTCTGTAGCAGGCCGGCCTACGACGCTACTCCGGCGCTCATGCCGTCCAGTGCCACATGCAAGTAGTCGTTGTAGAGATCCACAAACAACTGTCGCAGCACGGCGTTCCGAATGTGGTTCTGGCCCAGCATCGCAGATAAGTCTCGAACGGTCTTGCAGTAAAGATCGGTCACAGATTGTGGATTCCAATCCCCAGCTAAGACGGGCGTGACTCTTGCATGGCGGTCCTCATCCTGGTCGACCCAATCGTCGATCATCTGCATCAGTAGCGAAGTGTCTGCCATCCATTGTTGTTCGCGATTCAATTCAGACCGTTCAAGCAGCGATGGACTGCCCCGTAACCCTATCCGCGGCCCTAACGCGTACCACATACCCTTGATCGCGGCGTCAATGCCCGCCCAGCGATGGCCCATGCCCGTTGGATCCGGGACGTGAATGACGGCTAACGCCTCCGCCAGGCAATAATTGCGTACCGCCGGTTGCAGGACTGTTTCCCAAAAGTCGAATTGCCAGGCGCTTTCGTGCCGCCGTATCGCTTGAGCGAGGGATGCTATTGGTTGTTCGCACGGTGAGAGAGGTGACGGCGCCTTCCGGGATAGCAAGGCAGCGATGCGAAGCACCGCTGCTTCACCGGAAGAAGCTGTCTCATCCAATACTAAGTCCAACATGCCCATCAGTGTGGCGATCAACAAGAGCTGACGGTGCAAGGTCTGCGGGACCAACCAATACAAACTCGGGAGCAGCGTGCGAGCAAGGCGTATGGCCAAGCCCCTGGATAACGGCAGCACCGCGGCGGCTCGCACCAATAGGCGAAGAGGTAGGGGCCCGTAGGCCCCCACTAGTAACATCGAATAGCAAGCCCGGGCATACATCTCAGCAATGAACCGCGCCTTTGCAGATTGCGCATAACTGATAGTTTCCGCCAGGTCTATTTGCGTTGTGAGCACGTGCAGCTGCCATTGCCTTGCCACCATGCGGCAAAAGGCAATCCTCAACGGTATGACATCGGGCGGAGGCGCGGGAATGAGCGCCTCAATGACGGCAGCGTGACCGGCAGCATCGCCTACTGGCGTCTTCTGAGCTGCGTGTCGTGCTGTGAATCTCGTCATTTGACTCCGCTACGGTCCGGCCGGAGCCGTACCAGAGCGCCATCATACTCTCCCCGCGATGCAGGCAGCGGGCCGTTCATTCGAGGTTAGCCGCACATAGAGGGAGATCCGCCGCACCTCAGTACCTGGTCGGGAAAGCCGTGGACAGGGGGCCAATCCGTTCAGACTTGTCCAAATTAGCGAGAAAGCCAGCTTGTTGGACCACTGAGTCCCGGCCACACGGGGGGTATTTCCCGCCCGGATTTCCACTTCGTCAGACGTGCAACAATAAAAAGTCACACCTGCCATGTGACCATTGAGTTCAAAAGCGAAGCGGCTGAACAGGCTGCGGAAACACTCTTGTTTCGTATCACGGCACGAACTTTAGTCGTGCCGTAAGCGATTGAAAATACGTTGGGCTGCCTCGCCGCAGCGAGCATTAGCCCCTGAGGTACGTCTTTCTTTGCACGATCCCGAGTTTTTCCGCAACCTGTGAAGCCGTGACGTGAATATAGGCACCGTAATAGTGGCATATCATGAAACACGCAACCAGCACTGAGCACCGGTCCCCCTCGCCGCCCATCTCCGCCGCTATCCTCAAGCATCGCATGGAGCTGCTTGCCTTTCAGGCCTGGCAACGTCCGCCGGGGAGCGCCGGACGCCGCTTAGCACGCTTAGCGCGCACACTTCTCCGCGCCGCCAACCAGGACTTGAGACGAGATACGTAACGACTTGAGCGCTAATCAGTCAATCCTGAAGGGATCGGCAACCATCGCAGACAGTTAACTAACTCAATAACTTGGCAAGAAGGCTCCCTTCATTTGCACAATATTTAGTCACTCCTCCTACGTGACTAATGATTTCCGAAAAAAACCCTTTCCCCCCTAACGCGAAAATGGAAACGGCACTAGTGTCGAATCATGACACCTGCAAACAACATCCTCGGTGCTTCCCTCCCCTCACTCGCCGGTCCCGGACAGCACCGCAAGGAGCTGCTCGCCGGGCAGGAGGCCCTGCGCGCACAAGCCACCTCGCCGCCGGAAGAACCGCCCGCGCTGCCCACCCTCTCCGAAACCGCCCTCCACGGCCTGGCGGGCCTTGCTGTCCGCAGTCTTGCGCTGCACTCTGAAGCCGATCCCGCGGCCAACCTCCTGCATTTCCTCGCCGCCTTCGGCAACATGGCCGGCCCTGCGCCTCACTGCATGGCCGGCCCCACCCGTCACGGCCTCAATCTCTTCGTCGTATTGGCCGGCGAATCCAGCAAGGCCGGCAAAGGAACCAGCTGGCGTCAGATCTCCAACCTCTTCAACGAAGCCGACCCGGGTTGGGTCGCGCGCCGCGTAACGGCCTCTCGCCCCACCGCGTACCGCATCCTCAATGCCCTGCGCGATCAGCAACCTCCCACCGATCGGCGCCTCTTCCTCCTGGCCGAGGAGTTCGCCTCCGTCCTCCATCTGCTCGGCCACAACTCCGGCCAGCTCTCCCCTCTGCTCCGCTCTGCCTGGGATGGAGGCAACCTTTATGCTCACAATGGAACCCATCTCCTCTGCGCCACCAACGCGCACCTCAGCATGGTCGCCCATATCACGCCCAGCGAACTCGCCCAGCGTCTCACTCGCACCGAAGCGCACAGCGGATTCGCCAACTGCTGCCTCTGGACCTACGTGCGTCGCAGCCAGCCCCTGCCCGGCAGCGGCAGCCTGCCTGCGGATCAGCTTTCCGCCATAGCCCGGGAGCTGCGCCACGCTCTCCACTGGACCCAAAGCCACAGCCAAATCCTCTTCTGCCGCACCGAAGCCGCTGGCGAGCTCTGGAATGAACGCTATCCCCTCTTGAGCCAGGGCCGTCCTGACATGTACGAAGCCGCCACCAGCCGCGCCGAAGCGCAGGTTTTGCGCCTCAGTGCCATCTACGCCGCTCTCGATCGCAACGCCTTCATCGAACCCGCCCATCTCCAGGCCGCTCTGGCCGTGTGGGATTACTGTCAAGCCAGCGCCCGCCTCTTCTTCGACGCCGCGCCCAGCAAAATCCAGCCGCCCGTCGCATTAGCGAGTCCATCGACGCCTCCCCGGACGGCTTGATATCTGGATATACTGTTAACGACGTATATCCAAGCACGTATATCCCAAGGAGGTTACCGTGCAGGTATCAAAGTGGGGCAACAGTCTTGCCGTCCGCTTGCCGGCCGCAGTGGTCGACGCACTGGAGCTTAAAGAGGGCGACCAAATCGAAGTCAGGATAGCCGGCCCTCGGGAGTTCGAGATTAGCCGCGACCGCAGTCGAGAGGTGGCGATTGAGCGATTGAGACAGCTTCGTCGACCGCTTCCCCCTGGTTTCACCTTCGATCGGGTTGCCGCGAATGAGTATGAGTAATAGAGCATTCTTCGACACCACCCTCTTGATCTATTCAGTTTCGCTGGAAGATCCCCGCGCCGCCATCGCGGAGAAGCTTCTGGCTGAGGGGGGACACATCAGTGTGCAGGTGTTGAACGAGTTTGCGGCGGTCGCCCGGCGCAAACTGGGTATGTCCTGGGAGGACATCCGCGACGCCCTGGCCGCAGTTCGCGTCCTTTGCGAGCCCGCAACTCCGCTCTCTGTCAAGACCCATGAAGCCGCACTCGACATAGCTGCGCAATTTGGCTACCAAATTTATGACGCTTTGATTCTCGCCGCAGCCCAGGATGCGCAGTGCAACATTCTCTACACCGAAGATATGCCAAACGGTCAAAAGGTCGGAGCGCTTACAATTCTCGATCCATTTGGAATCGCCTTGTGATCGCTAAGCGTTAGCAGGCGACGCCACACGAGGCGTATCCCGCTTGAGCAACAACAAGCTCCCCACGCATCCCGCGATGATCGAGGCGGCGAGTGTTCCTATCTTCGACATGTCCAGCAGGTCCCCATCGCCCAGCGCGAGCGAGGCGATAAACAGCGACATGGTGAAGCCAATGCCGCACAGCCAGCTCGCTCCAAAAATCTGCCCCCACGAGACGGATGCCGGCCGCGACGCCAGCCCGCTCAGCGATGCCAGCCGGGCAAACAGGGTGATGCCCAATGGCTTGCCAATAAGCAGGCCAAACACCACGCCCAGGGTGATGGGATGAGTGAGCGCCGCACCGATCTTGCCCAGGATGTGCACCCCGGCATTGGCAAACGCGAAGATCGGCATGATCAGAAAGGCCACCCACGGCTGCAAGGCGTGCTCAATGCGGTGCAACGGCGACTCGATCATCTCGCATTTCTGTTCCAGCGCATGGATGGCATGGTGCGCCTTGGCGGAGTGCGGGTCATGCCGCTCAAATTCATCGAGCAGCCACCGGCTCTGGCGCAGAAACTCCGCCTTGTCGATGCTACTGCGCGCAGGAATGGTAAAGGCCAGCAGGATGCCGGCAATGGTGGCATGCACCCCGGAGCTGAGCACCGCCGCCCACACGCACACGCCAATCACCGCATACACTGCGGGATTGCGGATGCCCGACCAGTTGGCCACACACGAAACCGCCACGCCTACAAATGCCAGGCCGAGCGCGACCGAAGAAATGTGCCGGGTGTAAAACAACGCAATCACCAGCACCCCGAAGATGTCGTCCACGATGGCCAGCGCGGCCACAAAGACCTTCAGCCCCACCGGCGCCCGGCTGCCCAGCAACGCCAGCACGCCCAGGGCGAACGCGATATCCGTCGCCATCGGGATGCCCCAGCCATTGGCCCCGGCGCCTCCTTTATTGATGCTGAAGTAAATCAGCGCGGGCACGATCGAGCCGCCGAGCGCCGCTATAAAAGGAAAAGCCGCCTGCTTGAAGGTGGAGAGCTCCCCGATCAGCAGCTCCCGCTTGATCTCCAGACCCACCAGGAAGAAAAAGATCGACATCAGCCCGTCGTTCACCCACTCGTGGCGGCTCTCAGAAAGCGAGACCTGCCCCAGGGTGATGGTGGCTTGCTTGTGCCAGATCCGGTAGTAGCTATGGTCCCATTGCGAGTTGGCCCAAACCAACGCCGCCGCCGTGGCCACCAGCAGCAGAATGCCACCCGCTGCTTCCATCTTCGCGAAACGGGCAAAAGGGCTGGTAATGACATCGATGGGCGGACGTGCATTGGATTGCAAGCCGGTCGGCACTGGCAACATGACCTCCCGAGGTTGTTTGCAGCATACTCGCCCCCAAGTATTAATAGATTAGTTGACAAAGAACCAGCGTATCGCTATGCTTTTTTCAGGTGACGAGGCTATGCCCCCTAAAAAATCGCCCACGTTGACCGAAGCCGAACTCCGGCTGATGAAGATTCTCTGGGAGCGCGGTGAGTCGACGGTAAACGACATCGGTGCAGCGCTGCCCAAGAAGAATGCCCTGGCGTATAACTCCGTGCTCACAACTATCAGAATTCTGGAGCAAAAGGGCTATGTGCAGCATCGTAAAGAAGGACGGGCCTTCCTCTATGTACCGCTGGTGGCGGAGCATGAAGCCGGGCATCTCGGAAGTTCGCCTGGTGCTGCGCCGTTTTTTTGGTGATTCACGGGAAAAACTGATGCTTTCCCTGCTCGGCGACAGCGATGTAACACCAGAAGAGTTGCAGCGTCTAAGAGATGCGATCCAGCAGGCGCGAGCCTGCGCAGCCTGGAGTAACCCGATGGAAGCGAATCTGTTGCAGCAATTGATTTCGACCGGCCCCGCGGAGCTGCTGATTGCCAGCATCTGGCAGGGTCTGCTGTTGACCGCTGTGGCTTGGGCCGCGCTCAAGCTCGCTCCCGGCTTGCGCGCTTCGACTCGCTTTACCGTTTGGATGATTGTCTTTACCCTGGTCGCTTTGTTGCCCTGCTTTGCCGCTGGCCGCGCGTTCTTCGCCGCACCGGGGCTTTCCCAGCCTCCGCTGTACAGCCAGGTAGGTTTCGGTCTGCGCTATCAATATTGTGTGGGCGTTTGTGATCGAGGGCCTCTGGGTGCTCGCTTCCCTCTTCGCCCTTGGTCCGCCTCTGCGCTAGCGTTCTGCAGATGCGCAGCCTGTTGCGCAACTCCAGCCCGGTCCGAGATTGGCCAGGAGATGCAATCGATTGTAACCCGGCGCGGGGCCCGGCCCGGCAGCCGTCCGGTCGAAGTGCGGCTTTCCGATGCGGTCGATGCGCCCAGCGTAATCGGCTTCTTTCATCCAGCGGTCGTCGTGCCTCGCTCGCTGTGGAGCGAGCTGACGCCGAGCGAATTGCAGCAGATCATCCTGCATGAAATGGCCCACCTGGATCGTGGAGACGATTGGACCAATTTGCTGCAGAAACTGTTACGAGCCCTGTGCCCGCTGAATCCAGCGCTCTTTTGGGCCGAGCGTCAACTTTGCCTGGAGCGCGAACAGGCCTGCGACGATGCCGTGCTGGATGCTGCCGGCAATCGCCCGCGCCTATGCTACATGCCTGACGAAACTTGCCGAAAACAGGCTGGTAAAGCGCGCTGCTATGCTGGCGCCGGCTTGTGGAAGCGGCCATTCGGAACTGGCAGGCAGGGTGGAGAACATCCTGCATCATCGCCGGCGACCTGGCGCCCATGCTTTCTCGTGGCCTGGTAGCGGCGGGGCTGTTGGTTTCCCTCTCTCGGCGTGATGCTGCTGCAGCGCTGCCCGGGCATTGTTACCTTTGCTCCCGGCACTATGGTTGCAGCGAGCCGCAGCTGGCGCACCCTCCCATGGCACCGGGTACAGAATCACATCAGGCCCGGTATCAAGAAGCCGTCTTCCATCCCGCCATGAGCCGGCCGGCGGAGCGCGCGAGTGTTCTGCCCAAGCCGCATCCGCACGGCCGGCTAACTCTACCCGCCGTCTCCAGTTCCTCCAAGTGACAGAGGACCAGGACGGCGGAGGCATCACCTTGGTTCTCTTTACCGTGGAAGTCCCGCGGAACGCGAACGTCTCTCACGGCGAGCCCCGTATCACCCTACCAACACCCGATCACTGGATCGCTTTCCAGATCTAAAAAACTTCACCCTGAAAGAGGAAAACCAATGACTCAAGAAACTAATTTATTAAGAGCACAAGGCAAGCGCTTATCGCGCCCGTTGCTGGCTTTTGCCCTCGTTGTCTCCGGCGGAGCCCTGGTCGTGGGCCACAGGCACGTCGATGCTGCAACCGCTCGCATGATAACACCGGCCACGCCCATCAACAACGCGAGTATCGATCCCCTGCTGGCGCTCGACCAGGCGACCGAAGCGGTGGCCTCGCGGGTTACGCCTGCGGTGGTCAACATTGCTGTCACCTCCCACGCCCGTGAGCAGCCGGCTGAAGCTCAGGGTCGAAGATCAAGGGCGGCAGGATAATCCCTTCTCCCAGTTCTTTGGTCCCGGATTCGCCCGGCTTCGGCCACGGCGGCCCGATGCAGGGCCGCGGCCAACGGCAGATCGAGCACGGCATTGGCAGCGGTGTGATCATCTCCCCTGATGGATACATCGTGACCAACAATCACGTGGTCGACGGCGCGATGGAAGTGCGGGTAACCCTGCACGATCGCCGCAGCTTCCCGGCCAAAGTAATTGGAACCGACAAGCTTACAGATCTGGCCGTGGTCAAGATCGACGCTAAAGACCTGCCAACCATCGCCTGGGGCGATTCGACCAAGCTAGTGCCTGGACAATCGGTGCTGGCCATCGGCAACCCCTTCGGCCAGTTCCAGTTCTCAGTCACCCGTGGCATCGTGAGCGCGGTTGACCGGCTCCAACCCGTACAGGGATGACCCGCGCAAGCCAGGCGGCTTCATCCAGACCGACGCTGCCATCAACCCCGGCAACTCCGGTGGCCCGCTGGTCAACGCGCATGGTCAATTGGTCGGCATCAACACCTTCCTTATCTCCGACACGGGAACCTTCTCCGGCGCGGGTTTTGCTATCCCCACCCAGACCAGTGCACCCGGTGGTCGACTCGCTGATCAAGAATGGCGTGGTTCATCACGGATACCTGGGAGTCTGGACTGAACGATGTAACTCCCGACAACGCGAAGTTCTTCAACCTGACTGGAAACTACCGGCGCGCTGATTGCTTCTGTAACCCCCGACTCTCCCGCGAGCCGTGCCGGCTTGAAGGAAGGTGATGTAGTTACCGGTGTTAACGGCCATCCGGTTGAAACAGGCAGTGATCTGCAGGTGATCGTCAGCGAAGATGCGCCCGGCTCGAAGATCCAGCTGGACGTGATGCGCAACGGCCACCCGATATGGTCGACTGACGGTTGGTGAATACCACAAGAACCAGGAAGTCGCGGCAGCGGCCGGTGACGAATCTGGTCACGCCAGGCTGGGCATCGCGATCTCCGATCTCACCCCGGATGTGCGTCAGCAGCTGAACCTGCCCTCCCAGGTACAGGGCGTCGCCGTCGCTCAGGTACAGCCGGGAAGCCCTGCGGAAGATGCAGGGTTGACGAGTGGTGATGTGATCCTAGAAGTCAACCGCAAACCGGTTACATCGGCGGAGCAGTTCCGCAACGATGTGAAGGAGCTGCCTGCCGGTAAGGACATGCTGCTGCTGGTATGGGCGAACGGTGGCACCAGCTACCGCGTCGTTCACCCCGAGCAGCCTCTGGCTCTAACGGCGAGTAAGCGTCTAACTAGTAGGCCGGGGATACCTCGCCGCAGCGAGCATTATCCCCGGCATAACTCTCACGGCTTTATCAAGGGCTTTAGAGTTTGCGTGAGAACTGGGATTTGCGAATCCAGCCGGACGGGTGCCCCACGTTCGCCCCAGCGTACGTGGGACGAAAACGATGGGGCGAAGCCTCTTCGAACGCTTTTCACTAGACGCGCAAGATACTGTTCCCGAGAAAGCAGTCCGAACGAATTTAAAAGCATTCGAATGACATCGTTTTCGGCCCATGAACGCTGGAGCGACATGAGGCACCCGTCCAGAACCGCCGAGGCGGTGAATAAGCCAGGTCTTCTCACGCACCCTTTTGAGCCTCTGAGGTACCGCTCTCCGTATACGCTAAATTTGCGAACAGCTCAACGGGCTCAAATACAGATTCGAGATATTGCTTACGATCTCCGCATCCGCATTCTGCGGCCGGTGCGAGAGTTCCTTCCAGGCTGGATCCGACCCAAACACCGCCCACTTCGCATTCAGGTCCGCCACATCCGCAAAGGTCAGCATGTAGGTCAGGCTCGGCATCGCGGTGCCCGATCAACGTGTCTCCGAAGAAGACGGGAGTCAATCCTGTCCGGGTAAAGATCCCAATCTCCGCTTCGTTGAACATCTGTACTTTCCGCACGTGTGCCGCATAGCCTGCGCTCTCGTAGGTGCGCAGCTGAAAGATCCTGTTTCCGCTCTTCGGCGCAACCAGTTTTGGCCAACCCGCAAATGCGGACATGAGCGAACTTTCCACGCGCACAAACGCCGGCGCGGAGGCCGGCGCTTCCCAGAACGCGGTGGACGCTTTGAGGAACTCCGTATCCTCTGCCAGCCGCGTGTCCAGCGTGACCAGCGCTTCCACCGAGGTTGCTGGAATGAGCAGATAGTAAGTCGGCGTCTCCGGACCGACATCCAGTTTGAAAGCGCCGACCGGGGTGATCGCCATCCGATTGAGCGCTGGAATCAGAGCATGCTCAAAATAGCTTTGCGTCAGCGCCAACTGTGGTCCCGTTTGCAGCGTGTACTTTCGCAACTGGTAGAACTCCCGCGCAGACTGCGCCATCGCTCGTCCCTCCCCACCGCTCAACGCGGCCCCCGCCATGGCAATCGCCGATGTGACAAAGTCTCGTCTCTCCATTGCTTCCTCCATGCATTTGATGACCAGCGCCAGGGTGAATCCATCGTATCCCTTGCTGCCCACGGTCTGGATGGTGGTCGCGCTCACGCGCGGTTCCGCGGCCAGCATTTCATGCATGCGCCGCGCTCCAATTACATTGAGATCTTCGCTCTTGGCATCAATCAAAGCTCCGTCGCGGATCACATTGTCCACGATGATCAGGCTGCCAGGGTGTGACAGCTTGAGCGACCACTCCAGGTAGTGCGGAATACTCTGCTTGTCGGCATCGATGAAAATCAAGTCGAAGTTGCCGCGGCCCTCTGCCGCGAGTTGCTGTATGCCCGCGCGCGCATCGCCCAGACGCACTTCCACCACTTCGGCTAATCCGGCGCGAGCGATATTGCCGCGGGCTACCTCGGCGTGCTTGGGGTTGGCTTCGAGCGTGATCAAGCGGCCGCCGGGAGCAAGCGCCCGGGCCAGCCAGATGCTGCTGTAGCCGCCCAGCGTGCCTATCTCCAAAATCTGCTTGGCGCCGGCAACTGGGCCAGCAGCATGAGCAGCTTGCCCTGGCTCGGACTGACGCTGATCGAGGGCAGCCCGGCCGCCTCACTGGCTGCCAACGCCGCATCGAGGGCGGCGTCCGCAGGCAGGAGCAGATCCGTGGTGTACTGGTCGACCGCTGTCCATAATTTTTTGCTCATCCGAATGCTCGCTCCTCTGCAGATCACTATGACGTGCGCAACAGATACACTATCACCGACCGCACCATGCCTACGTCTTACAACCAAATTACCGGTCAGAGCCTGGAGCGGCTCGCCGCTCTCAGCGACGGCATCTTCGCGGTGGCCATGACGCTGCTGGTTCTCGATCTCCACGTGCCGGCCAGCGAAGCTCATCCACAGCCAGGGAGAACTCTGGCACACGCTGGCCGAGGCCCGCCCCAGCTGATCAGCTACCTGTTGAGCTTCATGACCCTGGGCATCTTCTGGAATGGCCAGCAGGCACAGCTCAACTCATTTACGCGCAGCGACCGCCATCTTTCGTGGATCCACATTGCGTTTCTCTTTGCGGTATCGATCATGCCCTTCTCTACCCGGCTGCTGGCGGGATTTATCGCCTATCGCACCGTCCTCATCGCGTACTGGGCCAATATTCTGCTGCTCGGCGTGGTGCTGTACATCAGCTGGCGATATGCGGGGCATGCGGGTCTGCTGCGGGAGAATGTCACCCACGAGCAACAATGCGCGATGGAACGCAGAATCGTCGTGGCCCAGGGCCTCTATGCCTTCGGAGCCTGCCTCTGCCTGATCAACACCTACGTCAGCATCGTCTTCATCGTGCTGGTCCAGCTCAACTTTGCCCTGGCGCCGCGCTTGCCGTTTCTCTCCGAGGTCTAGAGCCGCTCAGATTCCATGATATGGACGCCGGGGGGCGCGGTGATGGCAGCCTCGAGCAGAGCTTTGGCGATCTTGTCCGCAGGAACCACGCGGTAATGACGCGGGAGTATGGGCCGCAGCGAATGAAAAACCCGGATGGTTCGCGCCTCCCACGCACGATGCGGCTTGCGCGGGCCCAGGATGCCGGAGGACGCACCAGGGTGAGCGAGGGGAAGCCGCCCGCGATCAGCCTTTGCTCCACCTCACCTTTCACCCGCATATAGAAGGCCCGGCCTTTGGATTGGCTCCGATCGAGGAGTTAAAGGCAAAGCTCTGCGCGCCGTGCTGGTGCAGTAATTTCGCCACGGCCAGCGGATAGTCGACATCCACTTTGCGGAAGGCCTGGTGCGAACCTGCCTGGCGCATGGTTGTGCCCAGGGTGCAGATGCCGCCATCCACGTTCCACCAGGGCGCGTCGCCGGGCAATGCATCGAAGTCGACCAGTGGATTTTCAAGACCAGCTTGCGGCGGCAACGGCTTGCGGGTGATTGCGACTACTTTGCCGACCCGGCTATCGGCGAGCGCCTGCTGCAAGACCGACTGCCCCACCAACCCGGTTGCGCCTACGAGTAGAAGAACCGCCATGTCTTGCTCCTTGTTTGCTCTGGCCAGTGTACGGGCCATAATAGCGATACTCTTACGCCATGGAGAACTTTCGCCTGCGGGTCTTTCGCGCCGTTGCCCGTCATCTGAACTTCCGCATTGCGGCGGAGGAGTTGCTGTTGACCCAGTCCGCGGTGACCCAGCAGATCAAGGCGCTGGAGTCGGAGTTGGATGTTCCGTTATTCGATCGGGCCGGCGGCCGGGTTTCGCTCACGCCGGCCGGGCAGCTTGCTGCCCTTTGCGGAAAGGCTGGCCGCGCTGGCTGAAGAGGCTCGTGAGGCCGTTGCCGCGGCCACCGGCGACCATGCTGGCAGGTTGGCGTTGGGCGCATCCCAGACGATCGGACAATACCTGCTGCCCAAGCTGATCGCGGGATTTTTGCAGGAAAATCCGAGGATCCAGATCAGCGTCATGGGCGGTAATACCCAGACCATCCTGGAGGCGCTGGTGGAGCATCGGGTGCAGCTGTGCCTGATCGAGGGACCGGCGATGCGCAGAGATGTCCGGGTCGAGCCTTTCATGGAGGACCACATGGTGTGCGTCGTTCCTTCGGGGCATGAATGGGCAGATGAAGAGGTCGACGTGAAGCAGTTGACGCAGGCGATCGCTGGTGACGCGCGAGCTGGGCTCGGGCTCACGCAGGATTGTCGAGCACGCGTTGGAACAAGCCGGGGTGGAGGTGAAGAAGTTGCGGCTTGGCAATGACCTTCGACTCCACCGAAGGTCTTCTCAGCGCGGTGGAGGCGGGGTTGGGCATTGCCTTCGTCTCCCGCTGGGCGGTGCGCAATCAGCTTGCGTTAGGAACCCTAAAGCTGGCCAGGGTGCGCGGGGTGAACTTATCGCGGATGTTTTCGATGGCCACCGTGGCCGGGCCGGAGCCTGCGGGTGTAGCGCGCCTTTTTCAGCGTTTCGTGCTGGAGAGGGCGGAGGAGCTTGCTCCGCGGGCCACCGGGCGTAAGCGGGGGTGAAACGCCTCCGGTCGGGATGACAAATTATTTTGAAATCGCAAATTCTCCAGGACAGCTCCGTTGTGCAACAAAATTGTCATCCCGACCGAAGCGTAGCGCAGTGGAGGAACCTCCTGTTTCGCTTGTCCAGATACGATGCAGAGGAAAGCACTGCCCTCCCCTTTGTCATCCCGAGCACTCTACTTGCCTGCGGCAAGTTGAGAGAGAAATGACACCGCAAGGATTGGGTGCCCCATTCAAGCCTTCTTTTGGCTTGAGTGGGGTTGTTGCGGACCAAGCCATCCCCTTCGTGTCATCCCGAGCGCAGCCGAGGGATCTGCAGTTCCGCAGACCATTCGTGGGAAATGTTTTCGACAAGTAACCTCCTGTTTCTAGATGGATATGCAGTTGCAGTAAATCGCGGCCAGCGAAGCTCCCGCAACGATGATCCAAAGGGTGACGCCCTGCAGGAAAGGCCTGACGCCGACCTGGCGCAACGTGTCCTTGGAAAGACTAGTCCCGATCAGAAATAACGTTGCCGTGAGCCCCGCCTTGCCCAGATGACTCAGCACACCGTACTGCGCGGCGAAACGCGGGACGTACGTGCTTGCAGCCGCCGCCAAACAGAAGAGGAAGATGAACCAGGGAATCTTGACCTTGGTCTGACTCGCGGAGCCTTTGACCTCGCCATGTATACCGCCGCAAGCAGCGAAACCGGAACGATCCACAGCGCGCGCGCCAGCTTCACCGTGGTGCCGACGACCAGCGCCTGGTTGCCATATTTCGCGGCCGCACCCACGACAGAGCTGGTGTCGTGAATAGCGAGAGCAGACCACAATCCGAATTGATTTTGGCTCAGGTGCAAGGCATGGCCAATCGCAGGGAAAATAAGCAGCGCAACGGAGTTGAGCAGAAAGACCGTTCCCATGGAGACACTGATTTCTTCCTGGTCCGCGCCGGTAATCGGCGCGATGGCGGCGATCGCGCTTCCGCCGCATATCGCGGTGCCGGCGGAGATCAGAAACGACGCCTTTCCGGCAACCTTAAGCAGAGTGCCAAAGAGCAGCCCAAGCAACATAGCGCAGGTGATGCTGATCGCCGTGTACACGAAGCCGGAGCGGCCGGCGTGCATTACCTGCTTAAATTCATGCCGAATCCCAGGGCAACGACCGAGCCCTGCAGCAGCAGCTTAGCCAGCGAATGGCTCTCCATGCGGAAGGGATGCTCCACGGTGAAGCCGAACGCGATCCCACCAGCAAGGGCGACTGCCGGCGAGACAACCCCGCTGGCGGCGAGTAATAGACAGATAAAAAAGATCGTCCTGCTGTGTGCTGGCTGCATTTCCCCAAGCCTCATTTCTACTTTCGGCCCCCCGGCAGCAGCAGTCCAAACAGAAATAGTGATGAGGAATAAGGCCGGCCCTGTTCACGAATGGACACGCCAGGGTGAAAGCGGACACCGGCACTCTTGTCCAACACCCCGCATTCACTTCTTTTCATCAATTTGCAACCGCAGGAAGACTGGCGTCTGAATTGCCACTACCGCGCTAAGGTGAACCCATGAACAGTCTGCTGCAGGACCTGCGATTTGCTCTCCACCAGATGCGCCGCTCACCTGGCTTTGCCCTCACCGCTGTGTTCATCCTGGCGTGGGGCAGCGCAGCCACCCGGCCTGCCTGGGGAGACGAACTGAGTGGGCAATTCTTTGAGGTCGTGGGCCCTAAGCCGTCTCTCGGGCAACTGTTGCGGTGCGCCGATGACGACCATCCCGGCGCTGCCGAGGTCGCGATGATTACCTGGCCGGTGGGAGAATACATTCGACCCCAGCGCCGTGGGAAAGATAATCCGCCTCAACAAGACTCCTTACCCCATCACCGGGGTCACGCCGGAAGAGTTCCACGGGACGGAAAAGTTCATCCGGCCCGAGGTGCTGGTTTGAATCCCGGAGCCAAAAAGAAAGAGTATTTCCCCTCGCCCCCCATCAAGGATGGGTGGCCATCGTGAACCAGCATAGTGCTCGCGAGCAGTAGCGAACTTCGCTTATTATTCGCCTATACTGGAGCGGTGACGCGAACCAAGGCTGCGGGACCGGGTGGGTTGCGCTACGAGCTGAGCCATCGCAACCGCGCGAGGGCTGCGCGGTTCGCTGCGGAGATGAGCTACGGCCAGGTACCTAGCATCGTCTATGCGGAGAATGAAGATGGCGAACACGGCAATTTTCTGTTTGCCTCCTACCGGCGAATCCTGCAGCAGCCCGACTGGAAAGCGCGGCTGGCTAAGGTCTATACCGGCTCCCGATTTATCCCCAGAAAGGCAGATCGCACCCGGCGCGAACTGGAGTGCGCCACCAGCTCCGACGCGCTGCTGATGAATATTTTCTGCTACCCGGGAGTGCTGCGCCGCGCGGCGATCTGTTCCCTGCTTGGCATCGAGCCGGGACTTCGTCCGGCATTTGGTGTCAGACCCGGAATCCCGCTGAAAAATGGCTCGCAGGATCGCAGCGAGATGGACCTGAAGCTGGGAAGGCTGTTTATCGAAGCCAAGTTGACGGAAGGCGATTTCCAAACCGCGAGGTGCGACCTGGTGCATCGCTATCGCGATCTCGAATCGGTCTTCGATGTGGCTCGACTGCCCAAGAGCAAGGAAAGGTTTCGTTCATGCCAATTGATTCGCGGCGCCCTGGCCGCCCATCGCGCATGGCGCATGCTTTGCTGTTTTCTGCGACCAGCGCCGTCAGGATCTGATCGAGGATTGTTTCGAGATTATGTCGGCGGTGGCGAGCGCGGAACTGCGATGCCGGATGAGCGTAGTTACCTGGCAAGAACTGGCAACGGCATTGCCGCAGAAAGTAAGGATATTCCTGGCGGAGAAATATGGCATTAGCGCGGCGTCCATTGCGGATGGCTGGTGAAGAGTCCTCCCAGAAAGCCGAGCTGGTAGACCAGAAAGAAGCCGAAGCAAACACTGACTACCCCGGAGGCGACGCTGAAGACGCGGCTGATGCTGGTGAAGCGGCTGCCCGCGAAGGCCAACGGCACCGCCATGGCCGCGGTCATACACATCATGCCCACCATGGTGCCCGCGCCAAAGATCAATAGGTACACGGTCGCCCAGACCGGACTGTGAATGGTAGACAGAACCAGCAGCGCAACCGCCGCCGATCCCGCCAGGCCGTGCACAATACCGATGACCAGCGGACGCACACATTGATAAACGCCAAAACGGCCAACCGATCGGTCGAGCAGCGTCTCCGCCCTGCTGCTGACAGTGCGCGCTGCGGTTTGGGGTTAGATACGAGGTCATGCGCTGCATCACGCCGGTGAGGTTCAGCACGCCCAGAAGGATCAGCATCAGGGCGACACTGAACTCCATGGAGAGGCCGAGACGCGGCGGGATGACGACGCCGAAGAGAATGATCATGCTGCCCACGGCAAAGATGGTCAGGGTGTGGCCGAGCCCCCAGATGCGTGCCGATCAAGCCGGCCTGGCGGATACTCCGCTGCTTGCTCACGATGGTCGAAACCGCAACCACATGGTCGGGATCGGTGGAGTGGCGCATGCCCAGTAACAACCCCAGACCTCCGACAAAGAGGAAGGGGCCGAGCCTCTCTTTGCTCAGGTTGTGCAGATCGATGCCGGTAGTGAGGAAGGCGCGCAGAGCGATGCCGGCGCCAAGAATAGTCATGAACGCTGCGGAGGCTACCGGCAGCCAGCGCGTGGTGAGCGGACCATCCGTCCGCAGGCTCGTCATGAAGCGGCGCGCGTACACCATGAGCATGCCGAAGGCGATCAGTACCGCGGCCAGGCCGACGCTGAAGGCGGTAATCAAAAAGAAGCCCAGGCCGATGCGGTGCAGGGCAAACGCACTGAGCAAGACCACCAGCGCTGCCGGACAAGGGATGATGCCGCCAGTGATGCCCAGGGCGAAGAGTTGATAGGACGAAACGGGTTCATGGGAGTGGTTGTGTGCATGGGAGTGGCCGTGGTCGTGAGTATGAGAATGCCCGTGACCGTGGGAGTGTGAATGGCCGTGACCGAGGTCGTGTCCGCTCCAGCGGCGGAGAAACATGTATCCGCCAAGCCCGGCGATGGTTAAGCCGGAGAATACGCCCAGCCAGGGATAGAGCTGCTCGGGAACGATGTAGCGGGAGGCATAGAGGGTGATGGCGCCAAGAGCAAAAACGCCGGCGGTATGCGAGACAGTGACGATCAGGCCGAGCAGCAAGGCGTGCCGCGCTGTTCCCCGCGAGCCGACCAGGTAGGCAGCGACAATCGTCTTGCCGTGGCCGGGTTCAAGCGCATGCAATGCTCCCAGTCCCAAGGCGATAAAACCGGCGGTGATGAGGAACCAGAGACTCATGCTGCGGTTCGTGATCAGCTCGGTGAAGGCGCTGCGCGGGGTCGCCTGCTGGTTGGCCTGGAGGTGTAACGGCTCAGCAGCCTGAGTAGATTTGGTCTCGGAAGCCGGTTTAAGCACCTGCATTGGCACCGCAGGTCCCTCCACTGCGCTACCCCGAATTTCCTGTTGAACTTGGTGACTCTGGCGAACTTCATGCGCCTTTCTTTGACGGAAAGGCGCACACGCTGCCGTGTCCTGCGCTGCGTGGCAGGAAATTCGGGTACGCTCCGGTCGGGATGACAAATTCTTGGGAACACGAGAAGGGTTTTCTACAACAAATTTGTCATCCCGACCGGAGCGTAGCGCAGTGGAGGGACCTGCGGTGCCTGCAACCGGGTAGCGGAACTGAATGGCGGCGGACAGATCCTGCGGCGGGCTGTTGAGCAGGTCGGTCGGGTAGTTGGTCAACTCCGCGCTGCGGTCAGCTTGCGGCACGGAGCTGCTGCGGATCAAACTCCCGGTGGGCGCGACGGCAATGATCTCCTTCCATCCCGCATGGCCGGGAAAATTATTGTCGGCATACTGCAGGCTGGCGAGGGAGTGATCACCCACGGGCGGATAGACTGCGCGGAAGACAAAGCCCATCTTCATGGTTGGCAGTCCACCGGCGCCGGGAGGAAAGATCACCTGACTGGAGAGAAGCCGCAGGGCCACGGCTTGCCGTCGAGCTGCAGGCTGAGCCCGCGTCCGAATTCGGCGCCGCGCGAGGCGACAAAGCGGGTGACCGCGGGATCTGCCACCGTGGCGGTGATATTACCCTGCTGCAACTCCTGGTAGGTTGGGATCTCCGCCAGATCGATGATGTAGGTGACCTTGACGCCATCGTTCTCGAGCGAGATCTTCGAATAGTGATTGACGCTGAAGTTGCCCATGGGGTGAGCAAAGCTCTTCGGCATGACAAGCAGGCATGCCGTGAGGAACAGGAGGAAGTGGACTTGTTTACGGAACATGGGTTTGTCCTTGGCTGGCCGTCAGCCCGGCCTGCTCTTGCAGGACCTTCAGTTGTTGCCGCGCAACGTCGGCGTAGATGACGTGAAAATGCGGATTGATGCTGAGCGCCTGTTGCAACCGGTCGCGGGCCTGCACAGTCTGTCCCAGCTTGCCGGCAATCATGCCGGCGTGGAAGAACAACAGGGCATCCCGGGTGCCGGGGCGCAGCGCATTGTCCATGGCATCGCTCGCCTCCTGATATTTCCCGTTCTTGTATAAGGCCCAGGCGAGTGCGTCCCAGGTGTAGATATCGTGGCGGACTTCAAATTCCTTATGGGCCAGGGTCAGCGATTCGTCCAGCTTGATATCGTGGTCCGCGTAAAAGAGCGCCAGGTCACGATTGTGCAGCACCTGGTTGATGTGGCCGAGCAGCCCGATGTACTGCACCAACTGGTATTGCTTTTTTGCTTCTTCGAGATTGCCGGTCTTGCTATATAAGTCTCCCAGTTCGGCGACAAAGATCGGCATAGGCACAACCGCAATGGCGCTCTGATAAAGCTTGATGGCTTCAGCGTAACGGCCCTGGTTGCCGCGCAGCTTGCCTAACCCGGCCAGAGCGCGATAATCGCCGGGGTGGGTATTCAGTGCGGCAACGTAGGCGCGGTCCGCGGCCGCAACGTCGCCCGCCTGAGACTCGTATTCACCCAACTCAAAGTAGAGCCAGGCAAGGTTTTCCGCGGGCAACCGGGCTTCTGTCCCGGCCGCGACCGCGCTCTGCATCAGGCGGATCGCTCCCGCGGTATCGCCGGAGATGAATTTGAGATAAGAAGTGCGGCTGTCACGCACGTAGACATTAGTCGGCTGTGTGGCGGATTCGCCGGAGATGTCCAGGCGCGAATAAGCAACAGCGGCGCGCTCGTATTCACCCATATCCGCATTCGCGTCGCCGACGATGGCGAAGGAGGAAAGATCTCCGGAGCCAAGGGCGAGGGCATTCTGGGCATAAGTGACGGCGTCGCTGAAGCGATGTTCGCCCATGCATACCGCCGCCAAGGTGGAGAAGGCGGGCTCAGCCGCAAAGTCGGCGTTGTCCAGGTCGAGCGATTTTTGTAGAGCCTGCTCCGCCAGCTGGAAGTCTTCTACGTCGCCCGTCTCTCTTGCACGCTGCAGGAAGGCCGCGCCCAGGGCGGAGTAAGCTGCGGGATCGTTAGGGTTGCGCTGCACGCGGCTCTGCGAAGACTTGACCATGCGCTCGGTAGCAGTAGGCCGGGGAAGGAGCAGCGCTGCCGGCACGGGCGAGAAGACAACCGGCGAGAGGGTAGGGATCAGGACCGGAGATGCTGGGACCTCCGGCTTCGCGGCCGTCTGCACGGGGATAGGATCCGCTGCTGTTGTGGTTGTGGTGTTGCCCAGACGCGCCCGGTTCTTCGCGGTCTCGGGGTAGCCAGGAAAAACCTGGTCGGCACGCTGCAGCACCTGGCCGGCGACATCCAACTTTCCCAGCTCAATCTCGATCGACGCAATCCGGTTGGCGATTGCCGCCAGTTCGCCGGTTTCGCTGGGCGAGGTCTCCGCGTAGGCGCGACGCAGCAGATCCAAGGCTCCTTCACGATCGACCCAGTGATCGCGCAGGTCGGCCGCGATCAGCAGGCCGGGAACATTGTAGGGCAGCATGTTGAGCATCCACTGGGCATTTTCTTCAGCGCCGTGGTCGTCGCCGAGAGCCATATCCGCCCGCGCCAGGTATCCATAGATAGCCGCATCGTCAGGGTTGTGCTGGTTTAGGTCTTTCGCCTCGTCCCTGGCCTGGACAAACTCATGCTGGTCGAGCAGGAGCTCCACCTGCGTCTTGCGCAACTGAAAATCCTGAGGAGCCAGGCTGAGCCCGCTGGCGATGGCCTCAGCGGCCTGGCGGTTGTAGTCCGGCGAAGCGGTCTCGCGCGCCCTGCGGATCAAGGCCGCGGCAAGATTGTTGTAGGCTTCAGCGCTCTTGGGATGGGCTGCGATCTGCTGCCTGGCGGCGGCGATTCGCTGCTCGGCTGGAGTGGTTTGCTGCGCATTGCCCAGTGTTCCCAGAAGAACGCTTGCCGCGATAAAAAAATGTACCGTGTGGAGTTTCATCACGTGCCTTCAAAAAAAACTGTTATGCGAGGGTTCCGGCACACCAGGTTAAAAAATAATTACTCGGTGCGCCGGAATCTCTGCAGGTTAGCTGGTTGTTAGTTGATGGGACAGTCGGATGCGCCGGAGGGGCCGCAACCAGGTTCACCTGGGTCGACGTGCCGGCTGTTACGGCCGCTGTAAGCGAACGCAACGTAGGGAAACGTCTCCTGGGTGGTCATGTCGGGAGCATTGACACCGTCGCCAATCAGGTTATTGGGAGCGACGTTGAAGCCGGGGGCGAGCACGCCGCCCGCAACTACGCGAGCAGCAATGTCAACCACGTCATCGGTCACGCGGCGTCCGTTGGGAAAGCCCGCGCCATCGCCCGCGATCAGGCCCAGCCGCTTGCGATTGGCCATGGGAGTTGGAGGTACACCGGTGTTCAGCCGCAGCAAGTCAGCGATGGGACCGGCCGGTGTGCCGGGAGCGGCGATCGGCGGGGCATAGGTGACCAGCGGAAGCAGGTCGGTGCGTGGCGGAGTGGGAATGTTGATGCCGTAGACCGCGTTGAAGATGCGAGCCAGCGTGGGATCGAGATCGAAGCTGGCGAATTGAGCATCGTTCGCAGGGTGCGACATGCTCCACTTATCCTTGAACCCGGTGCCGATGATCAGTTCGTTAATCAGCGGATTGCCGAGGCGCTGGACCTGGTAGAAGGCACCCTCGCTCTCATCCGGAAGTGGGGAACGGCGGACGGTAACCTGCGGCCGGCTGGTGGTTGCCCAGGCGCCAATCGTTGCCCTCTTGTCAGTGGCAGGATGCTGGTTCCCGTCCACGGTCAAATAGGAGATCGGTACCTCAATGGCAATGGTATTGACGTTAAAGCCCGAGACCGCATTAGGAGCGATGTTGACTTGATCGTTCGCATCCGCGGCCGGGCTCAGGACTCCGCCTCCCGCGCCCAAGCGGAAGTTGAAGCTGTCGAAGGCCGCTCCCAAATCGATAAAAAAGGGATCAGCCACCGTGCCGGCAAAGACACGGATGTCCCCTTTTTGACCGACGGTGTAAATTCCCTGCTCTGCCAATGCCGCGTAGTTAGGCATGGTCCGCGGACCGGCATTGCTGGGAACTGCATACAGAGGGGCATCGGAGGTGAGAGGAATCTTGGTGTTTCCCTTGAACATGGTTACGGTGTACGTCTGGCTTAAGCTCAAACCGGCTGCTCCGGGACCGGACAGCGAGGTAATGGCTGGTGGAACAATCAGTGTGCCCGGAGCAACTGGCGGTGGCGAGTTCTTAGGAGCATCGATTCCTGCGCCGGCGCCGGCAAAACCGGTAAAGAGCGTCGGATCTTTAATTGTTGTCTTGAACTGGATGTTGAAGGTTACATCGGAGACGGCGTCGTTATTGTTATCGATCCTGACCTGGTAGAGGACGTTGGGATCGAAAGGAAAGTAATTGGGACCGTTGGCGGGTTCGAGGAATGGATCCACATTCATGATGAAGGTGACTCGATCAGGATGGTCGTAACTGACAAACGCGTAGAAGTCTGTAATGTCAGCTGCGTGATCGAGAGCGGTAATGGGCGCTTCGCGATGGCTGGATGCGAATACTCCGGGTGGAGTGATCAACAGCAAGCTCACCGCGAGGGCAACGAAGGATCTGCGTTTCTGCATACTTCTCTCCCTAACGACTTGTATTCCACTGGCGCAAGACCCGGTCGAGCGGTCAAGGAGCGGAGGATCGAGCTGCACCATCGGTACTAAGGTTACGCACATCGGATTAAATCGGATGGCAACTCAGGGTCAATATTTCGCGTCAAAAAGCGCTCTGATCTTGGAGGTGGGAAATGTATGGGACCGAGGCGATCTCAGGCAAGGGTTAAATGGTGTTTCGGGGCAGTTTTTATGATATGCGCATATCGGCACAATGACAGATACCGATGACAAGGAGGCGCAGAACACCTGTGAACGGGCAGCGTTGGCCGTAAGCTCCAGGAAGGCGCTAATGAGAGTACGCGGGAGAGCTGGAATCGGATTTCTTAAAAAAATGTCTTGGAACCCGATTCCTCTACAATCGAAGGGTCAGGGCAATTAGCCCTGACCAGGGAGAACATGAGGCCAGCAATTCACTACATCATCACCGCCACCGCCGGCGCCGTCGCGCTCGGCTCGACCGCTACCCCCGCCACGGCTGCCAATGTGGCCTTCGGGCCCGAAAATCCGTTTTATGCGCCGAGCACGCTGCCGTTTCAAGCACCCCCTTTCGACCGGATCCAGGACAGCGATTACCAGCCGGCGATCGAAGCCGGCATGGCGCAACAGCTGGCGGAGATCCGGGCGATTGCCGATAGCCCGGATGCCCCAACTTTTGAGAACACCCTGGTCGCGATGGAGAAGAGCGGGCGATTGCTTGATCGGGTGATGTCGGTGTTTGACACCGTGACCAGCGCGAACACCGATCCGGTCCTACAAGCGGTGCAAGCAGCCGAAGCTCCCAAGCTGGCCGCGCACAGTGACGCGATCTACCTGGATAGCCGGCTGTATCGTCGCGTGGAGGCCATCTACCAGCAACGCGATGCGCTCAAGCTGGATGCCGAATCGCTGCGTTTGGTGGAGTACTACCACCGCGAGTTTGTCCACGCCGGGGCCAACCTCTCCGACCCGGACAAGGCCGAGCTGAAAAAGATGAACGAGGAGATCTCGACCCTGGAGAACGACTTCAAGACCAAGCTGCTGGCGGCGACCCGGGAATGCTGCTTACGCCACCACCGACGCCCACAAGCTGGCGGGATTGAGCGATGCTCAGTTGGCCGCGGCCGCGCAAGCTGCCAAGCTGAGGAAGCAGGAGGGCTGGGTGCTGACCCTGCAGAACACCACCCAGCAGCCCTACCTGGCTAAACTGAACGACCGGGGACGCGCGAGGCGCTGTTTGAGGACTCCTGGAACCGCGCCGAACGCGGGGGGCCGGACGACACGCGGGCGACGATTATCCGCTTGGCCCAGCTTCGCGCTGACAAAGCGAAGCTGCTCGGCTACCCGAATTTTGCCGCCTGGAAGCTGGAAGATCAGATGGCCAAGACACCGGAGGCAGCGAAGCGCTTCATGGATGACCTGGTCCCACCGGCCACGGCGAACGCCGCTGCTGAGGCCGGGGACATCCGGCGCCTTATGGAGGCTCAAAACGGCGGGGGTGACCTGCAACCCTGGGATTGGGACTACTACTCCCAGCAGGTGCGCAAGGCCAAGTATGACATCGACGAAGCGCAGGTGAGGCCGTATTTCGAGCTGAACAACGTACTGGAGAATGGCGTGTTCTACGCCGCCAACCAGCTCTACGGGTTGACGTTTAGTGAGCGCAAAGACATCCCGGTTTACCACCCGGATGTGCGGGTCTTCGAAGTGACGGATGCGGATGGTAAGCCGCTGGCGCTGTTCTACTGCGACTACTTCAAACGCGACAACAAGAATGGCGGGGCGTGGATGAGCAATCTGGTTGGTCAATCCAAGCTGCTCGGCACATTGCCTGTGGTTTATAACGTGGGCAATTTCGTCAAGCCCGCAGAGGGTCAGCCGGCGCTCATCAGCTTTACCGATGCGACCACGATGTTTCATGAGTTTGGCCACGCGCTGCACGGCATGTTTGCCGACTCGCAGTATCCCAGCCTCTCCGGCACCTCGGTTGCCCGCGACTTCGTCGAGTTCCCTTCCCAGTTCAACGAACACTGGGCTACTTATCCTGCAGTGTTCAACCATTACGCGAAGCACTATGAAACCGGCGCGCCTATGCCGGCTGAGTTGGCGGCCAAACTGGTAAAGGCGAAAACTTTCAACCAGGGCTATGCGCTGACCGAGGTCCTGGCCGCGGCGGAGCTCGATATGCAGTGGCACACGCTGGGCACCAGTTCCCAGATTGAGAGCACGGATGCATTTGAGAAAGAGGCGTTGACCCGGACCCATCTCTCCATCAGCTATCTGCCTCCGCGCTACCGATCCACTTACTTCTCCCACATCTGGTCCACTGGCTATGCGGCAAGCTACTACGCATATCTGTGGAGCGAGATGCTCGATGATGATGCGTACCAGTGGTTCCTGGACCACGGCGGCCTGACTCGCGCAAACGGTGACCGCCTGCGACGGATGGTTCTATCGCGCGGCAATACCGAAGATCTGGCCGCGATGTATAAGGCATGGCTGGGGAGCGATCCCAGCATCAAGCCCATGCTGAAGGAGCGCGGACTACAGGTTTCCGGCGGCAGTGAATAATCCGTGGCCTAGCTCCGTGTGCTTTTGCACTTCTCTCAGGTTGAGGGTTGGATCTGCAGAAGCGACCTGTTCGGCGATTGAAATCTGCAAGAGCGCATAATAAGGCATTTAAGATCCTTCTAGGACCAAGGGGCGGCGCGGGTGCCAAGTCAGCACGGGGAGCCCGCCGTTTCGCCGTGGCACAGCGCCACTCGAGGATGCGCATGAAGATTCGCTTTTCCGTTGTGGTCATTCTTACGGTGGTTGCGTCATTGATGGCGCAAAACGCCACCCAGCCCGCCGGCTCGCAGAAGCGCCTGATCAGTGAGAAAGATCTGTTCACATTCGTTTGGATTGCCGATCCTCAACTCTCGCCCGATGGCACGCGCGTCGCATTCACCCGCGTGACGGTCGACGAGAAGCGCACCGGATACGAGACTTCAATCTGGATAGTTGACAGCAATGGCAAGCAAGCTCCCATCCGGATGACGAACGGCAAGCACGACGCACAGCCGCGCTGGTCGCCCGATGGCACGCATATCGTGCTGGTTCGTGGCGGGGAGAAAGACGCGGCGGGCAAGCCGAAGCCCGCGCAACTGGCAATGCTGTCGCTCGCCGGAGGCGAGGCCTCTATGATCACCGATCTGCCCAAAGGCGCCTCGGGCCCGGTGTGGTCTCCCGACGGCACGCGGATCGCTTTCCAGAGCTCGACCACGGGAGAGGACCTGCAGAAGGCCGAGCGCAACAAGAATGCGAAGCCGAGCGAGAGTCAAGCGGAGAGTGAGCACGAATCGGATGTGCACGTCATCACCCGTGCGGTCTATCGCAGTAACGACGCAGGCTACCTTGATGCCAAACGCCACACCCATATCTGGCTCCTCGCGGTGCCGGCGGCCTCCGATGAAATTCCCAAGCCGGTGCAGTTCACCAGCGGAAATTTCGACGAGCATGAGCCCGTCTGGAGCCACGATGGTTCGCGCATTTACTTCACCACGCGGCAGACTGCCGAGCCCTACTACGAACTCCCATCGACGGATATTTATTCCGTGCCTGCAACAGGTGGGAACAGCCAAAAACTGGCCACACTTCCTATGAGCATCGGCGATCTTGTTCTTAGCCCGGACGGGGACCGGTTGGCCTTCCACGGAGCCGTCTCCCAGCCGGTTCGCTCCTATTCCCAAACGGACCTCTGGGTGTTGCCGGTGACGCCGGAGTCGAAAGCGCAGAACCTTACCGCCGACTTTGACTTCGATATGGGCAGCTCGGTTGGGGGCGACAACGCGGCTCCTGACGCGGGCAGCAGTCGCGGGCTCTACTGGTCAGCCGATGGCCGCTCGCTGCTCGATACTGTGGAGAAGCAAGGACGCTCGCCGATCGTGCGCGTGGACGCGCGAACCGGCACGGTAACTGAGGTTACCCACGGCGACCAGGCAGTGCTCGATTTCTCCGTGAGCAAAGAGGCGGGAAAGATTGTCGCGCTCATCTCTTCACCGGTGATGATCGGCGACCTTTTCGCCGTTGGCGGTGACGGAGGCCAGACGCGTATCAGCGACTTTAACCAGAAACTCTGGTCGCAACTGAACCTGACCTCGCCGGAGGAATTGAATTACACCAGTTTCGATGGCAAGCGCATTCAGGGCTGGATCCAGAAGCCGCCGGACTTCGATCCGCAGAAGAAGTACCCGCTCATCCTTAACATCCACGGCGGTCCGCACGCCGCCTACGGCTGGGTCTTCGATCATGAATTTCAATGGATGGCAGCCAAAGGCTACGTGGTGCTCTATCTCAACCCGCGCGGCTCGACCAGTTATGGGCAGGAATTCGGCAACATCATTCAATATCACTATCCTGGTGACGACTATCTCGACCTGATGGCCGGCGTCGACGAAATTCTCAAGCGCGGCTACGTCGACGAAAAGAAACTCGGCGTGACGGGCGGCAGCGGCGGCGGCGTGCTCACCGACTGGACCATCACGCACACCAACCGTTTCGCGGCGGCGGTGTCGCAGCGCGACATCTCCAACTGGGCATCGTGGTGGTATACGGCAGACTTCGTTCTCTTCCGGCCGACCTGGTTCAAAGCGCCGCCCTTCGAAGATCCGGAGGACTATAAGAACCGGTCGGCGATTACGTTTGTGGAGAACATTCATACGCCGGTGCTGTTTGTGTTGGGCGAATCTGATTTCCGCACGCCGCAAGACTCAGGCGGCGAACAGTTGTTCCGTGCGCTCAAGTATTTGAAACGCCCAACCGCCATGGTTGTTTTTCCACGGGAGACGCACGAGCTTTCACGGTCGGGCGAGCCCTGGCACCGAATCGAACGTCTTGACTACATCGTGGGTTGGTTCGATAAGTGGATGCTGGGGGTGCCTCATCCTGAGTTCGACATAAGTCCAGGGCTGGCGACGGCGACGTCTGGACGCTAATCCGGATCGCGAGAATTTAGCCAAAGCGCTTGTCCGCGATGAAGCGGCCGGATCTGTCGCTGGCAAAGCCGACATTCAGAGCTGTCCAAATTAGCGAGAAAGGCAGGCTGTTGGATAGTCAGCTAATTAAATTAGGAGAGCTTGGCCAACATCAAATGAGGTTCCCTCTTTTGGACCCACTGAAAACGAAGCATTAACCGCAGGTCCCTCCACTTCGCTTCGCTCCGGTCGGGATGACAAATTTGTTGTAAAAATGGGCGGTTGTCGTGAGAAATCATCGATTTCAAAACAAATTTGTCATCCCGACCGGAGCGAACCCGGATTTCCTGCCACGCTGCACTGGACAGGGCCGCGTGTGCGCCTTTCAGTAGGGAAAGGCGCATGAAGTTTGTCGAAGCCACCAAGTTCTACAGGAAATCCGGGGAGCGAAGTGGAGGGACCTGCGGTTAATGCGATTTGCGCGCCGGAGTCAGGAGTTAATCCCGATTTGTCCCTTGGTTCCAAACCCCAATTTGGACAGGTCTGCCTGAACTTTAAGCCGACACCCCCCGCTCTCGGGCCCAACGCGGGCACACGTCCACTTGGATAGGTGACGGAATGGCCCGTATTTTTGCCCAGAACGCAGCCTTAACCCGTGACAGGTCCGCACAATGGTAAGAGACCGATCCCACCGATCCAGACGGGGCGCTTAGGTCTCGCCCACTCCTCGAACTTCTTCGGACATTTTCGAGTTGTGTTCCTTTGGCGGCGAGGTTCACTCTTGGGTATGCCCCGCACGGGGATTAGAGCAGTCGGACATCGAAAGCGTGCTCATAGGTCGCAGTAACCTTCAGGCGATTGGCTTCGGCGTGTTGCGGTTAACCAACACGTTCCATGTCTCTGGCACAAGAACGCTTGGGACTTGCAATAGCAGGGAGCGTCCCCTGCCGAGCCAGCGGTCTCCAATGCTCTGGGTGATACTCTGGTCGACTGCCCAATTCGGAGGCAAGGAACCAGCTTCAACTTTCTCAATAGAGAGCGAGTCCGGTCCTTCAATCCTCGATACCTGGAAACGCTCAGGGCGATCCTCAGAGTCGATCTCGATATGGACGAGTGTTTCGAGCAGGGCCGTGGCAGGGTTTAGGGTGCAATAGAGGATGGGATGGCCTCTTGTATGCCAGCGCCCGGACACATACAGGCCGCCTACTCCGTCCAACGTCTGGTAATTGCTGACTCGCCACAGGATCAAAGAACCATACTCACGCGACGAATCCGTAATCGAGTTGCAGAAGCATCTCTTCTACCAGTCGTGCTCCTGCTTCCGTACGCAGCATCTCCAGCGGGCTGCGCCCCTCAAACCGAGACTTCGCCTTGCGCAGCCAGCGAGAGGCTTTGGGGTCGTCGCCGAAGACCTCTTCGGCCAGGGAGGTGATGCGAGCCATACGAACGGCGCGGTCGGATTCATCGTGGGTCAGAGACTCACGACGGGTTTTCCGATGAGCCAGAGTCCGGCGCGGAACGATGAAGCTATAAATTTCTTCATCGCTCATTCCATGTTGGGAAAGCGACTCAACCGAAGCGAGCGGAAGACGTTCATGAACCAGACGGGCAAGATCGTGGTCAGAACGCAGAGGGGAAACTCCGAGCTTAATGCCCGATGTTGTACGCCAAAGACCTCGGCAGTACCGGCCTCGGCTATTTCCCAACTAGACCATCCCCGCAGCGATGAATTTTGGGCATTCGATACAATTCCGAGTTGTAGGGACTTCGTGCTAGTTGCTCTCGCTTCAGGGAAGTACGTGCCTCATGGCTAGATTTACGCGCCGCCGCTTTCTCCTCATTGCCTTTGCCGTTGGTGCGACCCGATCGCTAGCAAGACGCTTGGGACTGCCCCGGGCGCCAGAGAACGAGGCTAGCGATCTGAAGCTGTGGTACACCAGACCGGCATCCCTGTGGGTTGACGCTCTGCCTATCGGCAACGGGCGTTTGGGAGCGATGGTCTTTGGCGGAGGCGCAACCGACCGAATTGGTCCCTAGCAGAAACGCGGAGCGTCGATGAGTGTGAAAAGACCTGGTTGGAAACAGCTCGGACGGCGAACCTTTCTGAAAGCCTCCGGAATGGCGGCTGCCGGTGTGGCTCTGGCTGGGCGCGCTGGTATTGGCCGTAGCCTGGCTCAGACCACTTCGCCCAACTCGAAGTCCAAACCTCCAGGCATGCGAGTATGGTCTGATCAGCCGGCATTTACCCGGCTCTTCGAGAATCAGAAGCAATCGAGCGCCACCTCCGACATTTATGACGGGGTGTGGGAGGGCGACCCGACGCCTCATCTACCTCGCGTGCCTCATCCCTCTGCCGTTATCAAACGCTGGCAGTCGGGCGAGGGAAAAGACTATCTCGATGAAGAGACAAATGCGGCGACGAAAGGGAAGTATCCAAATCCCGTTCGCCTCTGGGAAGGGGAACAATATCCCATCGGCAACGGCCGTCTCGCAGTTTCTGTCTTTCATGGAAGTGGTCGCGACCGCTATTCATTGAATGAAGTCTCCTTTTGGTCCGGCGGACGAAACCCCGGCACCATCAACAACAAAGGCGATAAGCGCTATGACGGAGAGCATGGACCTCAAATTGGCGAAAATGGCTTCGGTGGTTACCAGCCCGTCGCAGATTTGATCGTAGATTTCAACGCTCCGGTGGAGAGAGACCCATTCATCCGCGAGATCTGTTTGGATCAGGGCTGCGTTCGCTCCTCAGGCGTAAGAAAGGGCGTAACAATTGAGAGCACGGCCTTCTCCAGTTATCCGGATCAGGTCATCGTTCTGCACTATCGTGCGACAGACCAGAAGAAATTCGATGCCACCGTCTCTCTGGCAACCCAGCGCGACACTGATTCCACCTCCGTCAGTCAACGAGAGCTCGCTGTCGCCAGCGAACTGGGTAATGGAATTCGCTGCAGGGCGCGGGGTGTAGTCACCAGCCAGGGAGGCAAGCAGACTGGTGAGGCAGATCACATCGCTTTACACGCTGTGGAATCCCTCACAATCGTGATCGCGATCGAGACCAATTTCCTGCAGGATTACAAAAAGGCCTGGCGTGGCGAAGAACCCGACGCTAAAGCCACCGACAGGCTAAAGAAGGCCGGCAGCCTCTCCTACGACGAGTTGCTCACCCGGCATCGCACCAACTATATCGCGCTCTTCGACAGGCTCAGTCTCCATCTCGGCTCATCAAGCGCTTCGCTCGACGCGATGCCCACGCCCCGCAGGCTTGAGGCGTACCGAGCAAATCCCAACGATGCCGGATTGGAGGAAACTCTTTTCAATTTCGGCCGCTACCTCATGATCTCCACCTCCCGGCCCGGCGATTTGCCCGCCGGTCTTCAGGGGATATGGAACGGGATGATTGATGCGCCGTGGGGCAACGACTACCACAGCAACATCAATTTCCAGATGGTCTATTGGCTGCCCGAACCCGGTAACCTGTCTGAATGCCACCTGTCCATGATCGGTTACCTCTGGGCCACGCGCGAGCCGAATCGTCTGGCTACGCGCGAATATCTCGAGGCTACCGGCAAGACCCAGACTCCTCAGTCAGACGGCTGGCTCGTCTATACATCGCACAACCCTTTCGGTGGCAACGGCTGGCAAATGAATCTGCCGGGCTCAGCCTGGTACGCCCTGCATATGTGGGAGCATTACGCATTTACCGGCGACTTGGTGTATCTCCGGAACCAGGCTTATCCCATGATGAAAGAGTTGTCGCAGTACTGGGCATCTCATCTCAAAACTTTGGGAGAAGACGGCAAAGGTTTCGAAAGCGAATACAAGCCGGTCGACATCTCACTCTACCCTGAGCTCGCACGGGTGAAGGCTGGAACCTTGGTCGTTCCCAACGGCTGGTCTCCGGAGCACGGACCTCGCGGCGAAGATGGCGTGGCCATGGACCAGGAGATCGTCTCCGAGCTATTTCTCAATACCATTAGGGCTGCCCAAATTCTCGGTGTCGATCAGGAGTGGGTTGAAGAGATCAAACAGAAGCAGGAGCACCTTCTTCACCCGCAGATAGGCAAGCAGGGCAATCTCATGGAGTGGATGATCGATCGCGACCCGGTGACAGATCATCGCCATACTTCGCATCTGTTCGCCGTCTTTCCGGGAAGTACGATCAGCGTTGAAAAAACCCCCGAGTTGGCCGAGGCTGCCCGTCAATCGCTGCTGATGAGAAAGACCACTGGAGACAGCCGTCGTTCCTGGTCGTGGACCTGGAGATGCATGCTCTGGGCCCGTCTTTACGATGGGCAGCGGGCTCACGAAATGCTCACCGGCCTCATCGCCTACAACATGCTTGACAACCTGTTTACGACGCATCACATCCCGTTGCAGATCGACGGCAACTACGGCATCGCCGCAGCGATCGTCGAGATGCTCGTTCAATCTCACAATGGAGTGATTCATCTGCTCCCCGCTCCTTGTCCGGAGTGGTCCGAGGGTAGCGTCAATGGTCTCAAGGCGAGAGGGAACGTGGCAGTAAGCATGTCCTGGATGAATGGCAAGGTAACCCGGTGGAAGCTCACTTCCCCTCAACCCGTTTCTGTCGACGTCCTGGTGAACGGTCAGCGTACCGAGATTGTGCCGGACAGATCGGAAATATAGTGAGCCGTCAGTCTTGTTTCTCAGATCATGGGAGTCGTTTTTAGCCAAGAAGAGGTGGTCAGCATCTCGGGTTGAGCAACCCGGGGCCCTCTTTATCAACCGAGTCGTTCGACCAGCAGATTGGAGAAATCTTCTCGTGCCCAACCATCTCATCAAGATTCCCAGGCTTTCCATCCACCCGATCATCTTCATTCTGATCCTCCTTGCGGCGCCGCCACTGCATTCTCAAGCGAAACCTTCACCGCCAGCACAGGACATCGGTGAAGGGGGAAATACCATGGGCTTCGACATGGCCCCGGAAACCAACATCGATGTAGTGAACGCTGCCTTGAAGCAAATCCCCATCCCTATGGCGCCCGGCCCTGTGCAGCCTACGTGGGAATCTCTTAAGGAGAACTACAAGGTGCCGGCATGGTTCATCGGCGCCAAGTTCGGGATCTTCATTCATTGGGGCATCTTCTCCGTGCCGGCACATGGCAATGAGTGGTACGAAAAGTGGATGTACGCCGGCGGAGATGACAACACGGTTAAGACTATGCACAGCCAAACAAACTTCGTGGACTGGCACACAGAACATTTCGGTCCGCCGGATAAGTTCGGCTATAAGGACTTCATCCCCATGTTCAAGGCGGAAAAGTTCGATGCGGACGCCTGGGCGGAGCTGTTCAAGAAGGCGGGCGCGAGGTACGTCGTTCCAGGAGCACAGCACCACGAGAACTTCGCCATGTGGGATAGTCAGGTGACGCCCTTCAACGCGATGAAGATGGGGCCAAAGCGGGATGTCATCGGTGAACTATCGAAGGCAGTACGGGCGCAGGGCATGAGGTTCGGAGTTGCCAATCATGGCATCGAGAACTTCGAGTTCATCAATCCTCCGGTCGAACTCGCCGACAAGATGAAGGCCGAAAAAGTAGATCTTTACGATCCCAAGTGGGCGGACTTTTATAATGTCGCCGACCGCAGTGATGCTGCCCTTGAGAGGTTTTTGGTCAACTGGTATGAGCGCAACGTAGAACTGATAGACAAATATCATCCTGACCTTATGTTCTTCGACAATGGGATCGATCAGCGCTACCTTGACCCGCTGAAGCTGAGCATCGCGGCGTATTACTATAACCGCGCAAAAAGCTGGGGCAAAGAGGTTTCGTTCACCTCAAAGAAAGCTGCCTTCGCGCCTTCCGGCAAGAACAGCGAAACCATCGGGTCCATCCTCGACTTTGAAGCTCACACGCCCCCCGGCATCCGCACAGGCGAGTGGGAGGATGACGCCACGATGAACAATGGAGGCAGTTGGGGATACACCACGGCGGTGCACGCCAAACCCATAAACCAGGTCATCGGCATGCTTGTTGACGCTGTGAGTAAGAATGGATCTCTCCTTCTCAACGTCTCCCCAATGTCGGACGGAACGATTCCTCAGGATCAGCAGGACACCCTTCTGGGTCTAGGCAAATGGCTGCAGGTAAACGGCGAGGCCATCTACGACACACATGCATGGGTTAAGTTCGAGGAGCCCGGCGAGCAGCAAATACACTTTACAGTGAAGGGCGAGGTGCTCTACGTGATCGTTATGCAAAAGAAAAGCGCCACAGATCTCTTGATTTCCTCTCTAGCATCTGGACAAGGCATCGAGGGAAAAGTCACGTACGTCACCATGTTGGGCATGGATCAATCCCTTCCATTCGCACAAGACTCTACCGGGTTGAAGATTTCGCAACTGGGTGGAGCTCCCGATGATCACCCCTTCACGCTCAAGGTCACCGGCCTGAAGATGAATCCGCCGACCTCAACAGCATCAGGTGACCCAATGCTTAATAGCCAATAGCGCGAAAGATAGTGGACCTCATGCCTGACAGCGGCTAGGGAGTATTAGAGGCTGTGCTGAGTGCCCGGATGTCCTCAGCAGTTGTATATGGACTCTGGCTCTGGCAAGCGTCCGCTTTTCGCCGTATATAGAAAGATGGCTAATCCGGGGAGCGATTCGAGCATTAAGCCCATGCTGAAGGAACGCAGGCTTCCGGCCTTCCGGCGGCAGTGAATAGCGTCGCAAACCGTCTTGGGGTAATCGAAGCGATATTCCCGAACGGGAATATCATCATCCTCATTAGCCAATTCTGTCTGGGAAATATTACCGCTCGGTAATATTTCCTGGATTAGTCGACTAGAGTTGCAGTAATATTCCCGTACGGGAACCTTGAGCGCATGCGATATACCACCGTACAGATCGGCGCCTTGATCAGAAAGACCCGCAAAAGTCTGGGCGTGACGCAGAGAGATCTCGCGCTGACCTCGGGGACCGGACTGCGCTTTGTCATCGATCTTGAGAAGGGCAAGGAGACCTGCGAGATCGGAAAAGCACTCACCGTTCTACAGACGCTGGGAATCAAGCTGATGCTCAACCCACCCGCCGCAGCAAGAGAGGGGTAAGGCATGGCGAAGGCACTCGATGTTTATTTGAACAAAGACTTCGTCGGTCAGCTCATGCAGGATGAAGGCGGGCAGATGGTTTTCGATTACGCCGAAAGCTGGTTGGAAAAACCTGGCGCCTGCCCGCTTTCGCAATCCCTTCCGCTACGGAAAGAACGCTTCGCGCGCAAAGAGTGCAGGGGCTTCTTTGCCGGCATCCTGCCCGAAGAGAGCAAGCGTGAAATCATTGCACGCAACCTTGGCATCAGCGCCCGCAACGATTACGCAATGTTAGAGCGGATCGGCGGTGAATGCGCCGGGGCAGTAACCTTTGTTCCCGCCGGCGAGCCTTTGCCCGAGCACAACTACAGCTACCGTAAGCTCCGTCAACCATCAACTCGACCGCATTGTTCCGTTTCAGCACGGCTCATTGGTGCGAGCGCCGGAATCGTGCGGTTTCGGGGCAAGCGGGTCCAGAAATTTGGCCCTCACGAACACACACTCAAAATGGGCACCGATTGGCCGCTTATGGCGATTATGCGTCAAGTGAAACCGCCTAGATTCGCGTAGCACTAGATGGGCCCGGATTAGTCCGCAGGCTTGCGCTATTGTGCCCGTTGCTATTCAGACCGAAGAGCTTTCATCGGATCAAGCCGCGATGCGTGTCGAGCGGGAAGCCAACTCGCGCCCAACGCCACTGCAAGAAGAAACAGGCTTGCTGCGCCAAAACTCGTCCAACCGCTCGAGCTGAACCCAAACAGCAATGACCGGGCGCTCCGGATAGCGAGCATGGCGCAAAGGATGCCGGGCACCAAACCGACACAGACGAGCAAAACTGCCTCACGAACAATCTGCCATGCGATCATCCTGCGCGATGCCCCGAGAGCCAGACGGATTCCGATCTCGCTGGTACGGCCCGCGACAATATATGCGATTAAACCGTACAACCCAATCGCTGCGAGTAACACCGCAAGAGCACCAAAGAAGCCAGAGAGCGCGGCCATCAAGCGCTCACGAACAAGTCCGTCCTCGACCTGCGTCTCGAGTAGTTCAAATTCTGTGCGCATCTGCGGGGCAATCTGTTGAAGCTTGTCACGTATAGGCGGGATTACAGCCGTTGGCGTCTGCCTGCCGCGTATAAAGAGGATTCCGCCCGCGCCACCCGCAGTAAACTGGCTCTCAGGCACGAAAGCCTGCGGCGGGATCTCGTCTCTCAGGTCGGCATACTTTGCATCGTTCACAACTCCGATGATCCGATAACGAGTTGCAGGATAGTTCGGTTCGGCCCGGCTCAGTACAGTCTGGCCCACCGGGTCCTGCCCATTGATGAAGTTTCGGACGAATGTTTGGTTCACAATTACGACCGGTAGCGAAGTCGCGGTATCTTGTTCGCTGAAATCGCTCCCCGCAAGGATGTGCATCCCCAAAGTCTCAAAATAACCGGGAGTGGCCCACGTGTATTTCGACCAACCGTCCTTTGCACCCACCCGGATCCCCAGCGACCAGCTGCTGCCATCCAGCGGGACGTGTGTTGCAGCAGCGGCCGAGCGAACCTGCGGCAGCGTTCGAACGGCTGTAACCAGCGATTCAAGAAATGGTTCGCTTCGGCCGGGAGGCATGGCCATGTGGGAGAAATCGACAGATGCAACGATCAACCCATTTCTGTCGAATCCAGCATTGAGCGTCATCAGGCTCGTGAAGCTGCGAACGAAGCAAACTGCGCCAACCACCAAGACAATCGAGATGGCGATCTGGGTCGCAACCAGCACCTTCTGCAATGAGAATTTGCTCCGTCCCGTTGATCCGCTCTGTCCACGCGACTTGATTGCTTCCACGGGAGTGGTTTGCGATGCACGGAAACCAGGCATCAGCCCGAAGATCAGGCAGGTTAAGGATGTAACCGACGCCAGAAATCCAAGCACTCGCCAATCCAGACTCATGTCGAGATACGGAGCGCTCTTGCCACTGCCCAGGAACAGGAGCAGCGCTTTGCCGAAGAGCTTTGCCACCCCAATCCCGATTCCGGCCCCAATCAAAGCAATGAGCATCGCTTCCGTAAAAAGTTGCCGCACCAATGCGAACCGCGAAGCGCCGATCGCCAGTCGCACGGCCATCTCTGCCTGTCGCGCCGTAGCGCGCACCATCATCAGACTCGCCATATTTGCGCAGGCAATCAAGAGAACGAGACCCGTGATGCCCAACAGGAGCCAGAGTGCGGAGTCATAGTTCCCCCGCAGGTCGCTGATGCCGTTCGCGGCCGGATAAGCACCCAGGCGAAGGCTTGTGTAAAAGGCATGTGCGCCGGGCGCATATCCACTGGGCTGAGTGGATTGGAAAATAGCTGCACTGATGCTGTGCAACTGATCGGATGCCTGCGGAAGCGTCCATCCTTGCCTAATGCGTCCCATTGCGGTCAGGAATGAGAAATCACTTCTGGCCAGGGCCATGGATGAGGGGTGATAGCTCGTCAACGAGCCGAGCGGTAGCGCAACATCGAAGCTCTTGCCCACTTCGACCCCCGAAAACCTGGCAGGTGTGACGCCCAGAATCTGGGTCGGGTGATCGTCAAGCATCACCACGGAACCAATGGCGGATTCGCTTCCTCCGAATTGCGCTTTCCAGAAGCCATCGCTGATCACTGCTCCGCCGATGCCGCATCCGGGATGGTCATCCGACTTGTTCAACAATCTGCCGCGAACCGGAATCACGCCGAGAGTCGAGAACGTGTCACCGGTTACCCACACGGAATGCGTGGTTTTCTTGTCATTGCCGGTACCGAGTTGGATGTTCGCGTCGGCCCACGCGAAGACTCCCGAAAACCCCTCCTGGCGGCGTTCGAGTTCCTGCCAGACCGCATAGCTGAGCGCATTGGAGTTAACGGAAATGCCAAAACGGTGTTCGCCGTCGATGTGGATCAGCGCGAGCGATTGTGGATCCTCTACGGGCAGGCTGCGGAGCCTAACCGCATCGAGTAGTTCGAAGATGGCACCGTTGGCGCCGATCCCGAGCGCGAGCGTAAGGATAGCCGTTAGAACGAATCCGGGACTCTTGCTCAACACGCGAATCGCTAGCCGCACATCGCGCCAAACCGCTTCGAGCCACGCTGTTCCCCTCGCTTCCCGGCACTCATTCCGTATCTGATCGAGCCCCCCAAAACGCACGCGAGCTTCGCGGCGAGCCTCTTCTTCAGTTAAACCGCGGCGCACGTTATCGGCTGTGTGACGATCCACGTGGAACTCGAGTTCCTTCTCGAGTTCCACGTCGAGTTGCCGCTTATGCAGCAGACGCCCAAACCATTTCATGACGCTCGTTCACCCGAGAGTTCCAGGACGAGGCGTATTGCCTCCGCAAGTCGAATCCAGTTGTTCGTCTCATCTTCAAGCTTGCGCCGGCCCTTCGCGGTGACGTGATAGAACTTCGCCTCGCGTCCGGTCTCCGATTCTTTCCATGCCGAGCCGAGGTAGCCCTTATTTTCGAGCCGATGCAGGGCCGGATACAGGGAGCCTTGGCGCACCTGCAGAACATCGCGCGAAACCTGTTGAAGGCGCGTTGCGATGGCATATCCGTGGATGGGACCAAGTGCAGCCACCTGCAGGATCAACAGGTCGAGCGTGCCCTGCGGAATGTCAGTTTTGCTGTCGGCCATGGGCATGCCTCTCACTTCGACATATATAGCACTCAATATGTCGAAGGTCAAGGCGTCAGCAACCCCCTCCGCGTCCCTGGATAATACAGTTCAGGTGGTACAGTGCAAAACGCGCTACGGGATCGCGCGTCTCAGGTCGATTATTTGCAGCGAATCGGAGGAAGAGTTTGTGAGGAACAGCGTATTTCCATCCGGCGAGAGCCTCATTTCGCGGGGAAACGCACCGGCCTGGATGTGAGAGACAACCTGCAGGGGATCGGCACTCAGTACGTCGAGCACCTCCGCTTTCGACTGATCCGTGTCGAAGCGATTCGAATTCCCCACAATCACCAACTTCCCGCCGTCAGCGACAGCAACCGGCACCGGCCCGGTTCCAACGAGCACCATGCCCACCCGTGCATGATCGGGATCGCTCACGAGTTTCTCTGCGTCGAAGGCAAGCACGGCATTACTGCCCCGCGCGGTCACGTAGATTCGGTTTCCTGAAGGCGACATCGCGATGCGCGCCGGACTACATGCTGCAGGTACGCGAGACACGACCGAACGGACTGGGGCGGTCTTCGCGCGCTCGACATCGACGACAATGATTGCGCCTTCAGGTTTGGTAGCTTCCGCTGATGCGAGGTCCTGACCTTCTGGCTTGCAAACATTCGGCCAGTTCCAATCGCGTGGTGCGGTCAAGCTCGATGTGTAGAGGTATCGCCCGTCCTTCGAAAATGTGAGTGCAATGGGACCGATGCCAACCGGGATTGTCCCGATGCTTTTCCGGCCATGCTCGAGATCGACCACGGAAATCGTCTGCGCAGCCTCGTTACTGACGAAGAGGAATTTGCCGTCAGCAGTAACATTCAAGTAACCGCTCATCGGATTCTCGCCATCGCTGATCGAATCATTAGTGGGGTCTCCCTTTCCGGACTTAAGCCGCTTCACGCCCAGGAACAAAATGAAATGACCGCTTGCCACAATTAGGCTCTTCCCGTCCGGCGTGAGAGCCATCCCGAGCGGATGGCCTTTGACCTTTACAGTGTGTTCCAGTTCAACGCGGCCATTGTCACGACGAAGGACCGCAATGTTGCCATTGTCGAGTGAGACAAAAAGCCAACACCCCGCCTGATGACCGGTTGAAGGAATGACAGCGAAGGGGTGTCCCGGGAGGGCAACACTCACAACCGGCAATGAGGCGGCCTCGTTGCATTCAGCCCTGGCGAACCCGGCGAAAATAATAAACGCGGGGAGCAGAATTGATTGCTTCGTTGCCCTTAAGAATCTCGTGGCTCGAAATTGGCCGATCATTGGCTCAGTTTAGCCGGATCTCCGCCGAGTCGCTCATCGACGTTCCGGATTGATGCCGAGATGTGGACTTGTTTTTACCGACGCACGAAAAAGCCGAAACCCTCAAATGGCGATATCAGGGCGATTTTCAAAATCCGGTCGGGAGAGTCGCCAACCCGGACATTACACCCGTTTTGGGGTAACTTCCGGTTAGCCGGTCATCCGAGCCAACCCCACAAATCCGGCTGTCAGAAGTTCGTTTAGCGCCGGCGGATTATGCGTCAACTCAGACCGGTGTCCGATTGACCCGCTCTATTGGATTCGCCCGATTCTATCGCCCCCAGTCGAATAGAGTACAGCAATGAACTTGCGCATTCTTCGGATAGAATTCGGCTGAGGGTTTCGATGCGCGACAATCAGAGCCTTAAGAATCGCGCAGCACCGCTGGCCATGAGTTCCAAGGAGTTTCGAGAACTGGCCGCCCAGCTTATCGATCGCATCGCCGATTTTCTTGACTCGCTTCCCCAACGACCCGTCACGCGGGCGGAATCTCCCGCGGTAGTACGACAGGCTCTCGCGGCACAGCGCACGTTGCCGGAACGGGGCGCCGACCCGGCGCAGTTGCTCCATCATGCCGCTGACCTGCTCTTCGATCACTCCCTGTTCAACGGCCATCCTCGCTTCTGGGGATACATCACCTCGTCGGCAGCGCCCATCGGCGCACTGGGGGAGTTGCTCGCCGCCGCGGTCAATCCCAACGTCGGTGCGTGGCTGCTCTCACCCATGGCGAGCGAGATTGAAGGGCAGACGATTCGCTGGATTGCTGAGATGCTTGGTTATCCCGTCGATTGCGGAGGCCTGTTTATCAGCGGCGGTAACATGGCTAACTTGGTTTGCTTCCTTGCGGCGCGGCAGGCGAAGGCGGCATGGGATGTGCGCACGAAGGGAATGGACGGGACACGGCTGCGCGTCTACTGCTCGAAAGAGACGCACACATGGATTCAAAAGGCGGCGGATATCGCGGGAATGGGAACGGACGCGATTCGATGGATACCCGTGGATGACGAAATGCGGGTGAATCTGACGGCGTTAAAGGAAGAAATTCTCAAGGACAGTGAAGCGGGAGACAGGCCTGCATTGGTGGTGGGGAATGCCGGTTCGGTAAGTACGGGGGCTATTGACCCATTGCCGGAGATGGCCGCGCTGTGTCGCGAGTTCGGGCTCTGGTTCCATGTGGATGGGGCATACGGCGGCCTGGCAGCGGTGCTACCGGATGCCCCGGATGCATTCGCCGGATTGCGCGAGGCGGACTCAGTGGCCGTGGACCCGCACAAGTGGCTCTATGCGCCGCTTGAGGCGGGCTGCGCGCTGGTGCGTGACCCGGAAAAGCTGCGCGCCGCTTTTGCTTATCATCCTGTCTACTATCACTTCGGCGCGGAGGCGACGAATTACTTTGACCTTGGTCCACAGAATTCACGCGGGTTTCGCGCGCTGAAAGTGTGGCTCGCGCTGCAAGAGGTGGGTCGCGAGGGCTATGAGCGGATGATCTCCGACGATATCCAATTGGCGCGAGCCCTCTTCGAGCGGATCCCGCAATACGCCGAGCTTGACGCGCTAACTCAGTCTCTCAGTATTACAACATTTCGCTTTGTGCCCACGGATCTCAATTCAGGTGACGAGAAGGCGGCGAAGTATCTGGACGAACTGAATCTTGAACTGCTGACTCGCCTGCAGTCGAGCGGTGAGGCATATCTTTCCAACGCGGTGGTCCATGGAAGATTCGCGCTGCGCGCATGCATTGTGAACTTTCGCACATCGCTGGCAGATATTGAAGCATTGCTGCCCATCGTTGTCAGGATCGGTAAGGCCCTGGACCTGGAAATGCGGTCACACAGTCTTCAGACCGAGCCATCATAGGCTATCGTGCGAATCCCGCTGGGAGGACACCGAAGACAAGTAGATAGGACGGAGCATGTGGAATTCCGCCCCTCCTTGGAAAGGGGTGTTGGATTTTCTCCAGGGTCAGCCGCGAAAAATGGGAGCTCCGAAGGGAGCACCCGTCAATCCGCCGTCAACCATCAACTCGACCGCATTGATGTATGACGAATCGTCCGAGGCAAGGAAAAGCACAGCCTTGGCCACATCTTCTGCCTCGCCCCAACGACCAAGTGGAACCGTGGAAGAGAAGAAGTCGGAAAGTTCCTGGGATTCTTGTTGAGTGGCATTGGCGCGCGGCCCGCGCTTCCAAATGGGAGTCTTCGTCGCCCCCGGGGCCACCACGTTTACGCGAATCTTGCGCGGCGCAAGGTCGGCGGCGATGGTCCGCGACATCGAGACGAGTCCGCCTTTCGTGGCAGCGTAGGCAGCCACGCCAGGTTGACCGAGATACTTGTGCACTGATCCGTTGAAGATGATGCTGCTGTTGTCGTTCAACAGAGGAGCGGCTGAATTGACAGTAAAGAAAGCACCGTTGAGGTTGGTGTGGACCACCTTCTCGAAGGTGGCTTCGTCGGTCGTGCCAGTCGGCGTTCTGCCAGAGATGCCTGCATTGGCGACGACGATGTCAAGTTTGCCAAAGTCTTTGGAGAGGTCAGCGAAGAGCTTCTTGCGGTCCTCCGCCACCGTAACGTCGGCGCGATAGCCGTGCGCTTTCGATCCGAGTTCAGCGACCGCTTCATCCAGCGTCTTCTGGTCACGGCCGGTGATGGCGACTTCAGCGCCTTCTGCGACGAAGAGGCGAGCAGTGGCAAGACCGATGCCGCTGTTGCCCCCGGTAATGAGTGCCTTCTTGCCTGCAAGCTTCATCCTTCCTCCTCGATGACCCACCCTCAACCAGGATGGTCGTCATACACATGATATGCCGGTGGTCATAGATGGAGGTTGTGCAGAAAAACGCACTATCCGGCAAAGGAAGCCGCGGCCAAGCAATTCTCATTTGCTGGCCGAGTTTTGGGGATTTGGTCACGCAGGCGTCATTGGCTGATTTTTGCGTGCCATGGTACGACATCCTTCTGTTCTTCCTTCGAGTAGGGCTCACCAAAATATGGGAACTCGGTACGGATCCGATTGCGATCAGGGGCAGCGCCGTCCTGGAGGGGCATGTTTGTCGCCAATGTAAGCATCACATCCTGAACATCATCACCCAGTGGCCTCCCATTGAATCTTGCGAGATCAAATGCAGCTGCCGTTCCTAATTCATAGGGCAAGGTATTCGGGCATAGTCGAGAGACCATTTGCTTTCCGTATTCTTCCGGGTTCACGGCAGATCCTGCATAGGTAACCATCTTCTGGGCATAGTCTGCGATGTATCCCGAGAATAAAGCGATGTCATCGGATGGCACCGATTTGTTGAAGGTCTCTTTCACCTCTTGATTGCCGGGATCGTTGAGAAAGAGGTGCGTGGTCATCGGAATGCCCCAACGTGACACCTGCATCTCGGGAGCATGGCCGTAAAGTGACACCGTGGCCCAGGCATGAACCGTTCCCTCGCCGATCAGATGGTTTGGGACTTCGAGGACAATCGCAGTGATATTGCGATGGTTGAAGAAGTTCTGGCCAGGGCGCAGGAACGAATCGCCGTCATACCTATGTTCTTTGTAGAAGGCATTCTGAAGATCACGCATTGCGAAAGGGTCGGCAGCGAATAAATCGGGGGCGATTCCGACGAAGGCGCGAATACCAGACTTGCTATGGACTTTGCCCGTATCGCCTTCTATCAGAAGCTCGCCCTGGTCTCCGCCGATAGCCTCGCCAGTGGCTCTACGGACCTGAAACTTCTGAACATGGACATGCTCGTCCCCGTTCCCATGTCTCGGTTCGTTGAACCTGAACTTGAAGACAACGTCTTCGCGAGCGTCACCAGTCAGGTCCAGGCGGAAGGCATACAAACCCTCAGTGTGAAGGGTATCCGGTGCAGAGAGGACAACATCAGGATTGACGGTCATCGCCATCACCGTTGTGTCGGGAGCGCCCTGAAACAGATAGAAATCACACACGTTCAGGCTTGGATCCTCTTTCGAAAGTTTGGTATCGAAATGATGGGACATAGGTCTCCTCTCTGCCAATGCGTTATTGATTATTCGCGCTTATACAGACATGCGCAAGCTTAGCTCTTGCCCTCAAACTGCTTGAGCGAGGCAAGACCATTCTCAAGTTCATGAATGGAGGAAGTCATTCCATTCTGAGTGCCTTCGCAGGATCGATGCAGGCTGCGCGGCGCGCAGGAACAAGAGCAGCGAGGCAGGCCGCGGCCGCCAGGGTGATGATCACTCCGGTCATCACCACCACGTTCACGCAGGTGACCTCATAGAGCTGAGCCTTCACAAACCGCACGCAGGCAATGGCCACAGGGATGCCGACCGCCAGACCCAGCGCGGTCTGATAAATCGCTCCGCGCATCACCATCCCGACAACCCGGGTGCGGCTGGCGCCGAGCGCCATGCGGATTCCAATCTCCTGGGCGCGGCGCGCCACCGAATATGCGGTCACTCCGTAGAGCCCAATTGACGCCAGCAGAAGCGCCAATGCACCGAAAAGCAGCGTCAGCTTTGAAAGCATGCGCTCCGAGGTGAATCGGTCGCCGATCTGCGCCTCGAAGGTCTGAAACTTGACGACGGAAAAATTTGGATTGATGCCTGCCAATGTCTGCCGCGCGATGGCCTCCATATTCGCCATGGGCCGCGCCGTCTCCAGCAGAACTCGGCCGATATACACGTCGTAATTCGGATCCACCTTCGTACTCGCAACCGCCGGATGCTGCATGAGGGGGACGAAGTACATGGCGTGGTTTTTCCACTTTACGCTGGTATAAGCGGTATCTTCTACCACGCCCACAATCTCGTAGTCTCCCGGTGAGGCCGGCCCCGGTGACCCAAAGCGATGTCCAATTGGGTTCTCGCCCGGCTTGAAGAACATCTTGACGAACGATTGATTCACCACGGCTACCAGCGGGGCGGTCGAAGTGTCCCGTGGCTCGATCCCACGGCCCATCAGCACATGCGTCCCCGCCGCGTCGAAGTACTCCGCATTCGCCTTTACGATGGACGCAGCTTGACGATGCAGCCACGGCTGCCCCTGAATTTGCACACCCCAATCCTCGTTATTGTTTTCCATCGGTGTGTAGGTGCTCAGGCCCACCTTCACCATGCCCGGCACGGCATGAAACCTCTCTTCCATCGTCCGTGCCAGAGCCTCTAGCTGGTCCAGCCTAAAGCCCGCCGCCTGCGGACTCACCTGGACAACGTACCGGTTCGTCGCATCCAGCTTCATGTCCGTGCTCTCGAGCTTGTTCAGGCTCTGCGTGAATAATCCCGCGCCCACAAGCAGCACAAGTGAAAAGGCCGCCTGCAATACAACCAGGCTGCGTTGAAGAAGCGAAGCGCCTCCGGTCATCGTTCGCATCCCGCTACGCAGCGAATCCGCCGGCTCTGCCTGCGACGATATCCACGCCGGCGCCACGCCAAAGAGCACGCCGGTCGTGATCGAGACACCCAGCGCAAACGCCAGCACCTGCCACGACGGGCTCGCATGGATAGGCACATGCTGTTCGCGGGTGAACTCCAGCGCCAGCAGCATCCGCGCTCCTCCGTAGGACACAGCCAGAGCCGCCACCCCGCTCAAAACCGCCAGCACGATGCTCTCGGTAAGCAGCTGCTGGACGATCCTGCCCCGCCGCGCACCCAGCGCTGTGCGCACACTCATCTCCGAGGTTCGCCGCATACCGCGCACCAGCAGCAGGTTGGCAATGTTCGCGCAGGCAATCAGCAGCACAAGTCCGGCGATCCACATCAATAGCCGCAAGCGATCACCGTAGGCTTGCTGCATGTCCTGGATTCCGCCACCGGCGGGCGTCAGCACCACGTGTACTCGATCCAATAGCGGCCGGTCATGGGACGAGGAGTAAACCTTGCTGGTGGCATAAAAGTTTTTCAGCTGCGCGCTCAACTTCCCTTGGAGCGGTCCCCACGCCACACCGGGCTTCAACCGTCCAACTAGATAAAGCCACGCCGTGTCCGGATCGTTCACATAGCCGTCGCCCAACTTCCCCGGCATGGAGTGGATGGGAAAATAGAAGTTCGGCGGCGCGCTCGCCAGCCGGTCACCATAGAAACCCTTCGGCGCGACCCCAACCACCGTAACCGGCTTCGTATTCACCCAAAACGTGCTGCCTACTACTGCGGGATCGCTGTTGTACTCGTTCTTCCACGTCTCGTAGCTCATCACCGCCGTATCCGGAGCCCCGGCTACGTCGTCTGAATCAACAAGCAATCTTCCCACCGCCGGCTGCAGCCCAAACGTGCTGAAGTAATTGCCGGACACAAACTCGCCCAATACCGATCGCGCCAGGTTTTGGCTGCCCTTTCTGCGCGCGATAATCTGCCGGTATTCAAACCCGGCCTGCATGGCCGCCAGGTTTTCAAATTCAGGATACTTCTTGAACTCCTCGTACATATACGTCGAGAGGATCGAGTAATCACCATCGACAGACGCTGTAGAACGCGCGCAGCACTGGTCCTTGTCGCCAATCCTCACCAATGTCTTTGGGTCGGCGACAGGTAGGTTTTTCAGCAGCATTGCGTTCACCAGCGTGAAGATGGCTGTGTTCGCGCCAATTCCCAAGGCCAACGTCAGAACCGCCGTGAGCGTAAATCCCGGCGTCCTTCCAAGTTGGCGAAGGGTGTAGCGAACATCCTGCAGAAGCGACTCGAGCCACATGGTTCCGCGTCGCTCGCGGCAGTCTTCCTTAACCTGCTCGACCCCGCCAAACTCGATTCGCGTGAGCCGACGGGCTTCACTTTCCGGAATGCCGGACCGCACCTTGTCGGCAACCTGCGCTTCGAAGTGAAAGCGCAGTTCCTTGTCCAGATCGATCTCCATATGCTTGCGGGCAAATAGTCTCTGCAACCAGCTCATGAGATTCCTTCCACGGTCCCCTTGAGAATGAGGCCAACCACGTCGGTGAGGCGCTTCCAGTTCTCCGTTTCGGCCTTGAGATGTGACCGGCCTTTGGCGGTGAGCTCGTAGAACTTGGCTTCACGGCCGGTGCCCGAAGGCTGCCAACTCGCTGTCAGAAGCTTCCTGTATTCAAGCCGATGAAGCGCGGGATAAAGCGATCCTTGCTGGACCTGAAGTGCCTCGCGCGAGATCTGATGGATTCTTTGCGCGATGGCATAGCCGTGAATAGGTCCTAGCGCAACAACCCTCATGATGAGGAGATCGAGTGTGCCCTGCGGGAGGTCGAATCTGTCGTCTGTTTTCTGCATGCGTACCTATCGCTTCTACATATATATCGCCAGATGTAGAAGGTCAAGGTATATCGGTGTATGAGTGCCCGGCGCCAATTCCTTGTCGGAGGATTTGGAAATTGAGATCAGTTGTCGCTATCAGGCCAAGGCGGTTTTTGGGTGCTGGAAGCCGCCGTCCCGGCTCCGAGCGGTTACAATGGTTTCGCTTTTCAACGCGCTGTCAGCAGATCGCGGGCCGCAATTCGTTCTCTTGCAATGCTGCCTCCGCTACTCTCCACAATGTTGCGAGGAGGTCCTCTCTCATGCCCTTCGGCAAACATCGCTCCGCTCGCCTGACCACCTCGGTTAGTATCTCCGCGCTGGTGCTCATGCTGATGTTTTTTGGGCTGGCTGCCCACGCTCAGGACCAGGACATCGCCAACAAGCTCCAGGGTTTTGACGCCTATATGGAGCAAACCCTGAAAGATTGGAATACGCCGGGCATCGGCGTCGGCATTGTCGTCAACGACAAGCTGGTTTTCGCCAAGGGGTACGGCTATCGCGACTACGAGAAGAAACTGCCGTTCACCCCAACCACTCTGTGCCAGATTGCTTCCAACTCCAAGCTGTTCACTGCTGTGGCCGCGGGGATGCTGGTCGAGGAAGGGCAGCTCACCTGGGATAAGCCGGTGCGGCAATCGGTCCCGACCATTCAGTTCTACAACGACGAACTGAACAACAACGTGACGCTGCGCGATATGTTGTCACACCGCACCGGCGTGACGCGGCACGACCTCATCTGGTTCAAGTCCGACTTCACCAGAAAGCAGCTTTTCGAAAAGTTGAAGTACCTGGAACCCGAGCAGCCGATGCGGGAGACCTTCCTCTACAACAACCTTATGTTCTCGGCGGTTGGCGAAATCATCGAGTTGAAATCCGGCAAAAGGTGGGAGGATTTCGTCCGCGAACGCATCCTCGCGCCGCTCGACATGAACACCACTACTTACACCATATCCGATATGTTGAAATACCCGGACCACGGCGTGCCCTTCCGCGAAAAACGCGATTCCTTCGAACTCTACAAGATTCCTTACTATGAAGACACCGAGGGCGTCGCTCCGGCCGGCGGGGTTATCTCTAATATCGATGATCTCTCGCACTGGCTGATCGCCCTGATGAATGACGGCCAGTACAACGGAAAGCAGGTGTTGCCCGCCAATGTTTTGCGGGCTACGCTGCAACCCGCAATCGGGCTGCCGAACGCCCTGGGGGAATCGCAAGGATTCTGGGAGTTGCTTAATCCCACCTACGGCATGGGGCGACAGACCGCCTCTTACCGGGGAAAGCTGCTCACCTTTCACGGCGGCGATCTTCCCGGCTTTCACTCTCAGATTTCCTTCATGCCCAACGAGAAGATAGGCGTAATCGTCCTGGTGATCAGCGATCACAGTGCTCCTCTTTACAACGTCATCAGCTACAACGTGTATGAGCGGCTGCTCGGAATGGACCAAACGCCCTGGAGCCAGCGCCGCCTGGCGCAGCGGCTGGCGAGCAAGAAGGCCGGAACCGAGGCGCGAGCCAAGGCCGGCGCAGACCGCGTGCCCAACACCAAGCCCTCCCACGCCCTCGCTGACTACACCGGTGAATATGAGAATCCCGGGTACGGCATCCTTAAAATTGGAATCAAAGACGATCAGCTTCAATTTAATTTTCACGAATTTCAGTTTCCCTTGAGCCATTTTCACTACGACCGCTTTGACACGCCGGATGACGAGCAATACGGCACGTTTTCCATCAACTTCCGGACCAATCCAGCAGGAGACATCGATAGCGTGGTCAGTTCCCTGGATCAGGCGGAGGTGACTTTCACGCGCAAACCCGCGCCTCTCGAGGCAAGCCTTCTGGAAAAGCTTGCGGGCACTTACCTGACCCCGAGCAAGGTTAAGTTTCAGGTGCTCTATCAGCCGGGCGCTGGCCTTTCGCTGGCATTTCCGGGCGCCCCTCCTCACCCCCTCATCCCAGTCAAGGGTCTCCAATTCAGGACTCCGCAATTCGCTGACGACATTTATGAGTTCGTGATGGAGAACGGCCAGGTGAAGGCTCTTAAGGAGCGCGACCCATCTGGGGAGTATTCCTTCGCCCGGCAATGAGGAAGGCTCCCGGCGAGAGAGGTCCTGGATTTGCGGCCGGTTGAGCAAACCGCAGGTCCCTCCACTACGCTACGCTCCGGTCGGGATGACAAATCTATCTTGGAACACAAGTTCATTGCGCAACAGGGGAGATATGGGGACGCGATACGTATCCCCCAGTGTTCTCCTGACATTGCCTCAGAGGCTAAAGCCTCAACGTTGAATCCTTTAGCGGACGGCTTAAAGCCCGTCCCTTCAAGTAGCCGCCCTACTGGTGCTCCTTTAATATCTCTTCGATCTGTTCCTTGGGAACGGAGAGGTGATCTTCATTCTGCTTCAGCCACAAGCGATAGTCCTGCTCGATTGCATCGGTCCAACGGGCATCGATCTGTCCGGCGGTGTACTTCTTTTCCTCCAGCCTTTGGTGGCCAAAGACATCGCGCAGATGAGTCGATTCCGAGCTCTTTACCACTTGCTCAGCAAGCTGCGGGGGAATGAAAATAACCCCTCCGTTCCTGCCCAACACCACGTCACCCGGCATCACCGTCGCATGGCCGATGCGCGTGGGTCCATTGATGCTCACCATGGTCGAGTTGAGCAGCTTGCCCGAGCGCAACGATCCGTAATGATGAGAGGGATCGTAGTAACGAACAAAGGCCACGAAATTCGGCAACTCCTCCAGCCCATTAATGTCCCGCACTGCGCCGTCGTAAACAATGCCATTGCCTGACTTGGCGTAGATGGCATTGCCCACGTTGTCGCCAATCGAAGGGCCGTCCACCTTCAGCCCGAAGTGGTCGCCCACATAGACGTCGCGGGGCTGTAGCATGTCCACCGGCCAGGCGTTCATCGCGCCCTGGCGATGATCCTGCACTCCCTGGGCCTCGATCAGCTTTTGGATGTCCGGCCGCCCCGGCATCCAAACTGCCGTCAATGCCCTGCCCACCAAAACCTTGTCGGGATGAATGGAGAGCCAGCCGTCTTCATACTGGTGCATGAAGCCGGCATTTTCTACCACCGCCCAGGCCTCTTCGAGGGTCACCGTCTTCATCCGGTCGAGGATCGCATCCGGCACCTTGGGCCGGCCATCCGGGAAGCGCTCCCCTTGCCAGTCGGGGGTGTACTTGATCACATCGTCACGGGTGAAAAATCCCTGCTGCGCCCAGACGCATGGCGCCGCTGCCAGAATCGCCACCATCACTGCCCGCTTGAGTCCCATGTGTATTCGCACCATCCCCTATCATTTTTCCGGTTCAAACCATGTCGTTCCCGGGATCTGCACGGTCTTTGCCACCTCTTCGTTCATCTCCACGCCGAACCCGGGCTTATCCAAAGGAGTGACATAGCCCTTGATGATGATCTCCCCCTCTTTAATAAAGCTCTTCCACAGTTCCAGATGATTGATCCAGTGCCATTCGCAGACCAGGTAATTGGGAATGGTAGCGCAAACATGCGCGGAAGCCATGGTGCCGATGGGCGAGACGACACAGTGCGGAGCAAACGGGACGTAGTACGCCTGGGCCATGTTGGCGATCTTGCGCGCCTCGGAAAGGCCGCCCACTTTCTGAATATCCGGCATGATGATGTCGGCTGCCCGCTTCTGCAGCAGCTCAGTAAAACCCCAGCGCAAGTACAGATTCTCGCCGCAACAGATCGGCGTGGTGGTCGAATGGCGGATATCCGTCATGGCGTCGATATCTTCCGGGGGCACGGGCTCTTCCAGCCAAAGCAGCCGGTAGGGTTCCAGCGCCACTGCGACCCGCTTGCCGGTGGTGGCGTCGTAGCGGCCGTGCATATCGCAGGCCAGATCCATTTCCTTTGGTATTGATTCCCGCACATGCTTGACCCAGCTGACCATGCGATCGATTTCGCCGTTGCTGGCGGTCCAGTTCACCTTGTCGAAGCGCGCCGGATCGGCAGCATCGTCCAGATCGATCTTCATCGCGGTAAATCCCTGCTCCTTGATCCAGGGCAGCTTGCGGTCCGATTCCGCGCCCACCGGATTATCCATATCCGAGTCGCAGTACATGCGCACCTTCTCGCGGAATTTTCCCCCCAGCAATTGATAAACCGGCAGACCCAGGATCTTCCCGGCAAGATCCCAAAGCGCGATCTCCACCCCGCTCATCGCAGTCACGTATTGCCCACCCTGGGCGCCGGCGAAGATCCCCGAGACGCGCATCCTCTCCCACAGTGCATCGACGTTGAGCGGATCCTGGCCGATCAATATGCGGCGGAAGCCATGAACCAACGAGGCCGTGCCCACCGCGGCATCGGTCGATTCCCCCTGGCCATAAAGACCCGAATCGGTGTAAACCCGCACATGGGTCTGTGGTCCATGCACCAGAACCTGAGCAGTACGGATATCGGTGATCTTGACTTTGGGCCTTTGCTGCGGCGTGCTACTCGCTTGAATCGCCTGCGCTAAGCTGGGCAGCGCGAAGATTCCGGCTCCCGGCAGAGCCGCCGCCGCGCCCTTCAGCATGGTCCTTCGTGTGAACTTGCTCATGGGTGTCCTTTTGCCTGTTTCCGGCGAACCCTTCCGCCAACTCCGCGACTCTATCACGTAGGTGTGCCGGTGGAATTCATCTATATGAGATATGGCGGGTGTAGCTTGGGGAGTGTCAGGTAACCCGGTGCACATACTCGTAATCAACAGCGGTTCCTCGTCGATCAAGTTCTCCATCTTCGACGCGGGAGAGGGTGCAAGCAACGGCTCGGGCGTCCGGCCGCCGTGGCCTCGCGTTTTGTTTGCCGGTGAGATCAGCGGAACCGGCACGGCAAAGCTTGGGTTTACCTTTCGCGATGCCCAGGGGCGGGAGCTGGCGAAAGACGATAACCCCAGCAAAGACCCCGTGAGCCTGCTGGAAGAGACAATTTGCCGGCCGGGAATGCCGGTGATCGACGTCGTTGGCTACCGCGTGGTGCATCCTGGGGCACTGTTGGATGAGCACCAGAGAATCACCGAACAGGTACTCAACGATCTGGAGCAGGCGGTGGTCTTTGCCCCGCTTCACGATCCGCAGGCGATCCAGCTGATTCGCGACATGATGGGGCGATTTCCCCGTGCGCGGCACTATGCATGCTTCGACACGATCTTTCATGAGACCATGCCGGCCGAGGCCTCGACCTACGCCATCCCCAACGAATATCGCCAGCGGGGGGTGAAGCGCTATGGCTTCCACGGGCTTTCCTGTGAGTCGATGGTGGACGAGCTTCGGGTTGCTGCGGAGCGTGGGCTCGCGCGTTTTCCGCAGCGGATGGTGATTGCCCACCTGGGCAGCGGCTGCAGTGTGACCGCGCTCCTGGATGGACGCTCGGTCGATACGAGCATGGGGCTCACCCCGACCGGCGGAGTGGTCATGGGCACGCGCCCGGGAGATCTCGATCCGGGCCTGGTGCTGTACCTGCTGCGGCAGGCGGAGGGTGACCGCACGGCGGCCATGAACTCGGTGGAAAACATTCTGAATCACAAGGCAGGGATGGTCGCGCTCTCCGGGATGCCCAACGATATGCGCACAGTTCGCCAGGCGGAGGCAGCCAGCGCGGACGCCCGGCTGGCGCTCGATGTCTTCACCCGCAGCGTGCGCAAAGCGATCGGCGCCTATGCCTGGCTTTTGGGCGGCCTGGATGCCGTGGTCTTCACCGGCGGCATCGGGGAGCATGATGTGAAGTCCAGGGCGGAGATTCTGCGTGGATTGGAAGGCTACGGTGTGGTCCTCGATGCGGCGGCCAATGAGGCGAAAAACGATGCTCCGCACCGGGTAAATCATGCTGATTCCCAGGTCGAGATATGGGTGATCACTGCCCAGGAAGATCGCATGATCGCCGTGCACGTGAACCGGATGGAACGAGACGGCAGTCTCATCCAACAAGAAACAGCATCCAAGGAGGAATATGAGCAACGTTGAGACACTTCCCGTCGCTTTGAGCAAAGCAGGGCAGTTCGAACCCCTGACCGCCGATGAGATCAGAAAAATGAATGCCTACTGGCGGGCGTGCAACTACCTTTCCGCCGGCATGTTGTATCTATGCTCCAACCCGCTCCTGCGGGAGCCGCTGAAGCCGCAGCACATCAAGAACCGGCTGCTTGGCCATTGGGGGTCGGACCCGGGGCAGAGCTTCATCTGGGTCCACATGAACCGGTTGATCAAGAAATATGACCTCGACGTGATCTACCTTTCCGGGCCAGGGCATGGCGCACCGGCCACGCTCTCCAATTGCTACCTGGAAGGCGTCTACTCCGAGGTCTATCCGGAGAAGAGCCAGGACATCGAGGGGCTGCACCAGTTCCTCAAGCAGTTTTCGTTTCCCGGCGGGATTGGCAGCCACTGCACTCCGGAAACACCAGGATCCATCCACGAAGGCGGCGAACTCGGATACAGCATCTCGCATGGATTTGGAGCTGCCTTCGACAACCCCGACCTGATTGTGACCGTGGCCGTCGGTGACGGCGAATCGGAGACGGGGCCGCTGGCCACCAGTTGGCACTCCAACAAATTTCTCGATCCGGTGCGCGACGGCGCGGTGCTTCCTATCCTGCACTTGAACGGGTACAAGATTGCAAATCCCACCATTCTTGCCCGCATTCCGCATGAAGAACTGGAGATGCTCCTCAAGGGGCTGGGATGGACCCCGCATTTTGTAGAGGGCGACGACCCGCAGAAGATGCACCCCAAGATGGCCGAGGTGCTGGAGGGCTGCGTGCTGGAGATCCGTGCGATCCAGGAAAAAGCCCGCAGCGCACCGGCGGGGCAGATCGTCGAGCGGCCGAAGTGGCCGATGATCGTGCTGCGCACGCCCAAGGGCTGGACCGGTCCCAAGGAAGTCGACGGGCACAAGGTGGAAGGCTTCTGGCGGGCGCACCAGATCCCTATTCTCGATCCCAAGACCAATCCCGAGAACCTGAAGAAGCTGGAAACCTGGCTGCGCAGCTACAAGCCGGAAGAGCTATTCGACGAATCGGGACGGTTAATTGAGGAGTTACGGGAGATGGCGCCGGTGGGCACGCGACGCATCACTGCGAATCCCCATGCCAATGGCGGCCTGTTGCGACGGCCGCTCGAAATGCCGGACTTTCGCGACTACGCCGTCAAGGTGGACAAACCGGGGCAGGTGGAAACCTCCTCGACGAATGTGATGGCCCACTTTTTGCGCGACGTAATGCGGAAGAACATGAGCAGCTTCCGCGTCTTCGGGCCGGATGAAACCGCGTCCAACAAACTGGATGCCATCTACGAGGCCAGCGGCAAGACGTGGATGGAAGAGATGCTGCCCGAAGACCAGGACGGCGGCTTTCTGGCCAACGATGGGCGGGTCATGGAGATGCTGAGCGAGCACACGCTGGAAGGCTGGTTCGAGGGCTACGTGCTTACCGGGCGGCACGGCTTCTTCTCCTCGTATGAGGCCTTTGTGCACATCATCGACTCCATGTTCAACCAGCATGCCAAGTGGCTGGAGAAGAGCAAGCTGGAGACCCGGTGGCGGGCGCCTATCTCCTCTATTAATTTGCTGATCACCTCGCTGGTGTGGCGCCAGGACCACAACGGCTTCACCCATCAGGACCCGGGATTTCTGGATGTGGTGACCAACAAGAGCCCGGAGATCACCCGGATTTATCTTCCACCCGATGCCAACTGCCTGCTGAGCGTAGCCGACCATTGCCTGCGCAGCGTCAACTACGTAAACGTGATCGTCGCCGACAAAGCGCCGCATCTGCAATACCTGACCATGGAAGAAGCGGTGGAGCACTGCACCCGGGGGATTGGCATCTGGGACTGGGCCAGCACCGACGCCGGCGAGGAGCCGGATGCGGTGATTGCGTGCTGCGGAGATATTCCCACCTCGGAAGCGTTGGCGGCGGCGGCGATCCTGCGAGATACCTGCCCGGATTTGAAGTTACGTTTGGTCAACGTGGTCGATCTCTTCCGCCTGATGCCGGAGAACGAGCACCCTCACGGCATGTCCGATCGCGAGTTCGACGGCCTGTTTACGAAACGCAAGCCGGTGATCTTCAACTTCCACGCGTATCCCTCGCTGATCCACAAGTTGACCTACCGCAGGACGAACCACGCGAACTTCCACGTACGTGGTTATAAGGAGAAGGGCAACATTAATACTCCGCTGGAATTGGCGATCCTGAACCAGGTGGATCGCTTCAACCTGGCGATCGATGTCATCGAGCGGGTGCCGAGGCTGGAGGAAAAAGGAGCGCATACCATTGGCTGGCTGAAGGGGCAGATCATCAAGGCAGTGAACTACGCGCACGAAAACGGGATCGATCAGAAAGAGATCCGCGAATGGAAGTGGCCGGCGCAGTAGCTCAGCTCGAGCCCACGATTTCGGGCGGCTGCTAATTTGGGATGTTTTCGCCCAAACTCCCACAAAATCGTCATCCTGAGCGGTTGTGACTTTTTTGATTTGTCGCGTTTTTGACGCACTCCAACCATAATGTTTTTCGATCCTCACAAGACCGTCATCCTTGAGAGCCTGTGACCTTTTTTGTTTTTCGCATTTTTGACGCACCCAACCACAATGTTTTCAAAACTCACCACAAAACCGTCATCCTGAGCGAAGCGCCTTGCAGATCTATTGCTTACAGAGGGTTTATGGCGCGCAGTCGAAGGACCCCGAGGATGCTTGTTGGCAGATGCGCTTCAGGGCTTTCCGGCCACCAAAACCATAAAGAAATCAAAAAAGTCACAACCTGAAATGGATGAAAGCAGCGGTTTCTGCACGTTTGCTTGACCCTACGGAGTTCTGTTCCGGTATCTGGGACGGGCACACTGGCGGTTGGTACGCAATCTTCAAATGCGGGCAGCCGACACAACAGCTCACTGGCACGGCACCCAGGTACTGCGCGTCACCCGGTCAAATTAGCGCAGGTGAAGCGTAGGCGGCTGGATTTCAGACTTGTCCAAATTAGGGTTTTGACAAACCCCTGACTGAGCGTCCGAACCGCTTTAACCGCAGGTCCCTCCACTTCGCTTCGCTTCGGTCGGGATGACAATTCTGTTTTGCAATGGAAGATTCTTCAGGAAATCTCTGTCTTTGCAACGGAATTGTCATCCCGACCGAAGCGAACCAGGATTTCCTGCCACGCTGCACTGGACAGGGCCGCGTGTGCGCCTTTCAGTAGGGAAGGCGCATGAAGTTTGTCGAAGCCACCAAGTTCTACAGGAAATCCGGGGGAGCGAAGTGGAGGGACCTGCGGTTAAAACTAGTTCTTCTAATCTCACAATTCGGGCAACCCGATTTGGCTTTGGCCAAGCTTTCCTAATGAAATCAGCAAACTACATCGTTTGATAAGCGGTTTTCTTGCTAATTTGGACAGCTCTGGCTGGATTTAGCTCCGCAACGAGGTACGGAAGCGACCTTCTTGGCGAAACCTCTGACGCCGCGAAGGACTCGCAACAGGCCGCCGCTACGTTCTACTGACCAGACGCTGGGCGGAGGGATTCCTCAATGTAGAGCTGTTTGAATCGGGAGAGATAGAAGGGGTTTCGTGGACAGGGGTTTCGTGGACGGCTTTCCTGCAGTTTCGTGGACGGAGCTGACACTTTTGGAAAACAGAGCCACGCTAAGGTTCAAAGGTGAGTTCGCCTTGACTGCGATCGTTACGATCTTTTCTTCGAGGCCCTTGCAGCACCGGGAACCTGCTTTCGTGAAAGCGGCAGCCCCGTCTGTTTGAAACTCCCTGTCCACGAAACTCCCACCACCACAGATCCGGAAGCTGTGCATCCCGCACGCCCTCAGGAAGGCAATTAGTGCGCATACTGCGCAAAGCGCTCATCTTTTCGGGAAGCAGCCCGAGCCACACCAAACTCCAATGAAAGGAAAGAATCGGCGATCGTGGAAACAAAAAAGAGGCAAACGCTCTTGTCCGCGGGCGAGATTACTTAGTCAATTCGATGGATACGATCTGCCCGCCGATGGTTTTGTCTGAGACCTCGGCATATACCACTTTGGCTTTCAACCCCTCGAGATCGGTGCAGGGGCTGAAGTTGCCCTGGGGAGTGAAATTGGTCGCGCTGAATTCAATCTTCCGGAAATCGTTGCTGTATATCGATAGAGCGGGTTTCCCGGCTTGCTCAACGTTCAGCGTCACGATGGTTGGATAAGAACAGTGCACCTCCCGCAGAACACCTCTGGCGGCGTGATGTAGGCCCGTCGGCGGTTCTGTTGGGTACCTGGGGTGATCCTCGGGGCTGTCTGGCCTGAGAACAATCTTGCGCCCATCGCTTCCGGTCATGGTCATGGTCCGCGTATCCTGTACGACCGTCGTGACGCTAGGCGTGCCCGCCGGGCTTTCCACTTGGCGGCTTTCTACCTGACGGCTTTGCGCCACTGACGCTTGATACTGCTCGATCTGTGCGATGCGCGCCTGCACCATCGCGACGTCTGCGGGAGTTTTCGCTACGCGGGTCGCAGCCTTGAGTACCGTGATCGCACCCTCGTAGCTCTGATTGTTCTCGAGAACAGTCGCGGCGTTCAGGCGGTAATTCAGATTGTCGGGTTCCAGGGTGACGGCCTGGATGTTCATCAGGTGTGCTTCGTTGCCTTTCGCAGGATTGCGCATGTAGACTCGCGCCAGCGCGTCATAGGCCGGCGCGAAGTTGGGGTTCAGCTTTATAGAGGTTTGGAGACTGGATTCAATGACAGGGTCCTGCCCGGCGCCCGCTTCCATTGACATGACGGCATAGTAGTAGTTCGCCAGGTAGCTTTGGGAGTTTAGCTGCACCGCTTCTCCGTACCATTTTCTCGCGGCCTCTTTGTCCTCCCCGCGAAACTTGAGGAACCCCATGCTCTCGTGGGCGAGAGCATTCTTCGGATCGTCGCGCAGCACCGAGTCGATCAAAAGCTGCGCGTCTTGCGTTCGCTGGTTGTAGACCAGCACATCGGCGCGGATGGCGTCTGCGTCGGTGCCCGGCAACGCTCGAACCTGGAAGGTGGATTCGTCCACAGCCACCCCCTTGTTCATTTTGAACATCATGAATTGGCCCTGCGAGATATAGCTGTTGAGGGCCTTCTGCAATTGCGTCAAATCGCCAAAAGCCTGCTGCGCGGCCGTGACCGGATCTACCTTCTTGACCAGTAGATTCCCGTAATCCTGAAGACGAGTCGTGTTTTTCTGTGCATCAGAGATTTCGATCATATGGGTAAGGGCCCACGACTCGGCGTAGAACACCTACCCCTTTTGTTCTTCGTGGTAGTAGGGAGAAGTGTGATCGACCTTAAACAAGGTGGTGAGGGGCAGCAGCCGGTTCTGCCGCAGATACAAAATGTCATCCTGATTTGCCTGGCCCAGGAGAACGTCTTTCTCCTGAATGTCTGTGTTCTGGTAAAACTCCGCCAGCCCCTCGTTCAGCCATAAAGGAATCCACTCGCTCGCATTGCGCAACATATAGTGGGTGTACTCGTGGTACACGGTAGCGAAGGGATGCTCTCCTTGCGCATCCAGTCGCAACAGGATGTAGTTCTTGTCTGGTGCCGCCATAAATAACCCGGCGAGGTCGATTTGCCCTTTGGCGAGATAGGCCGCCGGCTTGAGTGCCTGTAGGGCCTTCCTGTCTTTGAGGGCAAGCACGACGATAGGGGATTCAGCTCTGCCGGAAGCGGCCGGCATAAGAAGCTGGAAGATGGCCCGCATTCGTTCAAACTGACTGGCGACACGCAGGCCCTGCTTCTGATTACTATCGGTGACCACAACAAAGTGCGGACTACGCACTTCATACCAATGGTCTACGGAGTCACGGGCCGAGGCAGAGATAGCTCCAGCAAAGAGGAAGAGGGAAACAATTGTGCGACGCATAGTTTGGGTGAGACTAACCGAGACGGCGGGAAAAAGGAAAGGAAAATCCTAGCTCGCGGCTGACTGATGAGTACCAATGGTACCTTCCGGCGCGGCGGCGAGGGCGCACGGATAAGAAGGAATACGGAGGCGGTTGCAAATAAGGGCATGAGGCCCGCAGCCAGAGTTGAAGGGACAGAGAAACCACCATAGTTTAGATTAGGGGTTACTCCGTCCCTTCAACTCACTTCAACTCAGGATTCTCCGCCGATGCATTGGCACTCGATGAACCGGCACCAGCTTTTCGCGAGATGCCTACAGGCCGCGCAGAAAGTCGTGCAGTTGCCTTGCGTGAGTGGAGGCACCTTCCACCTTGGCGGGGCTGATAAGCGCTAGGAGGGCAAAGCCATGTCTGACCTTGTCATATTCACCTTTAGTCTTGCAGGATTTCGACGCGCGTTTCAGCGATCGTTCGAGGTCGTCTTTTGGAATGGCTTCGATGTTGGTTGGAGAGCCGGGAAGATTCTGGGCCGAGAATCCATTGCCGTAGAACTCAGCCAGCGCCTCTCGATCTGCGAGAAACCACGCTTCCATGGCCTGAACCATAAGAAACACGCGATGAACTCCCACAGGGGGGAAGTTCCAGTGGTCGCGCTTGCGAAGATGAGCTACAGGGTCCCGGTCGACAACTGGGGCTTCGGAGTCTACGAGAAGCACGAATCGTTCTCCTAAAGCAAGGTTCCTCACGGCCGTTTCAAACCTCGAGAATGCTTGGTCACGACTACCGCAGACGACCACCCTGGGGTGGGCGACCTTCCGGCGTGATTCTTCGGAAGTACTCTGCGAAAGCTTCGCGGCACTTTGGACGGGTCGCACCTTCTCCTCCCCCTTCGACATAGACTTTCACACTCACCAGCGATTGCCCCCGATCTCGCCGCTCGCCCAAAGGCTTCCGAGCGAATAGTCCTTAAGCCAGACAGAGAGCTCCTTTCTGCTCAGCCTGCGGATAACAGACGACGCATCTTCTTTTTCGCAGACACAAATTGACTCGGGTTCGTCCGAGAAGTTGTCGACCAGTGTTGGAGAATGAGTCGTCACGATGAGTTGCGTCCGCTCAGAGGCCTCTCGAAGGAGTTCCGCTAGGGTTGGAAGAATGTCTGGGTGTAGGCCAAGCTCGGGCTCCTCGATGCACGTCACAGGAGCGGGTTCTGGATTCAGGAGAATAATTAACAAAGCTAACCAACGAAGCGTCCCGTCGGAGACCCGGCTCGCGGGGGTGCGGGACGAGAGCGATTCCTCCTTGAGCATCAGGCGTAAATGGGTTCCAACCACCTCGACGTCTACATCCCTGACAGGCTCATAGAACTTCCTAAACAGCTCGATGAGGTGGTCGAATCTTGATTGTTTTCCACGGTCTCTCATAGCCTTAAGAACTTGTGCAAGGTTACGAGCGTCTTCCTCAAGTTGGTGACTATCGAGGCCCACTGGCTGCGGGTCGCGCGGCTCCGCGTTCAAACCGTAGGTCCAGTCGCGATACAGCGCAAATCTGGAGAGTTTCTGCTCAAAGTAATGGAGCTCTGGGTAGTTGAAAACGTCGACCAACTGCGCAAGCAAAGATCGCCGTACATCGAGCTGACTGACCCTAGATGGCTGAAATGACGAAACCCCTGATCGGATGTGCGCAGAGTCCGGTTCCGTTCTGTTTACGAAAAAAGGCTTGCGCTCTCGCGAGTTCGGATCGATTTGTCCCAGCACTTCGGAAAGCACATGAAACGAAAATGTCGGCTCGTGCTTCGTTAGAGAGATGCTATAGAAGTTTAGTGGGTGCCCCTGCTCTGGTGGCTCGAAGACGATTGAGATGTTCGGGGCTAGCCTTGGTGTCGCTTCTTGTATTGGCCCCTTCCATACCCACTCGTCGATCCCGCCTGTCTCTCGCACTGTTGCCCATGGGTCTTTGTCGGGTAGCTCCTTAAGGAGCCCTATAATCTCGATGAAATTCGACTTTCCGCAGCCATTTGGTCCAATCAGAATATTCAGGGGCCTCAGTTCTATCTCCTTCGTCATGGGCCCAAAGGAGAGCAGATTGAGTGGCCGGATCGATTTGAGAAATGGGTGTTGGGTCATGGCAGCGTCTCCTCTTCTGTGGAATCTGCCATTACCGTATCATTTTGGGGCGAGTGGCCACGCGCCAGTGTCGAAAGTAGTGCGAACCGTTGGTTCTGGGCCTGTGGTCGGCAGCGCGGAAGGAATGCTGTCTTGACGTCGGGGCGTCTCGACGGAGCGAAATGCGGCGACAGTGGCGAAATGCGGCGACGCGAAATGCGGCGACATGATACCTTTTCACCTCCAGTACGCTTTGCCTGCGATGACACGAATGCCGTCCGTTCAACTAGAAGACTTCTATAGTCGCACTGTGACCGGGGGCCGCGGCGATCTTCTGGTCCCGCGTGATCAAAGGAGCCTTTAGCTCCTCGGCAAGCGCTACGTAGGCTGCATCGTAAGCACTCAGATTCTGTCGTAGCTGCCAGATCCGATGCAAGAGCGCGACAGGGGCATACCGGGTGACACGGACCGCGATCAGATCTTCCATTGCCTCCTCAGCCCGCTTGCGTGCCAATGTCCCCTCACGCACCAGACGCCGCAGGACCTGAGCAAACTCTACATCGAGCAAATGAACAGTGTGCAGAGTGTCATTGCGCGCGTAGATACGCTGTTCTACGCGCTGTCCGGCTGGGGTTTGGAGCAGCCAGTCGACGACCGCCGAGGCATCGAGCACGATCATCGCGCACTACGTTCCTCACGCAACAGTCCTCCGGTGTCCAGAACGACCGGAAGCGGTTTGCGCTTGTGCAGACGCTCGCGAAACTCGGCCAGCGTCGGACGCTCGGCGATCTCTCGGAACTCCACGAGCAAATAGTCGGAAAGCGACATGCCCGCCATCGCGGCCCGGGCTTTAAGGCTGCGATGAAGAGCATCCGGGACATTCCGAACCTGGATCATTTTTGCCATGCTATGAACATAGTTGCATGTGATACACATGTCAATGCGGCAGACCGGTCCGGCTGCCTTGGGGGATAGGTTTGTTGCCCCTACGCCCTTCAGGCCGTTGAACCGGTTGCAGCGGGGCTGTTGTAGTTTTACTTTGCGAGGGCTTAATCCGGAAGGGGATAAGGGGACACGAGTCTCATTCTTGGACGTAATACGTCGACATGATACCTATTATCCTGCTTTGGTTTCGTGTTAGGTTTGCGGTCATCACGCGTTTGGCGCGCATGGTCGCATCCAGTCTGCCGCACCACTTGACGCATCCTGGAAACCGGCAAAACTAAATCGCATAAGTCGCCGCTCATTCTCGGCGTCGCATTCTTATTTCACCAAGCCCTAAACTTTCTCCTGCAAATTGCATCGATATAGGTAAGCTCGCTCACCCTTGAAGAAAATGTCTCAAGGGTACAGCGCCGTCGTGCATCCAGGCAGAACGTACCGGAGCGCCCAGAGACCCACATCTCCTGGAGTGCACCCGGACGCAAGGTCGCGATGCATGCATGCAAGGCACCCTGGCGGATCGTCCCGCCATGGAACCGCTCGTTTTCGATGGAAACTTACATCCGAAACTCGCAACCGTAAGCGTGGCGAATGCTGATACGAAACCTGAGGATGGGCATAACCCGGCCCAGCCCGCCTACCCTCGCAGAGATAGAACAGCAAAGGGAAGAGCTGCTTACCCAGGTAGACCTCCCTTCCCGGCACGCAACCAGTCCGGCTGACCCCAACCCGGCTTCGCGGCCAATCACGGCGCTCCCCACCCCGGAACCACTCCCACTCCCACTCCCATCCCATCGTCCGCCACAGCCTCTTCTCCACGAGCAACAGGCGCCCGCGTCCCAGCACTCCCTGCAATCCGTTATTCGCACAAGGCCAGAGCGAAATAGCGCCTCGATCGACCAGGCCCTCGAAGAACTCAGCTCTCTCGGAGTAGCTACGTCTCGTTTCATCTCTGGCCGCGGTCGCCCCACCATCCTCTGGTCCGCCATCGATCACCATGACCAAGAGCTGATGGAAGAAGAATCCGCCGAACCCGAAGAATCGTCGGCGGACCCGAATTAGCACGCTTACCACGCACTTTTTAGCCATTTCCCGAACCCGGATTTCCTGCCTCGCAGCGCTGGACGAGGCCGCGCGTGCGCCTTTCAGTATGGAAAGGCGCATGAAGTTTGCAAAAGCCACCACGTTCCACAGGAAATCCGAGGAACCCGGGTCTCCTGCCACGCAGCACCGGATACGACAGCGTTCTTGGCATCAGCCGCGCTAAGGCCGGAGGGCCGGCCGCCAACCCGCATTTCTCACAGACCCCCATGGGAAAGCGATGGTCCGGTAGTGAGATCTCTATCCGTAAGAAATTCAGGCTAAACGTGAGCCCAGCCCGGCACCCGGATTTCCTGCCTGGCAGCGCTGGACCGAGTTCCACAGGAAATCCGGGGAAGGACTGAGATTCAATTCCCCAGGAGATCCGAGCGCCGTAGGTGCGACACTCAACACAGCTTCGGCCGCAAAGCATTTCGTTGACTTGGCTTGCTCCCTCCCCTACGCTAACGCTGGACCATGATCGGCGAAACCGTCTCTCATTATCGAGTTATCGAAAAGCTTGGCGGTGGTGGGATGGGTGTCGTCTACAAGGCGGAAGATACCCGCCTTGGCCGCTTTGTCGCACTCAAATTTTTACCCGACGAGATCAGCCGCCAGCTTCCCGTGCTGGACCGGTTCCGCCGCGAAGCCCGCGCCGCCTCGGCGCTGAACCATCCCAACATCTGCACCATCTACGACGTCGGCGAAGAAGAAGGACGGGCCTATTTGGCCATGGAATACCTCGAAGGCCAGACCCTCAAGCACCGCATCGACGGAAGGCCCCTGCCCATCGACTTCGTGCTCGATCTCGGTATCCAGATCGCCGACGCGCTGGATGCGGCCCACGCCAAGGGCATCGTGCATCGCGACATCAAGCCCGCCAACATTTTCATCACTAAAACCCGCCAGGCCAAGCTCCTCGATTTCGGTTTGGCCAAGATCGATCAACGACGCGACTTGAACGCGACCTCCGACGGCGAGACATTGAAGGATTCTGCTCGAGGAGCTCGGCGCACCGTACACGATCCAGGTCGTCAGCATTCGCAACCGCGACGGCAGCGGCGCGGTCGATCCGGCTAATCCCCATCCGCACGGCAAGGTGCCGGCGATCTCGCGACGACGGCGTCGTGGTGTTCGAGTCGCCGGCGATCGCGCTGTACCTGACGCGACAGGTTTCCCGAACAGCCGCCTCGGCCCGCTCGTGGGCGATCCCGACCGCGGCGCCTACCTCATCGTGGCTCGCGCTACTACAGCGGCGTGCTCGAGCCGGCGATGGTGTCGAAGTTCATGAAGGTCGAGGTGCCGCGCGGCGACCGCCGGCTGGGTGGCGGTAGAGGAAGTCGTGCCGGCGCTCGTGCGCGGCTCGCGCCCGCGACCGTACCTGCTCGGCGAACGCTTCTCGGCGCGTCGACGTGCTGTACGGGACGACATTCGAGCTGTTTGCCGGAGCCCCCTGCTGCCCAAGTCCGCGGTCATCGACGACTACGTGACGCGCGTGTGACGCGGCCGGCGTTTGCGCGGGCCATGGCGACGCGAGGCGGCTGAGCTCGAGCAGGCCGCGCGCGCTCGCGGCGGCCGGCGCTTGCGCCGCCACGTCCGAAAATGGCTACTCTCGACGCGGCGCGCGCTTATCGTGCGCTCCATGGAGACCATCTCCGGCCTCGACCCGGAGGCGCTCAACCGCGCGCGCATCAGCCGCGATCCGCGTTTCGACGGCAAATTCTTCATCGCCGTCACCTCGACCGGCATCTACTGCCGGCCGATCTGCCCGTCGCGCTAGGCCAAGCGCGCCAACGTGCGCTTCTTCGGCAGCCCCGCAGCGGCGGAGGCGGCAGGGTTCCGCCCGTGCCTGCGCTGCCGGCCGGAGGCCGCGCCCGGTACGCCGGCCTGGCTCGGCACGGCGGCGGTCGTGCGCCGCGCGCTGCGCCTGATCAATGAGGGTGCGCTCGATGAGGACTCGGTCGAAGACGCTCGCGGCGCGCCTAGGCATCGGCTCGCGACATCTGCTGCGGCTGTTCCCGCGGCACGTCGGCGCCTCGCCGATCGCCGTCGCGCAGACGCGGCGGCTGCATTTCGCGGTGTGCCTGCTCGAGGAGACCAGCCTGCCGATCACCCAGATCGCCATGGCCGCGGGCTTCGGCAGCTGCCGCCGCTTCAACGACGCGTTTCGCCACACCTACCGCCGCGCGCCGCGCGAGCTGCGCAGGCGCGCGGCGGCACGGCGCGAGCGGCGAGCGCACGGCGAGGAGGTGGTGCTGCGGCTGGCCTACCGGCCGCCTTACGACTGGGCGCACATGCGCGATTTCTCGCGGCGCGCGCCGTCGGCGGCCGTCGAGCGGTCGACGCGCGCGGCTATGCGCGCACGCTCGCCTGTCGGGGCGGTCACGCGCTGGTGCGCCTCGGCGCGCTGCCCGGCGAGGATGCGCTCGAGCTGCGCGTCGCCGGACGCGCCGCCGGCGGCGCTGCTGCAGTTGTCCTCCGCCGCGCGCCGCGTGTTCGACCTGGCGGCGCGACCCGCAGCGCATCGGCGTCGAGCTCGCCGCCGACCGCTCATCGGGCCGCTGGTGCGGCAGCGACCCGGCTTGCGCATTCCCGGCGCCTGGGAGCCGTTCGAGTGCGCGGTGCGCGCCGTGCTCGGACAGCAGGTGAGCGTCGCCGCCGGCCGCACGCTCGCGACGCGGCTGGTGGCGCCAGCGGCGGGTACCGTGTTCGCGCGTGCATCGCAGGCGGCCTCACTCATCTGTTTCCCGACGCCGCGCAGCTCGCGGCCGCGAACCTCGACGGGCTCGGGCATCACGCGCTCGCGTGCCGCGACGCTGCACGCGCTGGCGCGCGCCGTGACCGAGCGGCGCATCGATTTCAGCGCGGCCCCCGAGGACGTGATAGCAGCGCTTGCGGCGCTGCCGGGCATCGGCCCCTGGACCGCGCAGTACGTGGCGTTGCGCGCGCTCGGCGAGCCCGACGCCCTGCCGTAGCGGCGACCTGGTGCTGCGCCGCATGGCGGCGCAGGCGCCGAGCGCCGCTGAGCGCGCGCGAGCTGGAGACGCGCGCCCGCGCCTGGCAGCCCTGGCGCAGCTACGCGGTGATGCATCTGTGGCGCGCGGCAGGCGCAGGCCGCCGTGCGCGCCAGCGGCCGAGCAACCGGTCGCGCGTGCGCGCCGGCCGCAACATCACGCCTCTGCATGCGTAACTGGAGAGCTGACCCATGATGTACTGGTATCAGACCGAACACGCCCGGTCGGGCGCGCTGCTGCTGGCAGGCAACGCGGACGCGCTGACGCACGTGCACTTCCAGTCGGGCCGCCGTCGCGGGCCAGCTCGGCGGCCGACTGGCGCCGCGACGCGGCGCCGTTTGCCGCGGCGCTGCGGCAGCTCGAGGAGTATTTCGCCGGCAAGCGGCGCAGCTTCAGCGCTGCCGCTCGCGCCCGCGGCACACCCTTCCAGCTGTGCGTCTGGCAGGCGCTGCAGCGCGATTCCCTATGGCGAGACGCTTTCCTATGGCGAGCTGGCGCGGCGGATCGGACATGCCGGCCGGCGGCGCGCGCCGTGGGACTGGCGAACGGCGCCAATCCGCTGCCGATCATCGTTCCGTGCCATCGCGTCATCGGCGCCGACGGCTCGCTCACCGGCTTCGGCGGTGGCCTGCCGATCAAGCGCGCGTTGCTGGCGCTCGAGGGCGCCGCCTGCGTCGCGGACCTGTTTCAGGCCCAGGCGCCGCCGTTCGCGCGGGCGCCCGCCGTCTGAGCTGAGTCGCGCAGTAAGGATTGCTCGCTCGCCCGCGGCGAGGCCCAGCACCTTACGCAGTCGGCGGCGTGCGTGCGCGAGGCGTCGTTCTTGGCATCCCGTGTCGCGCGCGCCGCTGGTACCATGCGGGCGCTGTTGCGGCGCAGTGCCGCAGGCATCTGTGGAGCCAAACCATGAGGCACAGCACGCGTCCGCCGGGGAGGGCGCGGGGCACGCGCACAGTGCGCGCTGACCGCGCAGATGCCGCGCGGAGCAGACATGAACCGGCGCGAGTTTGCGACCACCATCGGCGGCGTGGCCGCTGCGGCGGGATTTGCGCCGTTGGCCCGGGCCGCCAGCGCTGCGGGCGCGGTGAGCGAACAGGCGCCCGTCTTTATACGCACGCCCTGATCCTCGATGCGAACTCCGCGCCGCCGCTGGGCGACCTGCCGCTGCCGCAGACAGATCTCGACCTGGCGCGCGGCAGCGGCATCGATGTCATCAAGTTCTCCCTCGGCGGCATCAACAACGACTTCGCGCACACGGTCGCGAGATCGCCCAGGTGCAGCAGCTCATCGAGGTGCATCCTGGCTATTTCACGCAGGTGCGCGTCGCCGCCGACATGGCGCGTGCCAAGCGCGACAAGCAGCTCGGGATCATCCTGTCTTTCGAGAGCGCCGACATGCTCGGCGGCCGGCTCGACTCGCTGAGGTCTTCCGCGACCTCGGTGTACGCGTCATGCAGCTGTCCTATAACCGCAACTCGCTGTTTGCCGCCGGCGTCATGGAGCCCGAAGGCGGCGGCCTTACCCCGCTCGGCCGGGATGCCGTGAAGGAGATGAACCGGCTCGGGATCGCCATCGATCTGAGTCACGCCAACGCAGCGACCACCTCCGAGGTGCTTGCGCTCTCGGGCAGGCCGCCGGTCATGACCCACGCCGGCTGTGCGGCCGTGCATGCCCACCCGCGCACCAAGAGCGACGAGCAGCTGCGGGCGCTCGCCGCCAAGGGCGGGGTGGTCGGCATCTTCGATCTTCCCTACCTGACTGCCTCGCCGCGCCAGCCCACGATCGATGACTACATGGCGCACCTGGAGCATGCGCTGCAGGTCGCCGGCGAGGACCACGTCGGCATCGGCAGCGACGTCGGTATCGAGCCGTTCGACACCAGCCCCGAGGGCATGGCGGAGTTCGCCAGGGAGCTCGAGCAGCGGCGCGCGGCGGGTTTGTCGGCCCCGGAGGAAGACCGGCCCACCTATGTGGTGGGCCTGAACACGCCGCGCCGTATCGAGATCATCGCCGACCGCTGCTGAAGCGCGGCTACCGCGCCGGGCGACCGAGAAAGTCGTCGGCGCGAACTTTCGCCCGCGTCTTACGCAGATCTGGAGCTAACTGCGGCGACGGGCGCCCGCCAGAGGCCTGCGGGGGTGCCCCCGCAGGACCGTTTTGCGCCCCTAGTGCAAGAGTCTTTCCGTGTTGATGTCGTCGTCCACGAAGTAGACGCCGTGCGCCGGATCGATACGCCAGTCCGAACAGCGCGCCGGAGCCTGGGGCGAGCCGCTGTTGTCGAGCAGCTTCTCGGCGCCTGCGCGCCAGCCGGGGAGATCTCGATGATGTTGCCATTGCCGCCGTTGACGGTCAGCAGGTCCCCGCCGGGAGTGACGATGAGGCCGAGCGGGCTTCAGGCTGCCGCCCGCGGTCAGTGTGCTGCCGTGCCCGCCGAGGCGTGCGCCCGAGCGGGTGATCGATGACCGCGATGCGGTTGCTGAGGGTATCGGCCACGTACAGCAGCGCGCCGTCGTGATGCCGCCACGGATAGTCGCCGTCACAGCGCAAGTGCAGCGCCACACCGGTGGCACCGATGACCAGCGCCGCCGGGTCGGTCCGTTGCGGGAACCCCGGCGGCGATCACCGTGATCGACTCCAGCACCGGCATGGCGGCCGCGGAGACCTTGAGGTTAGCCGTGTCACGGTGCCGCCGTGGACGACGTGCCATTGGCGGCGACCGTGCCGTTGAGCACGTTGGTGACGAACAGTTTCGCCTCGTGCTCGCCTTCGAAGGCCGTCATGTCCCAGGGGCCGTTGATCAGCGAGCCGTAGAAGGTCTCGACCGCCTTGCCGAGGCTGTCGAGACGATCAGGCACCCGGCCGCGCACGTGGCGGTGTTGCCGGCCGCGGTCGGCAGACTTCCGACGATCACCCAGCCCTGATCGAGGACGACGAGCGCGGTGGTGAGCCCCATGCCGCCCGGGCAGCCGCCGGGCAGTGTCGCCGGCGTTGAGCGCGGCGAACACGCTCATCGTGCCATCGGGCGCCACGTCGACGATGGTGGTGCCGGTGCCTGCAGGTTGGCGGAGTTGTTGAAATTGCTGACCAGGATGTGGCCGGCACGCAGGTTGCCCACGGTGTGCCGCACCTGGGCCACGCCATAGGGATTCGTCGCCGTTCCCGGGCACGGTGGAGGCTATGGTGGTGATGGTCTTGAGCTGGGGCAGCACCGCATGCTCGTTGGCGGCGAAGCCGCAGCCGCGAAACCAGCAGCGACAGCGCTGTGAGCGCGCGGCGAGCGCGGGCTCACAATAATGAGCCTTCATTGTGTTTCCCCTGTAGTTCGCGGGCGGTCCGCGCGGATACCCCGGTAGGTGGCGCGCATCGCCGGCAGGTTCTCGGCGTATTGCCAGGCTGCGCCGCACTGCCCAGAAAGGCACACGCGCCGAGTGATCGCGTGCAGCTGCTGGGCGTGCCCTCTGTACGCCGAGGGCAGCGAGCAGCAGCCGGGCGAACTGCGGCCCGTTGCCGGCTTCCTCGTGCTTGAAGTAGACGTACACGTCGCTGCAGCCGCCGGCGTGCTCGGATCACCTGCGCCCAGCGCGCAGGTCCGCGGGCGTGTAGCCCTCGTCGCGCAGCCGGAAGTAAGCGTAGCTCGGCGGTGATCTCCACCGGGGTGGAGAATTTCTCGCTGTCGGCGACGCACAGCGCGACGTTGCGCGCGCGCAGCCGCGCAAACACCTCCCCGTCCATCCATGAGGCATGGCGGAACTCGAACGCCGCGCACGTCTGCGCCGGCAGCAGCGCCAGGAACTCGTCGAGCACCGCGAGATCCTTGCGGAACCAGGGCGGCAGCTGGAAGAGTATCGCGCCGAGCTTGGGCCCGAGGGTCGCGGCGGTCTCGAGGAAGTACTGCAGCAGCTCGGCGCAGTCGCGCAGCTTTGGCGACGTGCGTGATGCGCTTGGGAGCCTTGAGTGTGAGGCGAAAGCCCGGGGGCGTGTCGCGGTCCCAGCCGGCGAGCGTCTTGGTGTTGGGCATGCGGTAGAAGGTGTAGTTGATCTCCACCGTGCTGAACGCTGCGCGTAGTACGCCAGCATCTTGGCCGCCGGCAGCTTCTGCGGATAGAAGCTGCCCTTCCACTCGGGGTAGTTGTAGCCGGAAGTGCCGACCCAGATTCTGCATGCGCGCCGCGCTCGTCAGCGGCCGTCGCTACCGACCAGGCGCCGGTACTGCCCGAGGTGCCGGATGGCGTGCTGCGCTAGCCCATCGATTCGTACAGGCGCGCGAGATTGTAGTGACAGTCGGCGAGATCCGGATCCTCCTCGAGCGCGCTGCGGTATGCCGCGAGCGCCGCGGCCGCATCCCCCAGGTCCTCGAGCAGCACGGCCTGGTTGAACAGCAGCAGCGCATCGGCGCCGACCCGCTCGAGCGCACGGCGGTAGACCTCGGCCGCCTCTGCGTCCGCCCCGCTCGTGCAACAGCCGTCCCCAGTTGGTCCAGGCGCCGCGTTCTGCGGATCCGCATCCACCGCGCGCTGCACAGTCGCCGAGCGCGGCCTGCGGATCGCTGCTCTCGAGCGCGAGCGCCTGCGCGAACCAGTCGTGCGCACTCGGCGGCCGGCGCGGGGTGCGCAGCTCCCGTGCTCGACCACGTGCAGCACGCCGTTCTGCACGCTCACGTCGAATCCCAGCAGGTACTGGCCCCTTTCGACCTGGCGGCGGGTCTCGCCTTCGCGCACCACGACGTGATCGCCGACCGCGCTGATGGACAGCCCCGACAGCGGCATCGAGTCGGGCAGCTCGCGCCGCAGCCGCTCGAGCGAGCGGTGGATGCGCTTGGCGGGGGATCTTGGCCTCGATCAGCGCCCGCGCGGTGCGCAGCACGATCAGGTCCTGGAACGAGAAGCGGTATTCGCGGCGCGCACCGCGCGCCGGCTTCACGAAGCCGGCGCGGATGAGATTGCGCGTGGTGCGGGCGAGAGCCGCAGGACCCGCTCGACGTCCCGCACGCTGTACGAAGGCATCTGCGCTCCGGCGCTTGCGCACTCAGGCCTTACGCTTGCCCGCCTTGCGGCCACCCTGGCGGGCTCCTCGGCGCGCTTGGGTGCCTTGCGCGGACCCAGGCGGTTCACCTGGGCGCGCGCGCCCTCGGTGCTCTGCAGGCTGGCGCGCAGCGCCTCCATCAGATCGATCACCTTGCCATCGCCCGCCGGAGCGGTCTCGGCCACCGAGATCTCCTTGCCCTCGACCTTCTTCTCGATCGCCGCCTCGATGCGCGCGCGCACCTCGTCCTTGTAGGCTTCCGCGTCGAACTTCGTCGGCCGTCTGCTGATCGATGAGCTGCTGCGCGAGCTTCAGTTCCGCCGGCTTTACCTCGGGCTTCGGCACCTCCACCTCGCTGGCGCGGCGCACGTCGGCGGCGTAGTGCAGCTGCTGCATCGCGAGCACGTCGCCGATCGGACGCAGTATGACGATGTAGCCCTTGCCGCGCGCCGCCCAGTGGCCGACGCCGCAGCGTCCGGCCTGCTTCAGCGCCTCGGTGAGCAGCGCATACGGCTTGGCGGCGCCCTTGTCGGGAGCGAGGTAGTAGGTCTTGTCGTAAGTAGACCGGGTCGATCGACTCGATCGGCACGAACTCGGAGATCTCCACCGCGTGGGTGCCGACCTCCTCGAGCGCCTTGATCTCCTCGGGCGTGAAGCGCACGTACTGGTCCTTGGCGAACTCGTAGCCCTTGACCATCTCGTCGCGCTCGACGACCACGCCTTCCTTCTGACACACGTACTGCTGGCGCAGGCGCGAGCCGTAGGTCTTGTGCAGCAGATTGAAGGAGATGGCGTTGGCCGACTGCGTCGCCGTAAACAACTTCACCGGGATGGCGACCAAGCCCGAACGACACCGTCAGGGATCCTATGGAACGTGCGGCCATGAATCACCTAACCGACCGGCGGGTGGACTACTTCTCAGGCTTGATACCGAAAGCCTTCGTAAGGCTCTGTTTTGTCTCGAGTACATCATGCCACCGGTCGCCGGTCTTTTCCAACCGCGCTGGTACGTTCCTGATCGTGAAGTCCAGCGGCTCGGCCGCCTCGAGCTCCTCCCAGCTGAGCGGCATCGACACCGGGGCCCCGGGCACGCCGCGTGGCGAATATGCAACATTGAGCGTCTTGCCGCGCACGTTCATGTTGTAGTCGATGAAGATCTTGCCGGTGCGCTTCTCGATCGCCCACTCCATGGTGATCTCCTTCGGGTGGTCGCGCATGACGTGACGGCCGACCGTCTCGCAGATGCGCCGCGCCTCGTCGAAGGTCACCGTGCGCTCGATCGGCACGAACACGTGCAGGCCGGTCTTGCCCGAGGTCTTGACGATCGCCTCGAGCGACATCTCGCGCAGCAGCGCGCGCAGCCAGAACGCCACGCGCTTGCCGACGGCGAAGCCCCGCCGGTTGAGCTCCGGCTCGGCGCCCTGGGCTTCCTTGCCGGAATAGATGTAGGGATCGATGTCGAACACCAGGTAGTCGGGGTAGTTGAGGATCGAGGCCTCGAGCGCGGCGAGCGAGCTGGCGTAATCGGTGCTGGCGCCGGCGGCCTCCGGCGCGGCTGGGCGCGGGAATGCCAGACGTGAAACTCGAGCGTGCCGACCTGGCCGAGCCACAGCAGCGTCGGCAGGTTGTTGGCGAGCAGGTAGCGCTGCCGCTCGTCCTTGCTCTCGGAGAACACCGTCACCGACTCGACGAACGGCCGGCAGCGTCTGCGCCCAGTGCTTCTGAAAGAAACGCTCGCCGCCGATGCCTTCGGGCATGCGGATCATGGTGAGCGGGCGATCCGCGAGGTGCGGCAGCATGAAGCGCGCGACGCTCGCCAGGTAGCGCAGCAAGTCGCGCTTGGTAATAGCGGCTGTCGCGCGGCGCGTCGCGGGCCAGTAGACGCGATCGAGGTTGGTGAGACTGATGCGCGCCTCCGCCGACCTCCGAGTTCGAGGCGCTTGGCGGGATTTTGCAGCTGCTCGAGGATCGCGGCGACCTCGCGCGCTTGCGGCTGCCGTCGCCGGCGCACCGCGGGCGCGGCGTGCCGCTCCGTCGCTGGCCGCGGTCGGCCCGGCGCGTCGGCCTTGCGCGACGCTGCGTGCGTCGACGTCATCGCGCAGGCGCACGAACACCGGCGCGCGCAGCAACCCGTCGGGGTCCACTCGCCGAAGGCTGACTTCGGCCACGAGCCGCGGCGCCAGCCAGGTGGTGGGCCGGTGCAGCGGCGGCTTGCGCGTCGAAGGGCGAGGTGGGGCGCTCCAGCCTCGCCGTGCGCTTCAGCAGCATCGGCGATGCTCGCCTCATCGAGTCCCGAGCCGACGTGCCCGGCGTAGCGCAGCACCTTCGCCGTCACGGTAGCCGAGCAGCAGCGCGCCCAGAGGCTCGCGCGCGCCCTTGCCGCGCGTGTAGCCGCCGATGAGAAACTCGCCGGTGCGCGTCGCCTTGACTTTCAGCCAGGCGCGCGAGCGCTGCCCGGGCTGTGTAGGCGACTGTCGAGGCGCTTGGCGACGATGCCCTCGAAGCCGGCTCGCAGCGCCGCCGCGTACAGCTGCTCGGCGTTCGCCGGAGGTGTGTACCAGCTGCAGGTGCGGCGCTGGCAGCAGGCACTGCGCGAGGTAGCGGTGACGGTCGCCGTAGGCTGGCGCCGCGCAGATTCAGCCCGGCAAAATGCAGCAGGTCGAAGCACACCAGCACCACCGGCGCGGTCGCGCTGCGCGGCGGCGATCTCCGCGGCGCTCTTGAGCTGCGCGCGCTTCTGCAGCGCGTTGAACGAGGGGCGCCCGCCAGCATCGAGCGCCACGATCTCGCCATCGAGCATCATCTGCCCGGCCGGCTGCGCGGCGAGCTCCGCGGCGATCTCCGGAAAACAGGCGTCAGGTCGAGCCCGCGGCGCGACTGCAGCCGCGCCTCTGCCGCGCGGCGACGAAGGCGATGACCCGGTAGCCGTCGAGCTTCGGCTCGTAGCGCCACTGCGGATGCGACGCGCGGCACACTGCCGGTTTCCGCGAGCATCGGCTCGAGCTGCTGCGGCAGGCTCTCGGCGGGTCCGGATGGCGCGAGCCGCGCCGCCGGCAGCGCGCCGGTCACGCTCGCGCGGCGTCAGTTCATCGAGGCTCGAGGCCCGAGAGCACCGAGCGCTGCGCGCCAGCACATCGTTCGGGCTGCGCGAAGCGGTCGCGGTGCTTGATGAGCAGCCACTGGTTGGTGGTGCGGGTGCGCACCAGTGTGTACGAGCCCTTGAGCTTCTCCCCGCACAGGAAGAAGCTGAGCTTGCCGGCGGCGAGCTCTGCGCGCACGCGCTTCTGCGCCGCGTCGCGGTCGCAGGAAGCGTAGACTGCTGCGCCCTCGTCCGGCGAATACACGCCGCAATCCCAGACGATGACCTTGCCGGCGCCGTACTGTTTCGCGGGGATGACGCCCTCGAAGGAGGCGTAGTCGAAGGGATGATCCTCGACCTCGCACCGCCATGCGCTTGTCGTTCGGATCGAGCGAGGGACCCTTGGGCACCGCCCAGGATCTTGAGCACGCCGTCGAGCTCGAGACGAAAGTCGTAGTGCAGGCGCCGCGCCGCATGTTTCTGCACGACGAACAGCAACGGTCCGCGGCGGCCGCGCGCCGCGGCGCGGCGGCTCGGGCGTGCGCGTGAAGGTGCGCTTGGCGGCATAGCGCTCGAGCGCGCGCTTGCTCACGAGCGCGCGTCCATCCACGCGTCGCCGCCGCGTCCAGCAGCGCGCGCCGCACCTGCGCGTCGCTGCGGCCGCTGCGCGCGGGCACGTGGAAGGCGTGATCCGCGTCCTCTACGAGCTCGAGCGTTGCACGTGCGCCGAGTCGGCGACCACTGCCTCAAGACGCGTGCGCTCGGCGAGCGCATCGCGCGTGCCCTGCACGAACAGCATCGGGATGCGCACCTGTGCCAGGTGCGCGGCGCGCGCGTCCGAGGGCGTACCGGCCGGATGCAGCGGGAAGCCGAGAAACACGAGCGCCGCGCACGCCCGGCGAGCGGCCGTGCGCCTGCGCCTGCGAGCTCATGCGGCCGCCGAAGGATCGGCCGCCGGCAAACAGCGGCAGCGCCGGGCGCGAGCGGCTGCCTTCCGCCACTGCGGCGCGCACCGTGGCATGACACAACGGCGGTGCGTCGGTGCGCCGTGTGCCGCTGCTCCATGTACGGGAACTGGTAGCGCAGCGTGGCGATGCCGAGCGCGCGCGAGCTCGGTCGCAGGCGGCGCGCATGAACGGGTGATCCATGCCGGCACCGGCGCCGTGCGCCAGCACGTAACAGGCCCGCGCCCCGTCCGGCAGCAGCAGCCGCGCAGACACCTCGTACCGTCCTGCACCGTGAAGGTAACAGCTCGCCGACCGCGCGGAGGCGCTCGCTCACGGTATCGAATCTACAGCCGTCCTTAGGACTTGCACAGGCAGGTCGGCCCGCTCTAGCGCACCGCCGCGACCCAGGCTGCGTAGGCGGCAGGCTGAAGCGAGCCGCGCTGGCATCGCCCCTGCGGCGGGACTCGACAGCAGCGTGTGCAGCGCTGACCCGCGAGGCCGGCAGCGGCGAGATCAGGCTAACTGCCTGCGGTCTCGCCGACATGTTGAGCGACACCAGAACGCCGTGGCCGTCGTCGCCCACGCGCGGTAAGCTGAGCACGCTGGCATTGTTCTGGTCGAGCAACACCATGCGGCCGCTGCGCAGCGCCGGGTTGCCGCGTCGCAGCGCGATCAGGCGGCGGTACCAGTTGAGCAGCGATCTGCGGGTCGGCGGACTCGCTCTGCACGTTCACGCTCGCATAGTCGGCCGTAACCGGCAGCCAGGTATGGGCATTGCCGCTGAACCCGGCCTGGGCGGAAGTATCCCACTGCATGGGCGTGCGTTCGCCGTCGCGCCCCTTCTCCTTCGGCCAGCCGGTGATGCCGATCGGATCACGCACGTCCTCCACCCGCTGCGGGGTGGCAGTCCGCTGGCCGATCTCCTGTCCCTGATAGATGCAGCGCGGCGGCGCGCGAAGTGAGCAGCAGCGCCGCGACGATGCGCGCGATCGCCGCATTGTGCACGCCGTCGCCGAAGCGGTCCCAGCTGCGCACATTGTCGTGGTTGTCGAACACGAACAGCGGCTGCGAGCCGTGCAGCTCGGTCTGCGACTCCAGCAGCCGCTGCCGGAAAGTGCCGGCATCGAGGCGATTGCCCAGCCCCAGCAGCGTGTCCATCGGCAGCTGCAGCTCGTTGTGGCGCGCACCGCCGTACCAGGCGTCGATGTCCGCGGTGGTCGGCACATAGGTCTCGCCGATCAGCACTCGCTCGCCTGGATAAGTGTCGGTCATGGTGCGCAGGCGCCGCATCACATCGTGTACTTCGGGCAGATTCTTGGTGTAGATGTCGCTCAGGATCGGGTCGCCCTGCGCATTGCGCCCGCCGAGCGCCGGGGCATCGCGCAGCTGGCGGTCCTCGAACAGCTCGGTGATGGCATCGAGTCGGAATCCCGCCACGCCGCGGTCGAGCCAGAAGCGCAGCGCGGCGAACATCGAACGCTCCACCTCGGGATTGCGCCAGTTGAGATCCGGCTGTTGCTTGTAGAAGCGGTGATAGTAGAACTGCCCGACAACGGGCACCCACGCCCACGCCGAGCCGCCGAACAAACTTACCCAGTTGTTGGGTGGCCGCGGGCGCCCGTTCGCATCGCGCCGCCCGTCGCTCCAGACGTAGAACTCGTGGTGAGCGGCCGTGCGCGAGCGTGCAGCGTCGACGAACCACGGATGCTGCTCGGAGGTGTGGTTGAGGACCATGTCGAGTATGACGCGGATGTGATGTTCATGCGCCTGGGCGAGCAGGCGGTCGAAGTCGGCGAGCGTGCCGAACTGCGGATCGATCGCCTCGTAGTCGGAAATGTCGTAGCCGAAGTCGACCTGTGGCGAGGGGTAGAAGGGCGCGATCCAGATCGCATCGACGCCGAGCTGCTGCAGATAGCCGAGCCGGCGCGTGATGCCATTGAGGTCACCGACGCCATCGCCGTTCGAGTCCTGAAAGCTGCGCGGATAGATCTCGTAAATGACGGCGTGACTCCACCATGGATCCGCGTCCACACCCGTGCGCTGCGCATGCGCCGGAGCGTTCGCCAGCGCGAGCGTGCTGGCCGCCAGGCAAAGGGCGAGGAAGCTGCGGCGGCGAGGACTCATCGTCGTTTCGCGCCGCGGCGCGTCGTATGGCGGTGGCCCGGATGCGCCGGTCGCGCTTGCGCGATCCATGTGCCCCAGGCGGGGAGGGTTATCGGCGCGCCAACGTCCGCATCTGCAATAGCGCCGGGGCTCGACAGCAGCGTAATCAGCCGGCGGCCCGCAAGTCCCGCCGCAGCCAGGTCCACCGTCAGGCGCTGCGTGCTGGCTGACATATTGAGCGACACTAACATGACATGGCCGTCCGCAGACACGCGCGCATAGGTGAGCACGGCGGCATTGTCCTCATCCAGCATGACCATGCGGCCGCTGCGCAGGGTGGAGTAGCGGCTGCGCATCGAGATGAGATGCCGGTACCAGTTGAGCAGGGATTCCGGGTGGGCCAGTTCGGACTGCACGTTGATGCTCTCGTAGCCGGGCGTGACCGGCAGCCAGGTCTGCGGATTGGTGCTGAAGCCAGCCTGCGGAGAGTCATCCCACTGCATGGGCGTGCGCTCGCCGTCGCGGCCCTTGACGCGCGGCCAGCCACGCACACCCATCGGGTCGCGCACCTCCCCGAGCTGCTGCGGCGGAGCGCTGCGCTGGCCGATCTCCTGTCCCTGGTACAGGAGCGCTGCGGCGCGCGCGGTGAGCAGCAGCGCCGCAACGACCCGGGCGATCTCCGGGTCGTGCACTCCGTCTCCGAGGCGGTCCCAGCTGCGCACACGATCGTGGTTGTCGAATACCAAGAGCGGCTGCGAGTCGTGGATCTCAGTGGCAGCCTCGATCAGATGCTGGCGCAGCGTGACCGCATCCAGGCGGCTGCCGAGCCCGACCAGTGTATCCATGGGCAGGTGCAGTTCGTTGTGGCGCGCGCCGCCGTACCAGGCATCCAGGTCCGCGGTGCGCGACAGGTAGGTTTCGCCGATGAGCACGCGGCCTGCAGGGTAGGTGTCGATCATGGCGCGCAGGCGCCGGATCACCTGGTGAGTCTCGGGGAGGTTGTCGGTATAGATGTGATCGAGGCGCGGATCACCGTGGGCAGTGACGCCGCCGAGCTCGGGCTCGGAGCGCAGCTGCTTGTCCTTGATGAGGGACGTGATCGCATCGAGGCGGAAGCCGGCGGCGCCGTGATCGAGCCAGAAGCGCATCACGTCGAACATCGCGCGCTCCACGTGCGGATTACGCCAGTTGAGATCGGGCTGCTGCCGATAGTACTTGTGATAGTAGAACCGGTCGATCGCAGGTACGTACTCCCAGGCCGAGCCGCCGAACAGACTCACCCAGTTGTTGGGCGGCAAGCGTTTGCCGTGCGCATCGGTGTGCCCGTCGCTCCAGATGTAGAAGTCGTGCCACGGCGACTGCTCGCAAACGTGCTGCTTCCACGAACCACGGATGCTGGTCTGAGGTGTGGTTCAGAACCATATCCAGCAGTACGCGTATGCCGCGCTTCGCGGCCTCAATCGTCAGGCGGCGGAAATCTTCGAGCGTCCCGTAGCGCGGATCGATCGCACGGTAATCTGAGATGTCGTAGCCGAAGTCGACCTGCGGCGAGGGGTAGAACGGCGTGATCCAGATCGCATTCACCCCCAGCGCCTCGAGGTAATCGAGACGCCGCACGAGGCCGCCGAGATCTCCCACCCCATCACCGTCCGAGTCCTGGAAGCTGCGCAGGTAGATCTCGTAGGTGATCGAGTGTTTCCACCAGGGGTCCTCGACCGCGGGCGGCCCGACGGAATCACGGCGTGCGCTCAGGCGCCGGCCGGCGCGGCGCAGTCCGCGCGACAGCCGCGATTGCTGTGTTTTTTTCGGCATGGTGACAGTCGAGCGCGACGCTACTGCGGTGCCGGCCCTCGCTCACGCGCACCAGGTCCTGGGGGCGCAGCCATTTGCGGAACGCCGCCTGCACCGCGGCGGCGTCGAGGCTCGATGTAGCGCTGCGCGGCCCGCGTCGGCTCATCGAGCGGCAGGCCGAGATCGGTGCGCGCCGAGCAGGCCGTGGGCGATCTCCGTCCACCCCCGCCTCGCTGAACGGCATCTGCCGCAGCAGGCACGCCTTGACGCGCGTCAGTTCGTCGGCACCGACCGGCGTGCGTCCTGCATGGCGGTCACTTCGCGCGCGACCATGTCGGCCGCCTTGACGACGTTCTGCGGGTCGCTCGCGTACTCCACCAGGTAGACGCTGCGGGTGCGGCCGGCCTGCAGCACCGAGCCCACGCTGTACACCAGCCCGGCGTTCTTGCGCAGATCGATGCTGAGGCGCGTCGCATAGAAGCTGCCGCCGAGCACCGCGTTGCCCAGCTGCAGCGGGTAGTAGTCCGCCTCGGCGCGCGTCAGCGCCAGGTTCTGCGCGAGCACCACGCGATCCTGCACGCGGCTCGCATCCGGCACCGCGACCGAGCCGGGCGCGTTGGCGGGCGCCGGCGGCAGATCGGTGGGCGGCACCGGTCCGCTCGCGCTCCAGGCGCCGAAGTACTTCTCGATCGTGGCGCGCGCCGCCTGCGGCTGACCTTGCCGATGACCACCATGGTGGTCAGATCGGGGCGAAATACGCTGCTGTAAGTAGGCGCGCACCGCGGCCGGGGTGAGCGCGCGCACCGTCTCGGGCGTCGACATGCGCAGGCTCGGATCGTCGGCGGGATAGAGCGCCGCGCGCAGCGAGCGCTGCAGTGAGAAAGCCGGGGCTCGCGTTGCGCGCGGCGACTCCGTGCGCCACCTGGTTGCGAATGACCGTCGAACGCCGCCTCCGGCAGCGCCGGGTGCAGCTCGTTGTCGGCCAGCAGCTCCACGCGCGCGGTCGAAATGCTCCGCGAGCGCCTGCACGCGAGAAATCCGTGCCGGCGTGCTCGCGCGCGCCGATCGCATCGAGCGCCTGCTGGAACGCCAGGCGGTCGAGCTGCTCGCTGCCGTAAGTGAGCAGCCGCTCGAGCACCTGCGCGACCCCTTCCTCGCCCGTTCGGCTCCTCGGTCTCGGGGCGGTTGCGGATGTGGCCGAACACGCTGACCGTGTCGCTGACGTCCTCCGGTCTGCACGATCAGCGTCAGCCCGTTGGGCAGCGTGCTTACCATCGGATGCAGCGTGGAGGCCGGCACCTCCAGGCGCGTGCAGCGCCTTCTGGCCCAGGGCGGCAAGGCTGTCGGGTGCGCCTCACCGAGCGAGATCGACTCCTGTCCGCCAAAGCCGCCGCGCGAGGCGACCGGGCGCCCGAGCCGCGCGGCAGCATCACGCCGGTCGACCGCGTGCTCGAGATCGAGGTACTTGCGCGCCACGCGGTTCGACGTCCGCGACCGTGACCCGCTCGATGCGCTCCAGGTCCTCGTCGGGCGAGCTCAGTCCGTAGAGCGCCAGCGCATCCGACCACACCGAGGCGAGCTCCGGAATCGAGTTGCGCTGGAACTGCGCGTCGCGCTGCGCTCCTGCAGCTTCGCTGCCTCCACCAGATCCGCCGGCACGCCCTCGCGCGCCACGCGCGCGAGGATCGCGCGCACCTCGCGCTCGAGCGCCTGCGGATCGTCGCCGGCGGTGAAGGATAGCCGCCGCGTAGGCGAGCCCGGCCTGCGGCAGCGGATCGAGCGCGAATTCGGCGGCGATGGCCTTGCCCTGCGGCACCAGGCCGTACAGATCGAAGCGCCGGCTGCTCAGCACGTCGGCCAGCACTTCGAGCGCTGCGAAATCAGCATCGCGCGGTCCCGGCGTGCGCATCGCGATCATCAGCGTGCCGCTCGGGCTGGTCGGTGTCGACCGTGAAGGACGCCGGCTGCACCGGGCGCAGGCGCACCGGCGGCTTCGGCGGCAGTCTCTTCGCGGGGATGTCGCCGAACAGCTGCCGCACCTCGCTCAAGGCCGGCTGCCGGGTCGACGTCGCCGGCGATCACCAGGATGGCGTTGTTGGGCGCATACCAGGTGTCGTGGAAGCTCTTCAGCATCGCCGCGGTGGTCTTGTCGAACGAGGGCCGCGTGCCGAGCGCATCGTGCTGCGTAGGGGGTGCCGGCAAACATGCGCGCCCGCAGCTTCTCGAACAGGACGTAGCGCGGCTCGGACAGGTCCTGCGCGACCTCCTGCTCGATGGCGCCGCGCTCCTGCTCCCACTCCTTGGCGGTGTCCAGCACGGCGCGCATGCGCAGCGCCTCGATGTGCAGCGCGACGTCCAGGTCCTCCGCCGGCACGGTGAACAGATACTGGGTCAGGCCTTCGCGCGTGTCGGCGTTGAAATCGCCGCCGACGATGCTGCCGATATCGGCGAGCTGATCGGCGGTGAGCCCGGGGCTGCCGCGGAACATCATGTGCTCCTCGGCGTGGGCGGTGCCGGGAAAGCCGGCCGGCGCCTCGTCCGAGCCGACCAGGTAGTTGACCGAGGTCGAGACCACCGGCGCGAGGGTGTTGCGCACGATGATGACGCGCAGGCCGTTGGCGAGCGTGGCGCGCAGCACCGGCGATGCCCCGCTGTCAGCGGACGCGCGGCCACGGGCGCCTCGAGCGCCGCGGCGGTGACGGACAGCGCCAGAAGTGCCACACATGGCAGCACAGGCGCGAAGGGGTGCTTGCGGGCAATATGGAACATGGGGGCCGCAGTATATGCGATCACTGCCGGCTGCCATGTTCTGCCACAAATCTTCGCGGGCCTGGTATTTTCCTTCACCGCGGTTGCGCCGGCGCGCGTGAACCTGTCAGCCATGCCCGAAGCGGGCTGGCAGACAAGGAAACTCACATGAGAGTATACGTAAGCCAGGACGCACGGCGCAGCGACAGCGCTGGCGATCGCAGCCGCGGCGGTGGCGTTTCCGGCGGTGGCGGACGAGACGCCGGCGCCCGATCCGGTCCACTACAAGCAGACCGACCTCGGCGTCGCCACCGGGCTCGCCATCGGCGCTCTGGCGGGCGGTCCGGTGGGGCGCGGTGGTGGGCGCAGGTGTCGGTGTCGTGGTGGGCGAGGGGTGGCATCGGCAGGCGCAAAACCAGGCGGCTGGCGCAGGCGCGCTCGCCGGGCCGACCCCGGACAGCATCAGGAGCTGGGGCGACCCGGGACACCCCGGCGGACAGGATCACCTCGCGGCTGGCCGTTATCCTCGCCCCCCGTCGGCGGTGACCACCTTGACCCCGGTGGCCCGGCCCTTTTCGATCACCACCGGGTGATGAGCGCCCGGGTGATGATGGTGAGGTTCGGCAGGCCGTGGTGGTCCAGGTAGCCAATGGAGGAGCTGTACCGCAGGCCGCCGCTGGCGTTCTGCTGGAAGACCGCCGCGCCCTCCCCGGGGACTTGCCGTCGTAGTCGTCGATCTTCTCGACGCCCGCGGTCGCGGCCAGCGCCTCGATGAAGGTGGCCAGCGGCTGCCGTCAGGCCCTTCTGCCGCCTCACCTTGACCGGGCCGCCGGAGCCCGCGCAGGTCGCTGGCACCGTCTTCCCAGTCCTTAGCCGCTTGAAGCTAGGCAGCACGTTGTCGAAACTCCAGCCGCACAGCTCTGCGCCGTGGCCCAGTCGTCGTAGTTCTTGCGGTTGCCGCGGACGAACAGCATGCCGTTGATCGAGCCGGACCCGCCGAGCACCCGGCCGCGGGGCTGCGGGATTCTTGACGTCGAAGCGCGCTGGCCTGCGGGGCGGTTAGACCCCCAGTCCAGGCGCTTCTTCAGCGCGGGCACGTTGTGGAAGATGGCGATCATCCCGGTCTCGCGCACCAGCCGGGTCCGGCTGCATGGGCCTCGCCCTCCAGCACGATGACGGTCGCGCCCGACTCGGCGAGACGTCTGGCCAGCACGCAGCCCGCGCTGCCCGCGCTGGCGACGATGTAGTCCGCGCCGCGCTCCATCTGGCTCCTCGCAGCGGCCCGCGTTCGGGCTGACGCCCCGGCGCCCCCGCCTGGTGCTCGGACTCCACGCCCCGGCTGGGGGCAAAACAAGAACACGTTAGCAATACCTGAACGAGGCACCACACAGGGGCTTACAAGATGCAGACCGTTCTCTGCAGCTACCACGTAAAGCTAGGCGACTTCACTGGGGGAAATCTGCGGCGTCTCGGCAACCGCGGACGACGCTACTGGCATCGGCAGTTGGGACTTAGTCCCGCTGTGAGAAAAAGCGCCGACGCTAAAAAGCGAGCCATAGCCTCGCGGCCGAGCCGTCATCAGAATGGCCTATCAAGCGTACATATTTTATAAGCCGTTTGGGCAGTGCAATCAATGCCTGCCTGTTCCTGATCCCACGCTCGCACGCCGTCGCACTGAGGCCAGCTGCGTCACGTGCGACGCGATGGCCAACCTGACTGAAAATAGCGCCAATATTTTGGGTTCGTTTTGCCAAAATAGGCAATGATCGGACCAACCTAAGCCGGACCTCGGACATCACGGCGTCCGGACTAGCCTTTCCTTTGCGGCCGCTTTCGTAGCCGCACTCCGGGGCCACCGCCTTCTCATCGATAAACTCGACGCCAGCTTCTTCTAATGCACGGCGTACCGCCAAACCGTTGGCCGCGGTCATGGAGGTCTCGTTCTCCGCACCCTCGGCGCGTCGAATCGTGGCGAGCCCCAGCGCGGCCTCGCGGGCGAGGTCTTCAGCACTCCACCGCAGCAGACCGCGGGCAGCCCTGATCTGGGGGCTCGTGAGTGGCTTGGATTTCCTATCGGTTCATTCCGATCTATCGATACGTTTCAGATTACTTGAGCCTATTTAGCGACTCGAATCGGCAAACGCCATGTTTGGATGAGGAGGAAAACATGAAACCGCCCGGTGGACCAGACGCCCACGAGGACCGGCGATACTTCATCGGCCGTTCGGACGCGCGGATCATCATGGGCGACGACGAACCAGCCCTCGTCCGCCTGTGGCGCGAAAAGCGCGGTGAGGTCGAGCCGAAGACCTCTCTGGCAACCTCGTCGTCCAGCTCGGGGTGGTGACCGAACCCCTCAACCGAGACTTGGTTCAAACGCATCACCGGCCGGGCCCCAGAAGGTTCGGTCGCCCCGTGAACCGTCGTGCGGCGAGCCGCGAAAGCCCTGGTTGCCTCGTGCGCAAGCGCCACTCCCCACCTACGGATGAAAAACGCGCCGCGCCTATTTTCGCCTTGGAAGCCGAGGCTTTCGACGCCTCAGGCCTTCCCCGCCCCCGTTTTCGTCGATGAATTCGACCCGGCGCGCTCCAGAGCGGCTCGGATTGCTTCGACAGCTTCCACGGAAACTTGCCGCCGTTCTTTTTCGAAGTCGACGACCGTCGAGAGCCCAGGCTTGGCCGCGTGCGCAAGCTGCGATTGCGTGATTTCGAGGAGCCCGCGAGCAGCTCGACATTGCGCCGGCGTTATTTTATCAACAATTTTTGTTGACACGTCATCGAGCATTTCGTATGAACAATTTTTGTTGATGCGGACCTTGTAAGACAGGCACAACAATATCCTCAAGGGGGAAAAATCGATGAACGCCAGCAAGGATAACCGATTCAATACAAAGGCGCAGCTTCATCGGCGGCTCGGATGCCCGGACCATCATGGGCGACGACGAGGCCGCCCTTGTCCGCCTGTGGCGCGAGAAGCGGGGCGAGGTCGAGCCGGAGGACCTGTCCGGCAACCTCATCGTCCAGCTCGGGCTGGTGACCGAGCCCCTCAACCGGCACTGGTTCGAACGCAATACCGGCCAGGTCCTCACCGAGGTCCAACGCCGGGTGAAGCATCCAGTCGTGCGCTGGATGGCCGCCACCCTCGACGGCATTGTCGAAGCCACCGGGGCGGTTTTCGAGGCCAAATTCATGCTGCCGTGGTCGTTCTCCGAAGAGGGGGCGGCCGAAAAATACATGCCCCAGCTGCAGCACAATATGTGGGTCACCAATGCCAAGCAGTCGGTGCTCTCGATCATTACCGGCGGCGGCAAATGGGTCGAGATCAGCATCTCAGCCGACCCGCTCTACCAGCACCTCCTTTTCACCGCGGAGAAGAAGTTCTGGCGCTGCGTCGAGAGCGGCGAGCCCCCTCGCCTCTTCGGTGTCGAGCCGCCGCGGCCACGGATCGAGGCGGTCCGGATTGTCGATATGAGCGCCTCCAATTCCTGGGCGGAATTTGCGGCCGTATTCCGCACCACCCGGTCGGCCTTCCTCGAGCATGAGAAAGCCAAGGCGAATTGAAGGCGCTGATGCCGGAGGATGCCAAGGAAGCCATCGGCCACGGGGTTCGCGCCAAGCGCTCAAAATCCGGTGCCGTCAGCTTCGATCTTCTCGAGGCGGAGGGCAGCCATGCATCGCTCCAGTGAATCGATCGGCGCCATCGCGGCGGCGCTCGCTAAAGCGCAGAGCGAACTCATCAACCCGGAGAAATCGCTGGTGGCGACGATCCGGCCGGATGGCCCTGGCGCGGCCGAACGGTCGTTCCGCTATGCCCCGCTGTCGAGCGGTCTCGACATCGTGCGCAAAACCTTAAGCCAGCATGAGATCGCCACCGTGCAGACCACGGCCATCGACCAGGAGGCCGGGCTTATTCGGCTGACCACGGTGCTGGCACATGCTTCCGGGGAATGGATGTCGTCCGACTGGCCGGTCTGCCCGGTCAGCGAGACCGAAGCGCCGCACCGAATGGGCGCGGCGCTGACCTATGCCCGGCGCTATGCCCTATTCACCCTGGTCGGGATTGCCGGGGAAGACGACCTCGACGCTCCGGATCTTAAGCCGCCGACGGCGCAGAACATCGGAATAGTCACGCCACCAGCCAATACGAATAATCGGCCGAACGGCAGCCAAGGGCCTTCAGCCTATAAGGCGCGCAAGAGCGGCTTCAAGTGACAGGCCCCCAATTCTCGAACCTGAGGCATCGGCGGTGCTGCGCGACCAACTTTTGGCCGAACTCGAGGCCATTGCCTCAGCTGACGATGCTGCAACCTGGGCGCACCGGATTCTGGGCGCCAAGAACAGCCTGACGGCAGCCGATGCGCGCAAGATCGAGGACGCGTTCCAGGCCAGGCTGATAATCCTCGGAGGCACCGCCAGCGCAGACATTATCGATGCGCCGTTACCGCCTGTCGCATCCGAAATCTCAGGCGAGTTCGGTGCTCGCACGAACCTGGCGAGCGATCGGCTTCCAACAACATCGACAAGAGCCGCTTGGCCCACCCGGAACCGCGCCGCTTTCGTGACAAGGACCACGTCAAGTTTGTCGCCAAGCAGCCGTGTCTGATTTGCGGCCGCCGGCCATCGGATCCGCATCATCTGCGCTTCGCACAACACCGCGCACTGGCCGCAAGGTGAGCGATGAGTTCACCGTTCCGTTATGTCGAGGACATCATCGCGAGGTTCATCGCTGTGGCGATGAAGCCGCATGGTGGAAAAAGGCTGGCGTCGATCCAAACATCGCCGCTCGCGCGCTTTGGCTGAAGACGCATCCGCTGCCGCCAGTCGGTATCGCGACCTCTACGGCCGCCATCGGCAACGCTCAGAATAACGCCAAGCGTGACCGGCCGATCAGCAGACGAGGCCCGAATAACAAAACGAAGCCAATTGTCGCGGCGGACCCTCAATGACTTCCTTCAGGCAGATCGAGGCCAACCGTCGCAATGCGCGCAAAAGCACCGGTCCGATTACCGAAGAAGGCAAACAGCGTTCCCGCTGCAATGCCGTCCGCCATGGGCTCACGGCCGAGACGGTGATCGGTGCGCTGGAGGATGCAGAAGATTACAAAGCGTTCGAAGCAGCCATCATTGCGGACTATGATGCTCAATCAGCCGTGGAGCGGGAACTGGTGCTGCGGTTAGCCAGTCTGCTGTGGCGACTGCGCCGCGCCACGACGATGGAAACCGGCCTGTTCGAAATTCAGGCTGAACATCTGCATGAGTTCAGGCGGGCCCGCCGATGCTCAACCGGCCACCGAGAATCATCCATGCAATGTTCGGGCGAGCTGACGCAGTCAGTTTCGGCCGCGATCCGGCATCGCACGGCACCTCCCAAACGAAACAGAAGCCGCGCCCAGTTCCGGGCCGAATTCCGTCGACTCGCCGTCGATCCCACCGCTGACCTTGCGCGTTGCTTTTTGCGCCTCGCCAATTTGCCCAACTACGCGCTCGATCGCCTCAGCCGATATGAAGCAACCCTTTGGCGCCAAGCCGGCCAGATCCTGTTTGCGCTCGATGCCTTGGATCGCCGCAAACCACAGGAGAGGCGCCGCTTCCGCGTCGGTAGCCGGCTAGTACTGCCCGCGGACGAGTGCGACGAGTGTTGACCTTCGAACACCCTGCTCCTCGATCGACAACGAGGCAGGTGCGGCCGATCGGGTATATCCGCCCACCAGGGGCCGCCACCAGTATAAGTCGGGCTCACAGCGCTCTGCGGGGGCAAAAAACCGGGCTTTTCCTCGTCGCCGACATCGGCATCCGGCTCGGGCTGGCTCTCCGGCGGCGTCAGACCTTCGAGCCCCTTGAGCAACTCTTCCTCGCTCATGCGGTCGGTCGTCACCTCGGTATCGTCGGCGTCGATGCCGGTGCCTGGCGCGCCGATCAGCGGAATCCCCTCGGGTTCCGGCTCGTCGACCTCGACGTATTTCTGCAGCGCGTGGACGAGTTCCTCTCTGAGGTCTTCAGGCGACACCGCCTTGTCCGCGATCTCGCGGAGCGCCACGACCGGGTTCTTGTCGTTATCGCGTTCGACTGCGATCTGCCCGCCGGAGGAGATCATGCGCGCGCGGTGGCTCGCCAGCAGCACGAGATCGAAGCGGTTTTCGACCTTGTCGATGCAATCTTCGACGGTAACTCGGGCCATAATCGCTGCTCCTCGCGGGACTTTGCGGCGGGACCCCGGGTCCCACCGGGCGTTAGGTATCGCTCCGCAGGGGGAAG
>CAWIBI010000033.1:0-315725 GCA_963834205.1 uncultured Acidobacteriaceae bacterium | reverse complement strand
CCTTTGAGATAGCTGTGCTGATCTGCCCAGGCCGCAGCTTCAGGTATCTCGGTCCAGTAAGTCGAAGCGGTAAGTATATTTGCCAGCAGTGGGTCAGGATAAAGAGCAATGCGTGCCACCAGTTGATCCAGTTGGGGCGGACTCAGTGCCCCCGGCTGCGCAAACGATACGATGGGCGACACCGCGAATATCAGGATCAGGCATCCCGTGGTGACGCATTGTTGAGCTATTCGAGTCCGTACCCCTTGCTTGGCGTTGTTCATGATCTCTCCCTTCGTTGAAGCCTGGACTGGTGAAAACAAATCATACGGTTGCATCTGCTCTTTGCCCGTCGGCTGCCGCGCATCGTGAAGATTCCTCCTGCAACACATCCTCTTCCGGGGATGCGTAGTTGCCGACCAGCCAAAACACGACCCCCAGGGCCAAAGCGGATCCGGCCAGGGCTGCGAGCACACTCGGAGGGGTCTGGTAGAGATCGAGAATAATGAATCTGCGAACCAGTGCGAGCAGCGCGATCAACACTACGGCTCGTACCTCGACGATGGCGCGGCGATGATGCTTGACCACCAGCAGCGTGTGCTTGAATTCGAGAGCAATCAGCACCGTAAGCACCATGCCAAACAGGCCCTGAAAGACCTGAGAGTCAGCAGGGTCGACCACGTGGCTTTCCACCAGCCTGATTGTGTGCAGCAGCAACTGCCAGGTGGCGAGCGCTATGATGATGCCTATCACCAGCGTGAGCAACGAGACCACCGTCTGCTCAAATCGCTCATAGAGCGATAAGGTCTTCCATTTGGAGCGCAGGTCCGACATCTCGGATGTCAAAGTAAGTATTTTGTCCGTCACCGGCCCCCCTCTATTCAACTCTTTAGCAAGCTGCGGCAAAACTCGATCTTGTCTCGGGGCGCTTCCGCTCTTTGTATTTACGAAGATGTACAGGTCCCTAATCTCCGGAACCCCCGAGGCTGCTCCTTAGCCTTTCAATCTCCGTCATGCTCTTTTCGTAATCAACCAGGGATGAAATCATGGAAGAGAGCTGACGTGCTGTCTCCGCATTCTTTTTCAGATATTGCGTATATGTGGGAGAGGTGGGCCGGTTCTTGTTCTGATTCAGATAGTTGATCGCCGCCGTGGTATTAGCCGATAGTTCCTTCACCAGAGGCAGCATCTGGTCTATGGCCTGTTTCTGCAAATCAGAGCCGGATTTTTCCATATCACTCAACTTCCCGATGATGAGGGCGAGATTGTCCACGTGGCCTTTCACTTTGGCCAGCATCAATGCGTGGTTCACCCAATTCTCGTCGCTTCGGATCAGCCCTTGCGTGTCATCGGCATCGTTCGCCAATTCAATCGCCTCATCGTCTGCGTGCGCGAGTAGCTCCGTCAACTGCGGGTTGTCCTCTTTGATTGCGTATCCCCTTAGGGGTAAAGTGAAGCTGAGCATGACCATGAAAGCCACTATCACCGAGGGCCTCTTGGGCAAACGCGCGATTTTCATAGCAAACTCCTCTCTTTCCGGTCCGGCCTTACACCGCACGCAGACTTAGCGGCACAGTGATTCTCGCGATGCCGCTCAACAGTAGGCTGATGCCTACTAAGGTGCCGATGAACCACAACGAACTCCACGGCCAATGAAAGAAGATGAGACCGGCAAGCAATAACGAAACCAGGCCGTCCACCAGGAACCAGACCGCTCCCCGCAACCGTCGCAAGCGAGCGAAAACGACGAGTTCAAAGATGCCCGAAACCACGATGTAGAACGCGAGCACCAATGTGAGCGTGACCATTCCCGCTACCGGCAACACCAGCATGTAAAGAGCGGCAATCACATAGACGATCCCGATCAGAACCTGCCAGATCACGGCCCCGGCTCCGCGCTCCGACCATGCATAAACCAGATGAGCGACACCCGCGATCGAGAGCAGCCAACCGAAAAAGACACTGGCCGCAATACCGGCGATGGGCGGTAGCGCGATGGCTATTAACCCTGCAATAAGAAGCAGCACACCCAGGAAGATGGACCAGAACGTGGAGCGCGTATAGGGGGTGGTGAGCATAATCAAGACTCCTTCTGTGGCATGAACCTTCCGCTTAAGTCGATACACCGGCTCTGCCGGGAGCGAAGCAACCGCACCCTCGCTGGCAAGGCTCCCAGCAGCACCATAGCTGCTCCACGACAATCTCTCGGCTACATGGATTGCGGCGGAAATTTGGCAAACATCTTGGCCACTGCTTTATCGAGCTTTTTGGTGTCTTTATCCGGCTTATCTGAAAGCTGATCTTGCGCCTCACCACGCCATATAAGGTTCTTGGAGGAGCAGTCGTAGATGTCGACGACTAAGGTGCCTACCGGGATCTTTTCCACCGTTGTCGTAGTCATACCTGTGCCCCACCCGTGCCATCTCCAGCCCCCACCCAATCCGTCGTAGAAGGTGGTATATTCGGGCTGGTTTTTCTGGATAGCGACAGCCGTCAGCACGACATCGCCGTCGGCCGGCACCTGTTGCCATCCCTTTGCTTGAAGGGCATGGTCTACCGCCTCGCGGATACGGCTCTCGAAAAGAGGATCTGAGGTGTGGACGCGCCCCCACGAATAAGTGTGATATCGCGAGAAGGTGACAGAGTGGTCATAATCGGTCTCAACTTTCTGCGCCGATGCTGGGATCGAGAAGAAGGCGGCGACTAAGGCCGCTGTCGCTAAGATTCTTCGCAGAGCATTCACGGTGACACCTCCATGGTGTGAGTTGGGTCGAACGATTGCAACGTTCACGGTCGGGTATCCGCTTATTGTCCACTTTGGTCGAGCTTGTTCTTTAGCTCGCCCATCTTGTTCATCGTCTTCTCGTATTCAAAAAGGGATGAAACCGTGGACGCGAGTTGGTGGGCCGTATCGGCGTTCTCTTTCAGATATTGGGTGTACGGCTCACCAATTGGGCGAGCCTTGTTCTGGTTCAGGTAATTGATCGCAGCGGTCGTGTTGGCCGCCAGCTCTTTGAGCAGGGGCAGTATTCGGTCGACTGCCTGCTCCTGCAACTCAGAACCCGAAGAGCGTGTTGCCGTTAGTTTGTCGATAATGCGACCCATGTTGTTCACATGCTCTTTGACACTCTCGAGCATCTCCGCATGGGTCTGCCAGCTTACATCGCTCCGAATAAGAGACTCCGTCTCATCGGCGTCCTTCGCCAGTTCACCGGCCTCGTTCCGGGCCTCTCCCAGAAGTTGGGCTAGCTGGTCGCTTTCGGCACGCAACGCAAAGACGCGTGTCGGCAACGAAAGCGAGAGGAAAGTGACCAAAATCCCTATGACTAATTGATTCTTTGCCTTGGAAGCGATTCGCATATGAATCCTCCTTCTTGAAGTGGCGTAGCGGCACCGGCGGGTGAATCGTCGATTGCCGCTATCATGTGTGGTTATGCATCTTCGGCGCCTCTGAAGATGCGCTTTTTCGGCTGACAGAACCGATATCGAGAAGTGTTAAAAAAAGCGGATCTGGTTATCGACAGAGGTGATGCCCGGGGCCAGCCAGGCTGTTCTTTCAGCTTCCTTCCGCTCGGCCCAGGAGCGTACTTTGCCCTTAAGGATTGCTTTGCTTCCCTGCACCTCAACGGTGATGTTGTTAGCGTCGACCTCCGCGCTCCGAACCAAGGCATCCTCGATCTTTTTCTTCAGGTCGGCGGGGGTTGCGAGCGGCTTCACCGTCACCAGGTTGCTTACCCCCTTGACACCCCAGAGTCCCCGTACCGCGCGCTCAGCTTCTTGCCTTTGGTATTGCCATTCCACTTCACCCTTGAGTGTTACCCAGCCTTTGTCGACGGTCACATGAATCTTCTCCGCCGGGACGCTTGTATTCCACTTCAGTGCGTGTACTGCGGCGGCCGCGATGTCGCTATCCGTACGCTCTCCGATCGTGCGTACCGATATATCGTTGGCGACGGCAGTGACTCCGCTCACCCGATGCGCAGCCTGCTCGGCTTTCCACTTATTCAAGTAGGTGTCCACGGTTCCTGTAAGCGTGACGACACCGTCTTTGACCGCTACACCGATATCCTTTGCTGATGCGCTAAGGTCCCAGCGCAGTTCGGCGAGGACATCGGTCTGAACTTCTTGATCGGTACGAGTTAATGTGGCCGTGGTCATGAGAACTCTCCTTTTGTTTCGCATGCTCCGAGAGACATGCGTCTTTGCATTTCGGGAACAGCTTAGGCTGCTTCGCGGTGCGAAAACAATTCGTCAGAGGAAGGAGAGAAACATCCCGTTTGACGCGTACAGCACCCATCGCCTTTGGAGACACATCGATCTACGCCAATAGGCGTAGATCGAGATCAGCTCGTTTGCTGGGCGAGAGGAGGATTTGGGATCAACGGGTTCAAACCTGGAAGGAGATCGTGCGTGGAGGACGCTACAATGCCGGCACTCAGCTGCCGGTTCCCGCCCTTGCGGTGAGGAGTGTAACTAGAGCATTTTCACTTCTACTCTGCACAGTCAAGCGCCGCGAAGTGCGGCTTTTCTTGAGGAAAAGCCACGTCGGGAGTGGTTGCTCTGTATTCACACCAGAAGTGAAAATACTCTAGCGCAGGCACCTCTTGCATCGAAAGGTGCCTGCGACCAGCCGCGAACCAGGAGATTAGGTGGACACAGAAATCCAGTTGATCAATCAGCTCTGCTTATGTTCCTTTTGCCGTTTAAGAAATGCGGAGATCCTGTCGCGCAGGTGCGAGAACATCGAACTGGTGTCACCCGTGCCCTTGACCGCAGATTCGAGCGTTGAGATTTCGTTATCCAGAGCCTTGTATTCCGGGTCGTCGCTCATGTAGCCCAAATGCAGGGAACGGTTCGCCTCATTTTTAGCCGTTTGCAGGAGGGTAAGTGCCACATCCTTGTTCTGACGCTGTGCGTTGGCCGCATCGATGGCGGCCTGGGCAAGGATGAGCGGAAGTGGTATCACACGATCGTCGATCACCAGCGTGTTGACTGCTGTCAGCAGCACGTTTCCGGCGTCCTGGTTCTTGCCTTGATCCAAAAGGCGAGCGGCCTGCTGTAATGCTGCCGGATATGTCGCTAGCGGAAGAAACGTAGTATGAATGCGCAGCTCGCTGACGAGAGAAGCGAGCAGGATTCGAGCGCCAGGCAAATGTCTCTGTTTCGTTGCATCCGCCGCCCCTTGAACGATCACATCGATTGTCTTGATATCCTCGGGCGCAACGTCGATGACCCCAACTTCTACATGGACCGGAATAAGCGCCGATGCAGGATTCCTCGCCAGCAAAATGTTTATCTTTCCCGTAGCAGCCTCGATCGCGGCCATGGCGTCGTTCTTGTTGTTTGCCGCTATCGCCTTGATCGCACTATCGGTTTGCTCAATCGCGGCAATCGCGTCCTGGTCGAGGGCCTGCTCAGCTTCCTTCTGATCTTTCTCCCGTTCCGCCTCGATTCCGGGGCGGAGCTGCTCTTCAGCTTGCTGATGCTGTTTCTGAAAATCGGGAGCCGGAGCCGGAGAGGTCTTCGCGGGTTCGCTTCTATCAGTTACGCCATTCGGCTTACCTGAACTACAACCCGCTACGGCAAGCAGGCATGACACGATGAAGAAAATGAACTCCACTTTCATGAGTGATACGCTGGACTCCGTCTGGTTGTGCATGGCTCTGCTCCTTGAGAAAAGAATGAACTCCGGTTTTTCGTCTAAAGGAGCAGGACCAGATTCGAAACGGGGCACGCATCCATGTCAATCTGGTCCTGCTATGACACATAATCCAACCGACGCTGAGTTCTCGTCTTCACCTTGCCAGCAGGACTGGAACTAGCTTCCACTCGCAAGTTGTTGGTCGGTTAGTTTACGCCGCGTGCTTCGACGCGTCTGAAGAGGGCTTGGAGTCGGCCTCTACCTGAATCTGCCGTCGTTCTGTCTGCTTGTTTGGCGCCGGCATTGTGATCTCGAGGATCCCGTCGTGAAACTTAGCTTTTGCTTGCTCAGGATCGGCCCCTTCCGGCAACGGAATGCGTCGGTAAAACATTCCAAACTGCCGTTCACTCCGGCGAATGCCGCCCTCGTTCGCTTCCCGCTCTACTTGACGCTCGCCCTGAAGAATGACTGCATCGTCGTCCACCTCCACTCGTACTTCATTCGGCGACAGCCCTGGGAGTTCGGCAAGGATGTGGTACTTTCCATCATGTTGGGAGACTTCGACCGTTGGTATCCAGGCAATATTGGCCGTATCGCTTTCTGAAAGAAATGGCTGGAGGATACGATCGAATTCCTCCGTTATTCTTCCCAAAAGAGAAAACGGACTCATGCGCAGCATCTCCTGCGGGGTGAGCGGCAAGCCGAACACACCGGACCGCTGGCGTTTCGCCATGCCGCTTTCCTGAGATTTCCGGATCAAACCTGTCTCTTGAGAAGAGCGGTCCTCTTCTTTGCTGGTTGGTGGTGTTGCTGTGCTCTGTTTTGTTTCGGTGGCCATGGAAACTCCTTTTCTCGGTTATTGCTGTTGACTTGTACGGTTGGGGAATCGACAACCGGAGGAAGATTGGAGCAACTGCGGTCGCCTCAACGATCCTTCGAATGCAGTGTGACGATCCCAGGGAGACTGTTTAAGTAACCTCTTCAATGCGGGATAGCATGGTCTCAAAGTCGCAGGGTCCTAGATACCGGCTATCGTTAATGAAGAAGGTTGGCGTGGTGTTGACTCCGCTTTGGCTGGCACTCAGAGTGTCCTCGCGCACGCGAAGAGCAAAAGTCTGCAGCATCATGTCGCGATTGAAGCGCTCCATATCGAGGCCAACCTGAGTTCCATATACCCTAAGGTGTTTGTCGGAAAGCGCGGCCTGGCGGTCATAAAGAAGGTCGTGCATCTCCCAGAACTTGTTCTGTGCGCCGGCTGCTTCTGCCGCTTCGGCTGCACGATGGGGCTTGGGCTGTAAGGCAGGCATCGGGAAGTTACGAAACGCATACCGCAGTCGATCTCCGAGGGCTGCCTGAAGCCGCTTCACGACGGAGCGGGCTTCATTGCAATGCGGACACGCGTAGTCGCCATATTCAACTAGAGTGACCACCGCGCGGGCGGATCCCCGAATATGATCACGGCCGGTTACGGGAACAGTGAGCAGAGTCGAAGCAACAGTCGTCATCGCGAGCTCCTAACCTTCATTGCCGGATGCTAGCGAGAGAAAGGTGCGAAAACAATTGGACATGAGGCTAAAGATGCGATCTGAAGGCCGTGCTACCGGGGACTTAGTCCAGCTTCGTACGATGCCCTACAACCTTCGGACTAGCCTGGTTGCTTCTACGATCAACGGTGCCTCGAGGGGCTAAACATTCCGGGGTAGAAATTTGGGGCTAATGAATCAGTCCCGCAAGGGACGTGTGAAAGTCAGACCTGTCCGAAATAGGTGTTAGTCCTACTCTTCGAACTGGAGCCCTATTGCCTTCACGCGACCGCGAGTGGATCCATATGCACCAAGCCGCGTCTCATGGCTACATTGATCGCTTCTGTGCGCCCGGTAACCTTGAGCTTTTCCAGAATGTGTGTGATGTGTACCTTGACAGTCGCTTCGCTGATGTCAAGCAAGGTACCGATCTCTTTGTTGCTTTTGCCGCTGGTCAACGCGCGAATCACTTCCAGTTCTCTTGCCGTCAATGCTCTGTCAGCGACTCGCTTTCCCAATCTTGCCGCCACCGCAGGTGGTACCCATCTCCTCCCCTCGCGCCACGGAACGAATACACTCCACCAGTTCACTCAGCGGTGCGTCCTTGAGCAGGTATCCATAAGCACCTGCTCTCATGGCGCGATAAATATCCTCCTCCCCCTGACATGTGGTGAAGATCACAACGCGCGCAGACGGCACTCTCTTGCAGATGGAAATGACCGCCTCAACTCCATCCATCAGAGGCAGCCGCAGTTCGAGAAGAGCGATGTCAGGAGAATGTGCAATAAATTTCTCCACTGCCTCCCGCCCATTCGCCGCCTCAGCAACGACGCGCATGTCCGATCTGCGGTTAATCAGCGTTGCCAATCCCTCTCGCACGATGGGAAGGTCATCGGCAATCAACACTGTATATACCTTGAGGAGAGACGCGGAAGACCCCACCGTATCATTGACGTCATTATCTGGGTAGTCTGCATGTCAATCCTCCGGGGTGTTGCCAGTACCGCACTTTGCGGCTATGTCACAAAGACAAGTAGCGAAAGTGGCATACAAAATTGGAGAAGTCAGAACCATTGCACCTGCGGCGATGCAGATGTTCGGCGTGACACGTGATGATGTGCTGGGTTATTTGAGCGCTGTACTAATCGCATCGAGCAAGGCGTTATCGTCAAACGGCTTGCCCAGGAAAGCGACGGCTCCGGCATGCGCTGCCTCGTCGCGTACTTCAGGTTCGTCGTGCGCCGACACAAACACGATCGGCAGCCTGTTATGTTCCGCCGCCAGAAAGCGCTCCAACTCAAATCCGCTCATGCCCGGGAGTCCTATATCCAGGATGATGCAGCCGATTTCCTCCTGATTGCGGGCTGCCAGATAATGCTCCGCAGAGATGAAGGCTTCGGACCGGTAACCCGCGGATTTGAGGAGTCTTTCGAGAGACTTCCGCATCCATTTGTCATCGTCCACGATCGCTATCACAGGCCACTTTTCCATGTCCGCTCCGTTCGAGCATGTGCGGGCAAATAGGGTCTGTTGCCAATCGCAGATCTGCAGGGTTCCTGCGATCTCTTGGGTAACAACCAGTAGTAGAGTCGATTTGCTTCTCCTGCTTTGCATGTATGGAAAATAACTCCGGCACTTCGGCGTGCTATTGGACCTTGGTCCCAGAGGGTAAGGATCAATCGGACCGAAAGCCGCAGCTTCTGCGGCCATTTGGATCAAGTCAGCCAGAGATTCGGCTTTCATCTTCTGCATCACCTGGCCACGATGCACCTTGATCGTTTTTTCGCTTGGCCCAAGCTGGGCGGCAATCTGCTTGTTTAACAAACCGCTGGTGACCCGAGGAAACACCTCTCGCTCGCGCGGGGTCAACAATGCATAGCGCTTTTGCAATACGCGTATGACAGCGTTATGTTGTCTCACGATCCGGCTCTGTTTGATCGCGCGCTCGATTGCTTCCAGCAGTTCTTGTTCGCGGAACGGCTTGGTAAGGAACTCGACCGCACCTGCCTTCATGGCTCGAACCGACATTGGGATGTCGCCGTGTCCGGTGATGAAAATGACAGGAAGGTCAATTTTCGCCGCAGTAAGTTCCTGCTGAAGATCCAGTCCGCTCAATCCGGGAAGGCGGACGTCGAGTACCAGGCATCCCGGTGCGTCCGGACGTTCGCTGCGCAGGAACTCCTGTGCTGAAGCGTAGGTCCGGGCCTCGAGGCCTACAGATCGCAAGAGCCGCTTGAGCGAGATACTCACCGCAGGCTCATCGTCCACGACATACACAATGGGAGGAGTCTCGTTCATGGCTGTGCCTACGCGATAGCAGGCAAAGAAAAGTGGAAGGCCGCCCCTTGAGCGGCGCGATTAGGGCTGGCCCAAAGGCGGCCACTGTGAGCCTCAATGATCGAGCGGCTGATGGACAATCCCATGCCCATGCCGGTTGTCTTGGTGGTAAAAAACGTATCGAAGAGGTGGGGAACATGCCGGGGATCAAGACCGGTGCCGGAGTCCTGCACCGTGACCTCCAGCCCTGACGCACGCGCGTGAGACTGCAGCATCAGCACCCGGGGCCGGTCAGAGACGGAATTCATCGCCTCCATTCCGTTCATTATCAGGTTCAGTAAAACCTGCTGTAGCTGTACTCGATCGCCCAGCACTGGTGGCGGTGCAGCTTCCAATTCCATCTCCACCGAAACGTGTTGCTTTTCCAGCTCATTCGGGATGAGGGCCAGAACCTCATGAATCACCTGGTTGATATCCAGCGGGCGTCTCTCCGGAGAAGTCTTTTTCAGCAACGAGCGAACGCGTGAAATGATTTCGCCTGCCCGTGTTCCCGCCTCGGCAATCTCGGTTACCGCCTGTCGCACTTCTTCCAGATCCGGTGCCGGCCCGGCCAGAATTCTTCTACTTGCGTTGGCATTGTTGACGATTGCGGCCAGCGGCTGGTTGATCTCGTGCGCGATCGAAGCCGTCAGTTCGCCCAGAGTAGTCGCTCGGACTACCCGCGCCAGTTCAGCTTGCGCTGCCTGCACTGCCTCCTCTGCCTTTCGGCTTTCCGTCAGATCCCGGGTAACTTTGGCAAAACCCATCAATTCTCCTTGCTGGTCGTGCAATGACGTTAATATGGCATTCGCCCGGAATTGAGACCCGTCTTTGCGCACCCGCCATCCCTCGTCTGCGAACCGGCCTTCCGCCGCCGCTTTCCGCAAAGCCATGGCCGGCTTCCCTCTGCGCAGATCTTCGTCCGAATAGAAACAGGAGAAGTGTTGTCCTATGATTTCCTGGCCCCGGTACCCCTTGATACGTTCCGCTCCGCTGTTCCAACTGGTGACGAATCCAGCCGGGTCCAGCATGAAAATCGCATAGTCCGCGATGCCTTCAATCAGCAGGCGGAATCGTTCTTCGCTTCGACGCAGCTCTTCCGCCGTCTGCCTGCGCTCTGTTACATCCAAAGTCACGCCGATCATCCGGATGGGTTGGCCTGTGCTGTCGCAATGAGTCTGCCCCTTGCTCATCACCCAGCGAAGCTGACCGTCCTGGCGCTGAATCCGGTACTCAGCGTCAAATTCCCCACCGGGTCGAAGAGCCTCGCGGATGCCCAGTCGCACATCCGAGCGGTCGTCGCGATGAACCAGCGCAACGAAGCTCATCTGATCAAACGTCCGCAAGCTTGGCTCGAAGCCAAAAATTCGAAAATGCTGAGCCGACCATACAGCCTTGTCCGCACGCGTATCCAAATCCCACACCCCCAGGCCTGAAGCCTCCTGGGCCAGCCGAAGCTGCTCTTCACTATCCTTTAACGTTTGCTCCAGTTGCTTGCGCTGTTCAATCTCGCGGATCAAATCCTCATTGACTGCTCGCAACTTTGAAGTCCGCTCCTCGACCCGAACTTCCAGTTGCATATTGACCAGATTGAGCGCGTCCTCAGCGCGTCTGCGTTCCGCGATTTCAAGCCGCATGGCTGCAGGACTTGGAAGTGCGACGGCATGGGGAACCAGCTTCACCAGCAATATCGCCGTGGGGACAGAAGCCAAAGCCGTGATGGCCTTGATAGATCCGGAAATCCAGTAGTTTGCATGCCACAGAGTCCATACATCCATCGCGTGGGTGGCGCCGCAGGCTAGAATGAAAACCCCAAAGCAGACAAACATCCAATGAAATGGAAGATCCCGGCGCTTGCGGACAAAGTAAACCAGCGTGAAGGGTATCGAAAGATAAGACAGAGCTATCAATGAGTCAGAAATAACATGCAGACTGACTAGGCCAGGGTTCCACATGTAACAGTACCCATGAGGCATGTACGGGCTGGAAGAGAAAAGCGCCTTCAAGTATTGCATCGTGCACCTCGCGGCATTTCACTTGGCCTCCGCGAAAGAACACAGAAAACAGATTAGCTGGGAAGGATACGATCTCTCGCGGTGGTAGTTAGAACAGAACGGCGGATAAGCACACGCCGCGGCCTTGACTTTCTCGTTCCTGCATCGCTTAGATGATCGGAAGAGCCTGAATGTTACAGACCCCTATTTACGATCATTTTTCCCAACGCCGGAACCAAGTTACTTCGCCCGGTGTGCAAAGCCGTGGAAGTACGGTTCAATCTGCCGGCGGCCCGAGGAGATGCTGCCCGGACAGTTCCCCTTCGCATGGTTCAGCAAGAGGTCAGATCCGTTCTACGCCAGCAGAGATCAAGAATATCGATACTCATTGCGACAATGATAAGCACGGTTTCGGACCCACGTAACTGGACGGCTGCGTCCTGTGCTTCCCTCACCCCGAAAACAGAATACGACAGTTTTGCGCCGACTGCTCGTCGCCGCCCTTTGTATCTCACAAGTATAAGAGAATGTCGCGATTTGACGCGTCGAAAAGTCCATTTGTAAGTGCTACTGAAAATATTTTAGCCCCGAGTAGAGGGGTCTTCAACCCATGGAGGCCGAGCAGAGAACCAAACTTCGCGACACAGTGAACGGTATTGCGGTAAACCGCAAGTCGTATAGCAGAGTCGGGCCTCTGGCGGAAGGCCTCCTAAGAACCTTCTCTGAAGCCGTGTTCATCCTCACGAGGAATTGCTCCAGTAATCTCCGCCCGCTAATATCCCTCAATGAAAGATCGCTTCTTCAGTTCGTCGAGCGACGAGTACCAGCTGACTGAATTGCACCGGTTTCGATCCACTTCATCTTTCTAATCAGACTGTGTAAGAGAAACGGGTTGACTTACTGGATGAGAGGTGGCTCTGGAAACGATGAACCTGAAAGCTGTTGAGGTGATTGGATATGACTGCGTGCATTTCTACAAAAGGCGAGCATCAACTGCGACTCATGGGGACTCGTGGTTCGTGCACGGCTTATGCGCTACGTGATTTTCTGTATCGAAGCGGTGTGCCGTTCGAATGGATCGAGCTAAGCACCGATGAGCAGGCACGCGAGTTGGCGCAAGTCGGCAATCTCCTGGATGGCCGCTTGCCGGTTTGTTTCTTTCCTGATGAAACGCGGTTGGAGTGTCCCACTATTCGGCAGATTGCGGAAAAGCTAGGTTGGTTCCAAAAACCGTCCAGCGCGGAATACGATCTCGCCATTTTGGGCGCGGGCCCTGCCGGCTTAAGTGCTGCGGTTTACGGCGCGTCCGAGGGCCTCAAAACTTTATTGATTGAGCGCTCTGCCGTAGGGGGACAGGCGGGCACCAGCTCTAGGATCGAGAATTATCTGGGGTTTCCAGGAGGGATCAGCGGGGCCGATCTGGCTAAACGTGCGCGTGACCAGGCCCACCATTTCGGTGCGGAAATCGTGCTCCTGCATGAAGGCGTGCGCGCCGAGCTCTTGCCGGGTAAGGCTATTGGCTACTTGGCGGATGGTACCAGCTTCGTGATGCACGCTGCCATCTGCGCCTCCGGCGTGGAGTATCGTCGCTTGAACCTTTGGAATGAAGACCGCTTGCGTGGAGCCGGTGTCTACTATGGCGCCGGAACAAGCGAGGCGGAACTGTGCCACAAGCAGGAGGTTTTCGTGGTGGGTGGCGGCAACTCCGCCGGGCAGGCTGCCATACACTTCTCACGTTATGCCCGGAAAGTTTACATGGTGGTTCGTGGAGATGGCTTAAAGGAGACTCTCTCCCAGTATTTAATTGATCGCATTTCGGCCTCCCCCCAGATAGAGGTGCGACCGCATACCGAAATCGTTGAGTTGCATGGCACGAAACAGTTAGAGGCCATAACTCTGATCAATAATCTGACCGGTCAACAGCAGACGGTGCAGACATGCTGGCTTTTTCTTTGCCTCGGCGGCATTCCCAACACTAACTGGGCTGCGGAAGCCGGCCTAGTGCGCGATGAACAGTGTTATCTCGTGACCGGCCCGGATTTGCGAAAACATCATGGGTTCCGGAATAAATGGCCTCTGGATCGCGAACCGTACTACCTGGAAACCAGCAGCCCCGGAGTGTTCGCCGCTGGCGATGTTCGTCACGGGTCTGTGAAACGATGCGCCTCCGCTGTCGGCGAAGGCGCGATGGCTGTTACCTTTGTTCACCGTTATTTAGCCAACCACTGAAATGAAAGAAAGCCATGCACCCAGAGTGTTCGCATCTGGGCCGGATGCGACCCGTAACTATGGCGCAGTCCGACTCCTCCAAAACGTGCGTGTCCGGATCATGGATCTTTCACCTTCCCGGACCGGTCTGCTATCGCAGACGCTCTGGAGGTCTCCCGGTTCTCGTGCACACTGTTTGCTGACGTGCCTGGACTCTTCCACTACGCCGATCCCAGCGGCCGCTCGCGATTTAACGTGGCTCGCTGATGTTGCCTTCCCACTGACAGAGAAGGTTCCTTGCTGTTTCGATAACTACACTGACATCATCAGAATACAAGCGTTGCTTTAATCGGAACTGCGGAGCAAAATGTTCGGACAGGAGAGCGAGGGCTGCTTTTGGATTTGCGAGAGAGTCCATCCCCCGATTGAAGTCTCCCACGGTGTGAGGAGCCATGGGCGACTCAAAGCAGCTTGTTCGGTCGGGCAAATCGACCAATAGAAGCAATCATTAGGTCAAGATGACTACAACACTTTTGAGCGAGGAATAAGGGTCCCAATGCCGACCCCACTCCTGTTTTTTCTACCTTTCCTGCCTCCGGAGTTAGCAGAGGCATCCTATGCCCATATCGCGGAGAAGTGCGACAAAATCGCCCCGGGCCCGGGAGGCAGAGTGTATTCCATAAGTTTTGTGCACCAGGGAGTCGTCTGGGTTGCTACAGTTGGCAAACGCCTTAAGGGTCACAGTCCAGGGCATAGACCCACGGCGAGGTTGATAGAAGACCCCGCAATGGTCCTTGCCATCTTTCCGGGTGCCCCGTACTGCATCGTCACAGATGCCGTGCATACCACCGACTCCAACTTCAAAAATATCTTCTTCGGAACACCTGTGGAGGTCGAATATTTCTCTCTGCCACCTTCTGCGTAGGAAAATCGTCCCCACATCAGGCGCTTACTTACCGCAAGTTGTATTCCGTTTGCCCTCGCCTTCCAGCGATATTGCGCCTATCATTCCAATGCCCTTCACCGGATGCGCAAACCATCGATGGAAACAACATGACTGATTCGAGACGAGTATTCACAAGCAACGTACCCGATAAGATCTGTAAAGAAGTTCCATGCTTCGCGCCCGAGGCCGCACGATATGTCTGAGGACAACGGACTTCCGCTGAAAGCCCTATTGTCGAAAAAGGGGGGCGCGAAGGAGCCAAGCAGGTTGGACTGCCCGGAGTACGTCAAGGCGCTGCTCGCTGCAGGTGAGAGTGCCACTCATACGGGCATTTGCCTATTGGACACTCAGACACGATTTGACTGGGTGAATGCCGCTCTTGCAAAAGAGACGCGAGCGACCGTCGATCAACATATCGGGAAGACTTCACGCGAGATTGTGGGTGATCTGGCTACACAAATCGAGCCAATTTACGAGAGGGTGCTGGGGACGGGTAAGCCGGCATCCGTCTGGCTGGCGGGTCATGTGCGGGACACGATCGAGGCCGGCCATTGGTTAGATTACTGCTTTCCTATCCTCGGCAGCTCACAGCGAGTGCAGCAATTAGGCCTTTTTGTCGTGAATGTCACGGCGGAAAGAGAGTCGGCTGCGATCTTCAATGCACTGGCGGGAAACCTGCCGTTTGCAGTGGACCACTGCGCGCAACTGCTGCGAGGGCTTGATGAGGCGATCCACGGATATTACTTAGGCCTGGAATTGAGCTTTCTGGAACTTTCCCGTCACTCCACGGATGTTGCCAGAAACGTCGACCACTTTCGGTCGAAGCTTCAAGGACTGGAAAGTGAGATTCGCCTGATTCGGGAACTCGTCTACGCAATTATCGACCGATTCCGCGTTCCCTCATGCTGAGAGGTTCGTCGCACCAGATCCAGCTCCAGATCGCCAGAGCGAAGCACATTTGCCGTGCCGGGTGCGCCCAGATCCGACGCCGCCAGACGCAGCCGTATAGATAGACCGAGGCGCACTGCCATCTCCGAGGCAAAGAATGGCTCACACACGCGGTCGTCCACCCCAGCTTCGAACAGAGACAAACGTTGCTCCAGATCAAGGCAGCGGGAAAAAATAAAGATCGATGTGTCGGAGCTTTCATGGCGCAGCAGCTTTACCAAAGCCAGAACATCGACAAAGATAAGCGAATCCGAATCGATGAGAACACCCTCATACGGCGCCAACCGTGCCATCTGCAGACACTCCTTCGCGGAAGCTACATCATCCATGACAAACTGAGAGCTGAGTGCCTTTTCAACGCGCCTGTGCAGATCAAACCGGGCAACGAAGGTGAGAACTGTCATGAGTATTCTCCAATATCAGATTGCCGATCGAACGTGCACCGGGAAAGAAAGATTTCCACTCGATTTAGCCAGCGGCCTCTATCAGATGGGTAACTTCTCAATGCTCTCCGATTTGCAAAAGACGCTGTAGGTGTGAAGTTTCTGTCACCGCAACTAGCATCTTGATATCCAGCAGCTTCATTCTGTCAATCGAATCGCCACGAGGACAACACGTCCCAGGTTTTCTATTTCCATTCGGTACCTCCATCTGCGGCTGGGAGCGGGTGACAGGGGATGGGGAATCATGGTCAGCCATTCCGATTTTCTGTCCAATTCGCACCACCCGCAGACGTAACCCTCCCGTGTCATGAGGAAATAGATTGGCCGATGAAATTCAAGGGTCCAGTCTCTGCGCGAAGATATCGCACGCTTGCGACTGTCGATCTGAACAATCGAGCCTGCCGGAATCATGGGATCCAGGGTGCGGTCCCGCTTCCCGATAATCCCGCGCCTATAGGCCACCGGTAGTGAACCGTTCTCTGTCGACAGTAGCGTGGTCTCGTCCGGCGGCGCGGCACCACCCGCATCCGGAGGCAGATATCTTGCCTGCTCTTCCATCGGTCCGCCCGTCAATAACATCGTCGCATTCGGACTGGAAAGTTCTCTGAGGAGCATGGGTTGAGGATCTCCCGGATACAGGGATCTCAGCAGTTGCTCCGTGGGGAGACTGTAGATGTCGGCCAGAACAATCAGCTTATTGACGGTAAGTTCGTGTTCTTCCCGCTCCAGCCGATTCAGCCAGCTGGCAGAGACCTGGTAGCACTGATTGCCCCTCTCCTGGGCAAAGCGCAGACTCCTTTCTTCCACTTCGCGCAAAGAGAGTCGCCATTGTTGGCGAACTTCACGAAGCCTTGAACCGATCCCTGCCATGGAACGAACCTTTCCTGCGTGCATGTCGCGCACGCAAATCGCGCCAATCAAAGTGGGACCCAGGAGCTTCAACCGGTCGTCCCAGGAAATCCTGGAGAAGAGCAATCGCCACGTTCCAGACTCTCTATTTCCGATCTGAAAATGTGGCCGTGATCATCTGTTCGATGACTTTGGAACTCACTGGTTTGGAAACGAAATCATCCTGTGTGGTGCGTTCCGAAGATTCTGGGGTCACTGCGCCGGGTTTGGAGTTGCGCCGGGTGCGGCCGAATCCCCTATCTCCAAGCCATGCGGACCGCTCTTCTTCAGGAGCTCGAGCAGTTTACCTTGCCCTAGGGTCACCTCTCGAACGTCGTCCGCATCTGGACCTTTCGGCTGCATAGTAAGGCTGACACTGAGGTCTCTCAAGGAAGTGGGAGAGACGACGTGCTCATAGTTCAATCGGAACCAATATTGTTGGCCGACTTCTGCCCGGAAGGAAGCCATGGGGCTCATCTCACCTGATTGCATTATCAATTCGTGGTAACCGGGGGCCAAATAAAATGTCACGCTCTGGTGTGGGGTCAGCGAAACAACTTTGTTCCCATCGGCAGACAAGGAAGTCTCAACCAATAGCCTGCCTTGACGGTAGACATGAACGGTGGTGACTTTGCTCGGATTGATGGATTGCGGAAAACCAGCCAAGGAAGGGAAAAGGAAAAGTGCAATGAAAATGCGTGAGATCATAAATATTTACCCTCTTTCCACGTAGAGATATGCGTTCGAGACAGGTCACACGTGTTGTTTACCCAATGAGCGCCTTGAGCTAAGGACGACCAGCACGGAAATCTACGGTGAAACAGAATCGTCCCAGTGTCTGCAACTACCATCACGGTTCGCACGCAACCGCTCCACAGATCAGGTTCACGCCAAGAAACCACATCCTCAACCTACTCGCTGTAGGGATGGAGAATCTATTGTGAACCGGTAAAGGTGCTCCTTACTTTGGTAGGGTTGACTTTGAGGGAGGTCTATGGCGTTCGGCCTGGTCGCTGCGGGCCAAATGGCGTCGACACTATTTCCGTCAACGAGCGGACTGATTACGTGATTGTCACTTCTGGACGTAGGCGATGAGTTCAGTTGCGCGGATGACCCCATATTTGGCACACCGTTCCCGCGTCATCGCGTGCAAAGCCCTGCTATCGAACCGGCAATCGAATCAGGGAAAAGGGTGGAGAAAAGCACATTCAGTTCAAGCCTTCACCTATCGGTTGGATAGGCAATACCTGGTAGCGAGAATGGTGATCCATAGTAGCAAAGCAAACCCCTAACCCATAGGAACAGCTCCTGTGACTCACGGAAGATATGCCATGTACTCAAGAGCCATCCCTAGCCATCCCTAGCCATCCCTGGTAGCCGTGGATGGCCGAGAAAGGGAAGACTCCAAAACCTGCCCCCTCACCGTCCCTGTTCGCTCAAGACTCCAGCCGGGCTCGCTGCGCCCAGCAGCAGAGCGGTTTTTCAGGACAGTAAATTCCCGAATCCAGCCATGGCGACCGTTTGTGCGTTGGGAAAGGCAAGCCTTACCTTCGTAAGGCTTACCTTTACGCCTTTACGAAGGTTTATCAAAATTGGGCAGGGGAATTTTCAATCTTTCGGCCATCCTCACTAAATCTGCCAGTGAGTTAGATCCCGTTTTTCGGATCAGTTGGCCCCGATGCACTTTCACCGTGGTTTCGCTGGTCCCGATCTCCGAGGCGATTTGCTTGGTCAAGAGACCGGAAACGATCCAGGGTAGAATCTCCTGTTCACGAGCTGTGAGCGATTCAAATCGCTTTCGCAAGATGCTGTCTTGCATCTCCTGCCCTCGTCTGACCCGGTCCCGGTTCAGAGCGGCGCGAATTGAATCCAGAAGGTCCTGATCGCGAAATGGCTTGGGGAGAAATTCCACTGCGCCGGCTTTCATCGCCTGCACGCTCATCCGGATATCGCCATAGGAAGTAATGAATATGATGGGAATCAGAATCTGGGCTGCCGCCAGTTCGCGCTGGAGATCCAACCCACTACGGTCAGGCAATCGCACATCCAGAACCAGGCAGCTCACCGCATCGCGGCGCTTTGCACTCAGAAATTCCTCGGAAGATGCAAAAAGCTCAACGTCGAGCCCCACGGTTCCAATGAGACGCTCGATCGCTCTGCGAACCGATGGGTCGTCATCGATGACAAAAACGACTGGAGGAGAATCCATCAGCATCAATCGTAGTTGAGAGGGAGTGAAATTGCGAAGAGCGCACCCTGGGAACCTGGTACCGTCCAAATACGGCCACCATGTGATTCAACGATGGAACGGCTGATCGACAATCCCATACCGAGGCCTTCCTGCTTTGTCGTAAAAAATGGCTCGAAGATGCGCTCTAGTTCGTCCGGATCGATTCCGGGTCCGGAATCCTGAACTTCGATGAGCACACCATCGGGACTCCTGGCCGACCGAATGAGAAGCTCCCGCGGCCTGTTAGTTACCCCGCGCATCGCATCGATGCTGTTCGTGACCAGATTGATCAGGACCTGCTGCAACTGTATGGGGTCCCCTCGCACCAAGGGTAAGTCCGCGGCCAGGTTGGTCCGAAGGGAGATATGGTTACTGGTTATTTCGTTTTGCGTAAGGTCGAGAACTTTCTGAATGAGGTTATTGATGTCCAGTTGTTCGTGTTCATGAGCTCCCTTCATCAGAAGTGCTTGGATTGTTGAGATGATGGAGCTAGCCCGGTTTCCATCATGCACAATTTCAGTAACAGCCTCCTGCAGCCTCTTCTGATCCGGCCTGCCGCTCGACAGATTGCGTAAGCAGAACTCTCCGTTGGTAACGATTGCCGTCAGGGGTTGGTTTATCTCGTGTGCGATCGAGGCCGTCAGCTCGCCCATTATCTCCAATCGAGCTTCGCGCGCTACCTCCAACCTGGCTTCAGATAAGGCCAGCAACAACGCTTGCGCGCTAAAACCCCGATCCACAAGGGACGCAATGATCACCGATCCGAGCAGGATCAATGTAACGACAGCGATGCCAATGGTGCTCAGAGAAGACACGTTCACAGCATGCGTCAGGTTCGGCGGAGCCACGGAAGACCGATAGGTGGCCGAGGCCATGCCGGTGTAGTGCATCGCCGAAATCGCGGCACCCATAGTCAGGGCGCTGCCAATTCTTCGCCACACCATCTTCTGACGACGCGTATCTCGAAAATAAAACTCGATCCACAGGCCTCCTACCGCAAACACAATGGCGAATACCACCGACAGGCTGACCAGGAAGGGATTGAATTCGCATCGAGCAGCCAGTCGCATGGCACCCATATTCGTGTAGTGGAGGGTAACGATGCCTGCTGCTAATATGCTGCCTCCTACCCAGCCATAGAGGGTTCCCATGTCTCTTCGGCTCACAACATGAAGCGCCCCGGCCGCGGCGAAGATAGCAGCGATCAGCGAAGCCACGACTGTTGGCCAATAGAACGCTATCGCAACAGGTAAGCGGAATGCCACCATCCCGACGAAGTGCATTGCCCAGATGCCATTCCCCAACGCAATCGCGCCGGAGGCTAGCCAAGCGAGGCGGCGCCCCCCTCCCGAGACTCTAACTCTTCCAGCAAGATCGAGCGCCGCGTAGGAGGCTGAAACGGCGATGATGACTGAGAGCGCGACCTCGAGAGGATCATAAGAGACCATCATCGCCGGGTTGGCAGCGGCCATCATCATGGGCCTTCTTCAGGACGTGCTTTTTCGGTTTACATGACCTGTCTGCCCGCGAGTCAAAGACACCTCCGCAGGCGGGGCACTTGATGTCATGCTCAGCCGACGTGCAGCAGCTCATTCGGCGGAATCGCATATCCGCAGAGCGCGCAGGGAACGTCAAATCAAAAAGTTTTAGGCTCTGTGCAGCGCGAGCGGGGCATGCTGACCTTTTACTGCCTGGGGACCATCATAGCCCCGATTCCTGCAACGTTGTACTGGGTTTCATTTCTCACGGCACAATTAAAGAAATTTCTAGAGTGTTTTCCGACGCAGGAGCACGGCGCTCCGCAGAACTTGCCCCGGCACTACTCATGCTCTGAAAGCAGGCCGTCGAAAGAAAATTGTGAGGTTCATCGGGCCAGCTGGTCAGCGACACTCTTCAGCTCGTCGCGATCGCTCTTCAGGTCATAAAGTTGAGGCACGTAGTTTCCCGGGGTACTTGTTCCACACCACTGAGTATTTCCATTCAGGCGTGCGCACCGGGGCGATAAAGCCGTAGGACGAGCTTGTTTAACAAACCGCTGGTTACTCGAGGAAAGACCTCCCGCTCCCGCGGCGTCAGCGATGCATAGCGGCGTTGCAGTATGCGTATTTCAGCGTTGTGCTTTCTGGTAATGCGATTTTGTTCGATCCCACGCTGGATTGCCTCCAGCATGTCTTGTTCGCGGAAGGGCTTGGTAAGGAATTCGACCGCACCCACCTTCATGGCTTGAACCGACATTGGGATGTCGCCGTGTCCGGTGATGAAAATGACAGGAAGGTCAATTTTCGCCGCAGTAATTTCTTGTTGAAGATCGAGTCCGCTCAATCCAGGAAGGCGGACGTCCAGTATTAGACATCCCGGTGCGTCCGGACGTTCGCTGTGCAGGAACTCCTGTGCTGAAGCGTAGGTCCGGGCCTCAAGGCCTACAGATCGCAAGAGCCGTTTGAGCGAGATACTCACTGCAGGCTCATCGTCCACGACATGTTCGTCACGGGTCTGTGAAACGATGCGCCTCCGCTGTCGCCGAAGGCGCGATGGCTGTTACCTTTGTTCACCGTTATTTAGCGAACCACTGAAATGAAAGAAAGCCATGCACCCAGTGTGTTCGCATCTGGGCCAGGCTCGACCCGTAACTCCGCGATCCTCAATACCCCCGCGGTTCACGATATTTCGTCAGAACTTCTATCGCCCTCTTCATCGAGCCATACGTCGCGCCTCCAGGACTGAGATGCGCGTTCGGCCTGTTGATACGTTGATCAATCGTCCGCCGTCCTTGATGAGGGAGAGAAGCTTCTGGCTCAGGAAAAACACTATTTGCTGAGGGCTTGTTCATCGTTATGGGCAATCGCTGTTTTTACGGCGATCGCGTGGCGGGTGTGACGATTTCAAGTCGGCCGACAAAGCAACGAACGAGTTGTCCTGGTGCCGGATCGATAGTGAGAGGCAAGATGTTGTCGATGAACCCACGCGGCACGATGTAGATCAGGCGACTGCCTTCTTGAAACCAGGAGTCCTTCCAAGTCTCAACCATGGCGTGGGCCTCGTCTCGATATAGACCCTGACCGACGAGGATTTCTTCCAACTCGCCATGGAGAGAATCTACGCTTCCGTTCAGCACCGGAGGGTCCACCGTTTCATCGGTTAGCGCGCCAGTCAAACGATAGCCGACTCGTTCCCCGCGGCGTTCAAAAAGAATGGCGTTCGAAATCTCGTCTCCGCCAAGACTTTTGACCACAAGCTTTCCTTCGGATGTCAATCTGGCTGAAATCGGCAATGAGCCGGCGGAAACTCCGCGATAGAAGAGGAACTTCTCTTGCTGCTCCCCCGCACTGGTCTGTACGCGGAGTGGCGAGGAAGCGGTCTCGCGGGCAGCGTAGTAGCGATTCGACTGCACTTCGCTCGGGAACTCGCCAGCGAGATTCGGAGAAACGGTGACGTGATTCCAGGTAATGCTTCCGTCCGACAGTAGCCGGCTCAAGCTGGTATCAGTTACGATTCCGCCTGGCTGAACGCGGTCTGCGTGGGGATACCACTCGGTGATGAGTCCCTTGGAGAAGGACACTCTCGCTGACACCGTCACGTCGCGCGGAGAATAGAAATAGAGTACCGGTGTCTCCATGCGGATCGTCCCGCGCAGTCCCAGCTTAAAGTTGGCATCGCTGATGTGCTCCACGAATTTGGGCAGATCCGTAGACGCCGGGAATCGCGGCAGGCCCAACGGCAACCATTCGATCGCTTGACCATCCGTGCCGGCAATCGCGGTGAACGTTCCCCACTCGTGCACCGTGAGGTCAGCAACGGCGTGCGGCTCGTCTGCGCTCCAACCCGCGAGCGAGAAGGCCAACAGCCCGCATGCCAACAGACGGGGAAGCCATGATCTGACTTCCCCTGCTATAAGAGACTTGCTTTTGGCCGGGTTCATGGCTGAAACCTTCCTTCAGGCGGGGCGATCAGAAGCTTCGCAATCGTCTGATGGTTGAAGTTGGAGCCCAGGTTCCGAGCGAGAAGAGGATCGCTCTTTGCCCCTGCCATCGCCTTCCGTGTGTGATCCTGGTGAGCGCTGTCTGATTCCCGCAGCGTGATCAAGGCCGCCGCGAATTCCATTTCCGGATCAGACCCGCGCAAACTGATTGCCTTTCTTACCCAGTTGTATCCGTCGAAGCCGGCTGCGGGGTTGGGCTCGCCTTTGCCCATCCATTGTTTGTAAGCCTCGGCCAGATAGCCGACGTCGAACCATGCAAGGGCGTCAGGGCGTCCGGCAGCATCTAAATTCGCGGCACGCGCTTGAAGTCGAGTGATCAGTTCCTTCGCCACTCGCGGGTCTTGGCGCGCGTAGATTGTGGCCCGGCGCAAGGTCTCCATATGCACCAGGACAGGAGTGTTCGAGTCGAGAATGGCCAGCGTGTCTTGGCTGAGGTTCTTCAGGTCATAGCCTGTGCTTCCTGTGTGGTTGAACTCAACCCAGGGCAGGGAATGCGCGTCTCCGATTTCGATCGGATGGCAGATAAGAGGTGGTCCGGCGTGTGCGACGGCTGTGAACCCGAGCAGAACCGCAACGGTGCTGATCGCGAGGCGTGAGAAGGTGTGTAAATTCATGTTTGGATTCCCCCAATCTTGCTGATTTGCCCACGTTTCAAGAGACGCCGACAGAAAGAGGAGTGTTAACAGGCCGGATTTGGCGTACCGCGACAAAACTTGTGGTTCGACTACGAGGTGGAATGCTGCAAGTCACTTTTCGCGAACTGGAGTGGCTGTTCCCGCCCAAGAGCGCTCCCAATAGCGCCAAACGGAGATGTCGTCAAATCCCAGTTCGTTCCACCACAGATCGAGCATCGGCTGATCGAGTCGGAAGATGCCTTCTTTCGTGACAGTGGCAGGAGGAGGCACGAGCTGGCTCAACCGGTCGTAGACGAGGACTCTCCGCCCCTCATCGACGCGCGCCAGCAGATGCCACAGGGTGAGCGCATCGTTTTTGCGAGCCTCGCCCAGTACGATTCCCAAATCGTGTGCGCGTTGTTGCGCTGTGCTGTCCTCAAAATCGAATCTGGCCAAGGCAGACCGGAACTCGGCGGAGGCATCCTCGAAGTACGGCGTTCCGGGTCCAACCTTCGGCCGCGTCGCGCAAGCTGCGCCCGCCGGGATAAAGGACTCGTGGCCATTCAGCTTGAATCCTACCCACCCGAGGGATGTGCGCACTATCCCTGCGCCCGTATCGTCGACGTGCAAAGTGTAGGCGCAACCCAGATCCACCGTTACAGCCGATGGTGTGTCGACCACGAATTGACCGGGAGGCGCCCAGATATAGGCATGAATCGTTCCGCGATCCAGAGCAAGCCGCTTCTGCCCCGAGGCCATGCTCAGCAAACGCAGGCGTGTGCTCGGATCTACATCGATCGTGCCGGTGTCGTCCGCCTGCAGGCTGGCCCGCGACAAGCCGTCGGTTTCAAGCATTTGGCCGACGCCGAGACGATGGATTCCTTCTTTCCCACTGATCGTTTTTCTTCCGATTCGAGGTGTCCCTTCCACGCTGGACACATCCCAACCCACCCCAGTCGTTGGAACAGGCTTCATTCTGTACATCAGAAATGCCACTGTAACGATGGCTGCCACTGCAACTGCTGCGGTAGCCAAAGCGGGAAACAGACGCATCCTCCAGAGAAAGAAGGTCCATCGCCGGCCGGGGACGATTTCGGGAAAAGCCGGGGTGGGCGAGTCATGTCGAAACTTCCCGAGTACCGCTTCCAGCTTCTGTATCTCAGGATCGGGTTCGCCAGATCCGTCCCACAGATAATCGTCACTCTTTGTCGAGGGTCTGTCGTCGGTTCGATTGTTCCCCGCGTCCATCACTAGGACTTCTCCTGTTCTGGTCCATCGCGCCTCGGGTCTGCACTCAGTTTGGCGCGGAGTTGCTCCATGCCGCGGTGCAAATTGACGCGCACCGAGCCGTGCGTCAATCCGGTGCGAGCCGCTATTTCAGGACCGGTCATGCCCTCGACCAGTCGCAGAATCAGTGTTTCTCGATAAGCATCGGGCAGGCTCATGACTGCGTCGAGGATTGCTGTGGCCGGTCCATCATGATCTCCGCTGGACACTCCGCGCTGAATTCTCCGAGCAGGCGCGTCATCGGTCAGCGGTTCCTCCGGCACAGATCGACGGTGGTAATCACTTGCCACATTGCGAGCGATGACCGCGAGCCATGCTCCAAAGCTTCCCGTTTCGCGCAGCGTAGACAGCCGGCGAAGTGCCCTGATGAAAACATCTTGAACCAGGTCATCCACGTCGCTTACCGGGACCTTCGCCAGCAAAACTCCGTGGACCATCCGAGCGTACCGCTCGTAGAGCTGTCCAAACGCTGCCCGGTCCCCGCCCTGCGCCGCAGCCACCCAGGTCGCGTCCTCGGAGATTTTCGACGCGACCTGATCCCTCACAGGCCCGGGCCCTATGCCTGCCGCGAGCAGGTCACTTCTGTCGCCGGACCTGGCCATGCGCGCACAATCCCCACAAGATGATAGACGCTCGCCGGGGAGGGACTGTTAACAAGCTCCGGGACATCCCGCAACGGGCTCATGGGAGGCGTTCAACCGACGCTCCCACTGGGTTATTGAGCGCGCCGTCTTTAAGGACCGCATCCAGCTCCTGAGAACGGATCGGCTTTGAAAGATACCCGTCCATTCCCATTTCCAGGCAATGCTCCGGTTCCTAGGGATACCGGAACCGAGGCTTTGAGCTAAGATATTGATTTTAGTCATCTTACTGCACATGCCATGAAGAATCAAGGTCAGCTCCTGTCGAAACCGCCATTGGCGCAGTCAAGGATGTTCTATGCACCGCTTCCAAAGGGATTGCAAGCTATGCCAATCGTGCTTCAGGTCGGGATAGAGGGTGAGTCTGTACATAAAGGCTTTGCTGAAGGAATGGACCGTGAATCACTCGCTTGGCGAGAGCATTTCGTTTCGCATTACAAGGGACTCTCAGCATCCGAAGTTGCTGACGAAACTGGGAACACGGCCAAGAATCGCTCGGCAATAGCGTCGCGATGGACATCTGAGAAGAAGATCTTCGGGGTTCGATTTCAGAATCAGACTCTGTATCCAGCATTTCAATTCAAAGACGGTGAGCCAATCCCGGCCATCGCTGACATTTTGAAAGAAATGCCTCCTTCATTTACGGGATGGGATCTTGCTTTCTTCTAACAAGTCCAAATTCGTACTTGGATGGGAAGCTACCATTGGAGCTTCTCAAATCCAAACCCGAACGCGTGGTCTCGCTGGCCTATGCTTTTGCACATCCGGCCGATGCCTACTAAGAGACCCTATCCGAGTGCTCCTGACTCACCCACAGGGGCACTCCCACAAACCGTGTTGATACCGGCCGGGACGCTACTGACGCGATTCCGTGGCATTGCCGTGCCTCCGGCGACCGCATACCCACCCGGTTCTTTCAATCCCAATGTGGGCAAGGATCGCCACAGATGGAGCTCGATTCAACCCATTTCCGGACAAGGATGGTAACAACGTACCGACCATTTACGCGGCGACGACGTATGAGGCTGCCGCTCTGGAGAGCGTCTTTCACCAGGTACCTCATATCCAGGAGGGCCAACTATGTGCGACCCGTGCTTCTGGTTTCGCCCTCGTTAATCATTTTGTCGAGAGTTCTCGCCGTCGAATGCCCCCGAAATCCTACTCGCGCAGAAGCCAGGATTCCACAGCGCTTGTACGAGCCACCAAGCCCGCTGGCAGGGTAAAGGTGAAAGCATCTGCCCCGACTCAAAGAAGCCCTGTTTGAGCTTTGAATCGAAGGCACACTGAGGAACTCCAGCGCAGAATTGGGCGGGTCAAAACAGTCCGACTTTAGTCGGATGCCCGCGTGTGATTGAACGAGTATACTCCGCTTGCTTCTTCCTGCAACACAACGTGACGTTCTAAAGACATCGAGCAATCTCAGAAGAAGTAGAGGAGGAATTCCATGAAAAATCCAAGTGATCTGACCGGACGCTGTCCCTGGTTCATAGGACCATTTCGGCCACCCCGCCTGATTGGCATCATAGCGCGCTGCCTCTGCATGATTGCCTGCCTTGTTGCGATCTTCACAGGGGTGCTAATCCGCGCACAAGTTCTTCAACCTTCAGAGCCATTCGACCCAAGCCCAATCAACGGTGAGATGTATTACTTCATCAATGAGCTTTCCGGGCTGCAGATGGACTTAAATAACAATTCGACCGCACCCGGTTCTAGCATCCTTGTCGACGCCAGAAGCTTCACAAACCTTAGCCAGAGGTGGGCGTTGACCATGGTGCCTGGCAGCCACTCTATTGGTCCGGAGCACGATCTCACCGGTCGCTGGATGATCAGCAACATTCTCGATGGTCTGTGTCTAGACAGTGCAGTCTCGCCTGGACACACACATGTCGTGCAGAGGCCGTGTGCCATCGATGCGCCGACGCAGGAATGGTCGCTTACCTATCTGAAGAACGGCTACAACGTGGTGACGAACGTTGGCACCAACGAGGTGCTGGACGTCTCCGAAGCAAGCCGCTCCGCGGGAGCGCAGCTGATTGAGTCGCCGCTTCGCGGGTCACCCACACAAAGCCAGTTGTGGTTGCTTCGCCCCACGTTTTTCCGAGGAAACGATTCGAGCCTTCAGGAGAAAGCGGAATATAACCGCGTTGCTGTGAACGATGCCTCCATTTACCCCTGGTGGCACGACGCCTATCTCCCCGCCCAAGATCTGCTGCAAATCTTCAAGAACAACGGCTTGAACATGATTCGCGTTCGTCCAGCCTCGATCAATACGACTGTTTCGCATGGCAACGTGAATTTTTCGATCACGACTGGTCCCTATAATCACTACACGTTGGCGCCTCCGCCAGCTACTCAGATCGTTCCTGCTGCGGCCACCGGGAATCCGGGAAGCGCCGGAGATTACGCCGAGACAGATTGGTCGGGCATTGACCTGGCAGTGCGTGCGAAGCAGCTTGGCATGTCTGTAAATGTGACCTTGTTTTACGACGGTTGGAACACGTCTGATACGCCGGGAAATTGGGCAGGTATGACACTCGCGCAGATTTCGGGAGTTCCGTCTTCCAGCGAATGCACCGTGGCCGGGAATTGTCTGATGTACAACTACGTGAAGCAGGAGATGGAACTCTACCGGGCGATGGGTGCCTGGCCCGATGTGGTTGCGGTTGGAAATGAGGTAACCAGCGGGATGTTCAACTCGAGTGGCAGCGCAGGCCTCAGCGGGACAAACTGTAACACGAATAACAACGGAGGCGGAACCTGTTTCATCGCCGCACAGAAAGCCGCTATGCAGGCGATCGCCGACGCAGCAGCTGATACTTCGGATCCCGCCCTTCTTGGCCCTCCGCTGCCAGCACCGATCACCTGCATTCACATCACAGGCGATCGCGACCTCTACACGTACTATTACGGAGCGGTAACCACCAACGGCGTCCCCATCGACGCGGTCTGTGAGAGTTACTATCCGGGCTGGCACGGGCCCACGACGCAGGCGCAGTACAACTGGTTTCACTTAAGCGGCCAACAGATCGCGGAGCCTAACTTTGCGAAAGAAGCCACTGAGCTTGGCTTGCCCATCTTCAATATCGAAGATGGCGTCTCCTACGCGCTGGCATCCGAGTACAGCACCGCTAGTCCTCAGGATGTGTGGTACGGGATCAATCCGCCCGGGCCCTCTCCGACGCTCGCGCGCCAAGCGATGATCGATCTCAACAAAGTTCAAAAGAACGTAGCCAACAATCTCCATATGGGCATGGAGTGGTGGGCTGGCGAGGCAACTGGGGCATGGGGCCCCATACTCAGCGCCCTCAACGATTACTGGTGGACCGGGGGGGTCGGAATCTTCGATGCCCTGAGCCTGGCAGGAGATCCACGCGATAATGCCGCAATGCCGGTAATGCTCGCACTAGGTGGAAAGCTGGACCCGACTTTGAACTACAAATTTGTAAACGCCGCAAATGGGGGCATCCTTGAGACCGCCGGTGCATCGACGGCCGCCAACGCTGCTCTGCGGACCGGACTGGATACCGGGGTCCTGGGCCTCCATCAGCAGTGGCAGATCGTTTCTCAGGGGGGCAACGCCGAAGAGAACGACTCCGTTTATCCCACTCCGATCGATCACCGCGGTGACGGTTACTTCCAGATCGTCAACGCGAACCAGAGCTCGGGGCTGAACGTGCTGGATTCGCAGGATGGGGCGCCTGGAGGATCTGTTGTGCAAAATCCGCAAACTGTGAACGCCGATTCCACCACCGGGAACCCGAACCAAGAGTGGAACGTCCAGTCGGCTGGAAATTGCGGTGACATTCCAGCGAACTGCACCCATCCGCCTCTCACGACGAACGGCAACTACTACACAATTATTAACAAGGCCACGGGCGTATTGCTCACGGCGAACGAACATGACGGCATGGCCACGATTGAGCTACAGCCCCCGGCGACAGCCTCGAACGGCGATTTCACCGTTCCTGCAAGCAAGGGACAGTTGTGGAAGATGGTTCCCGTTCACATTACTGGAACGATGCCGTTTTCTCATACCGCTTCTGAATTTGACAAAGGTCAGCACTGAGAATGTGTAGTCCAACTCGGTTCTGGAAACCTGGACACATGCCGACCTGCAGGGACCGAAGCGTGAGCAACACACATCGACTCGCACTAAGTGCAAACAGGCCCCGGAACGAACCGGGGCCTCCTATCCAAAGACGCAGCGTAGGCAATTTCGCGACCGTCAGGTGAGAAACGCGGCCCGCTGTCCCCGAAAGGCTTATTCTGCGCCCGTACCAGCTCGCGCCCGTTTTGTCCCAAAGCATCGGAAATCCATATTGCGCCGGTGCTGCTCCTGCGGTACGTCAACCAACGCCCGTCGCGAGACCAGGCCGGCTCCGATGCGTCCAAGATAAGGCGGCGAGAAGTCCCGCCAAGCGCAGGGACTTTCCAGATGTCCCAGATACCGGAGTCATTCAGCCGTCCATAAGCGATCTCGGTTCCGTCGAGCGACCAGCTTGGAGTGGTTTTGAGATTCGGGTCGTCGGTGAGTTTGATGGGATTGGCCCCGCTGAGCAGGCCGACGTAGATGTTGTAGTGCCCATCCCTGTTTGAGACGAAGGCGACGGAGCGTCCATCGGGCGAGAGGGCCGGATGCGACTGCACGCCGGAGAAATTGGTGACGGCCCGGAAGTGCATTGGAGGAGGAGGCGGCCTGGGGATGGCGAAGATCAGGAACGCCATGCCCGCGAGCAGGGCCCCGGTGAGGAATGCCGCAACCCAGGGCAGCGTGCGTCGCCATATCGAGCGCGGCTGTGCAGGTGAAGGCGGAGCGTCATCCTTGTCTGGGGTCGAGATGGCTTCGTCGATGGCAATGCGGGCGTCACCAATTGCCTGCAGCCGCTGCTTCGGGTCTTTCTTGAGGCAGCGCCCTATCAGAGCGCGGATCGCAAGCGCCGTGCGGGGTGGGAGCAGAGACCAGTCAGGCTCGGTTTTGAGGACGGAGGCGAGCGTGTCGGGGACGCTTTCGCCGGCGAAGGCCCGCTGTGCTGTCAGCATTTCATAGAACAGGCAGCCGAAAGCCCAGATGTCTGAGCGCCGATCTGCGCTCTTGCCGTTGGCCTGCTCCGGGGACATATAGGCGGCCGTGCCAAGAATGATTCCGTCTTTCGTTGCAAGATCAGTTATGGTGGGGGAACTGGCGGGGTCTGTAGAGGCAATCTCGCCGTGGAGACCCTTCGCCAGGCCGAAATCCAGAAGCTTCACCAAGCCATCCGGCGTGATTTTCACGTTCGCCGGTTTCAGGTCGCGATGTACGATGCCGCGCTCATGGGCATATTCGAGCGCCTCACAGATTTGCTTCGCAATCGCCAGAGCCTCAGTCAATGGTATCGGCGATCGCGAGAGATGGTCGGCGAGCGTTGGGCCTTCGACCAGCTCCATGATGAGCACGGGCACGTTGGCAGAGTCTTCAAAGTCGTAAATGGCTGCGATATTGGGATGATTGAGCGAAGCCAGGACTTTGGCTTCCCGCGCAAGCCGTCCCAGGCGTTCATGGTCGCGAGCGAAGGCACCAGGCAAGACTTTGATGGCGACAGTGCGGCCGAGCCTGGTGTCCCGGGCCCGGTACACTTCTCCCATGCCGCCTGCGCCGATGGGCGCAATGATTTCATATGCGCCGAACCGAATTCCGCTTACCAGGGTCATCTTTCGCCGCCAGCGTCCGGGCTGGATTATACCTTGTTGATCGTTACGTGGGAGATGGCCAGGTTTCGAGACGTCGTCTCGGTGCACGGAAACGGTGGTGGCCAAGCCGTAAGTTACTTTCTGGTTGACAGTTGCCGGGGGGCTCTGGCGGCGACAGAAGGAGCAATCACCTTCAAACGCGCGCTCTGTGTAGCTGGTGCGACGGTGGCTATACCGTCTGGAAGGTGTGAAAAATCGATATCACCTTCCCGCAAACCCTGGGTTGAGCAATTTGCTGGAAACCAGATTTTGCTGAGCGTTACGTCGGCTCAATGGAGGGGCAGCCTGTCTCCAGAAGGAGGAGGCTTGACTGGGGTTCCACTCCAATTCTTCAATTCTCCGTGGGCTTGTCCACCTGATCGATAACCAGCACGTCCACAGGCCCCTTTGTCGCTTCGAGGCGGAGTCCGAGTTGTTCCCGAAGAGCCGAGAATATGGATGGGCCGCCGGAGGTATCTACCGGCTGTCCATCCGGCGCGGAGGGTCCAAGGTCGGGTGTCCATTCAAGCTTAAAATCGTAGTTACCCTCCAGACCGGTGTTGTTCACGACTGGGCGTTGCAACAACCTTGAGAGCTTATATGCGAGTTGCGTTATCGATGCGGCCTCACCAAGCATCGTCCCCTGACCCGCGTTAATTCCCTTTTGTGGGCTATGGGTAGCGGACAACTTGATGCCACCTTTCGCGATTGCTAGAGCGTAGATGGGAGCGGTTCTCCTCTCCCGATGAAGTTGAAGTTGGAATCGATCCTTCAGTAGAGCTTGAACCTCGAAACGAACATTGGTCCAGTCTGGCGGGGGGACCGCGGCGCCCTGCGGGGGCGTGCCGGGGGTCGCCTCAACATCGTACTTGATCGCGTCTGCCCATTTGGGCCCTCCCTCAATCTGAAAACTCCGAACGTCGTATGCGGTTTCGATCAAGTCTTTGATCGTGGCATTGACTACGTGGAGCCTCCCGCCAGGAGCTACGCTGATCACCGTCCCGTTCGTGCTCTTCGGATTCGACGGTTTCACCGAAGCAACATCGAATTCCAAGGGGCCGCCTGGTTGCTGAGCGCGAACCGTCGGAATATGAAATGCGCCGACAGTAAGAGGCAAAACCACCGCGGTGAATCCTGCAACAGCCAGCAGCAATCTTCTGCCAAAATTCAGATTGTGCGTACTCCGATTCATCATGATGCCCTCGACCCTTCGCTTGAGATCGGACCCGCTAATGGCGGAGACGCATAACAAAGGTGATTTCAGGCAGTATCTGCAAACCGCGACAATGCCCTCGGCATAGTCTTGCGGATGGACGGCGGCCTGCAGAACCGCTTCATCGCACGCCCGCTCTCGCTCTTCCAGCAGTCGAACTCGAATCAACCACATCAGCGGATAGAACCAGAACACCGCTTCCACTACCATATGAACCGCGGCGGCCAAGTTGTCGCGCCTGCGGGCGTGACACAACTCGTGTGCGAGAACCGACTCGAATTGAGCCGTTGTGAGATGTTCGGCGATACCCTCCGGGAGGATAAGGACCTGCCGGAAGATCCCAAATACCCCAGGCTCCATGCGCAACGGTGCGCACATCGCTGGTATCGGCAGACCCAGCTGCAGTGACGATGCCATTCGCAGGGCCGCCCGGACGCGCCGCCAACGCCGCCACCATGCCAGGCTTTGCGCTGCAAACCCGCACAGCCACATACCAAACAGGATGGCCGGAAGCCGGCTCGGCGCGGTTGGTACGGAAACCAACAGCGGCGATGGAGCCGGTATTGCGAACGGCTGGCCGATCTGTTCGACCACTGACACCTGCGGCCGCACCGCGGCAGGCAGCTCGCGCCACTCAACCTGGCTTCCGATGCTCACCAGAAGCGAAGACGGTACCAGAAATTTCACCGACGCGGCCAGCCACAGCCCATGCCGCACCGCCGCACGATTCCTTCGTAGCATCAGCGTCAGCACGGCCACAACGCAGCAAGACAGCGTTGATTGCCACAGGTGATTCTCCAGCCCGCTAATCATCCGCGGCCCTCCTTTCGTGGTGACTTCGGTTGGGCGAGTTTCCGGATCGCCTCCTCGGCTTCCTTCAGATCTTCCAGTGTGAGCTTGCCCGATTCAACCAGGTGTGCGATCACGGGCTTAGTCCGTCCGCCGAACAACGCCAGCGCATCGTCCATCAAACGCCGTCCCGCGTCATCGCGAGAGATCGCCGCATCGAAGACATTGGCGTTGCTGATTCGCCTGACGATCTTGACTGCCTTTTTTCCTTCCAGAAGCCGATAAACAGTGGTCTGCACCGTGGTATACGCTGGCCGTTTCGATCCCGGAAAGGCCTCCAGAATCTCGCGAATGGAGCATGCGCCGCGATTCCACAGTATCTCCATGATCCGAAGTTCGAGCTTGGATAATTTCGGGTGGGCCATTGCAGTCAACTACATTGACCATCATATACTACTACATGATGTAGTTAACAATCAAGAGCCAAAGTATCCATTCGGAGAAACGGCCCACCGACAATCGGGCGCTGAGCCTCGACCGGCGAGAACAGGCCAATGGCTCATCGAACCGGATAGAGGGCGATTTTCAAAATCCGGTCGGATCGTCGCCAACCCGGACATTACACCCGTTTTGGGGTAACTTCCGGTGGGCGGTCACCCGCTCAGAACACGAAGATCGCCCATTCCTTTAAGTGCCTTTTGCGATTTAGCTACAATTCATGGAACAACGCGCTCACTACCTTCGTATAGATTCCCGGCAGCGCTTCTACGATCAGCTCTTTCCGCGCCTCCGCGCACTTCCCGGCGTAACGCATGTGGCCATTGTCTGCAGCCTGCCGGGACTTGGTTTGGAAGAACGCCGACCCCGACAGCCCCGTCCTCAAACGAGCAAAAGCGGAATTCGGGAACCTCCGCTGATTCAGTCCCTATCCGGTCTTGATAACTATCCGGAGAGCCTTTGAAATCCTATCTGATGTATGCAAGCACCATGTTGGTTGCGTTGCACGATATAAATAGCCAGTTGTGCTCATCTAACTTAACTTACGGCATGGCGACGCAGCCAGGAGCACTTAGTAACGAAACGCGCTTCTCGCCAGCGATCGCGTCGGTAAACACAAGCCGACGTGAGGAGTAATCCTGAGGAGAACCTGTAGCGGGAAGAAAGCACTACCGTTACTCCAGATTTTGTTTTCCTGCCTGCACTGGCTGCACGATTTCTGGCTGGAATCAATCCTGCCGCCCAGCCGAGTAAATGCTGTTGCCGAGACTGTTGCGGCTCCCGCAAGGGTTACCGCGCTATAGGGGGTAGCGCACAACTGGTAACTGACGGTTAGGTGGTGATCGTGTGCCATGAGCACGAGAAGCTCGTGAGAGCGGATCGTGCGTAACTGCTTAACCGATGAGGGACGGCCCCTCGAAGTCGGCTTACAGGAGCGGACTTCAAACCGCCTTTCGGCGGCTGTGGACAAAAGCCATGGTCGTGAGCGCGGAAGGAAACGGCCCGGCAATGGAAGTTCCAGTTCACCACTCCCAACGCGTCCACCCACTACGTCTACTCCGTCGTGTTGCGTCGACTATTCCTGTCTCAGCGAAATCATCGGGTCCAAACGGCTCCCGCGCCATGCCGGCCATATTCCAGCCGCCAACACCACGGATGTCAACGCGAGCGCGGCGCCTGCAATGGCAAGCGGATCCTGTGTGTGAAGACCAAACAACTCGCTGTCGATGTATCGCTTCGCCAGGAACACAAGCGGAATTCCCAATGCGAGGCCAATTGCCGCGAGGCCGATTGTTTTTCGCAGAACCATCCACAGCACCGCGCTTCGTTGCGCTCCCAACGCGATTCGCACCCCGATCTCACGCGTCCTCCGAATCACGGTGAACGATATGATGCCGTATAACCCGACCGCGGCTAGCAACAACGCAAGACCGCCAAAAAGGTTCGCGAGAATTGAGAGCAGCCGTTCCACCAACAGCGAGTCATCCATCAGTTGATGAACCGTTGCGACGTTGGTGATGAATCCACCCGGCACGATTTCCCGCGCCCGGCGGCGAAGGACGGACAACACACCGTCGGCATCCCTCGTGCGGACCGCCACGGTCACCCCCGGCAGCAGAGCGATAGCCTGTTCAATGGGAAGGTAAACCATCGGCTCCGCCTCCTTGCGCAGGCTCGCGTATCGCACGTCGCGCACGATCCCCACGATTTCGTACTCCGCCGTGACGTCCTGCCCCGGGAACGTGACGTGGCGTCCCAGCGGGCTCGAATCGTGAAACGCCGCGCGCGCTGCGGTCTCATTCAGGATGACCACCCTTGGAGAACTCGCGCGATCGCCCGGAGTGAACAAGCGGCCAGCCAACAGCGTCAGGCCGAAGGCATCGAAGAAGCCGCTGCTGACGTCATTCAGGCTGGTGCTGTGTTTCAGTTCCGCCCCGGCAGGTTCGCCGGAGATCTTCATTTCCAAGCCGCGATAGCGTCCATTGAGAGGAGCCATCGAGGACGCGCTTACCGCTTCTACCTGCTGAAGAGCGCGAACGGAGTCCAGCAATTCCTCCCACATGCGCCCCACGCGGCCATATTCCTCTTCGGCCTCCAAACTCGGTTTGTGCCCGCTCCAGGGCAGAGTTGCGTCCACCTGCATGGTGAGAATGCTCTCGCGCTGGAATCCGGCATCCAGATGGGTCAGGTTATGCAGGCTCCGGAGGAACAACGCCGCCCCGCTCAACAGCACCGCCGACAACATGATTTGAATCACCACCAGAACCTGGCCCGCGCCAAATTGAAATCCGGCGAGCCCGGCCGGAACGTTTCCACCGGGCCTCGCCGCATCGGCACGCGATGTGTAGAGAGCCGGCGCGATGCTGAAAAGCAAGGTTGTGGCCAGAGCCGCGGCGCAGATGAACACAACCACCGTTCCATCGAAATGCGGTTCGAGAACGATCTGGCCTCGTATGCCGGAGAAGAGGGTCACCAATGCGGCCACGCCCCATCTCGCGAAGAGAATACCGGCACCGGCCGCGATAGCGGAAAGCATGAGACCCTCGGTAAAGAGCTGGCGGATGAGCCTCGACCGGCTCGCGCCCATGGCCAGTCGGAGCGCAATCTCACCGCGGCGCGCGCCCGCCCGCGCCAGCAGCAGGTTCGCCACGTTAGCGCAGCCAATCAGCAGCACCAATCCCACAATCGTCATAACGATCAGCAGTGGTTTCCCAAAGCGCTGCCGCAGCCCATCGAATCCTTTCGCAGCGGGAATGAGGGCGATTCCAGTGAAATGCTGGTCGCCTTTCATTCCAATCTCGCTCAGGTAGGTTTGAAAGGTCGCATCCAGCTCGGCGCGAGCCTGTTCCGGCGACGCGCCATCCTTCAGGCGGCCCACCGCGCCGAACCACCACATCCCCTTTGATCGAACACCCGGATTCAGTGCGATGGGAATCGTTACGTCGGAGGGAAATCCAGGCGCCAGGCCGCTAAAGCCAGGCGGGGTAACGCCAACGATTGTGACCCACGTTTCACCAACCTGAACAGCCTTCCCGATAACGGACAGATCGCCGCCAAATCGCCTCTTCCAAAGCCCGTAGCTGATTACCGCAACGGCGCCCTGTGGTCCGCCGGCTCCGAACCTCGAGTCGTCTTCGGGAGTCATCACCCGCCCCGCGATGGCGCCTACGCCCAAAACGTCGAAGAATGAGCCGGAGGCATACTGGCCGTTGATTTGCTCCTGCGCTCCATCGATCGTTACCTTGAATCGTTCGCCGCTGAACGCCGCCATTCCAGAGAAGTAATGGTTGCCGTCGCGCATCCGTTCATAACAAGGATACGGCGGAGCGTTACCGTGTTCCTTTCCGCCGGAGCTGTCGATGAAGAACAGCCGGTCGGCATCCTTCACGGGCAGGGATTTCAGCATCACGGTGTTCACCAGCGTGAAGATTGCAGTGTTGGCCCCAAGACCGAGCCCCAGCGATAGAACGGCAGCCACCGTGAAGCCCGGGTTCTTTCTCAACGCCCGCATTGCGTATCGAAAATCCCGCCAGGTCGTCTCGATCCCGGCGCCGGTGCGCCCCTCCCTCACCTTTTCTTTCACCCGATCCGGGCCGCCGAACTCCAGTCTGGCCGCACGCTCTGCCTCCTCTCGCGTCAGCCCCCGTAACATCTGGCGCTCCACCACAACATCGAAGTAGGATTGAACCTCCTCCTCAAGCTCCGCCTCCGATCTGCCGGGATAGCGGAGTCGGCGATACAGATGCTTGATGTGACTCGCCCACGACATAGGTCAGCCCTCCTCCCCCAGAACCTGGGTGACAGCGGTGAGGACTCGACGCCAGTTTCGTTTCTCTTGAGCCAATCGCCTCCCTCCAGCCGGCGTCAAGGTATAAAACTTGGCCCGGCGGCCGCTGTCCAGCTCTCCCCACTGTCCTTCGATCCAGCCGCGTTCCGCCAGCCGATGGAGCGCGGGAAATAGAGAGCCGGGGCCCACGACGAATACACCTCCTGTTACTTGTTCGATCCGGTCCGCAACGCCCACACCGTGGAGAGGCTGTAGTTCGAGCGTTCGGAGAATCAGAAGGTCGAGTGTTCCTTGCAAAAGCTCAGCGGACTTTGCCATAGCAGATTTACGATATCGACTGTCGATATCGATTGTCAATAGCTATGGAGGCCAGATGATGCCGGTGCCGTGTGGCAGGAAATCCGGGTACGCTTCGGTCGGGATAGCACATCCCGCAACGGGCTCATGAGAGGCGTTCAACCGACGCTCCCACTGGGTTATTGAGCGCGCAGTCTTTAAGCACCGCATCCAGCTCCTGAGGACGGATCGGCTTTGAAAGATACCCGTCCATTCCCATTTCCAGGCAATGCTCCGCATCGCCCTTCATGGCATGTGCAGTCAACGCAATTACTCTCTGGTGGAGGCCCGTTGCAGCCTCTGTTTTGCGAAGTGTGGTCGTCGCCTCTATGCCACCCATCACCGGCATTTGCAGGTCCATGAGCACGACGTCGAAGGAGGATTGCCCAATCGCCTGAAGCGCCTCAAGCCCATTGACCACCACCACCACGCTGTGTCCGCGTTTTTCCAGCAGGCGGGTCGTAAGACGTTGATTGACTGCATTATCCTCGGCCAGCAGGATACGCAGCGGCTTTACCGGGAGTTCGGCCGGGCCTCCCGGCGGAACCACTAGAGCGGGAAAGGAGGAGGTGATCGGAATGGGTTGCCTTGGGCGCGTACCGAGCGCCCGGGCGATGGCCTCGCGCAGCTCCGTCTGCCGTACCGGCTTGACCAGGTATGCAGAGATATTCAGTAGCTCGCAGCGGGCGGCGTCTCCGCGATACCCGGCGGAGGTGAGCATCACGACCGCGGTTGCCGACAGCTCCGGCCGGAGGCGGATGCGCTCGACTAGATCGAACCCGTCCATCAAGGGCATGCACATGTCGGTCAGCACCAGCGTGTAGGGATCGTTCGATTTTGTGGCAGCGGCCAGCTCCGCCAGGGCCTCTTTACCCCCCTCGACGGAGGTGGCTCGCAAGCCCCAGCGGCGGAGTATGCCCTCAAGAATTCGCCGGTTGGTCTGGTTGTCGTCGATCGCCAATACTCTTCCCAGCGACAGCTCCGCGAATGCCCGTTCCTCCAGGACATTGCCTGTGGCCCGCTCTCGACCGGACTCAGCAATGCCAAACGGCAGCGTGAAGTGGAACTGCGTGCCCTTGCCAGATTCGCTCTCCACCCAGATTTTGCCCCCCATCATCTCTACCAGCCGCGACGTAATGGTCAGTCCCAGGCCAGTGCCCCCGAACTTCCTCGTGGTCGAGAGGTCCGCTTGGGTGAAAGGATCGAAGACGAGCTTCAGCTTGTCAGCCGGGACACCTATCCCGGTATCGGCGACGGTAAAGTGCAGGACGTGATGATGGCCATCGTTCGATTCCACGGCGACTCCCAACCTCACCTCGCCCCGCAGCGTGAATTTTTCTGCGTTGCCGACCAGGTTCAGCAGTATCTGACGGACGCGTGTGGAATCCCCGAGCACGTACTCCGGTACATCGTGCGCGATATCGCACAGCAACTCCAGATGCTTCTCTTCCGCGCGCAGGGCGAAGGTTTTGAGGGTAGTCTCCAGGCACTCCCACAAGTCGAACTCAATTACCTCGATATCGATCTTGCCTGCTTCGATCTTGGAAAAATCTAGAATGTCGTTGATGATGTTGAGCAGCGAATCGGCCGAGAACTTGACCGTCTGAAGATACTCGCGCTGCTCTGCCGTAAGGTCGGTATCGAGCGCCAGGTCCGTCATCCCGATCACCCCATTCATCGGGGTGCGAATCTCATGGCTCATATTGGCCAGAAACTCACTCTTGGCGCGGCTCCCGGCCTCCGCTGCTTCGGCCAGGGCGGCGGTCTTCACCAGCTGCCTGCGGATCAGCTCTGTCTGCTGATGTACGCGTTTCCGTAGAATCACCACCCAGAGAAGCACCAGCAGGATGCCGAGGACGGTTAGGCCAAGGACGTAACGCGTGTGAACACTACTCCACCATGACGGTCGAATCAACAGGACCACATCTTCCGGCGAACGGAGGAGCATGTGAAATCCCTTGGGCGTATGGTTCCGGTCATGATTTACGTCTTCCACCGAGATCCCGCTGAGCTGCAGCCTACTGCCGTCCGGCAACCCAGCTAGTTTCTGGCCCTGAAGATCGTCGGGCAGAGTGGCCGTGAAGGTAACTCCATCTGCCTGCAATTCGAGGATCTGGCCATCCAGTCCGGCATATTGATGGACCAGCTCGCCATTCACGCGAATGAGTTGCGATTCGTAGCTGCCCAGGCGAGCGCTGCCTGCGGTCACCGTTCGCGGTTGTGCCGGAGAACCGTCTCCGGCAGCCCTGAATATGGGGTCCTGCAGTACGGGTGAGTAGTCCCCGAAGGTAGGGAAGCCAACCACATCCACGATCTGGCCAAGTTTCAGCCCGGTTGGTTGCGTGGCCGCAACGGCGAGGCTGCCCGTTTCCCCGGTGAGGAAGACCCACCGCCCTGACCATTCGAGCGTGATCAACCCGTGAACCCGCACCCGCCGGGCATACCGCTCCTGCCGCTCCAGCTGCAGAAGAGAGTCGATGGGATGAAGGGGCAGTGAGAACGGGTCGGCAGCTGCCGGTTTCAGCACCTTGATCTGGTCCAGGTTCGGCGTCCAAAGCCGTATCCCCAGCAGTTGGCGCTTGTGGTTGAAGATTGGGCCGCAATTGCCGGCAATTCTAACGTCGGCGTCTACCAGGTTTTCATAGCCGGGTCGCGCATCTTCGATGACCGCCTCGATCCGCCTGCCCCCGCTGGCGATGGTCATCAGCAGTTCGCCCTGGACGAGCGCGACCGAGCGGACGACGCCCTCGATGCTTACCCATTGGCCGTCCTCCACGCCGGTGGTAAGGCGGTCCATGGTTTGCGGTTCCGGGACCGGCAGCTGGCCCGGACCCAGCCGGGTGACGGTGGCTCCAGCCACGTCCGCGCCGAAGTTTCCAGGGTCGGTGTGCCCGGTGACTTCAATCCGGTCGCCCGCATGCAAAGGAACATTCTGGCGGTAAGCCAGATCGACATAGACCGCACCGGAGGAGTCGTGCATGAAGAACACCAGCCGTGAATCATAAAACGTCACCACGCCAAAGATATGAACGGGGTAATTCCGGGCCGCCTCCTCCTTCGACATGTGAATGATGTCGCGGGCTCGGGTTACAGTGGGGAGCCCAGGCGGCCGTGCGCCACCCGATTGAGCAGAAATCGCAAGGACAAAGAGCAAGGCAGCGGCAACGTGAAAGGCAGCGCCGCACAGTGCCGCGTGACCAGCCAGCCTGAGGCCGCCTGACGATTGCAGGCGCGCTCCCGGGCGCCAGTTCTTTGCTTCCGGAGTGCCCATCATCGCCGAACCGTGTCCCAGACTGCTATATCGGCCCCGGGACAGGATTCGTTAACGCTGACCACATCGCCGTTCTCGTATCCTGAAAGATATGTGATCGTCGCTGTCTTGTTCTCGGAGTGCCCTCCTATTCATACGCAGTATGCGCGCCGGAGGTGATCTTCGACTCCGCGCCATCGCGCGAAGCGGGCCAACCGCGGTCGACGGTGTGGGGCACGCGTCCACACCGTCAACGCACGGCGTGAGAATAGACTGCCCTGGCACCACTCCCGTTGCTACCGTAACCTGGATCGCAGGATCCTGCTGTCGGAGCTGTCTCAATGAAATCAGCGCAACAAGGTCCATTGCTCCCCTAATTTGGACAGGGCGGCCTGAACTTCAGACTTGTCCAAAATTACGATTTTAGACGGGCTATTCTTTGTACGAAGGGCACGGCCGTGCCGTAATTTCCTTCGCAGGAGGCGGCTTTAGAAGCCGCTGAGGTACGGTTTCTAGAGTCGGGTCCGTGCAGGTACTCTTAGAAAAACGTACCTGAGGGGCTTAAAGCCCTGACTGGCTGCGGCTGTGTGCGGCACAGTCGAAAACCACCTTCATTTCATCTATAGGTGAAAAGCCGTACCTCAGCGGCTAAAGCCGAGGTCATTGCAAAAGCAGTAATGGACGGCCTGAAGGCCGTCCCCTTCAATAACACCACCTGGTTTTCATCACCTTGGGTGAGCCGCAGGGTCATGGGGACACGGCTGAAGCCGTGCCCTTCGTCAAGAGACGCTTTCCCATCCGGCTAAGTACCATCAGCTTAGCCCCAGGACGGGAGTCCTGGGTCTGGAGTTTCTACATTTCACCGCGCATGGCCCGGTCAAGCCTGCATTTTTGGCACAGCCCGCGTGGGTGGTGGCAGCTAGAGGCTCTCCAGTTACCGAACAGCTTAAAAAAATGATGCGCGAAAAGCGCGATAAGCGCGATAAGCCCCCCTCGGGACGCTTAAGTTCGTCGTCGGAGTAAAAAAAACCGGAGCTGGGGGCATGTAGAGGCTTTCCAACCACCGACGCGCTAAAAAAAGATGCGCGAAAAGCGCGATAAGCGCGATAAGCCCCCCTCGGGAGGCTACATTTGCCTCGCCAGCCCGGATTTCCTGTGGAACTTGATGGCGTTGGCAAACTTCATGCGCCTTTCTTTGCGGAAAGACGCATACGCGGTTCTCTCCAGTGCCGCTTGGCAGGAAATCCGGGGTCCGGAAAAACAACGGGTGGAGAGCTGAGAAACGCCGCGCCGGCCGCTTCCAGTTCCTTGATACAGGTGCGAACTTAAGCTCCTGGACCTCCCCGGAGGACCCGCTGCGGGAAAATGGGCGTAGCAACCCTGGCGCGATCCGCTGCGACAGGCCAACGCTGGTTGTCGCCATGCCCGTGTCGTTGGTGCTGAATTGTCAAAGACCGCTCTATCAGGAGCGCGCACTGGGCTGCCCTGCTTACGCCGTAATCTCGCCGCAGGTGCTCGCGGGGCGAAGCAGTCCAGCGTAGAGAGGTAGGGAGTCGCTTGGCGTGGTCAAGCAATCAGATGGCAAGCAAACCTGAATGTTGAGCAGGCGGCCCTACACTTACAACAGATGCGAATTCGGCAAGTAAGTTTCAGTCGGCCTTAATTGCCCGCTAATGCAACTTCCTCGCGCCTGGCTGCGCAGGTTTGGTCCTACGGAAAAATCGGGCAGGAAAGAAATGTAGAAACTCGAAAGCGCCGGGAGACGGGCATAGCGTAGAGAATGAAAGAGTCACACAGCGAAGGAGTAGCTAACCACGCTGGCCCCGAGTCATGCGGCAAGACCCGAGAGGGACTGGCTGAAGCGTTAGACAGGGGAAAATGCGGGCCGGGCTAATGAGCCGCGAAATTACATTCAACTTCGGGACGCCGACGATGTGAGTTTGTTCGGAAGGCAATATCCAAAGCACCGCCAAGGCGAGGTGCGGAGGAGTCCCGCGAGGTCGAAGACCCTGGCACGTATGGACGCGCTATGCACGGGAACTTGGCTAATGTCTACCTGCACTACGTCTTTGACTTGTGGATCCAGGTGTGGCAGCGGAAAATCGCCCGCGGGGAAATGATCGCGGTGCGCTTCGCTGATGACATCGTGGTCGGATTCCAGGAAAGGACGGAGGCCGAGCGGTTCCGGAAAAAGCTGGAAGAACGCATGAGGAAGTTCAATCTGGAATTGCACCCGGAGAAGACGCGGTTGCTGGAGTTTGGTCGCGATGCGGCCAGAAACCGGAAACGGCGCGGCGAAGGGAAGCCGGAGACGTTCGATTTTCTGGGGTTTACGCATATCTGCGGAAAGACCAGAAAGAGAAAGTTCACGGTGCAGCGGCAGACCATCCAGAAGCGCATGCGGGCGAAGCTGAAGGCGATCAAGCTGGAGCTTCGGCGGCGCATGCATGATCCTCTAAACGAGGTGGGGCCGCGGTTGCGGGCGGTAGTCGGAGGGCACATACGCTATTACGGTGTACCCACCAACAGCCCAGCGCTGCAGGCTTTTCGTTACCCAGTCAGTTGCTACTGGCACCGGACCTTGTGCCGGCGCAGCCAGCTCGGCTACGTGACGTGGGAGCGCATGCGGCGACTTATCAACCGCTGGCTCCCTCCGGTCCGCATCTGTCTCCCCTATCCTTCGTGCCGCGTGCGCGTCACGACCTAAGGCAAGAGCCGGATGAGGGAAACCTTCATGTCCGGATCTGTGCGGGGGGTGCGGAGTAATCCGCATCCCTACCGCGACCAGCCCCAGGACGGAGTCCTGGGTTGGGCGCTGCGGGACTAGCCGAACTTGCTGCAACGTGTCCTGGGCTAAGTTCAGACAGAGCTGTCCAAATTAGCGAGAAAGGCGGGCTGTTGGAGCAGTTAGTCAGCTGATTAAATTAGGAGAGCTTGGCCAACATCAAAGCCATACCGGCCACGTTATTATCCTCACCGGGACCGATTCCGACGCGACCGGCGCGGCCGCCGAATTCCTCACTTCTGAAGAAGAGCTCGGCAAGTTCCGCAAGACCCTCAACGCCGAGCACTTTCCCTACTTCGAAGTCCTGCTCAAAACTTCCCGGGTCAACGGTACGTCCTTCAGCTCTGAGATCCTCGCCTACAGAACCTACCCCAGTCTTAAATAAACCGGTGTCGCAACAAGCTGTCGTCTGCAACCACAAGTGCATCGCCATGCCATGCGTCTCATCGCTGCAGGCCGCCATTCTCCGGAACTCCGGGTTGATCCAGCAGCTGGATCGAGGAGGCTGGCCCGAGATCTGGATCCTTCCACTGCCTGAGAGCCCAAACAACTTTCTTAGCCGGAGTCACTTCAATGATCTGAATAGTCGATGGCCAGTCGGCGGGTTTTATATTCCCTGCCACCCAGTTCGCGATCACCGTGTTTCCATTAGCCAAACGTCCAATCTCTTGAACAACGTCAAGGGGATAGCCGGGAAGTTCATTTTTGCCGAGCTGCCAGACGATTTCACCCTTAGGATCGACCTCAAGCACATAGCCGTACTCGTCGCCGCTAATCAAGGTGTTGCCATTCTTGAGCCGTACGGCGTCCCACGCACTCACGGTGATGCCGTTCTTGGGGCGTGCGCCGGTCCACGTGTCGGGGCACGTAAACGACCACACTTCTTTTCCGTCTGCATTGAATTCCGCCACCCGGCGTTCCTCCATCAATCCAACCAAAAACGTACCGGCTTTGGTCAGATGAGCCCGACGAACTTGCCCATGAACCCTGTCCGGGTAGGGCGTAGGCAGAGCCAGTTCTTTCTCGACTTTTCCGGAGGCCGTATTAATAAGAAAGAGCTTGGTGGGAGCGCCGTTTTGAGCTAACAAAACCCGATTCTTGCCGGCCGGCTCTGCTGAATGGATTTCAGTGTTCGGAGCGGCACGGTAGTCCCAAATGATCTTTTTTTGAGGGGTCACTATACTCGCCCCCCAACGATAACTAAAAAGGATGTCGCCGTTAGAGAACCGGGTACAGTCTCCCAGTTCGGCGGTCTGGGACTTTCCGTAAATCATCATCCGCGCCGGAATCGAGTATGTCCACTCTGCCTTACCGTGACGCACGAGATACATCGTTTGATCGGGCTCAATGTAGTTCCACTCTCCACAGTAAAGAAATGGATGTTGCGCGAGACCATGGCCAGGCAGAGGGCCGGTTGTCACTGGATTCGTCACTGTCGCAGAACTATTGTTGTTCGTTGTGGACGGGGGAGTGGACGGAGAGGAAGTCTGCGCTGCCAGGAAGTGTATCCCTGCCAAAGTCACAACAGAGAGCGCAGGTATCCTCCGAGCAGCCTTTGAAAATGACAGTTGCGTTTTCAGAGAGTCCCTCCTAATGACACAGCGCGGACAATTGGTTTAGTGCCGCGCCTACGGTGCTCGGACCATCTTGGGGATCGATTTCCCAGCCCTTCCGGGCTGGGCTGACGTTTGGCAGTCGGCCCTCCCCCGGATTTCCTGTGGAACTTGGTGGCTTCGGAGAGCTTCATGCGCCTTTCTTCATGGAAAGGCGCACACGCGGTTCTCTCCAGTGCAGCGTGGCAGGAAATCCGGGTCCGGGCCTTGCATACATGGCGATTTGTGCCGTGTCATTCCTCCCTCAACTTGCCGCAGGCAAGTTGAGCTGCTCCTAAGAATCCCGCAAACCGTACCATAGCCCAGAATTCTTGGCAATCGTGAGGTCAGACTTCATTAGGGTTTCAAGATTTTTGTCCAGGCTGAGATTTCAAAGATCCAACCCGGAATCATCGTGCAAACAGGCGGGATCAGGAGTGAAACTGCGCTGGAAGCTCAGCTTCACTCCGCCTGCACTGGGCCTAGAATGTCAACTTCACCGCGCCCTGGAAGACTCTGGCGCTGGTAAGGTTCGTGCCTGAAACCTGGCCAAACGTCCCATCCGTGACTTTTGCATCGGGTGAGCCAAAGTTAGGATGGTTCAACGCGTTGTAGGCCTCCAACCGGAGAGTCATCGCCAGGCTCTCGTGAATTGGAAATATACGCGAGACCTGGGCATCGAACTGGAGAGCAGAGGGTGCGCGGAAGGCGTTCCTGCTGACATCTCCATAGGTCCCATATTGCGGACACGTCGCAGGCGAGATCGGCGACGGACACGAAGCCGTCACCTGGGCAAATGCGGCCGGGTTGAGGTACTTCCGGTTCGCCGCGCCACTCTGTTGACGGAAGGCGACCTTCTCATAGATCGGCACTCCGGGAACCAGGTTTGGCCGATCGTTGCCGACAGCGGTGAAGGAGTTGTCCTGTCCGGAGGTCACGTTGACTGCCGCGCCGCTCTGGATGTGGATCAAGGGAGCAAACTCCCAGCCGTTCAACGCCAGCGCCTCCAGTCTGTTGCCAAAAGAGAAGTTACTCTTTGCAACCATAAAGACATTCTCAATGTGCCGGTAGTCGAATCCGCAGGGGCCGTAGTCCAAAGCGAGGTTGTTGGGATCCTCCTCGACCATGCCGGAGATGTCGCCCTGGTTGTCTCCGATGTCCAGGCACTTCGACCAGGTCCAGTTGCCTACCAGGCTGAAGGTAGAAGAAAGGCGATGCTGGAGGGTGGCCACCATGCCGTTGTAATTGGACCAGCCGGCATCGCCGACAATCACCGAGCCGCCTCCGCCGGTCGCGTAAGAGTAGTACTTGCCTTGCGCCGGATTGGTGAGCACGAGCAGGGAACGGGCGGTGTAGTTGGAGCTCGATGTGGTGGAACACGGTGCTCCGGTCTTGCCGGTGGGGGTAATGCCGCCGCAACTTCCGGCCCCGCTCCATACTCCGGGGATGAACTGCACCGGATTGAGAGGCGCGCCAAGCTCGTCATGGGTGCTCCTGTTCCCGATATAGTCAATCTGAAATTGCCATCCATGAGCAAGCGACTGCTGGAGACTGGCTGTCCACTGCATGGTAGCCGCGGGGTGGAACTTAGGCGGGAGCACAATGTACTGGAGATTGGGGGTGAAGACTGCGGTAGCCGCAGTCGCTTTTTCGGTAAACGACGCGACCGTAGGGAAGGGATTGGAATTGATTGTGGCGGAGGTGGTCAGGGCCGCAGGGACGGACCAGGGTGAGCTAAAGGGAATATAGCCGCCCGAGGCCTGGCTAATCGAGGTGGCAAACGGAGGGTTCTGGTTTACGCGCTGACCGGTGAAGAAGTTGGGCTCGTCATAGATATATTCAGCGCCTGCGCGCACCACGGTCGTGCCTTTGCCGGAAATATCGTAGCTCAGTCCGAAGTTAGGGTCGAACTGCACCAGAGAATTCTTGGTGAAAGCCCTTGAAACACCCGGGTCCCCATAGTAGAGCGAACCCGCGGGGGCGGTCGGGTACACAGTGCTGACCTGGTTGGCCAGAAATGCGCTCATGCTGAAGATGCTGCCGCGATTGAAGACGTCCACGGGCATGAATTCCGGGTCCCAGCGCAGGCCGGCCACCACAGTCAGCCGCGGGGAGGCGTGGAATGTGTCCTGAAGGTACAGGCTGGGGATCGGCGCCCGCAAGGCGTTTTGCTGCTCCTTGCTCTGCGAGAACCCGTTCATCGTGCCTTGCAGGAAGTCGAGCGCGCCGCTGCCGACGGTGTTGCCGCCATTGGGCCCGTTGCCGCTGTAGACACCACTGAAGGAGAATTGGCCGTTGCCGAGGTATGCATTCGAGATATTCAACTGATTGCGTACGTACTCTCCGCCGAACACCAGCTGATGCTTGCCCCGGACAAAGGTGACATCGTCGTCGAAGGCCAAGGTGTTGTCATTGAAGTGGGAGATTGAGTTTGTGCCTCCGCCCAGGTTGAACAAGCCCACTCCGCCGCCGCCGCTCAAATATATGCCCGCCGAAACGGCGCAGTTAAAGTCGACGCCCAACGTGCATGGATTGATGGCGTTGGGGTTGTATCCCCGGTCATTGACCCGCCGCAGTATCGTGACATGGGCTGAGTTCACGGTGTTGGAATTGATCGTGTAATCCCAGCCCATGCTGAAGGTCTGCACCCGCTGCAGCGGATTTCCGGACTGCGTCGTGACCAGAATGCCGCCGTTGGTCGATGTCGGCGGATTAAAGTAGAAGGCCGGCAGCTGATATCCATCCAGCAGATACCGGCCATACAGGTTGTTCTTCGCGTTGAGGGTGTAGTCGACCCTGGTGACGAACTGTTTATCGAACGTTTCAGAGGGGATGGCGTATTGCACCACCCCGCAGTTGTCGATGTCCACGCTCGGATTGATCGGCGGCAGGTACTTTTCCAGCGCAAGCGCTTGCGCGTTCCAAGTGGGAACGGTGGCGTACTGGTTGCCCGCTAGCATGTCGCCGGTTAGCGGATCCAACAGCTGTACGGTCTTCTGTACGCACGAAGTCGACGTGATGGTCGCGCCCGGCGGCGGCGCAGTCACCGAAAAATCTCCGGCCAAGTTCGCCGCGGTGGGCACATGAGAAGTCGTGGTGGCGGTGGCCGACTTGCTCTCGAGGTATTGATAGCCGGCGAAGAAAAAGAGTTTGTCCCGGCCATTGAAAAACTTTGGGATGATGACTGGACCGCCGAACGTGCCGCCATACTGATTCTGGTGCAACCTGTCCTTTCCGCTGCCCGGGCCGTTGGGAGGGATGACGTAGAAGTTGGTGGCGTCGATGAGATTGTTTCTTATGAACTCGAACGCCGTTCCATGGAAAAGGTTGGTTCCGGACCGGGTTACCATGTTGACCATGCCGCCCTCATGCATCCCGTCCTGGGCGCCCAATGCGGTCGATTCCACGCTGAACTGGCCGACGGCATCCGGGAAGGGGAACGGAAGATTGCCGTTGCCCATATAGTCGTTATTGTCGCCGCCGTCCAGCCGCCACAGAGTGGAATTGCCCATGCCCCCGGTCACCGAGATGGCGATGGTTTGGTAAGAGTATTTGCTGCCGGTAAAATCGTTGCCGGTAGCCGGGGCAGTGCCGCCTGAAAACGTAAGCAGGCTGGTCAACTGGCGGCCGTTGAGCGGCATCTCGGTAATCGCATGCTGATCGATGGTCTGCTTGAACGATGGGTCCTCGGTCTGTAGCGCCATGGTATCGGTCTTGACCTCAACCTGCTGGCTTACCGTGCCCACGGTCATCGTCACATTGATGGCGATGCTGCTGCCGACCTCAAGCACGTTGCCCGTGCTTAGGTATTTTTCAAAACCTGGAGCAGTCACGCTCAACGAGTACGTGCCGATGGGCATATTGGAGAAGGCATAAACGCCGCTCGAATCGCTCTGAGTCTTGTGTTGCACCAAGGTCGACGCTTCGGTGAGAGTGAGCGCTGCGTTCGCAACGACAGACCCAGTGGGGTCGGTGATGGTGCCTTGAATGTTGCCGGTTCCCGCTTCTTGCGCGTTCACCTGCGCGGAGAATAAGAGCACGGGGACCCAGATGAGCACAATGAGTAAACGTTTGCTCATTGTCCCGGACCTGCTGGAAATTTCCCCTGGCATTGACTTGCCTCCTAAGAAATGCGCTTCAAATCGTTCAATTTGGAACCGCCTGGCTGACGCGTAGTCTCCGGTATCGTGATCCCGGACGCCCCAACCTGGACTTGCGCTCGCTCGGCATGCTTGCTTGCGAGCCGCGAGAATAATTAAGTCCTGCTGCAAGGGAAGTAAAGGTTAAACCTGAACATTCGTGTACAGGCGCGTCGTGCGAACGGTTACACAGCCTGTACACTTATGAAATTTCAGGGGATAGCCCAGGTGCATGAGACGGCTCCGAGGCCGCGTTGCAATTGCGTACCTGGATAGCTATGATCCCATCGCACAGGAGATAGTCATTTGTCCAGTCCCAGTCAAGCCGTCCCTGATCTCGCTCCATCCTCCGTAATGGAGGAGGAGCGCCGGGAATTAGAGGCTGTAGCGACGGCATTGGGGAATTCTGCCCGGCTGGTTCGGTTGATCACCTATATCGGGGAAAAATATTTCCAGGGTAAAACGGACGAACTGCACGAGTACGACATCGCAACCCAAGTCTTCGGGCGCTCAAAGGACACGTTCAATGCGGGCGAGGACGCGATTGCGCGGGTAGAAGCCCACCGTCTGCGAAAACGACTGATGGAGTATTACGCGGGCGAGGGCAAAGATCACCCAATCCATCTGTCGATTCCTCAGGGGGCCTACGTTCCCGTCTTCACCCGGCAGTCTTCTGGCCCAGCAAAGCTCGAGAGAAAGGTAGCCCTCGCGCAGCCGGGCGCCTGGCCCTGGTCTTGGTCTTATGTTGTCGCGATCGCGGCCTTGGGCTTGACTATTCTCAGCGGATACCTGCTTTTTCGGGCTTATAGCGCAAAGAAAGACGCCGTTGGCGCCGCGGCTTCCAATGTGCAGCAAACCGCACCCTCGAACGCCGCACCCTACGCGGAGGTACCCCTGCGCATTCTCGCTGGCTACAGCGGAAAACCGCAGATCGACACCGCCGGAAACGTCTGGCAGCCGGACCAGTATTTTCATCTTGGGGGGACCTGGAATCGTCCGGACAGCGCCGTAGCGCGAACCAGCGATCCGATGCTGTTCAAGCATTGGCGAAATGGGGACTTTTCCTACGACATTCCAGTGCGGCCCGGCGTATACGAACTGCATCTCTACTTCGTCGCCGCGGAGCCGGACTCCAACGTCATTTCCACCTTTAGCGTCTACGTCAACGAAGACAAAGTCCTGCCCGGTTTCGACGTCCGCTCCGACGCCTTAGGTGCGAATATTGCCGACGAGCGCGTCTTCCGCGACATCAGTCCGGGAAGCGACCAAATCCTGCACCTTCGCTTTGTCGAAAGGCGGGGCCCCGCGACACTGAGTGCGATTGAGATTCTGCCCGGGACACCCCACCGGCAGCTTCCCATCCGCCTGGTTACGCAGCCGACCTCCTACACCGACCACAGCGGCCAGTTCTGGCGTCCTGACGACCACTACATGGACGGGTACAGCGGGACGACGCGCAGGAAAATCGAGGGGACACCGGATCCCGACCTTTTCGCAGCGGAGCGGTACGGGCACTTCACCTACGCCATTCCGGTTGATACGCGTGATCGCTACACCCTGATCCTTCACTTTGCTGAGTCTTACTTCGGGCCCGGAGAAGCGGGAGGCGGAGGCGAAGAAAGCCGCGTGTTTCGCGTCCTGTGCAATGGAAATACGCTGCTCGATAACTTCGACATCTACAAGGAAGTGGGTAGTCTTCATGCCCTGACCAAGACCTTTTACCACCTGAAACCCACCGCACAAGGCAAGCTCGACATCACCTTTGAGCCGATTGCGAACAACGCGACTGTCTCCGGCATCGAGGTTCTGGACGAATCGCAATAGGACCCTCCTACTCGGCCTCCTGCTGTAGTGTGAAAGACGCAAAGCCAACCGTCTGCCGGGAATCACCAGCACTTCGCTGTGCCGCATACGCAGCATCCAACCCGTTTTCATCCCCCCGCGGGTCGGCGAAGCCGGTGGTCAACTTTACGGCAAAGCGCACACCCTTCGTCTTCTAGTGCTGAGTGGCAGGAAATCCGGGTTCGCTCCGGTCGGGATGACAATTCGTTTGTGACACTTACATTCCCCATAATCAACCTTCGCGTTGTTCATTCCTCCGTCAACTTGCCGCAGGCAAGTTGAGATGCTCGGGATGACAAAGGGGAAGGCGACGCTTCCATGGGGAGCGGTTGCCAGATGAGAAGATTCCAGTCCATAAATCCCTTGTGACTCAGTGCTGCCCCGGTATCGGGATGGTAGCTTCTGTCCGTTGCGTTGCGGTGGTCCCGCTTTCCTGATGCTCAACCTTCATCAGCACCAGGGTCATGTCATCGTGCTGCGGCGCTCCGCCAGCGAACCTGTCCGCTGCGTCGAGGAGACAGTCCAGCATCTGCCGTGCGGAAAGGTGCACGCTGCTCGCGGCTTGCGCAATCATGCGTTCCTCACCCCATTCTTCATCCGCAGGGTTCATTGCTTCGCTGATGCCGTCAGTGTAGCCGATCAGGACATCTCCAGGCTCCATGGTGAGTACGCATTGTTGATAACTGGCTTCGACCAGCAGTCCAACAACGGGACCGCCTTCTTCGAGACGAAGGATTTCGCAGCCTCCGTTCGGTGATACCTGGTTTGGTGCGGTTTGGACAACGCTAATGGCCGATGCATCGCTCACCGCAGCTCCCTCGACTTCGCGCCGGCACGATGGCGAAGCGCCTTGCGTGACCGCAACAGTCGTGGGGCGCAGGATAACGGGCGCATTGTGGCCGGCATTGACATAAGTGAGCTGACGTGTCGCCGGATCATACTGCGCGAAGAAGAAGGTCGCATAACGATTGGAATCTGAAGAGTCGTACAGCAGCAGGTTCACGTTGTGGACGAGGTGGGCCAGATCGAAGCCGGTCAATGTCTGTCCACGCAGCGAGGCGCGCAGACTGGCCATGAGTAGCGCGGCAGAGATGCCTTTGCCGGAGACATCTCCGATAGCGATGCCAAGACGGGAAGATGTTCGCGCGGTGCCGTCACTGGCGCGGTCGAGCGCGATGAAATCGTAGTAATCGCCACCAATTCCCAGCGCCGGACGGCAATGCCCAGCGATTTCCACGCCACGAACCGATGGGGAGGTTTGCGGAAACAGGCGCTGTTGCACTTCCCGGGCGATTTCCATCTCGCGGTTGGCGCGCTCGCGGACGACGGCCTCCGCGGCTAGTGTAGAAAAGAGATGGCTGTTCTCGATGGCGAGGCCGGTCTGAGCGGCCACGGAACGAAGCAAGGTCAAGTCGCTGCGGGAATAAGGAGCTTCGCTGCGCTTCGGTCCGAGCGCTAAGACGCCTACCAGCTCATTACGACCAGGTAACGGCAGCAGGACTTCGGCGGAAAGACGTTTGAGGGCCTGTTGCTCACTTTCGCCGGCAAGCATAAGCCAACCATCCGGATTGTCGTAGTACACGGTGAGGGGAAGTTTCTCGCTGCGTAGCTTTCTGATGGACAGAGAAGTGGCTGGCAGGGACGCTCCCTGATCGAGTGCCGCACCGATAGATTGCACCAGGCAATATCCGCCGGCGCATTTCAGCAGGACGCCGATCTGCGAGACGTGCAGAGTGTCAGCGATGCGCCGGGTGATGGTTTCAAGCAATGGGCGAGTTTCGGTGAATCGGCCGGCCTGCTCAGAAAGCTCGCTTAGGACCTGTTCGGTGGAGTAAACCTCGCGAAAGAATTTGCGGTCGATCCACGCCGAAAGCCGCTTTTTGCCGCCGAGCTGCATCGCCAGAAATAGGAGAGTAAGGACGCCCACCCAGGTTCGCGCGGTGCGCGCCTGCTGGGGATGGTTCACCAGTTGGTAAAGCGTAACCGCGAGAAGCGTGGCGAGGATGACGCGGACCGCATTGAGGGTGCCGCGGGCCAGCGCGTATTGCGTGCCTTGGCGCAGCAGGATGCGCACATCCATGGCGCGTTGCACGACGATGACGTAGGCCATGGACAGCGGAAAGAAGATGAACAGGGCAAGACAAGTCCAGAAATACCAGGCGGGAACCGCTGCTTGTAAATTGCCGTGGTTGCGAATCTGGGCAATCACAACGCCAATGAACATCGGCGTCAGCCCGATCTCCGCTCCCCAAACAAGGATGCCGAGCCGTCTCTTTGCATCGCGCGTGGACGCGGTGCAGTACTTCGGGAATAGCGTAATAAAGAAAAGACTGATGCAGATGACCGCAATTGTGGATTCGGTCCGGCTATCCAATGTTTCAAGCCAGGGTGGAATCCAGGAAGAGATCCGGAAATCGATGTTCAGTGCCCAGGTGGATAATGACATCCAATCCCGCAAACGCCAGCGATGGCGCAATGAGAATCCACTTGGCCCAGGGATATCGGCTATCGAGACGCACGGGCTCGGGAAAGTAGATGCCGAAGAGCAGCATGCTGAGGAAGAATGCAATGAAGGCCAGGTCAGAATAGATACCCATGAAGGGAAGGGTCGGCCCGTTCCAGTAGCTCTTACTGCCGAAAAAGCACTGAATGAAGCCGAGGATGCCAAGGACATACCAGGCATTTGGATCACGCGGTTTTGCCGCAACTACCCACAAACCGATCAAGAGACAGAACCCAGGGAAAACGGCCTGCAGCGTGAGAATAAACAGCCTGAATGACAATGACAGCTTGCCGCCTGTGACCTGCGGGCTTAGCAGAAACCGGATGGTGCCGCGGCTGCCATCTTTTCGTTCGATAAGCAGGGTCATCGGGTCGCCCGGCCGGCTGGCATTTGTCTGCTGCAGAAGCGTATCGAAGCTGCGCAAGGGATGACCGTTTACCGTCAGCACCCGATCCCCTTCGTCAAGCCCTGCCTTGTGTGCCGGATCGGTCGAGCCGGTGACTTGGTTCGATCGACCAAAATATACCGGGGTTGCGGCTCGTTCATGGCCGTGCCAGATGTAGGCATACTGGCCCGCAGCATCGACAATATAAAATGCAATGGCCGCGGCGGCGACCAGCGCAAACAGAGAATATTGCAGGGTGGCGGGTTTCTTCGGCATTGAACACCTTTGGGGCCAATGGTAGCAGGGTCACGTCAAGGCGCGTAAATTACGCGGTTGGCCGTTGGCTATAGCAGCTCGACCCCTATCGGGAACTTTTCCAATGGCAAAACGTCACCCTGCGGCGGAGCGCTCGGCCCTACGACCAAACCGCTACAATGCTGGACAACCAACGGAACCAAGGTCGATCAATGGCCTTTCAGATCGTTTCTCAAATCATTTCGAGGACAAGAAGGTTCCAGTCCATGAATCCCTTGTGACTCAGTGCTGCCCCGGTATCGGGATGGTAGTACTCATTCAGTGAGCCGTTTGCCTCAAGGTCCCTCGACAGCAGAAGGAGAGTCTTGTCGGCCAGGGAATCTGCTTCTTTCTTGTAACCATATCGCTGCAAAGCTTTCCATACGAAGTAGTTCACGATGATCCAGACTGGCCCCAGCCAGTTGCTCGGGTTGGAACTAAACTCGAGGGAGTACATGGTCTCGCGGACCGAAAGCGACCTGACGCCCCATTGCGCACAAAGGCGGTCGTCCGCGAGATAGTTTGCGCTAACCAGTTTCTGTGCGTTCTGTTGCGGCGCGATGCCGCACCACAGGGGCAGGAAGCCGGTAAACATCTGGATCCTCATCGGGAGGCACTTCCACGACATGTCCATTCCTCGCGCCACGGTGGGGATGAGCTCAGCCCGCCGATCGACACATTGAACATCGACGGTGTAGTAGTAACTATCTCGTGGATCCCAGCAGAACCTGTGGATCCGTTGCGCCAACTTCTCGGCCTGGCTCAAAAGCCGATCATGATCCGCCGCGCGCCCGAGCCGTCGCGCCAGTTCCGCCGACGCTAAAAGATCCTGATAGAACAGACAATTGAGAAGCAAGTTCGCCGAGGAAAAGAAAGGCCGGCCAAATGTGGTTGGGTCATTGTCCTCACCGATCGCGACATCATCGCCCCACACCAGCAGGCCAATCGGGGAGGAGTTGTGCCTTATCCAGGAATCGTAGAAACGCAGAATCGAATCGAAATGTGGCTCCAACCAATTTGCACTCCCAAGTTGATCGCAGGCGAGCAGCCCGAGCTGACCGAAAACAGGTTTGGCCTGGTTTCTCGTCGTCGGGTTCTTGCCCAGGACTCCAAAGGGGTCCGGGTCGTTTGCAGTCATCATGATTGGGATCTGCCCACTCGGTGAAGCATGCTCGAGAAAGTTCAAGAGACTTCCGGAGACGTGTTCGCACAGCTTCTCTTTAAGCTGATCGTCATGCAGCAACGCCGCCAGTCGACAAAGTCCCTGGCTGGTCCAAAGCGTGTCCCAATCCCAAAGGTTCGTTGAATACCTTTTGCCTGGGAGCGCCGGCGCAACGCTGGGGTGCTTCAGGATTCCATCGGGAGCCCGCAGTAGCTGCGGCGCATTCGCTGCGAAATAGCGGAGTAGTGCATCTGCCTGTTGACCGCGCCCGTCGCCGGAGAGGAGCGCCGCGTTGCCGGCGGCGGAACTTGGGCGCGGTTCGCTGCGAGCGGTCAAGATGGAGGCGGCACTTGAAGCGGCCAGCCCAGCTAAAACATCACGTCTAGAGATAGGGGTCATTCCGTTTTTCTGCCTCTTGAGCTCTCATTCGGTTTGAACTGTTGCGCGTGATCGGTTGTCCGGCTGTGTCAATCGCATCTTATGCACCAAGAACGAACCTGGACTACCAGATCTCAAGCCTTGGAGAAACCCCTGAAGAATCTCGATGAGTTCATCGGTTGAGAGATTTGATTCAGGTTTCGTGTGCATCGAATCAACGGAACGATCCTCCCGCCTGGTCGGAACGATTCTCTCGAAATCCGAATGTTTGACACTGAATTCTCCATCCAGGTTTTGCAAGACGTATCCACGCTTAACGAGAGTTCTCAGTATTCGATAGGTTGTGCTGCGGGATACCTTCGCGATGCTCGATATTTCGTTTGTCTTTAGGGGACAATCACTCCCGTGCAGGACTTCGAGAATATCAAGAGTACGCTCGACTGCCGGTACGGAATAAGATCGGCTTTTGCTCAACCTTAACAATGAGAACCTCACGTGAGACGAATTACCCCTGATTCCGTTTCGGCAGCGAAAAGGAGGAGCGAATTTGCCAGGTGACGCGCGTCCCTCGTCGAGAGAGTGATGAGGCCACCGCATTCCTTTGCCGGCGCGAAGACTGGCGGTTCAATAACGATTTCGTTCGTGCCCTGATCCCTCCAAACTCTCAGTTCGCCTCCGATAGTTTCAATCCACGGTGTTTTCCCGCGACCTCTCCGACCTCTTCGGCGTTTTACGTCTATCGATCTGCTATCCGGCATATTCCGTCCCCGATCTGCGTGGTTATTCGGCGAATGATTCCGTCTATGGCTGAGTGGTTTCTCCCAGTTGCTGGGGGGTGACTTCGCCGGCTTGTAAGAGGATTCCGGCTCTGGCGAGGCGACTGCTTTCAAGGGCGTGAAGGCGCTGGAATTCGGCCAATGCCTTTTTCTGCCCATCTTGGTCGCCGGTCAGGCGCAGCGCGCGGGCCAGGCGGTACCAGGCAACTTCGTCGTTGGGCTCCAGTTCGATGGCGCGTTGGAGTTGGATGGCGGCTTCGCCCGGCTTCTGGGTTTCGAGCAGGATGCCGGCGAGGCCGACACGCGCCTGTTCAAAATCTGGGCGGCGTTCAACGAGGGACTCGAATTGCTGGAGGGCCGGTTCGAGGTTGCCCAGTTCGCGTTGAATCTGGGCCAGCTCATAGGCGGCGTTGCCGTTTTCGGGATCGACGGCGAGCTCGGCGCGGAACTGGTCTGCGGCCTGGTCGCGATCCTTGACGTCGTGCAACTGCTCAAAGCGGGCGAGGTAGACGCGGCCCATGCGGTAGTGGACCCCGGGGCGCTGGGGTTCGAGGCGGAGGACGCTCTCAAAGCTGCTTAACGCAAGGTCGTATTGCTTTTCGCTCTCCTGGGCTTCGGCTTTGGCTTGAAGCATCCAGACGGAGTTGGGGGCCTTGTCACGGAGCCTCTCCATGGTGAGATAGGTGAAGTTTCCGTAGATGCGGCCGGTTTGGTAGAGGATTTCGGGATCGTCTGGATAGGCCTTGAACAGGGCGAGCGAGGTCTCGACGGCGTCGGCGTCGCGGTGGAGAGCGGTGTAGGCGCGGAGCAGTTCGAGGCCGCATTGGCGCTTGATCTGAGGTTCGGGGGAGGAGCGAAAGCAGGCTTCGAGGCCGGGGAGGGCTTCGGCGGAGCGGCCGGATTCGGTGAGGCAGATGGCTAACAGACTCTTTACCCTGGTGAGGGATGGCTTGAGGCGTAAAGCGTGCCACAGGGCGTCGTTGGCGGCGTCGAATTTGCCCTCCTGGAAATAAACTGCGCCGAGGTTGGCGTAGACTTCGGCCACATTGGGCTGAAGCTTTGCGAGTTCCGCGAAGGCTGCTTCAGCCTGATCCAAGCGGCCCGAGACGAGGAAATCCCGGCCTTGCTGGGCCAGCAGCTCTTCGCGGGATTGCGCAGGGCTATTCGATTGCGCTCGCAGAGGAGCGGTGGTGGATGCAACGAGGATGGACAGAGAGAGCATATAAGAGAGCAAACGCATGGCTGCCAGCATAGCGGGAAAAATGACCGGATCCGCCATCGGCCTGGAAGGCTTCGCCGGACCCGGTTGGGAGGCGGGTTCGCCGCTAAAAGATGATCTTGCCGCCGATTTGGAGGATTCGGCCCGGACCCGCGGCTCCAATGAGTCCCAATTGCCCGGTGGACAAGACATTGTTCACCGACGATCCGCCACCGCCGAAGCCGGCGTTAGGATCCGCGTCGAACTGCGGATGATTGAAGACGTTGTAGGCTTCAACGCGAAGCTGGAACTTGACGTGCTCGGTGATGTCGGTGTTCTTGTAGACTCCTGTGACGAAGTTTTCAAGGCCTGGAGCTGTGGCAACGTTGCGCGCCGAGTTTCCAAACACTCCAGGTGTGGGGGCCGCGAAGAGTGCCGCATTCGCGGCAAACTCAGCGGGGTTGAGTGTCCACTTCAGGCTCTTTGGATCGCCGACTTGATCGCAACGGTTGATGCCACCGCCAGTCCCGATGTCCAGCAGTCCGCCCACGTTCGTAGGAGCGTAGTAATCGTAGCACTGAATGGACGTGGGAAAGCCCTGCTGGAAGGTAGCGATTGCCGTGCCCTCCCACCCCCCGATGACGGCGTTGACCACCGGGTTGACCTGACTGGCAAATTGCTTGCCGCGGCCTACCGGCAGATCGTAGACCAAGCTGGTGACGAAGCGCTGGCCGACGTTGAAGTCGGAGCGTCCATAGTCCGCTTCAGGATTGTGGTTGTTGAGGTAGCCATTCCACCCCTGCGCTTCCGAGCCGGCGCTGGCGGCGGTGGACTTGTCGTCAAGGCTCTTGGCCCAGGTATAGATGCTGGTGAGGGCGAACTGGCTGGAACGATGCTCAAGCTTGACGTTCAGCGCGTTGTAATTAGAGTGCGCGATCCACGAACTGTCGATATAAGTGACAAAATTCGGATAGGGACGGCGGTTCGCCGGTAGGCAAGAGGCTGGTTCCGGAGTGACGGTGTAGCAGGCCGTCAGGTTGGGGATGAGCAGAGCCTGATTGATGTTCTGGCGGGCCAGCAACCGGCTGCCTTTGTTGCCAATGTAATCCATCTCAAGGGTGGTGTTCCGGGCCAGTTCCCGCTCCACGGAAAACGACCATTGTGACATGTACGGATTCTTCGGGTTTTCTGAGATGATCACCGCGATGAAGGTATTCGCGGCTGGGGTTACCGGGGCAATGCTGCTGAAACTGGGCCACAGCTGATCGGTCGTTTGGTAACTTGCTTGACCACTGACTTGCTGCAGGTTTTGCCGGCTGACATAGGGATAGACGTCGCCGGAGTCGTCCATTTCCCGGCCTTCGACGCCATCCCAGACTAGCCCGAAGCCGCCGCGGAGAACGGTTTTGGGCTGCAAGCGATAGGCGAACCCGAGGCGCGGAGCAAAGTTGTTGTATTCGGTTTTGCCCGGGTGGTTGGAGCCGCAGTAGCGATAGTACCCATTGCCCGGCGGTGCGACCCCGTCGGTGGCGAGCTTGGGATCGGCAAAGCACAGCCCGCCAAGCGTATTGGAGGCATCGCGCCAGGTCAAGCGATTATGGGCATCGTAGGGGATGGGGCGAATGTCCCACCGCACGCCAAGATTGAGCGTCAGCTTGCTGTTAACCTTCCAGTCGTCCTGGAGGTATGTGGCGTAGTAGCGAAATTTGTAGTCATGCAGGTTGCCGGCCGAGTTCGGGAGGCCGAACGGGCCGGGGAGGAAGCCGTTGGCGGCGCCGTAGTCTCCGAGAAGGAAGTCCCCCAATTGGTTCCCCGTGGCTACTCCGTCGTTGAACGTATATTCGCCGAGGAAGTTGCTGGCGTTGTTTCGGTAGAGAGTCCACCGCTTGTAGTCCCCGCCTACCGTGAAGGTATGCGCGCCACGGATGTAGGACAAAGCATCGCTGTACTGCCACATTGGGTTGTCGCTATAGGTGTAGGCGTTGTTTGCGCCGCCGAAGCTCCCTATATTCTCGCCATTCTGATTTCCAAAGACGATCGTAGGATAAGAACGCTGCTGGGGTGTGAGATCGGTGAATACGCCGCTGAAACCGAGAGACGTTTGCAGCGAGGCAGGTACCGGAGCTCCGAAATTGACCAGGTATGAGTCCATTTCACCCATGATGAACTGGTTGACGATGCGGGGTCCGAAGTTGATGGTGTGCCCAACGGCCCAATTGGTGTTGATTCCCGCGGTTCCGGAACCACTGGCCGCGGCCGATGCCCCGCCGGCTCCAAAAGGGTTGTAGTCCGAGTAAGTACCTCTGCCAAAGAGTCTGCCCCATTTGCGCAGATCCTGATCGATACGGTAGGTCTGCTGATTGGCGGTCAGGGTGTTGGTCGAATTGAACGAATAATTGTTCTTAGGATTCCCTCCGCAGCCTGAACAATTGGCGCCTGGGATAAACCCCTGGGCGATGGTCACCTTCGCCAATCGCGAAAAGCGCGCAGCCGGAATCTGGGAAACACAACCGCCGCTGCCCGCAAATGGCAGCCCCGTCGTAGGATCTGTGACCGGGGTGGAGAAACATCCCGCCAATTCGGCTGCTGTGGGTACGGTCGTGTAACCCGTCCCCGCACCCGCGCTCAGGCGCTGTCCTTCGTAGTTGGCCATGAAGAAGGTTTTGTCCTTGCCGTTATAGAGCCATGGAATCCGGACGGGGCCGTCGACGACCAAACCAAATTGGTTCTGCCGCAACTTGGCATTGCTGCTCGATTGGAAGTAGTTCTTAGCGTCGAAGGCATCGTTGCGGAGAAACTCGAAGAGCGCGCCATGAAAGTCGTTGGTGCCGCTCTTGCTCACCACGCTGATCTGGTTGGCGCCCAGGCCGTACTGCGCCGAGTAGGTTTCGCTCAGCACCTTGAATTCCTGAATGGCGTCGATCGAGAGGATGTTAGACGGGACGTTGGTCGTCTGATCGGTGTTGAGGATGCCGTCGAGCAGGTAGCTGTTCGACTCCGGCCGGGATCCGTTGATGCTGATGGCCTCGCCCGCGCCAGGATGACCCGACTGTTCGCCGCCGGTCTCGACCGCGCCTGCTCCGATAAAGAGTAGATCGAAGAAATTGCGCCCGTTGAGCGGCAATTCGGTGACCTGCTTCGAACTGACAAGCTGCGAAATTGCGGCATTGTCGGTATCGAGTTGGACGGCATCCGCGGTGAGTGTAACCGTCTCGCTCACGCTGCCAGGCTTCAGGACCAAGTTGACGCGTGCCTGTTGAGCGACAACCAGGGTGATGCCTGTGACGTGCTCCTTTTCGAAGCCTGGAGCCTCCGCAAGGACGCTGTACTCACCGGGAATGAGGCTGAGCAGGGTGTAGTCGCCGGCCGAGGTGGTGGTGGCTTGGGACTCCACTCCGGTGGCGGTATTGGTAACATGCACCGTGGCCTTGGGGATCACAGCGCCGGTTGAATCTACGACCGAACCGAGGATCGACCCGGTGGGGCCGGATTGGGCTATAAGCCTTCCGGCCGCCAGAACGAGCAGGACTGCCCAAATCGTGATGGTTCTATTTCCTAAATACTGCCTCATGCGTTTCCCTGACATTTCTCCTCCAAAGGTGCAGTTTCCAAGAGCGAATGAATTGCCTAATGGAACCTGTCGGGCGAGTGCTATCTAATTTGCGGAGGCGTTTCCTAGCCACGCTCCGGTCGCAAACAAACTCAAGCCACCTTGCCTCGTCCGATTTAGGCAGCGTGAGAATACGGTTTTCCAGATCAGCCTTGCATTCAGCCGGTTGACCCACGAACTGGTCAAGATTGCTACGGTAGCTAGGTCGTCCAATACCTGTGGACGGTTTGTTCCGTATCGCAAGTCATTGCTAGCGGGGAGGTTATCTGAACAAGTAGCAAGCCGTATCAAGCCGGTGCTACATTGAGACGGCCGAATTTTTCGGGCCGCGAGATGAGACCTTGGCGTCCACTGCGTCAGTGACAGGTGCTTGGCACCCCAAAACAGAGAGCGAAAAACAGCTCGTGCGCTCGCAACTGGAAAAGATTGTGAGCGACGGTAGATTCGCTGCCAGCAAACGCTATCCGTACCTGCTGCGGTACATCGTGGAACAGACTCTTGCGGAAAGCGAAGACAACTTGAAGGAGCGCACCCTCGGGGTGGAGGTATTTCATCGGCCGCCGGACTACGATACCAATCTCGATCCTGTCGTACGTCTCTGTGCCGCGGAAGTAAGGAAGCGGCTTGCCCAGTATTACCAGTCACCGGCGCACGGGGGCGAACTAAGAATTGAATTGAATCCGGGATCCTATGTTCCCGTCTTCCTGCAAGCGGCGCCGGATGCGCCCGTCGTTGAGGCGATTCCACCGGAGGCGATGCTGGCGGAGGTTCCCTCCAAGGCGGAGCAAGTCAGCCGGCCCAAGGGGACGAAAATCTATTGGCCGGCGGGTTTGATAGCTGCCGGCGTAATAATCGCCGTGATCTTGGTCTTTACATCGGTCTTGGGCGTTCGGCATTGGAGACACCTAGGAAAACAAAAATCCGCTCTCGAAGAAGTCTGGTCTCCGTTGCTCACCAACAGCAAACCTGTCTTGTTGGTTGTGGGCGAAAAGGAATTGATTACCCCACATGATTCCCTGACTGAGCTCCAGAGCGGGGCCGATGACAACTCGTTTCTTCAGGCGTTCGCGGACAAGAACGACTTTGTTCCTTATTCTGACGTGCAGGTTCTGAGCAGATTCGTGTCTCTGATCGGAGCTCACGGAAATGCTTTCAGGGTTCAGAGTTCTCCGACGACCCTTTCGTCTCAGCTTCGGGAAGGGCCGGTGGTTCTGATTGGATTGCTGAACAATGACTGGACGCTGAACAGAACGTCCTCACTCAGGTTTCATCAGGAAGGGCCCGAGGGCCCAGATCGGGTGTACTGGATTGCGGACACGCAGCACCCCGAGTCACGCGCCTGGCAAGTCAGAGCACAGGCTCCAAGGAGTCATGTTGTCAAAGACTATGCAATCGCCGCCCGCTTCACTGACGAGAGCACCGCCCAGGTAGTTCTGGTCGCGGCAGGAATTGCAGGCAGCGGAACCAGGGCTGCCGGCGAATTCCTGACCGATGAAGCAGGCCTGAAACAGTTGGCAGATGGCGCTGGCGTTGACTGGGGGCGAAGGAATTTCGAAGTTGTGCTTAGCTCGCAGGTAGTCAACGGGATGCAAGGCAAACCCAAGGTGGAAGCTATAGCATTCTGGTGAGTCATCCATGGCGCGCAGCACGCATCGTAATCCTGATTGTTTTGGGCGTTGCGCCGGTACTGCAGCCGGTCGCCGACGCTGCGCAAGCGGTGGCGGCTCCGCTTCACACCGGTGAGGAGTTCCCGCAGCTCTCCGGCCAGTCGCTCACCGGCAAGAGTCTCGAACTGCCATCCATGATTGCCGGAAAGCCGGCGGTCGTTGTCTTTTCCTTCAGCCGCTCCGCCGGCAAGGACGCCCGCTCGTGGAATGTGCATTTATCGCAGGATTTTCCCAGCCTTTCTATCAACACGATCATCCTGTTGGAATCAGTTCCATCGCTATTCCGCGGGATGGCGCTGTCAGGGATCAAGAGCGGAATTCCATCCTCGATGCAGGACCGGACGGTCGTGCTCTACAAAAACGAGGAGCTCTGGAAGCAACGACTGGACGTCACCGATGAGAACCGCGCGTATTTGGTTCTGGTGGGACCGGATGGCCACATCCGCTGGAAAAATAGCGCTGGCTTTACCGGCGGCGCGTACGCACAACTGCAGGGTGAAGTCCGGAAGCTTCAAGACCACTTACAGCAGCAATAGCCTGGGGAAACAGTTGACACTTTAGACTGGGCGCACGGTTAACACCAATCCGGCGGCGGAGCTGGTCAAGGCGCTTGAGTCTTTTGCTTCTTGCCAGGCGCTTGACACGATATCTTAAGACATTAAGACTAGTGAAGGAAGATCGATCGCCATACCTTTTTAAGAAAATATCGACCGTGGCAGCGGAAGAGGAGGAGCTCTCAATGAAGCTGAAAGGAGCGAAGATCATCCTGGGAGCGGGGCTTCTTGCGCTTTCCTTCCTGACCCCTAATCTGTCGTGGGCACAGGTCGCCGCCACCCTGTCCGGCGCCATCACGGACCCAGCGGGCAGAGTCGTGGTGGGCGCCAAAATCTCCGTCAAGAATATACAGACCGGAAAATCTGCCGAAACTCAAACCAACTCGGCTGGGCTTTACAACGTGCCCAAGCTTACGCCGGGGGACTACGAGGTTTCGGTCTCAGCGGAAGGCTTAGCCACGAAAGTAGCCAGAGCGACGCTCACCGGGGATAGGCAACAGACGATGGATTTTAGCTTGAACACCGCCCCGGCTCAGCAGGAAATCCCAGCTAACAAACCAACGGCGGCACCGCCAGCGGATCTGCCGAACGCGCCCTCCGGCAGTACGACGTCTCCTTCGCTGCAGGATCTGGGGTTCACTCCGCAACAGACACAGGCGGATGCGCAGATGCAGCAGATGCTCGACAAACGAACGCACATGCTCAAGGTCCATCAAACACTGGGGTTGATCACGGCGATTCCGATGGTCGCGAGCGTCATTACCGGGCCACAGGCCAAGGCCAAGGGGAAAAAGGGGAAATAATCACCGAGCCCACCGCCGCCAATTTGGATTTCCATATCGCGCTAGGCGGGCTGACCACCGGGCTTTATTGGACAACCGCTTACTATTCGATATTCGCCCCGAAGGTTCCCGGGGTCAAACCCAAAGGCGCCATACGCCTCCACAGGGATCTGGAGTGGGTTCATGGTCCGGGTATGATCCTGACACCCATATTGGGGATCATGGCTTACAAGCAGGAGAACGCCGGGGAAAAGGTCCATGGGATCGCCGCACAGCATGGCACGGTTGCATATGTAACAGCTGCAGCGTACGGAGCCTCGATTGTGTCGATATCGTGGCCAATTCATCTGAAGTTTTGGAAGTGACAATGAAGAAGAAGACCCTTATGGCTTTTCTGCTCGCGGCGCTGCCGATGCTTGCACAAACCGATAGGCAATGGGCTCTGGAGCAATCGACTCTCACCTATCACATGACCCATCCCATGCATGAAGTTGATGGCGTCAGTCATGCGGCGAAAGGCAAAGGCGTTTGCCACGCGGGACAATGTGATTTTCTGATTGCGGTGCCGGTCAAGTCCTTCGACTCCGGAGACAGCAACCGCGATCTTCACATGATAGAAGACGTTCGGGGAGCGCAGTTTCCCATGGTCGTCGTCCGCACCCATTTTCCCGAGGCGGGAACCACATCCCCAGTCATTTTTGCCGATCTGGAAGTGCAGTTCGCCGGCCAGACCGCTCAGTACAAGCATCTGGCCTTCCAGCGGATGACTCAGGGCAACCAGGTGCAAATATCTGGAACTGTCCCGGCGACGTGCTCCGATTTTAAGATTGACCGGCCTTCGTTCCTGACAGTTCCAATCAAGAATGAGATTCCGGTTCGCATCGAAATGACCTGGCATCCAATGTGAGCACGGTGGGCCTATCTATCCGGCATGGCTGCGCTCGCTCCACAGGACGCGCCGTCGTCTTTCTTCTATTGGAGCAGTTTGTGGCGTGCACCAGCCTACCGGCTCAGGTAAGTCAGTCCATCCCCGCGATCGAAACGGTCAATCGAATGGTCCAGGCTGAATCTGTTGCCTGGAGGAATCGTCAGCATTTCCAGTACAGAGACCAGGAAAGATCGAACCGCACCAACGGGCACCTTTGGGAGGAGCTGGTCGTCGAAACCACAGATGGCTCGCTCCGGCGTCTTGTCTCCGAAGACGGTAAACCTTTATCCAGCAGCCGGCAGAGGGAAGAAGATGAACGCATCGCATATCTGGCGAGCCATCCGGGCGACTTCCGCCGCAGCGGGCAACGTCGTCAACAGGATGAAGCACGAATGCCGGAACTGCTCAGAATAGTCCCCAGAGCCTTCCTGTTCAGCACCATCAGCTCCGAGGGCGCATATACCCGCATTGCCTTTCATCCGAATCCATCCTTCAAGGAAGAGAGTTATCAGGACCGCGTAGTACATGCCATGTCAGGTGTGCTGCTCATCCATACGCCGGACATGCGGCTATGCGAGCTTGATGCGCACCTCGAGCATCGAGTGGAGTTTGGCTATGGTATCCTCGGCCAGCTCAGTGACAAAACCCACTTCTTCCTGGCTCGCGAGGAAGTCTCTCCCGCCCAATGGATAACGACAAAAATTCGCGTACACCTGGATGGAAGCATCCTGCTTTTGAAGAGCATCTCCCGTGACCTGGACGCTTCGCGTTGCGGTTTCAAGCAAGTCGCTCATGGTCTCAGTGTGGCAGACGCGGCGGCCATTGCCGGTTCAAATACTTTCTAGAGAGGCCCCTCCAGAACAAGAATTACGATGCTTCCTGGCGCCTTGAAGGAAGTCGAGATCTCAGTCTTTTTGGTGGAACAATTTGTTGTTGATGTCAGGCCAGAATTCTTTAAACAGGGAGGATCCGGCATCGATCGCGATACTCGTAAGCCAAAGCTGATAAGTCTTGCTAAAGGTGCGCTCCTGGCTTGGGTAGTAAAGGTCAGAGATGCCCGCGGCTGCGCCTGCTCCGAATATCTCGGAGGCGTTGAAGGTCGCATGGCCGCCGTCGGTTCGGGTGATTGCGACGCGTGAGACAGAATAAGCCAGCCGCTTGGCAAAGCCGCCACGACCAAGCGTGTAATACCGTGAATCCTGGCGCAGAGCCGCAGGGAGAATGAACTCAACCCAAAGATTTTCGTTCACGTAGTCGGCATAAGTGTGCCAGTAGTACCTTCCATAACCCGCGGCACCGCGGTGAAACTCCGGGGTGGCGTTCCGCATCTGCGCGACTCCCGCCTGTATGGCCACGAAGATAAACGCAGAATAGTCGACGCTATCGAGCGCCGCTGTCTCGAACTTCTCCTTGACCGTTTGCGGCGGCAGCTTCTGGTCTGCGCTAACCGCTCGAAAGTTCGGAATAATGTAGAGGATTCGTTTGGTTTGCTTTCCTTCCTCCGCTCCCATTGCAGCAGGGACGCTGGTTTTTGCACTGTTTGGAGCGGAATCGCTGTTGCCGGCCTGCTCCAACGGGGCGTCGGGTAAATTGCTGGTATTCGACTCCGTCAGGAAAGCGTCGGCGTGCGGCGCCGCCGGGCCATTGGTCATTGCAAGACGCTGTCCGCGCGCCAATGCCGCAGGAAAAAGGACAAGATGCAGGATTAATGCAGTGATCGAGACAAGGGACAGTTGCCGAGATGTCATATTCACACGAATAGATTCGGCCGCGCTAACCGGCAGGTTCTGGCCATTTACTTTATGGACTGCTTGTAGATAAATTGGACGAACCGGTCGCCAGACCCGGGCGCAGTGAACAGGGCAACGGTATCTTTCCCCTGTTGTTTCAGGCGGTCGATTTGCTGGGCGAGAAAGGGTAACCGCGCTCGCTTATTTTTCATGGAAACCCACCCTTTCCTTCTTCGCCGAAGTGCCGGATGTGGGCAGTGCCACTCCTTGCGCTTTAGTTTCGCACCAACCCAGCTGTCGTACGAAGGTTAGGTCGACTGATTGCTCGACTTCGCTATAGTCTTAACTTATTAAGACAACGTGTCAAGGACCAGGGAGAAAATGGCGCCTCCTGCAGAACAAGCAAATCCGTAACCCCGACCCCATCCCAGGGTTGATTGTGCGATAGCTGATGGATGTGGCCGGGCTGCTATTTGCTGCTATTTCATGCTGGGGAGCCCAATCCGACGGCGGAGCTGGTCAAAGGACGGGTCGGCGTGGAGGCGGTCCAAGCGTGCGTCCGTGATTAGAACACTTGTCTGGAGATGGCGAGTTGCTGCCTTTGCCATCTCCGCCAAATTCCAGGAGTGTTTGTGTGACGAGTTCATACGACCTCCTTCAAGGTATGGGTTGGAGAGTGGGGCCCGAAGCGGGTCCTCTCTGGTTGACCCGCGCAAGGCGAAGGTCATCGAGCTGAGGTTCTTCGGCGGACGTAGCGTTGAAGAGACGGCTGAGGTGCTGAAGGTTTCCCCGCACACTGTTATGCGCGATTGGAAGATTGCCGGGGCGTGGCTAATGGCGGAGCTCGCGCACTGAGCACGAATGGCTACTTAGGGCGAAAGGGGCCGGGGCGGCTTCGGGTGGTACTCATGCGCCAGGGCGGTGGCGGCTTCCATCTGCTGCCGCGCGCCCTCGTGGTCGCCCTGCTGCTCCAGCAAGTTGCCCAGTTGCGCGTGGACCTGGAAGGCAGGCGAATCGGCCGATTTGTTAGGTGAATCCAGATAGAGCTTAAGTAGCTGGATGGCGAGTTGGGGATCCTGGTTATTGCGGGCGAGAAGGGCGGCCCCTTCGACCAATGCGGATCCATGCGGCTTCGCAGCCTTGGCATCCGCATCAACGCCCGCCTGTACCGCCTGCAGCATCCGGTCCCACTGCTTGCGGCGCGCATAGAACGAAGCCAGCGTCATCCACGCGTCGGCGGGCTGTTTAGCAGCTTCCATCGCCGCCTTGAACTCGCTTTCCGCCAGCGGGTATTTCTTATCCTTCTCTGCCAACCGGCCTTTCAGCTCATGAGCCTGGGTTAAGTCATACTGCTCGAGCGCCTGGACCACGCCTTGCGCCTTTTGCTTGCCACCGCCGACAATCGACGGAGCGGCGGTATAAAACTCGCCGAGGTCAGAGAGCGCATCTACGTTTCCACCCTCGAGTTGGACGGCGTGCTCGAATTCGTCGCGCACCTTTTTCGCCAGCCCGAAGGCCTTGATGGAATGGATGGCGTCGGCTTTTTCGCCGTAGGCCCGGCCCAGCCAGAGGTGGTATTCGCTATCCAGCGGCGCCAGCCGGACCGCTGCTTCGCACTCGTGGATGGCATCGTCCCAGCGCTCTTCCTGGTAGTACACGCGGCAAAGCAGATTGTGCGCCTCAGCGTCTCCCGGGTTTCCCGCAAGCGACGAACTCAGGCGTGAGATTGCATCGTCTGCCCTGCCTGCCGTCAGATCCGCAGTGGCCGGCAGCAGCAGGCTGTTCGGGGTGGAAGCAGCCTGAACCGGCAACACCCATAGCAGCGTTACCAGGAAGCGAGACAGCGTTGCTGAGTAAGGCATCGGCACTCAAGCAGTTGATGTTCGGGCGCGGAGAAGGATTCGCGCGGATACCTGCGAATCAGCTAACCTCGTATTCTGTCTTGACCAGACCGCCGGGGTAATGATGAGTGGCGATATGGCGCAGCGGGATGTCGCGGGGCAGCGCGCCGAACAGCGGGATTCCCTGGCCGATCAATACCGGTACTCGGGTGATCACCAGGCGATCAACCAGACCCGCTCGCAGAAATTGCTGGATCGTAAGCCCGCCATCAACATAGAGATGATTCATGCCTCTGGATGCCAGCTCCGCCACAATGCCGGCCGGCTCGCCGGACATCTTTTCCACCGTCGCCGCCGGTGCTCCGGAGAGGTCAAGCGGCCGGCTACTTAAAACGACGACGCGTTTCTCAGCATACGGCCAGGAGGGAAACTGCAACACAGTTTCGAAGGTATTGCGGCCAATCACCAGCGCATCGACGGTCGCGATGAATTCTTCGTAACCGTGAGGCTCGCCGCCGCCTGTGGGCAGAAAGTCCAGGTCGCCGTCGGGCCGCGCAATAAAGCCGTCCACGCTTGTGCCAATAAAGACTGATACCTTCATATGCATCCTCCTGTCGATGAGAAGAGCCCTGGGAAGTTTAGGATTATCTCCGCGGCTTGACAATGCCATCTGTATCGCTGTATCTATACATCAGTACAGTAGATGCTGTTCAAATTGAATCCCACCACCGGCCAGCCGCTCTATCTGCAGCTTATGCAGCAAATTCGTCATGCCGTCGAGAGCGGGGCTTTACAGCATGGCGAGCAACTCCCCGGAATTCGCACCCTCGCAGAAGAGCTGGTGATTAGCCCCAACACGGTTGTCAGAGCGTATTCGGAGCTTGAACACGAGGGGCTGCTCGAGCTGCGCCAGGGTGCAGGGGCCTTCGTCTCTGTAAAGCGAAGCGTGGCTCAGCAGATGAGCCGCGTTCATGAGGCACGAGGACAGATGAGGCGGCTCATCGGAAACTTTCGGGATGCGGGGCTCGACGACGACGAAATCCGGCGGGTCTTTGAGGCCGAGCTGTTCTATCCCGCCGAGGTATTAAAAAAGCGATGACCAACAACTATGTGATTGAGACACATGAACTGAGTAAATCCTACGGGCGCGTGGAAGCGGTTCGAGGACTCAGCCTATCGGTCAAGGCTCATCACATCACCGCATTTCTCGGTCTGAACGGCGCCGGAAAGAGTACCACGATCAAAATGCTGCTGGGCATGATTCGACCGAGCGGCGGGTCGGGCGAGGTGCTGGGGAAGCCAATTAGCGGGGAGAAAGACAGTGTAGGTCTGCGTGCGCGGGTCGCCCACGTCAGTGAGAGCAAGCAGCTCTATGGCTACATGACAGTAGAAGAAATAATTCGCTTCACAAGGTCCTTTTACTCCGATTGGCGCGTGGATATTGAGCGGAGGTTATTGGCCATGTATGAGCTCCCCCTCACACGGAAGATCGAATCCCTTTCCAAGGGAATGCGGACTAAGTTGGCGCTTCTGCTCGCCCTCGCTCGTCGACCCGAGTTGCTGATTCTTGACGAACCCAGCGAGGGGCTTGATCCATTGGGAATCGAGCAAATGCTGGAGAGCCTGGTTGCCCAGTGCGGTGAAGGGACGACGATCTTCTTTTCGTCGCACCAGATCCCCGAGGTGGAACGCATCGCCGACGAGGTTTGCATCCTGCATAAAGGGCGCCTGGTGCTGAACGCTTCGCTGGACAACATCCGCAACTCTTATCGACAGGTAGAACTCGTGTTTCCTACTCCGCCCAGGGAGTCTGACGTTCGGCTGGCCGGCGTAGAGAGTATCCAGACAAAAGGACGGCAGATGCGCGTGCTGGTCAGCGCAAACGTTGATTTGCTGGTTGAGCGAGCCCATGATCTGCATGCCAGCTCAGTTGAGGTTGCGCCCATTGGGCTACGCGAGGTTTTCATGCAGACAGTCAAGGAGAGCTAAGAATGTTGTGGTACAAAGCGTGGCTGGAGACCCGTTCTCGATTCGTGATTGTGCTGGTGGGATGTGTGGCGTTCTGCCTGATGTGGGTGGTCGAATTTGGGAAGGGAACTGTCGCCTCACAAGGGCAGGCTGGCTTGTTTAGTCTGTTCCACGTGGTTCATGCGGGCCTGTGCTTCTGCTGGGTACTGGGAGTGACCTTCCTGATGATGGGCGGCCTGTTGCAAGAAAAGGTTGTCGGCGCGTCCGCGTTCACCCTCGGACTGCCGGTGAGCCGCCTGCGTCTCATGTCCGTGCGCTTTGGTATGGGCTTCATGCAAGCGATTGCACTGGCGGTTGTCCCATGGATCGGAATGCTCGCGTATGGCAAGGTGGCGGGCTATCAATACTCCTTTTGGCAAGTGTGCTTTCATGTGTTTCTGTTGCTGGGTGGAGGCGCGATTTTTTTGGCGATCGCGTTCTTGATTTCTTCTGTTGTGGAAGGACAATACACGGCGCCCGTGGTCAGCATTGGTGTATCCGCGGTGTTGGTTTACGCGCTAAGAGGCGAAAAGCTCGCCGTCTACAATCCAGGGAGGTTCATGGAGGGCACTGATGGGTTTTCGTGGCGAGCGGGACTTCTGATTGGACACGTCCCGTTGTTGCACGCGGCCGCGTTTGGTGTCGTCGCCGCGTTATTGTTTATGATTTCTGTCAAGGCAATCGAACGCTATGACTTTTGAGCCATCTCGTACATTCGGACTTGTTGCCGGCCTCGGGGTCGGGGCTGGGATATTTTATTACAAGTCCCTGGTGGATGCTCATCTGGCCCGCGGTCTAACACCGCGCCTTCTTCTTGTGCACGCGGATGTTCGCCGGGTGGTGTCTTTGGCCGCTGCTCGCGAGGCCAATCAACTCGCCGAGTATCTCGCCGGTCTGCTGCAACAACTTGCGCGCGGCGGCGCTGAGATGGCGTCGATTCCGGCGTTTACTCCGCAGATCTGCGCGGCGGAGCTCGATGCCATCACGCCTCTCCCGCTTATCAGCCTTCTGGATGCCATCGCTGCCGAGGTCGAGCGCCGGCGGTTCCAGAGGGTTGCCTTGTTCGGCGCGCGCGTCACCATGGAAACGAAAATGTTCGGTAAGCTGCCTGGAGCAGAGCTGATAACGCCTTCGGCTGGTGAGATCGACACGATCGCTGATATCTATGGCCGGGTGGTGGAACAGGCGAGCGCCTCGAAGGAAGACTTCAACACCCTGCGTACACTTGCCCACACGCTCATCAAGCGTGAACGGCTCGATGGCATTATCCTTGCCGGGACCGATCTTGCGTTTGTCTTTAACCCGGCGAATGCTGACTTCCCGTATTTAGATGGAGCACGCGTTCACGTGGAAGCCATTATGCGAGAGATCGCACCTTCGTAGCGCGAGATTTCAGATGAGGAAATCAGTGTGAGCATCCCCTCCTTGGTTGGTGCCTTTTATGACCAGATATGGAATGCAGGTGAACTAGGCAGCAGTTCTACGCTTTTAACCCAGGACTTCCGCTTCCGTGGGTCGCTAGGGAGCGAACTGATTGGGCGAGAGGCTTTCGAGGGCTACGTTCGGTCTGTGCGGGACGCACTTGGAGAATATAACTGCGAAGTCGTCGATTGCGTTTCCGAGGGCGATCGCGCGTTTGCAAAGATGCGCTTCTCGGGTGTTCATATCGGACCGTTTCGAGGTTATCAGGCCACCGGGAAGCGGGTGTCATGGATGGGAGCGGCGCTATTTCGCTTTAAGAGTGCGGCGATCGACGAGTTGTGGGTATTGGGTGACCTCAATGGGCTTGATGCAGAACTCAAGGAAAACGCCCTCGGACGAAATTAGGCCGGTATTCACGGATGAGCTAATCTTTTTATAAGGGGTGGCCGGTGCGCAAGGAAATCATTGGACAGAAGACGATTGGGGAGAAGGGTGAGTCCGCTGCTGAGTGGCTGGATCTGGACTCCATGGCTCGCGTGCAGTTAACTTCAGAGGACCCGGCTTTTCCGGTGGAAAATGCGCTAAGCACAAACCCGGAGCTCAATGAGCTCGGCTGGCGGGCCAGCACTCCTGGACCGCAGACGCTCACGTTGCTGTTCGATGCGTCGCAGAATATTCGAAGAATCCGACTTCATTTCATGGAGCACATGATGGAGCGCTCACAGGAGTTTGTTCTGCGCTACTCTTCCGCTGGCGAGACAGATCGCGAAATCGTGCGCCAGCAATGGACCTTCAGCCCAGGCGGCTCCGCTCAGGAGATCGAAGAGTACTCGGTCGAACTGCAGGGTGTGACGAAGCTGGAGTTGGTAATCGATCCAGACCGTGGCCGCAGAAATAGCCTGGCGACGCTTAATGCATTTCGTGTAGCTTAGCGTTCGTCTGGGCCACTCCAGTCTTGGTTGCTGGTTGAGAGACTGCAGATCCCTCGGCTGCGCTCGCTATGAACAAGCGGGCCTTCCTTGCTGGTCGAGTGAACCGCAGGTTCCTCCACTCCGCTACGCTCCGGTCGGGATGACAATTCATTTATGACACTTACATTCCCCATAATCAACCCTCGGGTTGTTCATTCCTCCATCAACTTGCCGCAGGCAAGTCAGTGTGCTCCTAAGCGGGTCGGCGCTGCTGGCCAATGAGTTTTCGCTGCTAATTAAGAGAACTGCAGATCCCTCGGCTACGCTCGGGATGACAAAGGGGAGGGGGGCGCTTCCATTTGGTGTGATGGCAGTAATGACAACCTCACGGGCGTTGTTCATTTCTCCCTCGACTTGCCGCAGGCAAGTTAGCTGCTCTGGATCTGCAGTTCCGCAGGCCATTCCTGGAAACGTTTTCGACAGGAATCATCAGCCCGTTAGCCGCACCAGTTGCTCGGCCTCGATCCTCGTTCCCAGGATCGACACCTTGGGAATCTGCCCGCGCGCCATGGCTACTTCATCGCAGCGGTAGAGGCGCGGGCAGTTCTGGCAGTCCTTGTATATCTTGTCGGGCAGCGCGGTTCGATCTTCCACTACGCGAAAGCCATGGCGGAAGAAGAAATCAGGGATGCGGGTAAAGAGGCAGACACAACCCACGCCGTGATCCTCAGCCTCGTCGAGCAGCGACTGCAGGATCAGGCCGCCCGCTGCCTTTGCTCTTGGCTTCCGGCCGCACCACGATGGAGCGGACCTCCGCCAGGTGCGGACCGTATAGATGCAGCGCGCCGCAGCCGAGAAAATCGCCCTCGGCCGATTCCGCCACGGTAAAGTCGCGGACGTTCTCACAAATCTCGGCGAAGGCGCGCCGCAACAAGGTGCCATCGCTGCGACAGGCTGTTGACCAGCTCGTATATGTTGGAGGCGTCTTGGAATCTTGGCCTTACGAATTTCCATCGCATCTGTCCCATGGCGGCAGAAAGTCGTCGCCTCCTGCGCCGCTAATGCCTCATGCACTCGACCCGCCGCGGTGCCGCCTATCACGTCGTGGCAGTTCACAGTCGCCTCGAGAGTGATGCTTGCAAAAAAGTCGGCTTCAAACTCCGGCGCCAAACTCCTTCAGCTCGGCGAGGGTAAGGCCATCGAGTTCGCAACCCTTCTCCAGACCATAGCGCACCGCGTGGCCGATTTTCTCGTGCGCCTTGCGAAAGGGAACTCCTTTGTGCACGAGATATGTCGCGGCCGCCATGGCGTTGAGAAAGCCAGCTCTCGCAGGCACTGCGCATGCGATCCGTGTTGAAGCGGAGCGCCGCGGTAAACCTGCGCCAGCAGCGCGAGTCATTTGCTGCGCAGCGTCGGCCGCGGAAAAGACCGGCTCCTGGGTCTCCTGCATGTCCTTGTTGTAGGCCAGCGGAAGACCCTTGAGCAACATCGTGACCGTTTGCGCGGCGCCGTGGATGACGGCCGACCTTGGCGCGCACCAGCTCCGTGAGGTCGGGATTCTTCTTCTGCGGCATGGCGCTCGAGCCGGTCGAAAATGCCTCGGGCAGCTCGACAAATCCGAACTCGGCGGTGGCGTAGAGCGTGATCTCTTCGGCAAAACGGCTGGCGTGCAGGCCAATCAGGGTCAGCGCCTGCAGATATTCCAGTACGAAGTCGCGGTCGCTGGTCGCGTCCATGCTGTTGGCGGTGGGCGCGGTCAAGCCGAGCTCGTCGCGCGGCGATCGTCGCGGTCCAGCTTCGAGCGTCGCGCCGGCCACCGCTCCAGACCCGAGCGGGCAATAGTTCAAGCGCGCTTGCACAATCCTCGAAGCCGCGACATATCGCGCAGCAGCATCTCGACATAGGCCAGCAGCCAATGCGCCACTAGCACCGGCTCGGCGCGCTGCAGGTGGGTGTAGGCGGGCATCACGGCGTCTCCCGCTGCCGTGGCCTGAGCGATGAGCGCGTCGGCCCAATCGCGGCAGATTGGCGCGATCGAGCTGACTTCGATGCCGCACGAATATAGAGCCGCAGATCGGTCGCGATCTGCTCGTTGCGGCTGCGGCCGGTGTGCAGCTTGAGGCCAAGGTCGCCGATGCGCTGCACCAGTTCAAGCTCGACGAAGTGATGGATGTCTTCCGCTTCGGGCATTGTCAGAATCGCTGCGGCGCCGCAAGCTTCGCGTCGTGAACTCGTCGCGAATCGCGTCGAGTGCGCCCGACGAATCTGCGCCGAGCTCCGCCGCGGTGAGAATCCCCGCCGCGCGCAATGGTGCAGCGCATGCGCCTTGCTGGCAGCTATCTCCTGCGGGAAGTAGCTGCCAGTCGAATGTCAGGGAACGCTGCCATTGTTCGAAGTCGGGGTCGAGTGGCTCGCGAAAGCGGCCCGACCACATCTTCACTGGACAGCCTCTTTCTTCCTGCAGCAGACGCGCGCGGGTGCGGGCGGGCAGGCCGAGGATCTGGATGAAGCCCTTGGCGTCCTTCTGGTCGTAGCTGTCGCCCATGGTGAACGAAGAGAGATCGTTCGAGTAGAGCGAGTACGGCGATTGCCGGCCGGCCACGCCAATGTTGCCCTTGTAGAGAGAGAGCTTGACCGAGCCGGTGACCAGCTTGCTGCGTGTTCTCGACAAATGCGTCCAGGGCCTCGCGCAGCGGCGTGAACCAGAGGCCGAAGTAGACGATCTCAGCATATTGCAGGGCGACTTGCTGCTTATAGTGCGCGACCTCGCGATCGAGTGTCAGGGCCTCGAGCTCGCGATGCGCGGTGGTGATCAAGGTACCGCCAGGAGTCTCGTAGAGCCCGCGGCTCTTGATGCCGACGAAGCGGTTCTCGACCAGGTCGATGCGGCCGATGGCATTGCGCGCGCCGATCTCGTTGAGCAGTTCCACGATCTGCACCGGCTCGAGCTTCATGCCGTCGACCGAGACCGGCACTGCCCGCGCCGAAGCCGATCTCGACCACTTCCTCGCGGTCGGGCGCTTCCTGCGGAGACTGCGGGTCATCGTCCAGGTGGTTGGGCAGCGGTGCGTTGCCGGCGTCTCCGAGTTCGCCGCCCTCGTGGCTGATGTGCCACAGGTTGCGATCGCGGGAGTGGATCTTCTCGCCGGCTTGCCGCGACTGGGATGCCATGGGCTTCGGCGTAGTCCAGGCAGTCTTCGCGCGACTTCAGCGTCCATTCGCGCCACGGCGCAATGACCTTGCAGCTCCGGGCGCCAGCGCCTGATAGGCATGCTCGAAGCGGACCTGGTCGTTGCCCTTGCCGGTGCAGCCGTGGGCGACGGCTTCGGCGCCTTCCTTCGAGCGCGACTTCTACCTGGTGCTTGGCGATCACCGGACGCGCGATCGAAGTGCCCAGCAGATACTTGTGCTCGTAGATCGCGCCGGCGCGCACCGTCGGGTAGACGATAGTCGCGCACGAACTCATCGCGCAGGTCGAGGACCACGGCCTTCTTGGCGCCGGTTTCGTAGGCTTTGCGACCACGGCATCGAGGTCTTCGCCCTGCCCTACATCGGCGATCATGGCGATCACGTCCATTCCGTAGTTTTCGTTGAGCCAGGGAATGATGATCGAGGTATCGAGACCACCTGAATAGGCAAGAACAACTTTTTTGGCATGCAAAACTCCTTTAATCAGATATGAGAGCCGCAGCTCGCCGGCGCCATATTGGTCTGTCGGCTAAGTTGATGCCGTGTCGCGGGAGCCAGCCCAGACGCGCCAGCCCAGCGAGCAGCAGCATCAGCGCCTTCTGGGCGTGCATACGGTTCTCCGCCTGGTCGAAGACCACGGATTGCGGCCCGTCGAGCACCGCGTCGGTCACTTCGGCGTTGCGATGCGCGGGCAGGCAGTGCATGAAGACGGCATGCGGGCGCGGCACTGCGCCATCAGCGCCTCGTTCACCTGGTAGGGCTTGAAGATCGGCGCGCGCTTCGTTACCTCGTGCTCGAAGCCCATGCTGGTGCACACGTCGGTATAGACCGCGTCCGCGCCGGTGACGGCCGCCACCACGTCGTGCAGTCAAGGTGATGGTGCCTCCGCTTTCGCTCCGCGATCTTCGGCGCCGTTTGCGACAATCTCCGGCTTGGGGTGCATAGCGCCTTCGGCGCCGCCACGGTGCAGTGCGCGCCCAGCTGCGCCGCAGTCAGCATCAGTGAGTGGCAGACATTGTTGCCGTCTCCCACGTAGGTGAACTTCAGGCCGCGCGCCGTGCCGAAGTGTTCTTCGAGAGTCATGAAGTCGGCCAGCGCCTGGCAGGGGTGCTCGAGATCGCTCAGCGCATTGATCACCGGGCACCGGGCGTACTCCGCCATCTCGGTGATCGTCTCGTGGGCATAGGTGCGGAGCACGATCAGGCTCACCCAGCGCTCCACGTTGCGCGCCATGTCGGCCAGCGATTCGCGCTCGCCCAACGGCGACTGCGTCTGATCGACGAACATGGCCGACGCCGCCGAGAGTGTTCATGCCGGCTTCAAAGGTCAGCCGCGTACGCAGAGACGCCTTCTCGAAGAACATCACCATCTGCCGGGCGTCGAGTGCATAGCGGTAATCGGCCGGCGCCGCCTTGATGGCGTGCGCGAGCTCCATCACGGCGGCGATCTCTAGCTGGGAAAGATCGGCGATGGAGCAAAGATCGCGGCCGGCGAGCGACTCGCGGCTGCGCTGAGAGCAAGCGTATCGCCCTCCTGTACTGCGTCTTTGGTCATCGATCTAGCTAACAAGTTTTGCTAGCCATTCCGTGGCCCGCCTTCTAGTCTGGCTGCGCCGTTCTTGCATCCGGTGAGGATCTCGTCCAGTGCGCTTGACTGCGTTGTCTACGTGCTCGCGGCTCATGATGAAGGGCGGCAGAAAACGCAACACGGTCTCGTTGGTGCGGTTGATCAGGATGCGCCGCTCCAGCATTTTGGCGACGACCTGCTTGGCGAGATCAGCCGAGTTCATCTCCATCGCCAGCATCAGCCCCATGCCGCGCACGTCCACGACGGTTTCGTGTTTTGCCGCGAGATGGTGCAGTTGCTGCTTGAAGTACTCGCCGATCTCATTGATCCTGCTCGAGCATGCCTGTCCTGCTCGATGGTGTCAATTACCGCGATGGCCACCGCGCAAGCCAGCGGTCCGCCGCCGAAGGTCGTGCCATGCAGGCCGGCGTGAATTCCGCGCGCCGCCTCCTCGGTCCACAGCATTGCTCCCAGGGGCAGGCCGCCGGCCAGTGGCTTGGCCAGCGTGGTTACGTCCGGCTGAATGCCGATATTGCTGGTAAGCGAACCACTTGCCGGTACGTCCCAGGCCGGATTGAATCTCATCGGCGATCAGCAAGGCGCCGGTCGAGTTGGTCAGCTCGCGCGCCGCGGCAAAGAACTCCTGCGACACGGGGCGAATGCCGCCCTCGCCTTGCACCGGCTCGATCAGAACCGCGCAGACCTCGTTTGAGAAGCTGGCGCGCAGATCCTCCACGTCGTTGAAGCGGACAAACTCCACGCCCGGCACCAGCGGCTGCGAAGGGCTCGCGGTACTTCTCCTTATGGGTCGTGGAGACCGAGCCCATCGTGCGCCCGTGGAAGCTGTTTTCGAAGCGCCAGAAACTTGGTTCCGATGGTGTGGCCTTCGCTCCGCCGCAGCGCCGGCGTAGGCGCGCGCCAGCTTCATGGCTGCTTCCCAAGCCTCGGTTCCGCTGTTGCAGAAGAACGCGCGGTCCAGGCCGGTTCTCTCCGTCAGCCGCAGCGCCAGTTCGGCCTGGCCTTCGTGGAAGAAAAGGTTCGAGATGTGCACCAGCTTGCGGCTCTGCCGGGCGATGGCCGCAGTCATCGCGGGATGTCCATAGCCCAGCGCGTTGACGCCGATGCCGCTGAGCAGATCGAGATACGTTCGCCGTTTTCGTCGATCAGGTACACACCCTCGCCACCGACGAAGAGAATCGGATTACGCTCATAGGTCGGCAGCAGGAGTTTCGCTTCTGCCGCCTGTATCGATTCCAGCTTCATGCCACCATCACCTCAGTTCCTTGAACGACTCGTGTGGAACATAAGTCCGGCAATACCGCGGCCGCATCCGCGGGTAGAATGCGCACGCGCTTCACGCCGTGCCAACAGCGCCTCGCGGCAGGCGCCCAGTTTGGGCAGCATGCCGCCGCTGATCACTTCCGTCTTGGTTAGTCCGGCGATCTGGTCGACGCTCAACCAGCGCATCACCTCGCCGTTCGCTCCGCGCACTCCGGGCACGTCGGTAAGAAAGACCAGGGCGTCGGCCTTGCAAGCCACCGCGCACGCGGCCGCCATCTCATCGGCATTGATGTTGTAGTACTCGCCGTCGAAGCCCAGCGCCAGGCTGGAGATCACCGGCACCGCGCCCATCTTCCAGATGGCATCGAGCCAGCGTGGATCCGATGCCGACAATCTCGCCCACGAAGCCCAGGTCCGGCGTGGTGCGCTTTTTGCGCGCACGAAAGACCAACCCGTCGCCACCGGAGAGTCCAACGCCTGCCTGGCCGTGCGCGCCCAGCGCGGCCACCAGCTCCTTATTGACCCGGCCGCCCAGAACCATGAGCGCGGCATCGCGGGTTTCCGCATCGGTAATGCGCAGGCCGGCGATAAACTCGCTCTGCTTGCCCATCTGTTTCAGAGTACGGGTCAGCGCTGCCCCGCCGCCGTGGACTACGGCTACCTGGTTGCCGTCCTGCGCCAGGATGGCGATTGCCCGCGCGCACCCGTGGAGCAGCTTGTGATCTTCCAGCGCGGAGCCACCGAGTTTCACGACGAATTTCATGCCAGGCCCTCCGTTTCGTCCCATCCGCACATCAGGTTCATGTTCTCTACCGCCTGCCCGGCTGCCCCTTTGAGCAGGTTATCCAAACAGGAGACCACGATGCATCGCCGCCCGTCCTTGGCCAGCTTGAAGCCGATGTCGCAGTAGTTGGTGCGCACCGAATACTGTATCTGCGGCAGTTGCGTGTTGCTCTTTGTCCCACTAGACATGGCCCCGCTAAACACTCGCACCATCGGGCTGGCCGCATAAAACTCGCGGAAGCAGGCGTCCACTTCGGCGGCTTCCTTCTTCTCCGTGAACGTCACGTATGTGGTCGAGAGGATGCCCCGCGGAATCGGCAGCAGGTGCGGGGTGAAGATGATCTGCGACTCCTCTAAACCCAGTTGCTCCAGCATCTCTCCCATGTGCCGGTGGCCAAATACCCCGTAGGCGGAGAGATTATCCGCGGCATACATGAAGTGGGTGGTGGCAGTGGGTGCTTTGCCCGCGCCCGGAAACCCCCGACTTGGAATCGCAGATGATTCCCCGGTCCAGGTCTAGCCAGCCCGCGGCCACCAGCGGTTTCAACGCCAGAATCACCGATGTGGCGTAGCAACCCGGGTTGGCCACCAGCTGCGCGTTGCGGATGCAGGCGCGATGCAGCTCCGGCAGCCCGTAGACGCTCCTCGCCTGTATCTTCTCCGCCAGCGCTGTATCCGCGTCGTGAAAGCCGTAAATGGATCGATTTTCCGGCTGCCGCAACCGCCATGCTCCGCTCAAATCCACCACTCTCAATCCTTGCGCCAGCGCTTCCGGCACCCAGCTGCGCGATTGCTCATGCGGTGTGGCCAGAAAAAGCAGATCCACCCCGCGTTCCTTTAATAGCTCCCAGGAGAATGACTCGACCATCAGCCCGGAGCTGCCGTTGTTATCGGCAAGCTGGGGGTGCATCTCAGTCAGGCGGACCGGCTCGGCGTCCCTGCCGACAAATACCGGCGGCCGCCCCTTCAGGGCAGGGTGGTGCAGCAGCAGGCGCGCCAGCTCCAGGCCGGCATAGCCGCTCACTCCTGCCACCGCGGTTTGCATCTTCTTCATTACCCCGGTCATCCGATCATGGTTTCCAGGCGCTCCCGCAATTGGGTCGCCCGCTTGGAATCGGGGCAAATCACGAGCACGGTGTCATCTCCCGCGATGGTCCCCACCACTTCCGGCCAATCTTCGCCGTCGATCGCCAGGGCGACCGGCTGTGCGGTGCCGCTAGTGGTGATCACCACCAGCTGGTTCTGCGCTTGCTTTACGCGGAGCGCGAAGCTGCTCAGCATCTCGGAGGTCTGGGGCAGGTCGTCGTCCTCATACGCGGCTCCATTCGGCACCGCGTAGCCATTGGGACCTTTATAGAGATGCAGCTCGTGGATATCCCGCGACAGCGTCGCCTGGGTCACTTCGAAACCGCGCTTGACCAGGCGGCGCCGCAACTCGTCCTGGCTGCCGATGGGCGCGCCCGCGACGAGTTCGCGAATTGCACTGTGCCGGTCTTGCTTCATCATTTCCTTGTAAGTTCCTGCAAAGTCAGAGCGCGGCCGATGGCCGCGCTCTGGAATTTCTACATTTCTGCGGAACTCGCGAGTTTCCGGTAGCCACCGCAGTAATGCTTTGTATCGCGGCTCCCGAGGGTAGCAAAGTCTGTCTATCCCTCGGTATCCGCGTATCAGGGCGCGACTTTAGTCGTGCCTTTGAGGTCCAACCAAGAACTGGGCTTTAGCCCCTGGTCTTTTCTTGGCCAGGTGACGGTCGCAGCAGGGGCTGAAGCCCAATTATTTTTCACTCCTTTACGGCACGACTAAAGTCGTGCCCTGATACAAAGCCAAAACACAGCACCCCAAGAAGCTTGTCTCGTGTAGAAACCCCTCCGAGTGCATAAAAATACATTCACATGTATAAATATACAGAGTCCCTTTGTCAACGAAAGGATGCCTATTTTTATACAAAAGTTACGGGGAAGGCACGCCCCGCGGCGGGAGGTGTCCTTCGTGGTGCAAAAGAATATTTATTCACCAGGTACTTGTCAGAGAAACGGGGATTATAGTTACGTATGGGTTCCTTTGCCTCAAATTCGCTGGAGCGCAGCCTGACCCCCAACCTACTTGATTCTCGCTTTGACCACGACTCCTGCGGTGTGGGATTTGTGGCGACGTTGCGCAATCAGCCCTCCCATGAAATTCTGACCCAGGCGCTCACCGCCCTGGCTCGCCTGGCGCATCGCGGAGCGATTGCCGCTGACGGCAAAAGCAGCGACGGCGTCGGCATCATGACCGCGATCCCGCGGGAGTTTCTGCTTGCATCCACCGGGCTATCGCTCGATCCCGGGCAGCCGCTGGGGGTGGGTGTAGTCTTTTTCCCGGAGGATTCTGGCCCCGGCCAACAGGCGCTGGAGCAAGCGCTGGCTGCGCAGAATCTCGACGTGCTTGTATGGCGGGTTGTGCCCACGCGGGAAGAGATTCTGGGCGAGATTGCCCTTTCCAGCATTCCCGTGATCCGCCAAGTGCTGATCACAGCCAAGGACCCGGTTAATTTTGAGCGCCGCCTATACCTGGCGCGCAAGCAGTTCGAGCGTGGCGTGGAGGAGTCGGCTGCTGAGCCCACCGGCTATGTCTGCTCGCTCTCTTCTTCCACCATGGTCTATAAGGCCATGTGCGCGGGGCGCCTACTGGCCGAGTTTTATCCTGACCTCGCCGACCCGGCGTATGTGACGCCGTTCGCCATCTTCCACCAGCGCTACGCCACCAACGTTCTGCCCTCATGGGACCGGGCCCAGCCGCTGCGCGCCCTGGCGCATAACGGGGAGATCAATACCGTTTGGGGGAACCGCGGCCGCATGCAGGCCCGGGCAGCCACCATTCCAGCGGAATGCCATCCCATCCTGACCAAAAACGGCTCGGACTCCACCAGCCTCGACGAAATTGTGGAGTTGTTGGCGCGCAACGGCCGCAGCGTCGCCGAAGCGGTGAGAATGTTGCTGCCTCCCGCCGGCCGCCAGAAGGAGTCGCCGTTCCTGCGTTACCACGCCGACTGCGTCGAGCCCTGGGATGGTCCCGCAGCCCTGGCTTTTGCCGATGGACACCTGGTGGGCGTGGCCCTGGACCGCAATGGATTGCGTCCCTGCCGCTTCTTCCTGACCGAAGACGCGCTGGTGGTGGCTGGTTCTGAAGCCGGCCTGGTGGATCTCGATCCGGAGAGGATTATTCATAGCGGCCGCCTCGGCCCCGGCGAGATGCTGGTGGCGGACCTGGACGCGCACCAGTTGCTGGAAGACGATCGACTGCTGAAGGAATTCGACCGCTTCACCGGCTACGGCAAGCTGGTTGCGGATACCCCGCTGGAGCCGGCGGCATTCACCCCGGTGGTGGAAGATCTGACCCAGCTGCAGCAGCTTTTTGGCTACACCCGGGAGGATGTCCGGATGGTGCTGGCCCCCATGGCCAGCGACGGCAAAGACGCGGTCTGGTCCATGGGCGACGATACTCCGTTGGCCCCCCTGGCGCACGCGCCAAGGCCGGTCTACGCCTATTTCCGCCAGCGATTTGCCCAGGTCACCAATCCGGCCATCGACCCGGTGCGGGAATCGATTGTCATCCAGCTGCACACCCGTTTGGGTCCCTGGCCGCATATACTCAACACCAAAGCGCGGATTCCCGGCCTGTCGCTGGAGTCGCCATTTCTCTCCCTGGGCCAGATGCATGCGCTGCGGAATCGCGAGCACGCGTTAGCCGACGAGATGCCGCTGGCGGTGCTGGACTGCGTCTTTGCGCCGTCGTGCAATCTGCGGCGAGCCATCGATGATCTGTGCGCGCGGGCCGTCGAGTTGGTGCGCGGCGGGGCGGCTATCCTGCTGCTCAGCGACCATGCACTCGCCCAACCGGGAGCCCGTGCTGAGCTCCTGCCCATTCCTATGGCACTGGCCACCGGGGCGGTGCATCATGCCCTGATGCAGGCCGGGGTGCGCACCAACGCCGGTCTCGCGGTAGAAGCGGGCGATTGCCGCGACCTGCACCACGCGGCGGTTCTCATTGGCTATGGTGCCGGCGCCCTCTGTCCCTGGCTCGCCCTCGAGACGGCGCGCAACCTGGACCCGGAAAAGGGCGAAGCCAACATGCTTCATGCCTTTGACCTCGGACTCGCAAAGATCATGTCGAAAATGGGCATCTCCGTGGTCGACAGCTATCGCGGAGCCCATCTGTTCGACTCCCTCGGCCTCGACCAGGAAGTGGTTAAGCTTTGCTTTGAGGGAACGCCCTCGCCTATCTCCGGTATCGGCTTTGCCGAGCTGGAAGCGGCGTTGCGCGACCAATGGTCCGCGGCGCAGGAAGAGGAAGGCCAGCCTGCGTTGGTGAACGCAAGTCCTCAGTCGTCGCCTACCGCAACCGCGCAGCAGCCGGTTACTCCGCGAGAAGCCAAGGCTCTCCCGGACTACGGCTGGGTTCGCTTCCGCAAAGACGATCGCGCGGAGCCGCACGGCTGGCAGCCGCAGACGGTAAAAGCTTTGCAAGTGGTCACGGGAACCGCGCGCAGCGCGGCGGCGACGGCGCCGCAACCCGCCCAGGCCTGGAGCGCCTTCAGCGTGCTGGCGTCCGAGAACAAGCCTGCCGTGCTGCGTGATTTGTTGGAGATCCGTCCCGCTGCGGCCCCGTTGCCGCTGGACCAGGTGGAGGCCGCTCCTACCATCGTGAGCCGATTTATTGCCTCGGCCATGTCGCTGGGCTCGCTGAGCCCGGAAGCACACCAGACTATCACCGAAGCCATGAACAAGCTCGGCGGGCGGTCGAATACCGGTGAGGGTGGGGAAGATCCGGAGGTCTACCCGGCCCACCCGGGGGCTCCGGCGATCCTCAATAACAAGGTGAAGCAGGTTGCGTCCGCGCGTTTTGGCGTCACCACGGAATATCTGACGTACGCGGAAGAGATCGAGATCAAGATTGCCCAGGGATCGAAGCCTGGGGAAGGCGGGCAACTCCCCAGCCACAAGGTGACGGAGCTGATTGCCCGTCTGCGCCACGCCCAACCCGGCATTGCGCTGATCAGCCCTCCGCCGCATCACGACATCTATTCGATTGAAGACCTGGCGCAGCTGATCTTCGATCTCAAGCGAGTGAATCCTCGCGCCGCCATTGGCGTGAAGCTAGTTTCAGAGTGCGGCGTCGGCACCGTTGCCGCCGGTGTCGCCAAGGCCTACGCGGACTACATCGTGATTGCCGGACATGCCGGAGGCACCGGCGCCTCGCCGCTTTCCAGCATCAAGTACGCCGGCAACCCGTGGGAGATCGGCCTGGCGGAAGCGCAGCAGGTGCTGATGCAGAATGGCCTGCGCGGGCGTGTGCGCCTGCGTTGCGACGGTGGGCTGCGCACTGGCCGGGATGTGCTGATCGCCGCGCTGCTGGGCGCCGATGAGTTTGCCTTTGGCACCGCGGTGCTGGTGGCGCTGGGCTGCGACATGGCTCGACAATGTCACTTGAACACCTGTCCTACCGGGATTGCTACGCAACGTCCCGATCTGCGGGCGAAGTTCCGTGGCAAACCGGCTAATGTTATCCGCTTCTTCGAGGAGCTCACCAGGGATCTGCAAATGCTGCTGGCCAGTCTCGGCTTGCCCTCGCTCGAGGCGGCGACTGGCCGGGTCGATCTATTGGAGCAAGTGAGCGCGGCCGGCGGACTCGATCTGAGTGCGCTGTTGGCGCCCCCTCTTGAAGGCCACGTTCGTTGGCAAGGCCAGCGTAATCGCCGCCCTTCCGATCATGCTGCCATCGACAATGCCTGGGTGCAGCCGGCGCTTGCCGCGCGCGCGGCTGGGCTGCCTTATTCCGTCGAAGCCACGATTGCCAACAAGCACCGTACTCTGGGTGCTCGGCTGGCCGGCGAGCTGGTTTGGCACGGACTGCACCACAAGGACACTCCATTAAGCTTCAAGATGCAGGGCGTTGCCGGGCAATCCTTTGGAGCATTCGCTGTGCCTGGGATGCAGCTGGTGCTGGAGGGCATGGCCAACGATTTTGTCGGCAAGGGCCTGTGTGGAGGAGAGTTGATTCTCCGGGGGCAGGGCCGTGCGGCGCGCGAGAGCGAGCTGCACGTCATTCTCGGGAATGTGGCGCTTTATGGTGCTACCAGCGGATCGCTCTTTGCCGCCGGGCGCGCGGGCGAGCGGTTTGCCGTGCGCAACTCCGGAGCCTTGGCGGTGGTGGAAGGTGTTGGAGACCACGGCTGCGAGTACATGACGGGTGGTTTGGTAGCTGTGCTGGGTTCTACCGGCCAGAACTTTGGCGCGGGCATGACGGGTGGCCTGGCCTGGGTCTTCGATGAAGACGGAACCTTCGTCTCTCATACCCGGTACCACACCAGCTTTCTCGCTCCGGAGCCGCTCACTCAACTCGACGAGCAGGCGGGCGAAGAGCTGCATCAGCTCATCCAGTTGCACGCCGAAAAGACCGCCAGCACGCGCGCTCAGTGGATTCTCTCCGATTGGACAAAGCTCTCCGCGCGGTTTGTTCGTCTTACCCCGTTGCCCCAAGCCTGAGCTGCACTACCCCACTCAAGCCAAAACACGGCTTGAATGGGGCACCCAAGCATTTCTCGCTGGCCCACCCTCCTCCTTACCCGCAACAAAGGTGGGGTTGTTTGTGTCTCAAACCCGCAACTCCCCTCGGGGTACAATCGACAGGCATTTGTATGTTCAATCTCGAGACCCTCATCGACGTAGTTTCCCTGGTCGCGGCCAGCAAGCGTGAACGCGCAGTCCTGTGGCAAGACTCATCCGGCAATTGGCTCCCGATCTCCACCGACGAGCTGTTATCCCGCGTCTATGCACTGGCAAATGCCTTTGCCAACTGGGGCATTGTCAAAGGCGACCGTATCGCGCTGCTGGCAGAGAATCGCTGGGAGTGGCCCGTCGTCGACTTCGCTACCCTGGTCCTCGGCGCCGTCGATGTGCCCATTTACTCCACGCTCACCGCCGAGCAAATCGCAAAACTCCTAATCGATTCAGGCGCGCGCATCGCCGTAGTCTCCACCGAAGCACAGTACCGCAAGATCGCGGCCATTCGCAGCCAGACGCAGCTGGAGCGCATCCTGGTCATGGACCAGGTCCCGGGCCTGGAGAGCACACTCAGCGTGATCGCCCTTTCGTCGCTGCTGGAGAATGCCGCCGCCACCGCAAGCGGAGTCGATATCGAACGCTGGCTGCGCAGCTTTGCAGTCAAGCCCCAGGATCTGGCCACGCTTATCTATACCTCGGGAACAACCGGCGATTCCAAAGGAGTCATGCTCACCCATGGCAATATCGCCTCGAACCTGAACTACTCCACCCGAACCTTTACCTGGAGTCCCAACTCCAGCTGCATCTCCTTTTTGCCGCTTTCGCATATCACCGCCCGCCACTTGGACTACGCGCTCTTCTGCTACGGCGCGACCCTGGCCTACTGCGGAAACTTCGACCGGCTGCCCGCTGCCCTGACTGCCATCCAGCCGACGGTATTTGTCGCGGTGCCTCGCGTCTACGAGAAAATCCGCGATGTAGTGCAGCAGCGAGCGGCCACCAAACCCGCAGTCAAAAAGCTCTTTAACTGGGCGCTAGCCACCGGCCACCGCCAGCGCGACGAGATTCTTCGCGGTAAAACGCCCTCTTCGCTGCGTTGGCGCCTGGCCGATCGCCTGGTCTTCAAGAAAGTCAAGCAGGCCTTCGGCGGCAGGGTGCGCGACTATATCGCCGGAGGAGCACCGCTGGGGCTGGCCACAGCGGGTTGGTTCGCCGATGTCGGCATTCGTATCTTCGAGGGTTACGGGCTTACCGAAACCTCGCCGGTATTGGCCCTCAACAATGCCAGGGATCACCGCATGGGCTCTGTGGGCAAGCCGATCGAAACAGTAGAATGCCGCTTCGCTTCCGACGGTGAATTGCTGGTGCGTGGGCCCTTCGTGTTTACCGGCTATTGGAAGAAGCCGGACGCCACCGCCGAGGCCATCGAAGCCGACGGATGGTTCCATACGGGCGATATTGGGCGCCAGGACGAGGATGGCTTCCTCTACATCACCGACCGTAAGAAGGAGCTGATCAAGACCTCGGGCGGGAAGATGATTGCGCCTGCGCCCATCGAAAGCAAGCTGAACAACAGCCCGCTGGTGGCCAATGCCGTGCTTGTGGGCGATCGCCACAAATTTCTAAGTGTGCTGATCGCGCCCAACTTTCCCGCGCTCGAGAGCTTGGCTGGGGGGAAGGGAATCGCCTTCTCCTCCCGCCCCGAACTGGTAAAAAACCCGGTGGTGCAAGCGGAATACCACGCCCTGATTGATAGCGTGAACGAGGGCCTGGCGAACTTCGAGACCATCAAGCGCTTCCACCTGGTTGCGGACGAGTGGTCGATCGACTCCGGTGAGCTGACACCCAGCATGAAGCTCAAGCGCCGCGTGGTCGCCCAGCGCTATGCGGAAGAAATCGCTGCGTTCTACCATGACGAATCTACCGCCCATCGCTAAATTCCCGCATCTAATTGCGGGTAGGACCCGTCTCTCAACCTGGAACTTGTCGAGGTGTCCTCGTGAAGAAGCATCCGCTGCTAAGCATCGTCGTGGCCGTTGTTGTTCTCCTGTTGCTGGCGGTCATTATTGTGCCGTTGTTCATCAACGCCAATACCTTCCGTCCCACGCTGGAGACGCAGCTCACCTCTGCGCTCGGCCGCAAGGTGACCCTGGGAAATTTGAGCTTCTCGATCTTCTCCGGCAGCCTGGTAGCCGACAACATCTCCATTGCCGACGATCCTGCCTTCAGCGCCAAGCCCTTCCTCCAGGCCGAGTCGCTGCACATTGGGGTTGAGGTCGGGCCGCTGATCTTCCATCGGCAACTGCTGGTTACCAGCTTTGTGGCCGATTCGCCTTCCATCAACCTGGTTCACAACGCACAGGGCGTATGGAATTTCTCCGCCATTGGCAGCAACGCCGGCAGCCGCACCCAGAATACCCAGAAGGAGAGCGCGCTGCCCAACTTCACCGTCGGCCAGATGAAGATCGTGAACGGCACTGCGACTGTTTCCGACGTGCCCCCTACGGGCGCGCCGTTTACTTACAGCAAGCTGAATCTGTCGGTGGACCAGTTCTCCTTCGCTAAGGCCTTTCCCTTCGTGCTTTCCGCCACCCTTCCCGGAGGCGGCGAACTCGAGATGAAGGGCAACGCCGGCCCGGTGAACCCCACGGACGCTTCGGCAACGCCGCTGAATGCCACGCTTACCCTGAATCACTTCGATCCGGTCGCTGCCGGCGTGGTTCAGGCGAACCAGGGCATTTCCATGCTAGCCGACATCACTGCGCAGATTACTTCCAATGGGCAGAGCGCCACCAGCAATGGAACGGTGCATGCGGCTCGGCTGCAACTAGTGGCGAACGGCGCCCCAACTCCCAACCCGGTCGATATTACCTACACCATCAATCACAATCTGCAAGCCAGAACCGGCCAGATCAACGACCTGGGCATCAAGACCGGTGGGGTAGTCGTGCATGTAACTGGCACCTATTCGATGGTGGGCCCGCAGACCACGGTGGCGCTCCGCCTGGCTGCGCCCAACCTGCCCATCAACCAGGTTGAGGCCTTGTTGCCTGCGGCGGGCGTTCGCCTTCCCAGTGGATCCAGCCTGCAGGGCGGCACGCTCACGGCGAACCTCTCCATCACGGGACCGGCCAATGCTCCGACCATCAGCGGCCCGGTAGAGGTGGACAACACCCGGCTGGCCGGCTTCGATCTTTCCTCGAAGATCGGCGGGCTGAAGCCGGTTTCCGGAACCCAGGGCGGCACGCAGATCCAGACCCTGAAAGCCAATGTGACCTCATCCCCGCAGGGGACGCGCATCGACAATCTCTACACCTCGGTTCCAGTGGTGGGCACGGCCACAGGGGCAGGCACGGTGTCTCCGGGGGGCGCGCTTAACTTCCAGGTTGTGGCCAAGGTGAACCCGAACTCCGGCGTGCTGTCCGGCTTGAATGTCGGGGGAGGCGCTCTCGCCCAGGTAGTCAGCACCGCGGCAGCCAACGGCATCCCGGTGCACATTACCGGCACCACCACCAATCCTGTAATTCAGGCGGATCTCAACCAGCTGCTGCAAAAGAATGCCGGCAACATTCTCAAGCAGCAGCTGCTGGGCAACGGCAACAAGTCGAACCCTGCCGATGCCCTGAAAGGGTTGTTGCACCACTAAGCTTTAACCGCAGGTCCCTCCACTACGCGCTACGCGCTCCGGTCGGGATGACAAATTGTTTTGAGGGGAAACGCTAGTACCCAAACAGAATTGTCATCCCGACCGGAGCGCGTAGCGCGTAGTGGAGGGACCTGCGGTTACGTTGTCCATCGCAGGCAATCACCCAACGAAGACCCGCCGCGCATTTCCTTAATGACAGCTCCGCAGTATGATGCACAAGGCACCATTTGCACTGCACCATTGAGGAGATGAACATGCGAGTTGGAATGCTGACTGGTGGCGGAGACTGCCCTGGACTGAACGCCGTGATCCGCGCTGCTGTACGCAAAGGCATTTTCCACCACAACGATGAGTTTGTTGGCTTTATCGAAGGCTGGCGGGGCGTTGTGGAAAACAAGACCATGCCCCTCACCATAGCGACGGTATCCGGCATCCTGCAGTTGGGGGGCACCATTCTCCGCACCTCGCGCACCAACCCGCGCAAGATGGAGGGCGGCATGGACAAGTGCCTGGCCAGCATCAAGGCCAACCAGCTTGACGCGCTCATCACCATTGGCGGAGACGACACGCAAGGCGTAGCCAATGCCCTGGTGCAAAAGGGCATCAAGGTGGTGGGCGTGCCCAAGACCATCGACAACGACCTGAGCGGAACGGATGCCTGCTTCGGTTTTGACACCGCAGTCTCCATCGCCACCGAGGCCGTCGACCGGCTGCATTCCACTGCTGAAGCCCACAACCGGGTGATTGTCTGCGAGGTTATGGGGCGGGATGCGGGCTGGATTGCCATCACCTCCGGTATCGCCGGCGGCGCCGACGTGATCTTCGTGCCGGAGAAACCAATCGATATCGATCACGCAGTCAAGATCCTCAAGGAGCGGCATGATCGGGGCAAGTTCTTCTCCATTGTCGTGGTCGCCGAGGGAGCCAAGCTGCCCGGCACCGACAAGCAGGCTACCCAGGGAGCCAAGTTGGACGCGTTCGGGCACGCCCGGCTCAGCGGGATCGGGCAAACCGTCGCCGAGTTGATCGAGGAAAAAACCGGGTATGAAACACGCTCCGTCAACCTCGGTCACACGCAACGCGGAGGTACACCCACCGCCTACGACCGCATGCTGGCGACGCGTTATGGATCCGCTGCCCTCGATCTGGTGCACGAGGGGCAGTTCGGCCGGTTGGTGGTGCTGCGCGGCACCGAGATTACCCACATTCCGCTGGCGGATGCGATCGCAAAAACTCGCACCATAGGTGACGATCTGATTTCTCTTGCCGCCGGTTTGCAGCCGGAATTGTAATTTGTGAAGGCTCTTATAGCAGTCGGCTACCCTCAGTAAATGAATGAGATAAAAGCGATACGCGATGTGGAGGATGAACCATCCTGCAGCGGGGACCAGATCGGATACGATGTCCTTGGTAACCGTGAGAGTGCCCGAAGTAACGATTCGCGCGGCGCAAAATTCTGCTACGCTCTAGCGGAACTAAACAAAACCGCTAAAACCCCGAAAGCACGCGATAATTTCTTGTATTACACGGTGAAAACGCGGTATAAGCACAACGGCGGGTATGTACTCTCGCCCGGTCCTGCAGTTCCCAGAGGAGAGCACTTCGATGAGAACCCTACCGGCGAGAGATGAAGTTCGCGAAGTAATGGATATCCGTATTGCTTCCGACTATCTCGGGATCAGTCCTGACACTCTTTACAAATATGCCTCGGACGGCTTCGTCCCTGCGTTCAAGCTTGGCAACCGCTGGCGTTTTAAGCGTTCGCGCCTGGATGAATGGATGGACCAGCAATCGTCGCAGGGCGCGCAGCCCCGCAAAGCAGACCCGCAACCGGATGTGGCGCAGCCCAGGAAACCACAATCGGTGGTTCCCCGCCAAAAAAGAGCCGTAGCCGCAGTGCGCTAGAGCAGTTTCGCAATTGGTGTCGACCGAAGCAGCAGGCCTTCTCGTGGTTTTCTCTCAAGGAAAACCACACTTCGCGGTCTTTGATAGGCCACGGTAATTGCGAAACTGCTTTCTAGCGGAGATGGTCGCGGAGAATGACCAGCAAGACACCGGCGGCGATGAAAAGCAGTAGGGTCAGCGTGCTGTAGGCCACTTTCATGCGAAGTCTTTCCTGCTCAGAGGGGCGTCCATAGGCCAGCCTGCGTTTTTCCCGGCGAAACGACATTGCCGTCTGCTGCGTGCCCAGCACCAGCATGACCAGTGCGGCCAGAAAACTCACTGGGAGATGCTCGTGGCTGGAATTGTTGTACGCCCGGTAGAAGAACTGACCGGTCAGTATCGACAGCCCCAGCACCATGGAGAGTTCGAAGATGAGAGCGAGCTTCAAAAAGCGGAGCAACGGACGCCTCCCAGGCCTGATTGCAGACTTAAGTTTAGTAAGCTTGCTCAAGCTGGGGCAAGTTGGATTGCAAAAAAAGCTGACCATTGGGAACCTGGCCGCGGACAGCGGCTTTCATGTCTGAAATAAGAGACAATGCAGTCATGACGGCTGCACCAACGACCGAGCAGATGGTCAAGGGAGGACTGCGCTCCTCGCTGCTGGCAATCGTCATCAACCTGACGTTGGCGCTGGTGAAGTGCCTGGCCGGGGTCATCGGGCACTCCTTTGCCTTGTTGGCCGACGGGATTGAGTCCTTTCTTGACGTCATCAGCTCATCGGTCGTCTATTGGGGGCTCCGGCTGGCCATTAAACCCCCGGATAAGGAACACCCCTACGGGCACGGCAAGGCGGACCCGATCGCCGCCGCGGTGGTGGGTGTAGCGATGATCCTGGCGGCCATCGGCATTGCCGCGGAAAGCATCAACCTGATTCGCACTCCGCATAAATTACCCCACGCCTATACCCTCTTGGTGCTGATCTGCGTTGTCCCGGTTAAAGCCCTGCTCTCCCGTTACGTGTCGGGAGTAAGCCAGAAGATCGAGAGCTCAGCCCTCAGGGGGGACGCCTGGCATCACCTGAGCGACGCCATTACCTCCGGCTTTGCCTTTGTGGGCATTTCGGCTGCGCTGCTAACGGGAAACCCTACGGCGGATGATTGGGCGGCCCTCTTCGCCTCTCCTGTCATCCTTTTCGGGGGCTGGCAGCAGCTTCGCCGTCCCATCGCCGAGCTGCTGGATACGGCGCCGGCGCCGGAGATTGAAGAGCGGGTCCGCACGGTGGCCCAGGGTGTACCCGACGTATTTGGCGTGGAGAAGTGCTTTGTCCGCAAAGTGGGCTTCCGCTACTACGTCGATCTGCACGTGGTGGTGCGGGGCGATTTGACGGTCCGCGAAGGCCACTTGATTGCCCATGCCGTGGCCGATCAGGTGAGGCAGCAGGTGGAGAAGATCGCTGAGGTTCTGGTGCACATCGAGCCGGAGGAAGAGTTGCTGAGAGCCCACGCCCCGGAGTTGATGGCAGAACAAGTAAGGGAAGCGCCTCCCTCCTCACGCCTGCCGTGAGCTAGCGGGGGGTGGTGGGGTAAGGAGGGAATTCGCGCTCCAGCTTGCGCATGGCCCGGTATTTCAACCCGACCCAGCCGGCATATCCCAACTGCACGGCGATGGTAATCACGTAGGCGAGAACCAGATGACGATGTTCCATAATTTCCTTCTCTAGAGCGTAACTTCCAGGCTGGCTTCCAGGGCGTGCAGCGCGGCATGCTGTTCGGCGGTTTGCCGCCGCCGCTCCACGCTGTAACGCCAGCCGGCCAGCAGGATTCCCCAGGCTAGCCACGCGGCCAGGTTCCACAGCACGGCGATCCACATCGCCGGATCGAGGCTGCCGTCGCCGCCGATCACCGGTGAGGGATGCTGGGTACGCCACCAGGTAGTGGAGTAGTAGACAATGGGGACATCCACGTAGCCAAAGATGGCCAGCACCGCGGCCAGGGTCCGCATCTGTGGGCCGTCCGCAAATTTGCGCAGCAGCAGGTAGCTGGCGTAGATAAGCCAAAGCACCAGGGTGGTGGTCAGGCGCGCGTCCCAGGTCCACCAGATGCCCCAGACGGGCCGGGCCCAGAGCGGTCCCTGGATCAGGACCGCGGTGCAGAAGACGATTCCCATTTCGGCGCCGGCCAGGGCGGCGGCGTCGGCGCTGAGGGCTCGCTGCGGATGATTACGGCGGGAGGCCAGGTACACGATGGAGGCAACAAAGCTGACAAAAAAGAAGAGGAACGCCATCATTGCCGAGGGGAAGTGGTAGTAGAAGATGCGCTGGATGTCGCCCATGGTAGCTTCGGTGGGTGCGACATACATGCCCTGGTAAAAAGCGTAGCCCAGCAGCCCGAGGGTGAATGCAAGCCAGACCCAGCGGAAGATCTTCATCACGCAGCTCCTCACAACTCAACCAGTTTAGATCATTGAAGGGAGATCGGTCATGGTCTGGTTATTGCTGGGGTTAGGTTTCTTCCTGATGGTGTCGGGGGTTTTGGGGCAGGTTTATAGCCTCAAGACCAAGCGGGGCGTTCTTCATCCCAGAACCCGTTATTGGCGGCTGCTCGCCCGTTCAGCGTTGGTTCTTGCGGGGTTGCTGCTGATCCTGCTGGCGGCCAGCCGGATTGTCGGGACCGGCCACCCGTAGAGGGGCGTAGTGCTTTCCTTTGCCTTGCACGCTGGTGAATGAACCGCAGGTCCCTCCACTGCGCTACGCTCCGGTCGGGATGACAATTCATTTGCAGGGACAAGGTGGCCTTTGTTGTCCAGTACCCGGAACGTCGGTCGTTAGCACCATCACAGTAAAGGAAAGCGCGACCCTCGCCTTTGTCATCCCGAGCGAAGCCGAGGGATCTGCAGTTCTCTCCATTAGCATCAAATGCCAAGGGAAGCTTCCCTGTCCCTATAAATGACTTGTCATCCCGACCGGAGCGAAGCGAAGTGGAGGGACCTGCTGTTCATTCCATCAACATCAAATCCCAATGGAAGCACCTCCCTCGCACGCTGGCGTGTAAGTCGGCTCCCTCGACAAGACATGCCTTAGACGCACTAACTCGTTTCTGGTTAGTTGAAGGGATAGCTCAATTAACCCAAAATAAATCCGCCCATCAGTAACAGTAGTAAGACATTTATCAGACAATTCCATGACAAACAGCGCCGGCCCACCAGCCTATTGTCAACCTCGGGTTGCTCCTCGAGAGAGACCCATATTCGCAATAGGACAGGTTGACGAAACTATGGAAAATCCAGTGAACAACATCAAGCGTTCAGTGAACCGCCGTTCTTTTATGAAAAGCGGTCTTCTGACTGGTGGCGCAGCTACAATCGGCGCGGGTTTGTTAGCGAAGGGAACCTCGGCCCGTGCACAAGAAAAAGGTAGTCTCAATGAGGGTGATACCGCTATCCTCCGGTTTTTGGCAGCGGCAGAACTGATTGAGTCGGACCTTTGGGTACAGTATGCGGAACTGGGCGGTATCGGCGATAACAAGCCCATCGAGGTAGACCCGAACCCGAACCCGCCGTTGAATAACTACCAGATAGCCTTGTCGAACCTCGATTCCGACGGCCCTCAATACATAGCCAGCAATACTCTAGATGAGCAGAGCCACGCTGCGTTTCTCAATGCATATCTTAAGTCCAGGGGAGCCGAGCCAGTTGACCTCGACGAGTTCCGGACCTTGGAAGGAAGCACAGCAAAGGGATCATCCGGCATCAAGCGCCTCACCAACCTCATGCATCTCAACGTCGATACCAGCTGGTACGTCCGCTACCGCAGTACTACCAATCCAGACTTAGGGGCCACGTTCCCGCAGGCGATTACCCTCAAAGATGTCACCGCCATTCCCCGCGACAACAACGACTTCGAGGGCGCTTCCAACCCCAACTTTCTCGGCAACGACCATATTCAGGCGATCGCGAATGTAGCCGCCTTCCACTTTGGATTCATTGAGCAAGGCGGCTCGAGTCTTTACGCAACCCTGAGTCAGAAAGTAACGGATCCTGAAGTGCTTAAGATTACCCTTAGCATTGGCGGAGACGAGATCGCTCACTTTCTGGAATGGGTCGATTTTGCGGGCAACGGAGTGCAAGCCCCGGTGGCGCCATTCACCGACAAGATATCCGGGTTGCACTTTCCCAATTTTTTCAGCCCGCTCAATCGCAAGATTCAACCCAGCCTTATCTTCCCCGTCCCTTGTGAATTCATCAGCTCCAAACTGCCGCATGTTGCTATCATTCGTCCGACATCCGATGAGTTTTCAGGTGCCAGGGCTGCAGTCGCAAGCCTCACCGCCGATGGGCTCTTTGTCGGTCAAAGCCAGAAATTCCTCAATCTGCTGCAAAGTATGGCTGAGGAAGCAGATGCCGCAGTCCGCTAAGTCTAACCTCCGAATGTAGCCCGCGGAAATCGGGGTTCTTGCTAACCGGCAAGGCCCCGGTAGTCAACTAATCGAAGCTCCGCAGCCAGATATCGCGCACAGAGATCTTGCACGGCTGGCTTTCTATCTCGAAGCCGATAAGTCCCGGTTGGTTATTGACGGAGTCTTTATTGTCGTCGATGAATATCGCCATAAGCTGGCCGTTCATGATGTGCATCATCACGCCGCCGCGGGCGATCACCTCGTAGTCGTTCCACTCGTTCACATTGACGTAACCGCCAAGCGCCCGAATGTCGCCGATATTGGCAACCAGGCGATTAGTCTGGCCGGGCAGCGCCTCGGTTACCTGGCCACGATAAGCGAGGATACCCTGCATGGTGTTTTCCGAGTACCACTGGCCGGTATAGATCGAGGTGTGCGCGGTGACCGGGAACCAGAAGTCCGCCTGTGGGCCGGTCATCATGAATTTGAGGTCATAGGGCGGCAGACCCTCCGGCTGCGGCCGACTCCACGGCAGGCCGGTGAGGCTGCGGTACTGAATGCCACCGCCGCCGCCTTTCTCGATTTTCATCTGCAGCTTCAGGTCGAAGTCGCGGGTTTTGTCGCCGCGATAGACGATGTAGTTATTGCCCTTCGGCTTGCCCTCCAGGGTTTCGCCCACCATGATGCCGTTTTCCACGCGCCAGATGGTGGGGTCGGCGTCCCATCCGTCGAAGCTCTTGCCATCGAAGATCTGTTTGAAGCCGGTGTGCTCGTCGATGTCATAGGGCGCGGGGTCGTGAAACTTCGGCATGCCGGGGAGCTTCTCCCCGTTGGGACCCGGCTGGGGCGGGCGCACCGGAGGAGACTCCAGCGCCGGCGGCACCGACTGAGCAATGAGCGCTGAAGGCAAAACGATAAGCAGCGAAGCTGCCCAAAAAAGTGAGTGACGAACAGCACGCGCGGAAGGGCGATGGGGTGCGGGCATGAAATTTTGTGCCTCCGATTGAGACGACTTGCGAACAATAGGAGTTTAGCGGCATCGAGCCTTCCGCAACAGCTTTTCTGGAACGACTCCGAACTCGACCGGCCGCCGCTAAATTCGAGCTTGAAAAAAATCAGTGCAAAAAAAGGAACTCTCTCCAGAACTTTATTTTTAAGCCAGGGTTTTTTGAGCCATAAGTTGTTTTTCCAGGGTTCTTCTAGAGTGCACTGGAACGGGCCGAATCCCCTTGTTACACACGGGTCCTATGGAATCGCCCTCTGCTGTTTCCCGATACCTTCTGAGTTGTTAATTGCAAGGGCACAAGGGTTGGATTGAGCCTTTCGGTGTTCACTCGACGTGTGTCCGTCAGGGTCATTCCCGTCTGTCGACAACGCGATCAAACCAGGTAAAGGAGATTGAAGCCGTGAAAACTTTCACTTGCGTTAAGACTGTCGTCGCAAGCCTGCTGCTTGCAAGCGCCGCTGTTGTGTGGGCTCTCCCTCCGGCATTTCAGTACGGCACATCCACCACCGCTCTCGCCAATGGTCCCATCGCCATCACCACCACCGTACCAACGTCGCACAATCCTCGAGCCGCCTATGTGGTTGCCGCGGAAGCCAACACCAGCAACGATCTGGAGGTGATTGCGTGGCAGGACACGACCACTAAGCTGGTCAAGGTAGGCACCCCCGGTGTCGTACAGGGCCCCGGTCTGTTCAGTGTCGCCATCGCCGGCCTGGACTCGGGCCGTGTGGTGACAGCGGACATCGATTTCTCGGGCACCCTCTCGATCGACACGTGGACGGTTGGACCGGGCGGCGTGGTCAAGCAAAATGGGACCAGCACCGGTGCAGAGGTCGCGTACCACGAGGTGTCGATCGTTGCACTCAGCTCCACGGAAGTGGTTACCGCGTATCAGCAGTTGGGCGACTCGGGCGCCAGCCTCGCGGTAGAGGCCTGGACGATCGCTGCCGATGGTCTTCCTACGGCCGAGAAGCTCATCGGGTCCGGTCCCGAGGCCTTCGAGGTGTCGATTGCGGCGGTCAGCTCGAACCAGGTGGTGACGGCGATCAACGACGGGAACCAGTTGCTGGCTCTCGACACGTGGGGAGTAGACAGTGCAGGCGTGCACTTCCAGGAGTATTTGGAAACCGGCCAGTCTGTTAGCAGATTGGCGGAGGATGTCGGTATAGGGGCCGGAGGTGCATTGAAGCTCGTCCGTACCGACGGTTTCACGCATCTGGAGTGGGTTCAATCCGCGGTCACCCCGATCATCAATTTTGAGGGGAATGTAGTGGTCTTCAATTGGCAGATTTCGGAGACCGGTGGAATCACTCAGGAAAATACTCCGGTCAGCAGTGCCTCAAACAATAACTTTGAGGTAACGGCCTGCATGTTGCCACAGAACGTGCCGATCACGTCTTACGGCAATGATGATGGGTACGTAAAGACCGGGGTGTATGGCTACACCGCCGCCACCTATAGCGCTACCCCCCCAACCGTGAACACGGATGGCATCAGTTGGATTGCAGCTGCCGCGGCGGGCACCGATTTCAACGTGCTGAATCCGTATGCCGAATACGATGCCTATTTCGTCACGGCGGTGAACACGTACTACGGCAGTTCCGACGACGGGACGCTAGAGATTAGAAAGTACGCGTACGCGCTGTCACCCATCATCTAATCGAATAAACACGGCCTCAGGCACCTTAGCAGGGGGATCGGTTTCAGGCCGATCCGCCTGTTTTCCGAAAAACCACCGAACGAAGGGCACGGCTTCGGCCGCGCCCTGGAATTTCTGCATTCCAGAGAAGGTGGATAGATCGAAAAGCGGCGGAATGCGCGAGTTTTCCGGTAGTCACCGCAGTGATGCTTTGTATCAGGGCACGACTTCAGTCGGGCCGTTGAATCCGAGAAAGATCTGGGCTTTAGCCCCTGGTTTTTTCTCGGCCAGGTAAGGCTAGCAGGGGCTGAACAGGTCGGGGAAAAACGCTTGGTACGAAGAGCACGGCTTCACAGGCTGCGGAAAAACTCGCTGTTCTGAAGGGGACGGGCTTCAGCCCGTCCATAACCACGCCCGGCTGGACGGCTTTAGCCGCTGGGGTACGGTTTTCGCCAGGGTGGCTCCTATTGACACTCTATACGAAGAGAGTCATAGTCATATAGATGCTTGATAGGAACCAGCCGTGAAGCCGACCAAGACAAACCTTCTGCAGGGAACACTCGATTTACTGATACTCAAGGCGCTCGGCCCGGGAGAACTCCACGGGCTGGGGATTTCGCGGCGCATCGAGCAAATCACCAAAGGGACATTCCTGGTCAAACCGGGGTCGTTGTTTCCCGCCCTTCACCGCATGGAGGAGGCAGGCTGGCTAAGTTCCTTCTGGGGCGAGTCGGAGAATAACCGTCGTGCCAAGTTTTACGCGCTCACCAAAGCGGGAGCGCGTCAGCTGGAGGCGGAAACTGAACAATGGTCGAGGGTCGCTTTGGCGATGACCAACGCCTTGAAGGCAAATTAGGGGCTGGATGATGAGAGCCTGGCTTGGCTTTCAGAGCGCTCTGCGCAACCTCTTGCGAAAGCCGCGGGTCGAGAGTCAACTGGACGACGAGCTGCGGGCGTACGTCGATATGGCGGCCGATGAGAAGATCGCGGCCGGCTTGTCCGCGGCGGAGGCGCGCCGTGCCGCGCTGGCGGAATTCGGGGGCATCGAACAGGTCAAGCAGGCGGTGCGCGATCGCCGCGCCGGCACAGGTATCGAGCTTCTGTGGCAGGATGCGCGATACGGCATGCGCCAGTTGCGCCGCAATCGCGGGTTCACGCTGACGGCGGTGGTCACCCTGGGGCTGGGAATCGGCGCGACCACGGCGATGTTTTCCGCCGTGTATTCGCTTTTGCTGAAACCGCTTCCGTACTACGACGCGAACCGCCTCGTGAGCATCTTCGCTGCTTTGCCGCAGGGGCATTCGGATAGCCTGCTGGACCCTGACTTTGTCGCGGCGCGGTCGCAGACCAAATCCCTCGAGCAGCTCGCTGGATTCCACATCACCACCGAAGACAATCTGACCGGCGCTGGAGAACCGATGCGGGTAACGCGGGCTGCGGTCACAGCGAACTTTTTCTCCACACTCGGTGTGGTTCCTCAATTAGGACGCGATTTATCCGGCGACGAAGATTGGACGGGCGCACCCAATGTCCTGCTGTTGAGCGATCGTTTGTGGAGAAACAAGTTCAGTGCTGATCCACGGATTGTAGGTAAGGCAATCACCTTGAACGGAACCAGCTACACGGTCATCGGTGTGCTGCCGCGGCACTTCAGCTTTCCCAGTCTCTACCTCGAGCCGGACTTGTATGGGCCGGCGGTGCTTGAGCGGGATACAACCGTTTCCATCCAAAAGTCGCTTTGGGGTGTACAACCCATAGCCCGCTTGCGCTCGGGAGTCAGCATCGAGCAGGCCCAGGCGGAGCTGCGGACCGTTTTCCAGGCGCGCGCAAAAGGCTATCCCCCTGAGCTGGCGTCCTTTGCGAAAGGCCGTCAGATGAGCGTCGAGCCGCTGCAGCGCCATCTCGTCGGCGACGATCGCAAACCACTGTTTATTCTTCTGGCATGCGTCGCGGCCGTGCTGCTGATCTCTTGCGCGAATGTCGCCAACCTTCAACTGGCGCGGGCCGTGTCGAGGCGTCATGAGACGGCCCTGCGCGGCGCCCTGGGCGCTTCCCGAGCGCGGCTCATCCGCCAATTCCTAATCGAAAGTCTGGTTCTCTCGTCGCTCGCTGCGTTGCTGGGTGTGGCCATCGCCTTCGTCATCACTTCGCTGGTGCGGCACGCGGGAACGTTCGACGGATCGCAGGCGCCTTCGCGGGTGACGCAGGTATTGCGCCTGCCTTTCGGAAAACTAAGCGCGGTAATCCATGTGGATGGATGGGTTCTGGCTTTCACGGTTGGCCTGGCTTTGTTGACGACATTGTTGTTTGGCCTGGCTCCAGCAATCACAGGGACCCGTTCCGATTTGCGAAACGCCCTGCAATCCGCTGCCATGCGCATCAGCCCGGGCCGGGAGCAGCGGGTGCTGCGCCATGCGTTGCTGGTGATGGAGGTCGGCCTGGCGGTTGTCCTGCTGGCCTCCGCCAGTTTGCTGATGCGCAGCTTCATGCACGTGATGAGCTATGATTCGGGCTTTGATGCGAGCAACACGCTCACCGGCGCTACATCGCTGCATAGCGGCGTGGAGTCCATGAGTGGAGCCGGCACGGCGTGGTCAAGGGGACGCTATCTGAATTTTGTCGATCAGCTATTGCTTCGTCTCCAGGCGCTCCCCGGGGTAAAGGCAGCGGCTCTTACCACCTCGCTCCCACTGGATCCGGAATACGACAACGGCGTGATCGTCGCTGACGTTGCGCCCGTTCCTCCTATTGGAGAGTGGGAAGCCGGGCTGATCACCGACATCACGCCCGACTACTTCCGTGCAGTGAGGGCACCCATCCTCATCGGGCGCGCTTTCAACTCCGTGGATAACGAAACTTCGCCTCCGGTGGCAATTGTGAACCTCGCCTTTGCCAAACGCTTCTTCGCGGGAGACGCCCTGGGCAAGCGATTCAAGACTAATGCCCCTTCGCCCACGGGTGATGTTACGACGATTACCATTATCGGCATTGTCGACGACGTGAGGCACAACGGCCTGGAGCAGGACCTGCGGCCGGAGGCTTTTCGTCCCATGTCCCAGGGGGTGCCAGTATGGACCTTGAAGCTGGTGTTGCGCACTACTGGGAACCCAGCCTTGTTGGCCAACGCCATGCGCGCAGCCGTGACTGCGGTCGATGCGCAACAACCCCTCTTCGACATCGAGACGATGGAGCAGCGCGTGTCTGATGCGGTTGCGCAGCGAAGGCTGATCATGCTGCTTATCGCCTGCTTTGCCGTGCTGGCGGTTGTCCTCTCCGCTGTCGGCGTTTACGGAGTCTTCGCCTACTCGGTTACCCAGCGCGCGCAGGAGATGGGGATTCGGCTGGCTCTGGGTGCATCGCGGCCCGGTTTGTTGGGGCTGGTGGTGATGCAGGCGGCGCGGCTGATCTTTGTGGGCGGCGTTCTCGGAATAGGCGCCGCTCTGGCCTTGAGCAAGTTGCTGGCCAGCATGCTGGTCGGGGTCACGGCCCATGATGCGGTGTCTTTCTCGCTTGCCTGGGCGTTGATGACGGGGGTGGCGCTGATCGCGAGCACCATACCGGCGGCACAGGCGGCGCGCACGGATTTGGTCTCTGTGCTTCATTCGGAGTAGGCGTTCTAGAGACAACCTGAAAGTATCCAAAAAGGAGGCGGGCGAGAGGCTCGCCTCCTTTTTCGTGGCAAGGTGGTAGGATAGGAAACTTCCAGGCGGAGGTGCCCATGCGCGCGGATCGGGTAGAAGTCACTTGGGATGCGGTCAAGTCGAAATGGCTAGTTCGAATGGTAAGTGGGGAAGAGGTAATTCGGCGCCATTGCAATATTCCGAAAAATTCAGACGAGCAGGCGCTTCGCTCGGCTGTCGAGAAAACCGTACGGGACGAGGGCTATGAGCCGGACCCTACAAACATAAGCATTCAGCGGTAGAGACAAGGCGCGGGGCACGTTGGCAGGACAGATGTCCTACAATCCAGAGGCTTGCCTGGTGTGATGGTCACTGGAGATAAAAGTATTTTCAGTTCTACTCTGCACAGGCAAGTGCGGCGAAGCGGCGTTTCTTGAGGAAAAGCCGCGAGGGGAGCAGTTGCTCTGTAAACACCAGAAGTGAAAATGTTTAAGTGCCTTTATACGGATGTTCCTGCCTCACCATGAAACAGCAGTTGCCCAACTTATGAAGCTGCCTCTCCAGCACATCCTACTTGCTGCAACGCGAGCATAAAAGTCTGAAAAAAATATTAGAAATTTCTTCTTGACTTGTAGTAATTCGGGGCGCAAACTCGCGGTGATTTTACAAGGACGGACTGCGTCAGCAGATAAGCGACCGTCGCAGTCACTCAATCTGTAGTTACGCTCGGCCCTCTCCTTGGAAAAAGTCCCAAAGATGACTCAATAACTGAGCACTCCTTTGTGTGGCTCATGCAAGGTGAGGGTTGTGTTCGGCGTAGGTTCGCTAACGTGACTCCTGGCGCTGGGACATGACGATCGACAAATGGTCAGATCCGTACGATGCCCTTTGGGCACGCATTTGAAATACGAATCCGCGCGCAGATCTCCAATATCTGCATAGCGCAAGACGGAAACTGCAAACGATAAGCATAGCCGGCAGCGCAATAAGGCGGGCAGAAATACCCGCATCAACCGAAATGCCAACCAACTGTCCGAAGGACAGTTTTTGCGATCCCGAGCAGAGCTCGCCACCACGTTCCAAAAATTCTCACCGAGGTACTCAGACATGGCTATGAAAGCTAACTACATTTCTTTAGCAAAGAGCGAACGCAAACCAGTCCAAGGTGCGCGGATGACAGCACCTGCCAACCCGGATGAACGCTTCGAAGTATCTATTCGGCTTCGACGAAAATCGAAGCTGCCGGAGAAGCTGCCGGAGACGACACGCGCGAAAGGCGCCGAGGGTCGCCATCTTTCTCACGCACAATTTTCTAAAACCTATGGGGCTGACACCAATGACTTGGCAAAAGTGACGGACTTTGCGCAGCGCCACGGTCTGGCCGTTGTGGAATCCAATGCCGCGAAGCGAACAGTGAAACTCTCCGGCACGGTCAAGGCCTTCTCAGAGGCCTTCGATGTTCAGCTCGGCCACTATGAGGATGCGGCTGTTACCTACCGTGGTCGAACCGGTCCCATCGGTCTTCCCAAGGAACTTGATGGAGTCGTCGTAGGAGTATTCGGTTTGGACAACCGGCCCTTTGCCAGACCTCATTTCAAAATCTTTAAACCGCGGGCTGGTGCGGACCCCAACTTTGCTGGTTTTTCGCCTCTAACCGTCGCCAACTTATACGGGTTCCCGAACGGTGACGGAACAGCACAAACCGTCGGGATTATCGAGCTGGGTGGCGGGTTTCGACCGGCAGATTTGCAGACCTACTTCTCTTCAATAGGCGTGTCGACTCCGAATGTAGTCACCTTTTCGGTCGACCACGGCGTGAACCGCCCCGGAGGCGGCGCTGATCTCGAGGTTGGACTCGATATCGAGATCATTGGAGCTCTCGTGCCCAAGGCCACGATTGTTGTTTACTTTGCGCCTACGCCCAGTGATGCCCATTTCGCCGACGCTGTCCTTGATGCGGTTCATGATTCTGTCAACAACCCGTCGGTCATTTCGATCAGCTGGGGTGGCTCTGAGGACCAGACAACCGGGCAATTCGTGGACGACATGAACAACTCGTTCGAAGATGCAAGAAGCTTGGGCATTACTGTTTTGGTAGCGTCCGGCGACAACGGCGCTGCGGATATGGGTCCGAACGAGTGGGACGGCAAGGCGCACGTTGACTTTCCCTCCTCTAGCCCACTAGTCCTTGCCTGTGGCGCAACGCATATCAATACCTCGGGAACGACATTGGCCGGAGAATCAGCTTGGAACCAGGGCTTCGCCGATACCGATCCGGAAGTTGACAGCTTCGGGGCTGTTGGCGGCGGTATCAGCGACGTCATCACGCCCCCGCCGGCGTGGCAGGCCAATGTCACCATGCCGGCATCGGTCAATGGAGGTCCTCCCGGTCGGGGGGTGCCCGACGTCACAGGAAACGGCGACCCCAGCTCCGGTTACGCCGTTCGCGTCGACGGGGCACCCAACGTGGTTGGGGGCACCAGTGCCGTTGCGCCTCTTTGGGCGGCGCTGATTACCAGGATCAACCAGGGGCTGGGACGGCGCGTCGGGTTTGTCAACCCGCAGCTCTACGCAAACCCAGCTGCTTTTAATGACGTAACGATCGGAAACAACCGGTTGAACATCCAGGGGAACGGAAATCAAGAGCTCGGATATGACGCCACGAAGGGATGGGATGCCTGCTCTGGGCTGGGGAGCCCGATTGGGAGTGCAGTACAGGAAGCGCTAGCGGCGTCGTGATCGGGCTGGATGGCCCTCATCTGAGCCGCCGGCCGAGAGTGCCCGATATCTGATACGTTCCTTGTGTCAGATATCGGAACGCTCCGGCCAGTTGCGCAGCTCAGAGGCCTCCTCTCTGCCGAACTAGATCCCCTGATTCGTCTTCAGAGCAAGCGATTATCTCCGTTCCGTGAGGGCACCGTAAATTTCGCGCACAAAAGCGTCGGCCTGGATAGGTCCGTGCCCCCACGTGGCATCGAAGTCAGCAGTCGGATGTTGGGCAAGAATTTGATTCTCAGCTTGCCCTGAATTAATCATTTGCTGCACCCGATCACGAACCGTTGCGATCATATCCCGAAACACTTTGACGGTCGTACCCGTCGTTACTCCGCCGCGTGCCGGAACGACTCGGAACTTGTTATCGGTCCAGCCGCTGAGTGTTTTGAGGAGGCCGTCGAGGGTACCACCTTGTGCGCGGTCAATTGCCGGATAGCCGTCTCCTGGAAACGCCTCGCCCAGGTAGACGAGATTCGCCACATGAAAATGGACGATCGCATCCGCATTGCTGTAACCCGGGCTTTGATGAACTACGTGAATAGATTCCTCATTGAGGTCGAAGGCTAGAACCTCGGAGAAAGCTATCCGGGGCCGGTCGACTCTGAGCTTGATGAAGCGGTCGGATAGTGGCGGCGGCGCACCCATGACGTTGCCGCCGATACGTTGAAGCGCATTCTCTTGCATGGCGACGAAAGCGCCGCGTCGGCCCCATCCCGCATCGCCTTCAGAATGCGCCGAGTCTTCGGGTGCAATAACGACGTCACGAACCGAGGAACTCGTGCGCGTCGCGAGGATCTTGCTGATCTGCGGAGTACTTGCGGCGGAAGGTGTTCCGACCAGCAAAGCCCCGTCAGGTCCAACGGAAGCCACGACATTGCCCGTGGCCGTGCTAAACACGAGTAGTCTCGGCGTAACCTCGGTAATGCCAACACCTTCTTGAGCACCGCATGGGGAACAAACTGCGAACCCGAAAAGCGATAGTACAAGAAGCTTGGGGAACGATCTGCAAGTCGCGAAAGCAATCATTTCAAATCTCTTCCGTTAAGATGAAATGCTGTACCTCGGTGGTTACATCAACAACGTCCAAGCAGAGGTGGCTATCCCAGACTAAGGCTGTTTTACGCTGCCGCCCGCTGTGGAGGCAAGACGGTTTGGGCCGAAAACGATGTTTTCGAATGCTTTTACTTCGTTCCAGGACTACCGCTCTCGGGAACAGTATCTTCAGCGCATAACAAAAGCGTTCGAAGGGACTGCGCCCCGCCGTTTTCGGCCCACGTACGCCGCTGCGAACGTGGGGCACCCGTCCAGATCTTCAACGCACGGGGTGAGAATATGCCCGAAAAGCCATTGCAGCGGCAGGTGCGCTCATTGGCTCGCGTAAATCCAGTCCAAACCTAATTTCCCAGATTGTCGACCATCCGTTCGAAATCTACTAACGAGCGCTCGGTCTCTCATTCACAACGCTCTTGACACAATGCTCCGCCTTCTTATATAGCTGGCTATGGGAAGGCAGATGCGCACGCACACCAATGATCGTCTAAAAGGCACCCTCGACCTGCTGGTCCTGAAGACCCTCGCTTCCCAGCGCAGGATGCACGGGTACGCGATCACTCTCCGGATTGAGGAAATTTCCGAGAACGTTCTGCGCCTTGAGGAAGGGTCTCTCTACCCCGCCCTTCACCGCATGACGCAGGCCGGCTGGCTCAGATCCGAGTGGGGCGTCTCAGAAAGCAATCGGCGTGCCCGCTACTACTCCATCACCGCTGCCGGGCGGAAGCAGTTGGCGGAGGAAACGCAGGAGTGGTCCCAGTTGACTTCCGCTGTGGCGCGCGTGCTCAGTCTGGCTTAGCGAGGAGCTTGTGATGAGTTGGTTCAACCGATTCTCGAATCTGTTCCGCCGCGAGAGTGTGGACGAGGAACTCGATGAAGAGTTGCAGTTTCATCTGGACGCGCGCGCCCGCGACAACCTCAATGCCGGTATGAACGCGGAGGCGGCGCAGCATGACGCCAGAAGACGATTCGGCAATGCCACTCTGGCGAAGGAGCGGGCGCACGAGATGAATATCGTGATGTCGATCGAAACGATTGGCCGCGATCTGCGCTACGCTCTCCGCAGCTTGCGCAAGTCGCCGGGATTTACGGTGGTGGCCATCCTGACCTTGGCCCTCGGGTTTGGCGCGAACACCGCCGTCTTCACTGTTGTGAACGGCGTTCTGTTGCGTCCACTTCCATTTCCCGAACCAGGGCGTCTGTTCCTGATCTCGTATCAATCGAAGCAGGGCATGTTTGAAAACCAGCCCGGTCTTTACGACACGGACTATCTCGAATACGAGAAGCACAATCAGGCATTCGGGCAGATCGCAACCTTCAACGAAGACTCCGCCACGTTGACCGGAGCAGGAGATGCCGCGCGTGTGCCAACGGCGATGGTGACATCCAGTTTCTTCCCCGTGCTGCAGATAAACGCTGCGATGGGACGAACGTTCTTGCCGGAAGAAGAGCGCCAGGGCAACAATCGTGTAGCTCTGCTCAGCGACAAGATCTGGCGCGACCGTTTTGCAGCGAACCCAAATATCCTGGGGAAAACGATCACTCTCGACGGAGCTCAATACAGCGTAGTTGGCATCTTGCCGGCTGGTTTCACGTTTCCCCATGAAACTGCATTTTGGCTCCCCCTGGCCGTTGGCGCCGACCCCGGCAACACCTATACCCGCCCAGTCGTAGGCCGACTGCGTCCCTCGGTATCCCGTCAGCAGGCCCAGGCTGAATTGGAGGCGTTCGCAAAGCATCTTCCGCCTGTCCCCGGAGCCACACGGGAGAGCATGGTTGCAGAAATCCTCCCGCTGAATGACCTGCTCGTCGCAAAAATCCGCAAATTGTTATTGATCTTCATGGGCGCCGCCGCATTCGTGTTGATCATCGCCTGCGCTAACGTGGCCAATCTGCTGTTGATGAGAGGCACCACAAAGCAGCGTGAAATCGCGGTACGCAATGCGTTGGGCGCCAGCCGCGGCCGGGTGATTCGCCAACTGCTCACCGAGAGCACGCTCCTATCGTTGTGCGGCTCCATTGCAGGAATACTGCTGGCAATATTTGGTGTCCGTGCCCTGCTGGCCCTCGCTCCTGCCGCCGGAGTACCGCGCCTTCAGGAAATACACATCGATGCTCGGGTGCTCACTTTTGTGGTCGCGCTCGGTGCACTCATGGGGATTCTGTTCGGCTTGGTCCCGGCCCTCCAGGCAACGGGAAACAGGGTGCGCGACTTCCTTAGTCTCAGCTGTCCCACCGCAACGGCGCGCCGCCAGCGCCTCCGCAGTGCCCTTGTAATTTCGGAGATCGCCCTGGCGCTCGTATTGCTGATCGGTGCAGGCTTGATGCTCAAGAGCTTCATCCGTATGCGGACGGTCGATCCAGGTTTCCGTACAGAGAACATTCTCACCATGACCGTCGATCTGCCCGATTCCACTTACCCGACCGCATCAGCGATTCAAGCATTCGATGCATCCGTCCTTGCGAAGCTGTCCAATCTGCCAGGAGCCGTTGCCGCCGGCGCAGTGAACTGGATGCCGCTTCAGCCGATGCTCGTTCGTGGTACCTTTCAGCTCGATGGCGGATTAAAGCGACCACCCGGCTATATCGTAGCCAAGCCCGCCGTCAGTCCGGACTATTTCAATGTCATGGGAATCCGATTGTTGCAAGGAAGAGGCTTTACTGGACAGGACAACAGCAGCGCTCCGGGCGTCGCGATCGTCAGCCGGTCTGCAGCTCGCACGCTTTGGCCCGGCGAGGACCCTGTGGGAAAGAGAATCACCATGGAAGACGAACCCAAACCCAAAGACTGGCTCACGATCGTCGGAGTGGTCGACGATGTCCGTCAGCAAAGCCTGGTTGAGCAGCCGCAGCCGGCCATTTACCAGCCTTTGCAACAGGTGACAGGGCCGTTCTTCCTCAGCCACATGAGCTACGTGGTCCGCACTGCCCAAAGCCCTCAGAGCGTAGCGGCCTCCATGCGAGGCGCCCTCTACCACGTGGATAAAGACCAACCAGTTGCGATCGCGCCCCTGACTGACCTGATTGACGCCACAACCTCGGAAACCTGGTTCCAGACGCGCCTGATTTTGACCTTCTCTATCCTCGCCCTGTTTCTGGCGGCGATCGGTATTTATGGCGTGCTCGCCTACGCAGTTACGGAACGCACGCGTGAGATTGGAATCCGCATGGCGTTGGGGGCAATGAGGAGCGACGTCACTTTCATGCTCTTGAAGCGCACCCTGCTCCTGGTGATAGCGGGTGTGGTACTCGGAGGATGCGGTGCCCTGGTGCTGACACGTGTCCTCGGCAAGTTCTTGTTCGAAGTTAAGCCCACCGATCCGGTCACGTTTACGGCAGTAGCCGCGATTCTCGCAGCTACCGGGATCCTTGCCGGCCTATTGCCTGCGCGACGCGCAACGAGAGTAGATCCTGTTGTGGCCCTTAGATGGGAATAGGCTTCAGGCAAGTCGGTGCGAGTTTTCTCCGGTTGCTCAGAAACCTGGAGTTCGGAAGCCGCAGGACTGTCAACTGTCGCCAACCTATTCATGTCTGAGGGCGTTGATGGGATCGACACGACTCGCTCGCAACGCCGGAACGAAGCCCGCGAGACTAGCTACGAATGTGAGCACGAGCGTCGAAGAGATAAGAGTGAGCGGATCGTGCGGTCCCAATCCAAAAAGCATGCTGCGATCTGCGCCTTCCCCCTTGACATTCTACTAGAGATGACGCACTCTCACCTAGAATGGCTACCAGGAAATGAAAAGACGCAGCCATCTGGACGGTCTTGATCAAGAAATACGTGGTCACATCGAAGCTGAGACCCAGGTCAACCTTGACCGTGGCATGACACAGGATGAGGCACGTCGCGCAGCTTTTTGCAAGTTCGGCAATGTTTCGCGTATCCGGGAGGACACCTATGCTGTCTGGCATGTCATATGGCTTGAGCAGCTTCTGCAGGACATCCGCTATGGGGCCAGAACATTTCGCCGCAATCCCGGTTTTGCCGCCGTCATCTTCTTCACGCTAACGTTAGCCATCGGAATGAACACCGCTGTTTTTAGCGTGGTCGAGGCCGTGCTCTTTCGACCACTCCCCTATCCCTCCGCCGCCCGTCTTGTCTGGCTCGCAAGTTACGACGTCGATTACGAAAGCGACCATGACAATCTTGTGAACCGAGCGGACTACTCTACCTGGAAAGATCAATCCCGCTCCTTCGAGAGTATCGCCGCCTATGGCAATCAGGACTTGGCGCTGATGTATAAGGGCCAGCCATCCCAGGAACGCGTCGTCTCCATTACCGGCGGCTTTTGGAACCTGACTGGAGCGCAGGCCGCACTGGGGAGACTCTTTCCCGAGGGTGAGCCCCACGCGATCGTGCTCAGCCATGAGCTTTTTCAACGCCGCTTCAACGGTGACCCGCAAATCCTCGGACAAACCGTTACCGTCAACGGCTTTCCCTTCACCATCACAGGCGTACTTCCAAAAAGCTTCGAGTTCCTTTTCCCTCAGCAATACTCTGGGGCGGGGGAACGGGGAATCGGGGCATACATTACATTCCCGAAGTCCGTGATGCGGCTGCCCATGAGTGATTCCAGCTCGCGGAAGACGATCGTCAAAGAGTTCGGACCAATGCCAGATTATGTCTGCGTGGTGGCGCGGCTTCGGCCCGGGATTTCACTTGCCACCGCCCGCTCGGAGATGGGCTCCATCCGGGGCCGCATTGTTCAGGGGCACGACGCATACGAACGCCAATTCGACAATTTTCAACGCTGGCGTATGAAGATGCTGAAGGAAAAGCTTGCTGGTGGAGCGCGGCCGGCGCTGATGGTCTTGCTTGCGGCGGTGGGGTTTGTTCTGTTGATCGCCGGCGCTAATATCGCAAACCTGTTGCTCGCGCGGGCTACAACCCGCCGGCGGGAGATCGCGGTCCGTGCCGCCATGGGCGCGGGACGTACACGCGTCATCCGCCAGTTCCTAACGGAGGGAGTCCTACTCGCCCTCGCCGGCGGTGCTGCCGGGCTTTTACTGGCTCGTGGGGCCATCGTCGTTATAATAAGCGATTTGCCGCACGCGCTTCCACGGCTCGCCCAGACGAGGCTCGATGTACCCATCCTGCTGCTCACAGCCGCTCTCTCCTGCCTTACCGGGATTCTCTTCGGCCTACCGCCTGCCGTTCTGCTGTGGCATAAGAACCTGCAAGACACACTGAAGAACAGCATCCACACCTCCACGGGAAGTGCAGGCCACATCCGCACTCGGGAAGTTCTGGTTGCTATCGAACTGGCTCTCGCAGTCGTCCTGCTTACCGGAGCCGGGCTTATGGTGAAAGGCTTTCGGCGTATGACCGCCGCACCGCCTGGCTTCGATCCGTCCAGCATCCTCACTCTGAGTGTTTCCCTGGCTGGAGCGCAATACGACACCTGGCCCGCACAACAAGCCTACATTCAGACACTCCTCGCCCGCCTGCAGGCCCTTCCGGGGGTAGAAGCCGCCGGCATCGACAGCTACGCGCTGCATACCAACGTTAAGGTCGAGGGTATCTCGCCAGATTCTGCTGCCACCGCCTCCCTTGTGGGCATTCGTGCCGTATCCGCGGGCTATTTGCGTGTCATGGGCGTGCCGCTTCTGCCGCAATACGGGGCCGGCCATTGGCCTACCGATCGTCAGATGCTGGACGATGTACTGGTCAACGAGAGCTTCGCTCGCAGGCTCTCCTTGGAAGGAGAATCAGTTGTCGGGCGGCACATCAGCGGGAGCTTTGTCACCGGTACAATCAGTGGTGTCGTCGCCGACTTCAAGTACTCCCAGCTCGACGCAGAGCCTTTGCCCGAGATCTATACTTCCTATGAACTCGCGCCAGTCACGACTCCTATGTTAGTGGACGTCTTCGTGCGTACCGCCGGAAACAGAAAGCCGGATGCACGTACCATCGAAGAGGTCGTAGCCAACATTGATCGGACGCAGCCCGTCTACAACGTTCAGACACTTGAACAAGCTCTCGCCGGCTCCGTTGCGCCACGCCGTTTCAACTTGTTCCTCTTGGGAACCTTCGCGGGGACGGCTCTGCTCCTGGCAATCATCGGCATCTACGGAGTCATCGCCTACTCGGTTGCGTTACGCACGCAAGAGATCGGTGTTCGTATGGCGCTGGGAGCGAGCCGTGCCCGGATCTTAGGTATGGTAATTGTCAAAGGCTTGTGCCTTGCAGCAGCGGGTATTCTCTTGGGAATCTCAGCAGCCTTAGGACTCACCCGCCTGATAGTGAGCTTACTTTATGATGTGAAGGCTACCGATCCCACAACGTTTGTATCTGTTGCGCTCTTGCTCGTCGTAACGGCATTGCTTGCATGTTTGGAGCCGGCGTTACGCGCCGCGCTTATCGACCCGATGATCGCATTGCGTCATGAGTGAGTCGCCTGATACTTTTGCAATATTGCCGTTCCAACACGCTGAATATGGCTGTGTCGGAGATTTGGCGCGAAGCCAGAACCCTCCGGGCGACCTGAGCGTTTATCGAGACTGATCCGTTTCCGGAGATATTTGGACTAGGAGGTGGTTGGCTTGGCCTCCCGTTCCACTGAAGGGACGGCTAGCTACGACCTCTCAGGAACGACCGGGAGTTCGCAGCGATGGAGACCAAGGCTGTCATCGCGAACAGTGCATCGGCAACTCGATCAATCAGGACAACGCTGAAAATGGCCATGGAGAGGAAGGCAAAGCAAAGGCCGATGTGTGGGGCCAAAGCGTTTCTCCATCGAAAAGCCTGCGACGGCCCGCGGGCTAGGCGAGAGTCCCCTTCAGCTCTGGGATCTTCCGCAGTCGAATGTCTGCCATACAGAAGTAGACTGAGGGCCCCATCGCCAAGTACAAGCAGCAGGAAGCCAGGTAAAGGCAACAGTGATCCAATTCCGATTGTCTGCAGTAGGCTGGCAACGGTGGCTCTGGTTCGAGAAGGACCGTGGCTGTCTTGATTCTCCGGGTGAGCGCCGGCCTTCACCTTGAGAAGCAAGGCAAAACCGAGGATAGCAGCGGCAATCCCGAATAAGGCATGTTCCCATACCCGAGCGTGTGGAGCAGTTTTGATGAAACGCCACACAACATCATCCGGGAAGATCAAGTAGGTAGAGAGGCCTACTAGGAGCAGGGCCGCGCGGACTATCAAACTCAAGCGGCTTCCCGCGATGCTTCGTGGTCCCATCGTCTCGCACCTGCTGCGAATGTAGCACTCCTTTTACCTTGTGTTATTAAGATCGGTCCCGATAATCGGCATGTATCCAGGTTTCCAGAACCGAGTTGGACATAGCAGGACTAATCACCGCCGCGCCGCATGGCGTTGCAAACGTCATCTGTAGCCCAAGTGTCGCAACGCCATATCCGCGGTGCGCTTCGACTCCGCTTTTGAGGCACCATTCGCGGCCTGAATGGGGAGACCCCCAAGAAGAATGGAAAGGTAGACCGTGTTTCGAAAAAGTGCACCAACAACCTGCTGCAGAGTTGGTTCGCACAACGCTCTCGCTTGATACTGTCGATTTCGCATCAACTGACACGCGGAGGCTCTAAAGTTGAATCTGGTAACGCGGGCCAGCCGAACGAGATACGGTGAAGGTCTATAAAAGGAATAAAATACGAATGCCGAAGGAAGGGCAGCGATCTAGGCTCATCAAATCGCGAGCGTGATTCAAGGGGGATCATTGCGTCTGCTCGGTTCATCTCTCTCCTCATCGACATTCGTGTTCTGTCTAATGCTTTCATTCTGCGCCCAGAAAGCCATTCTGCCGGAAATGCAGCAGCAGTCAGAAGCAGGACTCGCCCTTCAAACCCCAATGCTCGCCTCAGTCTCAGCACCTGCCTATGACGCGGAGGAGGGGCTGATCAAGCTGGACGTAGTGGTGACCGATAAGTTGGGAAAGCCAATATCTGGCATCGCACGCAAGGACTTCAAATTGCTGGACAATGGCCAGCCGGACAAGATCCTCACCTTTCATGCCTACGATGGAACTTCCACCGGGCCAGATCCCCCGGTGAAGATTATTCTGCTGGTCGATACGCTCAACCTGCCGGAAAGATTTGCTTCCTATGAACGGCGCGAAGTGGCGAGGTTCCTGCAGCAGGATGGCGGCCACCTCGCCCAGCCGATTTCCCTTGTCGAGCTTTCCAACATGGGGGTGTTGAGGGTTGGCCAGCCATCGGCCGACGGGAACGCCCTAGCCGAAGAGTTCGCTCATAACAAGAACCTGGAATGGATCAGCCGTGTTCCCGGCAGCCTAAGGGGAGAGTCTCTCGATTCTGTGTTTTTAGAACCCCCGACATCGTCTGCGCTAAAGGCTCTCGGCGACATTGCCGCCATGGAAAGGCAGCAACCGGGGAGAAAGCTCCTGATCTGGGTCGGACCAGGTTGGGGCCTAGGCAGTGGAGCCTACACTGATACCAGAGAACCCAGACAGAATACTTTTGAGCTAATTGAGTGGTTCTCGACGCTGCTGCGAGAGGCTCGCATCACCCTATACAGCTTCTCCGTGGGAGAGACCAACGCCGATGGCCGCGCGAACAATTATCTGTCCTTTCTGAGCGGTGTGAGGTCGGAACAACAGGCCACGGTCACGCATCTCAATCGAAAAATTCTCGCAGTGCAGACCGGCGGCCGTGTCTTGGAGCCCAGTGAAAATTTGACGGGCGGTCTCCCACCGGCCTCCACGGACTTCAGGCTGGACTACGACCTGGTACTCCAGATCAATAGCTGTGTCCAGGAGGCCAGCACCTACTACACGCTGTCGTTCGATCCTTCCTATGCAGATCGTCCCGACGAGTATCACGACCTGAAAGTGCAAGTTGATCCGCAAGGTCTGATTGCCCGCACGACTACTGGGTATTACGACCAACCCTATTATTCCGATCAAGGGAATTCTGCGGTCAGGCCGGCTAGCGTTGAGCAATTGGGGCAGGTGCTCACCACAGCCCACGATAAGTCGGACGCGGAGCTGGCGCGGCAACTTTCAGAGTTGACGCTGACCGAACGCTTGAGCAGTACCAAACTCTTATCCTGGATTGCAGGCCTTCGGGGCGGAAAGGCGCGGCAAGCACTCGTTGCGTTGGCCGATTCGTCAGCCTTTCTGGATCCCCCTGCACGCGAGATTCCAGCCGATGCGCCTCCCGATCACAATGCGCAGCAGCGCATCACCTCGCTGGCCCTGGAATATCTGAACAAGGCGCTGCCAAATTTGCCAAACTTCTATGCCACGCGAACCACGGTTCACTATCAGGAAACTCCTCCCTTTGAGAAGGGCGATGCAAGGATTAGCTATCAACCATTGCACATCGCCGACACCGTAAAGGACACGGTGCTCTACCGTAATGGCTACGAGATCGGAGAGTCCGTTAACGGGAGAAGCAAGAAGCGAAAAGTGGACGAACCATACCTGGTGACCTATGGGACGTTTGGTCCCCTTCTCCGTGGGGCAATCGATGCGATTGTCGTTGCTCCCGGCGGTCTCTCATGGAAGCGATGGGAAGAGGGAGCAGGTAAACCCCTCGCGGTTTTCGGCTATGTGATCCCGATGGAAAAATCTTCTTATGACACAGGCGGCTGCTGCTTGCCGGACGGCGACGGAACAAGTGCTTTTCAAAAACGTGCCGGCTATCACGGGGAGATCGCCATCGATCCTACGACCGGCGCCCTCCTTCGACTGGAACTGATCTTCGATCTGAGATCGACTACGCCGCTCATCCAGTCGGCGGTCATGATCGAATATGGTCTCGTGGAAATCGGAGGGAAATCCTATATATGCCCGGTGCGAAGCGTGTCCATTTCGAGGGGGCGGTCGGTGGCAGTTTTATCTGAAACTCTCAAGGACCTGCAGAAGATAGCGTGGCGCGAAAGCTTCAGAACTTACGGACCCTATGCAACGATGCTGAACGATATCACCTTTGATTCCTTCCATATGTTCCGCGCGGATTCGCACATGCTGACCGGCTTCAGGCCGGTACCGGAGGGGAAATCTCCTGGTGCGGTCCCCGCGCAAACACCAGCCACGCCGCCGACACAGCAGTGAATGTAAATCTGGATTCGAAACGGCGATTTAGCAGCGATGGAGGTTGACGATGCGGGAATCTGCGGGCCGCCCGATTTCGCGACCAAAATCAAGGATGAGCAACCCCTGCCATGCCACACGACGGGCCGAGATCCACCCAGCATCAAAATGACCGTTCCAAAAGCCACTTCGGAACAATTCCTAAGCTTACGTCGTATCTTTTAAACATGCGACTTGGACCGGCGCTACCCCCTCTTTTGGTCTTGGCATTTTTTGCAACTCTCCCAAGCCACGCGTCCGACCTGGCCTTGGTTGGTGCAAAGATTTATCTCTCCCCATCTGAACCACCAATCGAAAGCGGCACAATTCTCGTACACAGCGGCCACATTCTATCGGTTGGACCGATTGCAGAGATCAAAGTCCCGCGCGGTACGACCGTAATCGACTGCAAGGGCCTCGTGGTGACTGCCGGGTTCTGGAACAGCCACGTGCACATCCTTTTGCCGGGGTTGCTTCATGCAGAAAAACTCTCGTCCGAGCAGATCACCTCACAACTTCAACAGATGCTCACACGGTGGGGATTCACTACCGTCTTCGACATCGCTTCCGTGCTCCAGAACACCAATCTCATCCGCCGTCGCATAGAAGGCGGCGAAGTGAAAGGGCCGCGGATTCTCACCGTCGGTGAGCCCTTCTGGGAGAAAGGTGGAACGCCGATTTACGTCAAAGGGTTCCTCGAAGCCAATCACATCGACATTCCCGACGTCGAATCAGCAGCGGAGGCAAAGGAGCGAGTGCGCCGGCAGATCCGCGACGGAGCAGATGGCATCAAGATTTTTGCGAATTCCATAGAGCGCGATGGCATCTTGACCATGCCTTCAGACCTGGCCCAGGTGATCACCGCCGAGGCGCACCGTGCCGGCAAACCTGTTTTTGCACATGTTTCCAATGATCAAGGAATCGAGGTAGCGATCCAGAGCGGGGTCGATATCCTGGCCCACACCACTCCTGCCGATGACCCCTGGAGTCCGTCTTTCGTCCAGCGCCTGACGGCAGCCCACATGGCTCTCACCCCGACGCTCACCCTTTGGGACGAGGAATCCAAAAAGGGCAATGCCTCACCTGACAATACCGAGAAGTGGATGAGCAAGGCGGCCCAGCAACTGGAGGCTTTCTCTCGAGCAGGGGGCCAAGTGCTCTTCGGCACCGACGTTGGCTACATCCAGCAGTTCGACACCTCCGAAGAATTCACCTGGATGTCCCGAGCCGGAATGAGTTTCCAGGAGATTCTTGCTTCGCTCACCACCAACCCCGCCCAGCGCTTCGGCTACGCGACTCACAGCGGACGCATCGCGAAAGGACTGGATGCCGATCTTGTGGTCCTAAGTGCCGATCCGGCTCAGACGGCTTCGGCATTTTCAAAAGTTCGCTACACGATCCGAGGTGGAAACGTCATCTACGCAGAGAACTGATTCGGTCAAAGCACTTCTCTGAGTATCACCGTCACCTGGCGGGTTTCGGTTCCGTGCTGAACGGTTAACTGGAGCCGGGTGCCTGGCGGCTGAAGGAACGCCGGCTGATTCATTTCATCGCTCGGCGCTTCGCCATTGATGGCGGTGATCACGTCGCCGGTTTCGACGCCGGCCTGCGCGCCCGGGCTGCCGGGCAAGACGGTCATCGCTTGCAGCCCATGGCCGAAGGAATCGAATATGAGCCCGGCGCGATTAAAGACTTCGCGCTGAGCCGAGTCTTTTGTTGCTTCAAAATAGACCTGGCCGCGCATGCAGTCGAAGACCTCGGTGAAATGGCGGAGAACGTTTTGCCCGATGTTGCCGGCGAGATTTCCTGTGTCCGAAGGGTCTGTGCTGAAGCGCCCGATGACGCTTGGGACTCGAACATCGCCGATGCGCATGGTATCGACGCGCGCCAGGTAGGCTTGCGGCGAAGGGCCGGCAAACCCGCGCCCGTTGTAGGCAAGAAAATGCGCGCTTAATGCGTGGACCATATCGTTCTTCACCGTGAAGCCGGTGCTCATCATGGTTCCCGACTCGTTGCCCGAATCGAGTAAGAACGATCCGGAGGCATCTCCGATGGAAGCCTGCACCAGCAATGAGTTGCCCTGGTAGTGAAGAGGCACTCCCGTGCCGGGGCCAGAGTAATGAAAGCGCGGGCCATCGTAGAAGGTGAGACGCTGCTGTTCGAAGTCGATTCTGACGGCTAAGCGCCGTAGCAGTTCGTAGCCGACAAAGAATGGGGGAGCACCGTCATCGTCCGGCAGGTCGATGACATAGAAGGTCTGATCGCGAACCAGGAGATCTCCAATCTGGAGGGTATCGACATGCGTCTTGTGTACCTGCACGTTTGCCGGACTGGAGGTGCCGAATTCCAGCCCTTGTGTATCGACCTTTAGTCCCAGCTTGCGGGCCAGGTTCGCCGAGAGGATGTTCACCGACCCAGTGTCAAAGATTGCCTCGAACGGCCCTTTGCCGTCGATTGTCGCTTGAAAGACGAGTCCACCCTCGGCGGGCACAGACACCTGGCCCGAAGGCGGCATCTGATAATCCTTGCGGAAGGGAATGGCGAACGCGGTCGCGTCGAGGCGCTGGCGCAGCACGCGGCGTGTATATACGACGGTGAGCATCTCGTCCCCAACCGGCTTCTTCTCCTCGAATGGCAGCATGACGCCACTGACCGGGCGGTAATCGCTCAGCTCTTTGGTCGTCTTGCCCTCCACACGATCGAGCAGGCCGGTTTGGCGATTGACCCAGAGAGTAAAGCCGCTTCCGCCGGGGACTTGGAAACGGACGCGATCCCAGGTTGTGGATCCCTCGGTTTGCGGGGCAACCACTGTAACAGCCGCGCCGCCAAACTCGGGCCGCCAGTATGCGCGGCTGGTCAGATAGCGGTCGTCGATGTACGCAGGACTTTCCGGATCGGAGAGTTGAATGTCTCCGTTCGCATCTTGATGCCAGCTTTGCATAGGGCCGTTACCGTCGGCTTGCTTTACATCGAGAGCCCGGATCTCAGCGTGGGACACGTTGGCGCCGCTGTGCAGGTCCTCCACATAACGCAGGCTTCCGGTCTTCGCGGCAACCGTCGCCGTGCCCTCCGAATCGCACTCTTCATATTGCTGCCAGGCGCTTCCACCAGCGGCTCGGTAGAAGCGCTGGAGAATGTCTTGAGCCGACGGCTGCCCCTGTGCGGCAAGCACACGGCCGAAAAAGAAACAAAAGGAAAAGGTGGTGAAGACAAGACGCACAAGAAGTAAGTTATAGTCAGAACCATTGCCTCGATGGTTTTTCAGCATAGAAGACGCACTTCCCTCCGCAGATCAGGGTAATACCTCCGCCACAAATCTCCTAAGTTGGGCGTCGGATCGGCCAAGTCAGTGAAGGCCTATAAAAGGAATAAAATACGGATGCCGAAAGAAGGGCGACGATCGAGGCTCATTCTATTGCGAGTCTGATTCAAAGGGGGATCATTGCGTCGGCTCGGTTCGTCTCTCTCCTCGTCGACATTCGTGTTCTGTCTAATGCTTTCATTCTGCGCCCAGAAAGCCATTCGGGCGCTTCAAACCCGAATGCTCGCCTCAGTCTCAGCACCTGCGTATGACGCGGAGGAGGGGCTGATCAAGCTTGACGTGGTGGTGACCGATAAGTTGGGAAAACCAATATCCGGCATCGCACGTAAGGACTTCAAATTGCTGGACAATGGCCAGCCGGCTAAGATCCTCACGTTTCATGCGCACGATGGTACCTCCGCGGATCCCCCGGCGAAGATTATTCTGCTGGTCGATACACTCAACCTTCCGGGAGGAATAGCTTCCTATGAACGGCGTGAAGTGAAAAGGTTCCTGCAGCAGAATGGCGGCCGCCTCGCCCAGCCGGTTTCCCTTGTCGAGGTTTCCAACATGGGTATCTTGACAGTCGGCCAGCCTTCAACCGACGGGAACGCCTTGGCCGCGGATTTTGCTCATAACAAGAATCTGGAGTGGATACGTCGTGTTCCTGGCAACCTAAGGGGAGAGTCTCTCGATTCTTTGTATTCGGAACCCCCGACCTGGTCAGCTCTGAAGGCTCTCGGCGACATTGCCACCACGGAAAGGCAGCGACCGGGGAGAAAGCTCCTGATCTGGGTCGGACCAGGTTGGGGTGTAGGCAGTGGAGCCTACAGTGATATCACACCGCCCTGGCAGACCTTCGATATGATTGAGTGGTTTTCCACGCTGCTGCGGGAAGCCCGCATCGCCCTCTTTAGCTTCTCCGTGGGAGAAACCAACGCCGATGGACGCTCGCTGAATTATCTGGCGTTTCTGAGCGGTGTGAAATCAGTCAAGCAGGCGACGTCCATGCATCTCTATCGAAAAGTTCTAGCAGTCGAGACCGGCGGCCGTGTGCTGGAACCCAGTGCAGAGTTGACGGGCGGTCCGGCACCTGCCCTCACTGACTTCAAGCCGAACGCCGACCTGTTACTCCAGATCAATAGCTGTGTCCGGGAGGCCGGCGCCTTCTACACGCTGTCGTTCGATCCTTCCCGTGCAGACCGTCCTGACGAGTATCACGACCTGAAAGTGCAAGTGGACACGCCAGGTTTGACTGCGCGCACAACCACTGGATATTACGACCAACCCTATTATGTCGATCAAGGGAATCTTGCGCTCACCCCTGTCACGGTTGAGCAATTGGAGCAGGTGCTCACCACAGCCCACGACAAGCCGGACGCGGAGTTGGCGCGACAACTTTCAGAATTGACACTGAGCGAACGGCTAAGCAGTAGGGAGCTTTTGTCCTCTATTGCAGTCCTGCGGGGCAGAAAGGCCCGGCAGGCACTCGTTGCTTTGGCCGATGCTTCAGCCTTTCTGGATCCTCCAGCAGGCGAGATTCCAGCGGATGCGCCTCCCGATCACAATGCGCAGCAGCGCATCACCTCACTGGCCCTGGGATACCTAAACAAGACGCTGCCAAATTTGCCAAACTTCTATGCCACGCGCACCACGGTTCACTATAAGGAAACTCCGCCCTTTGAGAAGGGCGATGCAAAGATTACCTATCAGCCATTGCACGCCGCCGACACAGAAAAGGACACGGTTCTCTACCGTAATGGCTACGAAATCGGGGAGTCAGAAGCCGGCAGACACAAGAAGCAAAAAGCGGACGAACCATACCTGGTGACCTATGGAACGTTTGGTCCCCTTCTCCGTGGGGCGATCGATGCGATTGTCGTTGCCCCCGGCGGTCTCTCATGGAAGCGCTGGGAGCAGGGCGCCGGTAAACCCCTGGCGGTTTTCGACTATGTGATCCCGGTGGAAAAATCCTCTTACGACACAGGCGGTTGCTGCTTGCCGGACGGCGACGGAACAAGTCCTTTTCAAAAACGTGCGGGCTATCATGGGGAGATCACGATCGATCCTACGACCGGCGCACTGCTTCGCCTGGAACTGATCTTCGATCTCAAATCGACCACGCCGCTCACCCGGTCAGAGATCATGATCGAATATGGCCCCGTCGAGATAGCCGGAAAATCCTGTATCTGCCCAGTGAGAAGCGCGTCTATTTCGAGAGGGCGGTCGGTGGTAGTTTTAGCTGAAACTCTCAACGACCGGCAGAAAATCGCGTGGCAAGCAAGCTTCAGAACTTACGGACCTTATGCGACGATGCTGAACGATATCAGCTTCGACGCCTTCCATATGTTTCGCGCAGATTCGCGCATGCTGCCCGGCTTCAGGCCGGTGCCTTAGGGGAAATCTCTCGACACGGTTCCCGCGCAAACACCAGCCACGCCGCCGGCACAGCAGTGAAGGTAAATCTGGATTGAACCGGCCCTCCTCTGCCAATGGGAGACTCCCTTTGACATTCTACCTGAAGGATATTATTATCGCCTAGAATGTCTACCAAAGAGCAAAAAGATCGGATTGAGTTGCTACAGGGAACTCTCGACCTGCTGATTCTGCGCACACTGCAGCTCGGCCCGCTGCATGGGCACGCGATCGCGAAGGCCATCGAGTTCCGGTCGGACGATGTGCTGCAAGTAGAGCAAGGATCGCTTTACCCGGCGCTGCATCGGCTGATCAAGCGAGGATGGATTTCGGTGGAAGCGGGAACTTCAGAGAACAATCGCCGCGCCAAGTTCTACCGTTTGACGGCGAAGGGACGGCGGCAGCTGGCGGTTGAGACCAGCAAATGGGACACACTGGCCGCGGCGATTGCGCGTATTCTCCGGCCCGCGGAACGGGAGGGCGAACCATGAGACTGCGCAAACGCATGCTGGAAGATCTGGACCAGGATCTCCGTGACCACCTGGAGACCGAGACACAGGACAACATCGACCGCGGAATGTCGCCGCAAGAGGCGCGGTACGCAGCCCTGCGTAAGTTCGGCAACGTGACGCGAGTAAAGGAAGAAACGCGCGCGGTATGGAGCGTGGTCTGGCTGGAGCAACTGCTTCAGGACGTTCGCTTCGGAATCCGCACGCTGTGGCGGAGTCCGGGTTTGACGGCGGCGGCGGTGCTGGCGATTGCGCTGGGCATTGGCGTGAATGTCGGCGTCTTTTCGGTGCTGAATGGCGTGGCCCTGCGCCTGCTGCCGCTGCCTCGGGCGAAACAGCTGGTGAGCGTGAGCCAGATCTTTCACGGACGATTTTCACGCGATACTCACGGCGAAGGGAGCATGTTTTCGTATCCCGAATACCTGGACTATCGCGACCACAACCACGTCTTCACCGGGCTGGTGGCGTTTGAGCCGTATGTCGAGGCCACGCTGGCCGGCGGCAACGTGCGGCAGCTGCTGGGCACCTCCATCACGTGCAACTATTTCGACGTCCTGAACGAACATCCTGCGTTTGGACGAGGGCTGGTCGAAGGGGATTGCGCCGGTGCGAACGCTGTGGTGGTGTTGAGCGACGGGCTGTGGCGGCAGAGTTTTGCCGCCGATCATTCGCTGGTGGGCAAGACGATCACGCTCAATCGCACAGCATATACCGTGGTGGGCATCGCGCCGGCTGGATTCACGGGCACGGAGGCAATCCCAAGCGCGTTCTGGGTGCCGATCACGATGGAGAAGGCGTTGGAGCCGGGGCGCCTTCGCATGGAGGATGCCAATCAGAGCTGGCTGGCTTTGCTCGGGCGCACCCGGCCACGGGTTACGATGCAGGAGGTTCGCGCGGACCTTGGCGTGATTGCGGGACGAATCGATCAGCAGTATCCCGGACGCACGACTTCGCTGGCGATCCGGACCGCTACCTTCTTCAACAGCCCGGAAGAGCGCGGCCTGGTGATCTCCGTGGCTTCGGTAACCCTCGGCGCTTTCGCACTGGTGCTGCTGATTGCATGCGCGAATGTGGCGAACCTTCTGCTGGCGCGTGCTTCGGTGCGGCAGAAGGAGATTGCGCTCCGCTTGTCCATCGGGGCCGCCCGGTGGCGGCTGGTGCGGCAACTGCTGACGGAGAGTTTGTTGCTCTCGCTTGCGGGAGGGTTGCTGGGGTCGCTGATAGCGCTTTGGTCCTTCGTGAAGATCACGGAGTTTGTGACTTCTCACTTGCCGCACGACTTTCCTACGTTCACGTTGAACGTAGCGCCGAACCTGTCTGTGCTGGCCTACTCGCTTGGATTGACCCTGGTTACGGGGATTGTGTTCGGCCTGGTTCCGGCCTTGCAGAGCGCGCGGCTCGATCTGAACAGTATTTTGAAGGGAGATAGCGCGCATGCCGGCTCCGGCAAAAGGAGCGGGCGATGGCTGCTGAGCACGCTGGTGGGGTCGCAAGTGGCGGTGTGCATGGTCCTGCTGCTCGCGGCTGGATTGCTGCTGCGAGGGCTCTATTACGCGCAGACGGTCGATCCGGGTTTTGACGAAAAGAACGTAGCCCAGGCGCTTTTCAATCTCAGATCGCAGGGGTACGACGAGCATCGCGCGACGGTCTTAATGGAGGAATTGCGCGAGCGCATTGCGGGCCTTCCGGGCGTAGTGGAGACGGCGCAAGCGGAGTGCGCCCCGCTTAGTAAGTACTTCAGCGAAGGCGAATTCACGGTTTCGGGACGCGCCGAGAAGATCGGCATCGAATACAACCGCGTTTCGCCGGAATATTTCTCGGTGGTTGGCATTCCGATTGTGCGCGGGCGCGGATTCACGACAGGGGAAAAGCCCGATGCGGGGGCGGTGATCGTTACAGAAGCCACGGCGCAGCGGCTTTGGCCCGGTCAGGATCCGCTGGGGAAGACGCTACTACGCGATGCGAGTGGGCTCCGATATTCCGTGATCGGCGTGGCGAAGAATGCGCAGGTGTCGTATCTGGGCGATTCCAACACGACATATCTCTATTTTCCTGCCGGACCCAAAGACGATGTGCGAACGTATCTGCTGGTTCGGTATGCGAGCGGCTTTGCGGGCGTCGCCAAGGGCATTCGTGAGGCGTCGCAGTCGCTGGATCGCGATGTTTCGGTGGACGTGATCCAGCTTGCGGACAACCTGGAGATATGGCGCGCGCCGTCACGGATTGCGGCTGGGCTTTCGGGGGCCCTGGGAGCGCTGGCGTTGCTGCTAGCCTCAATCGGCGTGTATGGCATGGTGTCGTACAGCGTGAGCCGCAGCGTGCGGGAGATTGGCATCCGCATGGCGCTTGGCGCGAATGGCGCGGATGTGATGAGGCTTGTGCTCTGGCAAGCCATGCGCCCAGTGTTGATCGGAGGGCTGGTGGGTGTAGCCTTATGCGCCGGCGTCTCACAGTTGCTTTCGAGCATGCTTTTCGGGCTCAGCGCGCACGACCTTACAGCCTTCGTTTGCGTTCCGATGTTTCTTTTGGCTGTGGGGCTGATGTCCAGCTATATCCCCGCTCGCCGCGCGCTACGTGTGGACCCGATGATCGCGCTGAGATGCGAATAGTTTTCTCGTCAGCTTGTGTTGCCAAGATCTTAACGACCGCCTGCTACGATTTTTGTCGTTGACTTACGATTTATTTCGTAGTAGGTTGTTTGACATGGCTTCTCCTCGCAAGCAACCGCCTATAACGCTTCCAACCGCCGCCGAGCTCGACATTCTTGCGGTCCTTTGGCGGCTGGGAATGGCGACTGTGCGGGAAGTTCACGACGGTCTCGGCAAGGACAACCGCTACACCACGACGCTGAAGACCATGCAATTGATGACCGAAAAGGGCCTGCTCATTCGCGGCGAGCGTTTCGGAGCGCATGTTTACGAGGCTAGCGTCCCGAAAGAGCAAACGCAGCGGCAGATCGCGGGCGATCTCTTGAAAAGGGTCTTCGGCGGTTCCTCTCGAAGCTTGGTGATAGGCGCCCTGGCGGCGCAGCCGGTCTCGCGCGAAGAGCTGGACGAAATCCGCGTCATGCTGGACACCTTTGCCAGAGAGAAAGAACGTTCGTAATGAATGCCATGCAAATGCTTTCCTCCGAGGCATGGGTAGAACGGCTCGGCTGGACACTCGTCCATTTCCTCTGGCAGGGCTTATCGATCGCACTTTTATATGCGGCCGCTCGCAGAATTATGGCGCGCAGGTCCAGTCCAAACGGCCGATACCTGCTAGCCTGCGCGGCTCTGGCCGCAATGATGGCCGCTCCGCTGGCAACTTGGCGCCTGATGCAGCAGCCGGACGCGAGTCCTGGCGCTGCCTATCAAATCCGCAATATTCCTCCTGCTCCTTCCACGACCAGTGTCGCCGCTACGTTGCCCGATTCCGTCCGCGCCACAGTGCCCAGCGTACAGCCGGCACAGTTCCTGGCGTGGATCGTGATCGTCTGGCTGGCCGGCGCCGCTGCGTTCTGGTTTCGGCTGGCGGGAGGCTGGCTGGTTGCCGCACGCATGCGGTCGATGCTGGTCCGGCGAGCGCCTCCGGAATGGCAGGAGGCTCTAAGCAAGCTTGGAGCACAGATTCGTCTGTTTCGTCCCGTGCCGTTGCTTGTCTCCGCGCTGGTGCAGGTGCCGACGGTGGTCGGCTGGCTGCGTCCGGTGGTGCTGGTACCGGTGGGGGCGCTCGGCGGTCTGCCTGCGGAGTATCTAGAGGCTCTGCTGCTGCATGAGCTGGCGCACATCCGGCGGCACGATTATCTGGTCAACATGCTGCAGAGCGTCGCGGAAGCTCTGCTGTTCTACCACCCCGCGGTCTGGTGGGTCTCGAGGCACATTCGCGCCGAGCGCGAACTGTGCTGCGACGATGTGGCGGTCTCGGTCTTTGGCAATGCGCTCACGTATGCGCGCGCGCTGGCGCATTTGGAATCTTACCGTCCGTCGCATCTCAGTGCCGCGCTTGCTGCCAATGGTGGATCCCTAGCCAACCGGATCGCAAGGTTGCTGGGCCAGTCGCGGCCAGCAGTCCGCACCGGGCTGGCATCGGTCGTCGTCACGATCGCTGTTCTGCTGGCGACTGCTGCATACGGATTGTTCGGCCAGTCCGACCTACACCCCGCCTTTGAAGTGGCGACGATCAAACGAAATGTTTCTGCTCAGGACGCCGCGACCGGCCGCAGGGGCGTTGCTTACAAACCCGGCGGCCGGATCATCGCAACGAACGCTCCTCTCAGGCTTCTCACCCAATTTGCGTACGCTGCCCACGACTCCCCCTACCAGGGTCACTCAGATCCCCTGGGGGCTTCTCAGGTAGTAGGGGGGCCGGCCTGGATCGATTCCGAAGGCTACGATATCGTGGCCAAGCCGGAGAGTAACACCGATCAGACGCATGCGTGGCTGATGCTGCAAACACTCCTGGCCGACAGGTTCAGGTTGGCGCTCCACCGGGAGACGAGAGAGCTTCCTGTCTATACTTTGACAGCGAAAAAGAGCGGCTTGAAACTGCCGCCGGCGAAGGACATAACCTGCCTTTCCTTTCCACCCGGCACGACACCGCAACCCATGCCCGGGACGTCCGACTGTGGCTATGCGCCGTTGTTCCTGTCGTCTACAGAGCTGCGAATCGAAGGAAGGAAGTTGCACATGGCGGACCTCGTAAGGGATCTGGCAAGAGCGCTGGGTCAGCCGGTCCTCGACAAGACCGGATTCACCGGCGAATTCGATATCGATCTGAATTACACGGATGAAGACATGATCAAATCTCCGGCCTCTGCGGTGCCGGACGATGCGGGTGGTAACCGCCTCCCGGCCGGCCCCAACCTCTCAATCGTCTTCGCCGCAATGGACCGACTCGGGCTGAAACTCCAGCCCGCCAAGGGCCCCGTCGAAGTGCTTGTAGTCGATCACGCGGAGAGACCCACCCCAAATTGAACTCGGACCTCAGCGGTCATGGTCGAATATGGCCCCCGCGGAGATAGCCGGGAAATCCTATATCTGCCCGGTGAGAAGCTTGTCCCTTTCGAGAGGGCGGTAGTTCAGTTCTCGCGTAGCGCGACCATCGGTTCCACCGCCATCGCCCGCCGGGCAGGTAGAAAACAGGAGGCGAGCGCGACAATTCCCAGAGCGGCGATCACGATCGCGTAGGTCGCAGGGTCTTGCACGCTAACGATGACCACGCTGCCAAAGGCTTGCGCAGCCCCCACGGCCACGATCAGGCCAATCCCCAGGCCGATTCCAACAATGCGGATCGATTGCCGGTAAATCATTTTGAATACCACGCCCCTGCTGGCTCCCAGCGCCATCCGCAGACCGATCTCACGTACGCGCTGGCTTACCGTGTAAGAGATAACGCCGTAAAGGCCAATAACTGCCAGCGTCAATCCCAGTCCGCCCATGGTCGCTGCAAGCGATGCCGCTATCTGAAACAGCAACAGGCCGTTGAGCGTAAAAAGCGCCTGGTGCATGCTTTGCACTTGAAAGATGGGAAGTTGAGGCGCAACCGCATGGATGGTTTTTTCGACAGTGGGCACCAGAGCAAGGGGATCCCCATGTGTCTTCAACTGGAACACCATCAAGCTGTTCCCGGCAACGTGTTGGGCATAAGGGAGATAGAAAAACGGCCGTGTCTTGGCACCCCCAAATATCTGAAATTCTGCATCTCCTGCGATTCCAATTACGGTGAGCTTGCGCTCTTTCTCGCTCTCCCTGCGAAAGGTGCGACCGATAGGATCTTGATTGGGCCAGTACTTCCTGGCCGTGCTCTCACTGACAATCGCAACATCTCTTCCATGTTCATCGTCCATAGCGGTAAAGGTGCGGCCGCGCAGAACATCGATGCCCATCACGCTGAAGTACTCGGGTGAGATAACGTTGAAGCCAGCGCCGAATGCAGCGGGATCGGTTGCAGCCGGGGCTCCGTCGATCACCAGCGTATCGCCGTTACCGAAGTAGCCCAAGGGAATCATGCTTGCGTGGCTCACCGAGTCCACCCCGGCAAGTTGATGGAGACGAAGCAGGACATCGCCGGCCAGAACGCGTGTCTGCGTGTCCTTCATCCCGATCTCGTTCGGATCGACGGCGAGATTGAGTACCTGCTCCGGCTTAAAACCGAAGTCCATGGTCTGCATTGCCGACAGACTGCGAACGAACAAACCCGTCACCACCAGCAGCACCAGGGAGCCGGCGATCTGAAGTGCAACCAGGCTGTCACGCAACCAGTGATGGCCAGAGGTAACGCCTCGGCTGCCCTCGTGCAAGAAGGTGTTCACGTTGGCCTTTGCCAGCCGCAAAGCCGGCACGATTCCGACCACCACCCCTGCCAGCAGTGCAATCAATAAGGAATAAAGGAAGATACGCCAATCGAATTCGAAGGTAAGCACCAGGGGAATATCGGCGTGCGGGTTGATGTGACCGAGCGCGCTGCTGGCCCACATACCTACAACCACTCCCATGACCCCGCCCATGAGCGCCAGGGAAACAGTCTCGGTGATCATTTGTCGCAAGAGCCGGGAACGCGGGGCTCCGAGGGCCGTGCGGACGGCCATTTCCCGCTCCCGCACCGTCGCCCGAACCAGAACCAGATTCGCCACGTTGACGCAAGCCAGCAATAGCACCATGCCGGCGAGGCCCATAAAGAGCGCTGCGACGATCACCATGGTATTGGGGTCGCCGGTAGTGATGCGTTGGCTGGACTCGGGAAGAGCCGCGATGTCGATCTTTTTTTCCACGTCGGGATGCTGGCGCATCAGGTTCTGGGCAACGATGCTTAGTTCAGCGCTCGCCTGATGCAGGCTGACTCCCGGCCGCAGACGTCCGTAGGCAATGAATTGGCGGTTCGACCAACCATTCAGAGCGTCGGCCGTAGTGCCGCCGATCCCCATCTGCGATAAGGGCAGAAACGCCGCGACGGAGATAAAGCTTTGCATGCCATGAAAGCCTTTCGGCGCAACGCCGATTACGGTGAGCGGTTGTCCATCCAGGGTGACACTGCGCCCCACGACGTTGGGATCGCCGTTGAATCTTTGCTCCCAGAAGTCGTAGCCCAGCACAATGACCGGGTCGCGGCCGAGTACCTCTCCCTCGTTGGGCAAAAAGAGCCTGCCTACCGCCGACTTCAGACCCAGCGCATTAAACAGGTTGCCAGTCACATAGGAAGTCATGATCCGCTCGGGCTGCTGCCCTGCAACCGCTATTCCGTCCAGTCCCATCGTGGACACGAACACGTCGCTGAAGGAGCCCTTGCTTTGGGCGCGAATTTCCTTGAATTCGGGCCAGGAGAAATACGGGAAGGATGGTCCGTTGTTCTGGCGCAGAGTCAGCGCCGCAATCTGTTTGGGATTTGCCACCGGAAGAGGCTTGAGCAGGATTGCGTTTATCAGGCTGAAAATTGCCGTGTTTGCGCCTATGCCCAGCGCCAGGGTCAACACCGCAGTGGCAGCAAAGCTCGGAGCCTTCCTGATCTGACGAAATGCAAAGCGAAGATCCTGCAGCAGGGTTCCCATAGAAGTCTCCACGGATGGTTACTCACTCCTAGCACGTTCCGCGCCAATTCTCTCCAACCGTAAGCGGTTCATTTGCGGGCAGGTCAGCCCACGAGAGGGCTCGTTCGAATATGCATTCTGTCCGAGATCCAAAATCTTTGTCCGAAAGTGAACAGCACTCAAGGTGCTAGAGACGGACTCCGGAGAGCCCCGCCGGAGGCCGGGCGGCGTGCCATCTGCCCTGGCGCCGGAAATTGCTCCTGCGAATTTACCGGTAAGTTAACTTTCGGGCACTACAAAGGACCCATCAAGAGGCTTTTTGTGCTGACTCCGAATCGTGCGCCGCCGCTGCCCTGAGCGCGTTCCTTCGTCGCTCAAGAATCATCTCCGCGTCTGACTCGGCGAGTACTACGGTTTCCATGTCTTTGCAGAAGTCCGGTTCGCCACTGGCGACACGTAGCTCGGCGAGATATGGATAGATTTTGCTGAATGTTGCGAAAATCTCGCCGTGTGCGGCTCGGAAGGCATCTCCGTCGACCGCGCCTGTCGTCACCAGAGACGCGGCCATGTTCCAGTAGCTTAGGACCATACGAAACGACGCGTTGCGCTTGCCGCCAGCTAGAGTCGCTAGTTCGGCGAAGCTCTCTGGATTAAAGTCGCGAATGAACCAATCTCGCGCTTCTCGTAACAGAGGCTCGCGGCGGAGATCGAAGAGTTTAAGGTTCAGTTGAGCGCTCTCGAAAGGCGTCGGCATGGGAGAACCCCCGTCAGCAATTTTAGCCCCATCGAACAAACGGGTTTTCAGCAGTTAAGAAGTGGGTTAGGCGGCGCGAGGATTGAGTTGGGACGCTTGTGCCCGGAAGGTCTGCCCGAAAAGCCAAATAAGCTCGAAAACGATTGGCCAGACGATCACCATCGATACAAGCCAGCCTGATTTTGACCGCAGGTTCCCGGCCGCTCCGCTGTAAACGACGAGACAAAGTGCAGCGTTGGCGAGATAAGCGGTGTCAAGACCCACAAGGCACGCGTGAGTAGAGGAGAGGTGACGGCGGCGTAGGAGCAGAATTAAAGCGCTAGCGATTACTATGCCGAAGCCCAAGCTTAGGACCGAGAGGCGTTGCCATTCACTGGTCCCAGCGAGATGCAACAGAAACGGTACCTGCACCAATGTCGTGCCACCGATAGAGAGGGCGACGGTACTCCAGATCAAGCGTCGCCCGATCGCCGTCGAAGGTTGCGTTGAAAAAAGCGAGCGTAGTCGGAGCCAAATCATCGGATAAGCAAGAAAGAACGGAGCACCGACAAGGGCGTGCCACCAATTGCCCTGATTACCCGGAACCCGTAGCGTCACAGCGTCCCAAGGTGACGTGTCCAATGCAAAAGGAAGGAATACAACAACGCCTGCCAGCAGCCATATAAGCAGCGCGATCGCTTTGACCCATGTCGGATCCTGTCCTTCTTTTGACCAAGCCCGTCCATTGTTATCCGCAGCTCTTGAATGATCGTCCACGATGACCTCCAACTCAACCTACGTAGGACGATTTGCGAAGGTTCCATGACTTCGTGCAGCCAGCATCAGTCCTGCTATTACGGCGATTTGCTCGCGAGAAGCCATTTCCACCACTCAATTGGCGACAGACGTCGGTTCTGGACGAGTGAAGCCCGGTTGAAGAGTACAGGCTAAATTCACGTTTCCAACGAGGGGCTATTCCATGCGAAGTGCCTGCATTGGCTCGGTGGATGCGGCACGCAGGGCCGGCCACCATGCGGCAAAGAGCCCAGTGAGCAACAGGACACCGCACATGAAAACCAGTGTCAACGGATCGCGCGGCGCCACGCCGAATAGCAGACTACGCAAGAGCTGTGCGCCGGCGAGCGAGGCGGCGAAGCCCACCATAAGGCCAAGCCCCACCAGCAGACCTGCTTCGCGCAGCACCATGCGCAGGATGTCTCCCCGATCCGCTCCCACCGCCAGGCGCAGCCCAACTTCTTTTGTCCGGCGAGCTACGGTGTACGACATCACGCCGTAAAGTCCGGCGGCTCCCATGAACAGCGAGATGAGGCCAAAGCAGCCAAGCAGCATCATGGTGAAGCGCTGCTGCGCCACCGACTCGCTAATCACGTCCTGCATCCTCTCCACGCTGAGCAGCGGTGTACGCGCGCTCTCCATAAAAATCCTTCGAACAGCGGCGACCACATCCTCATTGCCGGCCTTGCTGCGTACTACCCAGCTCACGCCCCTCTGGCCAACTCCGCCCCGCGATATGCTGTCGGGAGTTTGCGCTACGGGGAGGTACATAATTCCTGGCGACGGGGCATCGAGTCCGGAGCTCTTCGTATCTCCAACGACCCCCACGATCTCGCGCACGCCGTCTTCAAGCCCCATGATCGCGCCGATGCGGATGCGCTGGCCGATCGGATTCTGCCTCTTGAAATAGGTGTCGGCAACCTGCTGATTGATGATGACCACTGGCTCGCTACCGTGCGTGTCAGAGAGACGGAATGAGCGCCCAGCTACTACCGGAATACGCAAGGCGTTGAAGTAAGCAGCGGTAATGGGCATAAATTTCTCTTCGCCGCTGGCGTCTTGTTCCCAGCCGGCCGGCCGACGACGTCGAACGGGAGATCTGGCGTCAGTTCTGTGGGCAGGCTATTCACCGCAGCAGCGGCCTCGACGCCGGGCAGCGCCTCAACCCGCGCACCAAGCTCATTCAGCCGCTGGCCGAGTGCTGCGCTGGTGACGACCTGTTGGTCGTTCAAGGCGGTCTTGAAGGTGACGACATTTTTAACCTCGAAGCCGGGGGAGACGTGTACCAGCTTCCAGAAGCTGGTAAGCAGCAGCCCGGCGGCTACCAGAAGAACCAGCGATATGGCGACCTCGCCCACGACCAACGACTTCTGCGCCAGACTACGATTGCCGCCCGCCAGCTGGGCGGAGTTCATGCGCAGTGCCTCGTTGAGTTGGGTGCGCCTGCTTTCTACCGCCGGCACCAGGCTGAAGAGCAGTGCGCAAGCCAACACCAGCCCTGCCGCGAAGAGGAGGGCCGATACACCGATGTGCAAGCTCACAAACGACGGGATTGGCAACGGGCTCAGGCGCATCAGTGCCGGGGTAGCGAACTCGGCCAAGAGAGCTCCAGCGAAGCCGCTCAGGATGCAGAGCAAGGCATTCTCCACCAGGAGTTGGCGAAGGATGCGCCACCCGGAGGCGCCAAGCGCCGCCCGCAACGCCATCTCGCGGCGACGGGCGAACGCGCGGGTGAGAAGCAGGCTGAGAATATTGGCAGACACCATCACCAGTACCAGGCTGACCGCGCCCATCAGCATCTGCAGCGCTGGACGCATCTGGCCTACCAACGAGTCGTGAAGATCAAGCAGGCGCACCGATTCGTACTGGTTCCAAAGGTCCGGATAGGTGCTCTTCAACTGCAGCAGCACGCGGCGAAGGTCATCCTGCGCTTGCACAAGGGTGACGCCGGGCTTGAGCCGTCCGACGAAGTTGTAGTCATTGCTTTTGTCTTCCGGGCTCTCGGCGATTTGGAGCGGCGTCCATATATCGACCTTGGTGTCGAGGCGAAAGCCAGGATCGGCCACGCCGACGACCGTGTAATTCTGGTCGCCGAGAGCGATGGACCGTCCGACGATGTTGGGATCGGCGGCGAAGCGGAGCCGCCAGGCTGCGTCGCTCAGCACGGCTACTCCGGGAGCGTTCGGTGTCATATCCGCGGGCAAAAAGCCGCGGCCGATCCTCGGCTCCATATGAAAGACGTGAAAAAAATCAGAGGTGGCGCGCATGGCCTCAAGCGCAACTACTTGATCGCCCTGCACCAGATTCACGTGGCTTGGTATGTAGTCGTAGGCGGCGGCCGATTCCAGGGTGCGGTTGGCGCGACGAAGAAACAGCGCTTTTGTCCCCGAGTAGGCCGGAACCACCGTGTCATGAAGTACGGGATAGAAGCGATTGATGCGCACCAGCTGCTGTGGCTGAGGGAAGGGCAGCGGCCGGAGCAGCACTCCATAGAGGAGGAGAAAGACGGTAAGATTTGCACCGATGCCGAGCGCCAGGATAAGTACAGCCGCAGTGGTAAAGCCGGGGCTCTTGCGCAACTGCCGCGCAGCAAAGAGCACGTCCTGGTTGAGAAACGTCGTCATCGGATGCATCCCTCCGGATAAGCAAAGTTACATGGAAAGTAAGCGCATGGCTCTGTCCATGGGTAGAGCAATTGGGAAACCATCAGCCCGGAGCGGTCCTTTCCAATGAAAACGGGCGGTTCATCGCTGGACTCGCGCGAATCGCATCGCTTCTCCGTTCAATTCCGAACAGCTCTGTTCAGCTTTGGACAGCGTCTTGAGATATGAAAGGAACAGAATTTAAACGAGCTCAATGCGGAGTTCCCGCCCAATGGCATGCGCCGCGCGGGAGAGCGTTTGTAGTGTTACGGAGTCGTTACCCGGATCAAGTAGCCGATCCAGGGCGGCACGGCTGGTTTTCATCCGCCGCGCCATCTCCACCTTGGTGATTTTTTCTTTCAGCATCGCCTGCTGGACCTGCCAGGCGATTGCTTCCTTGATCGCGACAGCGCGAGTCTCTTCAAGGATGCCTTCGTCTTTTAAGAAGTCATCGAGCGACGATCCCACATGCACATTCCGTCTCTTCATATCTTCGGACTTTTGAGTATGTACCATAAAAGATACACAATCAAGTGTTGTTTGAGGTTCGCTTCAGCTCAGCGCTCGCGGTAAGGAGTGGCTCTTAAGCTAGCTCGATCTTTGCAAATCACTCTGCGGGTCGCGGATTCTCAAACTAAGTACCAGGCCGCCGGCCAACACATAGACGAGGGCGATGAATGCAAAACTAGCCGCAAGGGAATGGGTTCGATCGTTGAGATAGCCGATGGTGTAGCTGCCGGCTAACCCGCCGAGTTGCCCGATCGAATTGAGAAGTCCGAAGGTGGCGGCGGCCGCAGCCTCGCTTAGCATCATCGTCGGTATCGCCCAAAAAGTTGGATAGTAGGCATACATGAACCCACTCCCCAACAGCAAGCACAAAACCGCTGTGGCCATATCGTGACGGAAAAGCGTCACCAGGGCGAACAACGCGCCCGCAGCCAGCAGTGGAATTGCCGAGTGCAAGCGTCGCTCGGCAGTTTTGTCGGAGTGCCATCCATTGATCAGCATCCCTGCCACCCCTAGGAGAGCCGGCATCAGCAGCAGCGACGTCACCGTCCGGTTAGAAAACCCCGACAGGCGCTTCAAAAAGGTTGGTATCCAGTAGATGGTTCCGAGAGCTCCTGTGAGCGCCAGGAAAAATGCAAGCATCAATGTCAGGATGCGTGGGTCTCGAAAAGCTTCCCAAATCGTAGGCTTGCGCAGCTTGCTTTTTGCTTCTATCTCCTGCTGCAATTGCTCGACGAGCCACTCCCGCTCGTCAGGGGGAAGCCAGGTCGCTTGCACCGGCTGGTCTGTCAAATAGAAGTAGGTGGCGATGCCCACAATGACGGCAGGAATTCCCTCCAGAATAAAAAGCCAGCGCCAGCCGGCAAGCGACAGCCAATGCACACCGAGCACCCAGCCTGCCAACGGCGAGCCGATCAAAGCAGCCGCAGGATTAGCCGCATATAAGCAAGCGATTGCCCGGCCGCGGTCGCGCCCGCAAAACCAATGTGTCAAATAAACGATCATACCGGGGAAAAAGCTGGATTCAGCAGCTCCCAAAAGGAAGCGGGCGGCATAAAACTGCGCGGCAGTGTGCACGAAACCGGTCAGAATTGTAACCATTCCCCACGAGACCATGATTCTCGCAATCCACCTCCTGGCGCTCCAGCGTTCGACGATGACGGCCCCGGGTATCTCGAACAAGATGTAGGTTAGGTAGAACATCCCTACTCCTAAGCCGTAGACGCGGTCGCTGAATCCCAGGTCAGCACTCATCCTGAGATTGGCGAATGAGACATTGACGCGGTCGATGTAGTTAATGAGGTAGATGAGAAATACGAAAGGGAGCAGCCGGTAAGCGACTCGCCGTCTGGCTCTCCGTCCGGCTTCCTGCGGGTCGGACCAGGGGCCCGCCGTGCTCACTTGCCACTTCATGGGAATTTCTCCGGTCCTCTTTCTCGCCCAAAAGCCTCATGACGGACCTGTGAGGGCAGCTCCGCTTGAATATTCCCGTGGTTGACGTTGCAGAATTGTACCCCTTCTGTGCACCCAGTCAGACGTTGTGCCCGTTCATTAAGGGGACACGCTGAGCTGAGACATCCTTCTGCCTTCGTTCAGAAAGAGATGATGGGAGAGTCCTTTAATGGTCGAAGAATCGTAACCAAAGCCGGATCATTAATGGAAGGCGTGTTTACCGGTAGCCGTGAAGGCGCGTATGCGGCGCTTTCCCGCATTACCTATGGCGGATGACGAAGAAGATCCCCCTTTCCCAAATTCCGCGTAAATAGTAATATCCGACTGCCCCTTCAGGGATAATTCCGGGCGCTCACCTGGAGATGAGGCACCGAGCGTCGAGGTGGGGCAAGGAGTTCTGTCCTTGCGCAATCATTGGACTGTAGTACTTGTCATCTGCCTTCTGTTTCCGACGATAGAGAGTCACGGCCAAACCTACATTTTTGGCAGGACGGACTTGACCGTCGGGCCCGGCGCGTTTGCAGCCGCTACCGGCGACTTCAATGGCGACGGCATCGTCGACGTCGTCTCTGTAAACCAGGGCGACAACACCGTATCTGTGATCCTGGGAAATTTGGCGGGGGGCTTCAACCCCCAGGTCACCTACCCAACCGGCCCGGCACCCACCGCGGTGGTTGTCGGAGACTTCAATAACGACGGGAATCTGGACCTGGCGGTCACCGACGGCAATTGTGCCTACGAGGAAGCAGCCCCCGCTGACTTTATCCTGACTTGCAGCGCAGGCACAGTGAGCATATTGCTGGGAAACGGTGACGGCAGCTTTCAACCTCATCTCGATTACGCCACAGGCAAAAACCCCTCCGCCCTTGCGGCGGCTGATTTCAACGGCGATGGCAAGCTCGACCTGGCCATCGTTAACAGTCAGGACGGCACCATCTCCGTATTGCTGGGCCAGGGGGATGGGACCTTTCAGGCGCAGGTGCTCTATACCGTCCCCGGCGCGCAAAGCCTGGTGATTGGCGATTTCAACAACGACCACAAAATGGACCTGGTGGTTGGTGGAGGCACGCTTTCTACCTTGCTCGGCAATGGTGACGGAACCTTTCAGACTCCATTAAATAATTCCGCGCATGTAGGCGCGTCCGTTCTTGCCGCGGCAGATTTCAACCACGACGGCATACTGGATGTGTACGCAGGCGGAGATGTCTTCCTGGGCAACGGCGATGGGACTTTTGTGCTTCACGCCACCTACTCTGCTCCCACCGGTCTGGCCTCCGCCGCAGCCGCCGACCTGAACGGCGATGCCAGGCCGGACCTTGTCATCGTTTACCAGAACGGTCTCGCGGTTCTGCTCGGCAACGGCGACGGAACCTTCCAGACCCCGGTGCTGTATGCGATAGCGCTCAACGCGGTGGATGTAATCGTAACCGATTTGAACGGAGATGGGCGCCTGGATGTGGCAGTGGCCGAGTCGGGATGCCAAGCCTACAGTTGTTCAGCGACTGGCACCGCGACTGTGTCTGTTTTGCTTGGGCTGGGTGATGGCAGCTTTGTGGGGGGAACCACCTATCCCTTCCAATCGGGCTTTCCGGCTTCGCAAGTGCTCAGCGGGGACTTCAACGGGGACGGGAAAGCGGATCTTGCAGCAGAGACCGCCTTTCCTCCCGATGAAGAACCGACACCCATCGGCGTGTTTCTGGGGAACGGCGATGGCACCTTGCAGGCGGACATTCCCTCTTCCTTGCCCCAGCCCGCCGGCGCCCTGGCGGCCGGGGACCTCAATGGAGACGGCAAGAGCGATCTGGCGAGCGTGTACTTCAACTGCACCAACGGCAATAACACGTGTATCCCAGGGCAGGCAGTAGTCCTGCTGAGCAATGGCGATGGCACATTTCAGCCGCCAGTCGCATACACCGTCGGCTTACAGCCCCAGACCCTGACGATTGGCGATCTCAATGGAGATGCGAAACCCGATCTCGCGGTGGCCAACTCCGAATCAAATACCATCTCCGTGCTGCTCAACAACGGAGACGGAACCTTCCTGCCGCACGTCGATTACGCCACTGGCGTCGGACCAACCACGATCCTGTCCGGCGATTTCAACGGGGACGGCAAGCCTGATCTGGTCGTCCAGACCGAAACAGGTTTTTCCCTTCTGCCCGGCAACGGCGACGGCACCTTCCGCACACACCAGGATCAATTGCTCAACGGCGTGTTCTCGTTGACAGCCGGGGACTTCAACGGGGACGGCAAGCTGGACCTCGCGGTGACCTCGGCGAATCTGCCCCAGTTCTTCATTCTTCTGGGCAACGGTGACGGCACCTTCAAGACCGTCGTCAACCAGGGGACCGTTAGCGTGGAGGGATATCCCGTGGCCGCCGACTTTAACGGCGATGGCAAGCTGGACCTGGCCATCTCCGGCTCGATCGTGTTGGGTAACGGTGACGGTACCTTCCGTCAGCCCATGGTCGAACTTATTAGTAATGGCCCTTTCGCGGTCGCTGATCTTAACCAGGATGGATCACCGGACATTGCTGCGTCGCCGGGGTATGGAACCTCACCCAATGAAATCTCCGTGTTGCTCAGCACCCCATTTAAGGCGTTGGCGCCCGCCTCGCTCAACTTCGGCTCCCAGGGCGTAGGCACCAGCAGCGTGCCGCAAACCATCACCCTCAGCAACCCGAGCAACGTCAGCTTTAACATTGCCAATATTGCAGCGACCGGCGACTTTAGCCAGACTAACGACTGCGGCGCCAGTCTTGCACCCGCAGCCCAATGTGCGGTGACGGTTACTTTCACGCCCACGGCAACTGGGTTGGAGTCTGGCGTCATCACGTTTACCGACAACACTCGGATCAGCCCCGTCGCCATCGCCGTTAGCGGTACGGGAGTGAATGGACCCGCGCTGAACGCTTATCCGGGCAGAGTGAACTTCGCACCGCAGGCAGTTGGCACGAGCAGCACCGCCGCGGCCGTGACGCTGGTGAACGCTGGAAACTCTCCTTTGAATATCACCGGTATCAGCCTTGCCGGCGCAGACAGCTCCGACTTTGCACAAACCAACAACTGCGGAGCGACCCTCGCGGCAGCCGCCACGTGCACAGTCAACGTGACGTTCACCCCTACCACCGGGAGCTCGCGAACAGCCACGATTGCCGTCAGCGGCACGGAGCCTGGCAGTCCGCTGGCGGTGGAGCTGGCAGGAACAGGGCTCGGGCCCGGCGCCGCGCTCAACCCGAACGTGCTTACCTTTGCTGCTGAAACTGTGGGCACCGCCAGCGCCGCTCAAGTTACGACGTTGACGAACACCGGCAACGCACCGCTGAGTATATCCGGCATTTCGGTCACTGGCGATTTTGCGCAAACAAACACGTGCGGCACGGCACTGCCGGCGGGCAACAGTTGCCAGATATCGGTTACGTTTACCCCTACCGCAGCCGGGAGCCGGACGGGTGGCATCGCCATCGCCGGCAGCACCCAGACCGTCGCGCTCACTGGGGTTGGTGTGGCCGCTCCTGATTTCAGCGTCGGATTAGCCTCCGGGTCACAAAGCTCGCAGACCGTCTCCGCCGGGCAGAGCGCGCAATTCACCCTGGCCGTCGCGCCGGCGGGCTCTTTTGCGGGCGCGGTTAGCCTGAGTTGTAACATTACGCCGGCTAGCGAACTTCGGCGCCCACGTGCAGCTTGTCGAGTTCTTCGCTGCAGCTCGGTTCCAGTGGGGCGCAGACAGTAACGGTTACAGTAAAAACGACAGCCCCGGTCACCACGGCGAAAGCTGAGTTTCCCGGGGGAGCGATGCCGCTGGCTTTACGGCGATGTTGCTGGGCGTGGGCCTGGTACCGCGCAAGCGGAAATGGCTGCTGGTCGCACTATCGGCGACGGTAGTATTGGGAACCGCTATCGGTTGCGGCGGAGGGTCTCCCACCTCCCCAATCACAACTCCGGGAACGCCCGCTGGTTCCTATACCGGGACCATTACCGCGGGCTCCGGCAACCTGAGCCACACCGCGACAGTGACCATCGTTGTCCAATAGGCAGGCTGACAAAGGGGGAGGAGCGCTTCCAGTTAACATTTGAAACGCTTGATGATGCACTCCTTAACGGCTTAGGATCCCGGGGGAAAGGTTTTCTGCAAAATAACGTAGCCGGGCAAGGAGTGAAGGACTCATGGCGAATTGGACGCGAAGAGGATTTTTCGGATCGCTTTCGGGGTTAGCGGCCGCAACGTCGGTTGCGGGCCAGCAGAGGAGCGGCGCGCCCCGGAAAACGGCCGGGCAGATACCGATCAAGATCACCGACCTGAGGTGCGCCATCATCGGCCGCAACCCGGTGGTCCGGATCGTGACGGATCAGGGCATCTCCGGGTACGGCCAGGCCGAGTCCGCCAAGGCGTATCTGAAGCCGATGGTGCTGTTCTATAAGGAATATCTTCTGGGCGAAGACCCGACAGACGTGGGGCGGGTGATGATGAAGATCCGCCGCATGGGCGCGTTCAAGCCCTGGGGCGCGGCGGTAAGCGCCATCGAGATCGCTCTCTGGGATATCGCGGGGCAAGTGGCCGGAGTGCCGGTCTACAAGCTGCTGGGCGGGAAGATCCGGGACCGCGTCCGCATCTACAACGGGGCGTCCGCTTCCCCATGACCGGCCACACGCCGCAGGATTACGCCGAGAGCATGGCGAAGATGAAGGAAGCCAAAGAGGGTTTCACGCTGATTAAACAGGCGGTAGGATTTCACGATCCGGCGATGATGCCCGCCGTGCCCGACGGTGGTACGACGACCGCCGCGGACGGGACCATCGCATTCCGACCGCGGCATGATGACGGAACGGGGCATGGAACATGTGATCGCCTGCGTCGAAGCCATGAAGAAGGTCTTGGGCGATGAAATAGGGCTAGCCCTTGACTGCGGGCCGGGCTGGACGGTGAAGGATGCGATCACCTTTGCCCGGGCGCTCGAACCGCTGCACATCGCATGGCTGGAAGACCTGATCACCGGCGACTACTCGCCTTACCCGAACGCCGAGCTCTTTCGCGAAGTCACGCATGAGTACTTCGATCCCGATTCATACCGGAGAGGAAATCTACCTGCGGGAGAATTTCAAGGACCTGATCGAGAAGCAAGCGGTCAATGTTATCGGCCCCGACCCGGAAGATGTGGGTGGGATCGCGGAGATGAAGTGGATCGCGGAATACGCCGATATTCACGGCATCCAGATTGCCCCCACGGAGTCTTCGACGGGCTCATCGGGCTGGCTGCGCATGTCCAAGTGGCGGCCGCGTTGCCGCAAAACTACATCGCCTTTGAGTATCCGATGGGCCAGCCTGAGTGGTGGTATGAGATTGTCGATGGGCTGCCGAACCCGATCGTGGAACGTGGCTTCATCAAGGTCTGGGACCGGCCAGGCCTCGGTGTCACCTTCAATGTCCAGGCAGCGAAAGCTCACTTATCGGACGACGATCGCAGCTTCTTCGACTGATGGGCGACTGGCGAATGTCTATCCAGATGGCAGTCGAAGAACTGCCCTGACACGTCGCCATAGATCGGAGAGCGCCGTTGCGGGCGCTCCCATGGGGTCACCTCTCCGCTTTGAAATGATTTCCGGGAGCCGACCGCGGACAATTCTACTCGGGGAAAAGCATTTCGCGATGTATTTAGGATGGATCATGGGCCTGCGGGCCACCCAAGGTGATGAAAATAGACTGAAGGGGACGGCCTTCAGGCCGTCCAAATCCAGCAGGACTTTAAGTGGCTTTAGCCACCGAGGGCAAACATTTTCGACAGAGGAATCATGGGCCTGCGGCCCACCCAAGGCGATGAAAATAGATTGAAGGGGACGGCCTTCAGGCCGTCCATAACCATCACCATCATCGTGGCTTTAGCCACTGAGGGCAAACATTTTCGACAGAGCGCAAAAAGTTAACTTGGTGAGAATGGGAAACAGCTGCATTGACGCCACCAAACCTGCCCTGAGAAGCCGGCCCCAACTCCCCACGCAGCGCAGCCGCGCTTTCTTGCTTGGTCTTTGCCTGGCGGCGCTGGTCGCGCACGCTGCCCTGGCCCCGGAAACCATGGCTGCGTACCGCAAATACATTGCCGAACTGGAAACGCGCTTGCAGGCTCAGAACCAATCCCAGAGCGGCTTCCTATGGATCGACAGCGACCCCGCGCGGCGGTCAGCGGTGCGCAACGGAGAGATCGCCACCCAGAAGATCAAGGCGCAGGAGGTGCTCGGAGGCATGATCCAGCACTGGATCGGCGGCGAGTTTCTGCCTGGGGTAACCCTGGCGCAGGTGGAGCAGGTAGATCAGGATTACGCGGACTACGCCAGGATCTATGCCCCTGACATAAGCCGGCCCAAGGTACTCTCGCATAGCGGAGATAGCTATGTGGTCTCGTACCGGATCACGAAAACCAAAGTCCTGACTGCCGTCGAAGATACCGTGCACGCTATCCAATATGAGCCGCTTGGGCCGGGACGGCTCGTGATGCAATCGCGCAGCCAGTCGGTGCGCCAGGTCGACAACGCAGGCAAACCGTCGGAGCACGTCCTCCCCGAGGGAGAAGGCGACGGTTTTCTTTGGGCGATGAACTCCTACTGGCGCATGCAAGCACGCGATGGCGGAGTCTACGTCGAGTGCGAAGCCGTTACCCTGAGCAGAGGAGTGCCCATGGGGTTGGGCTTGATGGTGAATCCTATCCTGCAATCCTTTGCCGAGGACTCCCTCAAAAAAACACTCGAAGCCAAGAGGCAAGCGGTCCGCTCGAAGCATTGAGCAGTCATTAATACAAAACTGTGAGCCCCTGCGCCTCCGGAATCGAAAGCGAGTCTACCAGCTCAACGCCGGTGGAAGTCTCCTTGAATACGTAAAGTGTTCCGCCGCTTAGCGCATACAGGTGACCGGCCTTGTCCCAGCGAAATTGCTGAAACTGCACGCGCGATCGCTCCAGGCCGGTGAACTTGGTGATGGGAGACGATCCATTGAAGTGGAAGAGCTGGAATCCCTGGCCGCCAACGACCAGCTCCTTGCCCGATGGCGCCATTTCGACGTCGGAGATGTTGGTCACCTCGCTAGCGGGCATGTTTTCGAAGGTGCTTTTCGTGGTCAGATTGCCGTTGCTGTCGGCGGAATACGTTGCAAGTTGCGGCGGTCCGTTAGACTCGTCGGTTTCGTTGCTGATCGACTGCAGCACGACGGCAACGTGGTTCGCTGGGTCGCTGCTACTGGCGAGGGTGCAATAGAAGGAATCGGGCTCTTTGGGATTGGGCGTGGGCCCATCGATCGAGTAGATCAAATCTCCGGTGCTTTTGCGCTCGAATCCCGCGATGTCGAAAGCAACTCCAGCGGCTTCCTGGGTGCAGCTCGCGCCGTAGGCAAATTTGTTATTGCCAATGAAGCTCAGCTGGCCAAAGAAGCCAAAGATGTCGCCGGTGATCCCCAGGAATTTCAGGCCGCCCGTACTTTTCTCGATGCTGAATGACTCAAACGAACCGTCCGCACAATCAAAGCCGGGACCAGATCCGCCGGTGTTAACGCCCACATACAGAGAGGCGCCGGTATGGTCCAGCAGCGGGGGGCCCAGGCCGCCGCAATCGCTCGAGTTGTGAGTTTGAACATTGGTTGTCTCCGCCGGCTTCAGCGCTCCATCCGACGCCACGTGGAAGGAGTAGACATTGGTCATATCCGCGCCGGAGCCGAAGAGGAGCGAGCTGCTCACCGCCATGCGCTGAACCTTGCCCGGGAAAGGCGAGCCTGGCACCGTCGTGAGCACGCCCTTTGCGGAAACAGCAAAACCGTCGATGTGGGTCGGCCTCGATACGTAAACATAGGCAACGGGCGGGCTGGCCTTGGTGGCATTTTCGTCATCAGTTTGCGCCAGCGCCGCACCGCTGAAGAATACGGTCAGGCAAAGCAGCAGCTTTCCGTAGCGTGTCATTGGCATCTCCCTTGGTTGGGCCTGAAGGCGCAGAAATTATAGCTCGTGTAAAGCAGCCTTCGCTATTGGACATAGTGCGGGCGGGGCGCGAATCGTTTCAACCCCGGGAGCCTTCGGCGGGTAAGTTTCGGCGGAGGGTCGCTTCATTCCACCGCACGCACGTTGGGGATGAACGTGCTCGTCGCAGTGGCTTTTCCTGAAGACCGGTCTCGGGGTAAGTTCCTTCCTGAGCGTTGACATTCTATGCATAGATGGTCTATGGTTTCGCTCATGGCAAGTAAACCGGAACTGATGCCGGGCACCCTGGACATGCTCATTCTGAAAACCCTGGCCCGCGCCCCGTTGCATGGCTACGGAATTGCGCAGTCCATCAAGCGCCAGTCGGACGCCGTGCTGACGGTGGAAGAGGGCTCGCTTTATCCGGCGCTGCAGCGTCTGCTGCTGCAGGGCTGGGTGAAGGCGGAGTGGAAGATGACGGAGTCCAACCGGCGGGCGCGCTACTACACTCTCACCGCCGCAGGCCGAAAGCAGTTGGGCATCGAAGTCTCAAAGTTTCAGAAGATGATAGCGGCCATTGGCCGAGTACTCGACGACGCCCCCGGATTTCCTGCCGCGCAGCATTAGAAAATTTGTTTGCTCCTTTCCTCAAAGAAAGGCGCATGAAGTTCGCCGATGCCACCGAGTTCGACAGGAAATCCGGGGAAATAGGAGGCGGTATGAATGCCCTGGTCCGTTTGCTGAGGAGGATCGCCGTTCTGCTGCGGCGTCAGACCTTCGATCGCGAGCTACAGGAAGAGATGGCGTTTCATCGGGAGCAGGCGGCGAAGGAGTTTGAAGCTGCTGGCATATCGCCGGAGGCCGCCCGCTACGCCGCGATGCGGCAGTTTGGAAATCCGACGCTGCTGCAGGAACACAGCCACGAGGTGATGGGCTTTCGCGCGCAAACCGTGGTGCAGGACCTGCGATTCGGCGTGCGGCAGCTCCGCAGGAATCCCGGCCTGGCGCTGACCGCCATCCTGGTGCTTGCCCTGGGCATCGGGGCCAGCACGGCAATTTTTGGTTTCGTGGATGCGATCCTGATCCAGCCGCTGCCCTATGCCCATCCAATCCAGCTGGTGGACGTCGATGAACACGAGGAGCTGTTTCCACGCTCCAACCTTTCCCGCGACGACTTCGACGACTGGAAGCGCCTGAACACCACGCTCAGCTCGCTCGATGTTTATGGAGGCACCGGCTTTTTGCTGCGCATGGGTTCGCTCTCAGAGCCAGTGCCGGCGGCCCGGGTCAGCGACGGATTCTTTCGCACCCTGGGGGTTACACCGATCCTCGGACGCGATTTTCGCCCGGGCGAAGACAAGCCCGGCCAACCGAAGATCGCGCTCCTGAGCTACGGCACATGGATCAAGCGCTTCGCCGGCCGGCGTGATGTCATTGGGGAATCCGTAAGCCTCACCGGCGAACCCTACACCATCGTCGGCGTATTACCCCGGAGCTTTGCCTTTCCGCCGCGTGCCATCGCAGAGCTCTGGGTACCCCTGCTGGACAAGACCGGATGTGAGCAGCGAAGAAGCTGCCACAACCTCGACGGTGTGGGAAGGCTGCGCAGCGGTGTGATGATACAGGCGGCCTCCGACGACTTGAAAGCAATTGCGGCGCGCCTGGCTCTCCAATATCCGGGCTCCAATAAGGGGCAGGGCGCAAGCCTGCTTCCGTTGACCGAGACCCTGGTGGGCAAGCTGCGGCCGACGCTGTTGACACTGCTAGCCGGCGCAGGGCTGCTGTTGCTGATCGCCTGCGTGAATGTCGCCAGCCTGGTGTTGGTGCGAGCCGAAAGCCGGCGGCGTGAAACGGCCGTGCGGGGGGCACTCGGCGCCAGTCCTGCGCGTCTGGTTCGGCAGTTTGTTACCGAAGGCCTGCTGCTGGCCGGACTGGGATGTGCGGCGGGAGTCTTCGCCGGCCTCGCCATGATGTCGCTTCTGACGCGGATCGTTCCGAAACCAATGCAGCAAGGCATGCCGTTTCTCGCCGCCGTGGGCCTGAACCAACATACCGCGCTCTTTGCCGCGGCAGCCACGCTGATGGCTGCGGTGCTGCTCTCAGCCGCACCTGCGCTGCGGCTCGCCTTCCGAGAGTTCCACGAGGAGCTAAGCGAGGGGGGACGCGGTGCGGCCAGCCGATTCTGGCGCAGGCTGGGAGCCAACCTGGTGGTGGTGGAGTTAACCGTGGCCATGGTGCTGCTGGCCGGCGCCGGGTTGCTGGCCAAGAGCTTCTACCGGCTGCTGCACGTCGAAACCGGGTTCGATACCTCGCACCTGGCGACTGTCTATGTGATGGCTCCGGACAACATCTATGGCAAGCCAGAACAACAGGTCGCCCTTTATCACCAGATCCTGGAGAAGGTTTCGGCGCTGCCTGGGGTGCAGTCGGCAGGCGTCACCAGCGATCTCCCGTTGCAGTGCAATTGCGACACCGACCGGATAAGGATTCCCGGCAAGCCGTACCACGGCGAGCACAATGAGGTGCTGCAACGCGACGTGAGCCCTCAGTATTTCGCCGCTCTGAAGGTGAAGCTGCTGCGGGGCCGCATGTTTACCGACGCCGACGATGCCAGCCATCCCCAGGTGACCATCCTCAATGAGTCGATGGCGCGAAAGTACTTTCCCGGCGAGGATCCGCTGGGCAAGATGATCGGCAACGGCGATCTGACGCCCAAATCCATGCGACAGGTAGTTGGACTCATCGAAGATGTGCGCGAGGGAGCACCGGATGACCCGGCGTGGCCGGCGGAGTATTTCTCGATCTATCACGGGCCCGACAGCTACTTCGAAGTGGCGGTACGCACCGCTCAGGACGAGGCCGCTCTTCTGCCGGTGTTGCTGAAGACGTTGCGGGCGATCAACCCTAATTTGGGAGTCTATGGGGAAAGCACCATGACCGCGCAACTAAGCGCCTCGCAAAGTGCCATACTGCACAGATTCTCGACCTGGCTGGTGGCAGGGTTTGCGGCGCTGGCGCTGGTGTTGGGCGTGGTGGGGCTGTATGGAGTGGTTGCATTTTCGGTAAGCCAGAGGACGCGCGAGATCGGCGTGCGGATGGCGCTGGGCGCGCAACGGGGCGCCATCCATTGGCTCATTCTGAAAGAGGCGGGATGGCTCACGGCGATCGGGATGTTAGCCGGGCTGGCGTGCTCTGTGGCCGCGGCGAGATTGATGCGCAGCCTGCTCTTCGGCGTGAGCGCGTGGGATTTTTCCACGCTGGTGGCGGTGGCTCTGGTGTTGGGTTGTTCCGCATTGCTGGCCAGCTTGATCCCCGCGCGACGGGCCTCTTCGGTCAATCCAGTAGTAGCCTTGAGTGCTGAATAGCAAGGCTTACTCGGCGTGCAGCACCGTCGAAAACAGCAGCAGGCTCACGGTGGTGAAAATAATGTCGTAGCCAACCAGTAGCTTGATCCAGAGCGCGGGCTCGTAGTCGCCGGTCAGGATGGCGGTGGTCGCCTCGACCATGCCCAGCAGGGCGGGAATGAAGATGGGAAACAGCAGCAGGGGAAGCAGCAATTCCCGATTTCGGGTGCGGACGGAGAGCGCGGCAAAGAAGGTTCCATTCACCACCAGCGCCCAGGTGCCCAGCGGCAAAACCAGCAGCAGCAGCCACTTCTGTCCCACCGGGTGCAAGTTGTAAAAGATGGCAAAGAGGGGAGCCAGCACGATCTGCACCAGGGTCACAAACACAAAGTTGGCAATCGCCTTGGCCAGGAAGAGCGCAGAGGGCGGGGCCGGCGCCATGCGTTGCGCGTCGAGCACCTGGTGGCGCAGCTCGCGCGTCCAGGCTTGATTGAGCGCCGTGACTGATGCAAATAGCGTCGCAACGCACAGGATGCCCCCGGAGATTTGCCGGGAAAGCGGAGCGGTCGGGTCGAAGGCCAGGCTGAAGAGCACCACCACCAGCAGGGCAAAAAAGAGCATGCCGTTGATGGCGTCCTTCGAGCGCCATTCCAGGCGCAGATCCTTGGCCAGATGGATCAGCAGATAGCTCACGAGCGGGCCTGATCTTTCGTCAGGTCAGCAACCGTGGCCTTGGCGGCCCGCAGATAATCCTGCGGGGCCAGCAGGATCTGGGTGCCGCGCTGGCCGGCGCAAACCGAGATGAAGTCGAAGAGCTCGATGGTCTCGTCGGCAAAAACCGGGAAGTCTTTTTTAGCGCCGAAGACGGTGACGCCCCCGCGAATGTAACCGGTAAGCGGCTGCACATCTTTGAGCGACACCATCTCGGTCTTGCGCACCCCGGCGGCGCGGGCAAGCTTCTTGAAATCCAGCTCCGCGTCTCCAGGGATGACGGCGAAGGCGTATTGCTCCGGCCCGGTGATGGTGAGCAGCGTTTTGAAGACCTGCTCGACCGGCAGGCCGATCTTGCGTGCTACGGCGATGGCAGACAGATCTTCGGGGTCGACTTCATACTCCTGCAGCCGGTAAGCAATGCCCAGGCCTTCGAGGATGCGCGCCGCGTTGGTCTTCATGAGGCCGGCCCCCGGGTGCTGGAAACCAGCTCGCCCGCCGACATGGTGAGGAGATAGTCGGCCAGCGGTTCGGCCAGCGCTCGCTGGTGGGTGGTGAGCACGACGGTGCGCCCAGCGGCGCGAAGCCGGCTGAGCAATGTCACCATCTTGCCAGCGCTGGCAGCATCCATGTTGGAGAAGGGCTCGTCCAGCAGCAGCAGTGGGGGTTGGGGCAGCAGCACCCGGGCCAGGGAAGTACGCTGCCGCATGCCTTGTGAGTACTGGCCGACCGGGCGGGTGAGCGCGGGATCGAGGCCGACGGAGGCCAGCGCCTCAACCGGCGTGAGGCAAGGGCAGGAGCGGTAGAGGCCGGCGAAGTAGCGCAGGTTTTCCACGGCAGAGAGCTCGTCATAGAGCATGGGGGCATGGCTCATGTAGCCGATGCGCGCCCGCTGGTCAACGATCTTCTCCGCGATGCCGTCGGTGAAGATGCGGGCGGTCCCTATGGTCGGCTCCAGCAGACCGGCCAGCACCCGAAGCAGGGTGGATTTGCCGGCGCCGTTCTCCCCTAGCAGAACGTAGCAGCTGCCGGCGTTAAAGCTGATAGAGATCTTGCGCAGAGCAGGGAAGCGGCCGAAGAGGCGAGAAACGTTGTCAAGTTGCGCGAGTACCGTGGCCATCCCATTGGAGTATAGAGGGAAGGCTTGGCTTCTACTTGCCGGGCGCGGTGGCAGCGGGTGCTTTGAGCGCAGCGGTGTTGGGCGCAGGCTTGGCTGCGGCATACTTTGAAGCGCATTTGGCTTGCAGCTCAGTGGCGTGGAAGACGCCATCCCGGCCGAAAGTGCCCATGGCGAGCGCCTGGGAGCCGTCTTTAAAGGTGTCGGGCGGGGGCTCAATGCCCTGGTAGCTCACCTGCAGCGTGTGCCCCTGCTCGGTGAGCACAAAGCGTGCGTTGGTGCCGCTGCGCTCAATGGAGTTGGCGGCAACGTCCCCGGCTACGCGCAGATGGCGGGTATAGGCCTTGTTCCCCATGGCCTGCAACTCTCCGATGGTGACGTAGTAGCTCTTGTCCGCCTGCGCCGCGGTAACCGCAAGATAGGCAATGGTGGCCAGGATGATCACGACTGCGGCGCCGATGCGGGCTTTCTGGCCGGGGATCTTCATCTTCATTAAGGTTAGGAGGGTGTGGGTCTTCCGTCAAGCGCCGTGCATCTGAACGTATAATTCCCATTTGAGGCGATGCAAACAATGAGCAGCAATGGAAATGGAGCAGCCGTCAATCCGACGCACGAGATTCTGAAGCCGCGCGCTGACTGGATTGTGAAGCGCAAAGCCGAAGCCGCGCGGACGGGCGATACCAACCTGTCGCAGATGCACTTTGCCCGCCGCGGCCAGGTTACCGAGGAGATGTCTTTCGTGGCCGAGCGGGAGAAGCTTCCCGTGGGGTTGATCCGCGACGAGATTGCCGCCGGGCGGCTGATCATTCCCGCCAACATCAACCACCCGGAGTTGGAGCCGATGGGCATCGGGGTGGCGACCAAGTGCAAGATCAACGCCAATATCGGCAACTCCGCCGTCACCTCGAATATCCGCGAAGAGCTGGACAAGCTGCACACCGCGGTGAGCTTTGGCGCCGATACCGTGATGGACCTCTCCACCGGCGGCAACATTCCTGAGATTCGGGAAGCGATATTGCGCCACAGCCCGGTGCCCATCGGCACGGTGCCGATTTACGAGGCGCTGAACCGGGTGAAAAAGCTGGAAGACTTGAACATCGAAGTCTACCTGGAAGTGATTGAAGAGCAGGCCCAGCAGGGGGTGGATTACTTCACCGTGCACGCCGGCGTGCTGATTCAATATGTGCCCATGGTGGCCAAGCGCATCACCGGCATTGTGAGTCGTGGCGGAGCGATCCTGGCTCAATGGATGACCCACCATCATCGGCAGAATTTTCTCTACGAGCACTTTGACCGCATCGTCAAGGTGATGGCCAAGTACGACGTGAGCTTCTCCCTGGGAGACGGTTTGCGGCCCGGCTGCATCGCCGATGCCAGCGATGAAGCACAGTTTGCCGAGTTGAAGACCCTGGGTGAGTTGACCAGGGCGGCGTGGAAGAGCGATGTGCAGGTAATGATTGAGGGCCCGGGCCACGTGCCCCTGGACAAGATCCAGGAGCAGGTGGAAAAAGAGGTGGCGCTATGCGATGGCGCACCGTTCTACACTTTGGGTCCGCTGGTAACCGACATCGCGCCCGGCTATGACCACATCACCAGCGCGATTGGTGCGGCGATGATTGGCTGGCATGGCGCTTCGATGCTCTGCTATGTCACTCCCAAGGAACATCTGGGGTTACCCAACGAGAAAGATGTGAAGGACGGCATGATCGCCTATCGCATTGCCGCCCACGCCGCCGACGTTGCCCGGCATCGCCCTGGCGCGCAGGATCGCGACGATGCGATCAGCTATGCGCGCTACACCTTCGACTGGAACAAGCAGTTCGCGTTGTCACTGGATCCGGAGACGGCGCGTTCCATGCACGACGAAACGCTGCCGGACGACTACTACAAGGAAGCAGCTTTCTGCTCGATGTGTGGGCCGAAGTTCTGCTCGATGAACTGGTCGAGCAAAGTGGACGCCTTTAATAAGGAAGTCCACGGCCTGGAGAAGAAGGACCTGACAGAGCTGGTGACCCTGCAGGCAGAGACGCTGGCGGGGCGAAACTAACTGCCTGTCGGGAGAACCGCAGGTCCCTCCACTACGCTTCGCTCTGGTCGGGATGACAATTCTGTTGCGAAGACGGAACTGTCGCTGAAGAATCTTCGATTTCCGAACAAATTTGTCATCCCGACCGGAGCGAAGCGTAGTGGAGGGACCTGCGGTTCTGCGGACCATTCCTGGAAGGTGATGAAAAAGCCTTTTATCCAGCAACCGCTCTCCACGAAAGCGCCACCCTCCCCTTTGTCATCCCGAGCAATCTGACTTGCCTGCGGCAAGTTGAGGGAGAAATGACACCGCCAAGGATTGGGTGCCCCATTCAAGCCTTCTTTTGGCTTGAGTGGGGTTGTTGCGGACCAAGCCATCCCCTTCGTGTCATTAGGAGCGTAGTGGAGGGAGTGCGCCGTTTCTTTCTGCACCCTAAGGCACCGCTTGCAGGCTAGCGGTGGCGCGCACCAGCGCGGCCGTAACATTGGCCACCTGCAATTGGGCGCGGGCAGGATCGTGGGCGTCGATGGCCTCATTCACTCCCGGGATCACCACTGCGGCGTACCCCGTGTACTCCCCAGGTGCAAAAATCGTGTGCCGGAACCATGGCCGCCCCGGCAGCCCCTGCGGCGCCAGAAAATCTTCCTCCACCTCGCGCAGAGAAGCATTGAGTGCCGCGCAGTTCCCCTCCGCTGCGAGCTGCCTTGAAAAAACCGCCGCAGCCGCGGCCAGGAATCTGCTGGCCGCGCCTAAGGCCGCGCTGAAGTCAACCCCCGTAAGCCCCGCCTCCCGGGCGCGGGCCTGCGCCGCGAAGAGATAAGCCTGTATCTGCCGGGCATAGGTAACGTAATCGTACGGCAAGACGTCCGCGTCGGCCATGTGGAGGGCCTCGATACCGAAGACCCGGGCCATCTGCTGCTCGTAGACAAAGGTCGGGTCTGCGTTCAGAACGAACCAGGCGTAGTTGTCGAAGGCCGAGTGATAAACGCCGTAAGGACCAGTGGAACCAATGTCGGTCGAGGGAACGCCGAGGTGCTGGATAAAAGGCGTGTAATCGGAACCGCTGCCCAGGTCTCCGACGCGAACCTCCATGCTGCCCGGCGCCGCCATCTGGTTATCCGTGACCACGCTTCCGGAGTGGCGCCGTGCAGCGGAATCCCCCTGATCCTGCCGCCACTCATCGTAGACGGAGCCGCCCTTCGGGCTCGAGACCTCCATGGTGACTTCGCGGACGAACTGCTTGAGCGAGGGAACCGCGGACGCTTCAAAGTGGCTGCCGGAAACACCGGCGTCGGTATTGATGTAGGCCACGGCGTGCGCCAGTTGTTTGCCGTGTTCCTCGGCCCATTCGGTGGAACCGATCAGGCCTTCTTCCTCGGCATCCCAGCTGCAAAAAAAGAGGGTGCGCCGCGGTTTCCATCCCTGCGCCAGCAGCACGCCCACGCCGTGCACCGCCTCCAGCATGGCGGTTGTCCCGCTGCCCGGATCGACCGCCCCGAAGACCCACGCATCGCGGTGATTGCCGGCGATCACCCATTCATCGGGAAACTCGCTTCCTGAGATTCTGCCAACCACATCCCACACCGTTCGCTCGGCGTAATCCATCTTGAGCCGCAGGTGAACCTTGATCAGCCCCACCCCTCCGATGTGGTAGCTGAAGGGCAGGGCGCCCTGCCATTCCCTGGGCGCGACGGGGCCGCCCATGTTTTCCAGGATGGGCCCGGCATCGTGATAGGAAAGCGGCATGGAGGGAACCGTGGGCAAACTGCCCATCTGTGACGCCGGCAGCCGCCGCGACGCAGGCAGGCCCGGGGTGGAGGCCACATCCGGGGTGGACGCGTCCCCCGGGTACTTGAACATGTACTGCACCGAGCCGCGCTGCACCCCGGTATCCGGGCGCCACGGACCGCGGGGATATTTGTCTCCTTGAAAGTAGCCATCGTCGGCGGGATCGGAGTAGATGATGACTCCGGCAGCGTCCCGCTGCTGCGCCAGGTAGACCTTGACCCCGCGGAAGTTCATTCCGTAGCGAACCAGCACGATTTTCCCGGCGACACTTACGTGCATGTCGTCGAGCTTCTTGAAGTCCTCAGGACGCCCGTAATTCACATAGACCACGTCGGCGGTGAGGTCACAGGAAGGGGACGAGCCGTTAAAGGCGGGCAGCACGCGAGGATCATCCTGGTACGGATCATTGTCCACATGCTCCCGGGTAGGCCCGGTCAGGACCACTTTGCCGTCGGCGTTAGTGGCCTGCAGAAAGACTTCCTGGGGCAGATTCATCCAGGCCTTGTAGGGAACGATCTGGGTATCCAGGCCCGCCGCCCTGAATTTGCCCGCCACGTAAAGCGCGGTGTCGTAATCCTCTTTGCTGGCGGCAACGTGGGGAACGGCAGTGAGCGTTTTTAGCTCTTCCTGGGCCAGCTTTGGGTCGGGCACGGCGAGGAACTGTTGGTCGACTTTAGCCTGCCGCGCGAAGTCGCGGTAGCCAAAGACCCGATCGGGAAACGGCGTAACCTGGGCCCAAATCGATGCGTGAGAGATGGCCAGCAGAGAACAGAGGACAAATCGCTTGGGCAATGGGCTATCTCTCCGTAGGCGAGAGCGGATGGTGTGACTCAATCAAGTTTATAGGAGGGGGACTGCTGGCTGCCGGCAGCAGTCCCCGGGGGTTACGCCACCAGCTGGGCGCAGTGGGAGCAGCGTTTGGCGGCAAGGGGAATATCGCTCAGGCATTCGGGGCACGGCTTGGTGGTGGGCGCCGCAACGACCTTGGGGCGGAACTTGGCCATTAAAGTATTAACCGGCAACACCACCAGAAAGTAGAGCGTTGCGCCGATGATCGCGAACGAGATCAACGCGTTCAGGAAGTCGCCGTACTTGATGATGCCGCCATTGATGTTGAGCAGGAAGGCGGAAAAGTCCGGCTTGTGGACGATGGCCGCGATTAGCGGGTTGATGATGTCGGTAACCATGGCGTTGACAATCGCCGTAAACGCGGCGCCGATCACCACGGCTACGGCAAGATCGACCACGTTGCCGCGCAGGATAAAGTCACGAAATCCTTTTAGCATTAGTTCTCCTCAATGGAGGGAATGTGTTTGGCCGGTCTGCCCGAAGATTCTACATGCCTACAAGAGCCATCGGCCATAGGGGTAGAGCAGCAGAAAGAGGATCATGCAGAGGGCCATGATGTCCATGTAAATCAACAGCACCACCGCGCCGTGATAGAAGCTCCAGCGATGCTGCAGGCAGCGTATGGTGTCCCAGGTTCCCACCGCCGCCAGGAAGGCAGGAATGATCAGCATGAGCGAGGCACGGTCATCGGGAAAGCCGGCCAGCGAGAAGGCCAGAACCAGGCTGCCCAGAACCAGCGCCGTGCCTCGGGGCAGCGAGCGATTGCGCGGGTTCAGGGCGTTAAAAACCATCGCTTAGCCCACCGAGGCGGCTTCGGCCTCCAGGGTGCGCAGCGCGTCTGCATAAGGCGGCCGCAGAATGCCACGCTCGGTAATGATGGCGGTGACATACCGGGCCGGGGTTACGTCGAAGGCTGGGTTCTCGATGCCCACTCCATTCGGGGTGAGCTGTTTGCCGCCGTGGTGGGTTACTTCGATGGCCGGGCGTTGTTCGATGGGGATGGCGTCGCCGGTCGCGGTGGCCAGGTCGATGGTGGACCAGGGGCAGGTGACGTAGAACGGTATGCCGTGCTCCTTGGCCAGGATGGCGACGCCGTAGGTGCCGATCTTGTTGGCCACATCGCCGTTGGCGGCCACCCGGTCGGAGCCCACGATGACCGCCTGGATCTTGCCCTGGCGCATGAGGCTGGCTGCCATGTTGTCGCACAACACGGTGGTGGGGATGCCGTCGTGCATCATCTCCCAGGCGGTGAGTCTCGCACCTTGCAGGAATGGCCGCGTCTCATCCGCGTAGACGTGTAGTTGGTGGCCGCGCTCCACGGCTGCGCGGATCACTCCCAGGGCCATGCCATAACCGCAGGAGGCAAGGGCCCCGGCGTTGCAGTGGGTCAGCACGCCGCCTGCCTGAGGCATAAGCGGTTCGCCGTATGCGCCCATGGTGCGGCAGGCGGCGATGTCCTCGTCGTACATGGTGTTTGCTTCGGCTATCAGGCAATCCTTAATAGTGGGGATGGTGATGCCTGGCTGTTTGGCGAGCGCGAAGAACCGGTTGCGCATGCGCTCGATGGCCCAGAAGAGATTGACCGCAGTCGGCCGTGTCGCTGCAAGTGTTTTCGAGATGCTTTCGAGCTCGCTGGTGAGCGCCGGAATCGTGTGGGCGGAGCTGTTCTTGATGCCCAGGGCCACGCCCATTGCGGCCGCGACCCCAATCGCCGGGGCTCCGCGGACCACCATGGTGGTGATTACGGTAGCGACCTGGTCGCTGCTGGTGGCCAGCACGTAGGTCTCTTCCAGCGGTAAGCGGGTCTGGTCGAGAAAGCGGACGCCCTCGGCGGTCCATTCAAGAGTAGGTATCATGCCATCACCAGTCTAAAGCAACGTGGGCGGGGACACCTCGCCGCAGCGAGCATTATCCCGGCACAAAGTTATGAAATCATCGTGGTCTTTAGAGTCTGCGTGAGAACGGTGTTGAGCAACCTGCTTTGGGATTTCTCCTGACCACGGACTAAAGGGTGCCCCAAATCTCGCTCGTTTTTCGCGAGATGTGGGAGACCACGGCTGCCAAATTAGAGTTTTTGGCCCTCAAGAAGCTGCCGGAGCGAGATCCGCGTCTCCCACATCTCGCGAAAAACGAGCGAGATTTGGGGCACCCTTTAGTCCGTGGTCAGGACAGAATTCAGCTTACGCACCTGTGAAACCGCTCCCTTCGCAGAAAAGCCGAAAGCCACAAATACTAGGAAGCTTCCAGAGCCTCGGCCATCGCCGCTAACTTGAGGACAGTGTTCCAGTTTCTGCCGGTAGATGGGCATTGCAGCGCCTTCTCCAGCCGGACCAGCGGGATCTTGGGGCGAGCCATTCCCTCGGGATAATAGATGTACAGCTCGCGGCCGCTGGCTCGCAGCTCCTCCGGTTCGCAAGGCATTGCGAGGACCTGCTTAAGAGCCGCCCGCGCTGGAGAAGCTGCCATGAAGATAACCAGCAGTTTGCTGGGCTCGATGCCGGACCGCCCGGCGAAGGGATTTTTCGCAATCACTTTCCGCAACTCAGGCGCTGTGCGCAGGACGACCGGCGGTCTGAAGCCGAACTTGGCTTCGATTCCATCCTCCAGCCTATGGGCCAGGGTCGCGGGATCTCCTCTGTCGCGAAACACCACGTTGCCGCTCTGTATGTAGGTCTGCGCGTCTTCGAACCCAAGCCCGGTGCAATGTTTTCTCAGCGCCTCCATGCTGAGTTTGTGGTGACCAGCGAGGTTGACGCCGCGCAGCATCGCGATGACCACGGCCATGGTTCCCTCCACCGGCTCCACAGCCATAGTAAGGCCGGGGTGTAGCCTAAGACGATGCGGGACTCCCTCTGGTGATCCTTCGCGCTGCCTTGCCTTCCGACGCTTATGCGCTGGCCGAGCTTTCCATTATGGCCGGTGACGGCATGTATGAATTTCTGCTGGAAGAGATGGCGCCCAGGGAGATGCTCGCCGGACTGATGGCGCGCAGCATGAAGCAGGATACCGGGGGAAGCTCCTGGCGCCATTGCTGGGTCGCGGAGGAGGAGGGTGTCGTGGGTATGATCAATGCCTTCCCGGCCGCATGGCTGCGTCAGGAAGAGCGCGATATCCTTCCCCAGGACCGGGTGCAGCTCCTGGATCCTATTGACCAGGCGCAGGATTGGGATAGCTTCCTGGTGAACGCCGTCGCCGTTCGTCCGCCCTACCGGCGGCAGGGGATCGGCAGGCGTCTAATGGAGTGGGCCATCCATCAGGCAAGGGCCGGCGGTTTTGCCCGGCTCAGTATGAATGTGTGGCAAGACAATGCGGCCGCGCGTGCCCTCTGCCAGCAGGCCGGCTTTCGCCTGCGGGCGCGGATCGAAGTACCGCCAGACCCCGGGCTCAGCCATACCGGCGGGAGCTGGTTGATGGTGTTAGATTTGGGTTAACAAGGCTGCACGTTCGGGGGACGCAGACGCTAAAAAAACGCCACAGAAGGGGCATTGCGGCCTCCTTTGTACCGGGTAAGCTCAGGGTATGACTCTCCTGCCCAAAGCTCTTCGGCGGTCACGCTTGGTAGCCGTGCTGACCATCGGCGTCCTCGCCTCAACCGGTGTCTCCTGCCGGGCGCAGAGCCCCCAAGCGGCGCCGCTGCCCAGCGGGCTTCCCCCTGCGAGCCAACTGGTGGTGGAAGGCTCCCAGTTGGCGCTGGATAGCGACGGCAATCTATTTCGCTCCGACGAACGGGGGAAGCATTGGCACCAGGTAAAGCAGCAGTGGGAAGGGAAGGCCGTTGAGCTGTTGGGGATACCTCCCTTGACCGCAGTCCCGGGCCGCGGCCAGGCCCCGAGGACAGATGCAGACCAGGAAACCTATGCCGCGGTGCTGCTGCGCAGTACGGCGGAGTTGCATTGGGTAAGCGTAGACCGGGGAAAGACCTGGAAACCCTCCACCCTGGATGACGTGCGGCGTAACGACGTCAAGTGGTCCGGCCAGTAAACAGAACCCACCCCGATCTATGAGTGCGATTGACCCTCGCCGGCGCGGACCATGCGTGCGCGCAGCGGCGTCCAGATAAGCCGGTACTGCTCGCTCTTGCGCACATTGGCCACAATGCTCGGGCGGAAGCAGGCCAGGCAGGTGCCCCCCTCACGGCGCACGCTTGGATATAGGATACCCAGCGAGCCCAGCTCCATCAGTTCCACCGCCGGCTGCTGCGAGCGCACATAGCTGGTAGGGCTTAGGGCCTCGTCCGCGATGCCTCGCAGGTCGTGGAAGGCCGCGGTGAAATCCGCCAGGTAATCGTCGTAGCTGATCTCCTCGCGCTCCTTCCAATCGATCTCCGCAAACTCAATGCTCTTGTGGAACAGCACTTCGGCTTTGGCGGTGGCCAGCTCGAAGGCGGCATACCAGGCGCCTCGCTCCGGCGTGGAGAAGCGCGCTCCCAGGGGATTGGCGTGGGTAAAGGCGGCGTTGATCACCCGGTAGTTAGGCACGTGGAAGACCAGTTCTCGGACGGTGATGCCGGGCCTTAGGTTCTCTTCCGCCTGCAGGCGGGCATTGGTGGCGTTATCCAGCTCGAAAATCAACTGCAAGCTGCTCATCGTCATCGGCGATGCGCGTCAGCACGGAGTCGTAGTTAGGGGAGTATTTTGCCGGTAGCAGGCGGTGGGTATCGAACCGGCGCAAGTTAGAAACGGGTATCGTCACCATCGATGGAGCGTCAGCGGCCGCCGCGGCGTGCGTCGAGCAGGCGGCGCACGACATCCATCGCGGGGGTGCCTCCACGCACGATGTAGTCGAGCGGCGTGCGGCCGGCAAAGATGGGGTTAGTGTTGGGTAGCTGCATCCATTGATCGGCGAGCCGCTGGCTGTAAAGAATGTTGAGGGATTTGAAAATACCGATCAGGTAAGAGATACGTACCAGCCTGTCCTGGTCCAGTGGTTTGACCCGGCTGCCCGCGTTCTGCTTGAGCAGGTAGTAGGCCCCGTTGGAGATACCGCCCAGCAACTGGCGCGCATCCTCATCCCGGATTTTCCAGCGATCGATGATGTTGAACAGGGCTTTCAGAGCGGCCACGGAAAGACGGCGACGCTCCTCGGGACGGGAAAGATCGGGCAGCGCAGGCGCGGTGTAAAGCGTATCGGGATAGGCGAGAGCCTCCGGGGCCTGGCCTGGGCATAGAAAGCATACTCTCCATCTATGGATAATTATAACTCCATTTTTGTTAGTTATGTCTGGCTCGCGTGCTCCCGCTCAAGTAGAATCGTCGGGCAGGCTGGGCTGAACACATTCGCTTCCATCAGGAGGACCTAATGCTTAAAGGATTTCGCGACTTTATCCTGCGCGGCAACGTGGTCGATCTAGCCGTTGCTGTGGTCATCGGCGCCGCCTTCACCGCCATCGTCAACGCTCTGGTTGCCGATGTCATCAACCCGCTGATTGCCGCCATTGTCCGCAAGCCGGATTTCTCTTTCCTGACCCTGCATGTCCATGGCGGGGTTATCAAGTACGGAGACTTCCTCAATGCTCTGATCTCTTTTCTCATCATTGCCGCGACGGTTTATTTCATGGTCGTGCTGCCCGTCAATACCTTGATGAACAAGTTTCGACCCAAGGTAGTAGAGGCGCCCACCACCAAGCCCTGCCCGCAGTGCCTCAGTGAGATCCCGCTTGCCGCCAAGCGTTGCTCTCACTGCACCCAACTGGTGGCGTAAGCGCCCGAGGGGCGCAAGTTAGAACGGGATTCGTCGTCATGAATGTGCCGTTCTAACGCTTCCACCGAAGGCGCACCCGCACGGCAATAGGCTGGCCACCGCTGCGCGCCCCCTTTGGCGCGGCGCGCTGGGCCACGCCCACCACACACCCTGGGAAAAAGAGTTGACACGGGTAGACGTCACGTTCAAAATCTCAACCATCAAGGCAATCGGTTTCCCACAGATCTAAAAGTGCTTGTTCCCGTACCTTCCTCGGTAGAGCAGCTGATCCGGCAGTGGGCCCCAGGATTGTTTCCGCCAGACACTAGAGATTATCGGAACGCCACGGGACCGGTTGGCTGATCGCCTTGCCGTTCCCGCATGAGGAGAGATCATGTCAGGACAGATAGGTGTGAGGTGGATTGGATGCTGTTGCATGCTTCTGCTGGCCAGCCTGGTTCCGGCTCCGCTTTGGAGCCAGGCGGTCGGTACCATTGTCGGCACCGTGACCGATTCGAGTGGAGCCGTGATTCCGCAGGCAAAGATCACAGCCATCCGCGACGCTACCGGCGTATCGCAGTCCACAGTTTCGGGCAGCGCCGGAACCTTCGCCCTTCCCCATCTGGACGTGGGCACTTACACAGTGAAGGTCGATGCTACCGGCTTCGCCTCGCAGAGCATTACCGGTATCACCTTGGACGTGAGCCAGGAACGTAATCTGGACTTCAAGTTGTCGCTGGCCGGGGTGACGCAGACCGTCGGGGTCACCGCAGCGCCGCCCCTCATCAACACTACCAATGGGACGCTGGCCGGTTTGGTCTCGCAGCAACAGGTGGAGGACCTTCCCCTGAACGGACGCAGCATCGAGAACCTGGTGATGTTGCAGCCGGGTATGGCTCAGGACCAGGGAAGCATGGGCTGGTTGGCGCCGCAATGGATCAGCAACGGCAATCGCGGCGAGACAGAAGTTGCGACCTTGGATGGATCCGATGCGACGGACGCCGAAATGGGCACCGTGCAATTCTGGAACTTCAACCTCGACGCCATCGCCGAATTCAAAGTACAGCAGGCGAACTACTCGGCTGAGTTTGGACAAGGGGGCGGCACCATCACCCAGATCGTAAGCAAGTCGGGCACCAACCGCTTCCACGGCAGTGCATTTGAATTTATCCGCAACAGCTATTTCGATGCCGCCAACTATTTTTCGTCCACCGGTGTCTCGCCTTTGCAGAGAAACGAGTTTGGGGCGACCATCGGTGGGCCGATCATTCGTGACCGGACCTTCTTCTTCGGCGAATATGCCGGCTTCCGCCAGCTGACGGGGACACCGACTCTGATGCTGGTGCCTACCGCGGCGCAGAGAACAGGGATGGTGACGATCGGCTCCTACCAGTACCAGGTACCGGTCAACTCGGTGGCGCAGCAGGTCCTGAATGGGTATCCGCAGCCCAATCAGCCGAATGGCATCTACGGGGCGAACACCTTCAACATAATCTTGAAAGAGCCGACAACTGACAACCAGTACTCCGTGCGCATCGATCACAAGATCTCAGAGAAGGACAGCATCTTTGGGCGGGCCTCAGTGATCAACAATGGGCAGTTGGAAACGGATCCTGTCGCAGCGGCCGAAAATGCAGCGTGGTCCCCGGAACTCTTTAACAATCCACGGAACTTCGCCATCAGCGAGACCCACATCTTCTCCCAGGACCTGATCAACAACTTGATCTTCACCGCCAACCGCCAGATCGAGGGTGACGTGCCGCCGTCGCAGCAATATACACAGACCACCACCGCGGATGGATCGCTGGCCAACTACGGGCCGGACACTTTCATTACCAAGTATGTCGAGACCTATTACATCGCGACCGAGAAGGTCGACTGGACGCGCGGGCGGCAACTGTTCACCATAGGCATGGACTACCGCTATGGCCAGGACAATGGCTTTGGCGTAACCAGCGCCGGCCCCAACGGAAAGTACACCTTTAACGCCGGCACGCCGCTGACCGTCAATATCCCATCAACCAATGGCGGCCCGACGATTCTAGCCGGAACCGGCAGCCCCAGTGGACTGGTCAGCATCATGGCCGGGAATCCGGAAAACTACCTGCGTGCCGCCACCATGCCCGGTTACGGGCCAGTTGGCGGTGGCGGCGTCTGGTGGGGATTGCGCATATGGCATTTCGCGCCTTACATCCAGGACGACTTCAAGGTGAGCCCCAAGCTTACTCTCAACCTCGGCTTGCGCTACGAATACAACTCCGTGCCCTATGAGGTGCAAAACCGGCTGGGTCAAGTGTCCGACTCCCCCGCTCACTTTGGTCAGTTCCTACTGAATCCGAAACCGCTCTTTCAGCCGGATAAAACCAGCTTTGCTCCGCGCTTTGGCTTCGCTTATCGGGCCGCAAGCAAGACCGTAGTTCGCGGCGGACTGTCTGTCTTTACCGCGGTAATCCCCCTGGTCGAGCCTGACCAGTCAGCGGTAAACTTTCCTCTCGCCAGCTACAGTGCGCTCACCAACCCGCCTTACTCCCTCACTCCACTGCCGGTAAGCCTGCCCTCTCTCACCAGCACCACGGGTGCTGTTATGCCGCCGAGTGGTGGTACCAAGAACATACCCCCCAATACGCAGGTGAACCTGGCGCCGATTGCGGCGGTGGTCGGAGACATCCTGGGTGACTGGGCATCGGACAAGTTGAAGAATGGCCTCAACCTTACCGGCAACCTCACCGTCGAGCAACAGTTGCCGGGTGACATGGCGCTGCAGACTTCCTACCTGCTCAACAACGGTTACAGCGTGAATCAAAGCAGCTATCCCAACGCCTATACCAGCGCGCAAACTGCGAACACCCCCTATACCAACGTAACCCCCGGTTTGGGTGAGGTCGAGTTGTTCTATAACGAAGGCATCTCCCGTTACGACGCCCTGCAAGTGCAGCTGAGAAAAATCTCTCCGGCTCATGGCGCTACCTTTCAGGTCAACTACACCTGGGGCAAAGATCTATCGGATGCAGACGCGATATGGAGTGGCGCGGCGAACGGCAACAACGGTGGAGTCACACAGAATAATCCCACGTGCATCCGCTGCGAATATGGGCGTACCAGCTACAACGTCACGCAACGTTTTGCCGCTAACTTCGCCTATCATGTTCCCGGCCGCTGGGGCCTGGTGCCGGAGACGATCAGCAATGGCTGGCAGGCATTGGGAATCTACAACGTTCAGTCCGGCTTCCCCTTCACCGTGGTCGGTCCCTATGGCACGTATCAATACGGGTATGACAGCTTTAACGGCGTAGGCGCGCGCCCCTTCTTCGTCAAGACCGCCCTCAGAGACCCGCAGCACCGGGGCCAGTTTTTCTCCGATGACGTTATCGAGAACACCGCCAACTACTTTAGTATTCCGACCACGACCAGCACGGTAAACGGACTTGGCACGGTGCAGACAACGCCAGGAAGCCTGGGACGTAACACCTACACCGGCCCTGCCTGGTGGAACCTGGACTTCTCGGTGGTCAAGCAGACTAGACTTAAGGAATGGCTCAACACGGAATTTCGCGCGGAGTTCTTCAACATCTTCAACCACCCCACCATGGGCACACCAAACGGGACCATCAGCAGCCCCAGCGGGGCCGCTCTCGGCTCTACCAGCTTCGGTCTTCCCGTTGCCTCGACCACGCAACCTGCCACTCCATCCACCGAGCGGGAGATGCAGTTCGCCTTGCGCTTCATCTTCTGACGCAAGGGACGGGAGAATCGAACCGATGAGTAAAGCACTTTTCTCGCGCCGCGAGTTCCTGCAGACGACTGCCGGAGTTGCGGGAGCTTCGTTAGCTGCTGGGTCCATGTTCCTGGAATCCGAAACTTTGCCGGCTGCGGCTGAGACGGTTGCGCCCAGCGACCGTGTTCGTTTCGGGATTGTAGGTGTCGGCATGGAGGGTTCCGGACTGCTTACCACGGCAGTCCAACTGCCGGGCGTGGAATGTGTAGCTGCTGCTGACCTTTACGACGGCCGTCATGAATTGGCAACGGAAATTGCCGGCAAACCGATCAAGACAACTCGTCGCTACCGGGAGTTGCTGGACGATAAAGGGATCGATTCCATCCTGGTGGCTGTACCCGATCATTGGCATAAACAGGTAGTTGTCGATGCTTTGGCCGCGGGCAAAGACGTCTACTGCGAGAAACCCATGTCGCACAGTCCGGCCGACGGCATGGCCATGGTCGCAGCGGCAAAAAAGACAGATCGCATCGTACAGATAGGCGCGCAGCGCACAAGTTCCGTTCTATGCGCAAAGGCGAAGGAGCTTTACCACCAGGGCGCCATCGGCGACCTGAGCCTGGTCGAAGCCACCATGGGCAGAAACGATCCCACCGGCGCCTGGGAATATCCCCCTCCCCCGGACTTATCCTTGGCAAACCTGGATTGGGACACATGGCTGGGAGATACGCCGAAAAGGCCTCTTGACCCCTATGTCTTTGCCCGTTGGCGTTGTTGGAGAGAGTACGGCACCGGTGTTGCCGGAGACCTGCTGGTACACCTGATCAGCGGTATGCAGTTTGTGCTGGGTATCAATGAAGTTCCCAGGCGTGTGTCTGCGTTTGGCGGCATTTACCGCTGGAAAGATGGGCGGGATATGCCGGATGTCCAGGCGGCTCTTTTCGAATACGCCAACGTTCCTGTCTACATGCGCTTGTCGCTGGGCACAGAGTCGACCGAGGTGACGCGCTTTATGGGCTCCAAGGGCATCATCGAGCTCCGTGAGTTTAGTGTTAGCTATATCCCGCAGCCAGGCGTAGACCTGGCCCCGAGCTACTATACAAGCTCCTATCCCAGCCGCCTCAGGAGCGCCTATGTCAAGCAGTGGCATCAGGAGCACGACCCTGTTCCGGGCAAGGAGCCCGCGCTCGAAACCCAAACCTATAATGGAAATGATTACGACGACCTGCGGCCGCATCTTTGGAAGTTCTTCCAGTCAGTTCGGTCGCGTGAACCGGTGGTCCAGGATGCTGTCTTCGGACACCATGCGGCGCTGGGTTGCCACCTTGCCAATGAATCGTATTTTCGCAAGAGCCCGGTGGTTTGGGATGAGGCTGCGTTGACCATCAAGTCCGCGTGTTGATCACGATCGATTCACCAAGGGAGGCCCCTGCTTTCATGAACCTGCGACGCACCGTGCTGGCCGCCACAATGCTTTGCGCAGCCATGTCGACCGCCGGCTGCTCCCACAAGAGCCAACAAGAAACAGAGACTGTTACGAGCACCGCGGCCTCTGTCGAGCCTTTTCTGGGCCGTTGGGACTTGACGCTCAAGGCGCCGGGTCGAGACTATCCCTCCTGGCTCAAGATACGGCAAGACGATGGGGCGTTGAAAGCGCAGATGGTAGGCCGTTTTGGAAATGCGCGGCCCCTGCCAAAGGTTGAGGTTGCCAATGGGGTCATTACCTTCGTCTCCCCAAAGGAAGAGGAGGAGAGCAAAAACGATATGGTGTTTCAAGGCAAGCTGGTTGGAGCGAATCTCTCCGGGACCCTAACGGGACCGGACGGAACTACATGGCAGTGGGTGGGCCAGAGGGCTCCCGCTCTTGAATCGACGAGTGTGCCGCAGTGGGGAGAACCCATCCGCTTGTTCAATGGCAAGGATCTGACCGGCTGGAAGATGGATAGGCCGGGTCCGCCATATTGGACCGTCCACAACGGAACCCTGGTGAGCCCAGGCAATGGCCCGGAGCTCATCAGCGATCCCAGGTTTCAGGATTTCAAGTTGCATATCGAATTCAACAACGGACCGGATTCCAATAGCGGCGTCTATCTGCGAGGCCGTTACGAGGTGCAGGTGGAGAATGAGTCTGCCGCCGAGCCGCCGAGTCACCATACGGGCGGCGTCTATGGCTTTCTCGCTCCGTCGCCGGAGTTGCCACGCAAGACCGGGGAATGGCAGAGCTTTGACATCACTCTCGTCGGGCGAAAGGTAACTGTCGTCCAGAACGGCAAGACGGTGATCGACAAGCAGGAGATCCCTGGGATTACCGGCGGAGCTTTGGATAGCCATGAAGAGTTGCCCGGGCCGATCTATCTCCAGGGAACCGAGAAGGGTCATGTTGCCTTCAGGAATATCTTGGTCACTCCAGCGAAGTGAGAATGCGGTCTCAGGAGGCGAATAACCTCTCAATGGTTTTCATCGGCAAGAGGAGTCTGTCAGGTTGCAAGGGAAGCGCAGTAAAGTCGTATTTCAGATAGAAATCGCGGGCCCCCATTTTGGCGTCGACCACTACGGCCCAGGATGCTACCTGCCTCGAACCGAGCCATGCCCGCTCGAGAGCATGCATCAGGAGGAACTCCCCTAAGCCCTGACCACGCAAAGATTCGCTGACCGCCATCCTTCCCAGAAGTGTTACCGGGAGGGGGAAACGCGGCAGTCTCTTTGCCATTGCATCGGGCAGGTCTGCAGCCAGGATAGTGTGCGCCGACAAAGTATAGAAGCCGGCGATGGTCTTGTTGTCTGCAGTGAGAATGAAGACTGCCGCCAGCTTGCGTTCCAGGTCCTGACGGGCCTGTCTCTGGATGTAGGTGTCGAGGCTGGCAACGCTGCAAGAGAAAGCCGCTCGATCATGGTTCGATCCAAGCGGCTCAATTCTATATTCGCCGGCCGGCTTCTTCCTGATCACTGTCCACGCGCACGTTTCTTATACCGCTGAGCAGCAGATTTCAGCCGTGCGCCCGGTTGGGCCGGGCGGAGTAGAGCATCTACAAAGAAATCGCGGTCCTTATCTTCCAATGTCCAGGCGGTATGCTGCTGAATCGTGCGAATGGCAGCTTCGTCCGCATGCTGAACCATGAAGTCGGAAAACGAGAGGCCCTTGATCCTGGCTGCTCGCTCAATACGCTTTTTTTGTTCGGGAAGAAGGCGGGCTTCTGTCCGTTCCGTGCGTAGATTGCCCGAAGCCATGGATTTCCCCTGCCGTTATTTGTACGGATGTCTCCCGTACATATTGAGAGTATACTCGAAATTCTGATACAAGCTGAGAGTCTTAGCGAAGCGGACCGTACTTAGCCGGATGGGAAAGCGTCTCTTGACGAAGGGCACGGCTTCAGCCGTGCCGCACACAGCCGCAGCTGGTCAGGGCTTTAGAGGCTGCGTGAGAACTCGGAGTATCCAGCCCCGAAAGGGGCGACCTGACCTTAGCCCAGGACGGTAGTCCTGGGAACACGTCGCAACAATGGTCTAGTCCCGGAGGGACGGCTGAAACGGGTGGACTGGATTCAGCCGTCCCTACGGGACTATTCATCTCTCATTGCCCAACCCAGGACTCCGTCCTTCGGACTGCGTCCTGGGCTAAGTTCAGGCCGCCCCTTTCGGGGCTGGATACTCCGAGTTCTCACGCAGACTCTTTAGCCCCTGAGGTACGTTTTTCCAAATCTACCCCGCCTGTTTTCCGCGTCGGCGTTTATGCAACCGAGATACACGAGATGTCAGAGATGGCGTCGGTAGTACACGTTGGGCAGTCCTCTATTTGCCCGTTCCGCGGTACACGTCACCGGAGGAGTTACGTTTACCATCGAGGCCCAGGGGAATGCGCCCGATAAGGTATTTGTTAGCCGCGCCTCTCTCGATGGAAACGCCCTCGCCGGCAACGTCATCGACCATGCTGCCATCATGAAAGGCGGGACCCTTCGTTTCGAAATGGCGTCCCAGGCGGGTCCTGTGGGGAAGGTTGGAGATTTCGTTGGACAGTCATGATAGCCTCAGGCATGGACCACGCCGGCATAGTTTCGCTTTTCAGGCTTGTGGTTGTCCTCGCTTTATTGCTATGGTTCGTGCGTAATTTCCGAGGCGGTCGTCCCCCCACTCCGATGCATCCCTCCCCGGCGGATGACTCCGCACTCCTACGCAAACGGCGAAGCAAACTACGGATCGAGGATAACGAGATTCGCATCTCCGCGCTGAAGAGCCGCCTTGAACGGTCGCGGCAGCGTTTGCGGAAGTTTGTCAAGCCGGGCCGGCTGCTCTCGGATGAACTGATCGCTGAGCGACGGGGGGCGGCCAAGCGTGAGTAGGGTCGAGCTGGATGCCTCCGCCATACTGGTGTTGCTCAATGAGGAGCCGGGGCGCCGAGAGCTTGGAATCCCAATTCATCTGATCCGGTAGCTGCGAGGTTTGGGGCGCTATTTGTAGGTCGGTTTCGGCGGGGTACAAACGGACTCGAACCAGCGGCTGATGTACACCTCGGCATGAGCTTCTCCGCAGTAGTGGCGGGCGCCCTCCGTGTTGGCGGCTTCGGCGTTCCATCGGTGGACGGTAAGCACGGAATCTCCACACTGAATCACGAACCAGCGAGTAGGGTTACTGGTCACGAGTCCGCAGATTTCGCATCTGAATTCCTGTACGGTCGCCATTTGTTCAAAGTCTAGCAGCAGCCTCGCAATCAGGCCCAGCAGGCGCCTTGCGTGTGGAAAGTTGGGAGAGCAGTGATCCCAGCTCCCCCCACAAGAAAAGCAATGCTCCCGATGAACAAGGGGGACTTCCGTCGAGTTGGGTGCGCATCGAGTGAACCGCAGGTCCCTCCACTCCGCTTCGCTCCGGTCGGGATGACAATTCATTTTTTGACACTTACATTCCCCATAATCAACCCTCGCGATGTTCATTCCTCCCTTAACTTGCCGCAGGCAAGTCAGGCTGCTCCCAATGACACAGAGCGCAGCGTTGGGGTCCGCAACAACCCCACTCAAGCCAAAAGAAGGCTTGAATGGGTCACCCCAAGCTTTTCTTGGTCATTTCTCCCTCTACTTGCCGCAGGCAAGTAGAGCTGCTCCTAATGACACAAGTGGTTTAGTGCCGCGCCTACGGCGCTTGGATCCTCTTCGATCGATTTCCCAGCCCTTCCGGGCTGGGCTGACGTTTGGCGGGTCGGCCCTCCGGGCCTAGCAGACAGAGCGATCTTTGCCGTGTCATTTCTCCCTCAACTTGCCGCAGGCAAGTTGAGATGCTCCTAATGACACAAGGGGAGGCTGGTGTTTCCAATCGACACCGGTTGCGCGGATCCCAGGTCTCAAACGCGAGACCTGGGCCACCCTTCGATTTGTTACCTGGCCATCCCTCTCGCACCTCGCCACAGCGAGTCGGCTGCTCTCCCTAACGACACAGGGGGAGCGGACGATCGGTAGTTCCCCCCAAGCTCTTCCGGGCTGGCTAGGTTTGGCAGACGGCCATCCGGGCCTGGTTTGGCTTGAGTGGGATACTTCGCACGATGCTGAAAGGGGCTCAGGCTACGGGCTTGTGGCCTCCGGTTTTATAAAGTTCGATAAAATTCGATCGTTTTAGCTCTTTTGGGCATTCAGAAGGTCAGCGGCGCCAAGCAGATCGTTTCATCGGGAGAGAGAAAGGAACCCTGGTGTCTGGAGCAAAAGCGGCATAAGGCGGCGATTGCGTCTCCGTGAGGCTAGAGCCATTGGGGAGGGTGGACTCGCCGGGGTCAAAGATACGGCCTGGCTCCGGAGACACGTCTGCCGCAGAGCCGGGAGCGGGTTCGGCCTCGGGAACGGGGAGCCCATCTTCTTCCTGGGCGAAGGCAGGGTCGGGATCAGAACCGGTGGTTTCCCCCTGCTGCTCGCGACGCCAGGCGGCGGGATTGGGATACGCATTCGTGGGCGGAGGAGCGGGTTTCTTCTCCGCTGAGCCGGCACGACGGTCCGGGATCAGGCCGTCGATGGCTACGATCATCGACATAGCCTTGACCTGACCGGTAATGCTGCCTCGGGTTATTTCGGAGCTCATGTTGGCGAGTTCCCAGAGGCGCGCCAGGACTTGCTCGCGACGCTGGTTCTGCCGGCGTAGGCCCTCGGTTTCCTGCTCGACGAGTTGCTGCTGCATAAGGGCACGGTACTCGAGCATGTAGGCGCGGACACGGGGTTTGGATTTGGTGTAGGCGGCGGTGGCGGGGTTGAGGCCCACGGCTTCGGCGGCCTGCTGGTCGGTCATTCTTCCAGAGAGGACCAAGCGGGCAAAGGCCATTTCCTGATCGGTGATGAGGTCGCTGACTTTATTTTTAGGCATAGGTGGCTCCGGGTAGTTGGGAAGTTGCGTGAAGGGGCATAAAAAATCCCGCCGCGGCGGGAAGTTTGTGGTTGGCTGATTTGTGACAGGGATCGGGTGGGACACCGGACAGAGGTAAAACTGTCCTTCGCCCGCGTGTAGGCCGAAACTACCGGCAACTGCCGGCCAGAGAGCGGGGACGCGAGAATCCGCTGCCTGCCGAAATCGTCTTTTTTACAGGGTAGATCTGCTGCGGGATCGGATAAAGGGGCCGGGACGCTATTTTGAGCCGGTGGTACCGTTTCGGAGATTACTTTGGTGTCTTCACAGGAAATCCGACCCGCTTGTTTTATAGGGAGCGCGAGAAATCTTGCCTTCTCGTGAGGTAAGTCTTACTCTTACATGTAAGAGTAAGGAGAAAATATGCGTATCACTTCCAAGGGCCAGGTGACCATTCCTGCCGAGATTCGCGAGCAGGCCGGGCTGCTTCCGCATACCGAGGTAAATTTTGAGTTCGACGGCAAGACCGTGCGGATTGTCCGCGCCCAGCCCCGTAAGAACGATGGTCGAGGCGCACGTCTGATCGCCCACTTGCGAGGCCGAGGGGATATCGCTATGAGCACGGACGCGATTATGGCTCTCACCCGCGAGAAATAAGTGAGCGCCGTATTGGTGGACAGCAATGTGCTGCTCGATGTCATGACGGCGGACTCGCGGTGGTTCTCGTGGTCCGCGAAGGCCCTGGCAAGCACCGCGGAAACCTCCCGGCTGGTGATTAATCCGATCATCTATGCCGAGGTATCCATCCGTTACTCGCGGATCGAGGAGTTAAACGCTGCGCTCCCCAAAACGTTGGTTGAGCGGGAAGCACTCCCTTATGAAGCCGCATTCCTCGCTGGGAAGGCCTTCCTCATTTATCGCCGGCGCGGCGGGGCGAGGCTGTCTCCGCTGCCCGATTTCTTCATCGGCGCGCACGCGTCCATTGCTGGATATAGCCTGTTAACGCGTGATGCCGCTCGCTATCGCACTTACTTCCCCAGACTGGCTCTCATTACGCCGAGCTAAGGAATACGGCGCCCCATTGCCGCCCGGCCAGACCCTGACCTGCATCTCTCCCCTTGACAGTCTAGGAAGGCGGACCCCATTATTCTCCTAGACGCCAAAGGAGAGATGATGGCGAAGCCGGTCACCACTGCTCCTGGGGAGAGAATAGGATGACCAAGCTCTTCGCCCGCCTGAGGTCGTTTGTACGTTCTATGCTTGGCCGCAAACGGCTTGAATCCGGGATGGAAGCGGAAATCCGCTTCCATCTGCAAAGCCGCACAGAAGATCTTATCGGCGAGGGCCTTGCACCGCTCCAGGCTGCGCGACAGGCGAAGCTCGAGTTCGGCGGTATCGCCTCGCACAAAGACAGCATACGCGCCAGCGTTGGCCTGCGCTGGATCGACGATCTCCGGGCCGACCTGCTTTATGGCACGCGTATCCTACGAAAGAGCCCCGGCTTCACAGCCATCGCGGTCGCGTCGTTAGCGCTGGCAATCGGCGCCAACACGACCATCTTTTCCTACGGCAACGAGATTCTCTTCGGCCGGCTCGGTGTGCCGCATGCCGAGCAGCTGCGTAAATTCCAATTGGCCGGCGACGACCATATGGCGGTCCGAGAGATGTGGAGCAATGACGCCTATCGTGACGATGGCAAATTTCAAATCGGCGTCTTCCCAAACCCCTCCTACCAGCTGATGCGACGGCAGAATCATTCTGTAGAAGATATCTTCGCCTTCAAGGAACTGCCGAATATTGCGATCACCGCAGCCGGCACACCGGAGTTAGGCAAAGTGGAGCTCGTCTCGGGCAACTTCTATACCCAGATGCAGGTCAGGCCGCAGTTGGGCAGACCCCGGAGCCGGCCGACGATGGAGCTCCGGGCACCGCCGCGGTTGCTGTGATCAGTGATGGTTTCTGGCATCGTGATTTTGGTGGAGCGCCGGACGTGCTGGGCAAGACGGTGAGCGTGAGCACAATTCCAGTTACCATCGTTGGCGTCAACCCTCCGAGCTTTACCGGCCCGGACGGGGTGGAAACTACCTCTCCTCAGATCTTCCTTCCGCTTTCCATGTTGCCGGCAATTGTTCCGATTCCTGGTAATGAAGCCCCCCTCATCGATCCGAATCAGTTCTGGCTTGAATTGATGGCCCGCGTCAAGCCCGGGGTCTCCAGGGCCCAGGCGGAGGCTGCACTCAATGTGTCATTCAATGCGGCGTTTCGCGGCACAGGCACGGTGGAGAAGGGCGAAACTGTTCCCAGGCTTTCGCTGGAGGACGGAAGCCGCGGTGTCACGTCAGGGTTGCGCCTTCTTTTGCAGCCCTTGTATGTGCTGCTCGGGCTGGGAGGGCTGGTGCTGCTGCTGGCTTGTGCGAACATCGCCAATCTTATGCTTGCGCGTGCTTCCTCTCGCCAGCGCGAGATGAGCGCGCGCATGGCCCTTGGCGCCGGGCGCGGCCGCATCCTCCGGCAGGTACTGACCGAGAGCCTTTTACTCTCAGGAATGGGCGGCGCGGCAGGTCTGGTGCTGGGTTATACCAGCCGAAATCTCATCCCCTGGCTCTTGCGCACGGGCTGGGACGGAGGTGAGATGCCGGTGCGGTTCGACTGGCGCGTGTTCGGGTTCACCTCGGCCGTGACTCTGCTCACCGGAATCTTCTTTGGTATCGTGCCCGCCTGGCGCTTGACACACTCCGAGATCAGCACCGCCCTGAAAGAGGGAGCGCGCACTGCTACCAGGAAACGAAAAGCCTGGTCGGGCAAGATGATCGTCGCCTTCCAGCTCGCACTCTCAACCCTGCTGGTCATGGCCGCGGTCTTCTTTCTCCGAACACTGGTCAACCTCAACTCTGTCGACCCCGGTTTCCCGGCAAAGAACCTGTTGCTCTTCGACATCAATGTTCCACGGACAAGATATCCCGTCGATAAAACTGCTGGTTTGCACCGCCGTCTGGAAGAGGCCTTTGGCGCCGTGCCAGGGGTCCAGTCCGAGACCATGATCAATATTCCCCTGGTTACAGCCTTTCAGTGGAACTCCATGTTTGAGATAGAGGGCGCGCCGAAAAGGAAAAACGTAGATCCGACGAAAAAGACCGGCGACGGAAGTGAACAGGCTATGGTTTCGACCGTAGGTCCGCATTTCTTCCCGGCCCTGTCAATCCCGGTACTGGCCGGCCGCGGATTCACCGCACAGGACACTGAAACCTCTGTACCAGTCGCGATTGTCAACCGGACGCTGGTGCGCAAGTTCTTTCCCAACAGCAGCCCCATCGGCAAACGCTTCCGCAGGAGCTCCCAGGGTCCCGAGGCATGGACGCGCTGGATCGAGATCGTCGGCGTCTGCGAGGACACGCGGTACTTCGGCATGAGGGAACCTACGCCTCCTGTTTACTTCGCTCTGGATCGCCAATATCCCATAGTCGGTAGCGTCACCTTCATCGTGCGTTCTGTGTTGAGGCCTGACGCCCTGATTCCGTCGCTCCGTCGCGCTGCTCAACAGATCGACCCTGATCTTCCGCTCAGTAATATTCGGACGCAGCAGCAGCAGATAGACGCCAGCATGCAGCAGGAGCGCATGTTCGCGTCACTCACTGCGGGTTTCGGATTCCTTGCGTTGGCGCTGGCATGCGTTGGCATTTACGGCATTATGGCCTATACGGTCTCGATGCGAACCAACGAGATTGGTATCCGGCTGGCTCTTGGGGCCGCGCGCGAGCAGATCCAGGCGATTGTCCTCCGCGAGACAGGCTGGCTCGCCTTATCCGGAGTCGTCATCGGCCTGTTGGTCGCCCTGGCATCGATTCGTCTGGTGAAGTCGATGCTCTATGGCCTCACGCCGAAGGATCCAATCACGCTTGGCGGATCAGTGGTTTTGCTGCTTCTGATGGCGTTTGTCGCGGGTTGGGTACCTGCTTACCGAGCGTCGAGAGTCGATCCGGCAGAGGCTCTCCGTCACGATTGATCGTCTCCTTGACAGCCCTAGAATTCTAGGTCTACCCTTGTCATGCCAAGAAACGCAGGGGTGGAGATATGGCGAGAAGCGATCTTCAGGGGAGTCTGGATCTGCTGGTTCTGAAAACTCTTTCGCAGCGAGGAAGACTGCACGGTTACGGGATCGTCCTGCACATTCAGAAAGCTTCTGATGAACTGCTTCAGGTAGAAGAGGGCTCTCTCTACCCGGCGCTCTACCGCATCGAGCAAAAAGGATGGATCAGTTCGGAGTGGGCGCTGACCGAGACCAACCGGCAGGCGAAGTATTACCGGCTGACTGCTACCGGGCGGAAGCAGTTGCAAAAAGCCGAGGAAAGCTTTGAGCAGATGGTCAAAGGAATTCGGGCCATGCTGCGGTACGCCTGAGGGGTGCGATGGGATTGCTCTGGCGTTTGCGGAACCTATGGCGGCGGGAAAGGGTCGAGCGAGAGATCGATGCTGAACTCGAAGCGCATATCGACATGCGAACGCAGGACAACATCGCTTCCGGAATGTCTCCTGAACAAGCCAGGCGCGAGGCTCGGCTTCGCTTCGGAAATCCCGCGGTGATGCGGGAACGCGCAATGGGAACGGCCGTAGAGCTGGAGTTGGAGAGTCTCTGGCGGGATCTGCGGTATGCGGCTCGGCAACTAAGAAAGGCGCCGGGGTTCGCGCTCACAGCAATCGTGACGCTGGCGCTGGGGATCGGAGCGAATACAGCGATCTTCAGCATCGTGGAAGCGGTGCTGCTGCGGCCATTGCCCTATCAACACCCGGAGAGACTGGTGGTGGTGTGGCAGGCGGACGCGGGCCATCGGACAACGGGAGCATATTTCAACAGCTACCGCGAAATCGAGGCCTGGCAGCAGAACAGCCACAGCTTTGAAAAGATGGCCGCCCTTTCGTGGGCTGCGGATACCCACTCCGCTCCCGTTCTGTGGCACGGCAAACCCCTGAATGCACTTATCCTTCCCGCAGGGGTTGATTTTTTCGCTACGCTCGGAGTGTCGGCGCAGATGGGCCGCACCTTTGCCCAGGCCGACTTCGGCAACAGCTGCACACTGGTCCTCTCGCACGCTTTCTGGCAAGAAAAATTGGGCGAGCCCCGCGACCTCGGCGACCAGAGCCTCCACCTCGGTTCAGCGGCCTGCCGCGTGGTGGGGGTCATGCCCCAAAATTTTTCGTTCTATCCGCGGCAGACAGATGCATGGACCCTGATCACGCCGGAGAGCGGCTTTGTCAAAAAGCCGTGGACCACAATGGCCGGCGCGTTCGGGCTACTCAAGCCGGGCATCACGCGAGCAGTTGCCGAAGCGGAGCTGACTTCGATTCAGGCGCGAGTTGCGCCTGGGATTCCATCCGATCTCGCCATCATGCGCAAGTGGGCTCCGGCGGTAATCGATCTCCATGACGATTTCACTTGGCTTGCAGGGCGAAATCTGCGCAAGGGACTATGGCTGCTGCTGGGGGCATCGGGGCTGATCCTGCTAATGGCATGCGTGAATGTGGGCAATCTGCTATTGGGGCGTTCGCTGGAACGAGGGCGGGAGATGGCCGTGCGTGCCGCGCTGGGATCGGGGCGGGGCCGCCTGATCGGTCAGGCGATCATCGAGTCGCTGCTGCTGGCCCTGTGTGGAACGCTCGCCGGCGTGGCGCTCGCCACCGGTCTCCTCCGCTGGTTCCGCGCTGCCAGCCCGATAGAACTGCCGCCTGGCAGTGCCATTGTCATGGATTGGCGCGTGCTCCTGTTTGCGGCCATGGCCGGAACCTTTTCCGCCCTCGCGTTCGGGCTATTTCCGGCATGGCGCGGATCCCGCACCGATCCGAATGCGGCTCTCAAAGCCGGTAGTGCGGCCGGTGGTGCGGCGCAGGGGCAGACAGCTTCCGCGCAGCGCGCAGCCAGAACCCTGGTTGTGGTCCAGGTCGCGCTCTCCATGGTGCTGCTTGCGGTGGCGGGATTGCTGGCGGAGAGCCTGTGGAAGCTGGCCGTCACCGATGTCGGCTATCGCACGGATCATCTCTTCACCGCACAAGTAAATTTGCCAACGGATCATTACCCGGATGAAGGCGCAAGACTGCGCCTCGCAACCCAACTGGCCACCACGCTGCAATCGCTGCCGCAGGTGCAGGCCGTCTCTTTAGGCTCCCGCTATCTGCCCAATGGTGGTTCGGATCCGCTGGCCGTGCAGGGCCGCCCGCCTCTCCAGACAGCCACAGCAGGCGAACAGGACCTGAGTCCTAACCTCTTTTCGACGCTCAGAATTCCCTTGTTAGAGGGCAGATTCTTCGATCAACGCGATCAGCCGGGCACCCAGCCGGTCGCGATCATCAATCAGGCATTAGCAAAACAATTTTTCCCCGGCGACAATCCTCTGGGCCGCTCAATCAAACTGGGCCACACCGAGGATCCGAAGTCGCCTTGGTTGAACGTCGTCGGAGTAGTAGGGAACGTAAAGACCACCACGGTGTTCCAGGAGATGGGCTACGTGGAGCAGCCCACGGTGTATCGTCCGCTTGCCCAGACACCGCCCGCGACGCTTGCCCTGCTGATTGCGGTGGAAGGCAAGCCGCTCGATCTTGCCGGCGAAATTCAGCGGCGGCTTACGGTGCTCGATCCCCAATTGGTGCTCACTGACATCGATGGTCTGCGCGCCATGCGATCTGCGGATTTGTCGCAGCCGCGGTTCCGCACTGTGCTGTTCGGCGGATTTGCCCTGCTTGCGCTCACTCTGGCGTTAGTCGGATTGTATGGAGTGCTTTCCCAGATGATCCTGCGCAGAACACGCGAGATCGGCGTGCGCATGGCGCTGGGCGCAGATCGGGAACGGATCCTGCGGTCGATTCTGCGCCAGGCATGTGTGATGACCCTGGCCGGCATAGGCATCGGAGTAGCGTGCGCCGGCGTGGTACTGCGCTTTCTGCAAGGCTTTCTTTATGGGATTACAGGGCATGGCATAGGCGATTTTGCCTGGGCTGCCGGGGCGCTGCTCACCGCGGCAGTGGCTGCGGCGTGGCGGCCCGCGCGCCGGGCCGCATCCGTGGAACCGATGCAGGCCCTGCGCAGCGAATGACGGAGAAGATCGGATGAGAATGTGGCGGCGGAAACGAGTAGACGCGGAGATCGACGCGGAGATGCGGTCGCACATCGATATGCGCGCGGAAGACAACCTGGCGCTGGGCATGTCTCCTGAACAGGCCCGGCGAGAGGCGCGGCTACGATTTGGCAATCCGGTCGTGATGCGGGAAACAGCAGCGGGCACAAATGTGGCCTTGAAATTCGAGCGCCTCTGGCGGGAGCTGAACTACGCGGTGCGGCGCCTGAAAAAGTCTCCAGGATTCACCTTGACGGTCGTGCTGACCCTGGCGCTGGGCATCGCTGCGATGACAGCAATCTTTTCGCTGGTCGAGGGCATCCTGCTGAGGCCCCTGCCGTTTCATAATCCGGACCAATTGATGCTGCTGGGAGATCACCTGGGAGGGCGTGACGCCATGGGAGTGACGGCCCGGGAGATCGAGACCTACACCAAGTCGACCAGCGCATTTACCGCGATGGGGGCCTATATCGGCAAGGGATACGAGATGCCGGGCAGCGGGGGCAACCCTCCGGAAGAGATTCCAGGCACGCGGCTGACGGCCGGTGTTTTTCCCACGCTGCGCGTAGAGCCCTTGCTGGGACGGGTATTTACCCGGGAAGAAGAGGAAGGCAAGAGGCAGGTTGCGGTCATCAGCTATGCGCTGTGGCTGAACCGGTTTCATCGCGACGCCGGGATTCTGGGACGGACGATCGATCTGGATGGCCGCGCCTATTCGGTGATCGGGGTGATGCCGCGGAGCTTCGAGTTTCCCATGCAGCCGGGAAGATTGAACCAAACTGAGCTGTGGCTTCCCTTGAGTCTGACGCCGGACGAATTAGCCGAGGCACACGCCGGGTTCTGGGGCTACCAAATGGTGGCGCGGCTACGAGATGGCGTTACTGTGCGCCAGGGGGCGCTGGATGCCGATCGCGTGTCCCGGGTGATCGCGCGCAATTTTCCCCCCAGCATGGCGGCGATTCAGATTCGCGGAGATGTGGCGCCGCTGCGGGAAAGCGTAGTCGGAGATGTGCGGCCGCTGCTGAAGATTCTGCTGGGCGCGGTCGGGATTGTGCTGCTGATTGCCTGCGTGAATGCAGCGGGATTGCTGCTGGTGCGGGCGATCCGCCGGCGGCGCGAATATGCCCTGCGTCTGGCACTGGGGGCTCGGGGAGCCGCAATCCTGCGGGAATCGATCATGGAAGGCATGGTGCTGAGCATAGCCGGGGCGGTGCTGGGGCTGGCGCTTGCCGCGGCCGTGGTCCGCGTAGCCCTCCATCTGCTGCCGGAGTCGATGCCGCGCATCGCTTCGATTGCCATCGATGGCACAGTTGCAGGTTTTGCCCTGCTGCTGGCGATGGCGACCGGAGCAATCTGCAGCCTGGCTCCCGCGTTTGCCGCCATCCGCACGCGAGTAATCGACAACCTCAAGGAGAGTTCGCCAAGCGCGACCGGTACGGCAAGCCATGCATGGCTGCGATCGGCGCTGGTGGTGGTAGAGATTGCGACGGCGCTGGTGCTGCTGACGGCCTGCGGAGCATTTCTGCGAAGCTTTGAAAAAATGCGGGCGGTCGATCCTGGATTTCGGCCAGAGCATGTGCTGGTGGCCGGGTATCAGCTGCCGATCACGCGGTACCCTACCTTCGATTCGGCGCAACTCTTCCATCGAGCTCTGGTGGAGCGGTTGGAGAGTAAGCCTGGCATCTCAAAGGCAGGCATGACCAACAGCCTTCCCGCAGCGGGCTTCTTCCCTCAGGCAGCGTATACCATCGAGGGCGTGCCGGCAGCCGCTTGGAAGCTGACCTTTGCGCCCTTCGCAACCGTGTATGGGGATTACTTCCAGGCGATGGGGATTCCGCTCCTGGCTGGGAGATATTTCGCCCCGGATGACCGCGCAAGTTCTCCGCTGGTGGTGATCGTGAGTGCGTCCATGGCAAAGCATTGCTGGCCGGGGCAGAGCGCGATCGGCAAACGGATGCATGTGGGGAATCCGCGCAAAGGTTATCCCTGGGCCATGGTGGTGGGAGTGGTGGCTGATACCAAGCTGGGCGCGCCGGATGAGCCCAGCGGGGACCAGTGGTTTGCTCCGATGGAGCAGCCGGCGACGCTCTTCGGCAGCGATGTGAAAGAGGCGTTGATGCAGCCGGCACAGGGGTACATCGCGGTTCGCGCGGCATTGCCCCCGGATCAGATGTCGCGGATGCTTCGGGCGATGGTGGCGGAGATCGATCCGCTGTTGGCGCTTGAGGATGTGAAACCGATGGAGGCGGTCATGGCGGATGTGGAGGCGCCGCGGCGGTTCAACACGGATCTGATCACCGCATTTGCTGTCGGAGCGCTGCTGCTGGCCATTACAGGAATTTATGCAGTGGTGGCCTTCTCCGTCTCTCAGCGAACGCAGGAGATTGCGATCCGGATGGCAGTCGGGGCGCAGCGGGCAGAAATCGCCCGGCTGGTGATGCGATCGGGGGCAAAGCTGGCATTGCTGGGATGCGGACTGGGAGTGCTGGGGTCGCTGGCTGCTGCGCAGGTAGTGAGCGCATTTCTCTTCGATGTGAGCGCGACGGATCCCCTGATCTATGCGGTGAGTGTTGCCATGATGATGATGGTCGCGCTTCTGGCGTCGGCCCTGCCGGCGATCCGCGCCGCTTCAGCGGATCCAATTATGGCGTTGCGAGCGAATTGAAGGGAAAGCGCGCGGGACGGTCGAGGATTCGGCTTTGCAGTCAATTGCCGGATGCTTGCTGCCTAACTTTCCTCTATATTGTATAGATAATGTCCACGCGCGATTATCTCGGCGAATTCGAGCACATCGTTGTTCTGGCGCTCTTGCGGCTGGAAGATCGAGCCTATGGAGTCACCGTGCGGCAGGAGATCGAATTCCGCACTAACCGTGAGGTGTCCATCGGCGCAGTCTATGCCACCCTTGATCGCCTGGAGGCAAAAGGGTACGTCAAGTCCCGCCTTGGCGAACCTACCCCCGAGCGCGGCGGACGGTCGAAACGTTTCTTCCGTGTCACGGCCAAGGGATTGGCAGCGGTGAATCGCACCCACCACGCCCTCCAGTGCATGACCAAAGGCCTCGATCTCATCAGGAGCTACTCATGATGTCCCGAGCATCTTCCATTCAACCACCACGCATCGCCGTTTGGCTTGTCGGTCTATTCACTCCTGACCATGAGGCCGAGTCCATCCCAGGAGACCTCCTGGAGGAATTCTCAAACCTCGCGTCGAACTCGGGAGTTCCCTTCGCCCGAAGATGGTATTGGCGACAGAGTTTGAAGACCATCGCACATCTCTTCGGAACCGGGTTCCGTGTCGCGCCGTGGTCGACCGGCGCCGCCGTAGCCGGAGGATACTTATTGGGCAGCTTTGTCCATGGGTTGCCCGACAAGGTGCTGTCAGCAGTTACCGACAGCTACCTCGGCTACTGGTCGAACCATTTCAAAGCGTACATGTTCTGGGCGACCGACGGAATGTGGGCCGCACACCTAATTTTGTCGGTGTTCGTTGGGTGTATGGTCGCGTTGGTGGCCAAGGGAAGGGAAATGGTTGCCACGATGACGCTAGCCATTGTCCTTTACACGATGGTCGGAGTTGCGTACTTTGCATCGGTAGCAAAGCATTGGCCCATGGACCTAGCCCTTTCGTGGATGCTGTTTCAATGCTCTGGTCCGTTCGCCTCCATTGTTGGCGCCGTAATCGTCAGAACGTCTCGATCAGCCGCGAGAGCTCGGCCTTCCGGCGCGTAATTTGCACGCGAGCTGCCCGGGATGTGGGCGCCCTCTCCGGTCGGGATGAAAATTCATTTGTGACACTTACATTCCCCATATTCAACCTGCTATGTTCATTCCTCCCCTAACTTGCCGGTGGCAAGTCAGGCTGCTCCTAATGACACAGGGAGAGCAGACGGTCGGTTTAGTGCCGCGCCTACAGCGCTCGGATCATCTCCACGATTCGATTTCCCAGCCCTTCCGGGCTGGGCTGACGTTTGGCGGCCGGCCCTCCGGGCCTTGCGATTTTTGCCGTGTCATTTCTCCCTCAACTTGCCGCAGGCAAGTTAGCTACTCAGGATGACGATTTTGTGGTGAGTTGAAGATGCAACAAACCAACGTCTTCTCGGATTTCTATTGTCTGCCAAACGGATCCCCTGATTTATGCCGCGAGTGTTGCCACGATGATGATGGTCGCGCTTCTGGCGTCGGCCCTCCCGGCGATCCGCGCCGCTTCAGCGGATCCAATTATGGCGTTGCCAGCGAATTGAAGCGAAAGCGCCTGGGACGGTCGCGGATTGGGCGTAAGAACTCTGATTATCCAGCCCCGATAGGGGCGGCCTGAACTTAGCCCAGGACGCAGTCCGAAGGACGGAGTCCTGGGTTCGGCGGTGAGAGATGAACAGTCCCGCAGGGACGGCTGAAACGGGTGGGTATGGATTCAGCCGTCCCTTCGGGACTAGAAATCTCTTCCGAAAACAACCCAGGACTGCGTCCTGGGCTAACTTCAGGTCGCCCCTATCGGGGCTGGACAATCCGGGTTCTCGCGAAGACTCTTAAGCCCCTGCTACCCTTACCGGGCAAAGGCAAAAGCCGTGCCCTGATACGCGGATACCGAGGGATAGACAGACGTTGCTACCCGCGGGAGCCGCGATACAAGGCATCACCGCGGCGACTACCTGAAAACTCGCGGATTCTGCTTACGTTCGAACCAGCGAATTCAGACGATTGAAATTGACTGCGCATCGGGCGAGACGCAGTCTCGCCTACCACCGGGGATCGCTACACGGCTAGCGGTTATACTGCTTGCGGGAAATCGGAACCAGAGTCTGGAATCAGGCAGGTCACGGTGGAGCAATTGCAACAGGCGCTGGATGCGGTCCACGGCGACGGGGACGCGGATGTAGCGAGGAAACTCTCCGCACTGGAACTAACCGAAAGGCTGAGTGACACCAGGCTTGCTTCCTTGACCGCGGCGATATATGGTCCAAAGACCCGGCAGGCACTTACGACTTTGGCAGAGGCGTCGACCTTTCTGCAGCCTCCGCAGGCAGACATCCCCGCGGATGCGCCGCCGGACGCGAAGGCGCAACTGCGCATGATTTCTTCGGCCGCCGAGTATCTGAAGCAGACGATTTCAAAATTGCCCAACTTCTTTGCCCCGGTGGCGACGGAACGAACAGTTTTGAAGTGCTATCCGGCTATCACGGAGAGATCGCAATTGACCCGTCGAGCGGAGCAATTGTTCGCCTCGAAGCAGAGGCAGACCTGGAAGGGTTCCCGCCCGTCATCCGGTCCGGCATCATGGTCGCATACGGCCCGGTGGAGATCGGAGGGAAGACCTTCATTTGCCCGGTGAGAAGCGTCTCCATTACGAGAATGAGGTCCGTGGCCACGCTGACGGAATGGGATGAAAGCTTTAGAACCTATGGACCTTACTTGACCATGCTGAACGATATTCGTTATCAGGACTATCACATGTTTCGCGGAAACTCGCGGATGATGCCTGGCTTCAATCCAACGAAAGATGAGAATTCTGCTGACCCCTCCTCCGCGCCCCCTCCAGCCGCAGTCCCCCCAAAACCGCGATGAGCGCTCATTGTTATTCGGTGCGCAGCACGCGCATCGGCTCAACCGACGCTGCTCTCCGTGCAGGTAAGTAACAAGCCAGCAGGGCAGACGCCAGCAGGATGAGCGCCACAGAGCCGAAGGCGGAGAAGTCGAGCGCGCGCACGCCGAATAGCATGCTCTGCATCGCGCGGCCCACAAAATAGGCGCCGATCAAGCCCAGACCCAGGCCGATAGCAGCCAGCACCGAGCCTTCCCGCACCACCAGCGCCACCACCCGGCTGCGGGTCGCGCCCAGCGCCATGCGCACCGCGATCTCATGCGAGCGCTGCGCCACCGAAAACGCCATCACGCCATAGATGCCCAGCGCCGCCAGAAACAGCGCCACCACCGCGAAGCTGCCAAAGAGGATCAGTGTGAACCGCTCGCTGGCCAGCGATTCATCTCGTACCTGATCCAAAGTCTTTGGCTCCGCCAGCGCAATCTGCGGATCGACCGCGTGCACCGCCGCCGCAATGCTCGCCTGCATCGCAGCCGGATCTTCTGCCGTGCGCACGCCAATCGTCGCCTGCGGCCACGGGATTTGCCAGAAGGGAACCAGCATCTCCTCCAGACGGCCGCGCGCGTCTGCCGCATGCACGTCGTGATACACCCCGACAATCTGCCACTCGACTCCGGGTCCAAGCTTTTGCACACCGGGAATGAGTTGCTCCACCACCACGCGTTGCCGCAGCGGATCTTTCCCCTGCAGATATTTCTTCGCGAACGACTCGTTCACCATCACCACCTTTACGCTGTCGGCGGTGTCCTGTTCGCTGAGCGACCGTCCCTTCACCATATGAATCCCGAAAGTTGATACATAATCCGGCGTCACCATGCCAAAGCCGGCCCCCGGCCGCTGCGAAGGATCGGCGTAGGTCGGTTCCGCCCGCAAGCGTGAACGGCATGCCGAAGCCGGCGCCATACAAGGGATACCCGGTCATCACCGTCGCGTGGGAAACCCCGGGAACCGCGCCGATGTGCGCCAGGATGTCCCGGTAGTAAGCGCTGATCCGCGCGGGATCCTTCGATCGCGAATCGGGCACCGGCAGAGAGAACGTCAGCACGTGATCTGTCCGGATGCCGAGGTCCACCCGGGTGAGATTCCAGAAGCTGTGAATCGCCAGGCCCGCGCCGGCCAGCAACGCCAGCGCCAGCGCGAACTCCCCGATGACCAGAAGACGCCGCAGCCGATGCTTGCCCGCGCTGGTTCCGGTGCGGCCGCCCTCCTTGAGCGCTTCGCCGGGATCGATACGCGAGGCATACCATGCCGGCGCGCAGCCTGCCAGCAGCCCGGCCAGCGTGGTTGCGCCGCAGCGTGAACAGCAGAATCGGAATGTTCAGCCGCAAATCCGCCTCATTGGGCAGGGTGTTGGGCGGCATCGCGGCGATCAGTCCCTGCAGCATGGCATACCCCACGCCCACGCCCAGCGCGCCTCCGCCAAGCGTGAGCAGCAGGCTTTCCGTCAGCAATTGCCCAAAAATTGTGGCCCGCGCCGCTCCCAGAGCACTGCGCACCGCCAGCTCCTTTTGCCGCGTCATGCCCCGCGCCAGCAGCAGATTGGCCACATTGACGCAGGCAATCAGCAGCACAAAGCCGACCGCGCCCAGCAGCAGCCACAGCATCTGGATTCGCTCCGGCGGCAGAAAATCGTTCTTCAGCGGCTCGACTTTGGCCCCCCAGCCCTTATCGCTCTTCGGATACACCTGCGCGATATGCGCCGTCACCGCATCCATATTCTGCTGCGCCTGCTGGAGCGTTACTCCCGGCTTCATCCGCCCCATCACCAGCAGCCAGTGAAAGTCGTGGTTGAGCTGTTCCGGCTTGAACACCAGCGGCACCGTCAGCTGGTTCTGCCCGCGATCCTGATCGCCCGGCGGCCTGCACGCCCACCACCGTATAAGGCTCGCCGTCCAGGCGCAGGGTGGTGCCAACGATCTTTCGATCGGCCCCCAGCTTCAGCCATAGCTTGTGCGTCAGAATCACCACGTGGTCATGGCCCGCCTGCCCTTCTTCCGGCAGAAAGTAGCGCCCCAGGAACAGCGGCTCGCCCTCCATCTGCAACAGGCCTGGCGTGGTGAGGCTCGCCTGGAGAAACTGCGGCTGATCTTTGGTTGCGATGTTGAAGCTGGTCCCGCTCCACGCGTTCAGATCGGAGAAGACGGAGTTCTGCTGCTTCCAGTCGGTAAAGTCGCCCGCGGCAACTCCGTTGCGGTTGTCCTGAATCTTCGACCAGACCATCACCAGTTGATTGGGCTGCGGGAAGGGCAGCGGCGCCAGCAGCGTCGCGTAGTCCACCGTGAAGATCGCCGTGTTCGCGCCGATCCCCAGCGCCACTGTCAGCAATACCGTGATCGTCAGGCCGGGATTTCTTCCCAGCATGCGCAAACTGAAGCGGAGGTTCTGAAGCAGAGTTTGCATACCCGATTACCCTCCCGGTTAGATTACTCGTTCCGCAGTGCCACCATCGGCTCCACCCCGGCCGCGCGCCGCGCCGGGATCAACGATGCCAGCAGCGCTGCCAGGGCCAGCAGCAGCGTTGCCACGCCAGCATGACCGGGTCCCAGGGCTTAACCCCGAACAGCTGATCGGTCATCAGCTTGCCGGCCCCAATCGCCGCCGGAATGCCAAGCGCCAGTCCGATCCCTACCTGGGAGAAAGCACCGCGCAGCACCATCTTGACCACGCTCCCGCGATCCGCACCCAGCGCCATGCGCACGCCAATCTCGCTCGTCCGCTGCTCCACCATGTAGGCCATCACACCATACAGCCCGATCGCTGCCAGCATCAGTCCAAGCACACCGAAAAGTGTCGTCAGTGTGGCAATCATGTTTTCCTGCTGGAAATCCGCGCTCACCACCTTGGTGTACGGGTCCACCCCGTAGAGCACCAGGTTTGGATCGACACTGGCCAGCGCCTTGCGCACCCGCTCTTCCATGCCCGGCGGGTTGCCCGGCGCCCAGATCACGATGTTGTACAGGTAGTGCGACCAGATTTCGCCGCTCACGTAGGCCGGGTCGTCCCACTGCACGGTCTGCGCCTCCGGCAGCCAAAACATGGGCCCCACCGGATCCTTGTAGTCGTAGGTCAGATACCGCATGTTCCTTCGTAACTCCGACGATTTCGTAGGTTGCGGAATACTTGATCTTGTCGGGCCCGAAATGCTGCCCGATCGGATTTTGGCCTTTGAAGAACCTCTTGGCAAAGGCTTCGTTGATCACCGCTACCTTGCGCGTCGCCGCGGTGTCGTCTTCCGTAATGGGCCGGCCCAAGGACGATCTTTGCACCTACGGTTTCGAAGAAACCCGGCATCACTCGCGCCCAGGCCGCACTCGCGTTTTCCTTAGCCCAGGCTCCGGCCTGCCCTGCGACGCGAATACCGTTGTTCCAGCTGTCGCCCGTCATGGGCGCGTAGAGCGCGGGCGCCACCATCCGTACCCCGGGAATCTGCAGCAGGCGGTCGTCGATTTGCCGGAACAACGGCTCCAGTTGTTCCGGCTTGTAGTTGCCCAGCATGGGATTGATCCACGCGATGTACCGGCCCTGGGTCTCGAATCCGAAATTCTGGTGCTCCAGATTGCGCAGGCTCTGGCCGAGCAGCGCCGCTGCAGACAGCAGTACCAGAGACATCGCTGCCTGCCCGATGACGAGCGACTTCTGCGCCCATGAGCGCCCTCCGCTGACCGAACGATTCGCCCCACGCAGGGCCTCGACCGGGTCGGCATGCGAGGTCACCCATGCCGGCGCGATGCCAAAAATTACCCCGGTCAACAGCGACATTCGCCAGGGTGAAGAGCAGTACCGGCCACGATGGCGTGGCGTCGATGGGCACGTAGTTATTGGGACCGCCGGTTTGAAACGCCAGATGCAGAATCAGCCTTGTTCCGGCATAGGCCACGAGCGATGCCGATGGCTCCTCCAATGACCGACAGCAGCACCGACTCCACCAGCGCCTTGCGCACCAGGCGCTGCCGCGAAGCTCCCAGCGCCATGCGAATCGAGGTCTGCGCGCGATCTTTCAACCCGCGCGCCAGCATCAGGTTCGCCAGATTCCCGCAGGCCACCAGCAGCACACATCCTGCCGCCACCAGCAGCAGCTTCAGCCCATCCTGATATTGATCTCTCATCGCCGCAACCCCGGCGCCGCCGGGAGTCAGATGCAGCGTCTGCTGCTGCCAGAGCTGCTTCTCGCCTGGCTCCATATCCGGCACGTGGCTAGCCAGCCAGTTGTGGAGTTCGACCTTCAGCTCTGCTTCCAGCGACTTCGGATTCACTCCCGGACGCACTCTCCCGATCAGGTCAAGGAAGTTGCCATTCGGGCCTCTTCAGCCGTGCGGTCGCTCCATCGATCAGTAGCTCCGTGGTCAGGGGAAGCCAAAAATCGGGCATGCCTCCGCCGGCCAGCTTCGCTCCATAGAATCCCGGCGCAGCAACGCCGATCACGGTAAACGGATGCCCGTTGATCTGATAGCCGGCGCCGACTACCGAGGGGTCGGAACCGTACTTCTCTTTCCATATGCGGTAGCTCATGACCGCCACCGGCGGCGCGCCTTCCTGATCGTCGGCGTCGGTCATGAGGCGGCCGATCCACGGCTGCACGCCAAGGGTCCTGAAGAAATTCCCGGAGACCCACTCTCCATTGCGCGTATCCGCGGCCGCCTGTGACCCCGCTCTACGGACGCCAAGCGGCGCATTGCCGGCCTGTAGCGCCGCCAGGTCGGTGAACTCCGGCGTGCGCGCGCGAAAGTTCTTGTAGGCCTCCCACGAGAACAGGGAAAAATTCCCGTCATCGCCCTGGGTATACCCGCCCCAATTGCAGCAGCGGATCTTGTCTCCGATCCGCCATAGCTCCTCCGGCTTCGCCACCGGCAGAGATTTCAGCATCACCTGGTGAATGAGGGTAAAGATCGCCGTAGTTGCTCCGATCCCCAGTGCCAGCGTGATCACCGCCGTAGTTGTAAACCCCGGTGACTTCCGCAGTTGTCGAAGCGCATCGCGCAAATCCGCCAGCATTCGTCCCTCCAATCCCGTCAGACCATACTTTGCAGTACGAGGATGGCTGGCTGGCGGTTCCAATGAACTTAGGAGAGCGCCGTCTCAGTCCCGGGCCAAGAAGTAAACCAGGCCGGTAATGGCGGCAGTAAGGAACACCCAGGCGAACTGGTACCAATAGAAGAAAGGGAAGCCGAAGAGCGCCGGCGTTTCACGCGCGTAGACAGCGGGAAACAGCAGGCCGGCGGCGGGCAGGAGCAGAAGCCAGTTCCAGCGCGCGCGGCGCCTTCTGCTGCCGGTGTCGTCCATGGCGAGAATTATAGACGTTAGACTGAGAGCATGAAGCGCCGCCTCATTGAGCACTACGAAGTGGTCCGCAAGCTGGGCGCCGGCGGCAGTGGAGTGGTCTACCTGGCCAACGACACGCTGCTGATGCGGCCGGTAGTGCTGAAAATATTGAAGGGGGGCGCGCTGTCGCTGGAACAGATGCGCAGCACTGTGCTGCGCGAGGCGCGCCTGGCTTCCGCCATCGAGCACCCCAACGTCTGCGCGATCTACGAAGTAGGTGAATCGGAAGACGAGGCCTACATCGTGATGCAATATGTCCCTGGGCAGTCGCTGGACAAGATCATCGCCAACGGCGCGGCCAGCGTACAGCTGGGTCTCTCCGTGGGCATCCAGATCGCGGACGGCTTAAGCGCGGCACATCAGTTGGGGATTTTCCATCGCGATCTGAAGCCCGCCAACGTGATGCTGACTGACGGCGGCGTGGTCAAGATTCTGGACTTTGGCCTGGCCCGCAGACTCTCGACGGCGGAGGCGGAGTTCGATCCAACCAAGCCGCGCCAGGATCCAGCGAAACGCCAGGTGCGCAAGACCTACACGGCGCGGGGCGGCACCATTGCGTACATGGCGCCGGAGCAGTTCGTGACCGGGCAAACCAGCGTGCAGAGCGACATCTTCGCCGTGGGCGTGACGCTCTACGAATTGTTGAGCGGCCGTCATCCCTTTGTGCGGCCGGAAGCGGAAGAGTTCCAGAGCGTGCGCGCCATTCAGTTTGCCGAGCCGAAGCCGCTGACCGAGTGCTCTCCGCAGGTGCCCCCCGAGCTGGCCAACGTAATCAACACCTGCCTGCAGAAGACGCCCAGCGGGCGCTACTCCTCCGCGGCGGATTTGCGCGAAGCGTTGCGCACCATTATGAAAACCATGCAGCTGGAGACCGGCATCCTGCCCGGTGAGACCGCGACCAACCTGCAGGTGCCCGCCGCCGAGCGCGAGAAACGCGCAACCGGATTTCTTTCCATGCTGGCGGAGCGCTTTCGCGGCGACTTGCAAGAGAAGCAGAATACGATCATGGTTCTGCCCTTTCAGAATTTTGGGCAGACTGGCGAATCTCCCTTGTACGGCTACGCGTTGGCGGATGCTATTGCAGCGCGGTTGGCTCGCATGTCCTCGCTGGTGGTGCGCCCCTCGAGCTCGTTGATGCAGTTGCCGGTGCCGATGCAACAGATGGATCCGCTGTCGGTGGGCAAGAAGCTGCTGGTGCAATGGGTGCTGGCGGGCAATTTCATGCGCTCGGAAAAAGGATTCGATCTGAACTGGCAATTGCTGGATGTGCCGGGACAGTGCGTGCGCGCCGGCGGCACCATCAGTGTGCCTTCCTTCGACTTGATCGCAGTGCAGACGGAGATCTGCAACGAGGTCTTCTCCACCCTGCAAGGGCTAGGCAAGCTGCAGCAGAGCGGCGAGGCGCCGCGCAGTGCCCCTATGGCCGAGGCATTGTCGGAGGAGTATTTGCAGGCCAGGGCGTTATTGTCGTCTTTCATGTCGCGCTCCGGCGCCCGGGGCGATCTGGACAAGGCACGGGATCTGTTTGAAAGCGTGGTCGCGCGCGATGCGGAGTTTGCCCCGGGGTGGAGTGGTCTCGGCATTACACAACTGCAATACGTCCGCCATGGCTTGGGTGGGCAAATGCACTTGCTGGCGGCGCGGCGCAGCTTCGACCGCGCGCTCGAAGATCGATCCCGGATCGCTCGAGGCCAACCTTTATCGCGTCTACATGCTGCTTTCGCGGGGAGAGAAGGAGAGCGCGCGCCATGGCATCGAGAACCTGCTGCTGACCGCGGACAATAACTGGGATGTACATTTGGTGGCCGGGCAGACGCTGCGCCTCGACGGGATGTACGACGAAGCGCTGCAGCAATTCAACCGGTCGCTGCAACTCAATCCTTCCAACGCGCCGATCATTTACAACCATCGGGCGCGTGTCTACCAGTATCAAAACCAGCTGGAGCTGGCGGAGGAAGAGCTGCAGAAGGGGCTGACGTTGGAGCCTAAGCATCCTTTGCTGCGAACCTCGGTAGCGTACCAGAGAATGCGCCAGGGTGACATGGAGCAGGCCATCGCGATTCTGGAGGCGGTGATCCACGACGACGAGAGCATGCGCATTGCTTTTCCCACGCTGGCGTTGTGCTATGTGCAGGCCGGGCAGCGCGAGCGCGCTACGGCGTTGATTGAAGAAGATTCGCTCTCTGCGGCAGAGGCAGATAGCGAGATGGCCTATCGCCTGGCAACCTACTTCGCGGTAGAGGGGGACGAGAGCGAGGCGCTGCACTGGCTGCGGCGCGCGATTTATCTGGGCAATGAGAATTATCCCTGGTTCTCAAAAAACCCATCGTGGAACCGGCTGCACGGTCACGTAGATTTTGAACGCATTCTGGAAGATTTGAAGAAGAGCTACCGGGTGAACCAGAAGACCTGGCGGCGGCTGTTGGAGCGCGTGCCTATAGAGAAGCTCGCTTGAAGAGGGTTGTGAACCGCAGGTCCCTCCACTGCGCGCTACGCGCTCCGGTCGGGATGACAATTTTGTCGCTGGGAGAGGTTTTTGAATTTACTCCAGTGAATCAGCAGTGAATCGTACAACAAAATTGTCATCCCGACCGAAGCGTAGCGTAGTGGAGGGACCTGCGGTTCGCTTGTTCAGCATGCGACGCAGAGGAAAGCGCCACCCTCCCCTTTGTCATCCCGAGCGAACCCGGATTTCCTGCCACGCGTCACAGGAAGAGCCACGTGTGCGCCCTTCAGTAAGGAAAGGCGCATGTAGTTCGCCAGAGCCACCAAGTTCAACAGCTGCAGTTCTCAAACCAGCAGCTGCTCTGCCTTCAGAATTTCTGCGGCAGCAACTCGGTCTTCTGGTCCTGAGCAGGGTACAAAAACATGGGATCAGTGAGGCTGAAGACCACGATCGATGACGCCGGGAGATCTGCCGCCCAGTTGGTCAATAACCAATGCGCGGTGACCACGCCTGTGCCAATGGCGGTGCCGACCACCGCACCGACTCCACCACCCACCGCGGCTCCCACGATCGCGCCGCTGCCGGCTCCCAGGCCCAGCTCAGCCACGGTCCGCTTGCCGTGCTGGTTGGCGACGATATCGCCTTCTCCCTTTGGCTTGGTGTCAGAGCCGAAAGTATCAATAACCTCAGCGTGCAGGTGATAGCGAGTGCCGTCGGGCAAAACGAATTCATCGGGACGGAGGTGGATGACCGACCCACCGTGCAGGCGATTGCCGGTGGTCGCGTATACCACTTTGCCATGCAATTCAGAACCTACCGGGACGACCACTTTGCCGTCGCGCACGATATCCTGGGTGACCGTTCCACGGAAAGGCGCGCCCGGAGTGGTGGAGCCGGCATCGATATCCTGCAGCATGCGAACCCTGAAGGTCGTGCCTTCGGGCAATGCATTGGCCGGACCAGGAACGTAGGTGACGATGCCGTCATCCCGGTTGTCGGCCGGGGAATCGAAACTCGAAGCAGCAGACCGGGCATGCAGCGCGTTCGCATGAGGCGTGTAGTCACCCGCGGAGGGCGGCAGCGGCGTCTCGATGATGCCGGCGTCGGGATTATCGGACACAGCCGGAGCTTTTGCCGGAGGAGGCGGCGGTGCAGGCACGGCTGCGGCCGGAGGAGGAGTCGCAGGCGCCTGCTCGCTGGTGGTGATGTTGTCATTTGCGGGCGGCACCGACACGCCCTCATACGGGCTTGGCTTGGCGTTGGTTGGCGCAGACTGCGCAACCAGCATGGTGCTGCTCAAAACCAACGTGGCCGCTGCAACCAGGGAAAAGCATGTCTTTGTCATAGCTTGTACCTAACCTGACTCCACCATAGTAATACTGCACTTACAGCTTAGTCCAAGCTTACATCCAGAGCGCTTACAAGCGAAAGAAAGAACCACGAGGGTAACATGATCCGATGAGAGCCGCTTCACAGGAAGTGCCGATTGGCTTTGTTAGAATCGGTCTGGCGCGAAGATGGGAAGTTTCATCAGCACGATCGGCGGAATGGATGGAAAAGCGATCGCCGTCGATCGCCGCGCACGCCTGAAAGATCGTCTACAACACCGCATTGCAAGGAGCGATATGACCGAGATTGTTGCCATTCACGCGCGCGAGATTCTGGATTCCCGGGGGAATCCCACCGTAGAAGCCGATGTGCTTCTCGCGAGCGGAGCCACGGGCCGGGCGGCTGTACCCAGCGGAGCCTCCACCGGAGAACACGAAGCAGTGGAGCTGCGCGACGGCGACAAGGCACATTACCTCGGTAAGGGCGTGTTGCACGCGGTGGACAACGTGGAGAGCGTTCTCGCACCGGAACTGGCCGGCATGGATGCAACCAACCAGCGCCTGATCGATGCCACCATGATTGCCCTGGACGGCACGGAGAACAAGGGAAAGCTCGGCGCCAATGCCATCCTGGCGGTTTCCATGGCCTGCGCGCGGGCCGCAGCCAACGCGCTGGAGATGCCGCTCTATCGCTACCTGGGCGGCGTGAACGCGTCGGTGCTGCCGGTGCCGATGATGAACATCATCAACGGCGGAGCCCACGCCGACAACAACGTGGACTTTCAGGAGTTCATGGTGATGCCGGTAGGTGCGGAGCGCTTTGGCGATGCGCTGCGTTGGGGGGTAGAGGTCTTCCACACCCTGAAGGGCGTTTTGAAGAAGCGGGGATACAACACATCCGTGGGCGACGAGGGCGGCTTTGCGCCTTCATTGAAATCGAATGTGGAAGCTATCGAAGTAATCCTGGAAGCGATCGAGCTGGCCGGATACAAGGCGGGCGAAGAAGTGGCCATCGCGCTCGACCCGGCGGCCAGTGAGTTTTTCGATAAAGAGAAGGGCCTCTACGTCTTCAAGAAGAGCGACCGCAGCGAGAGAACCAGCGAAGAGATGACGCGCTTCTGGGAGGACTGGGTGCGGCAGTACCCGATTATTTCGCTCGAAGACGGGCTGGCTGAAGACGATTGGGCCGGCTGGCAGTTCCTGACCAAGGAGCTGGGCGATAAGGTGCAGCTGGTTGGCGACGATCTGTTCGTGACCAGCACCGAACGCCTGCAGCAGGGCATTGAGGAGAACGTGGCCAACTCCATCCTGATCAAGGTGAACCAGATCGGCACGATCAGCGAGACCTTTGAGGCCATCGCCCTGGCGCGCCGCTATGGATACACTTCGGTTATTTCGCATCGCAGCGGGGAGACGGAGGACAGCTTCATCGCCGACCTGGCGGTGGCCACCGGCGTTGGCCAGATCAAGACCGGTTCCGCCTCGCGCACCGACCGCATCGCGAAATACAACCAGCTGCTGCGCATCGAGGAGGAGCTGGGACAGGGAGCTGAGTTCCTCGGCCGGGCAGCAGTCAACGCTGGGGAGTAGACGTGTCCTTGAAAAAACCCGTGGTGCTGACGATTCTGGATGGCTGGGGCTACCGGCCGGAGACTTTCGCCAATGCGGTCGCGCTGGCCCGCAAGCCAACCTACGACAAGTTGCTGGCCGAGTTTCCCAGCAACCTGCTGCATGCTTCCGATCATTTCGTGGGCTTGCCCGATGGGCAGATGGGCAACAGCGAGGTGGGCCACCTGAACATCGGCTCAGGCCGCGTGGTGCACATGGACATCACCCGCATCGACGACCTGATTCGCTCGGGCGAATTCTTCCGTCATCCTGTCATCGTGCAGGCGCTGAAGTATGCGGGCGAAAAAGGACGCGCTCTGCACCTGCTGGGCTTGGTCTCGGATGGTGGCGTGCATTCCCAGCAGGAGCATCTGCACGCCCTGTTGCTGGCGGCAAAACAGCACGGCCTGGAGCGGGTGTTTGTCCATGCCTTTCTTGATGGCCGCGACACCCTGCCCACCAGCGGCGTGGGATACCTTGAAAAACTGCAGCGGAAGATCGACGAACTAGGTGTGGGCAAAATTGCCAGCGTAGGTGGACGCTACTTCGCCATGGATCGCGACCGCCGATGGGAGCGCGAGAAGAAGGCGTTCGATGCCATGGTGGGCAAGGGCGAGAGCAGGTATGCCGACCCCATCGAGCGGTTGAAGGAGTCTTACCACAACGGTGTAACGGACGAGTTCGTCGAGCCCTTTGTCGTGGCGGAGGGCCCGGTGAGCGACGGCGATGCCTGCATCTGCTTCAATTTTCGCGCCGACCGGGTGCGGCAGATCACTCGTGTGCTGGCGCGCAACAGCGGGCTGACCAAAAATGACGGCAAGGAACTGCCCGGTGCTGAGGATCAGGACCGGACGATTCCCCCCAGCGAGATACCGAAGCAACTGCACTACGTGTGCATGACGCAATATGACAAGCAGTTCTCGCTGCCCATGGTGATCCTGCCCGAGTCCATGGAAAATCTGCTGGCGGATATGCTGGCCCAGGCCAACCTGCGCAATCTGCGCATTGCCGAAACGGAGAAGTATGCCCACGTAACCTACTTCTTCAACGGCGGCATCGAGAAGCCGTTTCCCGGCGAGGACCGGGTGCTGGTGCCGTCGCAGAAAGTGGCGACCTACGACCTGGCGCCGGAGATGAGCGCGGCGGGCATTGCGGATGCGGTGATCAAGGCGATTGGCGATCCGGCCTTCGATTTGGTGGTGGTGAATTTTGCCAATGCCGACATGGTAGGGCACTCGGGCAAACTGGAGCCGACGATCAAGGGAGTGGAGACGATCGACTCCTGTCTGGGCCGCATCTATCAGACGCTTAAGCAAAGGGGCGGCTCGATGCTGATCACCGCTGATCACGGCAATGCGGAGTTGATGGTTGATCCGGCCACGGGCGGCCCGCACACCGCGCATACCACCAACCCGGTGCCAGTGATTCTGGTCAGCGACGACGCGGAGAAATATAAGCTACGCGAAGGCGGCTCTCTGCGTGACATCTCTCCCACGCTATTGGGCATGCTCGGGCTGGAAAAGCCCGCACGCATGACGGGTGGTGACCTGCGGGTGGACAGAGATCCCCACTAGTACCTCTCAAAGCAACAAAGCCCGGGTGCCCCATATCTCGCTCGTTTTTCGCGAGATGTGGGATACCACTGCACTCGACCCGCCAGCTTTCGGCTCCCAACGAGCAATTTCAGGTTCAGCTTCGTGGTATCCCACATCTCGCGAAAAACGAGCGAGATATGGGGCACCCCCTGTCCGCTGCTGGGAAAGGCTTTAGCGAGTTACTTCTGCTTGCTTTGGAAGTCGTCAGGCTTCTTGTCCAGCGCTTGGCCGACGGCGGAATCCACTTTGTAAGTTCCCGCAACGACGCTCGATTTTGCGTAGTAGTCCGTCTTGTTCTTGTGCACTTCGAGTGTCTGCACGCCGGCATCGCCGGTCAACTTCGCTGTCGCCACTGGAGTACCCCGCGCAAAGTCGGCCGCGGCATCGCTTGCTGAGCTAAGGTCCATCTTGGCACCAGTTAAACTGCGGACGAGATCGTTGACCGCGAAGGTATCTGCCGGCGATGGCTTTGGCTTCAGCATCTGCCAGCCATCCTTGGTGCGGTCGAATTCTATCTCCTCAGGCTTCTTGAGCACTTCAACTCGGCTTACCTTGTCCGGGCTCAACGTCAGCAGGCTTTTATCCCGCAGATCATTCAAGCTTTTGTCCAGGCTGGTTTTGCTATAGCTGGCGATGGTGAAGATCCTGGGATCACCGGCCAGCGCCGCGTAGACGTCCCCACCTGCCGGCGTTTCGTCGCCCAGCAGCAGTTGCTTACCGGCGATGTCCACCTCGACCGACGGCGGATCGAGCCCGTATTGCTTGCGATCGGCGGCCTTGTCCTCGACCACGCGATCGGCGTTCAACCCGGACAGCGTCGAAAGCACGCCGGCCACCGTCTCCTGATCCGCGGGGTAGGGAGCAGGCTGGGTGATCTGCCACTTGCCGTCTGTTTTCTTCGAGCGTGACCGGCGTCTTCTCCTTGATGGTGAGCTGGCTCACATCCGGCGCATTAACCTTCACGATCACCGTCGCGGTGCTAGCGGGAGCGACCTCTTCCGCTGGCTTGCGGTGCTGCGACCAATAGAGAACCCCGCCGAGTGCACCCAGAACAACCACCGCAACGATCAGACCGCGGAAATTCATCGTCTCTTCCACCAGACGAGAGTGCCGGTGACAATCACGATCAAAGGCAGCACAAACTGGCTGGTTCCGCGCACCAGGTTCAACTGTGCCCGGGTCATGGTGATGCGGCGGTCTTCCTGCTGCTTGGGGCGTATGGAGATAAGATCTTCGTCGGACGAGAGCCAGTTCACCGCGTTCAATGCCAGGTCGCTGTTGCCGTTAAACCCGAGGAAGCGGTTAGCGGCCCACGATGAGCTGCCGGCCACCACGAAGCGGCCCTGCGAGTTTGGCTTGCCGGTGTTATACGTGCCCGCCGCCGCGATGGTGAGCGGCCCCTTTCGATTACGCGGATCGGCAACGCTGACCTCGGGCGAGTTCAGATTACCGGTAGCCAGGCTGCTGCTCGATGAATCGAAGAGTTTCTCAACAGTTGTCTTGTCGCTGTTTTTGATATCCATCGAGCGGGAGAGCGGAAAGCCGACCGCGCTGCCGCGCATCTGCGCCACAATCGGCTGCGTGCTGTAAGTAGTAACCAGCGCCACCTGCGGACCGAGCCCGGCAAGCTGGCCGACCGGGTTCAAATCGAGAATCATGTCCTTGTTCAGGGTCACGCCCCAGCTCTGCAGCAGGCTGGTAAGCGCGTCGTTTTCGCCTACTGGAGAAGTTCCGAACTGAATCGGCGGATCGAGCATAAAGAATGCCCGCCCACCACCTTCAACATAGCTCTTGATCGCGTCCACTTCCGGCTGCTGGTAGTCATGGGTAGGGCCGGCGACGACCAAGGCAGTGCAGTCGGCCGGTACCTCGGCCTTTTGCAGCAGATCGATCGATTTGGACTGATACTCGTCGCGGGCTACAAGGTCTTTGAATTGGGAGAAGCCATCCCGCTGAGTGTCGTCGATCTGATGCTCTCCACTCCCGGTGACGAAACACACGGTGCGGGTTGTGCCTTTCAGATCGCGGATGAACGCCCCGGTCAGGCCCTCTTCCGTGACGCTCTTCGCGGTCTCTTTCTTGTCGCCAATCTGAACCAGGGCGGTGCCGAACTCGCGGATTCCCGCGGCCCGCGCCAACTGGGGATTCTTATCCGGGTCCACGTACGCAATACGCACTTTGGGCGACAGGTTGGCATACTCGTCGAGCAGGTCTTTCCCTTCCTGGAAGCGCGTGCTCTGGTTGAAGTAGGTGATGGTGGCATCCTGCTTCAACCCGGTTACGATCTTTTTTGTCTGGTCGGAGAGGCTGTAGCGCTTGTTCGAAGTAGCGTCATACGACTTGTTGTAGCGATTGGCAAGCACATTTGCCACCACCACGATGGCGATTACCACCAGGATATAGACGGCCGCGTAGGCTCCGTATTTCGTCTGTCGGGCTTTCAGCCACTGGCTCGCCATCTTATGACCTCCAGCGCAGGGATTCCATGGAGCGCGCCGTGAAAAAGAGCCCCAGGAAGATCCCGGTGAGATAGAAGATGACGTCTTTCGAATCGATCACCCCTTTGGCGAAGGATTCAAAGTGGGTAATGACCGAGAAGTAGGCAAGCACATGCGCCCAGGTCGCCGATTCGTATCCGCTGGTCCACTCCAGCACCCACAACAGCAGGCAGACACCGAAAGTAGCCGCCCCGGCAATGATCTGATTCCTGGTCAGGGTGGAGATGAAGGTCCCCAGCGCCAGCAGGGTGCCGGCCTGCAACAGCAGCCCCAGGTAACCCACCGCCAGCGGCTTCCAGTCGGGGTGGCCGTAGCGAAATAAAAACGCAAAATTGAGCGCGGTAAAAAGCAGCAGGCAGGAGTAGAGGATCACCGCCGCCAGCCATTTTCCCAGGATGACTTCAACGTCGTGGACCGGCGAAGTGGCCAGCAGTTCAATGGTGCCCGAGCGCTTTTCTTCGGCGAAGAGGCGCATGCTGATCATGGGGATAAAGAAAAGTCCCACCACGCTGACGTTGGAAAGCAGCGGCCGGATGATCTGCTCGTTGATGCTCATGGGGAAGGTCTGGCCGCGCATTTGCATCTCCATCCCCTCGATTACGAAATAACCGAGCGCGTTCCAGAAGAAGAAGCCGAAGATCAGGCCAAACATGGTCAACAACAGATAGGCGATGGGAGATACGAAGTAACTCCTAAGCTCCTTGGCACAAATGGTCCAGGTATTTCTCATGGCTGCAGCTCGTTCGCGGGAGGTTTTTCTTCGACGATCGCTTCGCTCCCTGTCAGTTGGAGGAAGATCTCTTCCAGGCTTCTGCCGGCGGGACGGAGTTCACATAGATCCCAGCCTGCCGCCACCACCGCGCGCGCCAGGTCTCCTCTGACCAACTGGCCCTTTAGGCTTTGCACCTCGAAGACCAGGCCCGAATCTTTACGATCGCCAGGCAGCACGCGGCTGACTCCCGGGATGGCTTCGAGCTTTTGTTGCACCAGCAGGGCGTCCGGCTGGCCGTCGCGGCCGGCGACTTCCAGCAGCAGAGATTCAGCGTCGCGCGTCCGGGCCTGCAGGTTGCGCACCGAATCGGTCGCCACCAGTTTGCCTTTGTTGATGATCAGCACCTGCTCGCAGGTCTGTTCCACCTCGGGAAGAATATGGGTGCTGAGAATGATGGTGTGGTCGCCGGCCAGCCCCTTGATCAGGTCGCGGGTTTCATTAATCTGCTTGGGATCGAGGCCGGCGGTGGGTTCATCCAGGATCAACACATCAGGATTGTGAATAATGGCCTGCGCCAGCCCCACTCTCTGGCGATAGCCTTTAGAAAGCTTGCCCAGCAGCTTGTTTTTCACATCCGCCACAAAGCAGCGGTCGCACACATAGTCGATGCGCTTTTCCAGTTCCGCGCCGGCCAGGCCCTTCAGCTTGCCCACGAAGCGTAGGTATTCGACCGTCTCCATTTCAAGATAGAGAGGAGGGAGTTCCGGCAAATATCCGATTCGCTTTTTTACCTCGAAGGGCTGTTCGAGAATATCGAAGCCCGCGACGGAGGCGGTGCCGCCCGAGGGAGAAAGGAAACAGGTAAGGATGCGCATGGTGGTCGTCTTCCCGGCGCCGTTGGGGCCGAGGAATCCAACGATCTGGCCCTTAGCTACAGAGAAGGAAATATGATCGACGGCGACTGCGCGGGCGTACCTTTTTGTAATGTCTTTGACTATGATCATCGCTGGCAGGAATTTTTGACTTCGCAATTGCTCGACGAGTCTACAGACGAGCGGTATGGAATAACACCATCGTAAAAAGGAGACTCGGTCGATGTCAATTCGCTGAGAGCACCCGCAGCAAACTCCCGAATCATTTTTCCCCTCGTGCGCATCCTGCTAATAGCAGCGCTCCCAATCCTACATTGATATTCATCGCACTCGCACAGACAACGCCAAAATAAAGGATTGAATGAGCGCCGCCACCAGTACATTGACGCAGGCAGACCAGGAATGGAAGCCGAAGACAAATCCCTGGTTGATCGCCTTTGTGGTGTCGCTGGCGGCATTCATGGAGGTGCTCGACACCAGTATTGCCAACGTAGCCCTACCGCATATAGCCGGGAACCTGGGCGCCAGCCAGGACCAGAGCACCTGGGTGCTGACCTCCTACCTGGTCTCCAATGCCATCGTTCTGCCCATCAGCGGCTGGCTGGTGAGTGTTTTTGGGCGCAAGCGGTTCTTCATGACCTGCATTGTGATCTTTACCGTCAGCTCGCTGGCGTGCGGCATCGCCCCCAGCCTGGGCATTTTGTTGGTCGCCCGGGTCGTGCAGGGCGGGGGTGGGGGCGGTCTGCAGCCGATGGCGCAGGCCATTCTGGCGGACACGTTTCCCCCCAGGCTGCGCGGGCTTGCCTTCTCCCTCTACGGGGTGACGGCCATCTTCGCTCCGTCGATCGGCCCGACCCTGGGCGGATGGATCACCGACAACTACACCTGGCGCTGGATTTTCCTGATGAACCTGCCGGTCGGCATCCTGGCGGTGTTTTTGGTCTACACGCTGGTGGAGGATCCGCCCTACCTGACCCGGGCGCGGGCCTCTGGGCAAGCGCGTTCAGCTGGACTATGTTGGTTTCTCGCTGCTGGCGCTGGGGGTTGGCGCTTTGCAGATCCTGCTCGACAAGGGGCAGGAGGATGACTGGTTCGGCTCGGACTTTATCGTCACCTTGATGGTGATTGCCGGCGTGTGCCTGGGATCGCTGGTGATATGGGAGCTCTATCAGAAGAGCCCGATCGTCGACGTACGGCTTTTCAAGAACTTCAATTTCACCACTTCCAGCATGATGATGTTTGTGGTTGGGGGCATGTCGTTTGCCACCACGGTGCTGGTGCCGCAGTTTTTGCAAGCCAACATGGGTTACACTGCGGAGTCGGCCGGCATGGTGCTTTCCGCCGCCGGTTTTGTGCTGCTGGCGGCACTGCCGTTCATTGGCATGCTGGCCGGCCGCTTCCCCGGCCGCAACCTGATCGCGACCGGCTGGCTGCTGTTGACCGGGAGCATGTACTTGTCGACGCTGCGCATCGACCTGCTCATTAGTTTCAACTCGGCGACCCTGTTGCGGATCGCCCAATACGCGCCTTTGGGCCTGGTCTTTATCCCAACCACGGCCGCCGCCTACTACGGCATGCCCAAGGAGAAGAACAATGCCATTGCCGGGCTGGTGAACTTTATGCGCAATATTGGGGCCAGCGTGGGCACTTCTGTGGTCACCACGGTGCTGGCGCGGCGCGACCAGTTTCACCAGGAGAGGCTGGGCAGCAACATTACGCCCGGCAACCTGGTCCTGAACGGCACCATTAACGGCCTGTCGCACCAGCTGCAGCAGAGCGGGATGAGCGCCCACGATGCGATGGCGGGCGCCTACGGGCGGGTGTATCGGAGTCTGCAATTGCAGGCGTCCACTCTCTCGTACATCGATACGTTCTGGCTGCTGACGCTGGCTGCCGGCATCATGTTCTGCATGGCCTTTGTGCTGAAGCGAAACGATCCGCGCGGCGGCGGCGAGAAGGTGATCGCCCACTAAGGGGCTGCTCCACACAGGCGAAGCGGATCGGTTTGGTGCCGCGCCTACGGCGCTCGAATCCTCTTCGGGATCGTTTTCCCAGCCCTTCCGGGCTGGGCTGACGTTTGGCGGCCGGCCCTCCGGGCCTTTGCATCCATGGCTATTTTTGCCGTGTCATTTCTCCCTCAACTTGTCGCAAGGACGAAGCTGTCCCCAGAGATTTTCGAGTTCAAAGCAAAATTGTCATCCCGACCGAAGCGAAGGGACCTGCTGTTCTCTTCGTTCGGCAACAAATGCAAATGGAAACCTACCTCTCCCCTTTGTCATCACGAGCATCTCAACTGAGGGAGAAATGACACGGCAAAAATGGCCATGGATGCAAGGCCCGGAGGGCCGTCCGCCAAACGTCAGCCCAGCCCGGAAGGGCTGGGAAAACGATCCTGAAGAGGATTCGAGCGCCGTAGGCGCGGCACTAAACCGATCGTCCTCTTCGCTTGTGTCATTGGGCGAAGCCGAGGGGTCTGCAGTTCGCTCCCCGCACACCAGTGGTAGCCTGCAAGCATGGAACCTGTTGTCGGATCGACCCTGGATGCGCATGGCATGTTGGCCGTCGCCCTGGAACAAGCGCGGATTGGATTCGCCGAAGGCGGCGTCCCGGTAGGCGGAGCCATCTTCCGCAGTGACGGCACGCTATTAGGCGTTGGACGCAACCGGTTGGTGCAGCAGGGCAACGGCTCGCTCCACGGGGAGACCGACGCCTTTCGCGCTGCCGGACGCCGCCCGGCCTGGCACGACACCATCCTGGTGACCACCCTGGCCCCCTGCTGGTACTGTAGCGGCCTGATCTATCAGTTCCGCTTCCGCCAGGTGATCGTGGGCGATGGCGTCAACGCGCAAGGCGGTATGCACTGGCTGCGCGAGCAGGGAATCGACATCCTCGACTTGCATTCCCAGGAGTGCATCGACCTGATCGCCGAGTTCCAGCGCATCCGCCCCGATCTGTGGAAAGAGTGCATTGGAGAAGCCTGACCCCCATTATTGGCCGCACTCCGCCAGGGGGGCGAGATTGCGGCCGTGGTGGCGGAGGGCGGTTTCGAGCGTAGCCCGGGTGTGTGCCCAGGTTTCATCCGAGGCGTCTACCTGCCCGTGGGCGCCGATCAGGTTCAGCGCCTTGGTGCTGCCGCATACCTTCGAGCCGCTCCGCCTCATGCGACTGCGCTAATTGGGTCAGCAAGGCAGGGTCGCCATAGAGAGGCGTTCCTTCCACCACCACCAGCGTCACTTGTGCGGCGGTTGCGTGGGTCAGCGTCCAGTAGGCATCGTGCCGGCTGCTCTCCGGGCGAACCACCAGCAGATCGGCATCGTGGCCCGCTTGCAGCGCGCCCAGCCGGTCGGCCGCCCCAATCATTGCCGCGGGAATTGCGCTTGCCATGCTCACCAAATCGCGATCGGTAAAGGGATGCGGGCTCTGCGTCTCGTTCCAGGCGGCAGCGTAGTTCAATTCGGCGAGCAGGCCGTCGCTGCCGGTGGGGCTCCAGTCGGGCGCGAGCGCAATCAGCACGTGCGCGGCCCGGGCGGCCGCGATATCCGCCGTGCTGCCGTACAACTCCAGATTGCTCCGCGGCGACCAAATCAGCCCCACTTCGTGACTGGCCATCGCGGCAAAGTTTTCCGGCTGCAAGGCGACGCCGTGAATCAGAGCGACGCCCGGAACCAGCAGTCCGCGGCCTTCGAGCATGGCGAATTCCCGTGCCGCGGATGCGTCCTGGCGGCCGCCCTCGCTGAGATGGATCAGAAAGGCATGGAGCTGGTGCGTCGCGAGCTGCCGGCGAATCGGGGCCAGCTCGGTTTCGGGCATCTGCAAGGGGAAGACGTTGTACGCGACATGCCACTCCGCATCGGTGTCGAGATTATGCGCCAGTCCCTGGTTGCACGCATTGGCCAGGCTGCCAACCAGGGAGGTCTCCCCTTCAGAGAGCGCCTTGACCTCGGCATAGCGCTCCATTTCGCATGCGAGGCCCTCTGCAACCATGGCCGCATGAGGGGACACGAGCAGCGTCTGGTAAATCGGCTTCTGCTGCCAGTCGTAACGGTTACCGAACTCCTGCACCGGGTGCCAACGGGGAAATACATTCCACGTTAGATGGTTATGCAGGTCGATCAAGCCGGGTGCGATGACCCCGTGGGTATCGATGACCGGTTCATCCGGCGGGATCTCCACACGGTCCCCGGCGGCGACGATCTTGCCTTGGGCAACCAGGATGATCCCGTTCTCGACAACGCCTCCAGGTGTAACCAGCGTGCCGCGCAATGCGTAACCCGGTGGCTGCGCCCATGAACAGCGAACGGGACCCAGGCACCCCAGCAATACAAGGGTGAGACACCATCCGAGGGTGCCGGCCCTATCTCGGTAATAACCTTCGGTCATAACTTAGACTGCACCAAATTCTGGTCAACAGAAAGAGCATTGTTGTTACGACGGCGCACAAAGTGTTTGCCTTGTCGATACGCTGGCGGTGGGAGCATCGCCGAAGTAACACCTTCCCGGGCGAGAGAAGAGTGAAAGGCCGTAACACCAAAATGGCTGTTGGTGGTACGAAACAGCCGGGCCTGGTTGTTGTCCCAGCCCGGGGCTGTTGTCTGCCAAACGTGTAATTCCCGCTAGTGCACTGGAGTGTTTTTTCCTGATAAATGAACATTTTGCATAGGCTTCCGAAATGGTTGCCTGGGCACAAAATTTTTCTGCAAATAGCTGATAAAAAGGCTTTTCTCCAGAAACGATTTCTGTATATTCGTTCTAGTAATTTTCCTGTATTTCTGCCTTCCGGTCTTGAGTAAGAGGACTGGGTGGAGGCTTCAGCAAGCTGCCAAAGGCCTGCGAGTAGTCATCCACGTTGGTTCTTCCAGCTCGAGTCAAACTTCGGTGCGGTTTGCTGAGGCATATACCTCCGCAGCCTCCGAGGTGTGTTGTACAGATGAGGTTGTCGAGTAGTTGTCAGGCGCATGGCGTCTCCCCTCTCCGACTAGCCCGTGGCAATCGTCCCGTACTCGACTCCCCGCTGATAGGCGCAGCGGACGAGCCCTATGAAACTTCGATTGAACCGACGGAAGGAAAACAATGAAGATTTTCGGCTACGCTGTTTTGCTGTTCTCGATAGCCGCGGCGCCAGTGTTCGCGGCTGACATCAGCATTCCGAGTGATGCTAGGTCGTCCGGCGATCTAACCGGGTCAAGCCATTGGGAGTGGACTCATGACGGAAAGACACCGGGGGGGTCCGTTGCATCGTCCCACTATCCGGTAGGCAGCCCATCCCTGGACGGCCATGCGAGAGAGTTCTACATGTCTTACAGGGACAAGGGCGGCGAGCGTTTCTCTCTCACCTTTGGCCGCGATGCAGAGGCCACACATTTTGTCTACGATACCTGGGTCTACCTCGACGACCCTTCCGAGCTCGCGAACCTGGAAATGGATATTAACCAGGTGCTCTCCAACGGCCTGACGGCGATTTTCGCCTTCCAATGCTCCGCCTATTCAAACACCTGGCAGTACGCCTTGATGACGGGCGGTCCTCACTGGCATGCGACCCACGTCGCTTGCAGCCCCAAGAAATGGACTGCCAAAAAATGGCATCACATCCAGATTGCTTCGCATCGCGACGGCGACGAGGTCACCTACGATGGGGTGACTTTCGATGGAGACTATCACGCCATCAATGCAAGCGGACATGGAACACTCGATCTGCATTGGTCTCCGGGAGATCTCAGCCTGAATTTCCAGCTCGACGGCGCCGATTCGCGCGGCGAGATCACCTTGTACCAGGACAAGCTGACTGTCTTCTACTGGTAACAGTCAGAGGTGTAATTAAATATGGCCGCCCCGCGGGGCGGCCATATTTTTGCCTGAACCTGTTTCCGGCTTCCAGCCGTCTATCTCATTGGCAACGTGTAATTATCACCGTGACAGTGTCGTGTTTCCTCCTTGGGAATGAATATTTTGCACGGGGTTACCGAACCGCTCCCTTAGCTCCAAAGTTTTTTCAAAATAACTGATGAAAGGTCTTTTCTCCGGCGACGTTTTATGTAAGATTCGTTTAGTAAGTCACCTGGATCTAAGTAACCGGCTTGCGCTCGATCTACTAAGTCGAGATATCAAGGATGTCCACGGCAGCTGCGTGGAGGTTCCGGGATACTGTCGACGGTTTCGAAAACAAGCTAACTTCGGTATAGGTTCTGCTGGGGTCATCGCCCTCTGTCGCCTCCGAAGTATCAAAGATGAGGTTGTCGAGTTGTTGTCAGGCGCGCATAGCGTCTTCTCTCTCCGATCAGCCCGTGACAATACGCCCTTGCACTCGACTCCCCGCTGCTCGGCGAAGCGGGCGAGCCCTACCAAAACCTCGTTCTAAAAAATAGCGGAAGGAAACCATGAAATTTTTCGGCTACGCAATCCTGTTGTCCTCGATAGCCGCGGCCCCTATGTTCGCGGCACACGCTTCCTCCATCCCGGCGTTCGCCGCCATCCCCTCCGATGCCAAGTCGTCCGGCGATTTGTCCGCGTCAAACCACTGGGAGTGGAGTCATGACTCCGGCACCCCGGGCAGCTCCGTCGCATCCTCCGAATTTCCAGTAGGCAGCCCGTCTTTGGACGGCAAGGCGAGAGAGTACTACATGTCCTACTCAGACAAGGCTGGGGAGCGCTTTTCGATTTCCTTTGCCCATAACACCGAGGCTACGCATTTTGTCTACGACACTTATGTCTATATCGATGATCCCGTCCAGTTGGCGAATCTGGAAATGGATATGAACCAGGTGATGGCAGACGGCAAAACCGTGATTTATGGCTTCCAATGCTCTGCCTATTCTGGATCGTGGGAGTACTCGACCGTCTCGGGCGGTCCACACTGGCATTCTACGGGCCTTGCCTGCAGCCCCAAGAAGTGGTCTGCAAACACATGGCACCACATCCAGATTGCATCGCATCGCAACAGCAGCGGAGATGTCACCTACGACTGGGTGAATCTCGATGGAGACTACAAGCAGGTCAACAAAGGCGGCAATGGGGCGGAGGATCTGCATTGGTCGATCGGAGACCTGATTCTGAACTTCCAGCTCGACGGCGCCGATTCCCGGGGATCGGTGAAAATGTATTCGGATAAGCTGACTATCTTCTACTGGTAACTAGATGTGGAGTTACTGTCATGGCCGCCCCGCGGGGCGGCCATGATTCTTTCTAAGTGGTACATATTTGCCCAAACGTGTAATTCCCTCCAGTAAGCTAGCCGGTTTTTTCCCCATCAGGGAACTTTTTGCATAGTTGAAAGTTTCCCGCAGATAACTGATAAAAGGACTTTTCCAGGGAAGCAATTTATGTAACATTGGTTAGATTCCAGGTTGATTTTTGAGCTTACAACTCGAACTCCCGGGCCGGGTGGAGTTATCAAGCCAGGCCTTTGAGCTTTGAGTATGGCGTATTCCCTCCCCCCACCGGCCCGTTGACAATGTACGACTCGACCCGCCTGCAGACAGCTGCGGGCGGACGAGGCTGGGAGCAAACTATGAATTTTTTCGGCTACGCATCCTTGGCGCTTTCGATAGCCGCGACGCCCGCCTTCGCGCAGTTCACCATACCGTCCAATGCCATCTCATCCGGTGACCTTTCCGGCTCGAGCCAGTGGTTCTGGACCCATGACGGGGGCACACCGGGGAGTTCGGTCGGATCGTCCCAATATCCAATTGCCAGCCCTTCTTTGGATGGGCTGGCGAGAGAGTTCTTTGTGTCCTTCTCAGATAACGGTGGAGAGCGTTTCTCGCTCTCGTTTGCCAGGGACACAGAATCGACGCATTTTGTCTACGATACCTGGGTGTACATCGTTGATCCGTCGCAGCTGGCGAACCTGGAATTGGATATGAACCAGGTAATGGCGAACGGAGACACCGTGCTTTACGGCTTCCAGTGCGCCGTATACTCGCATAGCTGGGAGTACGCTACCCGCAAGGGCAACACTCCCGGGTGGCATTCCACCGGCCTGCCTTGTAACCCGCAAACCTGGACCGCGAACGCCTGGCACCATATCCAGATTGCTTCCCAACGCGACAGTATTGGACACGTGACGTATGACTGGGTGGGTCTGGATGGAACCTACAAGGTGATCCATAACGCGAGCGGTAAAGGCGAAGCAGATCTGCATTGGGCGCCTGGAGATCTTCTTCTGAACTTCCAGGTTGACGGCTACAATCACAACAGCTCATCGGTCCAAATCTACGCCGACGAGCTGACGATCTACCGCTGGTAACGGCGAGATTTTTGAGTGGTGATGCGCGTGGCCGCCCTACGGGGCGGCCATCACTTCGTGCGCGGTATCGTAGAAGCAGAGAAGCATGAAAATCGCTAGCTGGAATGTGAACTCGATTCGTGCCCGGCTTGACCATGTCACTGGGTGGCTGAAGCTCCGGCAGCCCGATGTGCTGCTGATGCAGGAGCTGAAGGGAACTGACTTTCCCACCGAGGTATTCCGGGGGCTTGGCTACGAGAGCGTGGCAGTGACCCAGAAGGCTTACAACGGGGTGGCGGTTTTATCCCGCCATCCCATCGAGACGGTGAGCACGACGCTTGCCGGCGACGAGACGGACAGCCATGCGCGCTTCCTGGAGATGACGATCGCGGGCATCCGTGTGGTGAACATCTACCTTCCCAACGGCAACCCCGTGGGTACGGATAAGTTTGCCTACAAGCTCGCCTGGATGGATCGCTTGTACAAGGTAATGAGTGGCTGGCGGGAGGACAATTTGCCGGTGTTGGTAGGCGGCGACTTCAACGTTATCCCGGAGGACATCGATTGTCACAAGCCGGCATCGTGGATCCACGATGCGCTGTTCCAGCCTGAGCCGCGGGCGCGGTACCGGGCGATGCTCAATCTTGGCTATACCGACGCCTTCCGATCGTTGCATCCCGGCGAGGGCGGCCTGTTCACTTTCTGGGACTACTTCCGGCAGGCATTCGAGCACAATCGCGGCATCCGCATCGATCATTTTCTGTTGTCGCCGAAGCTGTCTGAGCGGTTGCAAGGTTGCGAGATCGATAAGGGGCCGCGTGCCCAGCCCAAGCCCTCGGATCACACCCCCATCATGGTCGAGTTGCGGAGTTAAGTGCGCGTGAAAACTACCTCCATAAATCCAAGACCATGCGTGGGTGGCCCAGGTCTCGCCGGTTCGGGATTTCTCTTGACCACGGACCAAAGGGTGCCCCATATCTCGCTCGTTTTTCGCGAGATGTGGGAGACGCGGATCTCGCTCGGCAGCCTCTGCACGGCCAAAAACTGCGGATTGGCAGCCGTGGTATCCCACATCTCGCGAAAAACGAGCGAGATATGGGGCACCCTTTGGTCGTGGTCGGGACAAAATTCAGCAACGATGGGTTCTCTCACACTCTCTTTAATCCCTGAGGTATGCTTTGCGCCCGATTCCCAGTTCTTACGGCAAGCTGTGACGCCATGCCCTTCGTCAAGGGAGTCTCACGGCAGCCTACTCCGCGTGCTGCTTCTGCGGCAAATATTCCTGGCTCATGACCACGTAGCCTTCCCGGGCGGTCTTCTTTCCGCGCTGGCGATAAAGTTCCTCGTCCCGCGGCTGCCATGTGCCCAGGCCGTCCACATAGCGGTTGTACATACAGAATGCGGCGGCGATGAGCACCGTGTCGTGAATCTCAATGTCGCTCGCTCCGGCGGCGCGCGCTTCTGAACGTCGCTCGCGGTCACCTGCTTGCCGCCTTTTTGTACTTTGCCGGCGATGACCAGCAGCGCCTTCAATTTCTCTGAGATATCGGCATGCTTGAAGTCGGCCTTCACGCGCCGCACCAGCTCCTCATCGTCATTCAGATGAGCCGCGGCGATGGCGCCGTGGACCGTCTGGCAGAAGTAACAATCGTTAAGCGAGGAGACATAGGTTGCGATGAGCTCACGCTCGCCCGCAGCAAGCGAGTTGGGAGCGTGCAGCAGAATCTCCGCAAGCTGGTTGAGCGGGCCGGCAGTCTCCGGCCGAAAAGCCATTGCTGCACGAATACCCTGCAGCCCTTCAGGAAGACGGATGTGTGCCATGGAAATATCAACTCCTTTCAGATAGAGCGGAATCGCGGCCTGGTTGGCAAGAATAAATCTGCGGACGGGAACTCCGCAAAGCACAATGGCTACGCCAACCAAGGCTGGTAAAGGATCGTGCATCAGGATAAGCAAGGCGATCAGCACCGACAAGACGATAAAGCCGATCGGCGCGGCCGGGAACCACCAACCGCGCACCGGCTCGCTCACTCTGAAAAGCGTGGAAGCCGTCAGCGCGAGGAAGAGAATCACCGAAAAAATAATGTAAGACAACACCCGGTCGAAGGCGCCAAAGAAGAGCACGGCCAGCGCGAGCCCGGTCTGCAGACAGTATGGCATTCGCGGGAGTACCGAAGCGGGGATGCAGCTTTCCGAAGAGTGGAAAGAACGAGCCGGATCGTGCCATGGCGAGAGCAGACCCGAGGCGCGGCCATGGTGATCGCGGCAATGCCGCCGCAGACACACACCAGCACACAGGCGGAGAGAACCCGCGCGCCCGCTGCGCCAAACAGCACCCCGCCGAACTGCGCGACAAAAGCAGTGTTCGAGGAGACTTGGTCGATGGGTAAAACAGCCAGGAACGTAGCGCTGATGAGCAGATAAATCGCGGTAACCAAGGTGACGCCACCGACAAAGGCGAGCGGCAGGGTGCGTTTCGGGTTGCGAATTTCTCCGGCAATCTTCCCCGCCTCCCACCAGCCGCCAAAGCTGAAGAAGGCGCTCATGACACCGCCGGCAATCGCCGGAAAGAGTGGATCCGAACCGGGACGGCGCACGGTGAAGGGAAGCAGGTTGCCCACATGAGCATGACCGGAAACAACCGCCCAGCCCACCAGCGAGAACAGGATGACGAGTTTAAATCCGTTGACCAACGACATGACCGCCGCGCCCAGGCGCGTGCCGATGAGATTGATCGCGCCGAACAGGCAAATGAGCAGGGCAGGCACAGCAGCGAGCCCCCTAAAGTCTCTAGGCAACAACTGGGCCACATAAGGCGCGGCCCCCACAGCCAGCGCTGCAACCACCCCGGGGTACATCAAGACGGCGCACGTCCAGCCATAGAGGAAGGCGACGTTCTCACCATAGCCGGCCCGCAGATACACATATTCACCGCCCGACTGGGGAAAGCGAATCGCAAGCTCGGAGTAAGCGAGAGCCCCGCACGTGGCCATCAGGGCGATGCCCAGCCAGACCAGGCCAAGCAGCAACGGCGACCCCAGCGATTTCGCCATGGCCGCCGGTGTAAGAAATATTCCCAGGGCGATCGCCTCACCCGTGACCACAGCGATGGCGGCGGGCAGTCCTAGTTGCCTCTTATCCTGCGCTTGCATTAGGCGATTATCCTACGTTGCCATTCCGCCTGCGGCATCCACCGAAAGATGGAGTCTGCGCCTCCATCAACAGGTTGGGTTTGCTACCCACCGTCAGACTGAAGACACCGTAGCTCGCTTTATTTAGATTCCTCCGCAGCCCAGTCCCCGAAAGAATAACCGTAGTGAGCACCACCCAGGGCTTCTCGCGCGACACACTTTCCAGCAGCAGTGGCCTTTACGTGTTGCCCGACCTGCCTGCGGGGCCGAAGGTTTTAACATGTTTAACGAGACGAATATCCGCGGCTCAAGCAATGCCAATTATGCAGGGCGTAATATCTCCATTGGCCCTTACCAGGCGGCACAGAACGGTCAGCCCGCGCAAACGGTGCAAACCAACTTCTATTCCGCCATGAGCACGGCAGGCGGATTCTTTAGTTCCGGCGGACCCAGGGCCTTTCAGTTTGCCGCTCGCATTGAGTTTTAGAGAGGACATGCTTGCCACTTGAGACAGCACCATAGGCCCTTCCGCTGCTGGAGTCGATTCGCACTGCTGGCGTCTACATGCACCGCGGCTGCGGTTTTTGCGCAGACGCCGGGTGCTGCTCCTCAGCATGATTTCTTTCGCGTCACCCTCGACCATTCATTCTCAAACCCGGTGTCGGGCAGGCTGCTGTTGTTTATCGCGCCCGACGCCGGGGATGCGAATTCCGTTGACATGGACATGATGTCTCCCACCAGCGTGGTTATTGCCGCCAGGGAGGTCGCGCACCTGGTTGCTGGAGAATCGGTCGATATCGATGCCGATGACATGGTTTTTCCCCAGCCGCTCGCCCGTGCGCCGGCGGGCAGTTATCGCGTGCAGGCAGTTCTGGACGTTCACCATAATTACAACTATGCGGGCCGGGTCGCAGGTGACTTGCTGAGCGTTCCCGTGACTGTGAGCGTGCCTTTGGCCGGATCGTCTGCTCCTGCCCTGACACTCTCGCAGATCGTTCCAGAAGCCCCGGATCCCTTGTCGCAAAGGCCGGACGTGAGCGCCGCGTTGAAGCCTTTGGACATGGTGAGCCCAGTGCTTACCAGCTACTGGGGGCGGCAGATTCATATGCGCGGATGGGTGTTGTTGCCGCCCGGCTATGCGGCTCATCCTGAAGAGCGCTATCCCACGGTCTACTTCACGCATGGTTTTGGCGGCACCCTCGGCGGTTTGCGCGAGCGCTTCGCATCGCTCCTCTACGACCGCATGAAGCAGGGCCGCATGCCGCAGATGATCTGGTTATTGCTGGATGAGAGCAGCCCGACCGGCACCCACGAGTTTGCCGACTCCGTCAACAATGGGCCCTGGGGCACCGCGCTCACCACCGAGCTTATTCCCAGGATTGAGAGCCAGTACCGCATGGATGCTCGTCCCTCGGGACGTTTTCTGCAGGGGCATTCCTCCGGAGGCTGGGCGACATTGTGGCTGCAGGTTCGCTATCCGAAGATCTTTGGAGGCACATGGTCGACATCGCCTGACCCCAGCGACTTTCATTACTTCAGCACCGTCGACATCTACGCCCCGCACGCCAATATGTATCGCAGTCCCGACGGCTCGCCCAGCCCGCTGATTCGCGTTCATGGCCACCCTCGTAGCAGCATGCAGCAGCTTGCCGGGTTGGAGACTGTGCTCGGGCCGTACGGCGGGCAGCTGGCGTCGTTTGAGTGGGTTTTCTCGCCTCGCGGCGCGGATGGCCGCCCTTCGCCACTCTTCGATCGTGTCACGGGAGAAATCGATCCGGCGGTCGCGGCCTATTGGGGCGCTCACTACGATATCGTCCAGCGACTGAACAGCAACTGGAAAACCATTGGTCCTGACCTCAAAGGAAAGATTCACCTCTTCGTCGGCACGGACGACACGTTCTATCTGGATGGAGCGGCGCACAGCCTGCAGGCGACGCTCGACCGCCTGGGTGGCAATGCGCGAGTTTGTCTTCCTGCCTGGCCGGTCTCACTTCGATGTGTACAAGGTGGGAGACGATCCCAATGCGTTGTTCGATCGCATCGCGTCTGAGATGTATCGCATAGCCAGACCTGACAGTCACGCGCGCTGACGAACTTACTTGCCGGGGAAGGAGTGGCTACCCGCGTTAAAGCGATTTGTGCGCCTGAATCAGGAGTAATCCCAACCTGTCCCTTCATGGCGCTGCGTGGCAGAAAATCCAGGTTCAGTGCTAGACATCAACCTCCTGACGGCCAACCGGTAGTCATCAATTCCGGAAATCTCTCCTATGGACATCGCAAAGGAGAGCATGGTAGCTTCTTTGGTGTATCCAAAGGAGCGCGAGTGGACGCCGGTAAATCTGAAGTCTTGCAGGGAACGCTGGACATGATGATCCTGAAAACGCTGCATGCGTTAGGGCCGTTGCACGGCTTTGGGATCGCGCGGCGCATTGAGCAGCTGAGCGAGGATGTGCTCCAGTTGAACGAAGGCACGGTGTACACATCGCTGCTTCGCTTGCAGCAACAGGGCTGGATCGCATGCAAGTGGGGCACCTCAGAAAACAATCGCAAGGCGAAGTTTTACTCCATCACCAGACTCGGCATGAAGCAGCTGGCGCTCGAGACCGAGAACTGGGAGCGCATCGCGGGTGTGATTGGCCGTGTCCTGCGGTTGCAGAGGCAAGAATGACCAGCCTGCTGCGCATCTTCTTTGCCAAACTGCAGGTTTTGCTCAGGCAAAGCAAAGCCAGCCACGAGTTCGAAGACGAGTTGCAGGCGCATCTGCAACTGCTCACCGAGCGCTTCCTTCGCCAGGGTATGTCTCGGGAAGAGGCTGCCGAAGCCGCGCAACGGCAGTTCGGCAACACCACCCTTCTCCGTCAGCGCCACCGTGATCTGGGCACCTTCCTTTCGCTCACCACCCTCGCCCGCGACTTACGCTTCGCCGGCCGCCAGCTCCTGCGCAACCCGCTGCTCTCCTCCATCGCCATCCTGTCGCTCGCCGTGGGCATCGGCGCCAACACCGCGATCTTCTCCGTCGCCAAACGCGTCCTCTTTGACACCCTGCCCGTCGACCATCCCCACGAACTGCGCGTGCTCGCCTGGGTTTCTGGCCCGCATCGGCCCGTCCCGCCCGTCTGGGGAGACATCTCTTCCACCCCCAACGGCGGCCTCACCAGCACCGTTTTCTCCTATCCCGTCCTCCAGGCGCTTCGCCGGCACACCAACGCCTTCTCCAACCTCATCGCGTTCAAAAACATCTCTCTCACCGCTACCATAGAGGGCACGCCCGAAGTTCTCTCCGCCGAGCTGCTCAGTGGCGACGCCTTCGACGGCCTCGGGGTCGAACCCATCATCGGCCGCACCCTCACCCCTGCCGACGATGCAGCTTCCAATCCTGTCGTGGTCCTTAACCAAGCTCTCTGGGCCGACCGCTTCGGCCGCTCACCCGTGGTGCTCGGCAAAACGATTGCACTCAACGGCATCCCAGTCACCGTCATCGGCGTCGTTCCTGCCCGCTTCACCGGTCTCCAGATGGGCGACCCTGCGCAGCTCTTCGTCCCGCTCACCCTACAGCCGCTCATCATCCCCCGCGCCCAGAACAACAGCACCTCGCTGCTCAACAATCCGCAATCCTGGTGGGTGCAGGCGCTCATCCGCCTCCGCCCCGGCATCCCCGAGCAACAAGCCAATGCCGAGCTCGACACCGTCCTCCGTCAGTCCGTCCACGAAACGGTCGCCGCCGAAGACCTCGCCGGCTTCCACCTCACCCTCCAGCCCGGTGACCGCGGCCTCGACCAGCTCTCCGAAGCCTTTGCCCGCCCCTCTTACATTCTGCTCGCACTTTCAGGACTGGTCCTCTTCCTGGCCTGCGTCAACCTCGCCAACCTGCTGCTCGCCCGTGCCGCCGGCCGCGAGCGTGAGATGGTCACCCGCCTTGCCCTCGGAGCCGGCCGCGCCGCCATCATCCGCCAGATGCTCACGGAAAGCCTGCTGCTCTCAACCCTCGGCGGACTTGCCGGCCTCACTCTCGGCTACTTCGGACGAAACCTCATCCCCCGCATGCTCTCCACTCCCGGCCGCGCCTCCGTCCTCGATGCTGGCTTCGACTGGAGTGTCCTAGCCTTCACTCTCGCCATCTCGCTGCTCACTGGCTTGCTCTTCGGCATCCTGCCTGCCTGGCGCGCCACCCGGGCCGAAGCCGGCACCGCGATGAAATCTTCCGCCAACAGCACCTCCAGCCGTAGTGGCGTCTGGCTCGGCAAGTCGCTCGTCGTCTTCCAGATTGCTCTTTCCGCCATCCTGCTCATCGGCGCCGGCCTCTTCGTCCGCACCCTCACCAACCTCAACGACATTCAGCTTGGCTTCCGCGCCGACCATCTCTTGCTCTTCCGTCTTAGCCCACCGCGCTCTCGCTACACCGACGCGCAAACCGCCGTGCTCTACGCCCGTCTCGAAGAAAAGCTAGCTGCCATTCCCGGCGTCCGCTCGGTCGCCTTCAGCAACATCGCCATCATCGGCGACGGCCACTCCGGCGACAGCTTCCACGTCACCGGCCGCCCTGCAGATAATCAACCCTTTCGCGTCCAAACCAACAGGGTCAGCGCCGATTTCTTCTCCACGCTCGGCATTCCTATCCTCCGCGGCCGCGCTTTCACCGCCCACGACACGGCTGCAGCGCCCCTCGTCGCGGTCATCAACCAGGCGCTCGCCAAACAGTTCTTTCCCCATCAGGACCCCATCGGCCTCACCTTCGAAACCGACCCTGAAGACGCCTCCGGCCCGGTCCGGATCATCGGCATCGCTGCCGACACTCGCTACGCCGACCTGCGCAGCCCCACGCCTCCCACCTTCTATCTCGCCTACCAGCAGAGCCAGCCGGGCCGCGCGATCGTCCAGATCCGCACCGCTGCAGATCCCGCCAGCGTCCTTGCCGAGGCCCGTGCCGCCGTCGCCTCACTCGATCACGACTTGCCGCTCATCGATGTCCGCACCATGCGCGAGCAAGTCGCCACCACCCTGACCTCCGAACGTACCTTCGCTCGCCTCACCAGCGGCTTCGGCCTGCTCGCGCTGCTCCTCGCCTGCATCGGTATCTACGGCATCATGGCTTACACCGTCGCCCGCCGCACCGGCGAAATCGGCATCCGCATGGCCCTCGGCGCGCCGCGCAACGCTGTGCTGTGGATGGTGATGTGCGATGTGGCGGGCATGCTTGCCGCCGGGTTAGCCTGCGGAATTGCGTTCTCGTTGGCGCTCACGCGCTTCATCGCTGCACAGTTGTACGGGGTCGAGGCCACGGATGTCTGGACGTATGTGGGGGCGATGGCTCTTCTGGCTGGAGTGGCCCTGGTATCCGGCTTCCTGCCGGCACGACGGGCCAGCGCAATCGATCCGTTGGCGACTTTGCGTTACGAGTGAGGAAATAGGCACGAGGCCGATGTCTATCGATGAGATCGGAGCATCGAAGGATCACGCATCATGACGCGACACCGTCAAGAACAGGCGGTGAAGCACCGCATCGTCACCGATGGAAGCTGCTTCACCACCTCCAGCGAGAAGAATCCGACGCTTACCATCATGGCCCTGTCGTTTGCGCGCTGCCGACTATCTAAAGGAGCAAAGAAAAAGAGGCGAAACTCTGGGTTGAAGGGGACGGGCTTCAGAGGGTGCTTGAGAACAGGGTTGGCAGATATCAGTCCCGCAGGGACGCCTGAACTTCAGACCTCTCCAAATTAGGCTTTTAACCAAAGGGACGAATTGGGATTACTCCTGACTCAGGCGGTTAATGCTTACTTCCAACTGGATCCAAAATAGGGACAGCTCTGCCTGAACTTAGCCCAGGAAGCAGTCCCATTTCGCCCAAACTCCCACAAAATCGGCGGCAACACTTACCTCGTTGCCTTTCCAGAATGTACTCATCCCGAACTCAGGAAGGATGAGAACATTCTGGTTTTCCGAACTACTCCCTAGAAGCTGAATTTGGCGGCAAATTCGACGGTGCGAGGTTCGTAGTTGCTGGAGGTTCCGGTGATCTGGCCCAGATTCGAGGGGTTGGAAATGTCGCTGTTAGGTGTGGCGAAATTGGGATGATTGAAGACGTTGAAAGAGTCGGCGCGCAGTTGCAGGTGGTATTGCTCGCCAAACAGGATCGTCTTCTGCAAACTCATGTCCCAATCCTGGAAAGCGGGTCCGCGCAGCATGTCGTATCCGCTGTTTCCGTAAGTGTCATAGGTGGTTGGACCCGTGGCGCTGTAGAGCTGGCTGCAGGCCCCCACAGCGGTGGAGGTGAAGCAGGGCGGAGTGGTGAAAGCCGCGGGATTGAACCACTCCGCGTGGGTTTTGTTGCCGGGATACAGCTGGGCGCCGGAGACCAGGTCGGCGCGGCCGCAGACCGTACCCTGCAGAGAACTCGGGTCGCAGGTGACCGAGAACGGCTGCCCGGTTCGGAAGGTGGAAATGCCCGATATCTGCCAGTCGGCGATGAATTTGTCGAGCAGGTTGCTACCGCCGGAAAAGAACGCCCTGCCCCTTCCGAATGGCAGGACATAGGAGTAGTTCACAGCAAGCTGCTGCGGCGAAATGCCGCTGATCGGGCCGTAGGAGTCGTTCGGTGTCGCGCCGGAGGGGTTCTGGATGCCCTCCGTTCCTAGAACACGAATCCACTGGTACTCCGCGCCAAATGCCAGGCCATGACTGTACTGCCGGTGAATTCCGACCTGCAGCGAATTCATTGAGCTATGGAAGATGGGATCGTTGTTGAGGTAGATGGCCGAGAAGGGCTGGACCAGGTTGGTGCTCTGGACAGGAAGCCCGACCACCGGCGGATTGGCGAGATTGATATTCGGCTGCGTCCCCCCGGTCCCGGAGTTCTGACCAGCGTCATTGGGATCGGTTTGCTTCACGTTGTGCTGGCCCACGTAGCCCACGCGCACGGCCCAGCCCGCGTAAAACTGATGTTCGATGGCCAGGTTGTACTCCTCAGTGTACGGAGTCACCAGGCGCGTATCGGCATTGACCGAAGGATTGGCTCCCACCGATCCGGCGGTCGAAAATGGATCGTTCATGGAGAAAGCCGGTATCGCTCCCTGAGCGCCGGAGTTGGTATAGGTCTGGACGCCCTGAAAGGGCAGATTGGCGAATAACGGCTCACTGGCATAGGTGCCAGGCACCAGGTTGTAGTAGATGCCGAAGGCGCCGCGGACCACCGTGTTGGGAACTACTTCATAGGCGAATCCCAGGCGGGGAGCGAAATTCTTGCCGTTGCGGCCAAGATAGCTGAAAGGGTTGCTGGAGAGGCCGGCGGCCGCTGAGGTCTCAATCTGATTGTTGGTTTCGAGCAGCGTGGTAAAAGCCGGGATCGCAGCCGACGGTATCGACTTGCCGAAGACGACCACCTTCCCAAGCGAGGGAACGTATAGCGAGTTCAGGCCGTAGGGCCCCGCGCCGAACCACTGCAGGTCGTAGCGAAGGCCCGCGTTAATGGTCAGGTTGCGCCGTAGCTTCCAGTCGTCTTGAATGAATGCTCCATATTGGTTGGAGATGTTTCGGGTGACGTAGTTGTTTGGGTCGCCGTTGATGGTGTCGATGGGGTAACCCAGGAAGAAGTCGGCAAAGTCATAGCCCGATAACTCGCTGGCGGGCGCCGCGCTACCGTTGGGATCGGCGGTGTAGCGGTTGCTGAAGTCGTATTGGCCGCGAGCCGGCGCACTGCCCGCATTGGCCGCATCGTTCCAATGATTGTCGTAGAGGTAGGAGAAGCCGCCCTTGATGGTGTGCTTAGCCAGCACCTTGGTGAGTGCGGTGGTGATTTGCCCGACTTGTTCCAGATCCTTCGAGCCGCCTTCACCGATATCGTCGACGTCACCCTGGATGAAGTTGATGGTGGGCGCGCCCTGGATCAGTTCAGGACCAAGTCCGGGGATGATGGCGGAGAAATCGGTGTTCACATTGTGCGGCGTGCGGTAGATGGGCAGATGGAAGAAGGAACCGTAGGTATCGAGCAAGAGGCTGGGGGAGAAGGTGTGAGTCCAGCCGGCGATCACGTTGGTGTTGTGTTCCCCATCTTTCAGGTTCCCGCCCTGCAGACTGTCATTGTAGTAAGCCGGATTGGGACCGTAGAAGGCCCGCAGCCAGGTGAACCGAAGCTGATCTTTGTCGCTGATCCTGTGGTCCAGCCGAAGCGAGAAGCGGGTCATGTTCTGGGTCAGAGAAAACGACTCGTAGGTGTTGGTGCCGATTCCACCGATGGTGGGCTTTGGCATCAGCAGGTTCATCAACTGCTGATCGACGGCGTTGAATCGGCCGCTGGGGATGATATTTCCCGGGAACTGTTTGCCGGTGGCAGGATCGAAGATGCAGGTACCGCCATTGGAGCAGCCGATCGCCCCACTGGCATTGGGAGTTGTGCCGGTATCGAGTAGTTCGCTGAAGTTGCCCTGGCGCATGAGATCGGTCGGCTGCTGGGTGGCGTAGGTGTTGCCCTGGGTCAGCTTGAGGCCTTCGAAGGCCGCGAAGAAGAAGGTCTTGTCCCGGCCGTTATAGATATGCGGAATCGCGACCGGTCCGGAGAAGTTTCCGCCATATTCGTTGCGCTCGTAAGGTGGGCGTGCCGACCCGCCGCCGAAGTAGCTCTTCGCGCCGGTACCTTTGGAGCGGTTGTATTCCAGCAGTTCACCGTGGAACCTGTTGGTTCCGCTGGCGCTGACAACCACCGCTTCGGCCGGCTGATTGAATTCGGCCGGAGCGCCGTTGGTGAGCACCTTGAACTGGGCGATGGCGTCGAGGGAGGGGACTTCGGGCTCGGGACGCTCCAGGGTGACTTCCGCATTGGTAACGCCATCGAGCGTGTTGCCAAAGCCGCCGTAGGTGCTGTTGCGGCTGCCGTTACCAACGGCGACCCCGAGACCCCGGGTGGCCACCTGGTCCTGCAATCCGGTGCCCTGCACGCCGGGGGAGAGGGCGATGAGACCCACCAGGCTCAAGCGGCCATTCAGCGGCATATTCTGGATGGCTGCGCTGTCAACCAGCAGGCCGATGGAGGAGTCCTCGGCCTGGATGGCCGGCGCTGCGGAGGTGACTTCGACAGTGGTCTCCTGCGATCCGGCCGTGAGGCTGGCGTTTACCTGGGCGATCTGGTCGATCTGCAGGGTGACGTTGCTATCCTCGAAGGTCTTGAAGCCGGGCTTGTCTGCCCGCACGCTGTATTGCCCAGGCGGCAGTTGGGTGACGCTGTAGGAACCGATGTCGGACGTGGTGACGGTGCGCGTGGCGTTGGTGCCGAGGTTGCGAACGGTGACGGTGGCGCCGGAGACGATGGCTCCGCTGGAATCAGTGACGATTCCGGTGATCGTCCCGGTGATGCCCTGGGCGAGCAGGCTCTGATTTCCAGGCAACCCCAGCAGCATAAGCACAGCCGCAAAGGCCAGCAGGAAAGGGCGCATTGGACAGATGGCGGACGCTTGTTTGCTGAAATTCATCACGAGACTACCCTCCTGAAACATGACTACATGTGGGCCCTCATTAACAATTCGTGGCCTTTACGGTCAGATTTGTAGACAAAGTGTGTGTTCACAGTGCGTCGCAGGCAACGTTTTTCACTGTGCGCAACCAGTGCGCAACCGGGGTTTCACAGGGAGTCTTGGCTGGAGAGGCGATTTTCCCAAATTGTTATACTCGGTTATCCGGCGGACATGCAGATGGAATCAAGGACTCCAGCCAAGACTCCACCGCCCGATCCGCAACTGGATCGGCAGGGTGAACAGTGGCAGCTGGTGGAGCGGATCCTGGCCTCTCCGGGGTTCGCAAAGTCTCCCAGGCTATCCAGCTTCCTTAGTTATGTATGTAGGTGCGCACTGGAGGGAAGGAGCGGCGAGACCCAGGAACAGAAGATTGGAATGCGGGTATTTGGCCGGCCTGACGGTTACAATCCGAGCGAAGACAGCGTGGTTCGCTCGCAGGCGAGGCTCCTGCGGCAAAAGCTGGATGAATACTTTGAAAGCGAAGGCCGCGACGAGCCGATCCGGGTAGTGGTGCCTAAAGGCAGCTACGTCCCACAGTTTGTTAAACCCTCTGAGAGCAAAGCGGCGGATCCTGCCGGCAGCGGCCACGCAGAGGGTGTGCGATCGTTCGGCATCGGCTTCGCCGCCCTGAGCACCCTTCTCCTGCTGGTTTGCGCTTTGCTGGTCACGGATATCTGGGTGCACTTGCGGGACCGGCCGCAAACGCCGCGCGATCCCCAGCCCTTGTGGACGGCGCTGTTCAATCCCCGGCAAAGGACGATCATCGTCCCATCGGACAGCACGCTGGTGCTGCTGGAGGAGCTGACCAGGACTTCGGTGCACCTGACGGACTACTCCGACCATACGTACCTGCACAAGATGCCGCTGCCAACCGTGCTTGGTCCCTTGACCGTCGACGACCTCGGCGGTCACCAGTACACCAGCATGGCGGATCTGAATCTCGCAGTGCGGCTCTCAAAACTACCCGAGGCGAATCACCAGGTGGAGATTCGCTTTGCCCGCAACCTCACGCTGAGCGATATGAAGGAAGCTAACCTGGTGCTTATCGGCGGGGAAAGGTCGAATCCCTGGACCGAGCTGTTCGAGCGGCAGACCAGGTTCCATGTCAACTACGACGTTCCCACAAAGACCAATACGGTCGTTGACCTCGCTCCGCAAAAGGGAGCGGCGGCTACTTATGCGGAGCGAACCACTGGCACGGATCGGATTGTCTACGGAGTGGTCACCTTCCTGCCCGGGATGTGCGAGGGCTGCGACGCCATGCTGGTGCAGGGGACCAGTATGGCCGGCACGGAAGGAGCTTCGGACTTCCTGTTCGGCAATCAGGGGTTCCGAGAGTTCCTTCACAAAATTGCCCGGCCTGACGGGTCGGTGCCGCACTTCGAGCTATTGCTGCAGGCGAGTAGTGTTGGCGGCAATGCCCCTAAGGCGAGCATCCTCGCCTATGACCTGTTGCTTTAAGGTCGGATCAGGCGGTTACGGCCTCATAACCAACGTACTTTTCACGGTGCCGCACCCCGCCGCACAGTGAAAAACATTGCCGCGCCCCCACGGCAGCCGGAAAGATATTACCAACGACGCATCCAGATCCCATTAAGGCTAAGCATTGAATCGGCCGCAATCGAAACTTCTCCGCGTAGTCGCATTGCTGTCGGCCGGGATTGCAGCGCTGCCCGGCTGCGGCGGCAGGGCCCAGATGGTCTCCCCTTCGCTCGACCGCGGCGATGAGCCTTTCTCCTATTTCAGCAAACCCAGCGACATGATCGGTGTGATGGATGCTACGGAAGCTACGGAGATTACTCCCGAAGGCTATCTGTACACGGGATTCGGCGAACTGATGTTTCTTACCGGGGCGGACGATGAACCGCTCGTGCAGCGGGTGAAGACGCTGCGCGACGGCTATCTTCCTGTGGTCGAGTACACGGCGAGACGTGAAGGCATCGCTTACCACCTCGAGATCTTTGCCGCGACTCTGAATGGCCGGCCCGGCGGCGCGCTGTGCAATTTCGTGCGCGCCACACTGACCAACGAAACGGCGGATTTACGAACCGCCTATTTCGCCACCGCAGTTCGCTTCACCGGGCCCAGCAACCTGTCGAACGGTGTCGGAGACAATCGGTTTCTGCGGCCGCGCGTGGCAAAACGTCCTGGAGACTTCTACGAATCGGGCGAAGATTGGAACCCGAATTGGACCTACACCCTCAGTGGCAATGCCTTGCTGCGCGATGGCAAGATTCTGTACCTGTTCCCAGGCGAACCTCGCCCGCGACTGAGCATGAGCCCGCAGGAGGCCTATAACCGGGTTCCGGATCTCACGGCGCGCAAGCTCGAGGTGCAACCGGCAACTCCGGTCGGAGTCGCCCAGTACCAGCTTCCACTCAAGCCTGGTGAAAGCCGCTCTCTCACCTTCCTCATGCCCTACGATCCGGTCCAGCCCGGCACCCCCGGCGAAGCGGCGTTGCGAGCGGCAGATTATGACGCCCAACTGGATCGCACCATTTCCTTCTGGAATTCGCTGCTCGCCTCGGGCCTCGAAATATCGGTGCCGGAGCCCAAAGTCGTCGAGACCTTCAAGGCAAGCCTGATCTATGACCTGATGGCACGCGACAAAGTCGGTGATCATTACATTCAGACGGTGAACAAGTTTCAGTACCACCGCTTTTACCTGCGCGACTCTGCCGATCTGGCGCATATGTACGATGTGTCCGGTTATCCGGAGATCGCGACGCAAGTGCTGGATTTCTTTGGCGAACGCCAGCAACCCGACGGCAACTTCCTCTCCCAGGAGGGCCAGTACGATGGCTGGGGCGAGGCTCTGCTTGCTTATGGGCAGCACTTTGCGATGACCGGGGACCGCGCCTTCGCGGCCAAGGTGTTCCCACAGATAGTGAGAGCCGTGGACTGGTTCGAACAGGCGCGCACAAAAGATCCGCTCCACCTTATGCCTGCTACCGCCATCACCGACAACGAAAACGTAACCGGGCACATCACGGGCTATAACTTCCTGGCCCTGGACGGATTGCAGGGCGCCATCGATATTGCCGAAGCGTTGGGCAAGCAGCAGGACGCAGAGCGCTTTCGCCGTGACTATGCCTCGTTTCATCAGGCGCTCTTCGCCGCGCTCGATCGCATCACGGCCACTACCGGCGGCAGAATTCCCCCGGCGCTCGATGGACAGATGGATGGCGAGGACTGGGGAAACCTGCTGACGCTGACCCCGGGGATGATCTTCGATGCGCATGATCCGCGAGTCACGGCTACCCTGCTCACCGCGCAGGCCAGGTACCAGGAAGGCATCATGACCTATGGCCAAGGCCGCTGGCTGCATCATTATCTGACCATCAAGAACACGCTAACGGAGCTGATCCGCGGTGACCAGCAGCAGGCGCTCAGCGAGTTTTACGCAGTTCTCCTGCATACCAGCTCCACCCATGCGGGTTTTGAGTACGCTATCAGGCCGTGGGGCAACCGCGACTTTAGTACCAACCTGGCGCCCCACGGGTGGTTCGCATCGGAGTACCGGAGTTTATTGCGGAATATGCTGGTCCGGGAGCAAGGGACCGATCTGCATCTGCTGTCGGCTGTGTCGCCGGAATGGCTGCGATACGGGGAAAGCATCCGGGTGCGCGATGCTGCGACCAGCTTCGGCCGAATGGGCTTCGAAGTACACATGGATACGGAAACGAGCGCAACCATGACTGTGACGAGTGCATGGAGGAGGCAGCCGGCGCAGGTGTACCTGCATATTCCGTGGTTCATGAATGCCACCTCTGTCGTCGCCGACGGCAAACCGCTCCCGGTGGTTGAGAGTCAGGTCCGGCTGCCGGTTGGAACCAGGACCATCAAACTCGACTGGATCAGAAAAGCCGGCACACCGGCGATGAGCTACAACCTGCGAGTGAACTCCTACAAGGCGGAGTACAGCAAGCGATACGAAGAGATGCTGCGTGATGGAGTGAGTGAGCGTTGAGCAACGCAGCGCATCGACTTCTAACCGTGTAAGGATGTCCCAGCCCTTGGGCTGGAACATCATTTGGCCGGCCTTTCGCACGCCTCCATGGAAGGCCGGTTTTTTTTCCGGGTTCTCACAGCGATTTCTCCTTCCTGTAACGCCGGCACGCCGGCTTTCACTATTTACACAGAAGGAGGTTGTCATGGCGGATCACAAGTTCGAATTCACCTTATCGGGTGTGAACCTCTCCGACGCACAGAGGAACCACATCGCGGCAGAGATTGGGCTGGTCGTAACCCGTGCGATGGTGGGCAGCTCACCGGCAGACCTAAAAACACCGATGTGGAGCCTGGTCAACATTCATGGCGGCAAAATGGTCCCCGATGTCGACGGCCGCCCGCTCACGAAAACCTAGCGGTAGCCGGTCAACGCCATGTGTATCAAAACCGGCAAAGCTCAATCTACTTGCCCGAGTGCGCCTCCGGAACCAGGTTCGGTCCTTCTGGGAGTGGTCGTTAAGCCGGGTCAAATTGTCTATATCACCCCCAATCCCCCGGTGTCGCAGCAGATGCTGGATGCGCTTGAGAATGACGGCATCCCGCCGGAAAACCGGATGCGCTTCGCGGGCCGTTGCATGGAGCATCACTGCGCCCAGTGGGCGGGCGCGCGATGCGGCCTGATCGACCGCGTAGTGGACCATTTCGGGGGTGGGCACGGCACATCTCCACTGCCGAAATGTGGTATCCGTAACACCTGCCGTTGGTTTGCGCAGCAGGGACGTGCCGCCTGCGAATCTTGTCCGGAAGTCATCCGCAAACCAGCGGGCGCAGAATCCAGCTCGGCTTAGGTTAACGCTTACCATGAGGGTCATACTGGAAGCACTGCTCCAGCGGCACACCCAGCACGATCGCCACTTTGAAGGCAGTCTCAAGAGAAGGCGAATACTTGTCTTGCTCGATCGCGATGACTGTCTGGCGTGTAACGCCGATTCGATCGGCGAGTTCCTGCTGCGTCATCTCCCGCGTGGCCCGGAGTTCTCGAATCTGATTGCGTATAGCCGGCATCAGAGTGTTCTCCGGTAAGCCACAATCTGCGTTGCGGTCTTGGTGATATCGGCGATAACCAACATGCCAAAGAAGACGCTCAGGAAATGAAGTCCTACCATCCGGCTATCTAATCGGAGATGGCCTACCGTCGCGTGAAACCACAACATGCCCAGCCCGAGGACCATGAGTGACGCGATGGTGAGATAACCTGCACGATAGCCTCGCAGCTCGATCAAACGATCCCGCTCGTCGGTGACACGGTTGCGCGTTGCCGCGGCAATGACCGACTGCAGGATTATCTGCAACACGATAATTGCGATAATCATGCCCGCGACCTTGTTGACGGAGTTTTGCTGGTGCAGAAAGAAGTAGGGGCCGTACACCAAGAGCTCCGCCGCAAGCGAGGCATAGAGGGTCTTCTCCCGGTATGAAAGGCTGGTCACCATTTGCGAATCACTCCTTTGTCAAAAATATTTAACATGGCACAAGATAACTCGACCTTAGAGTAATGTCAAACATTTTTGACAAACTTAATTAGGAGCCGAGCGCCGTGGGTGCGGCACTGTGTTTCAGAGCGTCCAAATTAGCGAGAAAGCCGGCGCGTTTGCGCAGTTAGTCAGTTGATTCCATTAAGGAGAGCTCGGCCACCATCAAATCAGGTTGCCTATTTTGGATCCAGTTGGAAGTAAGCATTAACCGCAGGTCCCTCCACTACGCTGCGCTCCGGTCGGGATGACAAATTTGTTTTGAAGTCGATGATTTCTCATGACAACTGCCGATTTTGCAACAAATTTGTCATCCCGACCGGAGCGCACCCGGATTTCCTGCCACGCAGCACTGGACAAGGCCGCGTGTGCGCCTTTCAGTAAGGAAAGGCGCATGAAGTTCGCCGAAGCCACCAACCTCCACAGGAAGTCCGGGGGAGCGTAGTGGAGGGACCTGCGGTTGATGCGATTTGTGCGCCTGAGTCAGGAGTAATCCCAATTCGTCCCTTTGGTTAAAAGCCTAATTGGACAGGTCTGAAGTTCAGGTCGCCCCTTCGGGGCTGGATTTCCCGCCACGCAGCGCTGGAGCGGCCGCGCAAAAGTGGTGGAGAAACTGTCGCGCATCGACCCGGAGGCGCGCTTCTGCGCAGCCGGTGCGGCTTCGAGCTGGGCTACATGGCAGAGATCGCTATGTCAGAGGATCATCTGATCGTGACCCAGCAGCCAACGGATGTGGCCGATGGTGGAGCCGTGCCAGCTTAGCTGGTAATTTTCGCCTGCTCAGTAACCATGGCTGTCCGCGGCAAGCCCCGATTCTTAAGGAGAATGGAGTCGATTCGATCCTCATCATCGCCCGCGTCCACCATAATCAGAAATCCCTTCGTTCCAACCTGGTGATGCAGCAACTTGATGGTTGCTTCGGCAATCCCCAGCCCCCGCAACGTATCGGTGAGATCGATTTCTGCGAACGGCGGCTGCTCCTCATTCGCTGCTGCTGCATGCTGCCGGCTGGATAAGCCCGGCCCCTCGTGCCCGTGCACATCATGCTGGATGCTATGCCGAACCCTCCAGAGGACGCTGTGCTTTCCCTCCATATCGCTTGGAAGATGCTTCGCCTCCGGGTTGAGCGCATGGGCTCGTTTGCCCTCGTCTGACAGAGCGACACCGATCTGGTTCGCACGCACACCAGCCAGCTTGAGATCGGCGATTGCATCGCGGGCAGACACCTCGTCCAAAAACACTGCTGCAACCAAGTGGGAACGCGTCACTCCGATGGTTTGTCCCTGTTGATTCCGCATATTGGCTCTCCACGGTAACGGCACTCACTCATTTGGGATGCCTGCGAGGGAGTGTGGGTTTCCGGGGAAACTATGCCCCATGGCGCAGCGGCCGCGTGCCATCGCTTCCCCACCTTCGCTACCTGGCTCACCATTGTAGACCTCTTGCATCACCCCCGGAGCGCTATACTTCGGCGAAGAGGACTCAAGCGCGATCCCATGCATCTCCCCCGTTTTCCCTTTGTCGCCGTTCTGTTTTTCGCGTGCTTTCTGGCACACCCGCAAACGCCGGTGCCGCCCTCAACGCCCAGTCGCCCCGTCCCACCCACCCGTTCCCCCAACACGCCCGGCTTTGTTGCCGCCCGGGAACTAAGCGACGGAGCCCTGCCCCCAGCCAACCAGGATGGCAACTTCCTCCTGGGCCCAACCCATACCCCCGCGCCCGAAACACTGTCTCAGCCCGCCGTACCCCATGGGGTCGTCTCCGAGTTCGTCCTGAACTCAGTCGACAGCAAGTTCTACCCGGGCATTGCCCGCGACCCCGGCACCTTCGGCAAGCCCGATCCGAACGACCCTGCCAAGCTCATCGTCGCCACTAGCCACCCCACGCCCTACACCCGGCGCGTGACGGTTTACGTCCCCAGGCAGTATCTCGCCGGCACCGCCGCGCCCTTCATCGTGGGTGCTGACGGCCCTGACCCGCTGCTCTTCACCACGCTCGATAACCTCATCGCCGGGCATCGTGTGCCGGCCATGATCGCCATCTCCATTTCCAACGGTGGAGGCGATGCGCAAGGCAGCGAGCGCGGCCTTGAATACGACACCATGTCCGGGCGCTACGCGGAGTTCGTGGAGCAGGAGGTGCTCCCGGCGGTTGAGTCGCGCCTTCACGTCAAGCTCGCCCACGACCCCGAGGCCCGCGCCACCATGGGCGGAAGCTCCGGCGGCTCCTGCGCGCTCATCATGGCCTGGTACCACCCGGAGCTCTACCGCCGCGTCCTCACCTACTCCGGCACCTATGTCAATCAGCAATGGCCTAATGACCCGAAGCTCCCTCACGGCGCTTGGGAGTTCCACCAGCATCTCATCCCCGACTCACCCCGCAAGCCATTGCGGCTGTGGCTTGAAGTCGGGGACCGCGATCTTCTTAATCCCAACATCATGGGCGACAACTTTCACGATTGGGTTCTCGCCAACGAAAACATGGCGCGCGTCCTGGCCGCTAAGGGCTACCACTACCAGTTCCTTTTCGCCCGCAATGCCGGCCACACCGATCGCGCCGTCAAACAGCAAACCCTGGCCGAAGCGCTCGAATATCTGTGGCAGGGTTATCCTGTCCTGTCGTCGAGCGGCATCTGATGTGATCACGCAATATTGATGCCGTGGTCCTCCGCCTGGGCAAAAACCGAAAGAAGGTTTGCCAGCTTGAGCAGATTGCGAAGCTGCTTACCAAGGTGAAGCAACTTGAACTCGCATCCCGCTTTCCGGGCAGATGCCTGCAATCGCACCAAGGTGCCAAGTCCCGTGCTATCCACGTAGGTAAGTTCTGCTAAGTCAACCACCACCGCTTTTGTCTGAGGCAACACCTGTTTCACCTCCTGGTAGAGTTCTTCGGTGGTGCCTGCTACCAATCGGCCGTAACATTTCACCACGGCGGTGTCTCCGTCACGTTCAATTTCAAAGGTCAGAACTTTTTCGGATTGTTCAGGCATATGGGCTGCTCCTGGGAAGATGACGAACGCTGGGCTTAAGTGTCGACGTGGGAATTCTCGCATAGGGAGCCTAAAGGCAGGAACCAATTTGTGAGTGGCGCACAGAATTTACGAAGGAATGCGACGGAACCCGGCGTGGGAGTGGCTGATTCGGCCGGTTTGGCGAGAGTTTGAGACTCAGCCGACGGTCGGAACATCATATATGGTAGAAGATTGTGTCATCCCGTTGATGACAGACTGAGGTGCGAAACTTTGCCCAGCCCCCAGTCAATTGATTTATCCGATGTGCTTCGCCGTTGGAGGCGGGCCCTGTATGCTGCGTTTTCTTGATCGTGAAGTATCTGTTGCCCATCCCGGTTTCAGCCGGTGGCTTGTGCCGCCCGCTGCCCTTTCCATTCATCTGGCCATCGGCCAGGTCTACTCATTCAGTATCTTCAAGAACCCGCTGCTGGCGCTTAAGGGCGCGGACGGCGCGGTGTGGAATCTGAAAGAGGTGGGCTATATCTTTTCCATCGCCATCGCGGTGCTCGGGCTTTCCGCAGCTCTGTTTGGCCGATGGCTCGAAACGGCGGGACCTCGCAAGGCGATGTTTGTCGCGGCTACTTGCTTCGGGTCGGGATTTCTGGTGGCGGCTGCAGGCGCGGCGGCACATTCTCTGGCGCTTATCTATCTCGGCTATGGAGTCATCGGTGGCGTCGGGCTGGGGCTGGGCTACATCTCACCCGTCTCCACCCTGATCAAGTGGTTTCCCGACCGGCCGGGTCTGGCTACCGGCCTGGCGATCATGGGCTTCGGCGGAGGGGCGATGATCGGTTCCCCGCTGGGGACCAGGCTAATGATGTTTTACCGAGCGTCCGCGCATCCTATCGCGGCCACCTGGGTCACGATGGGCCTTCTCTACTTTTTCTTCATGATGTTTGGCGTCTTTACGATTCGTGTGCCGCGGGAGGGTTGGAAGCCGGAGGGATGGGTTCCCAAGGCAACGCACTCGGCCCTGATCTCTACCCACAGGGTGGACGTCAACGCCGCCTTCCGTACGCCGCAGTTCTGGCTGCTGTGGGTCATTCTGTGCATGAACGTGACCGCGGGCATCGGCATCCTGGAGCAGGCCTCGCCGATGATCCAGGATCTCTTCCATGGGCATGTCTCGGTCGTCGCGGCGGCTGGTTTTGTGGGCGTGCTAAGCCTCTTCAACATGGCAGGACGTTTTGTCTGGGCGTCGATGTCGGACTTCATCGGTCGCAAGACCACCTACTTCGTCTTCTTTGTTCTGGGTGTGCTGCTTTACCTGGCGCTTCCTTTTACCGGTACCGCGCACCTGGATTCCGTCCCGCTTTTTGTGCTGATTGCGGGCGTGCTGATTAGCATGTACGGCGGGGGATTCGCGACCATTCCGGCTTATCTTAAGGATCTTTTTGGCGGCTATCACGTGAGCGCCATCCATGGGCGGCTGCTGACGGCGTGGTCCACCGCAGGCATCGTGGGGCCGCTCATCGTCAACGGCATCCTCGACCATTACGTCGCCAGCCACTTGCCCAAACAGCAGGCTTACCCGGTGATCCTGCACATCATGGCTGCCCTTATGGTGGTGGGTTTTATCGCCAACCTCCTGGTGCGTCCAGTGGCCCAGAAGTATTGGCTCGAGAGCACGCGCAGCCAGGTTCGCGTAGCGAGTTGAGCAGAGGAGCATTCATCCATGGTCACCAATGAGAAAACGACATCGCCGATCCTGATCGTGGCCGCGTGGTTCGTGGTTTCGATACCCGCCGCATGGGGCGTTTACTACACCCTGATGAACGCACTCAAGCTCTTCCAGTAGGGCCCCGCCGGGCACTCGTTCAGCGCGTTGCGTATTTGAGGTGACCCTCGCGCCAGGGGACCGCGGTGCGCGCGTTGAGATCGAAGACGACGTGCCCCGCGCGGATGGTCATTTCTGCCAAAATACGTTCGCTGCCGTCGACCTTCCCGCCGGCAAGATCGGCATAGGCAAAGTTGCCCTGCTCGACGCGGAGCACGGCAATGTCGGCCACCGAGCCGACCGCGATCTGTCCCAGTTCGGGGTGCCCGATTTCGCTGGCTGGGTTCGTGGTGGATTCCCGAATGACCTCCGACAGGGGGATACCCAGCGCCAGCATCTTACTCATCACGTTGGGCAGGTTGAGCATGACCCCGGTGGCGGAGTCGACGTGGAGGTCGGTTGAAATGGAATCAGGAAAGAAGCCGCTCTTGACCATGGGCTCCGCCAGCGCGAAGCTGAAGGAACCGCCGCCGTGGCCAACGTCGAACTTGATTCCGCGCTTACGCGCTTCCAGCATGTAGGGGGCAGGTTTGCCTTCCGCAGTCAGCAGCGGTGCGGGCATGCGGAAGACGTGGGTGCTGATGTCTCCCGGCCGCAGGATGCTGGAGATCATCTGCTCGTAGGACTTGTTGTCGAACCACCCGAAATCGACCATCACCGGCAGATGGTTGCGCGTGCCTGCCTCGACGGCCTTCTCCACGGATATGAAGTTGGGCTGTTGCCAGTGTGCGGTCTTGATGCCGACGATGATGTCGCGGTTCTCTTCGATCGTCTTTGAAAGCGCATCCAGGTCCATGTCGTGTTCGTTCTGCTCGGCGGCATCGTCGTTATTGGCCATGCCCGCTCCGACAATGTTGAGGAAGGCGAAGATGCGGGTCCTGGAATAGTCGATGATGCGGCGGCGGAACTCGGGAAAGTCGCGCCAACCAGAGGAGCCGGCATCGGCCACGGTGGTAACGCCGTTCGGGATGGCCATGACGTCGGCGGGGACAGAGAGGTCGCCGTTGCCCCACGCGTTGTGGCGAAGTCCGGTGAAGACGTGCACGTGGATGTCGACCAGGCCGGGCGTGAGATAGAGACCGGAGATGTCTACGGATTGTTTGGCGGCGCCGGCGGGAATCGTTGCTTCGATGGCGGCAATCTTGCCGTCGCGAACGGCTACGTCACGTTTCGCGGCAACGTTGTTTTTCGGATCGAGGACCTGGCCGTTGCGAAGAACCAGATCGTACTGCTGAGCGTGCCCAGAGATAGCACAGGCGAGGAGAGTGGCGGCCAGAACGCGAACCATTAGCAGCGAACCATTGGTCAGGAGTATAACTTGACGCGGTTTCCGCGGCGTTCCTATATTTCACGCCGGCAGGCGTTTTAGCAACGCGTGTGCACTCCGGAACCACGGACGCTCTCTGCGGCGCAGATAGGCAGGCATCGTCGGCTTCTTATCGAGCACCTTTTGTGCCCATTCGCGGGCTTCGGCGTTGCGCCCCTCGGACGCCAGCAGGCTCGCGAAATTCAGGTACGTCTCCGACAGCGTCGATGTGATGGTCGCTTGCCGGAAGAGTGCCTCGGCTCTCTCTTTTTGTCCGGTCTGCGCGTAGGCATGGGCCAGGAGTCCGGCCGCGCGATGAAAATCGTAGTCCGCCTCTTTGCCCACTGCTCGCTCCAGATCGGGTATGGCGGCGGCTGCATCGCCGAGAAGGAGGGCACAAACGCCGCGCCGGTAAAAGGGGTCGAGCGTATCCGCCCGGGCGGCGATGGCTTTGTCGAACGCGGTCCGGGCCAACTGGAGCTTGCCATCGTCCATATAGAGGTCGCCGAGTTCTTCATAATTCCCTGAAGACGGATTGTCTCGAACCATGGTTTCCAGTTCGCCAATGCGTTTACGGCGCGGAAAAACCTTAAAGGACTGGCGGAGCAATCCAAGGTCGGGAATTACCTCGACGAAGATATATACCAGTGCGCCCAGGGGGCCGAGAAACAGGATGATGAAAAACCAATACATATCCGGCCGGCGCCGGATGAAATGGACAATCGCAAATCCCTGGAGCAGCAAGCCCCACGGGTATAGCAGATGGCTCAGGAATCCCATGCAATATTGATCTTAGCGTCAGGTTAACATCTGCGGGAGCGAGACCAACAAAGGGGTACGTTTCCTCTGTCCCGGTTTCCCGACACAACTTGTCTGCGGCAAGTTGAGAGAGAAATGACACCGGGCCCTCTGCACTAGCCACAAAGGACTGGGTGGCCCATTCAAGCCTTCTTTTGGCTTGAGTGGGGTTGTTGCGGACTAGGCCCTCCACTCTGTGTCATTAGGGAGTTACCATGTTTACCATGCCGCCGTCAGGATGGTACCCGCATGGTCAGACTTGTCCAAATTAGGTTTTTGAAGCAAGGGACGAATCGGGATTGACTCCTGAATCAGGCGCACAAATCGCACTAACCGCAGGTCCCTCCACTACGCTACCCCGGATTTCCTGTGGAACTTGCTGGCTTTGGCGAACTTCATGCGCCTTTCTTAACGGAAAGGCGCACACGTTGTCGCGTCCAGTGCTGCGTGGCAGGAAATCCGAGTTCGCTCCGGTCGGGATGACAATTTTGTTGCAAAAATCGGCAGTTGTCGTGAGAAATCATCGATTTCAAAACAAATTTGTCATCCCGACCGGAGCTCGAAGATCTTGCCCGCCCCTTTACTTGCGTAGATAAACTACGCAGGTAAACTGGACAGATAACCTGTATATATGGTACGGTAAAGATGATGAGCAATCGACTACGGCCTGCTAACGTCGAGCGTGCCTCTGCTCTCGCAGCGGAACTCCGAACTATTATTGGCAAGCTCAAGCGCCGGCTACGCGAACACGGGAGCAGGGGTGATCTGACGCCGTCCCAGGTATCTGTGATTCTTCGTTTAGAGAGCGAGGGCTCTGCTACGGTTTCAAGTCTCGCGCGGGCAGAGGGCATGCGTCCGCAATCGATGGCCACGGTGATTGCCCCACTGGAGACTGCCGGCCTGGTGAGCGGCGCGCCAGATCCGAGCGATGGACGGCAAACCCTCTTGTCACTGAGCAAGACCTGCCGGAAGTGGATCCAGGAGAGTCGAGCGGCGCGACAAGACTGGCTGACCAGAACCATTCAGTCAAAGCTCTCTGCTCAAGAGCAAGAGAAGCTCGCGGCAGCAGTCGAATTGCTTGCACGACTCGTAGAGGACTAACGCACTCCTTTGCGCTTGCCACTTACAACAGAACCCTTACTGAAATCGCCTCCAAGGAGAAGAATCCCGTGCCCCTCACAACACTCGATCCCCAGACTGCCCTGATTATTGTCGACCTGCAGAAGGGCATTGTCAGTTCTCCGTTCATTCACCCCATCGACGATGTTGTGAGGCGGTCGCGCGCTCTAATCGATACATTTCGCAAGCGAGGGTTGCCAGTTGTACTCGTCAATGTCGCCGGTGGGGCGCCGGGGCGGACGGAGCAGCTGCCCCGGCAGAGAATACTGCCCGAGGGATGGACTGACCTCATACCGGAGTTGGGGCACCAGCCCAGCGACATCGTCGTTACCAAGCGAACATGGGGCGCTTTTGCCGGCACGGACCTCGAAGCCCAATTGAAGGCAAAGGGCGTTACCCAGGTGGTCATCACAGGCGTTGCCACCGGGACCGGTGTTGAAGCGACTGCGCGCCACGCTTATGAGGCAGGGTTCAACGTGACCCTCGCCACCGACGCCATGACAGATGTGCGCCCTGAAGCGCACGAATACAGTCTCACGCACGTTTTTCCTCGCCTTGGCGAGACCGGCTCCACGCAGGACGTGCTTGATTTACTCGCGAAGAGGAGTGCTTAACAATGAACTGGCTACATCTCGTGTCCTACTTTTTCGGAGGCTTGTTTCTGGCCAATGTCGTGCCGCATTTCGTCAGCGGCACTATGGGAAAACCCTTTCAGACGCCGTTCGCAAAGCCTCCGGGAAAGGGTCTCTCGTCCTCCACCGTGAATGTTCTATGGGGCTTCGCGAATCTTGTCTTCGCCTATCTGCTTCTGCTGCGCGTAGGCCACTTCGATCCGCGATCCCTCCCCTGCATAGCGCCATTTGCGGTTGGCGCACTCCTCATCAGCCTCCAGTTGGCACGGCATTTCGGTGAGCTTCACGGAGGCAACACCCCGGAGCGCCGATGAGGAATCCGCTCTCCAGAGCTTTCCGCGCTCTGGAGAACTTCAACTTTCGCTTGTGGACGGCAGGCGGCTTGATATCGAACATCGGGACCTGGATGCAGCGCGTGGCACAAGACTGGATCGTGCTGACGCAACTGACCCACCATGACGCGACTGTGGTCGGCATTGTCACGGGCTTGCAGTTCGCTCCGCAGCTGCTGTTGCTGCCCTGGAGCGGTTTGGCAGCGGACCGTTTTAACCAGCGCAAACTGCTGATGCTGACGCAAGCATCCATGGGTGTGCTCGCGTCCGCGCTGGGAATCCTGACGATCTCAGGTTACGTCCGGCTTTGGCATGTGTATGTGTTTGCCTTTGTCTTTGGCGCCGCTGCGGCGCTGGATGCGCCAGTGCGGCAAACCTTCGTTGGGGAACTGGTGGGTGACGAACACCTGCCCAATGCGGTCGCACTCAACTCGACCTCGTTCTTCGCCGGCCAGATGATTGGCCCGGCTGCGGCCGGCATGGTCATCGCAGAGATCGGGACCGGCTGGGCATTTCTCCTGAATGGGCTGTCCTTCGGCGCTGTCCTGCTCTCCATGTATCTGCTGCGCATTCCAGAGCTCAGAACAAATGCGAGAGCTTCCCGCGGACCGGGTGGCTTCATCGAAGGACTCCGTTATGTATGGGCTAGACCGGACCTCCGATCGATCCTGGTTATGCTTTTTCTGATCGGCACATTCGGTCTGAATTTCCCGATCTTCATCTCCACCATGGCGGTGAATGTTTTCCATACCGATGCGCGCGGATTCGGCTTGCTGTCCTCGATCATGGCGATCGGCACAATGAGCGGAGCGCTTCTGGCGGCCGGACGCGATAAGCCAAAGTTTGGGACGCTGCTCCTCGGCTCCGGAGTCTTTGGAATCGGTTGTACGCTTGCCGCGTTCTCTCCTGGATACTGGTGGTTCGCTGCGGCCCTGGCGGTGATCGGAGTGGCCGCCCTCACCTTCACCATCGCGACGAACAGCATGATGCAGCTTTCGACCATGCCCACCATGCGCGGCCGGGTGATGGCGATTCGTGTGGGCGTGGCGCTCGGGGGAACAGCGATTGGGGCTCCCATCGTCGGTTGGGTAGCGAATCATTTCGGCCCGCGCTGGTCGCTTGGTATAGGTGCGGCGTCAGGCTTCGTAGCGACCATAGTAGCGGTTTATGTCGTGATGTGGCAGGCTCGCCAAGCCCGAACATTGGAAATCTCCGGCTAACTTAAATCTGAAGCGTACCCGAATTTCCTGCCACACAGCTGTCCCCGCCCGCAACAAAATCTTGGGTGCCCCATTCAAGCCTTCTTTTGGCTTGAGTGGGGTTGTTGCGGACCCGACCCTCCACTCTGTGTCATTAGGGGGTTATCCTAACTTGACGCGGCTTCTGCGGCGTTCCTATACTTTTCCGTACTCGAACTGCCGGTCCAGGGAGGAAGTCTCTTGTTAATGCGTTCGCTGCTGGTCATTCTATTGATTGCCGCCTCTACCTCCGGGTATGCACAAGACGCCGGGAAAAATCATCAACCCGCCTTGACTCCACAAAAGAGCGGCACCAAGCAGCTGCTCATTGCCGTCAGTCCGGTGAACTCCCAAATCGTCTGGGCAGCCGGCACCGGCGGTACATACGTGGTTACGGCCGATGGCGGTTCGACCTGGAAATCCGGGGTCGTGCCGGGAGCCGAAGCTCTGCAATTCCGCGATGTGCACGGCGTGAGCGATCAGGTCGCTTATCTAATGTCCATCGGGAACGACACCGGCGATTTTCGCATCTACAAGACGGAAGACGCCGGCGCGCACTGGACCGTTCAATTCAAGAATAAGACGGTGAACGCCTTCTATGACTGCTTCGCGTTTTGGACGCCGGAGCGTGGCATCACGCACAGCGATTCAGTCAACGGAGTTTTTCCCGATATTCGCACCACCGATGGCAAGACCTGGCACTCGATTGCCCGCAATATGCCGCCCGCCTTGTCAGGCGAAGCTTCGTTCTCTTCCAGCGGAACCTGCATCACGACAGAAGGATGGCAAAACGCGTGGGTTGCCACCGGCGGCTCAAGCATCGCACGTATCCTGGCGACTCGGGATGGCGGCGACACCTGGAATGCGTATGACACCCCACTCCGCAGCAACGCCAATGCGGGCGGCTTCTCGGTAGCGTTTCGCGATCCCTGGCATGGCATTGTGGGTGGCGGCGACTTGACCAGCAACAGCGATGCCCAGGCTGCCACCTCCGACAATGGCGGCCAGACATGGACGCTTACCACCAAGCCTCCGATTCCAGGAGCGATCTTCGGCCTCGCCTATGTGCGTGGCCTGGAACAGCACGATAACGGGAGCCATCAAGACCCATTTGGTCATGAATATGATCGAACCGTGGTGGTTACCGCCGAGACTCAGCCGAACTTCGAATCGGGCGCAGCCGCTTGGACTCCCGATGAAGGGCAAACCTGGTTCAAATTGCCGCAGGTCAGCGGTTACTGGGCGGTCGCTTTTGCGAATCCGAAAGCCGGATGGTTCGTGGGCAACAACGGCCAGATTCTCAAGATTAGCTTCTAGTGGGGCGTGTCGCGGTTTGGCGCTGGGGCCGCTTTGATGGTCTTGATCTCGACATAAGGTTGCATTCCGGTTTCCACGCCGTGACGGTAGACGACCTTACCGGCGATCTGCACGCGCTGGTTCTCGAAACCCTCAAGCTGCTTGGGCTTGCGGCTATCGCTTACTTCGATAGAACTGATGGGTTTCCCGTCGACCATGGTTTCGGAATCGACCTGCACCGTCCAACCCGTTGATTCTGCCCCGATCGCCATCGCGCGGTGGAGCGTTCCGACAATGGTTATCTTTTGCGGTTCACTCTCATCAGCATGTAAGCAGAAGCAACATAGCGCCAGGATCAAGCCCATACTTGCTCGTGCGATGCGCATGCAGATCTCCTCTTCCGTCCTAAAGAGGATTCTACCTATCCAAAGCTAAACCCACGTGTCTTGTCCGGGCACCCGTTCAGCGGTTTGCGTACTTGAGGTGACCCTCGCGCCAGAAGACCGGACGGGTGCCCCACGTTCGCATTGGCGTACGTGGGACGAACACGATGGGGCGAAGCCCCTTCGAACGCTTTTCACTAGACGCGCAAGATACTGTTCCCGAGAGAGCAGTCCGAACTAAGGTAAAAGCATTCGAAGAACATCGTTTTCGGCCCATGTACGCTGGGGCGAACACCCGGATTTCCTGTTACGCGGCATCAGACAGAACCGCGTGTGCGGCTTTCTTCGCGGAAAGCCGCATGGAGCTCGGCAACGCCATCAGCCTCGACAGGAAATCCGGGACATGGGGCACCCGTCCAGAACCTTAGCGGCGGTGAATAAGCCAAATCTTTTCGCTTCCCTACAAACCTAATTTGGACAAGAATATACTTGCCTCGCCCACGTTAAGGCGATACGATGAACTCGCTCCTGCGAGGTCTCATGTCGGGTGATGTTAACACTAACCGTCCGCTTGCGTCCCTCATCCTACTGGGAATAGTCGATTTTTGTTGCATCTTGATTAGATTAGAACAGATTAGTGTCGGGAAAATTATCCCCGGCGCGGTCTGGATATCCTTTGGGGTTCTCTCCGGCGCTATTGGTTACAACTGGTCACAAATTAAACAGGCGGCTGGAAGCATCAGGAGCCAAGTTTCGGAGAAAGCCGTCGAAACTCGTAATTCATTGGGCGAATTATCGAGCGGTAGAAAATGTCGGCGAAATCTGTCAAGTAGACGAGTTCTTGCAGCAGATCATCTCAGGCGACAGTCTTGTGTTTGACATAGAGAACCACAATTTCAAGATTGGCGACAAAGATTTCGTCCCACGCGATCCTGCGCCACACAAGGAAAAACGACTTCAAGTGAACTGCTCCTATGGAACGGAACCAGCCCGTACAACTGAGCGGCGCGAACATGGCCGCTTGCTTCTGCCAGAAGACTCCAAGATTAAGTGGTTGATGGGCGAGGTAGATCGGCTAAAATCTGCGCCAAAAGAACAAGAAACAAAGACCCTGCTTCCAGGCTCTTACTCAACCCCTCAAGAGTTAAGAGTTGGCGTTGTTTCATTGCTGGGGGGACTGTACGCGCTTTTGATAGATAACGGCGACAATCCATGCCCACCAGAAGAACCGTGGAGAACGGGGCTTGAGAACCGTAATCCAGACCAAGCATATATAAAATCAGCATTTACGGAACAATTTAGCGATAAACTAAGCGCTATCGCGGACGGCGCTGACCGGAACGGATTCTGGGAAATAATCAGTTTTTCGCTCTCCGGCGTGAAAGAGAGAACGCTTATGCTTGATGGCGACGTTCGCAATGGGGATGACGTGCGTTCAAGGATAGCTACCCTCAAGGAACTGCTGCAAGCGATAGACAGAAAATATTCACCGAAGGAGCCTGCAATGAAGCGCGGCCAGGAAGGCGCGAGTGAACCGGAATCCGAGAGCCAAAAGTTTGACGTTGCAATGCGGAAGATTCTCTCAGTCTCCAAGGATGAACTGAAGAAACGAGAGAAAGCGTGGAAACGTAAAAAGGAGCGGGCAAAGAAAAAGCGGGCGACTTCTTAGCCCGCTTTCCCCGGCCTTGCCGCCGAGTGGCCCGTGTCTGGGTAGTTCTTGCTCAGTTTGGCTTTCCCGTTAGTTCGCTTATAGGTGATGCGCTTTCCGACGATCTGCCGAACGACGATGTCGAAGCGGTCAGCATCATTCAACGGGTTATCTTTAGTCGCACGGTTGTTGTACCGAAACGATTGCTCATCGAGGTAACGGAACAGATGGAACGGCTCTACGCTAACGTAGGTTCCACCAGAGCGCGCTTCAGCAAGCTCCAGTAGTTTTCAAGCCATTGGTGTGGATCTTGCCGTCGACATAGGAGTCGGCGTGGTCAATGACTCCGTGCATGTAATCGTCGTCCAAGCCCCGATAGCCAAGCATCGCATCGGTGAAGAGAGCCGCGCCAGCCTCAACATGCTCTTTGATGATCGGATGTACGGTCTGCTTCTGCCGGTCGGGAAGAACCATGGTGCGGACCTTTCCGCCTCGCTCAAGGATGCCGAATGCCATGGCCTTGTCCTCCACCGCCGGTACCGAGTGATTTTGCGTTGCGCGGATGTGCTTTGTGCATGTTTCGGGACTTGCCACCGATGAAAGCTCTCGTCCACTTCGACTTCGCCGCCGCCGCCGCCAAGCTTTACCGATGGAACCGTCCTGCATCGCAAGGCGAATCCGGTGGAGCATGAACCATGCCGACTTTCTGGGTGACCTTTACGTCACGCGCAATCTCATAACTACTGACGCCGTTCTTGCAATTGGTGACGAGCCAAGTTGCCGTCATCCACTTATCGAGAGTAATCGGCGAATCTTCCATAGATGGTGCCGACCTTGATGGAGAATTCGCGCTTCGCGTGGTGACTGCCGCACTTCCAAGTACGACGCTTCGCGTTGAAGCTAACGCTTGTTGCCTCCGCAACCGGGGCAGATAACTCCATTGGGCCAACGGCGGACGCCGATATATGCAATGCAGTTATCGAGGTTCGAGAAGTATACGATTGCTTCTTGAAGGCTCTTTGGTTCTGGCGTCATCTCACTGCCCCACTGGTAAAAATCTATCAAAAACTAGTGGGCGAGTCAAGTATATTTTTACCCTAATTTGGACAAGTCTGGCCTGACTTGCGGCAGGGCAAAGCTGGCCGAAGAGTTCACGTACCACGATCTTCCAAGTGGTGTATTCATATCAACTGCTACCAGGATAAATTTCTCCCATTCCATCTGCCATTTCAACTTCGGTCAACTGTTCTGCCAGCTCCTTGCGCGGTTGCAACGATGTACCACGCAGGCCAAACCAACAACCGATTCAGGGCCCAAAAGCCTCTGCTATTCGATGGAAGAATCATCAATGTCGTTATTGCGATTGCCAGAAAGATCGCTAAGGCCAAGTTGATCCGAATTAACCGCAAGGCTTGGCGAACTTCTCAGCCTTGCCCCCAAGTCCATACGCCAGCGCGGCCACATGAGGGCCGGCGGTTCATAGCGGCAGCTCGGCAATATCCTTTGGTTCTAGACGTGCCTGCACATTCATCTGGTGACGAAACCTGCTCGACATCTCATATGCGTTGATCCGGATGCGCATGATAGAACCCAGTGGCCGGTGCTCTTCAAGGCAGTGCCACGGATTGAAACTGAGCACATCGTCGCCGTAGACGCGTCGTCCGGGACTGTAAGGATCCTGGGCCGCGAACGTGAGCTTCCCGACGGGTTGGTGAGGAGAAAGGTTCTCAGGCCAGAGGACGGAAGCATCCTCCACCGGCATTTGTTGCAGGTCAGTCAGTAACTGCGCGCGCAGCTCGTATTCCGCTGAACTGTTGCGAAAGAAATCGACCACAAGATCACGCAGCGCGGAGTCTCCGTCCGGGACAGGGCTCCCTTTGAGAGATCGGACCGAGTCGGACAGCGGCGCTGCGCTGATCTTCGCCACATACGCCCCGAAACGGAGCGCCGCCATCGAGTGAAAGGTCTCGCCAAGGATATGGGAATAGGGTACGGCCGCTACTGCGCGTAACATCGGATTTCGCCCGGAGACATATCGCTAGACCACTACCCTTCAATCGGAGCGCTGCCGTCCCCTTTGTCATCCCGAGCGAATTTCCGGGATTTCCTGCCACGCAGCACTGGACAAGGCCGCGTGTGCGCCTTTCAGTAAAGAAAGGCGCATGAAGTTCGCCAACACCACAAAGTTCAACAGGAAATCCGGGGAAGCCGAGGGATCTGCAGTTCCCCCGACCAGCACCCAACTTGACCGGAAGCCCTGATTGTTCATTAGGAGCAGGCTGACTTGCGGGAGGGCAAAGCTATCTCTGCCTATGCTCATGCCATCCGGCTCTCAGGCAGCCTGTCTGGATAGTTCTTCTTGGTCGCGCTGAATCAGTGTCAAGCTTACGTCGTCCAAAAGCGGACTACCGTTCGCAAAGTCCTGTACGGCGGCGAGGAGCATCATGAGCGTGGCTGTGAGCGGACTGCTGTTTGGCCTCCAGTAATGATGCCATTAACCGCTCCAATCCGAACTCTTCTCCCGCAGTGTTGCGGCATTCGAGTACGCCATCGGAGTATGCGACAAGCGTGTCACCGGGTTCGAGCATCAGCTCGCCTGATTGGAACTCCGCACCTTCGAGCGCACCCAGCAGCGGGCCGCCTTTCTCGAGCAGATCGGTTCGTCCATCCGCGCGAAGCAGTATCGGCGGGAAGTGGCCGGCATTGCAGTAGGTGATCGTCCCTAGATCGCAGTCAATTTGCGCGAAAAACGCCGTGACGAACGGTGCTACCGGCCGCAGATAGCACAGGTGGCGATTGATTTCCCAGGCGATTCTTGCCGGGTCAAAGTCCGGACGGCCATAACTCTGCAAAAGGCCTGCCAGATGAGTGAACCACATTCCAGCCGCCACGCCTTTACCGGCAATATCTCCAAGCACGGCAAGAACCTTGGAACCATCCTGCGAGAAGGTCGTAAAGTCTCCGGAGAGAAAGCGCGCGGCAAAGACCTCGCTGGCAAACTGCAAGTCGCCGTGGCGCAACACACGCGGGCCGCTGAGTTTGCGCTGGATCTGTACGGCGTCGAACAACTGTGCATGGAGATCAATTCTCTCTCGCAGCAGCGAGTACACGTCATCCTGCAGTGGCACAGTCGATGACGGCACCACGATCGACGACATCACCAGGGGTTGAAACAGGGATTGAACCGTGGTCCCATTGTGGTGCGGGCCGCTGGTCCCGTACTTCGAGTCAAATGGCACTACTCGGTAGGTGTTCAACATCCACCTCGTTTCGATTTTGATCGTTCGTTCTATCCGACGAACCGGTAGCCGGTTCCGTGCACGGTGAGAAAGTACTGTGGTTGTTCAGGATCGGGCTCGAGCTTTTGGCGAAGATGCACCAGGTGCGTATCCACCGTACGGGTGGTTGGAGAATTTTCGTATCCCCAGACCTCCTCCAGAAGGCGATCGCGGCTCAGCGTTTCACCAGCATGGCAGATGAAATACTTCAGCAGTTCGAATTCTTTGGAGGAAACATCGAGAACCTTGCCTGACCTGAGCACACGACAGCGGCGCAGATCCACTTCCACGTCAGAAAAAGAGTGCTGATCCTGATCTTTGGGTAGGACCGCTGTGCGCCGCAGGACGGACTTAACCCGCGCCAGCAACTCGCGAATCGAGAATGGCTTGGTCACATAGTCATCCGCCCCGAGTTCAAGGCCCACCACTTTGTCTACTTCCTGGCCGCGAGCAGTGAGCATGATGATCGGGATAGAAGCGCGTTTGGCGCGTAACTGCTTGCATACTTCCAGTCCGCTCATCCGGGGCATCATGACGTCTAAAACCACAAGGTCCGGAGACTCGTCGAGCGCGCGCTGAAGCCCCTCGGCCCCATCGCGCGCTGTAATCACTTCGTAACCTTCGAACTCAAAGTTGTCGCGAAGTCCAGCCACCATGGCAGGCTCGTCCTCCACCACAAGAATCTTCGCCGGTCTATGTGCTTCCATTCGTTTTACTTTCTCTTCTTGTCTCATGCTGACACCTGCTGGACCTCGGAATTTTGTACCGGCAATGTGATGATGAATTTACTGCCGCGCCCGGGCGCGCTCTCAACCGCAACTACGCCTCCATGAGCCTGCACGATGTGGCGCACCAGGGATAGCCCCAATCCGCTGCCCTTGGTGTTATGCACCAGCGGATCGCCGACTCGATAGAACTTCTCGAAGATTTTGAGCTGCTCCTTGAGAGGAATGCCGATTCCGTGATCGACGACCTCGAGGTTGACGCCACCGTCGCGGCGGTAAAGATGGACGCCGAGGTATTTCTCTGTCGCCGAGTACTTCACCGCATTGTTCACCAGATTCAGCAACGAACGAGCAATCGCTTCACGATCCACCCGCAGTTGAGGAAGATTGTTGTCGATCTTCTGTTCGAACTGGAACCCGTTCTGCTCAATTTCAAAACGATAGGAGTCGAGCGTGCTCCGCACCAGGTCGGCCATGTCGGTTTCGCGAAAGCTGTACTCCTTCTTGCCCGCCTCGATGCGGGAGAAGTCAAGAATATTGTTGATCAGTGCAGTCAAACGCTCACTCTCTTTGCGGATGATCTCGTAGTATTCCTGATGTTTGCCCGGGTTGGAGATGCGTCCCAGCTCCAGAGTTTCTGCATAAAGGCGGATGAGCGACAGGGGCGTTCTCAGCTCGTGCGAGACATTGGAAACAAAATCAGACTTCAATTTCGCCAGTGCAAGTTCGCGAGAGACGTTTCGATAAGCGAATATCATTCCTCCACCCATCAGCAGCGAAAGCGCCCCGAGGCTCAGGAAGGCTAAACGCGTGTGATGCCATTGCTGATTTCCGCAATCGTGGTCCCGTACGGCCTGATTCCCAGAATCAGGTCCTGGGAAAACACTGTCGAAGCGGACGCTCCACTTCGGGCGCCCCTCCATTCCAGCAAACCGAAGCAGCCAAAGGAGTCTGCTCTTTTGCCTTCCGAATCATGATCGCGGGTGGAGGATGGGACGTGATCGTTCCGATTCTGATCCGGCAATACTTCGTTCAGCGCTTGCGGGAAAAAGCTGTTCTTCAAGTAGTCTTCATCGTAGATGAACCCGGCCAGCGCAGGATGCTCAGGGGTCGAGCCGCGAGGCAGGAAGTACACGAAAGACTCATACTGCATTTTGTCACCCCTGGGTACCGAGCTCGGAAGTGATGTAGACGTGCCGTCCTTCCATCGCTTCGTTCTTCTTCACCTTGGCGATGTACTCGCCGGACCACATGTCAAACACATGTCCGAGACTCGGAGGAGAGCTTTTGTGTTCTGCTTGAAAATCAGGATCGGTCATCCGGCCAGGCTGAGATCGAAAATCAAAATCGCCTTTCCCAGTCCAAAGAAATGCATGGGCGATCTCCGGATGGGTCGTCAGAAAAGTATCGAGTTCGTCGGAATGGTCTACATCGGGGAATTGCTTCGCTGGCCTCCTCTGATGTCTCATAGGCGCGCTCAACGATCCGCTTTTCCGCGATCTCTAAGGTCTGTAGATAGTCCCTCTGGATGGCGGCCTCAATGTACCTTGCCGCGCTGAATGTGCCTGAGGTAGACGGCACTGGCGACGATCAGCGCGGCTGCCGGCAGCATCACGGCCAGCATGAACACCAACATGGTGGCGGTTTGCGCCAACGTCGAGGTGTAAGCTTCACCATATCTTGACTTCCGGAGAGATGCTCACTGGATCGAGAATAAGCCTACAGATTCGGCGCTATGTCACGGCGATGCAACAAAATGCAAAAAGTTGTGAAATCACGGGAGTGGACTCCCAGCAGCAGATCAGGTTTGACGTGGCATTCGCGATAGCCTGCCCAATCTCCGCTCAAATCGTGATCTCGATAGCGCGGTTCAAGCTGCTGATCACTCGCCAATGCCAGCAGCACAGGAGATAAGTTGTCGTCGAGCGTGTTTCGATGCTGGCCCTTGGCTTCGCGCTTGTAATCCCGTTTGAAGGTGGAAGAGCGTTCAATCGTCCGCATGCAAATCTGCCATCAATGCCTTAACGCTCGGAAAGCGCTTTCCCTTTCCGGCCTCAAGCTCTGCAATGGCTTTACGTGTCTTCCGATTGGGAACCTTTACCTCAAAGGGCAGACGGCGCTCCTCTGCAATACGCAGCATGAGCAGACGGATTGCATCGGAAATCGACAAACCCATCTCCGCGAGTGCACCCGCGGCGCGTTCTTTGGTGACCGTGTCTATCCGCGCACGAACGTAAGTGTTGCTGATGGGCATATGCCATTGTAGTCACAATAGGACTACAAGTACAAGTCACATTCCGGCCAGTGATATCGTCAACGGTCACACTTCCCCCGGTCGGCAACGCGGCGACATGATACCTATCGCAGCTTATTTGCCTGCAATAGGCGGAACCACTGAAAACGGCGGCGCGGCAACGTACGGTAAGCAATCGCCCCGGGAATGCTCAACTCGATCTCAGTGCCGGTCCCAACGCCGCTCCAGATGGTGTACTCCGCACCAATTTGTCGAGCGCGTTCGCGCATACCGGGCAGGCCATAATGGCCGGCGCGGCCAGCTTCCAGCGTTGCCGGTTCGATGCCCTTTCCGTCATCCCGAATGCGCAAGCGGAACACACGTTCTGCGTAGATGAGCTCCGCTTCAACATGTTGCGCCCGGGCGTGGCTGAAAGCATTTCGTAGGGCCTCGCGAGCGATGCGGTAAAGCTCGTCCCGAACGATCGGATGCAAGTGCCGCGGCTCACCTTCCACCGTCAACTGGAAGGCCGCGGGGTCTGCTGTTGCCAGTTCATCGCACAGAGTCCTCACCGCCTGCGCCAGGTCATTCGTTGTCGTGGCGGACGATCGTAAGTCATACACGGCGTCCCGGCCCTCGGCGATCGCCTGGTCCGCCAGTTCGAGCGTTTCTTCGAGTTTTTCTTTCGCTTTTCCCGACGGAAGCAAGTCGTCCACGATTTGCAGGTGGAGCATCAATCCATGAAAGCTCTGCAAAAGCGTGTCATGCAGCGCGCGGGCGATACGGGTGCGTTCGCTCAGTCGCTCTTCCAGGCGAAGTTCCAGAATGCGCCGCGCTATGGCCCAGCCAAAGAAAGCAGCGACCAAAACCGTGGAAATCGCCGTTAGCGGCACGATAAGAAAAATCTCGCCCTGAACACTTCTCATGTTTGCGACGGCGCGTGGCAGCTCCTCATCGAGTTCGCGGTTAATGCTCTGGACGTGGGCAGCAGTCGTAGTCTCGATTCGTTTGAGTTCGTCGTCGAGGCGAAGCCGAACCGCTTCCCAGTCGCCTGCCCCAGCCAGGGCGGCGATGTCGTCGAGCTGAAACGGCAGGGTGACCTCAATCGTGTCCAGAGCGGTTACAAATGCTGGATCTACACGGAATTCCGGCGGCAGGTAAGCCAGCGTGCTCCTTGTTTGTTGTGTTTGTTTCTGCAGAGCCGCGCGTAATGGCTCGGCCTCGGTGATCAGGCGATGCGCATCCTTGGACTGCGCCAGTTCATTCAGCTGCTGATGAAAGGTCCGCAGGCTTTCCTGAAGCCGCAAGACGGCGATCAACTGCTGGCTTACGCCGGTCAGACGATCTGTTTGCAGTTGCGCTCTCTTAAACTGGTAAATCACCAGCCCATTTCCGCCCAAAATCAAGCCCACTAACAGGGCCATGATGAGCGCCAAACCCCGGCCAATGTTGAAGGAGTTGCCGTTTGAGGACGTCATTCGATCCGCACATTGTTGTCCGTCGGCTTGGGGGGCCCGGGACGGAAACCGGTGATATCGATCAGCTGCTCTTCCAGTTTAGCCGCGGCCTCAGGCCCGCTCATCTCTCCGGTCAGAACGGAATGCACGGCATCGGAGTAAGCCTTCGAAACTGCCTTATAGGCGGTCCCGGTCTCGATGGAAGGCCGGGCGACGATGACGCTGCCACGCTGCTTCGATAATTCCGCAGGCACCGGCGGCTCCGCAATCGACGGCGGATCGGAGAGTTCAAGCTGGATCGGGCCGCTTGGGCCGCCATCCTTTTCGCCCGCATCGATCAGGCTGCGAAGCTGGAACCGGAGAAGCGCAATCGCTTCGTGACGATGAGTCGAATGTAACGAAATAGCTGTGCCGGTCCCTCCCAGGGTTCCGGCAGAACCTTCGCTTCCAGCGGGCATTCTCGAAAGGCCGGTCTTCACCACCGGTGCCGTGCTTCGCCAGCCGATCTGCCGGGCTTGCCCCCTCCTGCTCATCGGGGTCAGCACCCAGATGCGGCTAAACGCGGCCCGGCCCGAGTCAAAAACCAGCATGGTATCGGCCTCCCGGTAAGAGACCACACTGGGCGGCGATATCCAGCCAATCCAACGCTTGGCCCGTTGCCATGCCCCAATCGCCGCCGGATTATTCACGCTGATGGTCCCATCCCGCTCGATGATCCGTCCCCCTCCCGCGGCTACTTGCCACTCCAGGGCGTTGCAGGTCAACGATTCAGCCGCATTCCCCTGCCACACGTAACCCCAGAAGTCCTTTTTGCCTTTGGCCCGCTCACCCCTCTGGATCCGCTCAGCCATGCTCTCCAGTTCGTCCCATGTCCGCGGAGGATGAGCATAGCCGTATTCGCGTAGCAGATCCGTTCGATACTCCAGGCCTCCAAGCGGAACGTTGAACGGAACCGCCACCAGCTTTCCGTTCACTGAATAATTGCGCAGCAACTGCGGCTCAAGCAGCGCGATTTCGGGGGCCAGGTAGGGCTGCAGATCGACCAGATCGGGTTCCAGAACCGGGGTCCAGACCAAATCGACATTCAGCAGATCGGGGCCGGAGCCTTCCTTCAGCAGCTTGCGTGCCAGGTCAACGTACTCGCGGCTGGCCTCCGGAATGGGAATGTTCGTGACGCGAATCCCTGTCTCCTGCGTGAACCGCTGTAACAGAGCCCTTTCCTGCGGTCGATCTTCGTTCCAGGAGTAGGCATACTGCAATGCCACCGCCTCCCGGGGAGACTGTCGGCAACCAATCAGCGCGATCCCTAGCAGGAAGACCACCCCGCAACTGGCGTTACCTGCCATCAGAAACTTTCCGTTCCTCGAGCTTTTCGCTGACCCGGTTCGCATCCATGTTATATGACTCCTCCGTATGGGTATCCGGACACTCACACTTCCACCCCGGGCGGGGGGCTTAATTCGCATATGCTGGTATGTCGCAGCGAGGTGAAGCCCCGTACAAAAATGCGAGCAGGACGATTCCCCAGGTCGGTGTGTGCAGCCCGATCGTGGCAAACAGCAGAATAAGGATTCCAGGATAACCGTGTTCGACACCAGAACGCCGCGGTAGCCGAAACGTGTCAGCAGCTGTTGCAGGAAGAGTTTCATGGTCATGGCGGCAATGGCTGGGGAGTATTCAGCAGCGCCGACTGAATGGGAGTGAGGCCCAGGCCCACGTGGTAGAGCAGCGGCAACAGGAAGGGCCCGCCGCCGATTCCCAGTCGAGTGAAGAAGCTGCCGCTTACCGGGGCGCGGAAGGTGCGGGGAGATGTGGGGACAGGATACGTATTTCCCCATCATCAGCAAATGGATGGGTGAATACGTATCAAGTCCCCACATGCCCCATAGGGTTTTGACAAACCCCTGACTGAGCGTCCGAACCGCTTTAACCGCAGGTCCCTCCACTTCGCTTCGCTTCGGTCGGGATGACAATTCTGTTTTGCAATCGAAGATTCTTCAGGAAATCTCTGTCTTTGCAACAGAATTGTCATCCCGACCGAAGCGAACCCGGATTTCCTGCCACGCTGCACTGGACAGGGCCGCGTGTGCGCCTTTCAGCAGAGAAAGGCGCATGAAGTTTGTCGAAGCCACCAAGTTCTACAGGAAATCCGGGGGAGCGAAGTGGGGGGATAAGGTGGGGGATAAGGTGGGGACGTTCACCACGTTTACCGTACAAAATACCTCTTGACGTGTAGCTACACTGTATTTACACTAGAACCATAGAGCGTTACGGCGCGGCCAATGCGCTCATTGCTGAGACTTTGAATCGACGACCATTGATCGCACACCACTACTGTCACAACACAGAATCCACTTAAAGACATAGCGAAAAAGACGAAAAAGACGAAAAAGACGAAAAAGACAAAAGGAGAAAACAGATGCAGATCAAGGGATATTTGCCACTTCGCACAAGCGATCGTGGCGTTTTGGAGGACAGTAGATGCTGCAATTCGATTGGGACGATGAGAACCGCGGTCACGTCGCAGCCCATGATGTTTCCTGTGCGGAAGCAGAGCACGTAATCAAAAACGAACCGTTCGATCTTGAATTTCAAACAGAGAATGGCGAAGAACGGTTTGTACAACTAGGAGAAACGAATGCTGGCCGCATTTTGGTCGTAGTGTCCACATGGCGCAAGACCTTGATCCGCGTGATTACAGCGTTCGATGCACCCAAGGCGATGAAACGTGTTTACATCGTCCAGAAGGGGAATTTGTATGGAACAGACCCTCAAGGTCCCTGAGTTGAAGACCGAACGCGACGAAGCGCATTGGTGGGTTGCAAATCAGGATCAGCTCGCCCAACAGTTTGAGCGAGCCGCAGCTGAGGGGAAACTCGGGCGTGGAACTGTCGCGCGGCGAGGGAACACCCCCACCACAACAATCCGGCTAGACCCCGAAGACATTGCAAAAGCCCGCTTTCATGCAGAACAAAAAGGTCTCAAGTATCAAACCTATCTGAAGATGCTGATTCATCAGGCACTCCAGCAGCAAGAATTTCAAAGTGACCCAAGCATTCGGCACGGAGAGAAAAATATGGCAAAAGCACCGAAACATCCCGGTCTCGACGGCCGCTCTCGCAACGAAGGCGGTGAAATTCGCAAAAAGCGTAGTGACACCCTAGTTGGGACACTCCGTGATGAATACGGTGACGATTTTGCCAAGGGTTATCGTAGCGACACCAAGCTTGGTACGGTTCTCGAACGCGAAGGGGTTGACGACTTGAGTCAGTTGTTGAAGAAGAAGAGGGGGTGAAGTCCGCTCTTCCGTCTTGGTTACGCCGGGAAGTGCAAGAGGACTATCAGACAAGCCACGGCGGGCTATCCCTGATGGGATACGTTTCCCCTCTACCCCACCGCCTGTCAGCGCTATTTCCTGGAACAACTCGGTCTGCGTTAAATGCGGTGGATGGAATGTGCCAATGATGACGAAGGGATTCCTAGCTTTACGTAAGTGCCATTCGTAGGTCGTGCCCAAGAACAGGTACAGGTCTTTGGTTCTGGCGAAGTCGTCCAAATATTTTTGGCGCACCTTTTGAACGGCTTGATCCATGCCCTGGCGCTTTTCGCAGTTCCAGTACAGTTGGCCGATCTCCCAATCCTCGATCATTAGCTTTCTCACGACTCCAGCATCATCCTTGAAGCGGTACGAGAATTTATATAGGAGCTTGGGCATAACCCTGAAGTCGTCAAGGCTCTGATCCTCGAAAAGATGCCCCTGCTTCAAACTGTTCAGGATGCTGCGGTCTCCCATCCATCCCTACTGAACAGAGCTATCAGCCCCCACACCATCAGGCATACGACAGCCACACACCCGCTTCGTTCCGGCGTTGACATCAACACCATTCGAGCGTGGCTCGGCCATGTTTCCATCGATACAACCAACATCTACGCTGAAGTCGAGCTTCAGCGTAAGGCGGAGGTACTCACCCACTCAAATGCCACAACCAACTGCACACACAAGCACTGGAAGGATAATCCTTCCCTCGTCGGCTTCTTGCGTTCCCTGTAGCCGGCACTGTGTTGTACGACGTGCAGCGTCGTACAACACACAGTAAAATTAGCCGTGATGGGGCACATCGCATAGTTGTTGCTGGAATGATCCGCCCGATATTGAGTAGTCGTGCAAATACGGGCGAGAAGTTATTCGAAGAAGGTGCTTCAGCGTCATGACCTCGAAGCGGCAGATCCTTAGAAGTGTTGTGTCGATCATCGAACGGGAACTTGTCCCGCAACCTTCACAGAAGAAAGACCTCTCATACACCTGGCCGCTCAGAGATGGCTTCTCAGGGTGGCTAGCCCTAAATACGATCATGGGTCGCAGTGATGATCTTGTCGGGATCAATCCGATCGTCGGGCTAGTCTCCGAAGATGTCGAAGCTCTCCTGCACAAATTCGACACGTGCGCCAGGGAAGGCCCCGCTCCGACAATTAGTATTTCCTTGGGCTATTTGATGCCGGAGAAACGCTATTTGGAGTGGCTATTCGGGCTACGACCCGCCCCTGAACCCGAAGTTCAGAACTTGATTGGCGCGGTCAGAGCATTTGGAATGCCTTTCATCGAATCGAAGGCTTCCCTCCCGCTCCTCGCGGCCGACTTAGAGGCGCTTCGCTTCACATTCAAGGAGTCGGCCATCTATCGCCTACCGATTGCCTACTTGCTTCTGAGAAATAGCAATCAAGCACGGCAATATGTGCAACAGCAACTAAATGCGCTCGGAGAGAGGGCGGACGACGCTGCAAACCAGTATCGCCGGTTCGCAACGGCATTCTTCGATCATTTGTTGATCGTGCAAACGAGAAGCTCCTGAGTCAGCGGCTACCCAGTACTATCGATCAAAACCTTGGTGCGCGGCCAGTCTTCGATTATGTTTTGTTTCGAGAACATAAGTGGGCTTATGTTGAGCACGACATAAGCCCACGAATTACCGGCTCTAAAGGAGCGTCTGCGAAAACCATGATCGCCGCCAGGTCATCCCTCCGCCGCCTTGATTTTCTCACTCAGCGCCGGATCCCCGAAATTCGTCTTGAGGAATTCCGCCGACGTAGGTAACTCCACTCGAAGATCATGCACCGTGCAAACCTGCACTTTGCCGGCACGCATCCGATAGTCCAGTGCGTGTCCTCCGGCGTCTTTATCCTGTCGCAAAAAGTGCAAGTGGAACCCCGCTACACCGATACCCTGCGCGTAAGTTGGCGTGCGAAACCCAGCCAAAGTCCCTTCCACGTTGGTGAAGACTTTCTCAGCCTGATGTTTCGTCGCTTCTGTGAGCGAGGGAAACGGCTTGGCCTGACGCTGCACGGTTCGTGTGCGGACTTCATCGAAAATGCCATCCACTCTCACCGCGCTGAACAGATTGGCATCCGTTGCCTTCTCGAGCGCCGCGATAAGATCGCCCTTCGTCATCGGCTGCACCACAGCCAACTCCTGCTCCGGCTGGAAAAACGTAACCACCGCGAAAGGCGTCTTTTGGTCGGCGGTGACTGGACGCGCGGACCCGTCCGATCGAAGCTGATAGAACCTCCCGTCAAAGCCGACCATCTCACCATCGAGATCATTGAAAGTGCCAAGGCCGAAGTCGCCATATTCACGAATCTGCCCGTAGGTCGCCTCACCTTCGTAAATCCCGGCCATCAAAGCGGACATCAATGAGGTTTGATATAACTCTCCCGCTCGATGATCGTTGCTGCCTGACACGTGGTGCCACGCCGGCTGGATCATTGCCAGTGAGCCGGATACAACTGAGTTCTGCATGCAGACCCTCTTAATCCCAGGCTTCGGGAATGAGATGCTCGCCAATTTCCATGTTCTTGCTGTAGTCCGTTGGAATGTCGACCACGACCATTCCAGGAGTGTCGAGTGCTTTTCGCAAAACCGGAAGCAGTTCATCCGGTTGGTTGACTCGCATACCCACGCATCCCAGGCTCTCCGCGTACTTCACCAGGTCCGGATTTCCGAAATCGGTGCCTGAAGTGCGCCCATAGATAAGCTCCTGCTGAAAGGCGACCATGTTGTATCCGCCATCACGAAACACAATGACCGTAATGTTCAGCTTCGACCGAACCGCTGTTTCCAGTTCCATCGACGAGTAGAGAAATCCCCCATCGCCCACGACCGCCACCACCTTCTTGGCGGGATAGGTAAAACTCGCTGCCATGGCCCATGGGATCCCGACCCCCAAAGTCTGCTGGCCATTGCTGAACAACAGTTTCCGTGGTTCAAAGGAGAAGAAGTGGCGCGCCACCCAGATGTGAACCGACCCCATGTCGGTCGCCACTACCGTGTCGTCGTCCACCAGGCTGCGCAAACCCAGCACGATGCTGAGAGGATGAACCGATCCGCTCGATTTAGGAACAGGAGGATTTTGCAGCGCATGCAACTCCGCCTGAATCGCTCGCAATTCGGGGCCTGTTGCGAGCGAACGCTCCTCCAACGCGGAAGCGAGGACACGCAGTGTCTCCGGCACTGCTCCACGAAGCTCCAGCTCTGGTTCGTAATGGTTATCGATGTCGCAGGGCGAACTATCGAGATGAATGATGGCGCGCTCTTTCCCAACGTTCCAGAAACTCGGGTCGTACTCCACCGGATCGTACCCGATGGTGAGCACGACATCTGCCATGGCGAGCACCTTGTCGCCTGGCTGGTTGCGGAAGAGTCCCACACGCCCGAAGAACAATGGAAGCAGCTCGCGCGACACGGAGCCTGCACCTTGAAAAGTGCCGATTGCCGGTATAGCGTGTCGCTTCAGGAGTGTCCGAACCGCGGCTGTAGCGTCGGGGTCGCTGGCCCCCATGCCCAACAGGATGACCGGACTCTTCGCCTTCGAAATTTTTTCCGCCGCCTTGCGAATCAGATCCGCGGGAGCCGCGCCAAGCGGCGGCAGGGGCAGTGATGGGGGCACGCTGACTTCGGTTCTCGCACCCTGAACATCCCTCGGAAATGCGATAAACGCTGCTCCGGGACGGGGGGCCATGGCCGCGCGAAAAGCGTTCACCACCGCTTCCCCGGCCGCATCCGGCGCGTTGATGGCGACGCTGAATTTTGTCACCGGCTTCATGATGGCCACTGAGTCCATGGATTGGTGCGTCTGCTTGAGGGTGTCCGGCAGAGGAACAACGCCGCCGATTGCCACCATGGGATCACCTTCGGTAGTGGCGGTGGCCGCGCCGGTCACAAGATTGCCCGTGCCCGGGCCGGAGGTAACAAGACAGACTCCCGGCCTTCCCGTCAAACGGCCGATAGCGGCGGCCATGAATGCGGCGTTCTGTTCGTGGCGGCAGACGATCAGCTGCGGACCCTCATTGCGCAATACGTCAAAGGTCGGCATGATCTTTCCGCCCGGTATGCCGAATATGTATTTGACATTCTGTTGCACCAGGCTACGGACAAATAACTCGGCGGCGGTTTTCTCGTTCTTCTTCGTTGTCGTCGTATTACTCACCGAGGCCGGCTGCGTGGTCGTTTGAGTGGCCATTTCGAATGCTCCTTTAACGCCCACTCCTTCGATCCATTCCGCGAGGAGATGGATCGCGCCACGACCGGTTTTTTCACACCAGCGAGCATCGCTTACGGGGGACTTAACGTTCGGTCAGGTTCGATCCGGGGGGAATGGGGGGGAATGGGGGACAGAAAATCGCTTATTGTTGCCTCCCAAATTTGCAAAGTGTCAGTCCCCTCTGGTCACGAATTATGTGGTCACGAATTATGGTCCAGCTGTCACGGATTGAACTCAGCTTTGCCCGCAATGCATTGACCCGTCCCCGGGTCCGTTTTACCATTGAACGCCCCCATGATCGGCCAAACCATCTCACACTACGACATCGTCGAGAAACTTGGCGGCGGGGGCATGGGCGTGGTTTATAAGGCCGAGGACACCCGGCTGCATCGCTTCGTCGCTCTCAAGTTCTTGCCGGGTGAAGTTGCCCGAGACCCGCAGACACTGGCCCGCTTTCAACGCGAGGCCCAAGCCGCGTCCGCACTGAATCATCCCAATATCTGCACGATTTATGACATCGGCGAGCAGGATGGGCAAGCGTTCATCGCCATGGAGTTTCTCGACGGGGTGACCTTGAAACACAGCATTGCCGGCAAACCGCTGGAGCTTGAAACACTGCTGTCGCTTGGCATTGAGATTGCCGACGCGCTGGACACAGCTCATACCGCTGGAATCGTGCATCGCGACATCAAGCCGGCGAACATCTTTGTCACCAAACGCGGTTCCGCCAAGATTCTGGATTTCGGGGCGGCGAAGGTCTCCCTCAAGTTCGACAGCCTAGCCACGAGCGCCTTGACCATTGAGTCACAGGAGCAGCTGACCAGCCCGGGCAGTACGCTCGGCACCGTCGCTTATATGTCGCCGGAGCAGGCGCGTGCCAGGGAGCTTGATACCCGCACGGATCTGTTCTCGTTTGGAGCCGTCCTCTATGAGATGGCCACCGGACAGTTGGCATTTCGCGGCGACAGTACAGCGACGGTCTTCGATGCGATCTTGAACCGTGCTCCGGTTTCCGCTGTGCGGCTGAATCCTGACGTGCCGCCCAAGCTGGAAGAGATCATCAACAAAGCCCTGGAGAAAGATCGCAACCTGCGTTACCAGCACGCGGCCGACATGCGAGCCGATTTGCAACGGCTGAAGCGTGACTCCGACTCGGTACGGGTCCCAGCGGCGACGATTGCAGCAGCCACGGGTCCGCTTCGAATCTGGAAGCTGGTAATCCCAGCTGCCATCGTGATGCTTGCAGTGGGCGGCTACTTCTATCTCCACCGCACGCCCAAACTCAGCGACAAAGACACGGTCGTTCTTGCCGATTTTGCCAACAGCACGGGCGATCCAATCTTCGACGACACGCTGAAGACGGCGCTCAACGTCTCACTGCGGCAATCACCCTTCCTCAGTGTGCTCTCCGACAACCAGGTTGCGAAAACTTTGCAGCAGATGACTCTTCCGTCCACCACGAAACTCACGCCCGAAGTAGCCCGCGAACTTTGCCAGCGGGCGAATAGCAAAGCCTACCTTGCGGGATCGATTGGCAGCCTGGGCAGCGAATATGTGCTGGGATTGAAAGCGGTGAATTGCCAGAGCGGAGACACGCTGGCCGAGGAGCAGGTAACGGCGGCGTCCAAGGAAAAAGTGCTGGACGCGCTGGGCGAGGCGGCATCGAAGCTGCGCGGCGAACTGGGCGAATCGCTGGTGACGGTGCAGAAGTTTAATGTTCCGCTCAAAGAGGCCACCACGTCCTCGCTCGAAGCTCTGAAAGCGTACAGCCTTGGCCAACCTGAGAGAAAGGCCGCCGCAGCCTGCCTTCTATCAACGGGCTATCCAGCTTGATCCGAATTTCGCCGCGGGATACCTGGCAGTGGGCGGCAACTGGACTCTCAGCGAGCGAGGGCGGGCCGCCGAGTACATCACCAAAGCATTCCAATTGCGGGATCATGCCAGCGAACGGGAAAAGCTGACCATCTCCGCCGTCTACTATTCCTCGGTAACCGGAGAACTGGAGAAAGCCGCCCAGACGTTTTTGGAGGACATTGCAAGCTACCCGCGGGACGGACCATACGATGCTTTGGGCGGTGGTGTACGCCCAACTGGGGCAGTATGAGAAAGCCGCAGAGATCACCCGCCGAGGCGGTGACCCTGGCATCGGGGAATGTACTGTCGTACTCCTACTCGAATCTCGCCACCTATGCTCTTGCCTTGCAGCGCTTCGACGAGGCGCGGCAGATCATCCGCGAGGCGCAGGCGAGAAATTTGGACGATTGGATATCCCGCAATGCTCTCTACGCTCTTGCCTTTCTCGGGGCGGACTCCGCGGCGATGGCGGAACAGCAACAATGGCTTGCGGGCAAGCCCGAATATGAGAACTTCGGGCTCGCGCTCGCATCCGACACCGAGGCTTACGCGCGGTCATCTGGGCAAAGCACGGGAGCTGGCCCAGCGGTCCGTAGACTCTGCGATACGCGCGGACAACAAGGAAAGCGGTGCGATATGGCAGGAGAATGCTGCTCTGCGCGAAGCCGCCTACGGCAACGCTGCGGAAGCCCGGGGGTCAGCGGCAGAGGGTTTGAAGCTTGCTCCTGGCAGCCAGGGAGCCGAGGCCGAAGCAGCGCTTGCGTTTGCCATGGCGAGTGACACGGCGCGAGCCGAATCCCTGGCGCAAGACTTGGGAAAACGCTTCCGCTGGACACGCAGACGCAGTCGCTTTGGCTGCCTGCGATTCAGGCGCAATTGGCACTGGATCGAAAGAATCCGGCTGCTCGCCCTGAATGCTCTGCAAGCTGCTTCATCGATCGAGTTGGGGCAGATTATGTTCGTCATCAACACTTCCTGCCTCTATCCAACCTACATGCGCGGAGAGGCCTACTTGGCAGCCGGACAAGGCAGTGCCGCCACCGCTGAGTTTCAAAAGATTCTCGATCACAGCGGCATTGTCTGGAACTGCTGGACGGGAGCATTGGCGCATCTCGGCGTGGCTCGTGCGCAATGCCCTGGAGGCGAAAACTGCGCAGGGAGCGGATGCCGATGCCGCCCGCGTCCGGGCGCTTGCCGCCTACAAAGATTTCCTCACCCTCTGGAAAGACGCCGACCCCGACATCCCTATTCTGAAAGAGACAAAGGCGGAGTACGCCAAGCTGCAATAACCCCGTGTGCGGCACAGCCGCACCCAACGAGGGCTTTAGAGTCTGCGCGAGAACTCGGATTATCCAGCCCCGAAAGGGGCGGCCTGAACTTCAGACCCGTCCAAATTGGGGTTTGGAACCAAGGGACAAATCGGGATTAACTCCTGACTCCGGCGCGCAAATCGCATTAACCGCAGGTCCCTCCACTTCGCTCCCCCGGATTTCCTGTGGAACTTGGTGACTTCGGCAAAGTTCATGCACCTCTCTTTACGGAGAGGCGCATTCGCGGTTCTCTTTAGCGCAGCGTGGCAGGAAATCCGGGTACGCTCCGGTCGGGATGACAAATTTGTTGTAAAAATGGGCGGTTGTCGTGAGAAATCATCGATTTCAAAACAAATTTGTCATCCCGACCGGAGCGAAGCGAAGTGGAGGGACCTGCGGTTAATGCTTCCTTTTCAGTGGGTCCAAAATAGGGAACCTCATTTGATGTTGGCCAAGCTCTCCTAATGTAATCAGCTGACTAACTGCTCCAACAGCCTGCCTTTCTCGCTAATTTGGACAGCTCTGGCTGAACTTAGCCCAGGACGCAGTCCGAAGGAGGGAGTCCTGGGTTCGCCAGAAAGAGATGAATGACAAAGTAATGCGGCGACAGGATACCTATTGGGGTAGTCACACGTCACCTGCTCACGGCCTTTAACCAGCCTCAGAGATGCCATCTTGTGCTAGAGGAGCTCGCGTAATCAGTTGATAGTATTCCACTTGAATGATGCTGTTGACGGCATAATGCCGTCCATGACATATTAGGATAGATGGGTTGGGAAGTCGAGTTCTCGGACGAATTCGGAGAGTGGTGGGACGGGCTCGATGCTACTGAGCAGAAAAGCGTCGATTTTTCCGTCACTCTGCTTTCCGAGGCTGGACCGACACTGAAGATGCCCCATTCCTCCGGAGTCGAAACATCGCGCCACAGGCACATGCGTGAGCTCCGAGTCCAGCATGAGGGACGTCCCTACAGAGTTCTTTATGCGTTTTTTTTTTTTTTTTTTTTTTTTTTATAAAAAGAGTATGTACCTAAAGGAGACAACATCTACGACCAGCATCTGAAAGAGCTGGAAGACGAATAAGCAAGGAAAGAGGACCAGTCCTCCGTACTGGGGTTATCCCACCGAGGAGAGAGACGGTTATGGCAAGGAACTACAAGGAACTGCAAGCAAAGATGAACCCTGCGGATGTTGCTGGGAATCGGCAGCGTGTACGCGAAGAGTTGCAGCGCATGGCGCTGGACGAGTTGAGAAACGCCAAGCAACTCACGCAGGCGGATATGGCGGAACTGTTGAACATTCCGCAGAGTTCGATCTCGCGTATCGAACAACGAACCGATATGTATCTGAGCACACTACGCAATTATGTTCAGGCGACAGGCGGAGTGCTCCAGATTCAAGCGGTGTTTCCCGAAGGCGGCGCCATCATCATCAACCGGTTTGGGGACTATGAGGATCTACCCTACGTCGTGGTGGTCCGGATAGAAAAGAACGACGCTTTTCAATTGCAGGCGCGGCCATTTCACCACCAGGGCCGCACGCTATCCACGCGAGCGGTCAAATGGTCAGGGATCGTGAAGGCGATGAAAGCCCTTCATCTCGCGGAACCGCAGATTTCAACGATTCGCAATAGCCTTCAACAAACGCAAGAGGTAGAGATCGGCGGAAGAGCCGGTCAGAGGATTTTTCAAATTCCGGATTTGGTAGCTGCGGGATTTGAGCCTGTGGCTGCCGTTTAGGTCACAGGAGAGGTTGGTGAACGCAATGAAGATGTACAACGACAAGGACAGGATCGGATTCTGGGTGCGGCTCTATAACCGCCGATCATGAATACGAGAGTCGTGCGGCAGGCAGCGACGGCCTCCCTGAGCGCTTTTGGAATTCTGGCAGCGGCATTGCTCGCAGCGCAGACCTCGAAGCCGAGGCTTCCCCGGAAGACGGGCGTGCAGACACTGGGTGTTCAGCACGCGATGGCCGAGCTGGTTCCTGCTGCGACGTTTGCGGTCAAGGGGCGTCCGGACTGGATGGCGGTTACCGAGGACGCCGTGTGGGTGACAAGTTCAAACGTCAATCACGTGGTTCGGCTGGATGCGAAGACCAACCGGCCGGGGACGATTGTGACTGTCGCCGAGCCGTGTGCCGGGCTGGCCGTGGGCTTCGGCAGCCTTTGGATTCCGAGCTGTGGCGACCACACGGTAGTCCGCGTGGATGCGGAGACGGGCGCACCGCAGGCGACGATCACCGTGGGCCCGGCCGACGACGAAGGCGGCATTACGGTTGGCGCCGGCAGCATCTGGATTGTGACATCGAAAGACAGCGACCTTGCGCGCATCGATCCAACCACCAATGCAGTCACCACGCGCATTCGTCTTCCCGCAGGGTCGTTCAATCCGGTCTTTGCGAATGGCTCCATCTGGGTAAGTTCCAACGCTGGCGGCACGCTGGTGCGCGTGGACCCGGCGAAGAACAAAGTAGTGAACGAGACGCCAGTGGGGCCGATGCCGCGCTTCCTCACGGTGGGTGCGGGATCCATCTGGGTTCTGAACCAGGGCGACGGCGCCATTGCCCGAGTGGATGCGTCGACGGGCAAGCGAACGGCCCTGATCGTCGCGGGAGTTCCCGGGCAGGGCGGCGAGATCACTTTTGGCCTAGGTGCGGTGTGGGTTAGTGTGATTGGCTACCCCATCACACGCATCGACCCTGCGACCAACGCAGTGACCGGGCAATGGCACGGCGCCGGCGGCGACAGCATTCGCGTCGGCCACGGGTCGGTGTGGCTGACTAGCCTGACGGGCGCAAAGGTGTGGCGGCTGCCGGTTCCCGCACGGTGAGGTCAGCCTCGAGTGACGACAGGAGTGACAGACGACAGGAGTGGCGGGACGTTATCCGTGCTTATCCGTAACGGGTGGGTAAACGAAAGGGCTCAGTTTGAGCGCGAGGGCGTGCGAAGGACGGTGTCAGAACTGATTAAGACGGCGGAGATTATCCCGCTCGATTCAGTAATACTTCGTTCGGCGGCCGACATAGAAATCGATTATGGCTTATCGGGGCAAGATGCGATCGTACTTGCGTCAGTTCTTTCCCACTTAGAGACTACTAAATCCGCGGAGAGCTGCTTTCTTAATCGCAACAGTAAGGACTTCGATGATCCGGACATTCGCGAAAGGCTTGACGCACTGAATTGCAAATTCTTTCCGAGGTTTGCGCCCGCACCGGCGCACATGTCGGCGCGGCTGAAATGAATCCTTTTAGGCGAAACCGACGCCGATGCGGGCCCTCGTCATGGGCTATTGTGGCCTCAATGTGGAATGACTGCCCACGTAAGACCCACGTCTTCGAAGCGATAAGAGATAAATTTCTCTTTGCACAGAGCGAGGGGGAACACCCACAGTGTGGGCTTCCGCAACAAGCGAAAGGCTTCGAAATCAAGTTCCTGACACTGAATGAAAACGCAAGACGAGAGCGAGGCAGAAGTTGACCACGAATAGTATGTGGATGCCCACATGGAAGAGATTCGGGCGAGGATTATCTCCGCGTTCGGGCAAGATGTGGCGTGTTCCTGCATACATGACGAGATATTCCCTCTTTTGTTTCTCAGGGGCCCCGCGCAGGTAGGGCAGGTACCACATTCCGACCGCTGACAGGAGCGCGATAGAACAGTAGATGACCCAGTAGTTTGAGACATACCCCGGCCTTGGGCGACTCCAAAAGTAGAGAGCAAAGCCTGCAGCGATACCGGGAAAGACGGCGTTGGCTAGCGTTGCAAGCCAGACCTTCCCCTTTCCAATCTGTGCCTGTATCTGAGAACCATGGACCCAGCCAGGAATATCGATCAGATCGTGACTGACGATGATCAGGAACTGCAAAATAATGAGGCACGTAAAGAGCGCAGTCATACTCATCTCCGGTTCGCGGCAGCTTAAAGTTTGCTTCCAACGAAGGGTAGTGGGTCGGTTTGAATCTAATAGGGCGACGATATCAGCAATCTCCCAAGGGACTACTTCGGGGGACTAATTCGGTGACACATATTACCCGCAAAAGGGAAAGCAACGGCGCAAATACTATCAAGAAATACCCCAGCACGTGGCCTTCAATGTGGAACTGCCCACGTATGACCACGTCTTCAGGCAATCAGAGATAAATTCCTCTTTCCGCAAGCTAAACCACGCAGAATTGAATCTATACAGGTAGCCACCCGGGAATAGACATCGGTATGTCGGGAGTACCCGTAAATGACGCTTAATCCACCGCCCCCTGGCATTTTCATCTTCCCCGGTTGCTCCACCGGGCCACAGCCGGAGACTGTCCCCTTCTATCGGCATCCGCACACTCCGATGGGAGGGCATAAGGCGCATACGTGTCACACTTCCCCCCGGCGCGGGGGGCTTATTTCGCATAATTCGCTTATTTCGCAGCTTCCTCACGGAAAAAATGGGGACTTAAAACGCTCAAAAACGTTAAAGCGCACCCTCTCTGCACACGGGGAGCACAGAAACGGAGGAGATAAAAGGAGGCCATAAGGCGCATAAATGTCACATCCGCCCCGAATAGGGGACTTAACTCGCATAACTCGCTTAACTCGCACCTTCCACAAAGCAATGTGAGGGGCTAGCAGCGGGTAGGGAGGCCCATGGCCAAACCTCAGCCGCCCGGGTGAAACGTCTTTCGCTGGCTCACGTTGCCGCCATCGTCGCGCTTCAACCCGTGGAAGACAAGGGAAGAGACGATGGTCAGGCCGCCCAGGAAGAAAAATGCCTTATGTATCCCGTGAATCATCTCCGCGGGGTTGGAAAGCGAAGCGGGCACGAAGAACGCCGTAGCGAGCCCGGCAAGCGCGACGCCAAAGCTGACAGCCATCTGCTGGCCGGTGGCGGCGATGGAGCTGGCGCTACTGGTCTCCTCATCCGTCACATCGGCATAGACCAGCGTGTTCATGCTGGTATATTGCAGGGACGTGAAGCCGCCGTACAAAAATGCCAACAGCACGATTCCCCAGATCGGCGTGTGCAGCCCGATCGTGGCGAACAGCAGAATGAGGATCCCCAGGATAACCGTGTTCGATACCAAAACCCCGCGGTAGCCTAAACGTGTCAGTAACTGTTTCAGGAACAGTTTCATGGTCATGGAGGCAACGGCCTGGGGAGCGATCAGCAGTCCCGACTGAATGGGAGTCAGGCCCAGGCCCACCTGGTAAAGCAGCGGCAACAGAAAAGGCACGCCGCCGATTCCCAGTCGAGTGAAGAAGCTGCCGCTTACCGCGGCGCGGAAGGTGCGGATGCTGAACAGCCGGAGCTGCAGCAAAGGAAAGGGGATGGATTTCGCATGGATGCCGTAGCCTGCCAGCAACGCCAGGGAAAGAACCAGCAGCCCGGTAACTTCGCCCGTGCTCAGGGCGTGCTCTCCGAATATCTCCAGCACATACGAGAGCAGTGCGATTCCCGAACCAAAGAGGATGAGCCCGACCACATCGAGCGGATGCGTCTCCTCGCGGTAGTCGGGCAGATGCAGGAAAACCATAACCAGGCCGGCCAAGCCAATGGGTATGTTCAGGAAGAAGATGACGCGCCAGTGAAGATAGGCGACGATGAGCCCGCCGGCAATGGGGCCGACCATAGGCGCGACCAATGCCGGAATGGCGACAAAGCTCATGATGCGGATCAGGTCGGATTTAGCAAAGCTCCGCACCAGGGTCAGCCGTCCCACCGGCACCATCATCGACCCACCGCAACCCTGAAGGATGCGGCAGGCCACCAGGAAATGGATGTCGCTCGATATCCCGCAGAGAAGCGAGCCAAGCGTAAACAGGCCAATAGCAGAGGCGAATACACGGCGGGTACCGAAGCGGTCCGCCATCCAGCCGCTGACCGGAATGAAGACCGCAAGGCTCAACGTATAGCTGGCCAGCACCGCCTTCATGCTCAGGGGTGTCACCTTGAGGGCCGCGGAGATAGCGGGCACCGCAGTGTTCAGAATCGTAGTGTCCAGCGACTCCATGAAAAACGCGACCGCAACCAGCCAGGGCAACAGTCGCTGGCTGGCGGGAGAGAGCTGCGGCGCGGGAGCGATGGAAGGATCAGGGGCACTCATAGGCGGCGAGCCCGGACGTCCGGCCTACTGCACCTCCCCTATGGGCCGAATCCAGATGTTGCGAAAGCGCGTTGGATTGTGGTGATCCTGCAGCGCGATTGGGCCGGTGGGCCCGTGCACCACCAACTTCGGCAGCGTGCGGTGTCCCGTGGCTCCGAGAATCTGCGTGTGATTCTGCGTGATCACCCCGTTATGGAAAATGGTGACATAGCCGGGCACGTCCACTTTGCCGTCTTTGAATCGCGGCCCAGTGTAGACGATGTCGTAGACCTGCCATTCTCCCGGCGGCCGCGAAGCATTCACCAGCGGCGGCGACTGCCCATAGATAGCCGACGCCTGCCCATCGGCATAAGTAAGGTTGTTGTAGCTGTCGAGCACCTGCACCTCGTAAAGCCCGTAGAGAAAGATGCCGCTGTTGCCCCGCGACTGGCTGTCGCCCTTGGGCGGCGCAGGCGTGCTGAACTCGACGTGCAGTTGGCTGTCACCGAAGTTGTCTTTGGTGCGGATGCCGCCGCTGCCGCTGACCACTTCCATATAACCGTTCTCGACCTTCCACTTTGCCGGCTCGCCTTTGTCCGTGGTCCACGCCGCCAGGCTGGTGCCGTCAAAAAGCACTACGGCATCGGAGGGCGGTTTGCCCGGCTTGTCCGCGGTGCTGCATGTGCCCGGAGTGATGACCGGAGGCCGCGGACGCGCGTCGTCGTGAACCCGCCACTTACTGCCCGGAATGGTGGGTGTATCCGTATATCCGGTGGGCTCTTTCTTGTCTTGCGCGCCGAGCGCTGTAGCCACAAAGAGAGCGATGATCGCGGCCTTGTATTTCATAGGTTCCTCCCAACAGCCAGCCGTCTGAGCTTAGTGCAGGGGGCAGGCCGAAGTAAAGACAACCGGCCTCCGGATTACCGTTCCAATCCCCAGCCTGATGTGCGAGAATCACGCCGATAAGGTAAACCCGATGTCTGAGAAACCAGCTGCGTGTCCTCTTACGCTTGAGGTTGTCCGGACCGGCGCCACCGCCGTCGTCAAGTGCAACGGCAAGCTGGTGGCCGGTGTGAACGATATTCTCTACACCCGGGTCAGCGCACTCTTCCCAGACTCCAAGAGGGTCGTTCTCGACTTGACCGAGCTTATCCGCGTCGACAGCATGGGCCTGGGCACGCTCGTCCGTCTGAAAATTTCTTCCCGGTCGGCAGGCTGCAGCCTGGAGCTTATTAACCTTGGTATGCAGGTGCGGCAGCTGCTCGGGACCACAAATCTCATGGGCATCTTCGCCGTCATCGGGGAAAACAACATCAGGATGGGATGAAGCGCAGCGCAGGACTGCTGATGTACCGCCGGCGCAACGGCCGGCTGGAAGTATTTCTCGTGCACCCGGGCGGCCCGTTCTGGGCGAAGAAAGATCTGGGCGCCTGGTCCATTTGCAAAGGCGAGTATGCAGAAGGGGAAGCCCCGCTGGAAGCTGCCATAAGGGAGTTTCAAGAGGAAACCGGCTTTGCCGCCCAAGGGGAGTTTCTCGAGCTCGGCACGGTACAGCAGTCAGGCGGCAAGATCGTCTCTGCCTGGGCCTTCGAGGGCGATTGCGACCCGGGCGATCTCATCAGCAATCGCTGCCGGGTGGAGTGGCCGCCGCGCTCCGGCCGCATGATCGAGATACCCGAGGTGGATCGCGGCGACTGGTTCTCCATCAGCGAGGCAAGCGAGCGCATCTTGAAGAGCCAGGCGCCTTTTCTCGATCGGCTCCTCGGCTTGGTGGAGTAGCATGCCATGCGCCTTTTCGCTGGGATTCCACTTGCTGCCGAAGTGATCGAAGAGCTCTCGGCAATTTCCCTGCGGCTGCAAACCAGTGGAGACGGCTTGCGCTGGTCGGCTCCTGAATCGTGGCACATCACCCTGCAATTTCTCGGGAGTACCGGCCAGCCGCAATATGAATGCATCGTCGCCCGGCTGCGCGAGCTGCGTTCGCCGCCCGTTCCGATCCAGCTTGAGGATCTGGGATTTTTCGATCGCGCCGGGGTTTTCTTTGCAGGGGTTGCACTGACGCCCGAACTACGATTGCTGCAGGAGCGTGTGAACGCGGCGACCGGCCTTTGCGGCTTTGTCCCGGAGACTCGTCCCTACCATCCGCACATCACGCTAGCCCGCACCAAGAGCAAAGGACGAGGACTGGAAGGGCTGAAGGCCAGGCTCCGTCGTCACCCAGGATTTACCCCTTTTGTGGCGGCGGGGTTCGTTCTCTATGAGAGCGTGACTAGGCCAACCGGCGCTCATTACGAGATCCGCGACCGCTTCTCTCTGACACCTGAATAGGCGGAGCGCCGCAGGTTCCAGGAATGGTCCGCAGAACTGCAGATCCCTCGGCTGCGCTCGGGATGACAAAGGGGAGGGCGACGCTTCCATGGAGACCGGTTGCTGGATAGAAGCGTTGGTTGGGATGACAAGGTGTGCTTTTCTCTCAGTCAGAGTAACAAACTTTCAGGTTCGAAGCCGTCCTCCCCTTTGTCATCCCGAGCGCAGCCGAGGGATCTGCAGTTTCGCTCAACCAGCAACCGATGCGAATGAAAGCGCGACTCCACAGGTTGCAGAAGAAGCTCTGTTTTGTATCAGGGCACGACTTTAGTCGGGCCGTAAACGATCGAGAACACCTTGGGCTTTAGCCCCTGAGGCACGTCTTCCCCTGCTCAACCTCTATTCCGCGGCGAAGTCCGGGTCCTTCCGCCGGAAGGGATTCCAGTGCCAGGGACCCCTGGCCCTGCCGGCGTGGTAGACAATGGCAGCCGGGACTTGCAGGTCGATTTCCGTGCCGCCCTCCTTAGGACGCACAACCCGCAGCTCGCCATGCATTTTGTTGGCACGTTCCCGCATGCCCGGCATGCCCCAGTGGCCGCTGCGGTAACCTGCCTTCAACACCGCCTCATCAATACCGTTGCCGTCATCGCGCACCCGCAGATGCAGCGAGCCGGGTTGGTACGACACCTCCGCCACAATATTCTGCGCACCGGAATGAGTGAAGGCGTTGGTCAACGCTTCTCGCCCAATAAGCAAAATCTCCTCCTGCACGATGGCATCCAGCGGCTGCGGGTCGCCCACGACAGATACCTGGAAATGCGCCAGATGGATGGCCCGAAGATGATTGCCAGTCTGCGCCAGCGCGTCCGCCAGGCTGGTGCTCTCGGTATGCCGGGCGCGGAGGTTCAACACTCGCTCGCGTCCCTCCTGCATCACCTTGTCGGATTGCCGCAATGCATCGTCCAGTGCCGCCCGCGCCGGATCATCGGCAGCCAGACGGTCGGCCGCGGTGTGAAAGCGGAGCGTCAGCCCAAACAGACTTTGCAAGAGGGTGTCGTGCAGCTCCCGGGCTATGCGTTCCCGCTCCGCCACCCGTTCGGCAAGGCGCGCCTGAAGCTGGCGCGCGATGCTGGCGATGCGCAGGCGGATCGCCCACCAAAGCAAGACAACAGCGGCAAACACCACCACAGTCCTGAACCACCAGGTTTCGTAGAAGGCAGGCTTAATGGCAACCCCAACGCTCGCGCCAGTCTCGTTCCATACGCCGTCGTTGTTGGAAGCGATCACATGAAACTGGTAGTGCCCAGGGGGCAGCCGGGTGTAGAACGCCTGCCGGCGCGTGCCTGCGTCCTGCCATTCGGAGTCGACATTATCGAGCTTGTAGCGAAACATTACGCGTTCGGGAATGGCCAGGCTCAGCGCGGTGTAGTTGATCTCAAGCCGTTCCGTGTGTGCAGGAAGCGTAAGGTCGCTTGAGCCGGCATAGGTCTTCCCGTTGGAGAGGATGGAGGAGATCATCACCGGCGGCGGTAAACGGTTGAGATTTTCGTGTAGCGTCGCCGGGTCCAGCCACGCGATGCCGCGGGTGGTAGCAAACCACAGCCGTCCACTTCGGGATTCCGCCAGTGAGGGCTCGGGAATTCTTTCCGCCGAGAGGCCGGGGAGCCCATCCAGCGCATCGAGGCGTTCGGCAGAGACCGCGTAGCCCGGATCATGGAGCCACAGCGCCAACTCCGCCGCAGGAATATGCGTGATGCCGGAGGATCCGTTCATCCAAAGGTCCCCGGTCTCGGTCTCCAACACGCCGGAAACTCTACCCGGCAGGTCTCGGATCTTTCCAGCGCACCAGGTAGAAATGGTCTTTCGTGAACAGCTCAACCCCACCCGAACCGCCGAGCCAGACGTGGCCGCCGCGGACCGACATGGTACTTTCCGAGACCCCTCGTGCACCGTTGGGGAAGGAGAATTGATGGTAAGTATTTCCGTCCCACTGGACCACGTAGTTAGAGAAGCCAAACCACACGTTGCCCGCCGCGTCACCCGTCATGGCGCCCAGGATGCCAGGTTTCTTCCCCAGCGCATCGTTCTGCTGGCTCCATGTGCCATGGGTGAAGTGGTATGCACCGCCGGTCGCAGTGGAGATCCATAAGCTCATTGTTGCGATCCACGGCGAGAGAGATCACCGGGCCCACCTCCGCCTCCGGGTAGTTCATGGGCGAGAAGCCCGATCCCCCCGATCCCCCCGATCCCCCCGATCCCCCCCGATCCCGAAGATCGCCACAGCAGGGAATCGCTCCCCCCGGCCGACCAGATGGTTCCGTTGCGATCGAGGCGAAGACACAGTGTCCCGTGAGTTTTTGGCCAACTGGTGATAGAGCCGTCAGCGGCCACCCGGGTCAGGGGCAGGCTTCTGTTTCCCGTCCATATCGAACCGTCGTCTGCGGCCACGATCCCAAAGTCGTGCTCCTCCGCTTGGGGAAGCGGCACGGTGGAGAGAGCCGTGCGCCGAAGGCGGTCAAGGCCGGAGTTGGTCCCCACCCATACGCTGCCCTCGCGATCGATCAGCACCTTCCACACGGCGTCGGAGCTAAGCCCCTGCCGGGTGGTGAAGCCCTCGCCTGGAGCGTCCTCCGAAGCCTGGGGCGTCTTCCACTGGTCGAAATGGTCGAGGCGCCGCAGGCCCTTGTCACTCACCGCCCAAAGGGAACCGTCGGCGGCGAAGGTAAAATCGCCGAATTGGGCACCGTCATTGTTCCCTTTGGCAGGAGAAGACAGGGCGGCTCCTGCCGCATTGGTCACGCGGCGCAGCCCATGATCATCGGAAAGCCAGATCGAGCCGTCCGGGGCTTCGTGGAGAAAGGTGTTATGCGTGGCCGTGGCCAGAACGAACGCGGCGGAGGTGGCGCCGGCATCGTATTCGCTGGTTTGAAACTTTGCCTGGCCGCGGGGCAGAAAGAGAAGAGCGCCGGCCAGCGTCCTTACCCAGACGGTTCCTTTGCTGTCCACCAGGATCGCCGCGGGGAAGCCGCCCGGATATCCGTGCTCCGGCCCGATCTGCTCGCAGACTGGGCCGCGCATGTGAAAGAGGCCGCCGGAGGCTTGCAGCCACAGGGAGCCATCCTGGTCCTCGGCGATCCCTGCCATCTGCAAGACCGGAGTACACCGGCGGTCAGTAAAGACCGTCAGCTGTCCGGCTTTCCATAAGAGAAGCCCGGCAGCGCGGGTCTTGAGCCAGACACCGCCCGAACGGGAAAGAAACACTGCGTGGATTTCGCTGTTGCGTACCGCGCCGTTGGTCGCTTCTTCTACCGATTGAAAGCGCACTCCGTCAAAGCGAAAAACTCCGGTCGAGGTAGTGAGCCAGAGATACCCATCGGCGGCCTGCTGGATATCAACCACGGCTCCAAGACCATTCTCGGAGGTCCACATGGTGTGATGGAAGTTTGCCGCTTCGAAACTGGACGCCCAGGCTGCTGATCCGCTATACAGGGCGAATGTGAGGACCGCGGCGAATATCCGTATCCGTCTCCTCATAGGCGACCTTTAAACATTCCATTGAGCGGGTGATCCCTGCAGACGCGTCATGATGCCGCACGGCTAAGCCGACACGTTGATTGTAGCCCGCTGAGGATTGAAATGCAGGCGGATGGCTCCAGCTTAGAGCGCCGCGTATTCCTTCTTGCCGGCCACCAGCATGGGCAGATCCGGGTCCGCGTCCTTCCAGGTCAGCAAGAACGCCTCGTACGCCTTTTTGGCGTTGGCCTTGTCTCCTGCCATGGCATAAGCCCGCGCCAGGCCCAGCTGCGCTTGCGCGTAGCTGGGCGGGATTGGTGCAATTCCAAAAAAACTGCCTCCCCGCGAATGCAACGCCGACTGAAAAGCACTGACTGCATGGCTGGCGTCGTGCAATTGCAGATACGCCAGGCCCTGAGCATAAGAGCCGGGATAGATCGCATCATAAGGCTTCGCCGTCGCGGCATACTCCACCGCTTGTTGCGACTGTCCCGCGGCCAAGGCCACAAATGCCTGGGTTAGCGGCACGTAAATATTTTGCAGCATGGTGTCCTCGGGAAACCGAGCACCCAGTTCCCGCGCCATGGGAAGCGCCAGCTGGCCGTTACCGCAGAGTCCGGCTGCCAGCAACGCATATTCCTGCGTCTGCTTGCTCTTGTCCAGTGCCATTGCCTGCTCGACTGCGGCCTGGTTGCTTTCACATAAGCCTGCGAGTCCTCGGCCTGCCGCATTCGTGAGGAGGATGCCGGCCTGCGCATCGGAAGCTTTGCCTCGGCCAGCCTGCTCAAATGCCTGGGTGAAGGTTGATGCGGCCTGCCGGTATCTTCCGGAGAACTGTTGCGTCAACGCAAGCGCTTCGGTCACCAGGAACTCATCCGGTGTTCCCGCCGTTTGCGTCACAAGCCGCTGCACTTGCTGCGGTTCTGCCATCAAGAAATAGGCGAAAAGATGGGTTTGCGCGGCGCTTGTGCTGGTGTCCATGCCCAGCCGCCGGGCTCGCTCCATCTCTTGCCGGGCCTCCGCCATCCGGCCCAGCGTCACATAGTTGCCCACCAGGTTCTGGGAGCTGATCGCATCTTCGGGTTGCAGCGCTATGGCCTTTTGCGCGAATGGCAACGCCTTGTCTAATTGGCCGAGGTCCGAGTACGCCGCGTCAATGTTGACATAGGCGTCCAGCTGCCCGGGGTACATCCTGATCGCTTCCTGCAGGGTTTCAATCTCCTTGGGCATGTTTCCGGTCACGTCCTCGTAGTAGTGGCCGGCTATGTACAACCGCTCGCCCTCGCTCACGTGCTTGGACAGCGCGAAGGCCTTGGTAAAGAACTGGTTCGCCTTTGCGTTCTGGCCCGAATTGATATAAATGACGCCCAACCGCGCATAGGCCATCGCAAGGTTGGGGTCCAGCTCCAGGGCGCGCAAATAGTGGCCTTCCGCGTCGGGAATATTCTGCCCTCGCTCGTGCGCCTCATCCCCCAGTGCGTAAGCGCGGAATGCTTCCAGCGATGTCGTGGTCGCCTGACCGAACGGTGTATCCAGTTTTTTAATGCCCGGCAGGTCCTCTCCCAGCCTGGCCCGCATCGCTGCGGCCGCGGTGCTCAGCGCGCCCAGCACCTGTTCTTTATCCGATGCTGTTGCCTGCTCGCTGGCGATCTCGTCTCCAGTGGCGGTGTTTTGCGCTGCCAGGGTAATTATGTATTCCTTGCCCAGGCTGGCGATGGTGCCGGTGAGAATCGCCTTCATGCCCTCACGCTCGCCGATCTCCCGGGCGATCTGCGGGGTTATCGTCGTGTCCTCCGGCTTGCCCAGGTACGTCACGCTTTGCCTCAGGTGCTCCTGGCTCACGATGTTGATCACCGGGGACTGCTCCAGATCGATCTGCAGTGCCTGGTTCAAGGTGGTGTCGAATGCCGAATCGTGCGTCTTGTTTACAAAGTCAGCCAGGATGATCGAGTCCTTCACCAATTTGGGTGAAGCTGTCGTTACCGCGGGGGCGGCGGCGCTGGGCTCCGGCTTTGTCTTCGGCGTCAGCTTCCACCATGCCAGGCCGCCTGCCACCACTAGCAGCAGCACTCCTCCTGTAGCGACCAGCCATTTGCGGTTGGCCGGGCGTGCCGGGGCTCGGCGACGGCGGTCGCCGCGGGGATGATTCCGCTCGGTGCGGCGGCCACCTGGCTGCTGGACCCGCGCGCCGCGCGTTCTTCCGTGGCCTCGCCCATCTCCAGAGACTCAAGATCCTGCAGCAGATCTTCTGCGCTCTGGTATCGGTGCTCTCTCTCCTTGGCCAGTAGGCGGGTGACAATCTCATCCAGAGCCTTGGGCATTGCCGGGTTCACGGTGCTTACCGGCGGCGGGTCTTCGCGAAGAAGTGCCACAAAAACCTCCGCCGTACTATCGCCGGAAAACGGCTTGCGGTTGGTGGCCATTTCGTAGATGACCGTGCCCAGGCTGAACAGGTCGGTGCGCGCATCCAGCGGCAGGCCCTTCGCCTGTTCGGGAGACATATAAGCGACGGTACCGATGGTGCTTCCGGGGCTGGTCAGGTCCAGCACGGAAGCTTCGCCGGTCGCGGTCGCGTCTCCGCTAAACGGACGTGAATCGCTAGAGGTTGCGTCGCCCTGCTTCTTGGCCAACCCAAAATCGAGAATTTTGATCTGCCGCCGGTCGCGGCCCATCTGGTTCACAAACAGATTTGCCGGCTTGATGTCGCGGTGAATGATCCCCTTGCTGTGGGCCGCGGCCAGCGCGGAGGCCGCCTGCTTGCTGAAGGCAATCACCTCTTCGGGACGCAACGGCTGTCCCGCCTTCGCCAGATACTGCTTCAGCGTATCGCCGTGCAGCAGCTCCATGACCAGGTACGGCCGTCCGTCCTGCTCACCGGTGTCGTAGATGGCGCAGATATTGGGATGGCTCAGCGTCGCCGCGGAACGCGCCTCGCGCAGGAAACGCTCGTGGGTCAGGTGCGCGCGGGAGTGCGGGGTGGCGCCCCTGGGGGATGGGCTGCCTTCCGTACTCTACCCCGAGAAAGCTCTCGGAAACCAGCTTCAGCGCTACCTCGCGCTCCAGACGGGTGTCCATCGCACGGTATACCTCGCCCATGCCCCCCGAGCCAATCTTCTCGAGGACTCTATGGGGGCCAAACTGGGTTCCCTCTGCAATGGTCATAATGCGGTGCCAGCAGTCTATCAGCGCTACAGGTCACATGTACTTTCTTTCGTTGTTGCTGTTTGAGTGAACTGCGGTCTCCTTCTCAGCCTCTGTATCGGCAAGAACAGCCGGGGTGGCCCATTCAAGCCTTCTTTTGGCTTGAGTGGGTAATCAGGCCCGTCCCCCTGTGGCCATGCCACAGCATCTATGGCATGCTTATGTGGTACTCGCACAGGAGCACCGGATGGCGGAAGCAAAACTTGATCTACTGCAAGGCACCCTGGACCTGATGGTGCTGCAGACCTTGATGGCGATGGGAGCGATGCACGGCTACGGCATTGCGCGGCGCATCGAGCAGGTAAGCGGAGACGAGATCTTGCTGAACCAGGGAACGATCTACGCTTCACTGGTGCGGCTGCAGCAGCGGGGATGGATCGCCGCGGAATGGGGCACCTCGGATCACAACCGCAAGGCGAAGTACTACTCCATTACCCGGAGCGGGCGCAAGCAGCTGGCCGAAGATGCGGCGCACTGGCAGAGGTTAACCAGGGTGATGGGACGTGTTTTGGCTACGCCAGCCGAGGGAGAGGTGTAATGGAAGGACTGAACCGGGTGCGATCGTTCTTTCAAAAGCGGAGCCGAGACAAGGAGCTGGATGCGGAGTTGGCCGCGCATCTTGAGCTGGAGGTAGAAGAGAATATGGCGCGCGGCATGTCCGCGGACGAAGCCAGGCGCCGGGCGCTGATCAGTTTCGGAGGAGTCGCGCAGGCGAAAGAGCAGCACGGCGAGGCGCGGGGCTTGCCATGGCTAGACGTGCTGCTGCAGGATCTGCGATTCACCTTTCGCACCCTGGCCCGTGATCGCGGGTTCACCGTGATCGCGGTGATCATCCTGGGATTGGGGATTGGCGCCAACATCACCGTCTTCAGCGTGGTGAACACCATCCTGCTGCGGCCGCTGCCGCTGCACAATCCGCAGGAGCTGGTGCGGATTCTTTCTAAGAAGGGGAGTGGCGGGGAATCCAGCATGACCTATTCCGCGGACGCCACGGAAGAGTTTCAGCGGCAAAACCGCTCCTTCCAATCGGTATCCGGCTACTTCGCTTTTTCCGGGAGCGACAATCTCAAACTGATGGGCCATGGACAGCCGATGCCGGTTACCGGCTTGATGGTGGCGGGAAATTTCTTTCAAACGCTGGGCGTAGAGCCATCGCTTGGCCGGCTCTTCACGGCGGAGGAGACTTTGCCCAAAAGCCGCCCGGTGGTGTTACTGAGCCATGCATTCTGGAAGCGGCAGTATGCCGGCGACCGCGGCATTGTGGGGCAGTCCATCGAGTTGAATGCAACGCCCGTCACCGTGATTGGCGTGCTCCCGGAGAGCTTTGACTTTGGCTCGATCTTCTCACCCGGCTACAAGGTCGATATGTACGGCCCGGTCATTTATGACGATATCCGCGATGAGGGAAATACCATGGCCCTGGTGGCCCGCCTGAAGCCTGGAGTGACCCTGGCCCAGGCCCAGGCTGAGGCTGATCTCCTCTTTCCCACCCTTCATTTCAATCTCAAGCATCCGGAGTATGGAGGCGGGTACACCGGCCTATTGCTGGGGCTGAAGGACTATGTGAGTGGCAAATTGCGCCGCTCGCTGATTGTGTTGTGGTGCGCAGTGGGCCTGATTCTGCTGATCGTGTGCGTGAACCTTTCGAATCTGCTGCTGGCGCGCGGGGCAGCCCGCAGCAAGGAGTTTGCCATGCGATCAGCGGTGGGCGCCCCGCGCAGCAGGCTGGTGCGGCAGTTGCTGACCGAGAGCCTGGTGCTCTCGTTCGCGGGCGCCTTGCTTGGCCTGGGAATCGCATTCACGGTTACCACCTATCTTGCCTACCAGGGGTCCATCGCGCTGCCGCTGCTCAGCAGCGTGCGCATCGATGGAGCCGCGCTGGTGTGGACGCTGCTCATCGCGGTGACCGCAGCGGTTTTCTTTGGCCTCGCGCCGGGGCTCAGGATATCCAGCGCCAACTTGCAGGAGGTGCTCAAAGACTCCGGCCATAGTGCGAGCGACGGCAAGAAGCATGAAGCGCTGCGCTCGGTGTTGATCGTCTCAGAGATTGCGCTGGCCTGCGTGCTGCTGGTGGGCGCCGGATTGCTGTTGCGGAGTTTTCTGCGCATCCTCGATGTCGATCTCGGTTTCAAGCCGAGCCAGGCCGCCTCGATCAGCCTGGACTACAACGATGGAAACGATGCGGGCAAGAGAAGCGTGATCTGGCAAGAGGCCCTGCGCCGGGTGGAGGCTATTCCCGGTGTCGAGACGGCCGGCATCACGGACAACCTGCCGATGAGCCGCAACCGCAGCTGGGGCATCTCGGTAAAGGGCAGGCGCTATAGTCCAGGGGAACTGGAAGATACGTTTGTGTACGTCGTATCCCCGGGTTACCTCAACGCGATTGGCATGCGCTTGGTTAGAGGCCGTGACTTTCGTTGGGACGACAACGACAAGAAACTAGGGACGGTCATCGTTAACGAAACGGTAGCGCGCCGGCTCTGGCCGGGACAAGACCCCATCGATCGCATTGCGGTGGTCGGGGGTGATGATGCGCGTGTCATCGGCGTGGTTGCGGATGTGCACGAGAGCAGCGTCGAGGGTACTCCGGGCTGGCAAATGTACGTTTCCGGGGTGGCGCCGCAATATGGGCCGGATGGAGCGCAACTTGTGGTGCGCAGCAAGCTGCCTCCAGAGACGCTCGCGTCCACGGTGATGAGCACGCTGCGAGAGATTAATCCTTCGCAACCGGCGACTGAATTCCGCCCGGTTCAACGGCTGGTGGATCATGTGGTTTCACCGCGCCGGTTCTTTGTTTTGCTGGTCAGCATTTTTGCCGGGCTCGGGCTGGTGCTGGCCTCGTTGGGAATTTATGGTGTGATCTCGTACTCCGTGACCCGGCAAACACAAGAGATCGGGATTCGCATGGCGCTGGGCGCCAGCCAGGCGCGCGTGCAGTGGTCGGTGATCTGGAAGACGCTCATGCTGGCGTTGATTGGGATTGCAACCGGGACGGTGGCGTCTTTGATGATTGCCCACTTGATTGCGTCGCTGCTGTTTGCCACGCCGGCGACCGACCTGTCCACGTTCCTGAGCATGATTCTGTTGTTATTGATGGTAGCCCTGCTTGCCGGGTATATTCCGGCGCGACGAGCCTCGAGGATCAATCCCATGATCGCTCTGCGCAACAACTGACGCTCAGGGCTGTTGGCTTTACGTAGGCAAAACCGCAGGTCCCTCCACTCCGCTGCGCTCCGGTCGGGATGACAATTCTGTTGCAAATGCAGGTTTTCGAAGAATTATCGACCTTCAAAATAACTTGTCATCCCGACCGGAGCGCAGCGGAGTGGAGGGACCTGCGGTTGAATCGTCGTTTTCAGCAGAACCCTAGAATCTACGGTCGATGCGGGGATACCAGGTGAGTTGGAAGGTAGTGCTGGTATCGGAGTGCTGGCCCACCTTGTAGATCGGAATCAGCCAGCGCTCGTATTGCACGTTGGCCTTCAGTTCAACGTCGGGTGTGAGGCGCTTGACGACGTCAAAGCTGAAGTCGGTCTGGGTGGTGCCGCCGGGTATGAAGTCCTTGGCTGCCTTGTCACTGCGGTAAGAAGCCTGCAGCCACTCTTGAGGTGAGAGATGGTACGTGAGCCAGGCCTGGCCTCCCTTGTTTTCCCGCCCAATCCAATCGCCCATCAGCAAACCGTTGCTGGTGTAGCCATTCCTCTGCACCACCTCGATATACTGGTCCTGGCCGCCGTTGCTCAAGCCGGTGTCGGGGTCGGTGGAGACCGCTTCGACGCGCAGGTCGAGTTTGGGTGCGCCCGGAAAATGAGATAAGTAGAGACCAGGGCGAATGGCTGCGTGGCGCGGCGCGGTGATGGGGAAGACGTCATCGTGTACTTCGGAGTCGCAATAGAGCGTGAGCCACTTTTGCAGATAGGGCAGGCGCCAGGTGAAGTCGAAGGCGCTGAAGCGTGCGCCGGGATCGCGGCGCGAGAATTTTTCCGCTCCGTTGGTATCGCTGATGCTGTAAAAGCTACGCCAGAAGGTCCCCAGGGTAATGGGCTCATGTCCGATGCCACCCCAGATGACAGTGCGCTGCAGAGCGAGTTCCACGTTGGGCGTGGGCTTGAATGCAATCTTTTCCGCGTGAACCCAGGGGCTAACAGGGTCATTATGACCCTTGAGCGGTCCCACGAAAAAGTCGTAGCGGATCAGTCCTACGATACGAGAGACGTACGGAATATAAAGCGGCTCGACGCGGTTGATGCGAAAGCTCCACACGTTCTCCGCATTGTTGCTCCAGGCCATGCCACCGCCCACTCCGGGCCCGTACCAGTTGTCCATTTTTCCAAAAGAGATTTCGTGGCCGGCAACATGGGCGGAAGCATAGCCCTCAAGCACCGTGAGGTTGTTGACCGAGGAAACCGGGCCCAATGGGATGGTCGTGTTGCCAGGCAAGGGGACAGAAGTAAAGGTATCGAAATCATCGATGGTCGCTAAGGTCTCAGAGAGTGGGAGCGAGTAGCCTTCCCAGGACGGAGCGTGCTGGAACTCACCGCGAAAGTAAATGGAAAACATGCCGTAGTGGCCGCGCGCGCTCAACCCGGTGTAGCTGTTGAAGCCGGAAGCATAGGGGCGGCCAAAATCATTGATGTCGGTCTGGCCGAGATGGAAGCTGTCGCGCAAGGGCGTGCCGCCGATACCCATGACGCGCTCGTAGACTGAGTCAATCCCCAAGCGGCCGAACTTTTGGTCGAGCGGGATGCGCATATCGGGCTGCAAATCTCTTTCCAGCGCGGTGTAAAGATCAATGGCTTCGTCGTTGGTGCTGTCGGTGATCCGGTCGCCGCTTTGTTCCAGCATGTGGGCCACGCTCAGCCGAGTCCAGGGGCGCATGCCGAGAAACACGGTGTCGACGAAGCCCAGCCCGTATAAACGCATTACCGCGGGATAAATCCAACTGTCCAGCGGAATGTACGTGGAGCTCACGCCTTCGATGGATTTGAGAGGCTGGTACGGCGCAAATTGAATCTTCTCGCGCGGCGCAGGAAGCTGATCGGCTGCGGGTGGTGGTGGTGCAGCGGGTTCCGATTGCGTAGTCTGTGCCTGATCGGGAGCAGAGATCGGTGCGGCGGCTGAGATCCCAGGGATAAGAAAGACCATCACGCACAGAACAGCAAGCAATTCCACTTAAACCTCAATACCCGGTGGAGAGACGTGACGAGAATCGTTCACCTGTGTTCAAGCTAACGAAAGCAGGACGGGTGGTCAATCGTTTGCGATGACCGATGAAGCGCGAAGATAACGGGCAGGCGGTTAAGGGAGGGCACGCGAGTTGCGCTGCTGTCGTTGTGGTCTTTGCATTTTTCGCGCCGCTTTGGCGGCGTCGTCAAGTTCTCGCGAGAATTCTTCGACCAGCCGATTTTTCCAGCGTGAATGGAAGAGCTTTTTGGCCGCGAGGTACTCTTCCATGTGGGTGAGAGGATCGGGCTCGCCGCGCCCGGCTTGACGATACGTCCTCGCCTCGATCAGCACCGGGCCATCGCCCTGCCGCACTCGCTCCAGGCTCTCGTGGGCTACCCGGTAGACCGCCACCACATCGTTGCCGTCGACGGTGATGCCGGGCAGGCGGTAGCTCTGCGCTTTCTGGGTGAAGTCTTCCCAGTCGCTGCGCGGGCCGGCAGAATTTACCCGGCTATTATTTTCGACGACAAAGATCATGGGCAGGCCGTGGCCGGCGGAGTACGCGAGCGTCTCATGCCAGGCGTCGAGTGCGGTGACGGCCTTGCCGGTAAAAGCGACCACAACGGCGGTATTTTTTTCTCGCTTGTTGGCTAAGGCCAAGCCGGTAGCGGCGCTAAGCTGTGCTTCGGTGGCGATGGAGGGTACACGCTCCGCATAGAGTTCAGCAACGGTCGCGTTCAACGGAACCCGCTTGACCAGGCCGGCGATGATCCTGCTGGCGATCGATTCGTGGGAGGCGATGGTGTCCTCCGGACGCAGATCGATGGCGCAACCGGTCGCGAGGCTTCCTTGCCCACAGAAGCCTCGTAGAGGCTTGCCGAGCCATTTCGGTTGTGCGCGCGTCGTGCCCGTTCCGTGAGCAGCCGGCATTGCAGCATGGTGGTATAAAGCTGCTTGAGCTTTGCGTCAGAGATCAGTGAACCGCCGGTGGAGACACCTTCCGCAGCCTGCCTGATCTTATAAGCCATGATGACTGTTTTCTCCTAACGGAAAACTAACCCAATACGGGACCCAATTGTGGAAAGCCGCCCGGACTTTTTCACAGATATGTGAATAAGCCTGTTGATTTCCCGGTCTTCTATGCTTCGCAGTTCCTGAAACGATAGGAGTTCTAGCAATCTGCACTGCTTTCGCTGCTCGCAGCCGGCGAGTGCTCTCATGTGGAGTAATCGGAGTTAATACGCACGTACTCCGCGGTAAGATCTGTGGTAAAGAAACGGCAAGATCCCCGGCCCGAGACCGAGATCGATGTGAATCGTGAGCTCGCGTTGTTTCAAGTAGTTGTGGGTGGCGGCCTCATCGAATTTCGGTGAGAGGCAGCCTCGCGGCAGATCTCCAGATCGCCGAAGGAGATATTGATGCGCGCGGGATCGATGGCGATGCCGGCGTAACCGATGGCCGCGAGGATGCGGCCCCAGTTCGGATCGCATCCCGCCCACGCGGTCTTGACCAGCGGAGAGTGGGCAATGGAACGCGCCACGCGCAGGGCGTCGGCATCGGTAAGCGCTCCACCGATGACCAGCTCCACCACGTGTTCAATGCCTTCCCCGTCCTCCACAATTCGCTTGGCAAGGGATAAGCAAACGGATTGCAGCGCGGAAGAGAATGCAGCCGTGACGGGATCGTCGACGGTGGTGGCCGTGGCGTGGGAGTGGCCGTGAACGTTGATTCCGCTGGCCCCGCTGGCGAGCAGCAGCACGGTGTCGTTGGTGGAGGTGTCGCCATCGATGGAGATGCGATTGAAGCTGTTGTCAGCGGCGTGGTAAAGCAGGTCTGACGCCACCGCGGGTTCAAGCACGGCATCGGTGAACAGATAGACCAGCATGGTGGCATGGGGAGCGGCCGGAGCGGCTCGCAGTTGCGGATGGATCATGCCCGCGCCCTTGGCGACGCCGGCAATACGAACGATTACCCCGCGCACCTCAAAGCTTGCGGCGGCAAACTTGGCGCGGGTATCGGTGGTCATGATGGCGCCGGCCATCTGCTCCAGGTGGGCTGCGGAAGATCCCAGCCCGGCGTGCAATGCAGGCAGTGCGGCGGTCAGCTTATCGACGGGAAGCGGTACGCCGATGATGCCGGTGGACGAAGGGAAGACGGCATGTGCGTCGCAGCCGAAGATGGCGGCGGCGCTTACGCAGCATTGTTGTGCGGCAGTGACGCCGGCCTCGCCAGTAGCGCAATTGGCATTGCCGGCATTGACGAGCGCCACGCGGAGCTGATGTTGACTGCGATGCAGGTGGCGTTGGCCGACGATCAGAGGCGCGGCGATGACCTTGTTGCTGGTGAACATGGCGGCAGCGGCGGCCGGGCGGTCGGCCACCGCGCAGGCCAGATCGGGCTTGCCGCTGGCTTTGAGGCCTGCGCGCACGGCGGCAAACGAGAAGCCGCGAGGAACCTGATCCTCGCGAATGAGCGGCGTGTGAGCAGCGGGAGACGTGTCAGCCATGTGGCCTTTACTCTATCAAGAGAAAGCGCGGAGCGCAGGATGACGAATGCAGCATGACAAGGGGTTTCGGCCCGGATTTCCTGTCGAGGTTGGTGGCGCCGCAGACTCCATGCGGTTTTCCTTACAGAAAACCGCACAGGCTGCCCTCTCCAGCGCCGCGAACAGGAATTCCGGGACGCGCCGGCAGAGTTTCTCAGCATGCGCAACGTGGATGTGGCGCGAGGCCAGAAGGTGGTGCTGCAGGATATCAACCTCAAGATTGCCACCGGCGAGCACGTGGCCATCCTGGGGCCTAATGGCTGCGGAAAGTCGACGTTGATCAAGGCGATGATGTGTGAATGCTATCCCATCGTCCGTCCCGGGATGGAGATGAAGGTGTATGGCCGGGACCGGTGGGAGGTGCAGGAACTGCGTAAGCATCTTGGCGTGGTGGCCGCGGAGCTGCCCGGCGAACGCACTTCGGTGACGCGAGGGCTGGACGCCGTGGTCAGCGGTTTCTTTTCCAGTTCCACCTTGTGGCCCAATCTGGAGGTGACCGAGGCCATGCGCAGCAGCGCGGGCGAGGCGTTGGCCCTGCTGGGGGCGGAGTACCTGCGCGACCGATTGGTAGGCGAGATGTCGGCCGGCGAGAAGCGCCGGGTGATGATTGCGCGGGCGCTGGTGCACCGGCCGGAGATGTTGCTACTGGATGAACCCAGCAATGCGCTTGACCTGGCGGCACAGCGGGAGCTGCGGGAGATCTTGCGTGACGTGGCCGTGGGGTCGGGCACGCGGCGGGGAACGGGCGTGGTGATGGTGACCCACCACCTGGCGGATATTCTGCCGGAGATCGATCGCGTGGTCATGATGCGCAGCGGCCGCATCGTTGGTGACGGGCCGAAGCAGGAACTGCTGCAGGCAGACAGGTTGCAAGAGCTCTTTGGCGTGGAACTGGAACTGACGGAGCGCAACGGCTACTGGCATTCCTGGTAAGGCCATTTGCGATCACGAAAGATTCGGCTTGACCTCGACCCTGATGCCGTTTTAATTTATGCGTACACGGGAAAGGAGGATGATCCAGCGAATGAAAAGTTCCGATGGTAGTTGTAGATCTATACGTGAGGTGTCTGGGGCTTAGAGCGTCCCATCCTGCTGGCGCTCTTCAAGCCAGTCCAACCCAGTCACTGATTCTAGAGGGGGCGGCAATCTAACCCCCTTAGAATGCCTTTCCGCGCGCCCACCCTGAACGGCATCTCCGCATATTCCATAGCGGCATGGCTGCGCCTGCCCGACAGCGATGGCTCCCTGGCCGGGTTCCTCGATCTTCCTTTGCCGCAACCGGAGCGCAGGATAGCGGAGATCGAAGGATGGATTCTCGGCGTTGTTTGATCGCGCGTGGGCGGCGGCGTAGATCGCATGTTTACCCCTAAAGCTGCAGCCGTATGTGGGCGCGTGTGAGCAAGGCGGAGAAAGCCAGCATCACCAGGGTGAAAACGACGGCGCGGGCCACGCCGAAAGCTCCCGTGCTGAAGTGCTGATCGATGAAGGTAAAGCCCACCAGCGTGGTGATGAAATAGTAGAAGTCGGGTAGCAGATACGTAAGCAACGTGTTCTCTCCTGCCGGTCGCACCAGTGCCGCCCATGCTCTCTTTTGCTTTATATCGCAGATCCAGTAGAGCAATGAAAAACACAGGACGGCCGCTCCAGCGCTATACAGGCACCAGGTGGGTGTAGCGCGAATCTTCGAGATGCCCAACGGCGTCAGCAGACACGCGGCGATCAGCATGGCCGCAGCGAAGCCCATCGCCAGCCGCATTCGCTGTGCCAGCGACTGCCAGCGGTGCGCCCCAAAAAAAATCACAGACGTAGCCACGCCTGCCATGGTGATCGAGGCCATCGCGCCCGAGTCGAAGGGCCAGAAAAAGAGCGGCACGCGTACTCTCACGTGGTTTGCGGCCAGCAGCGCGCAAAACGCGGTGAGCGACACCGTCCATACCAGGGGCGCCCACAACCATCGCCGCGACGGGATATAGAGGATGGCAACCGCCAGGTAAGTGAAGCCGATCAGTCCGAGGATCTCAGGATACCCGGCGTCAATCCACGCGCCGTGTCCATTGCCCAGGCTGCGCCGGAAGAGCGCAAAGGTGAGCAGCAGCAAAACCAGCCCGGCGAAACGCAGCCCGCGAAAAACCTTGGAGGCGCGCTGTTCCCGGCTGGGCGCGAACCAGAAGAGCACTGCGCCGGCCAGACCCAGCAGCGCCCACAGGTTGGGGTTGAGACCCATGCGCGCGGCATCGCCCTTTTCGGCATTCGCCAGGATCAGACCGAGCACCACCAGTCCCGCGGAACGGGACAGCACATGCAGCCAGAGTGAAGCGATCGACGAATTTCTCTGTAGCCGCTGGGTTACCGCCAGAGGCATCGACATGCCAACGATGAAAAGGAAGAAGGGGAACACCATGTCGACGTAGGTCATGGCGTCCTGGCTGGCGTGCGCGTGGTAGGTCCACCAGGGCAGTCCGTGTACGCTCGACAGATCGTTCACGAAGATCATGACCAGCAGGGTAAGCCCGCGAAAGATATCGATCGAGACCACACGGACCGCAGATGCGGCCGGGTCCCTCGTTGCGTTGTCCACTGCAGACATAGTGCTCATCGCGCACCCCCTCCCCGAGGCAGACGGGTGAAGCTCCGTACTAACCCCACTCACGCTATTAGTAACAGCCTGACACAAGTTCCTGCTGGCAGCCGCTCAGGAACGGGAGCAGGCGGAATCCTCTTGGATCGACAAATCAATGCCGCCTATTGAAAGTTTCCAATCAATACGAACGGCGCCCAGTAATACGGATGAGCGTAGCGCGAGGGCACGGAAGCATCTTGGTCTTGCAACTTCGATCCCCGAGCGGCTGAACCAATGGCGTTCTCGGTTCTATGAAGTAGATCGAGTTGAGCCTGCCTTAGCGCTTCCCCTTTGGCCACTGGCCTGGCCCCCAGCCAGCGGTTATAGAAGTCGCTCATCAGCACACTGGTGCTGGCGTCATTCACGTCCCAGAGCGTAGACATGACAGCGGCCGCATCATTCTTTTGCGCAATCATGCCGAGGCTGTCCATTTCGCGGCCGTTGGGCATTTTATCTGCCAGGGCGGTGCTACAGGCCGACAGCGTGAGCAGCTGCACCCCGGTGAAGTCTACCCTGTCGGACATTTCTGAGGTCGTGAGTCGATAACCGTTGCCGCCAGTGGTGTCTCCGCCCAGTAACAGATAGGGCTCAGGCACGTGGCCGGGGTCGAAGACAAAGTGGCTGGCAATATGCACAACCGGGAACTTAGCCGACAGTTCCTGGAACGCGGCAAGGGTGAAGGCATCGTTCTCCAGCAAACGGCCCGGTCTGAGTCCATGGGATGTTGGTACTTGCGGATCACGCACGATGGCGTTGAGTTCCACATCGACTCCTTGCAAAGCCTCCTGCCCCAGGTAGCTCCTGGAGAGGCCCATTGCGAGAAGACGCCAATCAGCCGGTTTCGCCGTGTCGAGAAGGTGATTGCGGCTTGCCGGTGTAATCACCACGTTGTCGTAATCTTCCACCAGGTAGTGTTTGCCGTCGTATAGCCCGTTCATGGGCAGATAGCGCAGCACACCATCCAATGACCAGAGAATGGTTTGCGCTTTGGCTGCCTGCAAATCAGGAAGGATTGGCAGGATGAGCGCCTCGTAGAGGTCCTGCAGCTTTCTTTGCGGGTGGGAATTGGCAGTTTTGAGTTCTTCGCGAACTGCAAGCACCGCCTCACGCAGTTGCTGCCCTGAAAGCCGCGCCTCATGTTTGACGCGAAGCGTGGGCGTGATCACAATCAGATACGCATGCTGGTCGGTGACCAGGGTATAAACGGCTACAGTGCGCTGGGGCAGGTGGCTCAGTTCCGACCGTATGCTGCTGCTCTCCTCTGCATAGTGACTCACCTCTGCGTTCGCGCTCTCCGTAGCCCCGAGCTCTGCAAACAACGTGATATCGAAGAACCGCCGGATAGAGGCATTCGCTGCAGCTACTTCGGCGTTCAACTGCTCTAAGCGAGATTGTTCCGCATCCGTGCGTTTCGCTTTTGCCTGCAACCCATCTCTTTCCTCGACGAGCCCCACCATTTTTTGGGCGATCGATTCCTGCGTTCCCAGCTCCGTTGCGGCGTTGCCGTCGGATTCGCTCGCCGGAAGGATACTCGTGCTCCCGTCTTTGGCGTGCATTCCCCCTCGTACGGTTTCCTTCAGCTCCTGTTCTTTAAGAAGATCCAGCACCTGCTCCGCCTCGCCGAGACGGTTCTCTTGTGCCAGCAGATCGGCGAGTTGGCGATAGGAGTCGGATTTGGACTGCACGAAGGCGGCCTCCATTTCGTTGTCGGCCCCGCCTATGTTGCTCCGGATTTGCTGGTAGCTGTTGACGGCTTGCTTGCCAAAAAAGATGGCCATGCCCACACGGTTCTGTTGGCGAAAGTGGTTCATGAGAGAGCTGTTGACAGAACCCTGCAGATCGGCGGCATTGGCCGAGCGGGCTATGCTCAACGCGGCCAGGTACCTGGGTACAGCGTCTTCGCCCTCCAGCAATGCCAAGCCCCATAATGTGTAACCCTTGGTCACCTGGTCCTCGGCTTCGCTCTCTAAAGGAAGAGCGAGGTTGTAAAAAGCGCGGGCCCTTCGCGGCTGACCCATAAAGAAGTAGACAGCTCCTATGTTGTTCAGGGTCATCGCCTCTCGCCGGCGGTCGCCGGTGCTCCTCTGTATCTTCAGCGCCTCGGTGTAAAGCGCCAGCGCCCTGCCCAGATGGTGGAGAACCAGGTGAGCACCGCCGATCTCGGCGAGCGTATTTCCTTCGGCCCCGCGGTCACCTACCTGCCGCTCGAGGGAGATTGCCTGCTCGTAGAATTGGAGCGCCTTCTGCGGCTGACCCATTGACGCGTAGAGCACTCCAATCGCGTGCAAGGTAATGGCCTCGACGCTTCGGTGGGCGAGCGCATGCTCCAGATTGAGTGCCTGATGATAAAAGTGCAGAGCTCTTTCCGGCTGTCCGGTGTCGGCAAAAACCGAGGCAATATTGTTCAGGGTCACCGCCTCGTCGCCGCGATCATCCGCTTCACGCTCAAGGGTAAGTGCTTGATTTAGGAATTCCACAGCCTTCTCCGGCTTGCCGGTCTCGGCGTAAAAGTCGCCAATGTCGCTCAGTGCTGCGGCTTCACCCGCTCGATCTCCCACTTCATGCTCTATCGGGAGTGCCTGGGTATAAAGATCCATTGCCTTTTGTGACTCCCCCAGAGACCAGTAGGTTTCGCCGATGGCGGTCAGGGTAGCTGCCTCACCACTGCGGTCTCTTATTTTCCTGGATAGATCGAGGGCTTGGGTTAGCAGTTCCAGGGCTCGCTGTGGCTGGCCTATCCCGCTATATCCGTTCGCCAGGGAGCGCAGCGCTCGACCCTCCGCTTTTCGGTCACCCGCCGACCGCGCCTTCTCGAGATCTCTGTTATCGCGGGCAATTTCCTGATTTGCCGACTGGGCGATTACCACAGGGCTGCAGGCGGCGGTGCAAACGGCGAGTATGCAGACAAAACGAATCAGCTTCTTGCGCAACCCCGATCCCCCGACAAACATCAACCTGCCCCGGAGCGGCCCTCGCGGCCGGCTAACGCCCGCCCAAACCTCGAAGACCGGTGCGGCGATGCTGATAACCACGCGTCGGAGGCCGCCCACTCTCACGGTGCGAAATAGCTGGATAGGTCGAGTATCAGTTGCGTTTTATTCGTGGCGTAAGCATCAATCGCGCCGTTGGTCGCGGGAACGATGGCCATATTCGAGGTAATTGCACCATCGTTCGCGTTAAGCGTGGAGACAACCGGTTGGCTTGCTCCAGCCGGCCAAAGTGTAAGATACGCAAGCTGCGGCACCGGCACAACTGTGGCATTGAGAACCATCGCCGTCGCGCCGGCAGGCAATGCACAGCCGCCGGCCTGCACGTTCACTTCATAAGTTCCCGGAAAGGGTGTGGAGGCGCTTTCCCGAGTATCGAGGACGCGGCACGGCACGGTGGTGTAGAGAGAGCTGCCGCCACTGTTAGGAGGTGCAAAGTATCCATTCACATCCAGAATGACTTCAGAGTCGTTGGTGACAAAAACCGAAACTGCTCCTCCATTGCCTGCGGGGACAATGGCCGCGTTTGCCGTTACCGTTCCCGTGGGTGCGTTCAAAGTTGAGACGGTTGGTTGTGCCTGTCCTGCGGGCCACATGGTGAGGTAGGCGAGGGGACTGCTCGGTACCACCGTAACGTTCAAGGAGTATGCCTGTGCGCTTTGAGGAATCATGCAGCTACTGCTCTGCAAGGGAAACGAGCGCGCCTGACCAGCGGCAAGAGATGGCCCACTCAAGGGTCCCGCGGCGTTACGGGTATCGACCACCCGGCACGGCGTCAGCGGGTAGAACTCCAGACTGGATGCAGTAGCGGGGATGAAGTAACCGCTAATGTCGATCACCACCTGCGTCGGCGCCTCGGCGCTCGCGTAAACGCTAATCGCGCCCGATTCTCCTGCGGGGACAATCGCGGCGTTTGCCTTGACACGGCCATCCATCGAGTTGAGCAACGAGACCGTGGGCAGGGGTTGCCCCGCCGGCCACACGGTGAGATAGCCGAGCGCGCCGCCGGGAACAACCGTCACATTCAACGAATAGGCGGCAGCGTTCGGAGGGATGCCGCAAGCCGATTGGGGAATGGGAAAAGTCCGTGTTTGTCCTGCCCCGATGGCGGGGCCGCCGAACGGTCCCGCGGGATTCCGCGTGTCGGCGATCCGACAGGGCGACACGGGCACGAACTGCAAGCCTACGGTAGCCTGGACGCTCAAGGAGAGCTGGGCGGTTGCGGTCGCGCTTGGGCTATTCGAGTCGCTCACCTGAACTGTGAAAGTGTCGGTGCCAGCCTGTGTCGGAGTTCCGGAGATCGCCCCGGTTGCTGCCTGCAGAGACAACCATGCAGGCGGGGTGCCCGAGACCAGAGCCCAGGTATAGGGGGGCACTCCACCAGTCGCGGTCAAACCGGTTGTATAGGGAATATTTACCGTAGCGCTCGGCAGGCTCGATGACGAAATCGCCAATGGGAGAGGTGCAATGGTAAGCGACAACGTCGTCTTAGCCTTGGCGGGCGTACTTTCGGAGTCGCTCACTTGCAGGCCAACACTGAAGGTACCGGGCTGGGTAGGAGTTCCGGAGATTACACCAGCGCTCGCGTTCAGCGACAAACCAGGAGGCAGGCCGCCCGAGACCATGCTCCAGTTATAGGGAGGGGTGCCACCTGAAACGGTGAGAGTTTCCGTGTAGACGGCGTCGACCATGCCGCTTGGCAAGCTGGTTGTGACAATCTTGAGAGGCGCCGAGGTCACGGTAAGGTTTGCAAATCCCGATTCTGTTCCGCCGCAAGTGAGCGCATAGTTGGCAGTCCCGAGAAACCGTGGCGTGAAGGTTAGAGATCCGGAGTAGACCCCGTTGACAGGAGAACCTGACCAGAGAGTTGTTACTCCAGATAGGCTATTGCTCCCGTAACACTGTTGAGCGGTCATCGAGAATGCATTCGAGACGCTCCAATTGAGAGTCACGGGAGTTCCAGCGGTGACTTGCGAAGAGGAGAAGGTGAGCTTTACGGGCGCCGCCAGGGATGGAGACGTCGCGATCTGGAAGACTGACCCGTAAGCACCGTCGGTGGTGGTGCCATAGAAGTTGCCATCACTTCCCTGAATCTGTGAAGTAGGAGTGCCGGTTGGGAAGGTAGTGTAGAACCCGGCTGGATCGAGGGGATTCAAGGGCCACGACGAGGGATCATCGATTTCGCTGGCTGTCAGCTGGAACTCATTCCCTCCGCTCGATCCGTAGAAGTTACCATCGCTGGCCAAAGTGAGCCCGACGGTTGTGCCACCCCCGTCGCCATTTCCGCTAAACCCGTAGATAGTGTTCAAGATCCCGGTGGACGTTTGTGCACTTGCCGCGGGAACGTATTGGAAAATTGTGCTCGGGTTGCTGGTAATGGCATCGGGCGCCGCGGATCCGCTCGTCGAATAAGAAAACTCGTCGTCGACGTAGGCTGGGGGCGTCGTGCCGTAAAATGTTCCCATCACTCCCCTGGGTCAGAAAGATCGGCGCAGTCATGAAGGACCAATCGCCACCGTCGGTGGGGAATCGTCCTCCGGGTTGCCGGGCTACGATCGCTGGACGGGCCAGAACTCTAAGCGAACTTGCTCGGTGCGATCGGGAGTTTTGCGGATCTCTATGAGCATCATGACCGGTAATCGCTGGACGATCATCTGAGCCATCGCAGGATCCGGCAAAACAAAGACCGATCATTGCGCCTGTCGTGAGGTCGTATTGGAAGATTCCCCCACAGCCGAAACCATCCAAACAATCGGGGTTACCGCCAATTTGGGTTGTACCATAGAGGTTTCCATCGGCGCCCTGGAGCAAAGCGTTTGGGTAAGCTAGCTCCAAGTCTGTTTGGGTATTTGCGGTGTCTGAAGAAAAGGTATACAGAACCTTGAGACTGGAGGGACCGCTTTGGCCGGTTGTATAGCTGAAGATGACTCCGTAGTTAAAGGAGCACGCCGGATCGTTACTGCCGCAAGAAAAGCTACTTCCGTATAAGGTATTACTACTGCCCATGATCAGCGGATTTGGGTAGGCGCCGTCTGCAGCCTCCAGAAAGTCATAAACAATCGAGTAAGATCCGAGACCGGTGAGGGGCGATGCGGCGATCTGAAAGATTGCTCCGCAGCCGATATTATTTTGTTGCGTGTCAACCCCGCAATTGGCACTGCTGACGCTTGAGCCGCCAAACGCGACTGTACCATAGAAATTGCCGTCACCACCCTGGATCAATCCGGTGGGTGATGCCCCGTCTGCGCCGCCTTGAAAGTTCTTGATTGTCTTGATCGTGTGATCGGAGTTCAGGCGAAATACGGTTCCACAGCCGACGTCGTTTCCGCCGCCGTCCACGCAGATTTTGTTTCCGAGAGTCGATCCACCGGCTGCCGTTGTCCCGTAGAAGTAACCATCCTGGGCTTGGATCAAACTATTCGGGTTACTGCCATTCGAGCCGTTAAAGGGAAAAAGCGCGGGAGCTGCCGCCTGGGCTACAGCGGATACCGGGCTCATCGCTAACCCGAGAGAAACGCATGCGAAGAGAAACGCGCGGCGCATAGCAGTTCTTCCAATTACGGCAAAGTTTAAACGACCGTGCAGGTTATCTGGGGGATGTGCTGGTGGGCACTATAGCCTTATCGAATGATTCTTGCAACCGAAGACTGGGGCCCGTAAGCATGTTTGACAGGCGAAACACCGCTGTGGTCCACTCAAGAGTCGTGCCTTTTAAAACAAACATTAGAAACAAAAAAGGGCAGAGGGAACGTGGCTAGTCGGCGTATCGGCATCATCATGCACGGCATTACCGGAAGGATGGGCTATAACCAGCACCTGGTCCGTTCGATTGTGGCCATCCGCGACCAGGGTGGGGTAACGCTCTCCAATGGCGACCGGGCCATGCCGGACCCGATCCTCGTAGGCCGCAACCTGGAGAAGGTATCCGCGCTGGCGGAACGTCACGGCATCAAGCGGGTCGCGAAAGATATAGAGTCGGCGCTGGCCGATCCTGAGGACACAATCTTCTTCGACGCCGGCTCGACGCAAATGCGCGTTCCTCTGCTGACACGCGCCATCGAGCGAGGCAAACACGTTTATTGCGAGAAGCCGCTCTCCGAAACTCTGGAGGAATCGCTTTCCCTGGCGGCCCTGGCTCGTGCGCGTGGAGTGAAGAGCGGCGTGGTGCAGGACAAGCTTTACCTGCCCGGCCTGCGCAAGCTGCGCATGCTCAAGGACGCAGGCTTCTTCGGCCGCATGCTTTCGGTGCGCGGCGAGTTCGGTTACTGGGTATTTGAGGGTGACCTGCAGCCCGCACAGCGGCCCTCATGGAATTACCGCAAGGCAGACGGCGGGGGCATCATTCTGGACATGCTGCCCCACTGGCGCTACGTGCTGGACAACCTGTTCGGCGCGGTGCAGGCCGTGAGCTGCATCGGCGCGACGCATATTCCCGAACGCATCGATGAGAGCGGAGCCGTTTACCAAGCCGATGCCGACGACGCTGCCTACGCCACCTTTCAGCTGGAAGGGGGCGTGATCGCGCATATCAATTCGTCGTGGGCAGTGCGGGTAAGGCGCGATGATCTGGTCACCTTTCAGGTCGACGGAACGCATGGCTCTGCGGTAGCGGGTTTGACGCACTGCTACACCCAGCACCGCGTGAACACCCCGCGGCCGGTTTGGAATCCGGACCAGCCACAGACGATGAAGTTCCTCGAGCAGTGGGAGGAGGTGCCCGATACGCAAGTCTACGAGAACGGCTTCAAACTGCAGTGGGAAGACTTTATCCGTCACGTGGTGGAAAACAAGCCCTGGCGCTTTGACCTGCTTGAAGGAGCGAAGGGTGTGCAGTTGGCCGAGCTGGGGTTGAAAAGTTGGGCGGAGCGTCGCTGGGTGGATGTGCCTGCGCTGGCCTCGTCTGATTATTGTCACCGAGGTGCCCTATGTCATTCGAATCGAAAAATCCAACTACCGGCGAGCTTCTGGGCACTTATCCGGAGCATAGTGCCCACGAGGTCGAGCTTCGCCTGCAGAGCGTCTGGGACGGCTGGAAGAGCTGGTCGCGTACTCCGCTCTCTGAGCGCGACGGCATTTCTTATTCGCCTGGCGGATCTTCTGGAGAGCGCGTGGAACAGTATGCGCGGCTGATCACGCTGGAGATGGGCAAGCCGATCGGCGAGGCGCGTGGGCGAGGTGAAGAAGGCCGCCTTCGGCGCGCGCTCATTTTGCGCGAAAAGGGCGCCGCGTATATCCAGCCGCAGCCCATTCCGGAACGCCGGGCCGCGTCGTTTATGAATCGCTGGGGCCGATCCTTGCCATCATGCCCTGGAATCTTCCGTTCTGGCAGGTGTTGCGCTTCTTCATCCCTGCTGCGCTGGTGGGCAACACTGTGTGGTGAAGCACGCGGAGACCGTGCAGGGCTGCGCGCTGGCGCTGGAGACACTGGTCCACGATGCCGATGGTCCCGCGGGACTCTACGTCAATCTCTCGGTGCAGCGCGGCGCGGTGCCGGCCATTATCGCGGATCCCCGCATTCGTGCAGTGACGGTTACAGGTAGCGTCGCAGGCCGGACGAGCCGTGGCTCAGCAGGCGGGCCTGCACGGCAAGAAGGTTGTGCTGGAGCTAGGCGGCTCCGACCCGTTCATCGTGCTTGAGGATGCGGACATCGCGAAGGCGGTGCAGTTGGGCGTGACCTCGCGCTACTCCAACAACGCGCAGAGTTGCATTGCAGCAAAGCGCTTTCTCATCGCTGAGCCAATTGCGGATGCGTTCATCAAGGCCTTTGTCGAGCAGGCATCCGCGCTGAAGGTCGGCGACCCGCTTCTGCCTGACACCAAACTGGGCCCCCAGGCTCGCGAAGACTTGCGGGCTACGACCGAGCGCCAGGTGGCGGATGCGGTTGCCGCAGGTGGGCGGGTGCTCACCGGCGGCAAGGCGCTTGATGGACCAGGTTATTTCTATCCTCCGACGGTTTTGATCGATGTGCCGCACGACGCTCCCGTTGCCCGGGAAGAGTTCTTTGGTCCGGTTGCGCTCGTGTTCACTTTCAAGACCGAGGAAGAGGCGATACGGTTGGCCAATGACACCGAGTTTGGCTTAGGCGCGGCGGTGTGGAGCAAAGATGCCGCCCGTGCCAATGCGGTCGCCGCGCAGATCGAGGCGGGCGCGGTCTTCATCAATGACTTTGTCCGCTCGGATCCGCGCGCGCCCTTCGGCGGCGTCAAAGGGCTCCGGCGTAGGCCGGGAACTGGGGGCGCTGGGCGCCCGGGAGCTGACCAACGCCAAACTTGTTTGGGAAATGTGAGCATCGTTCTGGAGGATTCTTGAGGAAGAGAATGTTCCCGCAGGCGGTGGTGTGTTTTTTTCTGGTCATGGGGGCATCGGCGGCCTTCGGCGGCAATGAAATACCGAAGGCGGCATGGAGCCGGCCCATCGGGCTTCCGCTTGAGAATCCCGGGGTCGTGAAAGATGGCAAGGGCATTGATGACGGCTATTGGCAGGGTGCGCCGGTGGGCGGGATGGGGGCAGGCACCTTCTCGCGCACTTATCGTGGCGACTTCTCCCGCTGGCATATCAAGGCCGGCGTCCACAAGTATGAAACTGTCTATGTAAACCAGTTCGCGATGTTCCAGAAGTCGGAGGGAGCCTCGATGGGAACTGCGCAGGCCCTGACGACGGCCATCCGAAGAACGCCGAGCTGTCAAGCTGGGCATGGGATTATCCCGGTGGGCGCGGGGGAGTACTCCGCTCTGTATCCAAAGTCCTGGTATGACTATCAGTGGGATAAGTTTCCCGCCCACGTGGTGCTGGAACAGTTCTCTCCCGTGCTCCCGAATAACTACCGCGAATCAAGTTATCCCGGTCGCGGTCTACCGCTGGCATGCGAACAACCCGACCGATCATCCTGTAACCGTCTCGGTGCTTCTTTCCTGGGCGAACATGGGCGGATGGTTCCGCACCTTTACCCATGACTTCAACGGCACGCCCAACCAGGGCAACTACGACCAATTTGTAAGTGAAGCAGCGGGATCGGCCGGCACCATGAAAGGCATTGTCTTCGACCGCGGCCGGGACGGCGGCTCGCTGAACGAGTGGGACGGCCAGTTTGCCATTGCCGCCCTGGAAACCGCGGGTGTCGAAGTCACCTACCAGACAACCTTTCTCGCCGCAGGAGACGGCAAGGCGGTGTGGACGCCCTTTGCCAAAGACGGGCGGCTCGCCAACAGCGATACCTCGTGGGTAAGCGACAGCGAAAAACTGGCCGGCGCCATCGCGGTGCGGTTCACCCTGCAGCCGGGTGAGAAAAAATCGTCCCCATGGTAATCTCGTGGGATCTTCCGGTAGTCCAATTTGGCCAGGGCCGCAAGTGGAACCGGCGCTACACCGATTTTTATGGCACGACCGGCAACAATGCCTGGAAGATCGCCCGCGACGGGCTGTTGAATGCTGCGCCCTGGAGCGATGCCATCGACAAATGGCAGGCGCCTTATGTGAATGACGAAAGCAAACCGCTGTGGTATCGCGGCATGCTCTTTAACGAGCTCTACACGCTGGCGGATGGGGGCACATTCTGGGGCAGGCAGGTAGGTTCAGACAAGAAGCTTCCGGCCTCGTTCGCCTTGCTGGAGTGTTTTGACTATGCCTATTACGGCACCCTGGATGTTCGCTTTTACGCCTCTTTGCCCTTGCTGAAGTTCTGGCCGGAGATTGATAAGCAAGTGCTGCGGGAGTTTGCCGATACTGTGCCGCGGGAGTGGCCGGAGAAGGGCTTGTGGGTTTGGAAAACGCAGCAGACCGGGGAACCGGTTCTGCACAAACGGAAAAAGAAGGGCGCCGTGCCCCACGACCTTGGAGTGCCGGAAGGAGATCCTTTTATTGCCGTCAATCAGCCGGGCTGGCAGGACACCAACGACTGGAAAGACCTCAATTCGAAGTTTGTCCTGATGATCTACCGGGACTATGTGTTTACCGGGCGGAAGGACACGGCATTCCTGCGCGAGACCTGGCCTGCGGTGAAAGAAGCGATAACGTATCTGCGCCAGTTCGACCATGGGGGCGGAGTGCCGGAAAACAGCGGCTACCCTGACCAGACGTACGACTCCTGGGTGGTGCGGGGAGTGAGCGCCTACTCAGGCGGGCTGTGGCTTGCGGCCCTGCGCGCGGGCGAGGAGACGGCGCGCATACTCGGAGACAAGCCCACCGAGGACTCGTATCGGCAGCTGTTCCAGAAAGCGCAGCAGACCTACATCAGCAAGCTGTGGAACGGGGAGTATTTCCGCTACGATACAGAAAGCGAAAACCAGGACGCGATCCAGGCAGACCAGCTTGCCGGACAATGGTACGCCAACATGCTCGGCCTGGGAGACCTGGTTCCCCACGAAATGCAGTTGTCCGCGGCAAAGAAGATATTTGCGGTGAACGTGATGAAGTTTGCCGATGGTCAGATGGGCGCGGCGAATGGAATGGCCGCGAATGGGACGGTCATTGACAATGAACAGGCAAAAGAGGTTTGGGCCGGGACCACGCTCGGCTTTGCCGCCCTGCTGTTGAGCGAAGGGATGAAAGACGAGGCTTATAAATCAGCGTGGGGTCTTTACCACGTCATCTATGAGAGCAAAGGCTACTGGTTCCGAACCCCTGAAGCGTGGGACATAACCGGAAACTTCCGTGCTTCGATGTACATGCGGCCGGCGGGTGTTTGGGCCATGGAGATGACGCAGCCTCCGCCCAAACCTTAATGTTGTTATGCTTGATCGATTGATCAATTCAAGAAGGAGCAAGTCGAAATGGAACAGAAGTCCAGAAGAAGCCTTCTCAAGAATGCGGCGGCGGCCGCCGCGGTGGCAACAGGTGGTGCAATGGTGGCCAAGAGTGCCCCGGCGCAAACCACGGGCAAGCTGGAAAAGAAGTCTTATTCCTCCAAGCCCAGCTCCGACACCGCGCCTTCCAAGGCGCCTCTATTTTCGAGCGTCGTCTCTTATGGCAACCTGGTCTTTCTTGCCGGTGTTGGCTATCACGAGAAGGCCACCATTGAAGAGGCCACCAAGCATGTGCTCGATGAGCTGGAGCAAAATCTCATCAGCGCGGGTTCCTCGATGGAGAAGGTGCTCAAGGTGAACGTCTACCTGAACGACATCAAGGATTGGGCGAGGATGAACACAGCGTATGCCGGTCGTTGGGGCAAGATTCCACCGGTCCGCACCACCGTGGCGCCTGCGGGCGGCATTCCTGGCGACTCGCTGGTGGAGATCGACCTTATCGCCTACATCTAACGAACTGATTTCGAGACGGTTCCACTGGGACAGTTTGGCTGTGCCAAGTTGTACACTTGTGTGGGGCTATGCAAAATGCAACAGAAATCGATTACGACTGAAGTCGACTACGAGGCTGCTCTTTGCGAAATCGAGCGCCTGTGAGGCGCCAAGAAAGGTACACCGAATGGCGACCGCATCGATGCTCTGGCCAGCATGGTGGAAGCCTATGAGGAATTGCACTTCCCAATGGGTTAGCCCAGACTATGTGGCGGAAAAAGAGAACCGAACCGCAGGTCCCTCCACTACGCTACGCTCCGGTCGGGATGACAATTTAGTTGAGTTCGAGAAATCTATCCGATAACGTCCGCTCCGCAACTAAATTGTCATCCTGACCGGAGCGTAGCGTAGTGGAGGGACCTGCGGTTTCGCTTTGGGTCGTATCGTAGGTGTGGATCAACTCGAACTGGGCTAACCCTTGCTGGTGAGTGCCTCGCGGATACGGCGCCCGACCACCGCATCTTCTCCCGGCTGCAGCATCCATACCCCGACCACCAATGTGTTCGCGTTTGACGGAATGCCCTGGTTTGGTGGATGCCCGGTATTGGGGTTCAGTTCAATCGATGGCGTGCCCTTGCGTAGCGCAGTCACGATCTCCGTCGTGGTTACGCCTCTCACCGACGGATCGAAACGTATCAGCAAGTGAGGAACATGGTTCGCTATCCGGGGAACCACCGTTTCCGTGGTGACGGAAGGGATCCCCTTCACCGCGGACACGATCAGCTCCACGCGCTTTTGATAGTCGCCCTGCATGGATTCCTCTGTATGCGAGAGAACCCAGTCGACGGCGGCTACCATGCCGACGATCTGCTCCTTGGCCACTTTCATACCGCGGCCCACGCCTTCCCCCGGGTTGTTGTTCTGCTGGGCAAGATCGGTGAGATGTTTCTTGCCCAGCAGCAGGCCCGCGTTCTGCGGGCCGCGCATGCCCTTGCCTCCGGAAAAGGCGACCAGGTCGAAGCCCATCCCGGTGTATTTCCATAGATTCGAGATGGGTGGCATATCCGCGGCCGCGTCGAGATGGCATGGGATATTATGCTCGTGCGCAACGCGAAGCCACTCCTCCCGGCCGATCTGCGCCGTGCCGGCGACGCCGTCCTCTTCTTCCGCCGCGTTGAAAAAATTGGTCATGATGGCATTGCCGGCGGCACAGGCGCGCTTGTAGTCGTCAAGGGTGACGACCTCCGTCACCCGGGCGCCGCAGAGGAACATTGCGTGATCGTAACCGTAACGGTGTGCCCGCTGCACGATCACCTGGTTCTTCAAGCCATCGATGGCCTGCGGCATGGCCATGGGTGTGATGTTGTTGGCATACTGCAGGCAGGCGGCGGTGGCGAGCGTAATCGCTCCAGACGCGCCGGAGGTGACCACGGCGCCCTCGCATTGCAGGCGCTTCGCGATGTACTCGCCGGAACTTGTCTGAAGATCTGCCAGGCGCACCGGGTGGAGCGCCGCCTTCTGGACGGCGGCCAGGACCACCGGAGGCATGCAGGCCGCGGTCAGAGTGGTGTACGTGCCGGCCGCGTTGATGATCTTCGGCACGCCCAGCTTGTCGTAGTAGTCTTCACCTGCGACTTCCTTTTCCGGGGACGCAAAAGACCTTTCGGAGGAGAACAACGGCGCGGCGCCTAGGCTGGCGGCGAGGGCACTGCTCCAGCGAAAAAAACGGCGGCGGGAAAAGCGGTTCTGACATTTGAGATGCTCCCCATTTATTTACTTATAGGCGTGGATCAACTCGACGACAACGCCGCCGATGGAATCGGTATCCATGTAGTCGTATTGGCCTGAGTCCTTCTTCCCGACGTCTCCCCAGGCTCCGGATTGCCATACGTGGTAACCGAGCTTCTCATAGTCAGCGACTGCCTTGCTCAGGTCGTCGACCGGCATGCCCAGGTGCTGAATGCCTTCGCCGTGCTTCTTGAGGAAGTCGGCATAGATGTTTGGGGGCGTCATGGGCGGAATAATCCACTCGTAGCTGAACTGATCGTAGTTCTGGTAACCCACCTCAAATGCGAACCAGAGCGGCTTGCCGCGGTAGGTAGAATCCTGGCGCGGTGTTGCGTGCTCCATGCGAAAAGCGGGAAAGCCCAATTTCTGCCAGTAGGCCGAGACCGTCTCAGATTCGCGGATAACGGGTGCGAGGTGGGAGACCTTTCCCGGCGGCCCGGCCGGTGGGGCGCCCCCTGGCCAGTAAACCAGTCCCAGGACAAACTTGCCCTGCGGCTCGGTGTCGAAGTAGGTGAAGGTCACCCGCTTGCCATCGCGATCGAAGCTCAACTGCTGCAGCACCCCGACGCCGAGCGCATGCATGCGCTTGATTTCCTTTTCCATCTCCGCCTGGGACGCTACCTCGTGCACGATGGAGAAGATTCCGTCGCCATGCTTGCCCAGGAAATCGTTCCAGGCATTCAGCTGTCCCTCGGCCGGCTGAATCATGTCCACGGTCAGGTTTCCCAGGTGGCCGGTGATCTCCCAGGCCCACATCTTCACTGGCTTGCCGTGGTCTTGCCCGGTCAACACGACATCGGGGTACTCTTGGACGTCGGACAACCCCAGCGGAATCCAACCCGCTTTGGCCAGGTCGACATTCTGCACCAGCCAGGTGACGCGGTTGACCGACTTGTAGCAGGCTGGGCATTTCAGCCATGCGCAGTGCCTGCCAGCGCGCAACAGAGAGCGAAACAGCTTAGGAGCTTCATTCGGATTTATCCTCGAACGTGCGAACCGGCTCTAAAATAAGGATTGCCTGAAGGATTGTACCCGGTAGATACTTGATGGCGACATACTAATGAATCGTTCCTAATTAATCAAACGGGTGGAGCCGGCATGAAGCGAACACTGGCGATCGGCGCATTGCAACTGTGCACCGCGGCATGCCTGTTGGGGCAGATGGCCGGTATGGCGACCACGCCCAGACCCGGCGGCGAAGATTCCCGTCACCAATCCCTCGAACGTGACCTTTACCAAGGATGTCGCGCCGATCGTGCAGCAGCACTGCCAGGGCTGCCATCGTCCGGGAGAGGGCACGCCGTTCTCCATGATGACGTACGAAGAAACGCGGCCCTGGGCGGTGGCGATGAAGCAGATGGTGGTCACCCGGGCCATGCCGCCCTGGTTTGAGGATGGGAAAACAGAAAAGTTCGAGAATAATCGCTCGCTGACCCAGGCGCAGATCGATACCATCGCGGCCTGGGTGGATGCGGGCGCGCCCAAGGGCGACCCTAAGGATATGCCTCCGCCGGTCAACTTTGTCGCCGGATGGACCATCCCCAAGCCCGACATCATCTATCGACTGCCTCACCCGTTCGCCGTCCCCGCCACCGGAATCATGGAATACCAGTACGTGATTGTGCCCACCGGCTTTACTAAAGACACCTGGGTTCAGGATGTGGAGGCGGCGCCGACCGATCGCTCGGTGGTGCACCACATCGTCGCCTATGTGCGGCGCCCGGGATCGAACTATTTCAAGGGGCAGCCGACCGAGACGTTCTTTGAGGCTCCGCCGGCCAAGACAGGCGAGAAGGCACAGAAAGATGACGTGCCTAGCGACTGGCTGGTCGGCTATGCTCCGGGCCAGCCGCCGGATATGTTTGTGCCCGGCCAGGCGAAGCTGATCCCGGCCGGTTCAGACATCGTGCTCGAAGTGCACTACATGCCTGAAGGAAAAGCGACGACCGACCAGGCGAAGTGGGGCTGGTGCTGGCAAAAGAGCCGCCCAAAGATCGCGCGATGACGTTGCAGGCAGGCAATGAGGACTTCAAGATTCCACCGGGCGATCCGGATTACCGCGTGGATGCCTCCTTCACCCTGCGCCGCGATGTGACCCTGCTGGGCATGCATCCCCACATGCATATGCGGGGCAAAGACATGTCGTACCGGCTGGTGTTTCCCAACGGAGAGACCCGCAACATCCTGAACGTGCCGCACTATAACTGGCGCTGGCAGCTTTGGTACAACCTGGCCAAACCGATCGATCTTCCTGCGGGCACGCGGATCGAGTGCACCGCGCACTACGATAACTCGGCGAAGAACCCTGACAATCCTGACCCCAACAAGACCGTCACCTGGGGGCAACAAAGCTTCGATGAGATGATGGTCTGCTTCTTTAACGTGGCGTTTCCGGCGGATACGCCGTCGAAAGAGCTGCTGCCGATGCCGAAAACTGAAACCGCATTACGTACCCCCTGATGATCACGCGAAGAGCGTTTCTTACCAGCACCGCAGGATGTCTGGCCGCCAGCGCGTTGCCGGCCTACGCATTAGCTCCGCTCACCATTGGCATCGGCACCTTTAGCTACCACGCGCTCTCATTTGACGATATGGTCGCCCAGCTGCAGATTCTGCTGCCCACCAACGGCCTGCACAACCAGCAGATCGAGATGTCGCGCGGCGAGTTCATGATGTTGAGCCATCCCAAAGAGGAGCTGTTTCGCACCGCACGGGAGAAGCTCGACAAGGCCGGCATTCGCTGCGTCTCCTACTACGCCGCCACCCTCAAGAACGAGCAGGAAGTCGCCGACGCTGTTCGCTTTGCGCAGTTGCTGGGCGCGCACAACATTACCGGCGACGCAACCGGCAGCGACTTGCTGAAGCATATTGATCGCAGCGTCACGCGACGCCGGGCTCACCTTCTCCATTCACAACCATTTCTTTCCCGGCGTGAAGTTTCCTTATGAAAGCCCGGAAGACGTGCTCAAAGCGCTCGACGGGCTTTCGGCGAACTGCGGGGCAACGGCCGATACGGGCCACTTCGCAGCCTGCGGATACGATCCGGTCGACGCGGTCCGCAAGCTGGCCCCGCGCCTGAACCTGGTCCATCTCAAGGACATCAAGGCGGTTGGCCATGGGGAGAATGTGCTGCTGGGAAGCGGGATTGCCAAAATCCCTGAAGTCGAAGCGGAACTGCACCGGCAGAATTTTCGTCACCTGGTCGCGATTGAATACGAGAAGGAAGGCGATGACGACGTGCGGGACGACATGCGCACCAACGTCGCGTTCGCCTGGAAGTACGGTTTCTCGGGAGCGTAGAGAGGGAAGTATGTCGAAACTTGCTAAAGCGATGTTGAGTTTGCTGGCTCTGCTGGTTTTGTCCGCTAGCGCTTTTGCCGCGGAGCATCCGATCCTGCCATTGGGCTCCTCCGCACCCGGCTTCTCTTTGCCGGGCGTGGACGGAAAGATCCACCAGCTGAGCGACTACGCGTCCAGCAAAGTTCTGGTCGTAGTATTTACCTGTGACCATTGCCCCAACGCGCAAATGTACGAGGGCCGGGTCACGCAGATGTACAACGACTACAAAGATAAAGGCGTCGCGGTGGTTGCCATCAGTCCCAACGACCCCAAGGCGATCCGCATCGACGAGCTGGATTCTTCCGACGTGAGCGACACGCTCGATGAGATGAAGATCCGGGTAGCGTACAAGCATCTGCCCTATCCGTATCTCTACGATGGCGACACCGAGACTGTCTCCCGGGCGTACGGGCCACAGGCATCGCCACATATTTTTATTTTTGACCAGGAACGTAAGCTGCGCTACGAGGGAGCCATCGATGACAGCTACCGGGTGGAGTTCGTCAAAAGGCACTACGCGCTGGATGCGATCAATGCGCTATTGGCGGCCAGGAGGTAGCCGTCAAGCACACGGGGGCGTTCGGCTGTTCAACCAAGTGGAGCGATAAAGAGGCGGCCAACGTCGCTTACATGGAAAAGCTGAATGCACAGCCAATTTCGCTGGAGATGGTCTCGGCGGATACCCTGAAAACTCTGCACACGAATGCGGATGGCAATGTTCGGCTGATTCAATTCTGGTCGACAGGGTGCAGCGCCTGCCTGAAAGAGTTCGCGGAGATTCAGGATCTCTACCGGATGTACAGCGATCGCAACTTTGAACTGGTGGTGGTCTCGACCAACAAGCCGGGCGAAAAGCCGGCTGTGACGCAGTGGTTAAACGAAAAGCACGCCACCAGCCGCAACCTGCTCTTCGACTCGGAAAACACCGCCGCATTGCAGAAGGCGTTCGATCCCAAGTGGGAGGCTGGGGTTCCTTACACTGTTTTGCTGGATGCTGACGGCAATGTCTTGTACCAGACAACGGAACCCATCGACGTGCTTAAGCTGCGGCGAACGATTCTGGCCAACCTGCCCTCGGCCTATATCGGGTTGAATAATTACTGGCTGGAAAAATGACCTTCTTCCCGCACGGGGATGGCTGTCCTCGCCACAGCCATCGCGCCCCTGATGTCGGCGGCACAGAAGCCGGTTGCCACGGTGCCCGTGGGCACCACTCCGGTCGCGGTGGCAGCGAACCCGGTAACCCACAAGGCTTATGTGGTCAACCACGGCAGCGCCTCGGTGACCATCATCGACGGCACGACGCATGCAACCACCACCGTCAATGTGGAAGACCGGCCGGAGGGCATCGCGATCAACCCGGTAACCAACAAGGTTTATGTAACCAATGCGGGCGGGATTCGGTTTCGGTGATCGATGGAGCCACCGATACAGTCAGCGCCACGGTGCACGTGGGAGTCTATCCCCAGGCCGCTGGTGGTGAATACGGCACCAACAAGATTTACGTGGCCAACAATTTTGGTCACAGCGTGACCGTATCGATGGAGCGACCAATGCAACCACTACCATCCAGGTGGGGCAGGGCCCCCGCGCCATTGCCCTGAATCCCGTAACCAACAAGGTATATACGGTCAACTATGGAAGCCAGAACGTAACCGTCATTGACGGAGCGACTGGGTCTACCACCGCGGTCGAGATCGGCAAGCATCCCTGGGCGATCGCGGTGGATCCCAGGGCAGACAAAATCTATGCGGTCAACGAAGACAGCGCCAGTGTGACCATTATCCAGGGGGCAACCAACGCCGCAACTACGGTGGCCGTGGGTGCGATTCCTTTTGCGGTGGAAGTAAATCCTGCGACCAAAAAGGCCTACGTGCTCAGTTACGGTAACGACACCATGGCGGTTATCGATGCGGCCACCAACTCCGTGAGCCAGACGGTCAGCCTGGGAACCCATCCCCAGGCAATTGCGATCGATGTGCAGAGCGATCAAATCTATGTGGCCAACCAAAGAACCGCCAACGTGACGGTGATTGACGGCAAGACGAATCGCCCGGCCACGAAGGTGGATGTGGGAACGATTCCGTTTGCCTTCGGGATCGACGGGCCGGCTCATTTGATCTATGTCGCCAACTTCAGCAGCAACAATGTGACGGTGATTCGAGGTCCAGAGCGCTAATGAGCATGTTGAAGCTATTCCTTTGTTTCTTTCTGCTGGCGCCCTTCGCAGCGTATGCCAGTGATACTCCTGTCAAGTTCCGGGTAGTGGCGATCGCAGAGGCCGGCAAGGGTTCGCACAACGATTTTGTCGAGGCCGCCAAGCTGCAGTTGCAGCAACTGGCAACGGAAAACGACTTTGCGGTCGACTACATCGCGAACACCGATCAGATCAACGATGCATTTCTGGCCAAGTACCGGCTATTTATTCAGCTGAACTATCCGCCCTATCGCTGGACGCCGGTGGCCAAGCTGGCCTTCCAGCGCTATATCACGCGCGGAACCGGCGGTTGGGTGGGTTTCCACCATGCCATGCTGCTGGGCGACTTTGACGGATACCCGATGTGGCCCTGGTACTCCCACTTTATGGGAGACATTCGCTACACCAGCTACATTGCACAATTCGCTGCCGCCACGGTGAAGGTAGAGGATCAGAATCACCCGGTCACCAAGGGCCTGCCGCCCTCTTTCTTCATCGGCAAGGAAGAGTGGTACACCTGGAGCATGTCGAATCGAGCCAAGGTTCATGTGCTGGCAAGTGTCGACGAATCGACATATAGCCCGAGAAGCATGATCACCATGGGAGACCATCCCGTGGTTTGGACCAACGAACACGTCAAGGCACGGAATGTCTATATTTTTATGGGCCATCATCCCGGCCTGTTTGAGAGCAAGGAATTTACGCAGCTCTTCAGGAACGCCATCCTTTGGGGTGCCGGCCTGTGAGAGCGTTTCTGGCCGCGCTGGCCGTTTGCATCGGAATGTTGTCGGGTGTCGCCGGCGCCCAGGAAACGAGCAAACCAAAGGTGTTGGTCTTTTACTCCTTGAATGTAGAGAACGATCACGTTCTGTTCGCGCTGGATGCACTTCGCTTTTTCGCGACGCTTGCCCAAAAGGATAACTTCACGTTGGAAGCGACCACCAACTGGGAAGACCTCAACGACGCCAATATGAAGCAGTATCAGCTGGTGGTGTGGCTCAACGAATTTCCCCATAACCAGGCTGAGCGGGACGCGTTCGAGAGATACATGACCAACGGCGGCGCCTGGCTTGGCTTTCACGTATCCGCCTACAACGATAAGCACACCAAATGGCCATGGTTCATGACCTTCATTGGCGGTGGCGTATTTGACGCCAACAGCTGGCCTCCGTTGCCGGCGCAGCTGATGGTGGACGACAGGACCAGTCCCGTGACCCGGAATCTGCCGGAAAAATTTATGTCGCCTACCAATGAATGGTATCGCTGGAAGCCCAGTCCCAGGGATGATAGCCACATTCATGTTCTGCTGACGCTGGATCCGGAAAACTATCCTCTGGGCATCAAGGGCCTGCTGACGTTCGGGGATATTCCTGTGGTTTGGACCAACACGCAGTACAAGATGATCTACATGAATATGGGCCACGGGGATAAAGTCTTCACCAGCCCGGTGCAGAACACCCTTTTTCAGAACGCGACAGAATGGCTGTTGGGGAAAAACTGAAGCGGCTTCTCAAGCTTGTCCTTACCAGCGACCAGGGGGTGCCCCACATCTCGCTCGTTTTTCGCGAGATGTGGGAGACCACGAACTGTTTCCCTTATTGCTTGCGGGAGCCGAAAATGTGCAGGTTGAGAATCGTGGTCTCCCACATCTCGCGAAAAACGAGCGAGATATGGGGCACCCCCTGGTCGCTGGTAAGGACAGCGCTTAAATGCGTGGTCTTATTGATTGGTTTGTCGGTTCGAGCTGAGGTGTGCAGCAGCAATCCGTCTGCCGAGCTCCGATTGGCCCGTCTATGGCGGCCAGGCCGAGGGCGATCACTACTCTCCCCTCACCCAGATCAATCGAAGCAATGTCCACAAGCTGAAAGAAGCTTGGACGTTCGATGCGGCGGAAGAGGGCGGTCTGGAAACCAGCCCGATCATCGTTGGGCAGTCTCTCTTCGCCTATACCGCTTCGCAAAAGGTGATCGCGCTCGACGCCGCAACCGGTAAGCTCCTGTGGAAATTTGATTCCGGAGTGCACAGCAGTCAACCGGCCCGCGGTGTTGCCTACTGGACTGACGGCGTTCACAGCCGCATCCTGGCCGGAGTGATGAATTATCTCTATGCCCTGGATGCAGAGACCGGCAAACCCATTCCCTCCTTTGGCGAACAGGGAAGAATCGATCTGCGCAAAGGGCTGCGGGGCGACTACCTCTCCCAGTCCATCGCTCTTACCAGCCCTGGCATTGTTTACCAGGATCTGATTATCGTAGGCGGCCGCAACCCCGAGACCTACCCCGCCCCTCCAGGCGACGTTCGTGCCTTCGACATACGCACTGGCAATCTGCGCTGGAGCTTTCACACCATCCCCCATCCGGGCGAATTCGGCTACGACACCTGGCCTGCAGATGCCTGGAAGACTGCAGGCGCAGCCAACAACTGGGCGGGGATGGCGCTGGACCCGCAACGCGGCATCGTATATGTTCCCACCGGATCGGCGGTCTTCGATTTTTACGGAGCGGATCGCGGTGGGCGACGATCTATTTGCCGACACGTTGCTGGCCCTCGACGCAAAAACCGGCAAGCGCCTTTGGCACTTTCAGGGAGTGCATCACGACATCTGGGATCGTGATTTTCCCTCGCCGCCCGCCCTGCTCTCGGTAAAACGCAACGGCCACTGTGTCGATGCGGTCGCACAAACCACCAAGCAGGGTTATCTCTACTTGTTTGATCGTGCCAGCGGTCAACCGCTCTTTCCCATTGAGGAACGGCCTTACCCGGCGAGCGATGTGCCGGGGGAATTTGCTTCGCGTACCCAGCCAATGCCGACCGTTCCGGCCCCGTTCACACGGCAGGTGCTGACGCAAGACCTGTTGACCACGCGCACGCCGGAGGCCCACGAACAAGCAGCGAAAGAGTTTGCCACATTTCGCAGTGGCGGCCAGTTTGTGCCCATTGGGCTGAATAAAGAAACAGTAGTCTTTCCCTGCTTTCTTGGCGGAGCGGAATGGGGTGGTCCGGCCGTCGATCGCACCCGCGGCCTGATCTACATAAACGCAAATGAGGCGGCTTGTGTGCTCGCCCTGACCGAGAACAAACCCACCGCCAGCACCGGGGAAAGGATCTACCACAACCAATGCAGCCTGTGTCACGGCAAGGATCTGGCCGGCACGCCTCCGCTCTACCCGTCGTTGGTGGACGTGGGAAAGCGCCTCTCTCCGCAACAGATAGCAGCGAAGATCGCGCAAGGCGGCGGCCGCATGCCCTCCTTTCCCAACCTTCGCGACGCACACTTGCAGGCACTCATCCAGTTCCTTACCGGCAAGACCGATGCATCGGACCCGGACCAGGGAGCGATCTACTCCAGCGCCGCCGATGGCGCCATCATGAAGTATGAAGTGACGGGATCGCGGGATTTTGTAGATGCGGAAGGCTACCCGGCGATCACTCCGCCCTGGGGAACTCTGAATGCAATCGACCTGAATACAGGCCGCTATCTTTGGAAGATCCCGTTAGGAGAATATCCAGAGCTGGCGGCAAAGGGTATGGCCAAGACGGGCTCAGAAAACTATGGCGGCCCGATCGTCACCGCAGGGGGTCTCCTGTTTATCGGAGCGACGGTGGCTGACAAGAAGTTTAGAGCGTTCGACAGCAAGACCGGTAAGCTGCTTTGGGAATCGGTGCTGCCCTTCGCGGGCACGGCAACTCCGGCTACTTACATGGCGGGAGGCAAGCAGTACGTGGTGATCGCCAGCGGCGGGAGCCAATTTGCCAAGGGTCCGTCCGGCAGCGTCTACGTTGCTTTCAGGTTGCCCTGAATCAGGCGACGGGCTGGGGCAGCAGGACAGAAGGGATCGCTCGAGAGCGATGGCAATTCCCCCCCAGAGCACGGATTTGGTTCCCAGTTTGCCGGCGCCGATCTTGGTGACCGCGAACTCACTCTCCTGAAGCTGCTTTTGCACCCCACTGATAAGCGCGGGATGGCTGCCGATTTCTCCCTCCAGCAAAATCAAGCCAGGATTAAGAATCAGCGACAGGTTCACGATGATGTCGGCCACCATGCCGGCTCGGTGCTGCACAATTTTCTCGGCGCGCACATCCCCGGCGAGTGCGAGATTAAAGACCCCAAGGGCGTCCATCTTCTCGTCGTCCTCCGTGGCATCCTGGCCGGCCTTCTTCTTGGCATCGTGCCAGCTCTCGAGAATACCGGAGCTGGTCAGCACCGTTTCCAGCTCACCAAACTCGTGCAGGGTTGGACGTCTGCGCGAGGTGTTCGGCAACCGCAGGTAAGCGATCTCACCCGCGGACCACTGCGAACCATGGTAGATTTGACCCCCCAGGACGATCCCCGCACCCACATTCGGCCCGATGTGAATCAGGATGAAGGACTCTTCCCCCTGCGCGGCGCCGCAATAGCGCTCGCCCTGGGCGGCCAGGTTGGTATCGTTTTCAATAATGATCAGGCAGTCGACGATGCGGCTGAGCTTGGTGCGCAGCGGCACGGAACGCCAATTCTCCAGCGTGCTGATCGACAGCACGATGCCCTCATCCACGTTGGTGATGGCCGGCACCCCCACCACCATCGCCAGCAGCTGTTCCCGCTTCTTCTTGTGCTTGCGCAGCAGGCGGCGCACTTCTTCGCCGATGTAAATGCAGATGGCCTCGGGGGTTGTTTTGCGGTTGGCCAGCGGCGTTTCCTGGGTGTCGAGTTCATGCCCGTTCAGGTCGGCAAGCAGGAACGAAATGCTGTCTGCGGTAATTTGCACAGCCAGCAGGCAGCCGCGCTCCGCTTTGAACGAAATCATGTCCGGCGGCCGGCCGCCGTTGGACTCGCCTTCGCCCAGAGGTTTGATTAGGTCGGCGGCCAACAGATCGCCGACCACGTTGGTGATGGTCGGAGCGCTTAGGCCCGAGGCGCGCACCAGGTCCGCTTTGGAGCACGAGCCGCTCTCGCGCAGCAGCTTCAGCACCCGAAGCGCGTTGGTATGACGAAGAAGTGAGGGCCTGCCGACCGGAATCAGTTCTTTCTTCAAGAAAACCGACTTATCTGGAAATATTGCGTTTTAATAGAATACCACCAGGTAACAGCTTCCGTTGCTTTACTACCTTTTATATCATCCAGCAAGAAGCCGCGTTTTCGCCCGATCATTGTAACTAAAGTTTATGAAGTGTGCTACGATTTTGCAGGCTAAAACCGCATGATAAGCAGCAAAACCCTCTTTTGTAGTCTGCTCGCATTCTGCTCGCTCACGGCATCGCTCAGCGCACAAAACAGGGTGCCCCACCATCCGTTGGATGCCCTCACCACCGACGAATACTGGACCGTCCATGACGTCTTGCAACAGAGCGGCCATCTCACCGATAAAACGCTTTTTTCCAGCGTGCTGCTGCATGAGCCGGTCAAGGGTACGGTCCTGGCCTGGAAGCAAGGCGATCCCATTCCCCGGGAAGCCGATGTGATCCTGGAGGCGGAAGGCGCCACCATCGAGGCCCGCGTCGATCTTGTGGGGCGCAAGCTGGAGTTTTTTAAGCAGGTCCCCGGCGTCCAGGCGCCGATTACCGAGTCGGAACTGGATACCATGGTCGAGGTGGCGAACAAAGATCCCCGGGTCATCGCGGCCCTCAAGCGCCACGGGGTTACCGACCTGACCGGGGTGCGCTGTGAGCCTATCCCCATCACCTGGATGATCTATCCCGAGCAGGCGAACCGGCGCATCGGCTACGGCGACTGCACCGATTCCCATGGCGTTTATCATCCCTGGGGCCGCGCGGTGGAAGGGGTTTTTATCCTGGCCGATCTGACCAGCGAAAAAATCCTCAAGGTGATCGACAACGATCCCGTTCCCATGTCGCCGGGAGATATCGACTACGAAGAGGGAGATGCCACGCCACGCGCAGGCACCAAGCCTTTGCTCGTGACCCAGCCATTGGGCCCCAGCTACACCATCGACAAGGGCGAGGTGGTTTGGCAGAACTGGCATTTCCGTTTTCGCCTTGACCCGCGGGTTGGCGCAGTGCTCAATCTTGTGCGCTACCGGGATGGAGACCGGCTTCGTTCCGTGATGTACGAGGGCTCGCTCTCGGAGATGTATGTGCCCTACATGGATCCGGACGAAGGTTGGAACTCACGCGCCTTTGTCGACGCGGGAGAATTTCTTCTTGGCGGCCTGATCAAGCCCCTCGGCCCCGACGACTGTCCCGCCCACGCGCAGTACTTCACCGGCCTTGTGCCGTCGGACGCGGGTGCTCCCATCCAGAAGCCGCAGCTTGCATGCCTGTTCGAGCATGCCACCGACGGCCCGGCATGGAGACACCTGGAAGGAGACGTCATCAGCGCCCGCCCCAGCCGCGAGCTGGTGCTGCGTACTGCTGCAGTGGCGGGTAATTATGACTACCTGCTGGATTGGGTATTTCAGCAGGATGGCACCATCCGGGTTGCGGTAGGGGCTACTGGCATTGTCGAGACCAAGGGCGTGAAGGAAGAGGTGATTGCTCCGATGGAGCCAGGCATGTTGGAGCACGGCACCTTGGTCGCGCCTAATCTGTTGGCGGTGAATCACGACCACTATTTCAGCTACCGGCTTGATCTCGATGTGGATGGCACGGCGAACAGTTTCATGATCGACAAGCTGGTGCACGAGCCGCTCACCGGGCATTCGCGCAAGATCATTTGGGCGGCGCAGTCATCCATCGCGCATAAAGAGAAAGATGCGATTCTCGACCTTGATCCGCGTAATCCGGGCATGTGGAGCTTTATTAATCCCGCGCAGCACGACGCCCGCGGCTATCCGACCGGCTGGGAGATCATGCCGGGCGCCACCGCGGTTTCGAGTATCTCGCTGGAAGATCCGGCGCAGCGCGTAGGAGCTTTTTCCAGCCACCAAATGTGGGTTACGCCCTACAACCCGGACGAACGCTATGCCGCCGGCACTTACGTCACCAACCAAGATGGACAAAGAGGGCTGCCCGAGTGGACCAAGGCCAACCGCTCGATTGAGAACACAGATATTGTCGCTTGGTACACGTTGGGCTTCCATCATGTTGTCCGCCTGGAAGACTGGCCAGTGATGCCGACGCTCTGGCATGAATTTCTGATCCGGCCCGTTAACTTTTTCGATCAGAACCCGACCTTGACGCTGCCTCACCAGCCGTAGGAGGCACGTTGGAGAGAACCGCAGGTCCCTCCACTACGCTACGCTCCGGTCGGGATGACAAGTTTGTTGCAACGTGAAAGCTGTCGTTAGTAATTATCGACTTCAAATTAACTTGTCATCCCGACCGGAGCGCGTAGCGCGCAGTGGAGGGACCTGCGGTTTACTTCTACTGCTCCATTACGCCGTATTGAAAGCGCGGTTTGAGCCGGCAACCTGTCCGCTCCACCATTGCCAGCGTGAGCGCCTGCGGCACCAGCAGCGACGTTATGCCCTCCCACGGTTCCGGAACCGCGGCGATCCTCACGGGAAGCAATTTCTCCGTCGCATCCCGTTCTTCGCTGGAGACCAGTAGCACCTTGCCGCCGCGACGGTTACATTCCTGTGCCAGCTTCACGCCCAGGTCAGCCGCCCGCCCCAGGGCGAAGATAATCGCGACGTGGGTTGCGTCTACATCCAGGTTGGGGCCGTGCTTGAAGCCTGCGCCGGTATGCGCTGCGGCCCGAACACCGCTCATCTCGCGTATGCAAAGCGCGCTCATAAAGGCGCCGCCGTAAGCCGCACCGCGCCCGATCACTTCGATATTCGCCGCGCCCCGGCAGAATTCCTCCAGCTTGCCGCGCATAGCGAAGATAGGATCCAGGTGCGAAGAGAAGACCTCGGCCGCACGCTCCGCCTCCTGCTGCCACGGCAGGCTCACAATCTCAGACGCCAGAATAATGGCCGCGGCTGTCGCGTTGGTATAGGTCTTGGTGGCGTTGCCGTACTCCGGTCCCGCCAGGATGGGGAGCCGGTTCTTAGCAAGATTCCAGCAGGTGCTCGCGGGATTGTTACAGATCAGGCCGAGCGCCCGATCCTTGCCTCTTTTAAAAAGTTCCACTAGTTCCGCGCTCTCCCCGGAGGTGGTCAGCAGCACCGAGAGGGCCGCATCGTCCCATACCGAAGATGCATAATGCAGCCACTCTCCGGCATCGACCGAGAAAGACGGCCGCCCGTGTGATTGCAGCAAGATCGATCCGCTGAAGGAGGAGCAATAAGACGCGCCCATGCCGATAAACAATACCGGGTCTGTTTTTGCGGCCAGCTCGCGGAGCTCCTTCAACTCCGCCTGAATTCCGGCATCGCCGGCATAAGCCTCCACCAGCCGGCGGAGCCGTTCCGGCTGCTCCCGGCACTCGATTTCGAGGATCTGCGTTCCGCTGGCCGAGAGCAATTCCCTGGCTGGTTCGACGCCGCCAACCCAGCGCGGCATTTCCTGCTTTTCCTGCGCCATACACACCCTTTGTTAAATAAGATTCGTTAAAAAGAGGCTACTGGAAGTCCTATGTTAAAGGTTATCATTCCATAGGTACACGGTATTGAACGACCCACGAAGTGCCCCGCCGAGCGTGAACCAGTCCTTCGTCCGGAGGGTCTCCTTTATCGCCGGCTTGGGAGGCATTCTTTACGGCTTTGACATGGGTGTCATTGCCGCAGCCCTGGTATATGTGCGCGATTCATTCCATCTTTCCACAATGATGCAAGAGGTCCTGGTCATCGCCGTGCTCATCGGAGTGATGATCGGCGCGTTGGTGGGGGGCGCCGTCGCCGACCGCGTCGGCAGGCGCAAAACGCTGGTGTGGGGAGCAATTCTTTTCATCACCGGGTCGGTAGTGGCGCCGTTGTCCCCCAACGTCTACGTCCTGTTCGTTGCCCGCGCGCTGCTGGGGATCGCAGTCGGATTTACTTCTGTAACCGCGCCGGTCTATGTCTCCGAGCTCGCTCCTCCGCAATCGCGCGGGATGCTCATCGGCTTATACCAGTTTGCCCTGACCTTGGGCATTGCCCTGGCAGATCTGGTGGGTTATTGGTTTGCCGGACCGCAGGGGTGGAGGCTGATGTTCGCCTTCGGATTACTTCCCGCGGTTCTTTTCCTCTTCATGGTTCTTACCGTGCCGGAGAGTCCGCGCTGGCTGTTCGCGCAGAACCGGGTGGCGGAAGCCGAATCCGTCCTCAAGTCCTATACCGATGAGGCGGGCACGCGGCTGCTGCTGGAAGATATCCGCGTAAGCCTGATGACGAAAATGGAGCGCCGCTGGAGCGCGCTTTGGAGTCCGGCGGTGCGCGGCTCGCTCTTCATTGCCGTTGGCTTCATGCTGTTGGCGCCGGCCACCGGTATCAACGCCGTTGTCTATTACGGCCCGCAGATCTTTACGCTTGCCGGCATCAGTTCAAACAAGAGTGCAATCTTCGCCACGCTGGTGGTTGCCATTACCAATGTGCTGGCCACCGTCATCGGTCTGTTGCTGGTCGATCGTGCAGGCCGGAAGCCTCTTCTCTATGTGGGCATCGGCGGCATGACGGTCGCGCTCCTGGTGCTTTCTCTTTGCTTTCATAACCAGGCGGCGCTGGGGTCGTCGCTGGGCATCATCGCTACTGTTTGCCTGATGTTTTACATCACCTGCTACGCCTTCAGCATGGGGCCGATCGCCTGGATCATTGTCTCGGAGGTATTTCCTCTGCGGGTGCGCGGCCGCGGCGTTGCTGCCGCGACGCTGAGTTTCGGCACTTCAAATTTTCTTATCTCGCTTACTTTCCTTTCTCTCATTAAAGCGGCGGGCAATTCGCTCACCTTTACTATTTTTGCGGCGTTCTGCATCCTGACGTTGATCTTCGTTCGCTTTGTAATTCCCGAGACAAAAGGCCGTGAGTTAGAAAGCATTAGCGCGCGGCAAACCGTGGTCGCGCCGTAGGAGTCGATGTTGCTAGAGACAGGCTATGTTGTAGGCGTCGATATCGGAGGCAGTAACCTGCGTCTTGCCCTCGCCGGCATGGATGGCAAGGTCCTGGCTAAGTGGGCAGTATCCACCGAGGGCATTCGCGATCCGCAGGTAGTGGTGCGCCTGATTGAAGAAGGCGTGGACGATTTGCTGCAGCAGAATCACCTGTCGCGCAGCCTCTTGCTGGCGGTTGCGGCGGGCGCACCCGGTGTCACGAATGTGGACCAGGGCGTAGTGATTGCCACCTCGTATCTCATGGGTTGGCGCGATGTGCCGCTGCGTGCTTTGCTGGAGAGCAGGCTCGGTGTTCCGGCGGTAGTGGAAAACGATGTAAACACGGCGGCCATAGCAGAGAGCCGTATCGGTGCGGGGCAGGGAATCCGTGACTTTGTCTTTATCGCCGTTGGTACTGGCATCGGCGCCGGCATTGTGCTCAACGGCCGGCTCTTCCACGGAATGAGCTGGTCTGCTGGCGAGATCGGTTACATGCTGGTTCCGGGAACTTCAGTGAGCCCGGTAGAGAAAGGCCAGCCGGGAGCTCTGGAGAGCGTTGTCGGCGGCGAAGGCATCAAGGCGCAATGGCAGAGTCTCTGGAGCCAGGAGCGCACGCCGCTTCCCAGGGACCTGGTCGCAACCCAGATATTCGACCACGCGCTGGAGGGGGACTCGCTCGCGCAGACGGTCCTGCGCAAGTCGGCACAGACCCTGGCCTACGCAATCTATAACCTCGCGGTCGTCCTCAACTGCCCGCTGGTTGTCTTGGGCGGCAGCGTAGGCATGCACCCGGCGTTATGTAATTCGACCCAGGAGATTCTCGCCCAGCGGAATAAGCGATTGCTGCCTAAGCTGGTGCGCAGCACGCTGGGCCCTGAAGCCCAGGTGAACGGAGCCATTCAATTGGCGCTGGACGCAGCGGCCTCGCGCGTTCTTTCCACCTGAACGCTGTTGTTCTGTCCCCTTAACTAACCAAAGGGTGCCCCATATCTCGCTCGTTTTTCGCGAGATGTGGGAGACGCGGGTTTCGCCCTCTAGCTTTTGGAGTTACTGAAAATTCGCAAATCGAGCGCAGCGTTTCCCACATCTCGCGAAAAACGAGCGAGATATGGGGCACCCTTCGTGTTGTTAAAAGGACGAAATCAAACCTTAGTTGTTCTTCCAGTACTCATTGAAACCCTTGTAGTCCGAGGGCAGGTTGGCCAGGATCGTGCGCTTCAGCTCGAGTAGATCCGCCGAGCCCAACTGCTTATACAGCACCTTGCCGTCTCCGGATAACAGGATGGTATAAGGCACAGCCGAGTCCCACTTGGGATCAAACGCGGTTTGTAACGCTGCGGTATCTTGCGAATCGAAGAGATAATTGCGGCTCGTCGCGTGCTTCTTCTGCAGAAAACGCAACACGCTGGGCTGCTCGTCCGGCATATTGGCAGATACGGTCACCACGGAAAAGTCCCGCGCGCCATACATACGCAGCGTATCCTGCAAATCGGCAAATTCCACGATGCACGAGCCACACCAGGTGGCCCAGAAATCGACCAGCATCATCTGATGCGATGGGTTGCTACGCAGCTTGGTCAGCTCAGCCTTGGAAATCATCTCCACGTTGACCGGCTGCGCGTTGATCTTATCCAGCGTCGCCTGCTTCGCGGCTTCCTTTTCCGGCCATTTTGTCGAGCAGCCAAACACCCCGGTATGCGTCACCGCAACTTCTTTGTGGGCCAGCAGCGCGTCGATCGCATTACGCGCGTCGCGGGTCTTGACCAGTTCGATCCGATAGCTATTATCGATGCGGCCTTCATAACGCAGATGTCTTTCTTGATCGAAGATAAAGGCATGAGGCGTTGCCTGGGGGCCGTAGGCGCGCGTCAGCTGTGGCGTGTCGCCGGCGTACAGATAGGGATAGGTCAGGTGCTTATACTGCACCCGGATCTTCATCTCGGGCAAGGTATCGCTCACATCGGATGAATCCAGTTCGTCGATCCGGATGGCCTTGGGATCGTTCCCCTGAATCGCGACCACGGCCACGCCCTTGTCCTTATAATCATTCGCCAACTGCTGGATGCGCTGCTCGTACATCTGTGCGATCGGGCAGTGGTTGCAGGTAAAAACAATCACCAGGACAGGGCTGGACGCATAATCGCTCAGCTTGTGAACCTGCCCATCGACGCCGGGAAGCGCGAAGTCAGGTGCCGGCGAGCCAATCGCCAGCACGGGATGAAGTTCCTCCGCTGAAGCAGCCACCCAGCGCAATGAATAGAACGGCGAGCAACTTCCACATGGTTGCTTGACTCCTTCTCAGTATTTACTTGCAGGCCGCGTCGCCGGCCGGCGCAGGCTGCGGGGTGATGTCGGCAGATTCCAGACCCATCGCCCACTTGATTGCCTCGGTGTACATGGTCTGCAGCCGCGGATCGTCCCAATTCTCTTTCGGGTGCCCAAGCGTCGAATAATAGACCCGCCCCTTGCCGTACGACTTTGCCCAGGTGACCGCGAAATCATGATCCTTGCGATGCACCCTGGGGTTATCCAGATCGAGCTTGCAGGGGTCCAGGCGCATCAGCACGCGCACCTTGTCACGGGAAAAATCCTTCATCTGGTAAATCTCGTCGGTCAGCATGAACTCGTGCGGCCATTGCGGCATGCCGGGAAACCCAGGGTCTTCGACAATTATGGGCGCATTAAAAGTCTTCCAGGGATGCTCATCGAAATCGCCGCCCAGCAGGTCGACGAACTCGGGCCATTTCACCCAGGTAATCGCCGCGCTGTGGACGCCAATCAATCCCTTGCCATCGTCATGGATAAAGGAGAGGAAGTCGGCTCGCTGCTGCGCATCCATCTCCAGGTCTCCTCCGGTAAACATCAGGATGGCATCAAAATCGTTGAGATTCTTGGCGTTGAATTCGAGCTTCTTCTTGGTCAGTGGTTCGGTGTCGGTGCGGATGGTCGTATCCCATAAACCGGTCTTCTCCCCCAACTGCTCGATTACGGCCATGGCATGCGAGACCGATTCGTGGCGGTATCCCTTCTCCTCGCCCAGGACCAGCAGA
>CAWIBI010000032.1:0-32464 GCA_963834205.1 uncultured Acidobacteriaceae bacterium | reverse complement strand
CCGGCTCACCAATGATAATGCCGCCGCACCCTTTAGACCTGAATGGAGACCTGAACGGCGAATGAAATCCTTTGACTTCCCCTTCCTCTTCCCGCACACTGAGACATCGCTTTCCAGGCCCTCCTTCGTCGCTCGCAAACATTCAGTTACTTTGAACCAGTTTTCTGGAGACGCACCACTGCCGCCCGAGACCACAGCTGTACTTTCGTCCGACTCTGCCGCGAGCCAGACCGAATATGGCCTGCGCCATAACATTCTGACGCCCTGGGAAACCGTGGCCCAGTCGGTCGCCGCCATCGCGCCCACCACCTCGCCGGTCCTGACCATTCCCCTGGTTTTTGCCTTGGCCGGCAACGGAACCTGGATGGCCTATGCCCTGGCCACCGTGCAGATCACGCTGATCGCACTGCTCATCGGCGCGCTGGGGCGCCGATCAGCCTCTCCCGGCTCGCTTTACAGCTATGCCACGGATTCCCTTCCGCCGGTGGTTGCCAGCATCGCAGCGTGGGCCCTACTTCTCGGTTACGTAGCCACTGGCTCCTCGATCGCCGGGGGCTTCGTCCAGTATTCGAATGTCCTGCTGAAGTCCTTTACCGGCCACACTGCTTCGCCTGCTCTGCTGGTTCTGCTGTGTATCGGCGGAGCCGCTACCATGGCGTACCGCGATGTGAAGCTTTCCGCGCAAGCCATGCTGTGGCTTGAAGCGGCATCGGTTGCTTGTATTGTTGTGGTGCTGGTGCTGGTTTTATGGAAAAACGGTCTCCACCTCGATTGGCCGCAATTGCGGCTGCAAGGCAGTTCGATCTCGAGCATCCGCCTGGGGCTGGTGCTGGCGATTTTCAGCTTCGTTGGCTTTGAGAGCGCGACCGCGCTCGGTCACGAGGCAAAAGAACCGCTCCGCACCATACCCCGCGCGGTTCTGCAGTGCGCGCTGGGCGCGGGCGCGTTCTTCATCCTGGCCGCGTATGCCGAAGTGCTTGGCTTTCGCGGTACCGGCCTCGCCTTCGACAAAACCGATGCTCCGATGCACGTGCTCGCCAACCAGGCGGCGGTGCCTGTGCTTGGCATCATCATCGACGCCGGCGCGATGATCAGCATGTTTGCCTGCGCCCTGGCCTGCATCACCGCCGCCGCCCGCATCCTGCTGCTCATGGCCCATAACGGGCTGGTTCCCATTCATCTGTGCAAGACCCATCAGCCGCAACGAAACTCCACACCTGGCCGTGGTGCTAACCGCCGTCGTGGTTCTCGTCCCAACCCTGGTTCTCACCACTCTCGGCTTCTCAGGGACGGACATCTACGGCTGGCTTGGGCTCGTTTGCGGTCTACGGCTTCATCACCATCTATGGGCTTACCTGCGTTGCACTGCCGCTCCAGCTAAAAAAACAGGGCGCTCTGTCGATCCCTCTTCTGGTCATCGCTATCCTGGGGGGCGTTTCGATGATCATGGCCCTGGCGGGGACTCTCTACCCGGTGCCGGCTCCGCCCTACTCCTGGCTGCCCTATCTCTACTTTGTCTACTTGCTTATCACCCTTGTCTTCTTTTTCCGCACCCGGCACAAGCGCGGTACCGCGGTGAGCGCGATCGAGGATTTCTCTTGACCGGCTAAGACCATTGGGGTTGGGTAACCCAAAAGTTACCCGAAACGGTCATGGGCACCTGTTGCTAGAATTAGGGCATGAAAAAAGCTTTGCTGTTCACCATGGTCATCCTTTGCACGGGCTCCGCTTTTGCGGCACATCATCATCATCACCATCACGGCCACCATCACTCAAGCTCTGCCCCCAGGTAAGGTCTAGCCGGTTCAGGGCGGACCTGCTGGCGAGGCCACGGTTGCGAGCCACCGGAGCACTGCTGCTGAAAGCGCAGCCCGCTGATCTGAGTAAGCATGGTCGGTATGCAGGTGGAGTGTTGCCACCCGGTTGTCTCCGGCGTGGCGCAATGCGCCCGCGAACCCTTGGTTTTCCCTCTTGTAGGCGTCGTCTGCGGTAACGATGAGGAAAGGCCGGCTCTTGAGCGAGTCCACCTTGGCCATGAAGCTCCATTGCGTTGCATTGGCGAGCGTTTCCTGGGCCAGCCCTTCCGGGGTGCAGCCACTGAGCGGGGCCATCCCTTCGCGAACATATGCGGCACTCATCCCCTTGATCTCTGCCTGTTCGCGGCTCCTGGACAAGGGCTGGGGGATGCGTCCGCCAAGATCGGCAGCCGAGATAAGACCCACCGCCACGATGCTTCCATCGGCGGCCGCATCCTGTACTGCCATAAAGCCGCCCATGCTATGTCCGATGAGAACGATGCGCGACGGATCCAGACGCAATATCTTCGCCATTGGAGCTGAACGCAGAAGTCGACGGCGGCCGCAGTATCTTCGATGCCATGAGAGAACGAGAAGTCTCCAGGTGAACCCCAGGACCCTCGGTAATCGAAGTAGAGAACATCCCATCCGGCACGGCGAATATCCTGTGCGAGATCAAGATTGCGCTCGTTGCCAGGAAAACCATGCAGCAAAACCACCGCCGGATGGGGTCCCTCGCCGGCCGCCACATAGACGAACGCATTGATGAGCGCGCCATGGCTGGGGATTTGAAAACTCTGCATGGAGGCGGGACTGGATCGCTGCTGTGCTTCGAGAGTGGGCAACCAGCAGAGGACAAAGAGCGAGGCAATGGCAATCCTTTGCGCAAGCGGCCGATATTTGTGCAGAGCCACCTCCTGGAACTCTCCATATTTTGTAACTATAGGGTTCTATCGTACCGGAACAGGGTCGCCGGACCTCCGGCACTACCGGAGAGGATGGTAAAGGGTGGTGAAACGGGATTCCTTTATTGAAAGGCGCACACGCGGCTCTGTCCTGTACGGCGTGGCAGGAAATCCGGGTACACTCCGGTACCGTTCACTTGGCGAACGGGCGAATGAACTTGCAAAAGAAAAGGATCAACAACGCAATGACAGCATAGAGAAGGCTGTTGAGTATGGGAACCAGCCACCACGCTGTCTCGATGACCCCTATTGCAGGGCACGATGCCCACATGATCGCGTGCCAGGGCGATGTCAATGACCAGCCGGGGCTTCTTCCCACGCTGAGAACCCCGACCCAACCCGCGCCGACTGTAGCACCGATCACAGCAGCCATCGCGATGCGCCTTTTCATGGAATGTTCTTGAACGCCCCCGGTGCCTAACCCAGAACGCACCTTTGTGGTTATCCTGATTTCCCGGCCCGAAGAACGTCTTTGGCCCAAAGATGGCTACTTTAATCTTTTAACAGTCGGATGGGCTCGGATGTCCGATCTTCCAGCCATATCTTTCCGGCAGAAGAGAACCGAGCCCGAGTCGTTCACAATGCGAAGATGAAGATATTGTTAATTCAGGCGCCCAGCCCATTAATCTGCAGCCTAGGCGAATGCGGATTCCGTAACAACCGCACTATCCCTCGTACCGGCCGCGCCGGCGTATCCCTTAAACCCTGAGAAAGCCAAAACACACCATCCAAAGGGGTGGGCCAGGCGAGGGGCCTGGCCACCCCCTTAGAACGCGGCCGCCCCGGCTTCGGCGACCGCGTGGTCCTGGTCGCCAGAGCCACCGCTCACGCCGATGGCCCCAACTACCTTGCCGCCGCGCTTCAGCGGGATACCGCCGGCGAAGATCATGATCTTGCCGTCGTTCGAGGCATGGATGCCGAAAAACTGGCTGCCCGATTGGGAGTGGGTGGCCAGGTCTTTGGTGGCAATGTCGAAAGCCCGCGAGGTGTAGGCTTTCTTGATGGAGATGTCGATACTGCCGATCCAGGCACCATCCATGCGCACATGCGATACCAGGTTGCCGCCCTCGTCCGCCACGGCAATGTTCATCGGCTGACCGATTTCCTTCGATTTCTTTTCCGCTGCCGCGATAATGCGGCGTGCGTCTTCCAAAGTCATGATTGAATCCTTTCGTCCTTATGCTGCGATCATACCGTGGGGATCGAGCACGAATTTCTTTGCCGCCCCTTTATCGAAGTCCTTGTAGCCCTGGACCGCCTCGTCCAGGGTCACCACGGTGACGTTGACGGCCTTGGCGATTTTGATCTTGTCATACAGGATCGCCATCATGAGTTGCCGATTGTACTTCATGACCGGACATTGACCAGTAGTGAAGACATGGGATTTCGCCCATCCCAGGCCAATGCGGATGCTCAGATTACCGGTCTGGGCGCTCTTATCGGACGCGCCAGGATCCTCGGTCACGTACAACCCGGGGATGCCGAGGGCTCCGCCCGCTCGGCAAATCTGCATCAGCGAATTCAGCACCGTCGCCGGGATTTCCGTCTTGGCATCGTGTCCGTGACCGCGGGCTTCGAAGCCCACGCAGTCCACTGCGCAATCCACTTCCGGAACCTTGAGGATCTGCGCAATTTGGTCGCCGACCGAGGCGTCCTTGGAGACATCCACAATTTCGCAGCCGAAGCTCTTGGCTTGTGCCAGCCTTTCCGGAACCAGGTCGCCCACAATCACGACTGCGGCGCCCAACAGCTGACAGGCGGCCGCGCAGGCGAGACCCACCGGGCCCGCGCCCGCGACATAAACCGTGGCTCCGGGACCGACGCCTGCGCTGACCGCGCCATGATAGCCAGTCGGCAGAATGTCAGACAAGCAAGTCAGGTCGCGGATCTTTGCCATAGCCTGCGCCTTGTCAGGAAATTTCAGCAGGTTGAAGTCCGCGTAAGGAACCAACACATAGTCGGCCTGGCCGCCGACCCAGCCGCCCATGTCCACGTAACCGTAGGCTGCTCCGGGGCGCGCCGGATTCACATTCAAACAAATCCCGGTGGCGCGTTCCTTGCAGTTCCGGCAGCGGCCGCAGGCAATGTTAAATGGAACAGAAACCAGATCTCCCACCTTGATGAACTCCACGTCCCGGCCGGCCTCGATCACTTCGCCGGTGATCTCGTGTCCCAGGATCAGCCCTTTGGGCGCAGTGGTACGGCCTCGAACCATGTGCTGGTCGCTGCCGCAAATGTTGGTGGAAACAATCTTAAGGATGACGCCGTGTTCGCATTTCCGGTTCCCGAGCGCTAATTTCGGAAAGTCAATGCTGTGAATCTCCACGACCCCGGGGCCCATATACGCTACTCCGCGGTTGCTTGCCATGCTTGTAATCTCCTTGAGTCTCTCAGAATGCCGGCAGGAATCCTAGATTCCAGCGGCTGCGAATATACGCGGACTGCGCGTCAAGTTCAAGCCGCCCAGGTTGTTGCTGCCCTATCGGGTCGCGAGTTGAAAGCAGGATCGCTTACTCGCCGCTTCAACTGCGTAACAGCGGCTAGTGTAGGACTTTCGTGTTATTGAAGAATGACCCGACCGATCTTAATCTTGGATTCACTCTTCAGTCATTGCGTTGCCGGGGCTGCTTTGACAGCGGTCTTCCTTTCCATGACGCTGGGGGCTCGCCAGTTGCCTGATTTCGACCGGTTCATGAGCTCCCATCTGCAGTCCTCCTGCAATAAGGCCGGGGCCAAAACATGATCGCCGTCAATGCTCGGTTTCGTTCCCACCGCCAGGCTGGAATGCAGCGGTATGCGGCCGAATTAGTCAGGCGCTTCGGCGATTCTGCGACCCTTGTCATGCCGCACTCTCCACTTAGGGGGATCCAGGGTCACTTATGGGAACAAGCAGTTCTTCCGCTGCGGACCGGCAGGAGGCTGCTGTGGAGCCCAAATAACACCGGGCCACTCTCCATCGAACACCAAGTCTGCACCATCCATGATCTCATTCCGCTTGATCACCCAGAGTGGTTTACGCCTCAATTCGTCAGGATGAACCGGGTGCTCATCAAGCTTCTTGCTCATAAGGTCAGGCACATCATCGCGATTTCCCAGCACACGAAGGAGCGAATCCTGGAATTGCTCGGTGTTGCCGACAACAAAGTCACCGTAGTTCCGAATGGTGTGGATCCTGCATTTGCAACTGTAGCCAGTCAGGATACGGCAACGCACTTGAGCACGTTCAATCTATCCGCCGGCCGCTACGTCCTTTGTGTGGGATCGCTTGAGCCCCGCAAGAACCTTAGCCGATTGCTCCAGGCATGGGATCTGGTCAGGGAACGTCTTCCCGCCGACTTCGAGTTGGTGATTGCGGGAGGCGCGGGCAGCAAGAGCGTCTTCGCTGAAGAGCTGAGAGGGCCAGTTCCGGCTAAGGCCCGCTTCCTGGGTTACGTGCCTGAAGGCGCGCTCCCTGCCCTTTACGCCGGCGCGGCTGCCTTCGTCTATCCCTCGCTCTCGGAGGGATTCGGATTGCCACCGCTGGAGGCGATGGCGGCGGGCACGCCGGTGATTACTTCGGCCACCAGCGCCATCCCGGAAATAGCAGCAGGCGCCGCTTTGTTGATCGATCCTCGATCGCCTTCCGAGATAGCGTTTGCGATTCAAAGGCTGGTTGGGTCTCCCAGCCTGTGCGATGCCATGCGCAGGGCGGGCAAGGTAAGAGCCCAGGAGTTTTCCTGGGACAAGTGCTCAAGCGCGACGCTGAAGTTATTGGAAGACTATGCTTGAGCAACGCCGCAGAATAAGAATTTCTTACGTGATTACTCGTGCGGAGACGGGTGGATCGCAGATGCACGTTATCGATCTTCTGGAGGGCTTCCGTTCGGAGGCCGATTTGGATTTGATAACTGGCGAGGAGGGCCCGCTCACTGAATGCGCGCGCTCCCTAAGAATACCCGTCCGTGTACTGCCCGAGTTGGTACAACCCATCTCACCTTTCAACGACCTGCGCGCAGCGTCCGGCCTTATCGGGCACCTTCGAACGCGACGGCCCGACTTAGTGCACGCTCATACCTCTAAAGCTGGAATCCTGACCCGGCTGGCTGCCGCGGTTACGGATACACCGGCTGTCTTCACCGCACACACCTGGGCGTTCGCTGAAGGCACGTCTGCCATATGGAAGCTGGTTGGACTGCCGTCCGAGCGTCTCGCGGCTCGCTTTACCGCTTGCATCATCAACGTTTCCGAGGCAAACCGGCGTCTCGCGGCCGGCTCAGGAATTGACAAGGCGAAGCTCACTCTTACGGTCCACAATGGCATACGCGATACCAGCTTCCGAGCGGACGCGCAAGAACCGGCAACCTGCCCCCAAATCGTGACGGTGGGACGTTTCGTCAAACAAAAGGACCAACAACTTCTCGTCCAGGCGATGATGAGAATAACCCGGCCATATAAGCTGGTATTCGTAGGCGACGGTCCCACGCGAGCCGAAGTGGAGGCGGACGTTGTCCGCGCCGGATTACAGGGCCAAATGGTCTTTGCGGGCAACTGCCGGGACGTGGAGCAGATATTGTCACAGTCTCATATCTTTGTGCTTCCCAGCCGCTGGGAAGGATTTCCGCTCACCATCCTGGAGGCGATGCGGGCAGGGCTCCCAGTGGTCGCATCCGATGTCGGTGGTGTATGCGAAGCGGTGATCGATGGCCTCACCGGCTTTCTCGCCCGCCCTGGAGATGTGCACGATCTCCAACAGCATATCGATCATCTGCTCCAGGATAGCGCGCTTCGCGGGACCATGGGCGACAGCGGTCGACGGCGCTTCCTGAAGATGTTCACCCAGGACAGGATGCTCAATAGTATTCGTGGTATTTATCACCAGATCTGCAGCGGGTACCCAGCGTTCGACGCCCAACGTTCGCCAGGGGAAGTCGTTCCATCACAATCTCACGCCGGCATGCAGTCTTAGCTAGCTGAGCTCTAAGAGACCTGCACCCCGCTGGCCTGTGTTGAAGCTCTCGATGCCGTCTCCGTCAACCCCAATGAGACCACCGTTCCTCATGTCCCCTTGATATACGGCTCGGTAGCTGGATGATACCAATCTGTCATCGAAAAGCGATCCTACACTTGCATTCCGAAAGCCACCGCTCCGCCACATATCGACGTTGAGCATTGCCTGATCCATAATTTCGGCTAATAGTTGACTATCTTTTGCAGGGTAGGTCGCAACCACTCTGCCCATATTAGCTATTTCCGGAATGCCTCCGGATTGAGCGCAAATTGCGCTCTTACCCGAGGCGAAGGTCTCGATGACGGCCCGAGACAAAGGCTCGGGCCACACCGAGGAGACGATGGTGACGTCGATCGATGAATAGAACTGCTGTGGACTGACAAATCCGAGCCATTCAATTCGGGGATCAGTGAATCTCTGCTTCAAGGCATCGACATAGCCATCGAGTCCGACACCGGCTATTCTCAGACGCCAGTTGGACACCGATAAACGTTGCGTCGCCTCAAGTACTATGCGAATTCCCTTCTCGTCTTCGAGCCTGCCGATGCAGCCAAAGATCAATGTACATTCCCGGTGGCTCTTCGGACTGGGGATCGTATTCGCGCCACCGATGTTGTATATCACCGCGGAAGGCGCTCCGGGGAAATATTTGTTCTGCGTGTGGCACTTGAGGACGTACTCGCTGATGGACACCACGGCGTCGACAAGCTGCGACGCGGGCCTGCGGTTCGCCGTCAAAGCCTTGCAATCCGCACAGCGCCGAATGCAGACGGATCCTTCACGGAACAGCGCGCTCCGCGAGCAAAGCAGATAGTAGTCGCGCAGCGTATGAACGAGCCTGATTTTTCGTTTCTTCACTTCCCTCCATACAGCCACCGAGAATCCGCAGAGGTTATTGCTATGAACGACGTCGGGCCTTTCCAGATCCAGGATCCTCCCGACGCGCTCAGCCGCCCGAATATTCCACGCTTCGCCCATATGCCACCACAGTTTGGCCACCTTACCGGGCTTCTCGCCGCCATGGAATGGCCAATAGCGGTCATCCATCGGCAAGCGATAGACCCGGACATCATTCAGACTCTCCATGGTTTCCCGAGATTCCGGATGAAGACTGACGACGGCTACCTGATCACCAGCGCGCGCCAATGCTTCCGCCAGCAGGCAGACGGACCTCTCCGCGCCACCAACTGCAATAGGAGGGTATAACGTGTTGATCATTAAGATGCGCATCTACCGGCCCTCGCCGAGACAGACAATCGTTCAAAGATCTCCACGCGCATGCACACTCCAGATTATCCAGTGAACAACCTGCTAGAGGTTAAGTATGTAAGACGGATCGACCTTACCCGCCAACAAGTGGGAGAGAGCAATCATATTCCCCTTGAAACGATCGGCCCGATCGCTACGCTCACTTGGGATTTTGATCAATGTTCGGCGACAATTCCTCGCGAGCTGAATCAACCAGTGCGCAAAGAGAACGTGAGTTAGTCCAGGCTTGCCGTTCTTCCTCCAAAGATAGAACGGGTTAACAATCTGAGAATAACCAAACTTCAGCCCTGACATCCTACCTGTCGGGGTCGCCAAGTGACTCACACAAGTTCCAGCATTTACGATAATCCGGCCATATCTGAGGCAATTCGTAGAAAAGTCAAGGTCCTCAAGCCATCCATACAGCGGGAGGTTCTCGTCAAACAGTACATTGTCGAATATTCTCGTCCGTACGAATAAGTTACAACCGTATCCTTCTTCGCAATCGTAGTTGTCGTGCTCGCGAACATAGCTCACGGCCGCGACTCTTGCCAACTCACGGTCTAGGCCTGTATCCCCTTGTGCCCCGTCAACCACCACGAAGCCCGTTGCTGCAACCGCGTCCTCGGCTTCCTGCAGAAGGCCTTCCATACTCTCGATAAAATTAGGGGCGATCTCCACATCGTCGTCTAGAAATAACGTGTACGGTGTCCTGACAGACCTGGCCGCTGCATTCCGCTGCACACTCAACGCCTGTCTGCTACTCAGCACCACACGGACAGACGAATGTGCCCTTATTGTTTCTGGCACATGCTCTTGATCGAACACAGATACGATGACCTCGCGGGGAGGCCTTGACTGCCCGCGCAACAGAGAATCTATTGTCTCAGACAAGACATCCGGTCTATTGGCGGAACAAATCACGACAGTGGTATTCAAGAAGCGAACCTCCTTTTACTCCTCGCCTTTGTTTCACCAATTCCCCCTTCGGGCCGATAGGCGGACAAGTATTTGTCAACCACAAATTGTTCAGTAAATGGCTGGAGAGCAGTGGACGTAGGTGGTGTGTTCCGCTTCCATCTGATTGGATCGCCTAGCGCGCTATTCATCACACGGGCTAGCTCTTTCGCATTACCTGGCGGAAAATATTCCACTACTTTGCTCAACTGTGCAATTTCAGGAAGGCCACCCGCCCGCGCGCAGATCAAGGGTTTTCCTTCGTGCAGGCTTTCGATACAGACATAACCCAACGGCTCATCCCACTGAGATGGGATGACAACTACATCGACGTTCGGATAGAACTCGGTCGGCGTTGTGAATCCTAGCCAATCGATCCTTTCGTCGGCGTACTTTGTCTTGAGATGATTTACGTAATCATCCGTTCCTTTGCCGGCGATCTTGAGGCGCCATCCGGGTTGGCTCAACTGCAGAGTGGCTTGCAATACAATCTCGATGCCCTTTTCCGCCTCAATTCTGCCAATGAAGCCAAAGCTTAGTAAATCTGGTTGTGCACTTGTAAACGCACTCCGCTTGAGATCGTCACTGGTTGGCTGAATATTGTAACTAACTTGTGACGGAACATTGTGAAAGAATCCGAGACGCTTGTGCTTGTCAAGGGTGAATTGGCTGACTGAGACAATCTCATCTGGAAGCCGCGACGCTGCCTTCCGGTTTGCGGCGAGGAACCGGCAGCTGAGGCAATGGCCTTGGCAAGACTTGCCGCGGCGGTAGAGGGTGGTACGCGGGCAAAGCAAATAGTAGTCATGCAGCGTATGGACCAACCGAATATTTCGACGTTTGACTGCCCGCCAAATGGCAACGGAGAAACCGATTATATTGTTTGTATGCACGATGTCCGGGGTCTCCAGATCAAGAATTCTGCCGACCCTACGCTCGGCTTTCCCGTTCCACATCTCACGAAGATGCCAGGCGAGACGCATAAGTCGACTGGGCTTAGTCCCCTGAGTAAAGGGCCAGTACACATTGTCCAACGGAAGATGGTGGACTCGCATTCCGTTCCGTTCCTCCGTCCTTTCTGAAGATCCAGGACATAGGGTCACCACGACCACGTTGTGACCCCTTCGAACAAGCGCCTCCGCAAGCGTCGCGATGGCCTTTTCTGCGCCACCGAAAGCATATGGAGGGTACATGCTGCCGATTAGGACAACTTTCACTTTGCGGTTACTCCCAAACCTTTCCTTTTAGGATCGCTAATGACGCGCCTCATAGCTGGACCGTCTTTCCCATTTTTCCGAGCAGTCCATCTCGCACGCCCAATGCCATATGGAACACTTTTCTTCGTTTGTCGTTTTCTGCCAGTAGTATCTTGAGGCAGTCTTTGAGGCTGCTGGCGAGTGCGCTCAGGAAAAATGCGGGATATCTGGTACAGTATTTTCTCATCATCCAAATCTTGTTCCTATCCCGGTAGTATCGGCGTTCAGCGCTGTAATTCGATGTCAGAAACAGGCGGGAACCATTCACTTTACACTCGGTAAAGTCCGCTGGAGCGTGCATCAGGACAGCTTCAGTACATTCCTCAACCGAGTATCCCCTGCTTCGTAGACGAAGGCAGTATTCGTAATCAACTCCGTCAATAAAGAAGGAATCCTCGAACCATCCTTCCTGGCTGAATATTGCGACTGGCATCAGGCTACCCGATGTCATCGCAACCTGCAGGCTTCCGTTGGCGGCGTAATTTGCGGGCAGAGGATGGCCCAGCCTGCTGTCGATGTATCGGGGGACAAGGAGCGCGGCGCGATCACCTCGGCGGTTCGTGTCGTAGGCGCGACGCATGGTATCTATAAAGGCGGGCGGAGCGGTGCTGTCCTGATCGAACAGGGACACCCACGTGTAGCCCTCCGACTGAGCCCACTTCACTCCAATGTTGAGTCCCGTCGCGATCCCCAGGTTGTCCCCATTCTCGACAAGCGTAAACTCCATTTCAAGGGCGGCCAGACGTAGACGGTTCAGCTTCTCCTCTGAGGAACCGTTATCCACCACCACCAACCCTTGCACTTGTGGCCGTATCGCGGCGAGATTATCCAGGACGGCTGCGTCAGGATGATACGTGACCACCACTGCACAAACAGAGCTCTTTTCCATTTGCGACCTCCCGAAACATTCTTAGCCCAGGTCTACGCTGCCCAGCCGGCCACGAAAAGCATCCACAGTACCTAAAAGTATGTTTCTTAGTTTCTTCCATTTCTGTCTCTCTGCCAGAACAACCTGGACAGGAAGCATGAGAAGTGCTTTAGCGACACTGCGGCTCCACAATGGATGACTCTTCCAATTCCGCCGTACCATCACAATGCCGTTTCTGGTCATGTAATATCGCCGCATCGCATTGTGATGAGTTGCTTTAAACCTCATCACGCCCAAAAACGAATGCTCCCGAGGCGAGCCAGGGACGTGCATGAGAAATGACTCTTCACTCACTACAACGATGAATCCACGCTCCCTCACCCGAAATCCGAACTCATGGTCCACTTGGTCGATAAAGAACTCCTCCCGAAACCCCCCGCAAGAATCGAAGACGGAGACAGGAATAAAGCTACCTGAGGTCATCACTTCGAGTGGAGCACCATCAGGCGCCATAAATCGCGACCTGGAGACGACCCCGCCCTCTCTATTCTTATATCGAGGCGTAACAATCCCTATTTCAGCTTGCTTCGGGTGCCTCTCATAGGTCGATCGCATCGCGTCCATAAATCCGGGCGTCACCGTACTATCCTGATCGAAGAGAACCACGCGGTCGAACCCACTGCGATCTCGCCCAGCGAACACCAATATTCAACGCCGCAGCGATACCCAGGTTCGCTCCGTTTTCGATCAAGGTAAACTTCATCTCGCACATCGCAGCTCGAAAGGGCGCAAGCGACAAGGACGACGAGCCGTTGTCGACCACCACAAGTCCTTCCACCTGAAAACGCACCTTCGCCAGATTCTCCAAGACAGCCGGCGGCGGATGAAAGGTGACGATCACGGCGCAGGTGTCATGGGTGTTCATGAATAGGTCTTGCTCTCCACTAGAACACCCACGTCCTTTTGCACGCCTCGTCTCCAGACCCACATCAGCATGAGCGAATTCAAGACAGCTAAAAGCCCGTCTGAAGCGACACTCGACCAGGCCGCACCGATCCACCCATACGCAGGAATCCACCAGATGTTCAACAGGAGATTTACCGCTGCCACCACCAACTGTGTCCCCGTCCGTAAATTCTGGCGCCCAGACCCGGTGAGGGCGCTGCCTGTTGCCCGGTGAAGACCACGAAGAAGTGGAATCCAGCACAGCCATCGAAGGGCGATGAGGGCCCCGGAGAAATCACGGCCGACGATGTGCGGAATCAAAGGAGCAAGCAGGAGAACGGCCACAGCGATTGCTGCGCCCATCAGCACGGAGACCCCCGCAGACTTTACAGCGAGCCTGAGAACCTTCGGCATTCCAACTTGACCGAGTCGAAAAAAGCGGGGCAGCACCGCAGAATCCAAGGCCACGATCGGGGTGGTGGCAACGTCTATCACGCGATAGGCGAGCGTGTAAAAGCCGTTCTCCCGGTTCAGGCCATAGTGGCTCAACATCACCTTGTCTAAATCGTTGTACGCCGCCTGCGTGGTGCCGGCGAAGGAGAATCCTACACCTTCCCGTCCTCTCCTCAGAATAAGAGCGCGATCGACCGACCCAGGCCCTATCTCCGCCCTCACCCAAGACCTCGCGAGGGCCGCCGCGCTCGCTGAGGCGATCAGCACCCCGATCGACCACTGCAACGCGGTCGCGTGGTGCAGCGTAACCCGCATAGCAAGCAGGACGAGGAATCGGGCTAGGCTTGTAACCAGGCTCAATATGGCCGTTCGTTGCATCTTCTCAAACGTTTGAAATACCAAGCTGCCTAGATTAGCAACCTGGCCAAAAAAACAGTTGGCAAGCACCAGGGTGACAAATATCACGTGGTCGTGTGTCTTGGTGAGGACCGGCCCGGCGAAGAAGAGCGCCCCCGAGATCAACACAGTTGCGACCGCGGTAATGGCTACGGAGTTGCCCCAGTACACTGCTGCCCGGGCTCGGTCCACCATCACGTGGCGCATGAAGAGCATGCCGGCACCTAACGTGCTGTAGGGAGTGATAAGGTTCACGACGGCGAATGCCCCAGCAAAGACACCGTACTCCCTGACGCCCAGAAGCCGCGCGAGTAAGACGAAGTATCCAGCCTGCAATACAACGTTGGCGCCCTGCCCGAGCAATATCCAGGTAGCGTTCCGTGAAACCTGGTGCTGTCTCACCTTCCTGAGCTTTTTGAGGGCGCCTAGCATTTAAAACATGCCTTCCGCTAAGCCGTTGGTGACGGGCTCAATGAACGAGCCCCTATGATCGGTTGCGGCCGGCATTCTATTCGCCCGGCTTTCCTGCCGCAGGAATTTCCTGTCGTACACATAAAGAACCATCGCAAACTCTAGAAGTCTGATTAGGTCATTGGAGAAGACAAAATTGACACTAAACCATGCGAGGACACAGAAGCCCATCCACGGGTAAAGAACTATACCAAAGGTGTTGCATCCGTTGAATTGCGACCAGAGATAACCGGCAATCACCCCAATCACGCCTAGATATAAAGGTGCCCACCAACCCAGATCGGAGTATATGTAACCGAATGTCCCGGCCCAAATATAAGCGGGGTTGAGACCAGCCGCCATGGTGGAAGAAAATTCGGTTTGCCAGAGGCCAATTGGATCTGGCCATCCGAACCGGTCGGCGAGGTGAAAGAAATTGTTTATTACCTGATCTTGTTGTAGATATCGGCTCAGGTACACACCGCGGCCTTGGTAGGCATAATGCATCGTTCCAGCCAACAAAGCTGCCATTCGATTGTAAGAAACAATACTGTACCCGAGCAAACCTGTAATGAGCACTCTAAGAACAACCGCGCCACGCAAGAAGGAGACAAATAAAAATGCTCCTATTATCCCAGCCATAGATAGAACGCCCGTGAGCGCGAGCTTGAGTACTCTGACGCTACTTAAACGAGTTTTACGAAATAGGTAAACCACAAGTGTTCCTAGAATGATAGGCATCAGGGTGGGCCGGTCAACTGTGGACATGCATGTGGCAATGCCTATCCCCAGACCCAAAAGAAAGAATAGACGGAATATTGTCTCTGCAGTTCCATCGAGTTTAAGCTGGCTTGCACGAAAATAACTCCACCAGAGCACGCCGGTAAGCGCCGGTATAGCTCGCTCCCACCTTCCGGCCTGCAGTTGACCTACTTCGCGAGCTAGCTTAATCGCATCTCCCTGCTGGGAAGCGAGGAGTGCAACAAAGTTGATCTTTTGGCCTACTAAGATGAGAGCGATGGTGCAGAATGACATTCCCGTTACGAGTGGTGTCAGAAGGTAGAGGAGCGGGCTGCGAGCGGATATCTGTGGCTCCGGACCGCGAGGCACGGAGGCGCCCAGGAACCGGCTAAAGCGCGCGCCAAAAAGAAACGCCGCGACGCAGGCGGTGTAGAAAAGGAAGGTTTCGGGGTCCAGGTACATTAGATCGGGTTCGCGCATATAGTCCGTGTACAAACCCGGCGGAAAGAGCCATGCAAATAAGAAAACGAGATATGAGAGCACGGCCAAGCCAAAAGGTGAAACAAGATGGTGGATGCTCAACCGTTTTAGATATCCGATCATTAGTGACCCATCACATCAGCGTTATCAGGCACGGTTAGGAGTCATCGTTTCGAGATCTGCGGCCGGATCGTGTTGGTGTTTGCCCGCATGTCGGTCTGCCCTCAGAATCGATAGATTGCCGCCGACGATGTCGAGCCGACCAGACTGCCCGCGCCCACCGCCATATTCCGTGTGTAGCTGAAGGGAACGTAGACGATGTCATCTGCTTGCAACTGCATATCCGGCTCCTTTCCTTTCTGCATCGCACTTAGATTCAGGGGCATTTCCGTATGGCTTCCATCCGCTTGTTTACGAATCAGCCGGGTATGGGAGGGGACTGCGTTGGGCGGTGTTCCTCCGGCGAGAGAGATCGCCTGAACCACAGATAACCTCGAGTCGTTGGTGACGATTGCGATGCCGCCTGGCCGGTTCACATCGCCGAGGATGTACACAACGTCGGCTTTGGGAACGACAATCGTATCTCCTGGAAAGACGGTGACGCTTGCCTCGAGTGCGGTTTTCGCCGAGTTTGCGTCAACAAATTCCACTTGCTCCTTGGTGCCGTGCCGCTGGATAGTGACCTTTTTGTCTGCAAGATCGGTCAGTCCGCCGGCTAATGCGAGAACATCAAGAACAGGCCGTGGCGTATTAATCGCATAGTTCCCTGGGGCATGCACCTGGCCCATGATAGTGACAGTCTGCGTAGCTGCCTGCTCCAGGGTCACAGTGACATGAGGTGTCAAGATGTAATGACCGCTCACCAGGACTCGACGTATAGCCATGGCCGCGTCAGACGGGGTGAGCCCCCCCACGTTTACACTTCCGCCGAGAATCAAGGGCAGCGTGCCCGTGTCGGTTACTCGCGCGTTTTGCTCCAGCTCGGCCGATTCCAGAACCTTGACATGCAGGAGATCTCCCGGCCCAATGGTGAGACTTTCGGTTTGCGCGCAGCAGGAAGCTGCGCAGCAGAACAGCAACAGCAACTGTGTGTTAGCTCTCATGTCTCTTCATCCCTGCTGGTATTGATATTTCTTGCCGCCGTAGTAGCCGTAGTAGCCGTAATGTGCGGAGGAACGGCGGGGTACAAAGTTCAGGAGAACGCCAATCGCCGGCCGGGCTGCATCCTTGCGATGAAGCAGCAAGAGCTTATATGCACGCTCCAGGGCCACGCGTGTTGTGAGTCCAACGCGGGCCAGCAAAACCGTAGCGTCTGCCATCTCCTCCAGCAACTGGGCATCGGTCACGGGAAGAACCGGAGGAGAATCCAACACGACGAAATCGAATTCTGTTCTCCACTGCTCCACCAGCGTGTGCATACGTTGCGAGCCTATCAATTCGGCCGGGTAAGGTGGCGTGGGACCTGCGGGCAGAAGGTAGAGGTTCGGATTGTTCGGCACTGCAAGCAGGCCGTTGGCTGATTCCCGGTCCGACAACAGTGTGCTCAAGCCGTCCGTTCCCTCCAGGCCTAAGCGCCTGCGGAGCACGGGACGCCGCATGTCTGCTTCCACCAGCAGAACCCTCTTCTCGAACTGTGAGAGGGAAGCCGCCAGATTCAACGCAAGCGTCGACTTACCCTCTTCCGGGCTGGCACTCGATACCAGAAGAACCTGTGGGGGCATGCCGCTGCGAGAGATCAGGAGGCCCGAGCGGAGCCTGCGTATCGACTCTCCAAAAGCGGGGTCACCGTTGCGTGAGTCGAGCAGGATTGCACGAGGGCCGGTCTTCATTGCTTCGATCTGCGGCGCGATCCCCAGCAATGGAATGCTGTAACGCCTCGATCTCTTCCGCACCCTGTATCTTGTTGTCGACCGCATCGACAAGCAGAGCCGTGCAGCAGCCCATTAGCAGCCCAAGGCCTGCTCCCAACGCTAAATAGAGGGGAACCTGCGGCTTACTTGGTCTTGCGGGCACAGTCGCTTGATCGACAACCGTCACATTGGAGGAATGGAGGCCCTCAAGGATACCTGCCTCCTTGAGCCTCTTGAGCAGGTCCTGATATAAGGCCTGGCTTTGGTCAGCTTCTTTGGACAGGATGGCGTATTCGATGCTCTTGTCATTTAATTTTTCCGCAGCACTGCGGTCGGTCTCGTATGCCGTTCGGGCGCCTTGCTCTGCTTTAGCTGCGACCTTGAAGTCATTCTGAGCGCGCTCTGCGGTGCGCCCAATCTCCTCCTGAAGAGATTGCTCGCAAACCCTTCATCGAGGCCCGCTCCTGGATCAATTTTGGGTACGCAGTGCCGAACTGGGAAGAGTCCTGGTCGATCTGGGCCTGGAGCGTCGCTTGCTGGCGCCGCAAATCCTGGATCAAAGTGAGGGAGTTCATGACGCCCTGACCGCTGGAATTCGCGATCGAAGTACCGCTCAACTGCGAGATCAACTCGGCGTCTCCGGTTTTGACGACCTCGGCTATCGAGGCTTTGAGGACGCGGTTCATCTGGGCCTGGGAGAGCTGGGCCGTGGACTGCTGCAAACGATCGAGAACCGGACTATAGATAACTGGCTTGCCCTGCGGATCTGTTCCACCAACCCCGAAGATGCCGCTTCCCTGCTGCAAAGCAACGACTCTGGACTGAAGCTGCTCGCTTTGCTTGCGAAGATCACCGAGTTGACCTTCGAGCCACTGAGAAACCTGGTTCGTGGCTATGAACTTAGTCTGGAAAGTGTAGTCGATCAATGCCTGGACAAGATGATTGACCACTGCTGCCGCGACCTTCGGGTCGCGATTGGTGTAGTCCACTTCGAGCAGTCGTGTTCCGGCCGTGACCTTCACCTTTAGATTGTTACCGAAGGCTCTGACCACATTTCCCCGCCTGCCTGGCGAATCTTCGAGGCTAGCATGCACGGGATCCGCGGGGCCTCCCGGACTTATCAGCCCCATTGCCCAACCTACCGGGCTGAAGTGCGGTTTGAAATCTTCGTTCTGTTCGAGGTCAAGATCTTTGATCACCTTGAGTGCAAGAGCTTCCGACTGCAGGATACTTGCCTGCGTCTGAAGATCGATATTTACGGAGAGAGAATCGGACGCCCCACCCGATGCAGCCCCCATCAGGCTATCCAAGCCCAGGCTGTCGGAAGAAGACTTCTGCAGTTGAATGACGCTGTGAGCTGTGTATCTCCGGGTCATAAAGACGCAAGCACACACGGATAGCAAGAAGACAAATGACGCTGTCAAGGCAATCGAGCGCTTCCTGCGGTGGAAGATCCTGAGGAGATCGCGCAGTGTCGGGTCTTTATCGGGTAGAGTATTCAATTGGTCCCCACTCCCAAGGCTGAAATGCATTGGCTACTCATTGCTACCGGCCGGCCAGGAGTACGACTTGGCTCCAGTAAGAGGAAGCTTCCAATAAGCTCCTTCGGCAACAGGTTTAAGCAGAGAGCTGCTGCCACCGTCTGCCGTTACACTGGCCGGCATCAGAAATTTCGAATCTTGCAGCAACACGGTAAAATCCCGCGAGCGTGGAAACGGACGCAGAACCCATTGCCCATGGTCCTGGCGCATGGAGATCATTCCGTCCGTCTGCACCGCGCCGAAACTCACCACCGTCCCGGGCGAACTCAGCCGGGGATCGTTGACTGGAAGGACCGGCTTGAAATTGATGTTGGCGCCATTTCCGCTAACCGTCAGAGAGCCGACAATGTAACGCATGTCTCCGTCATCGGCGCCGGCGAGCGGAACGCGGGACCCGGTTCGGGGATCGTAGAGGCCGATGCGAATCGAATAAGTTCCATCCGCGACCGACGCGGGAATCTGGACCGTCACCGGTCCTTCGGATACGGCTTCTCCCGGGGTCCACTGCGATGTCTCCTGAGCCGGCACGGTGTCGCCCTGGAATGCAATCCCCTCATCCGTCTTCATCTGGTTTTGGTCCACGAAATGCAGGAAGGTTCTGTAGTTGCTGTTCATCGATCGATGGACCTGCCACTCAAAAGCGATGGCAAGGCTTCGACCGCCGATCTGCGACACGCTGACGACCGAGGGGGTGGCATACGCCCGGCTAACTCCCGCGTCCACCTGGCTGCGGGCATTGGCAAACACCGAAGTTTTTGTCTCTGCATAATCGCAGACTGTGGCGCCACACAGTGCTGTATAGGCAAGCAAGCCGCGCGCCTTTGCCGCCCAGCCATACTGCGGAAGGACCATATTCTGCCACCGCAACGGTTCCCGACTGGCGTTGGCGACGACAATCAGGCCATTGTCGTAGGTTACCCGGACGCGCGAGAATTTCGCGAATTTAGCCGCCGCGCTGGGGGCCTCCCAGGCATCGTTCACTTGATATTCAATAGAAGCCACAGACGCAACACCGTAGCTCCTGGCTACCGGGGTTACCAGGTTACTCTCCAGCAATGCGTGCGCAACATCGTCCCAGTAGATGCCGCCTAGAAATGCCGCGTGGCCAAAAGCTATCTCCTGCATCCTGTAGGCATCCATGGTGAGCGTATTGGAGACCGTCTCTCCAGGCGATATCCATCGCTCGTAATAACCCATGCCATGGTTGACCTGGAGCGGATGAATCCGCTTAAGATCAAAATCGACAAAGAGTGGGGCCAGACTGCCCTGGTTCTCGCGAACATCTCCTGCTCCGAACTGGGCCTCCACTCCATCCAACAAGCCGCTGTAATACCAGTGATTCGCGCCTTCGCCGAAGACTGGTCCCTGGTGGGTCTTCCGCTCGTAGGACCACAAGTTGGTATCGCCTACTAACAAAGCAGCCAGGGTTCCCGCGCCCGCCGCTCGCGCATCCATATCGACATGACTGGATGGAGAAATGCCGGAGTTGACATCCAAATAAGCGGCCGTTGTACCGTAGCGTTGGTGGATCGCCGGCGATTGCGTTGCAGCGTTGGCTATCATCCAGACCGGTTTGGTCCAATAGGACTGGACTCCGGTGGAGTGGTTGAGCCACGAAAGCACCCACTTTCCATCGCTATTGAGAGCAATGGCGGAGGCATCGAACCCGGGATAGTTCGGGTAGTAGTCAACGTAGTTCTCGTGCAGGGCCATCAGGCAACCGTCCGCCTTCCCTGCGTTTACCGCGGCGGTCAGACCGGCGTCACCGCCCATCGCTTCATTTGCGGGATAATGCTGGGGCAGCGCATTGTCGTATCCGGCGTGCTGCCAGACGTGGATAATCCCGACGCAATCGCTAATCCCGTAATCACCCAACGCAACTAGTCCTTGCTCTATCTGCTTAAAGTCCGGAGTCCATATATCCAGCACCATCCGGCCTGCCAGCTCCGCCATATAGGGAGAGGGTGGGTTTCCGGGCGCAGGCAGTGCTGCATCGACATCGGGCGAAAGGATCAGTGACAACCGCTCATGGAAGGCCGGCAGAGTTGCATCGGTTCTTTCGAGATATTGCGCCAGCGTGCCCTCAAGCTTGGTTGCATGCGTGGTATGCCAATCCCACCACGCGTTCGCATACGCCGCCATTTTCGGCAGGTACCAGACCTTGCCGGTGTAGTACGGAACCGCTACGGACTCCGCCTGCAACGCAGCTGACCATGGTCCCATATCAACGGCCGTAATCACCGGCTGGTCTGCATCCACCATTGCCTCGAGAGCACCTGCATTGGCGACGAGCACTATCGTCACATGCACTGTTGCTTGGCCCGCCGCATAGGTGATCTTCAGCTGCCTGCCGGAATCGTCCCACTGCGCGTCGCTCGAAACCAACACGCCAGCTTTACTGCGGATCGACGGATTGAGAAGCGGAACGGTGCTGCCGTGATTCGGTCCGGTTACGGTTAAGGTTCCCAGGGAATTCTGGCTATGCGCAGTGGGAGCAATCCACGCGTAGACGGGCGCTGCCATTGGAATTTGCTGCGCCTTGCCGGAGAGCGTTGCTTCCACAGCAGAGGCGTGTGGGCATTTCAAATTCGAAGCAGATAAGACGATCAGGACAAATAACCTGGTGAATAACCCCGCACACTCCAAGAGTTCTCGAGGCGCCCGCCTGTTGCCGGAAGACGCCAGCCTGGAAGATGCAGACGGGATATCGATATGTCGTTTCCAATTCACGTCGATCCCGTTTCTGGTTCTTTGACATCTGCTGTCTCTATTGCCGGCCACACTGCAGCACCCAACGCGCCAATAACCAACGTGTATAGCGAACAACCCCACAGTAACATTACTGTTTCAGGATGAGACTACAACTTCAGTGGACTCATAGCTGTAGCTGGGTCGCGGGACAACTGCCGGGGTGGGGAAAAGCTAAACCGCGCCCTTTGACTGACAGACCACCCTCGCGGTGCGCCAGAGGATCTGGATATCAAGGGCTAGATTCCATCTGCGGATATACACCTCGTCCAGGACGACACGCTGATGGTAGGTGAGGTCTGATCTTCCAGAAACTTGCCATAACCCGGTCAGGCCCGGCCTGGCTGAAGCATAGAAGAAGTATGCATCGCGATATTGAGATTTTTCGGCGGACACAATCGGCCTGGGCCCGACGAGACTCATATCCCCGGCCAATACATTGAGGAACTGGGGTAATTCGTCGAGACTTGACCGGCGGAGCAGATTGCCGAGTTTTGTGACCCGCGGATCCATTTTGAGCTTGCGTGACCGCGTCCATTCACGCGCTGCCTCGTCGTTAGCCTGGAGGTGGTTGCGCAGGATCTCGTCGCTATTGACGTACATCGATCGAAACTTCCACAAATCGAACTCACATCCAAACCTGCCGATACGTTTCTGACGGTACAGGATAGGTCCCGGAGAGCTGATGCGGACAATCACAGCGACGATCAGCAGCAGTGGCAACAGGCACGGCAGGAACGAACAGACGATAAGGATATCCAGCAGCCTCTTCACCCAGCGATAATGTACGCCATTCGTGCTCAATTTATGGACAGCGAGCGAGATCTGCTCCCACTCAGCTCCGTTCCAGGCCCCGGCACTCTCCTTAAGATCGGGCGGGCAGAGAACAGCCGCGCTCTTGCGGAGAAGAGCTGCGACGGACGCAACATGCTCTCCCTCCCTTGATCCTGGCGTGTTGAATGCAGCGCCTGCATACTCTGGCTGCGGCATGGAGCGATGCTCAACAATGGGAATCCCTGCCATCTTCACCCTTCACGGTTCAATGAGTCCTAAATTGCTTAACTTCCGGAGGTGTTGCCAGGTACCGAGACGCCTAGTTGATCCGATAGACAATGCCAGCACTAGCAGTGAGCGGTGTTAGGGCCCAATCCTTCACGTAAGTTTTGGCGTAGGAGAGCTCTCCCATACGAACGACGAAACGATGATTCAGGCGAACGTCGAGTCCACCCAGTACCGACCATTGAGGACCAAAGCCTCCCAGCATTCTGGGTGGCGGGTCTCCTGTGTTTGGCGGGTTGCTCCAGCGCCACGCATTAGCGACGCCCCCGAGAACGGACACATAGGGAGTAACGTTAGCAAAATGCAGCACGAACCGAGGGCCTGCAAGAGCTGTCTCTTCATGCTCGATACCACCCGACCTGAGGAGAGAACTTCGTGCCTCGAGGCCAACCAGGTGCCGCGTTTGCAGGAAGCCTCCGAATGAGATCCCGTAAACCGCGAGGTCACCGTAGTAACCATAATCAGGTTTAACTGCAGTGAAGGTTGCAAATGCGGAAACATTCCCTATCGCACTGATTGCCGGAACCACCTGGGCCCGGGCGCTGCATCCGGCAGCCGAGAACAGGAGCGCCAGGGCGGTCCGCAGAAGAGAGCTCCTGCGAAAGTGGATCGCACTCACCATGAGTCGACCCTATCTGCGTCGCCCGGTCGTAGAACTGCGGCCGGATTGATCGCAGCCTTCCCCACCTCGAAACCGGCAAGCCAAGCGACGGTTTCGAGCACGCGGTGATCCCTACCGACTCGGCGTGCGGGTCGACTCACTCGGTGCCCTGCGCGATACGAGATAGTTACTGGCGTCATGTGGGGTGGTAATGAAAGTGACCTGTATCGCTTGTAGCGGATTGCTTCTATTCACCGATAGTCCACTTCCGTGGTAGATACGAATTGGCAGAAGGGAATGCGCGGTTTAGACGCCAGCGGAATATACGTTGTAAACCCTGAATGCCTGGCTGCGCACACTTCAATCTGCGAGATGACGGGGATAGATGCGCAGGGGAGATGCAATCCAGTCTTGGGCAAACTCCGCGAAATGTCTGGCTAGCCGGTGGAGAATCCTAAGGAGATACGTCGTTTGGCGCTGAGCTGCACAACCAGCGCGCACAGACCCAGACGATCCAGGGTTTGCGTTGTCTGAGGTACGGGAGGGAGGAAGCCACTTCGAGACACCCAGGATGAGGCTGACAAGAACAGACTAGTGGGCGACGTCGATCGTTCAAAGGCAGGCCGGGCTGAGAACCGGTTGCCGTCTCCTTCTGCCCCAACTGGCCAAGTCAACTCGCACCACAGGGTGTCAACCCGCATTTTTGATCCGGCGGCCGACGCAATCGACTTTAATGGCTTATTTTCAGGGAGTTATGGTGGGCGCTGCAGGATTCGAACCTGCGACTTCCACCGTGTGAAGGTGCCGTTCCAGGGGCATTTTATTGACGGCAATGGACTTAAAAACCGGCGGAGTCGGCCAAACCGGCCCAATCGGCGCTATTTGCCACAAAAATGCCACAAAGCTTTTCAACCCTAACAAACCAAGTGGGCCGTGGGCTGGCCGTGGCGGAACAGCCCAGATTTTCTGCCGTTCAAACGGTGTTTAATCGGTGTCCGCAGGTGGCACCGAGGCTTCGAGGCGCGCGACGGGATTTGAACCCGTGTTATCGCCGTGAAAGACCCCTATCAAATCGCAACATTAAGGTACTGCTGAGAATCAGAATGCATCGGAACGAATCCCAGCAACTTTAACGAACAGCTTAAGTGCTCCGCAAATGTCCGCGAAGAATCAGGAACCGAAGCGCCGGCCAATGCCGCCGAATCAGGCGCCACGGTGGCATGACGCGACATAGCCATTGCTACGCATTTCACGTATATAATTACGCATTATGCGTAATAATGCCACGCTAAATGCACTCTTCCCGACGATTAGGGCAGGCGTGCTCTCCGCTACCCTTCTTCAACCCGACCACTGGTGGTTCATGACCGAATTGGCCCGGTATTTGGAGGTCACTCCTTCGAGTCTTCAGCGAGAACTGGAGTCGCTCGTCGCCTCCGGGTTTCTCTTGCGGCGCCAAGATGGGCGGCGAGTTTACTTTAAGGCAGACACCGAATCTTCCCTTTTCCCAGAACTCAGAGGGCTGGTCGAGAAGACTGCCGGGATTATTCAAGAGCTCAAAGCTGCGATTCAGACATTTGGCGGACGAATCGAACTCGCCTTGTTGTATGGGTCGATTGCGCGCGGCGAGGGAGCACGCCGGCAGCGATATAGACCTGATGATCGTTGGAACGCTGCAGCAGATCGATCTGCTCCGGATCTTGCAAAAACTTGAAAGCCGCTTTCATCGCGAGGTAAACGTCACTCTGTTTTCTCCGGAAGTTCCATCGGAAATTAGCATCGGCCGACCACTTCCTCAGCTCTGTGATGAACGCCAAGACAATTCCGCTGAAGGGTTCACTGAATGAGCTGGAAGAAAACTGCTTCAAAGCATAAAGTTGATCGACACACGACCACCCGTCAGGAACTAACCGAAATCCGCCGCCTTGTAGCCCGCTATCTAGCAGACGCTGCGATCCCGACGCTCTCCGAAGATCGCCGCTTTGCTACCGCCTAAATGCCACGCTTCAGACTGCAAAGATGGCAATCGCTTGTGCCGGATACAGAGTCGCAATCGTCCGGGCATCATCGCTTGACACCATCTTTATCCCGAATAGCTGTTATTCGTAACGGCGAGTAGACAGGAGCTCGCAAGCGGAGATATGTTCGCAATCGAGGCGAGGCAACAGGTTTCTCTCATTTGCACGGCGCGCTTCAGGTAAACCCCTGCATCACCACAGGAAGAAACCCGGTTCAAGATGCGGTTTCTCTGCTCACCGCAGCAATGGACTCAAGATACGTGACTCGAGGAGATCGACTATGAATATTCGGAAACTGCTCTTTGCACGGCCGACCGGTTCGGTGGCGGATCTCTATTTGCTGCTGGTGCGTATCTGCTTCGCCGGAGCACTGTTTGCGAAACATGGCTGGGAGAAGCTAAGCGGCTTCCAGCATATGATCGATCTTTTCCATATGGATCCGCTCCATATTGGAGTCTATCCGACCCTCGCCTATGCCACGCTGTCGGATGGAATCTGCACATGGCTGATCATCATCGGTCTGGCCACCCGCGCCGCGAGTCTAGTGATTGTGGTGAACCTTACCGTTGTTTTCTTCGTTATGGAAAATGTTCTGGGCATTTTTCCCGACCAGATCCCCCCGGTAATCTCTCCCGCGATGGGGATGTTGCCGCCGCCCGGCCACGAACACACCGAGCTCACATTCCTCTATCTTTGCTTTTTCATCTTCTTACTTCTCACCGGCCCGGGGCGCTTCAGCCTGGACCGAATGCTCTTTTGGCGCTCTCAGGAAGATGGCTCGGTTGCGTAAGCTGATCCCCGATTGTGTCGATCGTCTAGGCAAGCCGCTCGAAAGGCAGGGTGACGCATCTGCAGGGCTGATCCAATTAAAGACCATCACTTCGTGCCTGGAGAAGATAACGCCCAAAACCATGCGGACAAGGACAAAAATAGAGGCGTTTGAGCTTGCAGTCTGAATAGCGTCAAGAGGCCCTCGGCTTCAGGAACATCGAGCCTCGGTCAGCCGCTCACGTCTACAGGGCGCTTCATTCCAGACAACACGCCCTTCGCCCTTCCAGCGCCGAATTAGTAGCTGAAGGTGTAATACGGCTCTGCAAGCTCCACGAGTTAGTTCAGTGCAGGATCTTACTGGATCCACGGAGAATGCGCGCCTGGCCCGCTCAGATGCACGTTGATTTGCGAGGCCTGGAGTTTGCCGTCGTAGAACTGCAGCACCTGCATGGTTTCTCCTGTTGCCGGTGATGGCCGGAGCACTGGCGACTTGCCCTCCTTCACCTTTTTCTCGAACCATTGCTCCTGCGTATTCCTCGCCTCCGTCATGTCATTCGGGATGAAGGCAGACAGCATGTGTCCGAAGTATGGGTAGGGGTAGACGTAGCCGGGAACAACCCCTGCGACGACCACAAGTCCCAGATCGTCGTCCATCGCGATCACACGCGCCTTGTGATCCGTGGGGCGAAAGGGAGGAAACATGCAACCAATTGGCTTATCTTTCGAGAAGCCGCTGCCTGACGGCGCATTTCCTTGCTGCGGCATATCGTCCAGTCCGGGATCGATCACCTGCCACCCCTCCTCCGTGAACTGACAGTCCGAGGCGACATCCACGTGCAGGGGATCGGATGCGTCGAACGACGCGCGGGCGAGCTCGACCAGCTCTTCGTGCGTGGCTCTCTTCCGGGCCGCCGGCGGAAACATCAGCTTCTTATAGTTTTCCGGCAGCTCTTCGGCGGAGAACGAGAAGCCATGATCCCCCCGCGAACGGTTGATGTAGAACTCCAGCTCCGAAATCTTGCGATCGACAACCTTAATCCGGCCCCAGAGCACCGACGAGCTTCCACCCTCACTGATCGCCAGCGCGAAATAAGCTTGGCCGAGATTGGTGTCGATCGCCAGCAAGGAAGGCTTCCCAGCCTTGGTGACTGTCCGCCATAGGGTCATCATCCCCAGAGCGGCCGGATGCGAATTTTCCGTCGCAGAATAGACAACAGCCAGGGGCAGGTTGTCGGGATTGTGCGCGACCATCGATGCCAGCATCTGGTCGACCATGTCTGACATACAGGCTCTATCGCACGTCGCCTCGGCCGCTTGTGCCCGCGCCACCGTAGAAATCGCCGCTAAAACCAATACGATTGCAATCAGTTGCGATATGAAGCTGTGCCGCACGGCAGAACCTTCTTTCCACGCGTTCATCAATAACTCTCCCTCGTCATTTCTTGTGTCAATCTTCGGGCTGTACGATGCTTCCTTCTTCGAAAGAACCGAGAATTGCAAGGCCGTGGAGCAGCCTGGCAAGGTCTCGCCAGTATCCGCTGCTTCCCTTCATCGATTTGGTGGCACGACGTTTACTGCCAACGACTGTTCTTATCGTGAGAACAACTCAATCTCGTTTCCTTCGGGATCGTGTAGAAGAAGGCCTTGAAGAGTACCGTTCGAGTCACGGTTTCCGGTCACGTCAGTCCCTGCGGCCTGCAGAAAACTCAGAGCCTTGTCGAGGTTCGCAACCGAGAAGGCAATATGAACCCAACCTTGCTCCAGGTAACGGGGTGAAGGGATCTTAGCCCGCTGCGATCCGGCGTACTGGATCAAGTCGATCCGATAGCCGGAAATTTTCAACTGCGCCGCCCCCTGCATATTCGGGTTAGGAGGGGGAGGCGCTTGATTCGTTCCGGGAGGCGGACCCATCGGAGCAAAGGTAAACCCCAGCTTCTCGATGTACCAATCCCGCTCTAAGCGAAGATTCGCAACCGAAATCGTCATATGGTGCGGTTGCAGCTCGAGCACACTTCGCGCCGTCGCTCCGCTGGGCACATCGCCGGTGGCGTTCTGGCATAGCGCACCGGTACCTGCCGGCAACACAATGGCCAGAGCGCACACGATCTGCAAATGAGTAGAAAATCTGTTTCTCATCGAATCTCCAAAAAAGTTTCAGGCCAACGGAATCGCACGCTCTGTTCGGCCCCACCGAATCCAATTACTGCACGGACGATACGAGAACATCGCCTGCCAGTTTCTCTTCACCGGCGATCTTGCGGTCCAAGCTCAAGGCTCCTCCTCCAACGATTGTCAGCAGGAGAAATCCGGCGAGATAGAGAAACACCAGTTCCAGGTGGTCGCCTCCACCGGGCATGGGCGGCGGAGCGGGCATCCCTGGCGGCGCAGAGTTGAGAACGGCGAGACCCAGCGCGTTATGCACCAGGAAGTAGACCACCACCGTATTGACAAGAGCAAAGAAGGCGGCGATGCGGGTTCCGAGGCCGAAGATTATGAGTATTGAGCAGACTCCATCCGCGAAAGCTGCATAGATCAGGCTGGGCACGGGCCCAATGTGCAACGGATCCATGAAGTGCTGCGACATACGCGAAAAACCCGAGAGCTTCTCCCACCCGTGATGCCAGAACAGACTGGCGCTCACCATCACGCGAAACAGCAGCAGGCCGATGTCATTGCGTGTCCAGTTTCGGTTGACCGCGACAAAGTCTCGTATGTTCACTTGTTCTCCTTCTCGGGTTATTGCGAATTTAGCTTCAGCTATCTAGCCGGTAGGCGTCTGAAACCCTGCAAGGAATGCGATTCGTTAATCGCGCAAATTGTAACCCTCAGTGTGCAGGGTGAATTCAGAGGCGTTCGTCACTGAAGTCAACTTAGAATAAGAACTTCATGGCGAATTGCCACTGCCTTGCGTTGGTGCCGGGAGCAGTGGAAAGAATCTGACCGAATGTCGGGTCCTGCGAGTTGGCGTCTGGGAGGGCGAAATTCGGGGTGTTGCTCACATTGAAACACTCTGCCCGGAACTGCCCATTCACATTTTCGACGATCTTGAAATTCTTGATAATGGAGAGATCGACATCGCGCTGATGGGGCCCGAAGAGCTGCCCAACTCTCTCGTCGCCCTGAACGCCCAGCGGTTGTGCAGCGAAGGCCTGGGTATTGAACCACTCGCCGATGCCGGCATTGTGAACCTTGGTGGACCCGATTACATTAGGGCGATCTGAATCGAGATTGGGTACATTGAGATTCGAAGGGAAATACACTGTAAACGGATTGCCGGTTTGCCAGTAACCTACTCCGTTCAGCTTCCATCCTTTCACCAGAAATCCTTGGAAACCGGTAAAGTTACTGCCGAACGGAAGCTCGTAGTCCGCCGTTACCGCTACTCGATGGCGGAGATCATTCGGCACATTTCCGTAATCCAAGCCCGCGGGACCCGCATACAGTGAGCCTACGGTTCCGATGCCCAAATCATGCGACCAGGTGTAATTGGCGTTCGCTGTCAGTCCCTGCGCCAAGCGCCGGGTGTACACCAGTTGCATCGAGTTGTACGAGGAGCTCGAACCGTTATAGTAGTAGTTGATGGTGTTGACATTGGGTATTTGCGCCGCATACACAAGCGGAGGTTCTGGGTTACCCACGCCCGGCGGAAGAGGCTGATCCAGGTTGATCGTACGTAGCAAGCCGCGGCCGGATTCGCCGACATATCCGACCGACACAATATTGTTCGTTCCCAATTGTCTTTCTATGGTCAAGTTAACCATTTCCACATAGGACGAACGGATGTTAAGCGGCTTCGCCGAAACCGATGTCACATTGCCATTGCTAGCGAATGTGGCCAGGCTGGTAAAGGAAGGTGCAACAGGCCCCTGTGCAATACATCCAGTAGTTCCGCCCAGGGAAGTCGTAACATTACAGTTCGGTCCAAAGGGCAAGGGTTGAGCGTAATCGAACGAATAAGGCGGGTTGTAGTTCTGTAAGACAGAGACAGGCGCGCCGGTGCCCGAAGACGTTTCACCCAGATCGGGGGGGAAATAGCTCATTCCAAAACCGCCGCGCACCACGGTTTTGCTGTTCAGCGACAAAGCAAAGCCGATTCGGGGAGCGACATCCCTATAATCTGTATTTACACCGACGGTAGGACTAACGATGCCTCCTCCGCCCGCTGCGCTTCCAGTGGCAAAGCAATTGGCGCCAACGGTTCCGGACGTCAGGCACGTGGGAAGAAAGTTGGAAAAATATCCATGAGCTTCGGTGAATGGTTTATAGACATCGTACCGGACTCCCAGATTCACGGTCAGGCTGCGATTGACGCGCCAGTCGTCCTGCACGTACCCAGCGTATTCCCACGCGCGAAATCCGGGACGAACGACGGCGTTTTCGCGAAGTTCAAGTGATGGATACCCGCCGATGAAATTCTGCCTTGAATCCGGATAAGGATTGGCGGCGGCAAACGGCGGTCCTTGCTGGCCCCAGAAGAGGAAGAAGCCCGGCGCCAAGGCGTCGGTATAGGCGTTGACCTGCCGCCGAATGATGCTTCCTCCCGCCTTGATGTTGTGGCTGCCATGGGTATAGGTGAAGGATCCCGCGTATTGGTAAGTATTGTTGATATCCACCAGGGGGACGCTGTTGGTTGAGCCCAGGAGCGGAGTCCATGCCAGACCGGGACCGCCGATAGCCGGAAGCAAGCCCGCAGTGTTGATGTCCGATGCAAATCCGACTTTCTGGGCGGCTCCGGTTCCGTCGTTAAAAGGCAAGGACGCAATATGGATCCGCGTGAACCCCGTCTTCAAATCGAGGATCAAGTTCGAGCCAAAGATATGCACGTAATCGGCTTGGGCGTTGTAGGATTTGGTTGACGAAGGCCCGGCGAAGCTGCCGCTGCCGACGCCGCTGCCGTTTCCTCCCGGATAGATGCCCTTCAGCGTGGTAGAGGTTAATGGCGACCAACTCGAATAGGGAGACGGTGTCTCAGGGATCGCCTCCGGTACTAATGTCGTGACCGGATTGTATGCAAATCGGCCAAAGAGGATATCCTGCGGCGAGAAGTGCTGGTCGATGCGCGCATCCACATTGGTATCGGTCTGCACTTCAGGCGGGCTCGATACGAAGTAACCGACGCCCGCGCTGGAGCCGCTTGGAGGCGTATAGTTTGGCGACGGAAATAGGGCGAAGTAGTTGGCCATTATTGGATTCACATTCTTGGCCGGAATAATCGCCAACGAAGGATCGGCATCGCTCAGATCCAACGCGCCTGTTTTTACAAATTGCGTTTCTTGGTATGCCGTGGGAACGGTTAATACATACGGCGCGAGCCCCGAAATCAATCGGTCCTGTTCGAAATCGGCAAAGAAAAAGGTCTTGTTCCTGCCGTTGTAGAGTTTCGGAATTCGTACCGGGCCGCCGACGCTGCCGCCGAAGGAGTTCAGGCGTAACTCCGGTTTCGGTATTGAGCCTACCTGCGCGAAAAAGTCGCGCGAATCAAACAGGTCATTGCGAAAATACTCGTACGCGGAACCATGAAGACTATTGGTCCCGGCCTTGGTGATGATATTGATGACGGCGCCGCCCGCGCGGCCGTACTCGGCGCTATAGGAGCTGGTGGCGATCTTCACTTCTTCTATGCCGTCGATAGAAGGCCGCACACCTGCCAGTCCGAGGCTGCGCTCGTTATTGTCGAATCCATCGATCAACTGGTCGTTCCAGGCATCGTTCAGCCCGTTGGCAACGATGACAAACGAGGGCCGCCGATCTTCCGGAGAGCCGCCTGCGGCAAAGAAAGACTGTTGGTTCCCATCGAAATGCCCGGCAGCGTCTGGAGGGCTGAACTGAAGTTTCGGCTGTTCAGCGGATCTCCTGAATCGCCGTATCTCGGACCGTGCTAGCGACCTCGGAGCTGTCGGTTTGCAGGCTGGCCACCTCGCTTACGTTCACTACTTCGGTGGCCGTCCCTGGATCGAGCGCCGCGTCATAGCGGGCACGATCCCCCGTGGAGAGCGGAAAATTCGCGATGTAAGGTCTTGAACCCTTTCGACTGACCCTTAAGGGATAGGAGCCGTTGGGCAGAGTGGTGAACACGTATTCCCCTTTGTCGGTTGTGGTTGCAACGCGTGTTTGCGCCGTGCCGAGGTTCGTAATGGTCACCGTGGCGCCCGCCACGAGCGCGCCCGTGGAATCGGTCACGGTGCCCAGCACGTCGGCCGTGCCGACCTGCGCCCGCAATGCGGATGGGATCACGCTCAACCAAAAACCGAGCAGCAGCACTGCACAGGCCGCCCCTCTGATCCACGATCTGCGGTTAGTTTCTACTTCTCCATGAGGGAGAGCTTCAAGAATG
>CAWIBI010000031.1:0-94451 GCA_963834205.1 uncultured Acidobacteriaceae bacterium | reverse complement strand
GGACTTCCGGAGGCAGGGTCGTTGGTGATTTGGCGGGAGGGTGTATCCCCGGCAAAAGGAACCAGGCCACGCTGGGACAGGCCGTCGAAGAAACCCTTAACGTACTCCTTCTGTTCCGCGGTGAAGGAGGACGACGGAGCCGGATTGGAAGCCAACTGAGATTCCACGCTGCACACCCTGAAGAACGCTTTGGCGCGGAGGCCTGACGGACCCGCATCGAGATGCAGGCAACGCAGACGGCCGAACCGAATCAGACATCGCTAACACACGATGTATTCAAGGCTCTTCATGGAGCGTGGAACACTGGGATCGTTTGGTAAGCGTCCACAGCGGGGTGAACACTCTTGCGAGACGCCCTACGGCACGGTAGGGGTGCGCAATACTTCGATAGTAACGGCAAGACTCTATGGCTGCAACAAGATTCTGAATTGACAAAATGCGCCGTTTCGCCGGCGTCTTTGCAGTTCACGTGCAAAAACCGCTAGACTCGTAAATGATCGGCCAATCCAACGCAACGGAAATAGGGCGTTTGTACACCGGCCACGGTGGCACCCGAAGTGTCTCTCCTGACCAGTGCCTGGAGGAGGTGCATGGCGCACGCGAGCTTCGACGGATTGCGAGTGTTGTCCCTTGAATCCCGTCGTGCAGTCGAGGTGGCAAAGCTGATCCGCACCTACGGCGGAGAGCCCTTTGTCGTGCCTGCCATGCGTGAAGTTCCACTGCAATCCAACCGCCAGGCTCTGGCTTTCGCCGACGACCTACTGGCCAAGAGGGTCGACCTGGTAATCTTCCTCACCGGCGTCGGTGTGCGCGCTTTGCTTGACATCGTGCAGACCAAACATGATCGCGAGCAATTTCTTTCCGCCCTGCGAGCGGTGAAAGTCGTCGCCCGCGGCCCCAAACCGGTGGCCGCCCTGCGCGATCTTCGAGTGCCTGTCGTGGCCACCGCGGCCGAACCCTCCACCTGGCGCGAAATGATGACCGCGCTCAACGCGGAGTTCGGCGACTCGCTTCAAACCATGAGAGTAGCGGTCCAGGAGTATGGCGCGTCCAACCCCGAGTTGCTGGCAGAGCTGACTGAGCGCTGCGCTGAAGTCACCAAGGTTCCTGTCTATCAATGGGCGCTGCCGGAGGATCTCCGCCCTCTGCGAGAGGCTGTGCACCGCGTCGCTAACGGTAGTGTAGACGTGGTGCTCTTCATGACCGCGGTACAGGTGATTCACCTCTTTCAAGTGGCCGAAGAGATGGGTCTCCGCGATGAGCTGAGCACTGGGTTGCGTTCCCTTGTTGTCGTTTCCATCGGTCCGACCACTTCTGAGGAACTGGCACATTACGGAATAACGCCGGACTTCGAGCCCTCCAGGCCAAAGATGGGCTTTATCGTCAATGAGGCTGCCCAGTACGCAGGCAAGATCCTGGAGCAGAAGAAGATCGGGCTTGCCTCCCTCACTTCACCGACTGATCCAGACAGGACCACCCCCGGTGAGAAAAAAGAAAACAAACGCACTGCGCACGTGCACCGGGTGGCCCCATCCACCCCAACCATGGCCGGTTTTCGCGACGGCCTGACGTCCATTGATTTTCTGCATAAGGTCAGCAGTCGAATCGCCGCAGCCGACCCGCTTCACGTGGTGCTGGGCAGCATTGTGGAGTTTGTAACAACCGTCATCCCCTGCGATTCCTGCTTCATTTATGTTCTCGAGCTGGGGAAGCTGGTGTTGCGCGCGTCAAAGAACCCCCATGCTGACCTGGTCGATCGCCTTGGGGTTCAACTTGGGCAGGGAATTACCGGATGGGTTGCGGAAAACCGAGAGCCTGTTGCCATCGCGTCGAACGCCTCGAACGATCCTCGGTTCATGATCTTCCGCAGCCTTCCGGAAGACCATTTCGAAGCCATTCTGTGCACGCCGATCCTCTGCGCGAGTAAGGTCGTTGGAGTGATTAACCTGCAGCATCGGTTCACTTACCAACATACGGAGAATGAGGTGCGGTTGCTCTCCACGCTTGGCTTTCTGGTCGGCGCGGAGATCGAGCGAGCGCGGTTGGAGACAGAGAACGTGCAGTTGGCCAACCGGCTTGAATCACGCAAGGCAGTGGAACGAGCCAAGGGAATACTGCAGCGTGACCTGGGTATGAGCGAGGATGAAGCCTACCGCACTATGCAGAAGGAGAGCCGTCAGCGAAGAATATCCATGCAGGACGTCGCGGAGGCAATTCTGTTGGGCGATGATCTGAAGAAGGGACGAGACGCCGCCAAGTGAGACAGCAAGGGGGGTTGATTTCGCCGTAGGCCGGGATTACCGAAAATGCTGCGGTATCAGGCAGCCTTCACGGTCAGATTGATTCGTTCCGCAATGCTGCAAAGGAAATCATCCACATGCCGTTCTTCGGCCAGAGTTGCCTCTAATAACGAGGCTTGGTATGTGTAGCCTAAGACCAAAGCCCACTGCATGGCAGTTTGATAGGACGCGATCTCGAATTCTTCTATCCTGTGTGCGCTCGCGGCAAGCCACGCATCACGAACCGAACCTCGGTCCGTTTCCCTAATGATCTTCTCGACGGTTGCAATCAGAGCTGAGGTCACGGCACATTTTTTCGCAACTACCTTGCTCGTCAGCTCAAGCAAAATCTGTTCGACCCGCTCACGCTGAAGGCCGACTTCCATCAGGTGCAGGTGAAGCGTCTGTTTTAACTGCTGATCTGACGCAGCCTCGGTCAGTTCTTCGAGACACTTGGGAATCTGATTCAAAGTCGAGATTAAATAACGCATTTGAAGGGTATACAGAGACGTAATGGAGTTGCTGTTGTGAGCGCTTATCAGATGCATATATTCACCTCAGTGGAGGCTCGCGAAGGGTCGTTCCTCCCAAGCAACTCACCTTTCTCAGCCTCAGCTGTATAGGGCTCCGAAAAGAACTAGTTGTTCTGAGCGGCAATCCCCTGACAGTCAGATTGTGACGCTGCGGATCAGCGGTATGCTATGACTTAAGTCACAGTTGAGACAGCGTTTTTCTGGAGAGTGCGAGGAAGAGGAGCAAAATCACCGCCCTACAGCGTACGCTGCTGTTTGGGCGTCTGGGTCGGTGAAGCTTGTAACGTTTGGCGAGCAAGACTGGCTTTGTGCCCGCGTGCTTGCAGGCCTTGATGCTCCCCAGCGAAATCGACGCGGAAGCTATGGACGACGCTCAGCGAGCCAGTTGAGATTTGTCAGCTCGATTGCCCTGCCGCGATCGCGCCGAGTCCATCAGATCACGTCCTCCTCGCCCAGGGCGACATGCGTCAGATCCCACAGGATGTACAGCAGCGCGACATGCGATTCCTGGATGCGGTGAATGCTATAACTGGGAACCGTGAAACAATACTCGGCAGCCCACCGCAAACTTCCATAATCACCCAGGGCTTCGTCTGAATACGATGGATCTCATCTACTATCTTCCGAGCAATGTCTCCATCGCGGTACTCGTCGAGATATTTCATCGTCGGTTCTCCTCGGATCTGAGTTCCCTCATCGGCCGGCAACTCCAGCTCGGTGAACCACGCAGCCCGTGCGCTGATCGAACGCGTCTACGAGGTGGCCGGTGAAATCTCGCTATCCCGCACGAGCAGCCAGGCCTGCGAGAATACTCCAAGCCGTTACGCGAGAAACTCTACCACCACACGATCCAAAATGTATAGTTTCGGAATGTCCCCGCCAAACATAGTCGATTCTGACATTTGATCGGGATGCCGGCGTGGAGGCAGGAGAAAGAAGAATCGGACTCAGTTCATTGTTGGCGGTCGCCAAGCTCCAGCATCTGCGTAAAGCTTGAGGGCCTGTACGTTGGGGATTGTCACTTCATGACCTTCCGCGGTTATTAACCCATCGCGCTTCAGCCGGGCAAAAGCGCGAGCGACCACATCTCTTACCGAGCCTATGCGAATAGCGATTTCATGGTGAGACAACGAGAGGTGAAATGCAGCTCGATCCTGCATGGGCGTGCCAGCGCATTGGGCTCGCGTTAACAGAAAAAATGCGAGCCTTTGCCCAACTTCATGGAAGCACAAACTTTCCACCAGTTGCGCGTGCTTCCGCACTCGCTGCGCCATTAACTTCAGGGCCTGCAGCGCTAAAGCCGGGTACATCCTGCAGAAATCGTGCACATCGTCCTTATCGATAAAGAGCACGTCCGCATCGACCTCCGATATCGCGGATGCGGGATATGGCCCACCATCGAACACAGCAACTTCAGCAACGACAGAACCCGCAGCATCTATATGCATCACTTGTTCTCTGCCCTCTATGTTCTGCTGAAAGACCCGTATCTGGCCATTCACAACCACAAAGAGTCCTTTCGCCTGCTCCCCAGAGAGAAACAGCATCTCTCCCTTCTTAAAGTGAACCTCCGCAGCTCGCTGAGCAATATCCGCAAGCTCCTGCGCAGTCAGGCACCCGAACAGTTCCGTATGTTGGAGGGTCGTGACTTTGCTGGGTTTCATTGCGTTCCCCACAAACGATGTCACAAGTGTGACCTAGGTCATAGCATACCGCTGATCCATCGGTCAGAATAAACAGTCGAAGCATCGCCGCCAGGAACTACAAGATCCTGGACGACCAAGATATATCCGGCGGAGCAGTTGAACCTACATTCTCGGAGAACAATGTGATGGGGACCGCAGCGGTCGGGATGCCGTCCGAGCTCCAGCTACTAGAGAAGAAAAGCTATCTGAATAGCCGTCACGGTCTCAAATCCTGGCTACTGACGCAGGACCACAAGCGCATCGCTCTCCTCTATCTCTTCACGACCAGCTTTTTCTTCGTCATCGGTGGTACGGCCGCCTCACTAATTCGGCTGGAACTCCTTACACCCGCCGGCGATCTTGTGACCTCGGACACCTACAACAAACTGTTCTCCATGCATGGCATCATCATGGTGTTTTTCTTTTTGGTGCCGGTAGCGCCAGCTGTCCTGGGCAACTTTCTTATACCTCTCATGATTGGCGCGAAGGACGTGGCGTTCCCGAAAATCAACCTCATAAGCTGGTATCTGTTCGTCGTGGGGGGCTGCGTTGAACTCTATATGATGATCTCCGGCGGGGTGGATACCGGATGGACATTCACCACGCCGCTCAGTACACACTTCCTCAACACCAACGTAATCGCCGCGGCCATGGGAATTTTCATTGCCGGGTTCTCATCCATATTGACTGGGCTCAACTTCATCGTCACCATTCACCGGATGCGCGCCCCGGGCATGACATGGTTTCGCCTGCCGTTGTTCATCTGGTCCTACTATGCAACCTCGATCATCTTTGTTCTCGCCACCCCAGTGATCGCTATGTCCATGGTGCTCCTGGTACTGGAGCGTGTATTTGGGATAGGTGTTTTTGACCCTAGACTTGGCGGCGATCCACTTCTCTTTCAACATCTCTTCTGGTTCTACTCCCATCCGGCCGTTTATGTCATGATCCTGCCCGGCATGGGCGTCATCTCAGAAGTGATTGCGTGCTTCTGTAGAAAACGAGTCTTCGGATATACCGCAGTTGCATTTTCATCCGTCGCTATTGGGGTGTTCAGCTTTTTCGTCTGGGCGCACCACATGTTCATCATGGGGATCTCCAACTATTCCTCGCTCATTTTCTCCATCATGACCATGTTCGTCGCTGTGCCTTCTGCGATCAAAGTGTTCAACTGGTCAGCGACCATGTACAAGGGATCGATCACTTTCGATACGCCTATGCTCTATGCGCTGGGCTTCATCGGCCTTTTCACGATAGGTGGGCTGACTGGGGTCTTCCTGGCTTCGCTCGGCATGGACATTCACTTAACAGAAACGTACTTTATCGTGGCCCATTTCCATTACGTCATGGTGGGTGGCATGGTAAGCGCCTATATGGCAGGTTTGCACTTTTGGTGGCCGAAAATTACCGGAAGAATGTACCCGGAATCCTTGGGGAGATTGGCCGCTGTGATCCTCTTCATCGGTTTTAATCTCACATTCTTTCCGCAGTTTATCCTTGGCTACCTCGGGATGCCTCGACGCTATCATGCGTACCCCCCGGAATTCCAAGTGTTAAATGTCCTTTCAACCGCGGGCGCCTCAATTCTTGCCATCGGCTATCTACTTCCGGCGATGTATTTTCTCTGGTCGTTGAAGTACGGAAAGATCGCAGAAGCGAATCCATGGCGGGCTACCGGATTGGAGTGGCGAGTCCAATCGCCTCCCCTTACAGACAATTTTCTTGAAATCCCAGTGGTCACGGAAGAAGCCTACGACTATGGCAAGATCGGCGATCGTGTTGAAGTGATGGGTTGACTTCGTCGTAGCAAAACCGCAACTCCAGTCCTGAGGTTCCGTCGCTCTCAATCGAGAGATCGCCCTTCTTACCTTTTTGTCCTCCTCCATAAAGCCAGGCGCGCCATCGCGTGCACTGACGTTGGTCGGTTCGAAACCCCGCGTTGTTCCTCCGCATCTATAGGACATTGGCCGCAGTGGTACTGCAAGCGCTCCTCAGGAAAACTACTGTAAGTAATTGAAGAACAACAACTTGGTAGTATTATATATCGTGATGCGATAATTAGCCATGTCGAAAAATCTGCAGCGTGAAGATCGGCTAAGACTACGGAACCTGGCGGAGTTCCGCTATGAGCTACGACGATTCCTCCAATTTAGCGAAGGCTGTGCCACGGAGGCGGGCCTCCACCCGCAGCAGCACCAATTGCTGTTGCAACTCGCAGGAGCTCCCGATGAAGAGGAGACAACAGTGTCCTATGCCGCTGAGCGGTTAGGACTGCGACATCACACCGTTGTCGAACTGAGCAAGCGCTGCGAAGACGCGGGATTGATCCATCGCGAACAGGATACGAGTGACCGCCGGCGCATCCAGCTGAGAGTTACAGCGAAGGGCCACCGGGTGCTGCGAATTCTTTCGGAAAGTCATGCGCGGGAACTGTATGAACTCGCCCCGAGGCTGATTGGGGCCTTGTCGATGATCTGCGGCCCCGACCAGCAAACCATAGGCGATAGCGGGAGTGCGGCTCCAGTTCGAGGAGATTACAGATGAAGTCGGAACCATCTGTTTTACGCGATTTCACGGTTGATCGCAGGGTCTGGCTCCTTTCCGGCGTCTCGATCGGCATAGGAGCCTGTGCTACGGCTCTGGCTGTCCTTCTGTTACGGTGTATCGCCCTTTCCACCAATTTGTTCTACTACCATCGCTTCAGTATTGCGCCCGTATCTCCGGCGGGCAGCCCGCTGGGGTATTGGATGGTAGTTGTGCCAGTACTCGGCGGACTTCTTGTAGGGTTGATGGCTCGGTTCGGTTCAGACAAGATTCGTGGACATGGGATTCCCGAGGCCATTGAGGCGATTTTGCTTCACCGCGCGAAGGTTGATCCCAAAGTCGCTGTATTGAAACCCATATCAGCCGCGATTGCGATCGGATCAGGTGGCCCCTTCGGCGCGGAAGGCCCGATCATCATGTCGGGAGGGGCAGTCGGATCGCTCATCGCCCAATGGATCAACGTCACCGACGCTGAGAGGACAACTCTGCTGGTCGCTGGCGCAGCCGCGGGCATGTCCGCCACGTTCGCGACGCCAGTGGCCGCGATCCTCATCGCCGTCGAACTGCTGCTCTTCGAATGGAGACCAAGGAGCCTGGTGCCAGTGGCGATCGCCAGCACGACGGCAGGTCTCCTGCGTGTCTATTGGCTCGGTGCTGGACCACTGTTCAAAATGCCAACCATCGCTGGAACTCCTCGCATTACCTTCGCGATCGGTTCACTCTTTCTAGGCGCGTTTGTCGGTCTGGTATCTGCTGGCATGAGCCGCATGATGTACGCCTTTGAAGATCTTTTCGAGCACCTTCACGTTCACTGGATGTGGTGGCCGGCACTGGGAGGTATCGGAGTAGGGATTGGAGGCCTCTTCTTCCCACGTGGGCTCGGTGTCGGCTATGACAACATCGCAGAGCTCCTGCGCGGCAATGCCTCGGTAGCTTTGATTGTTGGAATCATCTTTGCCAAATCACTTATGTGGGCATCATCGTTGGGGTCGGGAACTTCAGGCGGCGTATTAGCTCCGTTGCTCATGATCGGCGGTGCCGTTGGCGCCACCGTAGGACATGTTTCGCATGCACCGTTAGAGGGCCAGGCCTTCTGGGCGCTCATCGGTATGGGATCCATGCTCGCAGGTGCGCTTGGTGTGCCTTTGACTGCGATCCTCTTCAGCCTGGAAGTGACCCATTGCTTACCAGCTCTACTGCCGCTCACCATAGCGTGCATCTCTTCTTATCTGATCACATCGCTCTTAATGCCGCGGTCAATTCTCACCGAAAAGCTAAGCCGTCGCGGGTACCACCTCAGCCGGGAATATGGAGTCGATCCGCTGGAACTGGTCATTGTGCGAGAACTCATGTCGCCCATTGTGGCTCCAGAGTCGAATCAAGCGCTACCCGCGCACTATGTTTACGCGGATGGGACGGCGCGGGGAGCGGCAGAGATAATGGCGACAGAAGGCTTGGGTACATTGCCAGTAGTCGACCGCGCTACCCAGCAAGTGTGCGGAACAATCGCCTTGAATCAGCTCCTGCACGGTCGTACCCGATCAGTAGAACGCGAGAAGGAGCGTTTGAGACTTTTCAACTACGTGCCACCCGACGACGGAAACCATAACTGATCCTTCAGATCGGGTGTCAAAGCAACGCAACGCCGCGTCTTGGCCCCCTGAGAACTCAACCAATCGGTTTTGAACGTGCGGGTCGCTGTCATGTACATACTGCTTCGGCGGTACGACGCGACCTTGTATTTCGCAATCCATCGTATTACGATACATTGTGATGCTTGATGGGCCTGCCGTTTTGTCATAGGGCAGCAAGAATCGGATCCTCGAACGGAGGAGACATGTTTACCAGCCTCACGACATTGATGAAGATCCCATTAGTCACAACTGATGGGGAAGAACACCAAGTCTGTAGCCTTCTATTTGACGATCGATCTTGGATCATTTGTTTTCTAGTTGCCAACCCAGGAACATGGTTCTCCAGGCGGCACGTAGTGATTCGCACCGGTGCCACTGACGGGCCCGATTGGGCAAAAAAGGCCATCGCGGCCAACCTTACGCATCAGGAATTGGCCAGATGCGCAGATGTCAGTTCCCTTAAGCCGGTATCTCAGCAACAGCAGCTCGCGTTGAAGAAGTATTTCGGGTGGTCCGATTTCGAACCGAGATCGTATGTGCCCGCTGCCCAGGTCCCAGCTCAGAGAGAATTTCCGGTCCAGGCAAATGACGATCCTTACCTCCGTACACAATAGATCTTCTTGGCTATGAGGTCTGGTCCACGGACCGGCGTGTTGGTATCCTCTCGGATTTCATAATGGAGCCAAACTCCTGGCACATCAAATATCTGTCGGTGAAATTCGGAGATTGGGTATATCACGAGGAGAGATTTGTCCCTACGCTCGCCGTTCAAAGCATTTCCTGGGGGATACATCGTGTGAATCTCAACGGCCGGAGTTTCATCAGCAATCAGGCTCTCTCCTTGGGCCAGAATTCCTTCACGGAAGCAAGTGGAGGATGCAGTATCCATAGTGACGGCATGCCGGCGAAGTAGACACAAAGGGCGTTTCCTGAGAAGCGGCTACGCAACGGGACCTTGGTCTTGGGCTCTTGAATTATACATCGCAGTACGATACTATGGAGGCGTGTCGTTGGTGGCTAACGGCGGTTGTGTGAAACGAAGAGGCCTCTGTGCCTGACGGAGGTGATCTGTGTTACCTCTTGCGTGGTTCTGCATATTCCTCGTGGTGTTCTTGTACGCAGTGCTCTTTTATTCGGAAATGAAAGCTCGCGCTAAGCGACATGTGAAGGGCTGCCCTTCGCTTCCCTATATTTCCCCGGCACGTCTGGATTCGCTAATTTCGATTGAACCTGATTTGTTCATTATTGAGTTGAGCTCTCGCGTTGATTCGGGCGAAAAACTGCAGATTCCCGACGCTTTCAGAATGCCCGTCTCTCAACTCGAGAGGTTCCTACATAAGGTCTCTTGCCGTTCGGTTTTTGTTTTCTACGATACCGCCACAGAGCCAGTGACGTGGTCTCGTGTTGAACGCATTGTCAATGACCATGCAATGCGTAACGTCTTCGTACTCAAAGGGGGCCTCAAGTTGTGGTTGAGCAAACATCAGGCTGATCGAATGGCGGCCGCCACCTAGAGAGCCGTACGAAATCGCCGTCGCGCTGCGGGCGCCGCAGGTGCCCATAACTAAACTGCCTAGGGATTGCCATACCGGGAGCCCTGAATGAACGCAGAAGTGCCCATCACCGAAACCGAGATCGCGAGTATAGTCGAGCGATTCTACGCGAAGGTCCGCCTGGACCCTGAAATTGGTCCTGTCTTCAACGATGCTGTGCGAAATTGGGATGCCCATTTGGCTCTACTGAAGGACTTCTGGTCTACGGTGTTGCTGACGACGGGACGATATAAGGGCAATCCACTGCTTGCTCATTTCCCCTTGCCCATCGAGGAGAGGTATTTCGCCCGTTGGCTGAAGCTGTTCTCAGAGACAGCCAACGAGGTGATGACAGCCTCGCAGGCTGCAATCGTTACGCGCAAGGCGGACCTTATCGCGATGAACATGAAACGAGTTCTCGCATCGCGGAAGGAACGGCCTGCGCCGCTCAACCGAGTCTCTTAGAATGTGGTGGTGGCCGGAGACGGGTGACCTGGCCACCCGACCTCCAAAAAAGTCCGTGAGTTCGCTCATCCGGCGTGGCCCACTTTGATCATCTAATTTGGCCCACCTGGGTAGTGGTATTGTGCATCATTGTTCCGATTTTGGCTTCATGGGTTTTGAGAGATATTCTTTCTCGTCGTCGTGGCCGTGTGTAATGTGGGAATCGCGGCAGCGATTTCCAAGGGCTGGGGGAAGGGTGGGAAAACAGTTTTATCGTTTTCCCATGCTTTCCACAGCCCGTCATTTCCACGGCCTATGGTTGTGCGTTTAAAGCTTGCCGCTCAATGCTTTTTGCTCCTTTCAAACGTGCGCCGGAAGCGGAAGGATTCGGTTCCGGTTTCGATGATGTGGGCTCGATCCGTGATCCGATCCAACACCGCTTTACAGAGCCGGGGATTGGGAAACACGGTCGTCCATTCCGAGAAGGGTAAGTTGGTGGTGACGATGATGGCCGCCCGCTCAGCCCGCTCCGAGATCACCTGAAAGAGGAACTCCGCGCCGATGTCCGCCAGAGGCACGTATCCGACTTCGTCCAGCGCGATCAGCTCGTACTTCTGCCAACGCATCATTAGCTTGCGCACCTGATTGTTCTGCTTGGCTTCCACCAACTCGTTGACCAGAGCCGCCGCCGTCGTGAAGCGGACGCGCCGCTTCTGCCGGCAAGCAGCCAGGCACAAGCCGATGGCCAGGTGGGTCTTTCCCGTGCCGCACTCGCCGATCAATACAATCGGCTCCTTGCGTTCGATATAGCCGCCTTCGGCCAACTCGCGGATGCGTGCCGCCGGGATCTGCTGGGCTTGCGCGAAATCAAACTCTTCCAGCGTCTTCAAGCGCGGCAGGTGCGCATCGCGAATGCGGTTGTCGATGGCGTGCCGGTCGCGCTCTTCGTACTCGATCGACAGCAGCGCTTCCAGATAGCGGGTGTGGCTATGGTTCTCCTTCACCGCCTGCTCGGCCAGCGATTGAAAGTTGGCGCCCACGGTAGGCAGTCGAGTCGCTTTGCAGTACTGCCGAATGCTGGCATGTTCCAGGGCTTGCGTCTGGTTCTTCACTGGATGCCTCCCGTCGTGTTGGCCAGCAACAGGTCGTATTCATCCATCACCGGCATGGGGCGTTCGAACGGAAGTAGTTCTTCAGCCAGGGCAACAGCGTATTGATGGCGTTGCTCCGGGTCGGGCATACGCAGCAGATGCAGCACTGCGGCTGCATCGCTAATCCCCAGCCGCAATGCCTCTTTCACGGCGGCGATCAGCTTGTCCCATCCGTCGATGGAACCGGCACGAATCAGCGAGATCATCTCGCGGGTCCCGTTGCCCTTGCCATGACGTTGCTCAAGTTCTCGCCAGATCGCGTCCAGGCAGGCGGGCCAGCGGCCAGCCTCACGCCACTGCTGCAAGGGCGTGGAGCCGGCCATGGCTCCCGGCTTTTTATCCAGCACATCGAGATAGTGTTCCAGATCGAGGATCTGATGACTGCGCCCGTAGCAACGTGCGTGCCGTGCAGCCACCTTGTTGTCGTGCACGATCTCTACGCTTAACGGGGCAACCATCGCGGTTACGCGTAGCCCCAGCCAGAGCGGGGTCGAGTACCAGTTGGTCTTCACCTTGACGCGACCCTTGCTGTCCACCAGAAGTGGATACAGCAACTCGTCAATTGGAAATCCTTCCTCGGCCAGCGGCGACAAATGCTCGCGTTCCAGTTCGCTGGCCTGACCGATCGTCATGCCGCGGCCGAGAATGGTACGGCTTCGGTTCTCCAGGCAGGCATCGAGGATATGTTGGTTCAGCGCGTCCAACACACTAGCTTCCGGCACGGGCACCAGCCAGTTGCGCCGGAACCAGCCCAACTCCCCTTCCACGCCGCCTTTTTCGTGGCCGCTGGCCGGGTTGCAGTACTCGCTTCGGTAGCCCCAGTGCGACCGGAACGCGATGATCCGATCCGTCTCCACCCGTTGGTATCCGCGCAGAATCTTCTTCACCACCGAGGTCATGTTGTCGTAGCGCAGGGTCTTGAAGACACCGCCAAAATAGGCGAACGCATGTTCGTGGGCTTCCAGCAGCGCTTGCTGCGTGGCGTGCGGATAGGCCCGGTGGAAGGCATCGCCAGAGCCCATGCTGCGCATGGCGAAAAACTGCAGCTTGCGCGCTTCGCCGCCCAGTATGGCCATGGCTTCGAACCAATCCACCTGCGCTTCCTGGCCCAACTCGTAGCTCTGCGGCACGAACACTTCCCGCCCGCTGAGTCCCAACTCTCGCTTCCGCTCCCTCACATAGCGCCGCACTGTGGCTTCACCGACCGCGTGCTCCGGATGCTCCTTGCGCAACCGCATCCAGATCCGATGAGCCGTATGCCGCTGTTTGCGCGGAGCCTGAAGGTCAGAGGCCAGCATCCGCTCGATGTGCGCCATGACCGGACCCAGTCTGGGCGCTTCGCGTACCACCGCTTTTCGCTCGGGAGGAATAGCGTTCCCGATCGCCTGCCGCACCATCCGCCGGTGCACACCGTGCTTCTTGGATAGCCCTTGAATCGTCTCCCCGGCCGCGTATCCCCGCCGGATCACCTCAAATAGTTCCACCTTTTGCCTCCTGTCCATCCCCGAATGCTTACATCCGGGCTTGTACAGGTGGGCCAATTCAGATGAGCGAAGTGGGCCAATTTAGATGAGCGAACTCAGTCCGCCAAGCAGGCCCGACAAGCCTCCCGAACGAGAGCCTTATAATTGACCGCCTGTAGGTTATTGATTCTAAATGGTGGGCAGAGACGGGATCGAACCGCCGACGCCGGCCTTTTCAGGGCCGCCTAGCAACTGAACTAAATGGTCTGGAATCAGCGGATATCATTGAGACGATTAGCGTTGTGCCCTGTTGGATTTAGGATAGCTTGGGGCTATTGGGATGGTTTCGACCGTACGATGGTCGTGTATTGGTCGTGACTCTCTGGTCTTAAATTGTTAGTCTTCGATGCCACGGGAAACCCGTCCGCAACTTTTTGACTCGCCGCTGAATGGACCGACACATTCAGAGCTATTTGATGCCACTTTGCAGGGGCTGCGGATCCACATCATGACTGATCGGAAGCCTAAGTTCCATATGGGAAGGTATCAACGCTCGATGAGCGGATTATGGCTATATGTGCTCGTTCAGAAAGCCGTAGCGAAGCAATCGGCAGGAATTGACTGGTCCGAGATGCTGGTTATTCGGCAACTTGGAACTGGGGCTTTGTAAAAAACCTGCCGACTCCCCTTCACCGCTTTCACGATCTGCAGAGTTTAGCGGAGCAGGCAGCTAAGGCAATGAAGTGTCACCGGAGCATCACTCGCCAGCAACTCCGCTCAATGGAAGACGTACTACCATTGAGGTGCCGGAACCGACCGTGCTATGCGCTGACAAAAAGCCACCATGGGCAGTTGCGATCCAATGGGCAATCGATAGCCCTAACCCCGTTCCCTCCGGATCGAAGAAGCGTGCATTTGAGGCACGATAGAACCGATCGAAGACTCGAGTCAGCTCGTCTGGCGGAATACCGATACCGGTGTCCGTCACCTCGATGGTTGCTTCCTGTCCTTGCGCAATCAGCCGGAGATGGACTGATCCGCCCCTCTCCGTATAGCGACAGGCATTATCGATGAGAATCAGCAGCAGGCGTCGAAGATGTGGCCGGTCTCCAAGCATGAGCACTGGTTCTTCTGGAATCTCAGATGACCAATGGATGCCGTAGCTCTCGGCGAGCGTTTTGCTGCCAGAACCCAGCTCTTCCATCAAATCGCGCAGGCCCACCGTTTCGAAATGTAGTTGAGCTGTGTCTGCATCCGCCCGGGCGAGGGTCAGCAACTGCTCAATCAACTCAGAAGTGGACTCAGACTCACGCAGGATCTGTCCAACCATCTCCTTGTATTGTTCGGTGGAGCGGTCCCTCTCCAGGATCACCTCTGAGGTGGTGCGAATGACGGCAATCGGAGTTCGCAGTTCGTGTGAGGCGTCAGACGTAAAACGAGTGATCCTCGTGAAGGCCGACTCCAACCTCGTGAGCATCGCATTCATCGTGTCCGCCAGTTCGCGCAATTCATCTTGCGCCGCAGGCACCGGAATTCGCCGCGATAGATTGCGTTCAGAGATCTCACGCGTTGAGAGTACGAGGTTGTAAATCGGCTGCATGGCGCGCCCACTCAGCCAATAGCCACCGAGCCCCGCGACGCAAACAATAAGCGGCAAACCAGTCCAGGCCCATACACGGAAGGTCTGCAATACCTCGTAAAGTGGGCTGACGACGGTCGCAACTTGCACCCTGTACTCGGTGCTTCCCACCTGCACTTTCGACGCTAAGACACGAACGTCGCCTTGCCGATGGTAGTACGTCGTGAAGTCGCCCTCGTCGCGGTGGTGGCGGTAATGGTTGTGCATGTGTGCGGTATCAAGCGGAACCACCAACTCACGCATCGCCGGTGACTGGTAAAGCATTGCGCCCGAGGCATTCGTCACCTGATACAGTTCATCGCCGGGTCCCAAACCGATGGCTTTCGGAAGGAGTTGCGGTCCGTCAGCTGGTTCTTGCGTGCCGCTGTTTTGAAGAAATTGTGCGACATTGTCGCTGCGTACCTGGAGCTGGTGGTCCAGGGTGTCTTCGATGGCTCTCCGCACGCCGAAGTACATGCCGATGGAGTACACCGCAAGAGACACAAAGATGACGGCGAGATACCACGCCGTGAGCCGAACTCTGATGGGGGGTGGCCTCACTGCGTGTTCTCGGCTTCAAGTCGATAACCAACACCTCGTACTGTCGTAATCAGACTCTTCTGCCGGTCGACATCGATCTTTGCTCGAAGCGATCGAATAAACACCTCCAGGGTGTTGGCCTCGATCTCAGGATTGTCGCTCCAGATCCGCTCGATGATTGCCTCTCGAGGCAGGAGCTTGCCTGCGCTGCGCATGAAGTATTCGAGTAGAGCGAATTGTGTTCGGGTTAGCGACAAAGGCTCACCCATGCGACTTACCTGACCACTTGTGGGATCGAGCACCAGGTCCGCAACTACAAGCTTCACGCCCTGAACCGACGGTCCCTTGCGCGCGACGGCGCGAAGCCGCGCCATGAACTCCGCCATGGCAAATGGTTTCGTGAGATAGTCGTCAACCCCGAGATCAAGGGCCATCACAATGTCTCCGACAGTATCGCGCGCCGTTAGCGCCAATACCGGAAGCTGACGCTTCGCCTGGCGCAATCGCCGGATGACTTCAAGGCCGTCCATGCCCGGCAGCATGATGTCCAGCACCATGATATCGAAGCGGTCCGTCTCGGCATGGGCAAGCCCGTCGATTCCATCGAACGCAAGAACTACGGTGTGGCTCTTTTCTTCGAGGCTCAGCTTGAGCGTTCTGGCAAGGCTTTTCTTGTCCTCCACGATTAGGATATGCACGACGCGGGTGCTCCCTTCACGGCCATGTGGTAAATCTGCAAGCTTGGCTCTCACTGACGCTAACGACTCCAGCTGAAGATTCGCTGAAGAGGTGGCAGTGGTTCTGGAGACAGGATGCTGACTTGCTGCATCCGCTCTGCCTCAACGGCCTAGGCACTTGGAAAACCATCTCCTGCACTTACAGTAAATCTTCAGCATGCTCCCCTACTGTCATTCTCATGCAGCCCATCAATCAGGACCAACAACAGGGTGGCTCGGGAGATCAGATCATGATGCAGGAAGCAACAAGCCTCAATCAACAAGCGACAGGCCACCACTGGTCATCGGCCATCCGTCCGATGCGCTACCAGAACGTGCCAGCAGTCGACGTACGCTACTGGGCCGTCATTTCGCTGGCAAGCATCTTTGGTTGCAATCTGGGTGATTGCCTTTCTTATTACGACAATTGGAATCACTGGATCGGATTGGTTCCCTTGACGGCGATCTTTGCCGCGCTGTTCTTCGGTGAGCGGCGATCCGCGCGCGCGACACAGGCGTGGTACTGGAGCGTCGTGATCGTATTGCGTGCAGCTGCCACGAACCTGGCTGATCTCGCCACGCATACATTCGAATGGCCCTATCCGAGAGTTCTCCTGGGCTTGGCCGTGATCCAGGCTCTCGTTGTCTGGCCGGTCCTGCCCAGGCTGATTGCGACCGAATGCGACCGAAGGGGACGGCCTGCGACCAACGGCTGGTACTGGCTCTCATTACTGACGGCAGGAACTCTGGGCACCGCGATGGGCGACTGGGTGGCCGACGAACTCCATCTCGGTAGCGGATACGGCACGCTCGTGCTCGGCGCAATCTTTGCCGTGGTCCTTGCCATGGGAAGCCGGGCGCGCTGGACCACGAAAGGTGGTTACTGGCTCGCGATCATCGCTGTTCGGGCGGCGGGAACGACCGCCGGTGATTGGCTGGCATTCCGCGATGACCCAGGATTGAACAACGGTTTAAAGCTCGGCCTTGCTTTGAGCACCGGTTTGACCTGCGCCCTCTTCGTCGGAACTCTTCTTGTGTGGAAGACCCCCCAACCGGAAAGCCAGATGAAATCACAAACTCCTGAACTCTCTTGCCGCTGAGACACATTCAGCAAATCTGCAGACAAAAAAAAACAACTTATCCCGGAGGAACAATCAATGCGTTCGTATATTTTCGACTTTGTCTCCAACTCACGTGTCCTTCGTCCCGCCTCAATGCTTTGCCTCGCATTGTCGTTGTCCCATTGCGCTCTTGCTCAAACATCAGGGACACTCATCGCAGTCAACCAAGCAGACGCCGATATCAGCATCGTCGACGCCCAAGCGGCCAAAGAAGTAGCTCGAGTTCCCGAGGGCGCCATTGCAGGTCATGAGGTAGCGGCTTCTGTCGACGGCAAGACCGCTTACGTCCCGATCTATGGCGATTCCAGTGTCGGTAAAGCCGGAACGGATGGAAGGGAGCTGTTGGCTATCGATCTGGCGTCACGCAAGGTGGTGGGCCGGCTTGATTTTGGCCACGGTGTCCGTCCGCACAGCATCATCATGAATCCGAAGGACGGCTTGCTTTATGTGACCACCGAAGTCGATCGCACAGTTACCATCGTCGACCCGAAAACTCTCAAGATCGTTGGCTCGATTCCAACAGGGCAGGACCAATCGCACATGCTCGTGATATCTCACGATGGCCGCTTCGGGTATACTGCAAACGTTGAACCAGGCACCGTCTCTGTGCTGGACCTCAAAGCGCGCAAGCTCGTTCGCGTAATCAAGGTGTCTGGCGAAGTGCAACGCATCTCTATCACGCCTGATGACCGCAGGGTCTTCACGGCCGACCAGACCAATCCCAGGCTCGCCGTGATTGACACCGCAACCAACACAGTGAAGGACTGGGTACAGCTCCCTGCCATCGCATATGGCACTGCGAGCACTCGGGACGGACGATGGCTGCTGGTGAGCCTTCCAAATGACAATAGGGTGGCGGTGGTCGACTTGAAGACGCTGCAGGTGATTCGAACGATCTCCGTACCCAAGGGGCCTCATACAGTGCTGATGCCTCCTGACATGCAGGCTGCCTACGTAGCCTGCATGAAGAGCGGACTAGTTGCAGTCATCAATCTGACGGACTGGTCAGTCAAGGGTCTCATCAAGGTTGGAAACAATGCCGATGGAATTGGCTGGGCGTCATCTCATCAGGGCGATTAGCCTCGCTTTGCTTGACTTTGTTCCCCGTGCCAACTTTGCCCGGTAAGGTTGCGTTCAGCATGACGACATTTGGGTGCGTAAAACAAGTTGCCGGACGCCAGCGCTTCTAGGCCGAAGCGCTGGCGTTCTGAAGGCCTTGCATACCGACACTCGAGATTCGGCCGCCACCCTACTATTCAGAGACTCCTTCATCCACACGTTTACACCCCACCATCGTCAAGTGATGGTTTTCCGCGACCTAAGCAGAATAATTTCCGGGAAACGCGCATGCTGTCACTTGGACAGGTAGTCGGCTTTTCGGCAACTTAGTTGTGTTCATCGAACTAGCACGGGCCACGAGCGACAGTCTGGGCTCGTGTCAAAAGCCATCAATTCATCTCATGATCCAGTTCACCAAGTAGAACGGTTTTAAAAAGGGCTGGTGTCGCCGATTCTTAGGTCTTCACATCAAGAACATTCCAAGCGTGCTAGAAGAGCACGTGCAGTTAGGAAAAACCATGCAGGACCAATACGCGACCATCACTTTAAATCATCATGTTATTGAAAAGATGATACTTAGACCAAACACATGAGCGCCTGCCGAACGGGAGGCCTATGATTTAGCACTTATAAGTTGTTGATTCTAAATGGTGGCCAGAGACGGGATCGAACCGCCGACGCCGGCCTTTTCAGGGCCGCGCTCTACCACTGAGCTATCTGGCCTCGGAGAACCCAAGGACGCTGCTTCCGCTTAAGTTGTCTGAGTCTGCAGCTTCAGGCGGAGGGCCCGGCCAGGTCAGCAACTGCGCATAAGCAACAAACGTCAGTATAGCAATCACGTCGCCCTGCGCAAACCTGGCGGCTGGCAAATCCTGGCCCCGGCTCCCCGGGATTACAGCAACCCATCCTGTCGTACACTGGAGCCTCGCAGTCCACAATTTGAAGAGTCCGCTCGCCCCTATGTCCACACCCTCATTACGCTGGGCCCGCCTCGGTGTTGCCGCTTCCACCCTGTTCTGCCTTGTGTCGGCCGCCGCCGCGCAGCCTCAGCCCGTCGCACAAAACAGCGCAACCCGCGCCGCTCGCGCCTTCGAGCATGCCCGCCAACAAGGACCGTTGGCCCTTTACGCCTTTTTTTACGACATGCCCAAGGGAGCCGATCTGCACACGCACCTGGCGGGTGCCGTGTACGCGGAAAGCTTTATCCGCGAGGCCGCGGAAAACAATCTCTGCATCAACTCGAAGACCCTCGTGCTTTACAAGACAATGGCCATGACGCGCAGTCTGCCCCCGCAGCCGGTCTGCGGCGAACAAGGCGAGCCGGCATCCAACGCTCTTACCAACCAAGACCTCTATGACCAGCTGATCAACGTATTTTCCATGCGAACCTTTGTTCCCACTACCGAGCAGTCAGGGCACGACCACTTCTTCGCATCCTTCGATCAATTTAGAGCGGTCGAGGAGCCCAGACTCGTGGGAGAGTGGGTGGATGAGTTGGCCAGCCGCGCCGCCTCGCAAAACGAGCAATACCTTGAAATCATGCACACGCCCACCTTCGCGCCGGCCGCAGCTCTGGCCGATAACCTGGGGCCGGTCGACATGCAAACCGATTTCGCGCATCTGCGTCGGCAGTTGCTTGACGCGGGCTTGCAAAAATACCTGCCCGCGATGCGAGCGGAGTTTGATGAAGGCGAGCAGCGCCGCCGCGAGCTGGAGCATTGCGGTACCAGCGCAGCAACGCCGGCTTGCAAACTCCAGGTGCGCTTCCTCTACCAGGTGCTGCGCGCCTTGCCTTCGCCGTCGGTTTTTGCCCAACTGGTCTGCGGTTTCGAGCTCGCCTCAGCCGACCCGCTGATCGTAGGCATCAACATGGTGCAGCCGGAGGACTATCGGGTCCCCCTGGCGAATTACCGGCTGCAGATGCAGATGGTGCACGCGCTCCACATCCTTTATCCCAAAGTGCACATCACCTTGCATGCGGGCGAACTGGGCCCCGGGATGGTGCAGCCGGACGATTTGCGCTTTCACATCCGCTCCGCGGTTGAAGTGGCGGATGCCGAACGCATCGGCCACGGCGTCGACGTGATGCAGGAGGAGCATGCTTACGACCTGCTCAAGGAAATGGCCACCAGGCGCGTGATGGTGGAGATCAACCTCACCAGCAACGACGTGATCCTTAACGTCAAGGGCCCGGATCATCCGTTGCCTCTGTACCGTCTCTATCACGTGCCGGTAGCGCTTTCTACCGATGATGAAGGGGTCTCCCGCATCAACCTTACCCACGAGTATGTGCGCGCCGCTTTGGCCTACCCGCTCACCTACAGCGACTTTAAACAGATGGTGCGGACCGGGCTCGAGCACAGTTTCCTGCCTGGGGAAAGCCTTTGGGAGCAGTCTGGCCCATGGGAAAGCGATGCCCATCCGCGTGCTGCCTGCGCCACCCAGCTTGGCCGCGAACAGGCTTCGGGTGCATGCGCGTCGCTGCTCGAAGCCAGCGAAAAGGCGCGGCAGCAATTCGAGCTGGAACGGCGGTTCCAGGTTTTCGAGAACGCCCTCTAGCCGACTGCGTTGGCGCTTCGTTCATCTTGCGCATTTACACTGCAGAAGCAGCGCACATGCGTATTGTTCTCTCTAGCTTCGGCACCCTTGGCGATATCCATCCCCTCATAGCCCTGGCGCTCGAGCTGCGTCAGCGAGGCCACGTTCCCGTTCTGGCTGTTCCCGAACTCTTTCGTTCCAAGATTGCCTCTCTGGGCCTTGAGTTTGCCCCCGTCGGCCCCATCCTCGATCCTGAAGACAACCAGCTGGTGGCCATGTTGATGGACATTCGTAAAGGAACGGAGCGCACCCTGCGCGAGATACTGTTTCCCGCCATTCGCCAGAGCTATCGGGAGCTGCTGGCGGTAGTGGAGGCGAACGGTGGAGCGGATCTGATGCTCGCCGGAGAGCTGGTTTACCAGGCGCCGATCGTGGCCGAGGTCACGGGGATTCCATGGGCCTCGCACGTGCTCGCGCCGCTGTCCTTTTTCTCCCGCTATGATGCCCCTGTGCTGCCGCCTTATCCCATGCTGGCACGCCTGCAACCAGCCTTGCCGGGAATGGGACGGGTGATCGCACGTTTCGCGCGTTGGGTAACGCGTAGCTGGCCGGAGCCGATATACCAGCTGCGTTCTGAGCTGGGGTTGAGCCGGGGTCCGGATCCCATCTTCGAAGCCAAGCATTCTCCCTACCTGGTCTTAGCCATGTTTTCGCCTTTGCTGGGCGAGCCTCAGCCAGATTGGCCGGCTTCCACCAAGGTGACCGGCTTCGTTTTCTACGACGGCGACGCGGGCCAGCGCGATTTGCCCCCAGCGGTTGAGAGCTTCCTGCAACAGGGGCCTCCGCCGCTGGTCTTTACGCTGGGCTCGGCAGCCGTTCTCGATGCCGGCGACTTTTACCAGCAGAGCGCGCTGGCAGCCGGGTTGGTTGGCCAGCGCGCCGTGCTTCTGGTGGGGAGCGATCCCCGTAATGTGCCTGCGGAAACTCCGCCCAACGTGTGCATCGCCAACTACGCTCCCTATTCGAGACTTTTCCGGCGAGCCTCGGTCGTCATCCATCAGGGTGGAGTGGGGACCACAGCCCATGCGCTGAGCTCTGGCAAGCCCATGCTGGTGATGCCCTACAGCCACGATCAGCCGGACAATGCACGCCGCGTGCGCCGCCTCGGGGTGGCGCGTGTGATCCGTCGCCCGCGCTATACCGCGGAGCTTGCCGCTCGCAAGATCACGTTGTTGCTGGAGAACGGCGCCATGCGGCAGCGTGCTGCCAGGATCGGCGAGCGGTTGCGCGCCGAGGATGGATTGAAAGCCGCCTGCGACGCGCTCGAAGCATTAGGAAAGTCCCGCCGCGCACAACCTTAGAGCCCTCCAACCTCCCAACAAAAAACATTTCCAGGACTGGTCCGCGAAACTGCAGATCCCTCGGCTGCGCTCCGGGATGACACGAAGGGGATGGCTTGGTCCGCAACAACCCCACTCAAGCCAAAAGAAGGCTTGAATGGGGCACCCAATCCTTGGCGGTGTCATTTCTCCCTCAACTTGCCGCAGGCAAGTCAGATTGCTCGGGATGACAAAGGGGAAGGCGCCACTTCCACGGAGAGACAGTCGCCGGACTAAGGCGTTTCTCACAGAGAGATCATGGGCCTACGGCCCGCCCAAGCTGATGAAAAACGTCTTCTATCGAGCAACCACTCTCCATGGAAGCGTCGTCCTCCCCTTTGTCATCCCGAGCGAACCCGGATTTCCTGAGAAGTTCACTCCTCAGTCCTGGGTTCGGTGTCCCATTCCGGGGAAGTCCCGAAAGGGACGGCTGAGGGCGCTCCAACCCACCATCTCCTGGATGAATCAATGGGAAACGCTCTAAAATGCCAGAGCGATGCCAGAAGACTTAGCACTCCAGCTTCTCGCCGGAGCCCTGCCCCAGCTGGAAGCGTCCTTTCGCCATCTGCCGGGACCGGTGCACACGGGGCAAGCACCCGCCATCGAGCCCATGGCCGCGGTGATGAGCCAGGTGGCGGAGAGAATGGCGGACAACTATCCCTACTTTCATCCGCTCTACGCCGGGCAGATGCTCAAGCCCCCCCATCCCCTGGCCCGGGCAGCCTATGCGCTTGCCATGGGGATTAACCCCAATAATCATGCCCTCGATGGCGGCCGCGCCAGCTCCCGCATGGAGGTGGAAGCGGTTCGCGAAATCGCCAGGATGTTTGGCTGGACCGAGTATCTGGGACATCTAACCAGCGGCGGGACCTTTGCCAACCTGGAGGCGCTCTGGATCGCAGGCCAGCTCGCTCCCGGTAAGCGCATTGTCGCGTCCGAACAGGCGCACTACACGCACGGCAGAATCAGCGCTGTCCTTGGCCTGCCCTTCACCGCTGTGTCTGCCGGCCATCAAGGCCGTATGGACGTGGCCGCGCTCGAGTCGGCACTCCAGGACGGAAACGTCGGCACGGTCGTGGTAACCTTGGGTACCACCGCAACCGGCGCCGTCGATCCCCTGCATAAAGTGCTTGCGTTGCGCAGTGTCTATGGATTTCGCGTTCACGTCGATGCGGCCTACGGCGGATATTTCGTGCTGGCGTCGAACCTGAGCGAGGAGACAACGCGTGCCTTTGCTTGCCTGGCCCGAGCTGACTCCATCGTCGTCGACCCTCATAAGCATGGGTTGCAACCGTACGGCTGTGGCTGCATTCTCTTTCGCGAGCCGGCGATTGGCCGGTTTTATAAACACGACTCGCCCTACACTTATTTCACCTCAGACGATCTGCATCTCGGCGAAATCAGCCTGGAGTGTTCGCGTGCCGGCGCTTCCGCGGTCGCGCTGTGGGCAACGCAGCAGCTGCTGCCACTCATCAAAGAAGGTGAATTCGCTAGAGGGCTCGATTCCAGTCGTGAGGCGGCGATGCTCTTGCAGGAAAAAATCAACGCAGACCAAAGATTTCTTTCCCCATTTGCGCCCGAGCTCGACATCCTGGTGTGGGCGGTGCGCGGCGACAGCGTTGCCACATCTTCCCGACGGGCGCAAGCCATCTTCGCCGCCGCCGCCCGCAAGGATCTTCATCTCGCCCTGGCGCAACTACCCTGCAGGTTTTTTCCTGCCGGCTCGTGGCCCGACCAGCACCAGCAGCCCAGCGTTACCTGCCTGCGTTCCGTGCTCATGAAGCCGGAACATCTCGCGTGGCTGGCAGCAATCTGGAGCAGGCTGAGTCAAGTGACAAGTGAGGTTCTGCTGTAGCGCAACAACAATCCGCCCCCGGGGTTTTACCAGCTCAACAGAATTATCTGTTCCAACGTGCTCCCACGGAAGCATTAGAGCATTCGACGGAAGTGTCAGTTCGATTCGTGATAAAAGCCGGGCAGTCGATGGTTAGAATAAGAGGACTGGGATCAAACGGAAAATTTGACGCGCTTTTGACGGGCAAGAGTTGGCGAATCTAAACGCTGCGGTTGGGTGAAGGTCTCAGCAACTCTTCGCCTATGGTGTGGCTGGTGAATTACCGGGTCGCCTGTGGGCGCCTCGCTACCTTGGAGATGGGCAGGATGCATTTTTCGAATCAGCAACGCGATTTTTCTCTACTAGGCCTCTCTGACCGAGGCATGGTTGCCTATTTTTCGATGGAAATCGCCATCGCGCCCGAGATACCCACCTACAGCGGGGGCCTTGGTGTGCTTGCCGGAGACACCATGCGGTCCGCTGCCGACCTGGGCCTGGGACTGTGCGCCGTCACGCTGCTCCATCGCAAGGGATATTTCGAGCAGCATCTTGATGCAAAGGGAGTGCAGAGCGCGGAGGACCAGCCCTGGCCAATCGAGGAGTTCCTGGTGCTGGAAGACGCAGTCGTCGAAGTGACGATTGAAGGGCGGCCGGTGATGGTCCGCGCCTGGCGATACGATCTTGAGGGCGTCACCGGGCACACCATCCCGATTTACCTGCTCGATACCGATCTGGCACAGAACGACAAGCGCGATCGAGATCTTACCGATCACCTCTATGGCGGAGATACGGATTACCGGCTTCGCCAGGAAGCAATACTGGGCATCGGAGGCGTGCGCATCCTCGAAGCCCTGAACTACGACATCCACGTCTACCACATGAATGAGGGCCACGCGGCGCTGTTGACCGTCGGTTTGATGGAACAACAATTAGGCGGCCAGCTGAACCGGGTCCCCAACCAGGTGCCCAACCCGGTGCCCAACCCGGTGATAGACGAGCGGGATCGTCAGGCCGTTCGCAGTCGTTGTGTCTTCACCACCCACACCCCCGTACCCGCCGGCCATGACCGCTTCACCATGGAGCAGACGTACAGGATTCTCGGCAAGGAAGTCGCAAACCTGTTGGAGCGCATGGGTGGCTGCCACGATGGGATGCTCAACATGACCTATGTGGCCCTGGCTTCGTCGCGCTTTGTGAACGGCGTGGCCATGCAGCATGGCAAGATCTCCCGCGAGATGTTCCCCGACTACGCGATCGATGCCATCACCAACGGAGTGCACGGGGCCACCTGGACCGCCCCGCCGTTTCAGGCGGTCTTCGATCGCAGCATTCCGCGCTGGCGCAAAGATAATTTCCAATTCCGCTATGTGATCGACATTCCGCTGCGTGAGATTGAGAAAGCGCATGCCCAGTCCAAGCGCGTGCTCATCGATACCATTGCGGAGAGGACCGGGATCACCCTGCGCAGCAACGTCTTCACCATTGGCTTTGCCCGCCGTGTGGCCACCTATAAACGAGCCGACCTGCTTTTGACCGATCCCGAGCGCCTGGTCCGCATCGCCGAGAAATTTCGCGGCTTGCAGATTATCTTCAGCGGCAAGGCACATCCTCATGACGAGCCCGGCAAGAAGCTGATCCAGCAGATCTATGAAGTTGCCGCCAGGCTTGACTCGGACGCGCTCAAAATCGTCTTCCTGGAAAACTATGAGTGGAAGCTGGCCGCGATGCTCACTGCCGGTGTCGATCTCTGGCTGAACACGCCACGCCGGCCCTTCGAGGCATCCGGCACCAGCGGGATGAAGGCTGCGCTCAACGGCGTCCCCAGTCTTAGCGTTCTTGATGGCTGGTGGGTCGAAGGCTGCATCGACGGGGTCACGGGTTGGGCCATACCCGACAGCGATGTCCAGGAAGATGAGGTCGCGAGTCTTTATCAGCGGCTGGAGTCTACCATCCTTCCGCTCTATTACGGCAATCCGGACCAATGGCGCACCGTTATGCGTTCCACCATCGCGCTCAATGGCTCGTTTTTCAACACCCATCGCATGCTCCAGGAGTACATTTCGAACGCCTACTACCCGGACAACCGCGTGAGCGTTTCCAGTGCAACGCTCGAGCCCGCCCTCGCCAAATAGCCGCTTCGTTTACGGTAGGCCGGGGATACCTCGCCGCAGCGAGCATTATCCCCGGCAAAAGCCGGACAGGCCAGCTTGTCCGGCTTTTGTGTTTGTTCTGTCGGTTATGAATCAAAAGAGCGGCAGCCAACGTCAAAAAACAGTGACGACAAGCACCCCGCTTCCTAGGCTCGGGGCCCGGATCTGGCATCGGCTGCCGGATTGAGGCCGCAAACGTATAATTTGTGCAGGAACAATTTGCCAAACCCCCCATTCCTTCAGAGGGTTGAGCAAAAAGCCAGAGCCTGAGGGAAGCTCGCACAACCTTCGCCTGTTCTTCCACTGGGCCTGGCAGGCTCGTCTGCACAGATATTCACCCCTCTTCCCGGTTTAGTGGCAAGAGAGTGTCTTGAGGAGTGAGCTAGCAAATGTGGATTGTTCGTCTTGCGTTGCGGCGCCCCTACACCTTCGCCGTCTTCGCGCTCCTGCTGTTGATCCTCGGCCCACTGTCCATTCTGAATACCCCGACCGATATTTTTCCCGACATCAATATTCCGGTCGTTAGCATCGTTTGGCAATACCAGGGCCTTTCCGCGGTGGATATGGGGAACCGCATCGTCACCCTGACTGAGCGCACGCTCACCACCACGGTCGACAATATCGACCACATCGAGTCGCAATCGCTCGACGGCGTTGCGGTGGTCAAGGTTTATTTCCAGCCCAAAGTCACGGTGGCCACGGCGATTGCGCAGATCACGGCAGTATCGCAAACCCAGTTGCGCCAGCTGCCGCCGGGGACAACCCCACCCCTCATCATCACCTACACCGCGTCGAGTGTGCCCATTCTGCAGCTTGGTCTCTCCGGCCAGGGCCTCTCGGAACAGCAGTTGAATGACTTCGGACTGAATTTTATCCGCACCCAGTTTGCCACTGTCGAGGGTGCTGAGAGCCCCTATCCATACGGGGGCAAGCAGCGCCAGGTGCAGGTGGATCTGGATCTCAAGGCGCTCCAGGCGAGAGGACTTTCACCCAACGATGTGGTGAACACAATCAGCGCTCAGAACCTCATCCTGCCTTCCGGGACGGTGAAGGTGGGTGCGGTGGAATACCAGCTAGCCACCAATAGCGCCCCGACCACCATCGAAGGTCTGAACGATCTCCCCATCAAGAGCGTGAACGGAGCGATTGTCTACATCCATGACGTTGCTCATGTGCGCGACGGCTTCCCCCCGCAAACCAATATCGTTCGCGTCGACGGGCAGCGCGCCAGCCTCATGACCGTGCTCAAGAACGGCAATGTTTCGACCCTCGACATCATCGCCAGAATCCGCGCATTGCTGCCCATCATTGCCCAGTCTCTGCCGCCCCAATTACGCATCACACCGTTGTCTGACCAGTCTATTTTTGTGCGCGGCGCCATTGACGGTGTGGTGCGCGAGGGCATCATCGCAGGCTGCCTGACCGCCGTCATGATCCTGGTGTTTCTGGGTAGCTGGCGCAGCACTCTCATCATCGCCGTATCCATTCCTCTTTCCATCCTGGTTTCGCTCATTATGCTGGGCGCTTTGGGTGAAACCATCAACATCATGACGCTGGGGGGCCTGGCTTTGGCCGTCGGCATCCTGGTCGACGACGCCACTGTAGAAATTGAAAATATCAATCGCAACCTGGAAGAAGGAAAAGAGGTGGAGCAGGCAATTCTCGATGGCGCCGCGCAGATCGCTGTTCCGGCCTTTGTCTCGACCTTATCCATCTGCATCGTCTTCGTACCCATGTTCTTTATGGGAGGCGTCGCCAAGTATCTCTTTGTGCCTCTGGCCGAAGCCGTGATCTTTGCCATGCTGGCTTCCTATTTCCTTTCCCGCACCGTGGTCCCAACCATGGCCAAGTACCTTCTTCAGGAGCATGATCCGGCAGGCGAGAAGCAGAAGCACCAGAGCCGCAACCCGCTGGTTCGCGGGCAACTCGCTTTTGAGCGGCGATTTGAACAGCTGCGCACTTTCTATTTCCGCTTGTTGCAGCTGGCCATCGCGCACAGCACCGTCTTCCTCATCCTCTTCTTCGTTTTCACCATCGGCTCTTTTGCCCTGCTCTACCCGTGGCTGGGCCAGGATTTCTTTCCCTCCGTAGACGCAGGGCAGTTCAAGCTGCACGTGCGTGCTCCCAGCGGGACGCGTATCGAAGAAACAGCGCGCTTGTGCGACGAAATCGACAATGCCATCCGCGAAGAGATTCCCAAACAGGAAGTCGTCAGCATCATCGACAACATCGGGATTCCCTATTCCGGCTTGAATCTCTCTTACAGCAGCACCGGGGTGGTCGGCGCCTGGGACGCGGACATCACGGTGGCCCTGACCGAGAAGCACCATCCAACAGATATCTACGTGCAGCGCCTCCGCGCCAAGCTCAACAACGAGTTTCCAGGAGTTACGTTCTACACCTTGCCCGTGGACATGGTCACCCAGATCCTCAATTTCGGTTTGCCGGCCCCCATTGATATCCAGGTCATCGGCAACAACATAGCGGGCAATCGCGTATTTATAGACAAGTTGCTGAAGGATATAAGTTACGTGCCCGGGACCGCTGATCTTCACATCCAACAGCCTTTTGACAACCCGCATTTTTTTGTCGATGTAAACCGCTCCAAGGCGCAGGATATCGGGTTGACGCAGCGCGATGTGGCCGGCAGCCTTTTGGCCTCGACTAGTGGCAGTTACCAGACCAGCCCTACTTATTGGCTCGATCCAAGAAATGGTGTCAGTTACAGTATCTCGGCGCAGACGCCGCAATATGATCTGCAGTCTCTCATCGATCTTGAAAACATTCCCATTACCTCGACCAGTGCCGCGGCCACGATAACCCCTAGCCCGTTTCTATCCGTGGGCGCCGCGAGCCTCACGCCAGTGGGGACCGGCGCTGCTCCTTCCACGGCGTCGGGGGTCCAGCCGATCCAGATTCTGGGAAATGTCGCCACCCTCATTCGCGGAACGGAGCCGGCTACCGTAAGCCACTACAACATTGCTCCGGTGCTCGATATTTACGGCAATGTCGTGAATAGTGACTTGCGCAGCGTCTCCGACAAGATTGAGCAGATCGTTGCCCTGCGGCGTAAGGATCTGCCCCGCGGTTCGCAACTCGTGGTTCGCGGCCAGGTGCAGACCATGAACTCCTCGTTCATCGGCTTGACCAGTGGTCTGGCGTTCTCCATCCTTTTGGTTTACCTGCTCATCGTAGTGAATTTCCAGTCGTGGCTCGATCCCTTCATGATCATCGCCGCACTGCCCGCGGCACTATGCGGCATCGTATGGATGTTGTTCATTACTGGAACTCACATTAGTGTGCCTGCGCTGACCGGTTCCATCATGACCATGGGTGTGGCTACTGCCAACTCCATCCTCGTCATCAGTTTTGCCCGCGAACAAATGGAAGAAAATGCCGGAGACGCCCACGCAGCCGCGCTCCGAGCAGGCTACACCCGTTTTCGTCCCGTGATTATGACCGCGCTGGCCATGATCATCGGGATGGTGCCGATGGCGCTCGGTTTGGGCGATGGAGGAGAACAGAATGCGCCCCTGGGCAGATCGGTGATCGGCGGCTTACTCTTCGCTACCGCAGCCACCTTATTTTTCGTGCCGACATTCTTCAGCGTAATCCACGGATGGCTTGGACGTCGAAGACAGCGTGTCACTGCCGCTGCGGGCGTGACAGATTTGGAAGACTAGAAATGAAAACCGGAGAAAGCGTCGAATGAGTCACGAAGAAAAAGACGAGAAACCGCAACCGGCGAATGAGGAACACGGCGCGCCTCCCGATGCCCCGCCTCTCTCCGGCCGGGTCGCCGTCATCACCATCGTGATTCTTCTGATCCTGGCGGTCGTAGTGGCGATTGCCGGCATCGTGCCCCGGGTGCGCGCCCGCACCAGGCTCACCCAGCAGACCAATGCGCTGGCTGCTCCCGCCGTGATCGCCAAGCCACCGCAGCAAGGCAAGGTGGAGCGAGAGGTCATTCTGCCCGGCAACTCGTATGCCTATAGCGACGCATCGCTCTATGCCCGCACTGACGGCTATCTAAGCAAGTGGTATTTCGACATTGGCGCCCACGTCCGACAGGGTCAATTATTAGCCATCATCAGCACCCCTGAAGTGGATAAGCAACTGCTTCAGGCCCGCGCGGATCTGGCCACTGCGGAAGCCAATGCCGGCTTGGCCAAAACCAACTCAACCCGCTATCAGGGTCTGCTTACGCAAAACGCCGTCTCCAAGCAAGACACGGATACCTTCGTCAGTCAGGAAGCGTCCACCAGCTCGACGGTGAAGTCTGCCCAGGCTAATGTTCAGCGGCTGGAGCAGCTGCAATCCTTTGAGAAGATCTACGCGCCCTTCAGCGGAGTCATCACTGCCCGCAATGTCGACGTCGGGCAGCTCATCAACGCGGGAGCCGGCACCCAGTTATTTCGTATCTCTGACCTCAGGATTTTGCGGATTTACGTCAATGTTCCGCAGATTTATTCCCAGGTAGCTGTTCCCGGCACCACGGCGCGGCTCACCCTTTCCGAATTCCCCGGCCAGACATTTACCGGCAAGTTGGTGCGCACCGCCAGGGCGATCGATCCGGCCTCACGCACGCTGCTGGTCGAAATCGATGTGGACAACCGCGATGGCAAGCTCATGCCCGGAGCCTATACCGAAGTCCACATGGACGTACAAAACGCGACGGTACCCTTCATCATTCCTGTCTCAGCCCTTATCTTCCGCGGGCAAGGCTTGCAGGTCAGTACCGTGGTGAAAGGGCCGAACGGAGATCGGGCTAAGCTCGTCCAGGTGAAGCTCGGCCAGGATGATGGCTTCACGGTGCAGGTCATTGACGGCCTCGACGCCGGCTCGCAGGTAATCCAGAATCCACCCGACTCCTTGATCGATGGGGAGCCGGTGCGCGTATTGGAACCGGGCAAACCAGGGCAAGAGAACGGGAGTACGCCGGAATGACACCCTCTCCCCTTAGAGCCGGGATGCTTGTCTTTTCCACGGCAGCAATGATTATTTCCGGGTGCACCGTAGGACCCAACTATCACCGGCCCACTGCGCCATCCGCACCGGCCTTCAAGGAGAGCGCTGTGCCTGTGCCTCCTCCCAACCCGCCCAACGGCGGATGGAAGCAGGTAACTCCGAACGATAGCGCGATCCGCCCTAATTGGTGGGAGATGTATCAAGACCCGCAGCTGAATAAGCTCGAGGAGCAGGTTGCGGTCTCCAACCAGACGCTCAAGGCTTCCTATGAGCAGTACATGCAAGCCCGGGCCGCCGTTCAGGTTTATCGTTCGCAGTACTTTCCCACGCTTGCGGTTGCTCCGGCGGCCTCGCGCGACCGCGTCTCGGCCAACCGTCCTTTGCATGTTGCCGGGACACAGACGACCTACAACGATCTTGTTCTGCAGGGACAAGCAACCTGGGAACCGGATCTCTGGGGCAGCATCCGCAGATCGGTGGAATCACAGCGGGCGACTACTCAGGCCACCGCCGCTGATTTTGCGAATGTCGACTTGAGCCTCCGCTCGGAGCTGGCGATGGATTACTTCGAGATGCGTGGCCTGGACACGCAGCAGCGCTTGCTTGACAACACGGTGCAGCAGTATCAGCAGTACCTGGAATTGACCCAGGCTCGATTTAAAGGCGGCGTGGCCACTGATTCCGACGTCGCCCTGGCGCAAACCCAGCTCGACCAGACTCGCGCGCAGGCCATCGATGTCGGCGTCGCGCGGGCCCGGTATGAACACGCTATCGCGACTCTCACCGGTACGTCCGCATCCAGTTTTGGCCTTCCGCCGGCACCGCTCGATCTGCAACTGCCACAGGTACCGCTGGGGGTGCCTTCGCAATTGCTCGAACGCCGCCCGGATGTCGCCGGCGCCGAGCGGCGCACCGACGCCGCCAATGCCCAGATCGGGATAGCGATCGCAGCCTATTACCCCACCATTACGATTGGTGGCGGAGGCGGTTTTGAGAGCCAGTCTTTCGGTACCTTAATCCAGGGGCCGAGTTCACTCTGGTCGCTCGGCGGATCGGCGGTCGAGTTGCTCTTTGATGCTGGCCGTCGTCATGCCCTGACCGAGGAGGCGCGGCACGCTTATGAGCAAAGCGCGGCCAACTATCGGCAGACGGTGTTGCAGGCTTTTCAGGACGTTGAGGACAATCTTTCCAGCCTGCGCATCCTGAATAGCGAATCGTTGGCGCAACAACGGGCGGTCGATTCCGCGGAGCGGTCGCTTCTCGTCTCGACCAACCGCTACAAGGGCGGCGTCACTACATACCTTGAAGTGATCACAGCGCAGACCACGCAATTAGCAAACCAGCGCACGGCCGCGGATATCACCACCCGGCAGTTCGCCGCCAGTGTGCAGCTCATCAAAGCGTTGGGTGGCGGCTGGGATACCACCAGACTCCCTAGCCCATAAAAGCACACGAACACCGCGTGGACACCCTCTGTCCTGACCACAACCCAAGGGGTGGCCCACATCTCGCTTTTGAGATGTGGGAGAAACGACTGTGTGCTCAACCTTGCGAACTCGACAGCGAGCCAGTCGTGAACACTTGCAGCGCCTGCCCAGCAGCTACACGATAGATCACGAACTCGCGGTCGTGCGTGCTGCTCAACTCGAAAACCAGGTCGCCTCGATTGCTGGCTCGTGCATCCACGGCATCGACCAGCCGCATCTTGGGAGTCTGGTCCAGGTGGTCGTCGTCCGTTACCGATTTAAACAGCACTTTGGGCACGCCGTTAAAGTCCGGCTGAGCGATCAGGGTTACGTATTTGACCTTGCCGGCGTGATTCACGGTCTCCCCGGAAAAGACCAGCGTCGCCCCGCCGCTATAAGTGAGCTCATAGGCTTTGAACAGCTCATTGGTAAATACCGGGGTTGGGCTGGCGGGTGGGGCGGTGCTCGCTTTACGCCGCTGGGCCGGTGTAGCCGCAGCGTGAGTTTTCGGCTTCACCGGCGGCTCGGTGGCTGCGACAGCGGCGGCGGCCGCAATCTCCATTTGCTCTTTCATCTTTGTGGCGTCGCTTGGGTCGCCCCACAAATAGACAAACGGATGCGCTTCGCGATCGCTGGCATCGGAAACCGCGATCATTTGCTGCAGGCCAGTGGGAACCCCGGTGAGCTGTGCCGGTTGAAAATCCGCATCGGTCGGGTTCTGCTGGCCACGAACCAAATGCGGCCGGTCTGGGTCAGAGCCACCGATCGCGGTCTCCGGCGCCGTGGTATCCGCAGTGCTGGTGCTGGTGCTGGTGCTGGCAGCTGGCGTGGAAGAATCCGCCCGCCTGCGCAGGGTGGGGCGATCAGGATCGCTGGGAGGAGGGTTGCTGGAAGCAGATGATTTGGAGCTGGAGTCGGACGTGGAGTCTGTAGAGCTGTCCTGGCTTCCGCTAGGGTTGCGGTTCTTGAAATGCGGCCGGCCATCATTCGCCCCGGCATCGGTCACCACCTGGGGCATGTTTCTGCCCTGCTTGGGCCGCGCCCGCTTCGGCGGAGCCGCCATTGGCTTCCACGCGCCATAGCCAAACCAATAGCCATTCACGTCCTGCGCGTTGTTGATATCGAAGAGTCCGCGGGCCACGCCTGCGTCCTGCAGCACATATTCCGTGCCCGCTTGCAGGGCCAGCGGCTCCGGCTTGGCCAGGTAGAGGCCGCCCGGCTGGTACTGTTCGCCGTCAAAAACAGAGATCGGGATGATCCGGCTGGCGCTTGGCTTTCCCGGCTCGCCGGTCCACTCCAGCACCGCCACCGCGCGGATAGTCGGCGCTGCTTTCTTCGCACTCTCGATATGGCCGGGATACTGGGCGCCGGCGGGCATGGCCAGCGCAGCCAACAGGGCAAGGCATGGAATAATCTCCAGGAGGACGCTGCGCATCTCGTTTTTGGGAAGGATCTTCATGCAAGTGAACGACAAAGTTGCTGACTTTACGCTTCAGACCGAAGAAGACAAAACCGTGCACCTGAAGGATTTTGCCGGCAAACCGGTGGTGCTTTTCTTTTACCCCAAGGCCGACACTCCGGGCTGCACCATCGAAGCCTGCGGCTTTCGTGACGCATTCAAGAAGATACAGCAGGCTGGAGCCGTCGTTTTGGGTATCTCGCGCGACACGCCTAAGGCGCAGAAGAAATTCAAAGAGAAGTACGACTTGCCCTACACCCTCCTTGCAGATGTAGACGAAGTAGTCTGCAAACAGTTTGACGTTCTCAAGGAAAAGAATATGTACGGCAAGAAAGTGATTGGGATTGAGCGGACCACGTTTCTCATCGGACCCGACCGCAAGCTGCTGAAAATCTTTCCCAAAGTAAAGCCGGAGGGGCACGCCGAAGAGGTTCTTGCCGCTATCAAAGAACTCCATGGATAGAGCCCTGGCCTCCGGGACCACCCTCTCAAGGGACTTTTTTCTCGATGCCCCCGGCGTGGTAGCCCGCAAGCTGCTGGGAAAGTTGCTGGTGAGAGCCGGCGCCGGGGAAGCGCGAGTGGGCCGCATTGTCGAAGTAGAAGCCTACTTTGCCGAGGCCGACGCTGCCGCCCATGCCTTCGCCGGCAAGACGGCGAGAAACGCCGTGCTCTTCGGGCCGCCGGGGTATGCTTACGTCTACTTCATCTACGGCATGCATTACTGCCTGAACGTTTCCTGCGAGCGGGAGGGACAGGGGGGTGGCGTGCTTTTCCGAGCCCTTGAGCCCCTTCAAGGCCTGGAGGCCATGGCGAGAGCCCGCGGGCTGGCGACGCCTCTTGCCTTAACCTCGGGTCCTGGGCGCTTATGCCAGGCTTTCGGCATAACCCGGGCAAGCGACAACGGGACGGATTTCACGTCGCCTGAATCGAACCTACAGATTCAGGATGACGGCTTCAAAGCCGGAAAAATCCTGGTCACTCCGCGCATCGGAATAAGCAAAGAAGCGACCCGCCCTGCGCGCTTCCTCTTGGCTGGCAATCCCTTTGTTTCCAAATACAAAGGCTAAAAGAAGCGCGAGAGAAAACTCCCAATTAAGAAGGGAACGGTTTCAGAGGCCGGGAAAAACCCTCGCTTTGTATCAGGGCACGACTTTAGTCGTGCTGTAAACGATTGATATACATGGGCTTTAGCCCTGAGGTACGTCTCTCGGGGACCAACCTATCCGGCTCGCTAGAGCAGCAAATTATCGATCAACCGAGTAGACCCTACGCGAGCGGCTACGGCCACCAGTGCGCCGTGGTCCACATCAGGCACGTCCTCAAGGGTATCGGGATCCACGATGCGGCAATAATCCACCAATACCCCCGGCTCCCCCTCAAGGATCCTCAGTGCAACCGCAAGCAGCTTGCCCGAGTCAAGCTCGCCGCCCTTTGCCGCCCGCTCGACCGCCATCAGAGCCCGCGAGAGAACCAGCGCTTGGCGCCGTTGTTCTGAGTTTAGGTAGCTATTGCGGGAACTCAAGGCCAGTCCGTCCGGCTCTCGGACCGTTGGGCACACATCCAGCTGAACCGGAAACAGGAGATCCCGCACCATCCTGCGCAGGATGGCAACCTGGGCGGCATCCTTCTGCCCGAAGAAAGCATGGTCGGGAGCGAAAATGTGCAGCAGCTTGGTCACCACCGTGGCCACTCCACGGAAATGGCCCGGGCGCGACGCTCCGTCCAGGCGGTCACTCAGGCCTGTGACTTCGATGAAGGTGCTGGCGCCGCCGGGATACATCTCCTCGGCCGAGGGGGCAAAGACCAGGTCAACCCCCGCGGCCTCCAGCCTCTGGCAGTCCTGCTCCAGGTTCCGCGGATAACCGGCAAAGTCCTCTTTCGGGCCAAATTGGGTAGGGTTCACGAAGATCGAGACCGCCACCGCATCGCAGCTGGCCTGCGCGGCACGCACCAGGGAGAGATGACCCTGGTGCAGGGCTCCCATGGTTGGCACCAGCCCTAATGTCTTACCTTCCGTGCGAATGCGGGCGCACGCGCTCCTGGTCTCAGCGATGGTGGTCAACAGCAACATCTTTGCTAGGCCTTGCGCCTCGCCGTGCCTTCTTCCTGCAGCAGAGCCGCCAGCGCGTCTTTGCCCAGGTGGTAGCTTTCCTCGTCGCTGGGAAAACGGCGCCCTTCCACGTCGTCCCGGTAGCTTCGCACTGCATCTGTGATCAGGGCCGAGACGTCGCTATAGCGGCGAACGAATTTCGCTGGAGGGGAGAACGACAGGTTGATGATGTCATGCAGTACAAGAATCTGCCCGTCACAATGCGGCCCGGCGCCGATGCCGATAGCCGGGATTTGGAGCGCCGCGGTGATGCGCTGCGCCACTTCCGTAGGAATGCCTTCCAGCACTACGGCGAAGGCGCCGGCTGCTTCCAGGGCGAGCGCGTCTTTCACTAGGTGATGGATGGCCGCGACTGACTTGCCCTGGACCCGGTAACCGCTCATCCGGTGGACCGATTGCGGCGTCAAGCCTATGTGGGCGACCACCGGGATCTCGGCCTCGGTGAGCCGTTTTACCAGCTCGATGCGGCTCACGCCGCCTTCGATTTTCACTGCCTGGGCGCCCGCTTCTTTCAGGAAGCGGGCGGCATTAGCTACCCCTTCCGCGGTCGTCACCTGGTAGGAACCGAAAGGCATGTCCGCGATCACCATGGCGTTCTTCACCGCCCGGCGCACGGCGCGGGTGTGCAGGAGCATCTCGTCCATGGTGACGGGCAGGGTGTCGTCGTACCCCATGACCACCATCGCCAGGGAGTCTCCCACCAGGATGACATCCACCCCAGCCTCGTCCACCAGCCGTGCGGTGGCGTAGTCATAGGCGGTCAGGGCGACGATGGGTCTCCCCTGAGATTTCTTATCTTGAAGTGTTTGGATGGTGACCCGAGAGTTCCGGGTAGCGGGCGCGGGCTGATCCGCGCTGCGGAAATGCGTGAGGCTCATGTCGACTCCAGTGCAACTCCCATTCGGGATGCTGCCCGAAGGACAGTATACGCCGCCCGAAACACTCCCGGCAAAATCAGTCGTAACCCTCCAGGAGTGACTGAATCTCACGATGGCCCATCTTTCGCGCCCAGGCGACAGGGGTTGCCCAAGGCTCAGCATCTTTCTCCCGCACCGGCGCTCCCCGTTGAATCAGCAACTCAACCACCTCCTTGTGGCCCCATCGGCAAGCCCACCCGAGGGGCGTGGACCGGAGCAGGTCGTCCCGGATATCCAGCCGCGCCCCATGGTCGATCAGCATCGCGGCAAACCGCGCCCGATCTTTTCCCGAGAGCCCGCTATGGTGCGCCGCCGTAAAGTGCAGGACCGTTTGATTTAAGCGCCTGACATTGGCGTCGACACCCTGCCCAAGCAGCACTTGGAGGCATTTGAAATGGCCCTCATTTTGTAAGGAGTCCTCTCCCGCGCCGCGGATGGGTTGAATCAGCATCCAGTGCCAGCTATGGTCCTGGGCCGGCCAATCCAGATGAGAGATCGCCATGGCGACGATTTCCGGGCACCCGTGGTCCGCCGCCGACCAGGCCAATTCGCTCACCACTGCCTCGCTGGGCGCCTCCGCCAGCAATCGCCTCGCTTCCGCTACGTCATGGTTCGCAGCGACCATGTATGGCTGCAGCTTCGCCCCGCGTTCCAGCAGTAATTTCTTGACGCGATCATCCTCGTGATCCCAGGCCCTGCCCAGCGGCCAGCCGGAGGCGTACACATTCGCATTTGGGTCAGCACCCCGGTCGAGCAGCATCCTGCTCATCGCCAGGTCGTTTGCCCCCGCCGCGTGCCACAGGGGCATACCCCAGCTTTCAACCGGCTCTTCAAGCCCCTCCAGCAGGATGCGTTCATTCACATCCGCGCCCAGATCCAGCAGCAGTTCAGCCGTCGCCAACTGCCCATGGTTCACGGCCAGCGTAAGCAGTCCGCCGTTGCCTGAGATCTTTCTCAGCAATTCTGGTTCATCTGCGATGAATTGCCTAACAGCAGGAAGATCTCCCAACGCAACCGCCGCGTGCACAGTCAGCGCAGCACCGTGCTCCATCAACAACGCCGCGACCCGCGGAAACCGTTCCGCGCGCTTATTCCGCGGATCCGCACCCAGCGCTGCATGATCGAGCGGAGTCAGGTCGCGCGGGTCTTTCTTGCGGACATTCGCTCGCCTCTCCAGCAGCCAAGCGACCAGCTCGATCCGGTTCCTACGCGCCGCCACATGCAGCGGAGTGGCGCCATCCCGGTCGCACGCCTGAATGAGAGTGCGATCTTCATCCAGCAGCCGCATCGCGGTCGCGTCGTCGCCTTGCGCAATGGCCGCGCTGATCTCGTCCTGCGCCGGCGTAACCGTGGCGTTGGAACAGCTCATCTCCTCGCGCCGTTGCCGCTCCTCTTCCTCGATCACCGCGACGATATCGTCATACTGCCGCTCTTGTGCGATCGCCAATGCAGAGGTCGCGTCGCGATGCGGCCAGATGCCCTTGCGTGCATCCGCCCCGGCTTCCATCAGGATGCGCACCATCGCGGCATCGCGCCGCAGCACCGCATAGTGAAGTCCCCGGTGCTCATCATTCTCCGCTCTGTCCATGGCCACCAGCTCAGGCCTGCTGGCAAGCATCGCTCGCACTTGCGCAACATCACCGGCCTTTACCGCGTCGGCGAATCGCGCGATGTTCACACCATCGACGAAGGCCTTCAGCTTGGGCCAACTGGCAAAGCCGTAAGCGCGGGCAAGCACCCTCTGTGCGTCGTTGAGTGCAAACTTGTCTCGGTCAGGGTTGCGTTCGAACAGGTTCACTTCTGCCATCGCATCGCGCGCGCCCGAGCGAAATTCCTGCAGAAGTTCCTTGGCTTGTTTTCGCAGCTGCTCCAGGCTGGGCTGATCGGTCAGATGGCGGGTCGGAGCAAGATGGGAGCGGGAAACGGACATGACGATCTCCTTTTTGTCGCTGCCCGGTGTCCGCGTATCGGGCTAAAAAGAAGATTCGCCTTACGAATTGTAGGGATCCCAATTACCGGTGGGCTCAGCCCTGCCCGCGGACACGGAGGCGTCCGATACGCCACGCCAATTATAGCGGGGCGCGCGGAAGAAAGTACTGCTTGCCCTTGATGGGCTCGGAGATTCGCTTCAGCAGCAGCGCCAGGTCCTGTTCGCGATTCACAAAATCGATTTCCGACGTGTCGACCACCAGCAGATCACTCGCCGTGTAGTGGAAGAAGAAGTGCTCATAGGCCTTGGCCACCTGTTCGATATAGGCGTCGCTGATGGCTTGCTCCTGGATGAGCCCTTTACGCCTGAGGCGTTGTTTCAGCACCTCGGGAGAAGCCTGCAGATAGATCACCAGGTCCGGTGTAGGCACCTCGCTACGGAATATCTGGTAATAGCGGTTGTAGAGGGCCAGCTCCGCATCGGTGAGATTAATGTAAGCAAAGAGCTTGTCTTTCTCGAAGAGGTAGTCGGCTACGATCGGCCATGGTTCGCTGCCGGCCAGTTCTTTAGCCGCCTCGCGCATCTGCTCATAGCGCTCTACCAGGAACCACATCTGGGTGGCGAGCGCCATGCCGCTCATCTCCTGGTAGAAGCGGTCGAGGAAGGGGTTGTTCTCCGGCTCCACAATCCGCTGCGCCTGGAGTGTCTCGGCCAGAATCCCGGCAAGCGTCGACTTGCCGACGCGTAGCGGTCCCTCAACAGCGATAAATTTGGGCGCCTCAAAAAGCTCTGACATGCGAAGAGAAGCCGAAGATACCACGAGGTGCTTTGTGCTGCCAGCATACAGTTAAACTCTAAAAGCATGCGCCCTCATCTTGTCTCCGCAGGTCTGATTGCCGGCCTTACAGCCGGGGGCTATTTCTACTCCGCACATTCGCCCACATCGCAACTCTTCGGCCGCACCGTTATTGCCGGCTCCAATATTCAGGAAGTCGCGTTCACGTTTGATGATGGTCCGAATGACCCGTACACATTTCAATTGCTTGAATTGTTGGCCCGCTACCAGGTGCATGCGACCTTCTTCCTGGTAGGTGAGCTACGTGCGCCAGCGCCCTGAAATTGCCCGTGCAGTCCATCAAGCCGGCCACCTGTTGGGGAATCACACCATGACCCATCCTTCCCTGCTTTGGGAAAGCCCCAGGCACGTCCGGGAGCAGCTTGCCGGTTGTAGCGCAATCATCGAGGATGCGACCGGTGAAGCCGTGGAGTGGTTTCGGCCGCCATTCGGCGCGCGGCGGCCGGATGTGCTGCGCACCGCGGTGGAACTTGGCCTGACACCTGTGATGTGGAATATCACCGCGCACGACTGGGATGCCACGGACCCCGTGGCGCTTGCCGCGCGGGTGCAAGGCGCCCTGCGCAGCAATCAGCGCCGGCGCAGGGGAAGCAACCTTCTATTGCACGATGGAAGTCACCGACAGTTGGGAACCGATCGGTCCGTGACCCTCGCGGCAACCCGGATGCTGCTGGAATCCTGGGCGGAGAGCTCGCTGCGTTTCGTCACCCTGGATGCCTGGGACCGCCTTCAGGATTGAACGTGTGCCGCGTGCATGAATGCAAAAGCCTGGCGAGCGGCCTCCACTGTGAACTCGATATCCGCAGTGGTGTGCGCGGTGCTGAGGAACGCTGCTTCAAATTGGGATGGAGGGAGCCATACCCCCCCCTCGAGCATCGCCCGGTGAAAACGGCCAAAAGCCTCGGTGTCCGATGCTGCCGCAGTGGCAAAGTCCGTCACCGGAGACGCGGCGAAAAACCACGTAACCATGGAGCCCGCGCGGTTGGTCTGCATAGGAATTCCCGCATCCCGGGCCGCTTCGGCAATGCCCTTGGCGATCGTCGCAGTGCGTGTCTCCAGGCCTGCATAGACCTCGCTCTCATGGGCGGCCAGGTAGCGCAGCGTAGCGATTCCAGCGGCCATCGCCAGAGGATTGCCGCTGAGCGTGCCGGCCTGATAGACAGGCCCCAGCGGCGCTAGCAGATCCATGATCCTGGCTTTGCCGCCAAACGCGGCACAGGGTACCCCTCCGCCGATGATCTTGCCCAGGCAGGTCAGGTCGGGATCGATGCCAAACACCTGCTGGGCACCGCCCAGGGCAAGACGGAAACCGGTCATTACCTCGTCGAAGATCAGCAGGCTTCCGGTCTCCCGCGTTATCCGTCGCAAATTTTCCAGATATCCCGGTGCGGGAGGCACGCAGCCCATGTTCCCCACCACCGGTTCCACAATGATGCAGGCGATCTCGTCCTTATGCTGGGCAAAGGCCGCTTCGACCGCCGCGAGATCGTTAAAGGGCAGGGGGAGTGTCCAGTGCGCGATTTCCTCTGGCACGCCGGCCGAGCCCGCCAGGCCGAAGGTGGCAAGGCCGGATCCCGCTTTGACCAGCAGTCCATCGGAGTGCCCGTGATAACAGCCCTCGAACTTAATCAAGTACTTCCGCCCGGTAAACGCCCGCGCCACTCGGATGGCTGACATCGTTGCCTCCGTGCCCGAACTGACAAAGCGCAGTTTCTCAATCGAGGGCATGGCGGCGATCACCAGCTCTGCCAGGTCTGCTTCGGCGGCGGTCGAGGCTCCAAAGCTGGCGCTCCGTTCGGCGGCCCGCTGAATTGCTTCCACCACCAGCGGATGGGCATGACCAAGGATCATCGGCCCCCAGGAACCGAAATAGTCGAGGTAACGGTTGCCGTCGGCGTCCCACAGGTACGCTCCTTCGCCTCGCACCAGGAACGGCGGATCTCCCCCGACTGCACGGAAGGCACGCACCGGCGAATTGACGCCTCCGGGCAGGTACCGCTCGGCCCGCCGCTGCAACTCTTTGGAATGACTCAGCTCGCGCAAAAAACTCCCTCGGCATTCAGTATAGGGGGCCACGAAGCGGTCCGTTTCCGATGGTAAACTGGCAGTTCTCGCGGATCGATTCCATATCGTCAAACACTTGCCCCCCGCGAAGTTGGATGAGCCTTGCCAGAAGCAACGCGAAAACCGAATAAGCCCCCCGTCACCTACGCCTCTGCCGGCGTGGATCTTTCCCAGGGCGACCGCACCAAGCAGCGCATCAAGTATCTGGCACAGAAAACCTTTAACAAACAGGTGTTGGGCGAGATCGGCGGCTTTGGCGGCCTTTTTCGGCTGGACACCGCCAAGTTCGCCAACCCCATCCTGGTGTCCAGCGCCGACGGTGTGGGCACCAAGCTGAAGGTGGCATTTGCCCTGGGCATGCACCACACTGTGGGCGCCGATCTGGTCAACCATTGTGTGAATGACATTGCTGTTCAGGGCGCGACGCCCCTCTTCTTCCTGGACTACCTCGCCATCGGCCAGCTCGACGACGAGGTTGCTCAAAATGTGGTCAGCGGCGTAGCGGAAGCCTGCCGCGCCAATGGCTGCGCGCTCATCGGAGGGGAGACAGCCCAGATGCCCGGGTTCTATTCCGTCGGAGAGTATGACCTGGCGGGCTTTATCGTTGGGGCTGTGGACAAGGACAAACTGATCACGGGCTCCAACATCCAGGCCGGAGATGTGCTGATTGGCTTCCCTTCTACCGGCTTGCATACCAATGGTTATTCCCTGGCGCGTAAGTTATTTTTCGAGGTTGCCGGCTACGCGCCGAACCAGTACGTGAACGAATTGAAGGACAAGGCCGGAGCGGCACTGATGAAGGTGCATCGCAGCTACCTTGCGGTGATCAAAAAACTCACCGCCGCCGATCTGGTCGTGGGGATGGCCCACATTACCGGCGGCGGCATTACCGAAAACCTGCCCCGCATCCTGCCCAAAACAATTTCCGCTGTGGTGGAGACCGGGTCGTGGACCCCTCCTCCGATCTTTACCCATCTGCAGCAGCTCGGCAGTGTGGAGCAGGAAGAGATGTTGCGCACCTTCAACATGGGCATCGGCCTCATTGCCGCGGTGCCGGCCGACAAGTTCCGGCGGGCCAAGTCGATGCTTGACCGCGCTGGGGAAAAATTCTGCGTCATCGGCCGCACCGTCAAGGGAGACCGCAAGGTAATGTACGCATGACGGAAAGCCGTCGCCTGGGAATCCTGCTTTCCGGGCGGGGATCGAACTTTCTTGCCATCGCCGAGGGAATCGCTCAGGGCCGCATCCCTCATACCGAGATCGCGGTTGTGATCTCAAACCGCCGCGACGCTCCGGGAATCACCGCCGCCGGCAGCGCAGGATTGGTCACCCAGGTGATCGAGCCGCGGGGACGGCCACGCGCCGAGCATGATGCCGAGATCATCGCCAGTCTCCAGGCTCATCAGGTCGATCTGGTCTGTCTGGCCGGCTACATGCGGCTGCTCTCCGCGGAGTTCGTGCGCGCCTTTCCCCAGCGCATTCTCAACATCCATCCCTCGTTGCTGCCGGCATTCCCTGGTCTCGATGCACAAAGGCAGGCCCTTGCCTACGGAGTCACGGTCTCCGGTTGCACCGTGCACTTCGTGGACGAGGAATTGGACCATGGCGTGATCGTGCTGCAAAAAGCCGTGCCTGTGCTGGCCGGCGATGACGAGCAAATGCTGGCGGCGCGCATTCTCGCCCAGGAACATGTGGCCTATACCGAGGCGATCGCCCGCGTACTGTCTGGCGAATATCGCGTGGATGGAAGACGCTATGTGCCGCACTCAGACGGAAACTGAGTGGGCCTCGCCCAGCGTGAGTTTGACTGTCATCTTCCGTGATCCGCGGTAGAAGGTGACGGTGACCGAATCGCCGGCCTGATGGCGGTCCATGATCTCGGAAATGTCCTGGGGGTTGGTCACCTGGGCGCCGTCGATAGCCACGATCAGGTCCCCACCCAGATAAATCGGCGTATTGCCCAGATAGGCTTGCTGCGTGCCGCCACGCAATCCGGCGCGTTCCGCTGCTCCGCCGGGGACGACCTTCTGCACCAGCACCCCGTAATCGGCCGGCAATCCAATCTGCTCCGCGAGATCCGGCCCGATGGCCAGCGAAGCAATGCCCAGCGATGGCCGGCGTACCCGCCCGTACTTGCTGTAGTCCGACAGAACCGCCTTGATGGTGTCTACCGGGATGGCGAACCCGATGCCGGAGCTCTGTTCCGCGCCTCCGGTAGCAATCAGCGTGTTAATGCCGATCACCTCTCCGCGTGAGTTCAGCAGCGGTCCACCGGAGTTGCCGGGATTAATGGCGGCATCGGTCTGCAACGCATTTTCGATCGTTGGTCCCTGCGGCTCACGCACCGAGCGGATGGAACTGAGGATTCCCGTCGTCATGGTGCCTTGCAGTCCAAACGGATTGCCGATGGCGTAAACGTTCTGTCCTACCTGCAGGTCGCGCGATTCGGAAAGCACAGCCGGAGTGAGGTTGCTGGCGTTAATCTGCAGCAAAGCAAGGTCGTGGGCCGGGTCCTGCAGGACGATCTGCGCCTTGTACTTGTGTTTGTCGCTGAGAGTTACCTCGACCTGCTGGGTCTCTTCGATTACGTGGTAGTTGGTGAGGATGCGCCCGTCTTTGCTGAGGATAAAACCTGAGCCCTGCCCTGAATGCGGAACCACTCCGTAGAAAAAGTCGAAAGACAGTTGCGACGAAGTTACATTCACCACCGAGGGCAAGACGCGCTTGTAGACCGCGATACGATTGGTTTCCTCCGATGTATAGGTCGGTTGCGCATCTGCGATAGTCAGCCGCAGTGGGGACTGGCGCCAGAGTTTGGCCAGCGGCAGGTTCTTTGTTCCCCTAAAGTTGCTGTACGACGTGAGATAGACGAAGGCGCCTACCAGCAAAACAATCAGAATGGCGGAGCGGGTCTTCATAGCAAGCTATTGCTATTAGATCATTTTCGCTGCTGCTATGGCTGGTGCGGCGGCCGTCCCACTCTGCACCATTCGCGCGTTTGAGACCTGGGATCCGCGCAACCGAGGTCGATTGGAAACCCCAGCCTCCCCTGAAACGGAGTTTTTCCGCAGCCGGTAAAGCCGCTGAGAGCAATGATCCTCGACCGACCCTTTTTCATCCAGACTATTGCGCCGCCTGCACCAGCTCGCCGTAAATCTTTTCCACTGTCGTGCGGGTCTCAGCAAGCGAGCCCGTGTTGCCGATGACATAGTCGCAGCGACCGGCTTTCTCCTGGTCCGGAATCTGCGCCGCCAGCCGCGCGCGGGCGTCCCGGGTCAACATGGCTACCCTGCTCGCCCGGTCGGCTTCGCCCGTTTCATTCGCCATTAGGCGCGAAACAAAGCGTGCAATCTTCACCTCATCGGGAACGGAGACCAGGATCAGTTTGTCGAACCGCTTCACCCACCCGGGCGCGGTGCCCCACTTCTCCACTTCGAAGATAAGCGCGGACTCCACTATCGCGACACGCTTCGCATCGGCGGCGAAGACACCGCGCATCCATTCCTCTTCCGCGGCAATCACTGCCGGATGCACGATGTGGTTGAGTGCATCGGCTCGATTATGTTCAAAGGCCAACTCGGCCAACGCCTTGCGATCAAGCGACCCATCGGCGCGGACCACACCATGCCCAAATGTCTGCACGATTGCCGCGTAGACCGGCTCCCCGGGCTGCATGAGCTGCCGCCCGAGCTGGTCAGCGGAAATCACGGCGGCGCCCAGCTCCCCAAAGATGCCGGCGACAGTACTCTTACCGCTGCCCAAACCGCCCGTCAACCCGACGCGGAGCATCCGTCCCCCGGCCTAAACGGGCAAACCGCGGCGAAGCCTGGCGGCCCGCACGGTGTTCGCCATCAACATGGCAATGGTCAAGGGCCCAACACCGCCAGGCACCGGCGTATAAGCGCCTGCCAATGCGAATGCCTTGGGAAGCACATCGCCAACGATGGTGGAACCCTTCTGCAGAAACGATTCTTCACGGCGAGCATCCCCGGCAAAATATCGCTCGAACTCCGCCCGATCGGTAACCCGGTTGATGCCCGCGTCCAGAATTGTGGCGCCCGGTTTCACCATGTTTTCCGTCACCAGGGCCGGCTTGCCGATCGCGACCACCAGTATATCTGCTCGCTGGGTGAACGAGGCCAGGTCGCGCGTCTTGGAATGGCACACGGTCACCGTCGCATTCTCCGCCAGCAGCAGGATCGCGGTGGGTTTTCCCACGATGTCGCTGCGCCCCACCACCACCGCATTTTTCCCCGCGATCGGCAAATGACTGCGCTTTAGAATCTCGATGATTCCCGCTGCCGTGCAGGGTGCAAGCGCGGGTCGCCCGGTCTGCAGTCGACCCACGTTCATGGGATGAAAGCCATCGACATCCTTGTCCGGGCTCACCGCTTCGAGTAGCATCTTGGCATTCACGTGCGGCGGCAAGGGAAGTTGAATCAAAATGCCGTCGATATCCTCGCGGGCATTCAAGTGGGCGATCAAGGCCAGCATCTCGTCGGTAGTGACCGTCTCCGGCGGCGTAATCAGCTCGCTGAAAAGCCCCAGCGTCTCGCAGGTCTTAACCTTGCTGCGCACATAAATCTCCGAGGCTGGAACATGCCCCACCAGCACTGCAGCCAATCCCGGCCTTATGCCTTGCGGCGCCAGCCGATCCACCTCCGCCTTGACCTCCGCCTTGATTGCCGCGGCGATTGCGGTTCCGTCCAGAACTTTAGCCATGCACCATCCTTCTGCTTTGCTCATGGTAAATGCGGCTGCGCCTGCTCGAGCGAAGGGTAGCAGTTTCGCGAATGGCGTAGACCGAAGCGATAGGCCTCTCCGTGGTTTTCTCCCAATGAAAACCACACCTCGCTATCCTTATTAAGGCCACAGTATTTGCGAAACTGATCTAAACTCTTTGCATGGCGCGCGCCACTCTTTCCCAGACTCTGCTCAACATTCTTGTTTGCCCGGTATGCCATCAACCCGTCACCGCCGGTCCAGACGATGCCTTGCACGCATGGCTGCATTGCACGGGTTGTGGCCGCTACTATCCGGTTGTGGATGGCATTCCGGTGATGCTGAAGCAGCGTGCAACGCCCGAACCGCCCGCGGCATAGTCTCGAATCCCGCCTTGCTTACGGTACAGCTGTCCAATCCGTCTATTCATGCATAAGAGCCTGATGCGAGAATCCGGACGGAGCGGCTCAACAGGGTTACTGTCAGGTCGTCAATTTCGGACATGCTTTCCCAGAAAACGATTTGCTGAAGCGAAATGTGCTATCTGCTGCTTTGCCGTCCTCGCCGAAATGATTGCTGCGTCGATACATCCAGCAGAGCATTCCAGCATCAAACGAGCATAATCAGTGCCCTGCCCCGGAGGCTTTGCGGGCCATGGCAAGTTGGGTGCACGCAACCAAGTCGTGTGGTTGCGGGTTCAAATAGTTGAAGAAATGAAAATGATTAGTTTCTGCCTCAGATTTGGGCCTCACAGTAGCAAGGAGTGAGAGAGGAAAATACAATGCCTGCGAATACCAAAATCGAGAAATTTTCCGCGCGCGAGCTATTGAACCTGCGCAACGAGCTCCTGCAATCGGGGATCGATTCCTGGCAGGCGGCCGAAGTCCTCAGCGGCTTTCTCACTGGCCGGGGATACGGCGTCAGCTCAGGCATGCCCGCAACGCCATCACACGGCTGGAAGAGATGGGCTGCAATCTCGATTGCATGCAGGAAGAGCTGGAAAATCTGGCCTTCGTCATGTAGCTCTGCCCGCGAGCTTCACGCCGCTCTGTCGTAAAAGTTGCCTGCGCAGCTCCTCCCCCTGCATCCTGACTCGCATCCTCATAATCAGAACAGAGCCAGCCCGTGCCTTTCCAGGCATGAAGGCTGTATGGTTACAGACGGCGGATAACTTCCAGGGGTGAGGACTACTGTGCACGAGTTGAATCGTAGAAGCTTTCTTAAAGTGGCAGGGGCGGCGGCAACGGCGGAGACGTTGCTCGGACCAAGAATGCATTTGCTGGGCGAGATTCAATCCGAACCGGCCAACGCCGGTCGCGGCGAACGATCATATTCAGATCGCGCTGATCGGCGCCGGCGGTCAGGGCCAGGGAGATACCAAGGTTGCCGTTGCAGGTTCCCGGCGTGAAGCTCGTTGCCGTCGCGGATTGTTACGACGGCCGGCTCGAGCACAGCAAGGAACTCTGGGGCGACGACCTCTTTACCACCCGCGACTACAGCCAGATCCTGGAGCGCAAAGACATCGATGCCGTCATCATCGGCACGCCCGACCATTGGCACAAGCAGGTCGCCGTGGACGCCATGAAGGCCGGCAAGGATGTCTATTGCGAGAAGCCGATGATCCATCTGTATGCCGACGGGCCGCAGATGATCGAGACGGCGCACGCGACCAACCGGATCATCCAGGTCGGAAGCCAGCGCGTGAGCTCGGTGATCTATGCCAAGGCCAAGGAGCTGCTCGCCTCCGGCGCCATCGGCAAGCTCAATATGGTGACCGCGCGTTGGGATCGCAACTCGTCCATCGGCGCCTGGAACTACACGGTGCCGCTGGATGCCTCGACCGAAACCTGCGACTGGCCGCGCTTTCTGGGCACCGCGCCCAAGATTCCCTTTAACGCCGAGCACTTTTTTCAGTGGCGCAAGTGGAAAGCCTACGGAAGCGGTGTGGCGGGCGATCTTTTCGTCCATCTCTTCAGCGGAACGCACTTCATCACCGGCTCGCATGGGCCCACGCGCGCCATGGCAACCGGAGGGCTGCGCTTCTGGAAAGACGGCCGCGACGTGCCCGACGTGATGCTGGGTCTCTTCGATTACCCGCAGGGCTTCAATCTGAGCCTGCGGGTGAACTTCGTGGATGGAGGCGAGGAAAGCGAAGGGCTGATTTTCACCGGCTCGGAAGGCACGATGGAGATCGCCGGCAACAGCGTCATCGTAAGCCGCACGCCGCTGGAGAAGGAGCCCGGCCTCATGATTGGAACCTTCACCGAGGCGATGCAAAAGCGCATTCGTGAAGAGTACCGGCAAAAGTATCCGCGCACCCATCCCATGGGAGCGCCGCAGCTGGGATATGAGAAATATGTAGCGGCCGCCGGATACAGCGACAGCTACGACCACTTCAAGAATTTCTTTTCCTCGGTGCGCTCGCGGCAACCCGTCGTGGAAGATGCGGTGTTTGGCTACCGCGCGGCGGGAGCGGCTCTGCTGAGCAACCTGAGCTACGAACGCGGCGCTGTTGTCGACTGGGATCCCGAAGCGATGAAGCTGGTGTAGGGAGTTTGACTTCGCGCATGAATTTCCGCCTCCTTCTTCCACTGTTCATGGTTTGCATGACAGGGCTTCGCCCAATCGGCGCCGCGTGCCCGCGCGCTCGGGGTGCCGTTCGACGGCAACCCCGGTCCTCTGGATGCAATCACCGATGTCAAAGGAGTGGAAGTAGGCGACACCACCCTGATCCGCGGCGAAGGCAAGCTGGTCGTTGGGCAGGGTCCGGTACGCACCGGGGTGACCGTGATCTTCCCCCGGGGCCGCAGCCGATGCGGAGCCGGTCTACGCCGGATGGTTCTCGCAAAACGGAAATGGCGAAATGACCGGCACCACCTGGGTGGAAGAATCCGGCTTTCTCGAAGGCCCTGTCGCCATTACCAATACGCACTCGGTTGGCCTGGTGCGCGATTCCGTCATCGCCTGGTCGGTGCAGAGCGGCCGCCTTGCGCTGCAGCCCTGGTCGCTTCCGGTGGTCGCCGAAACATGGGATGGCTACCTGAACGACATCAACGGATTCCATGTCCAGCAATCGGACGTGTTCTCGGCGCTCGACTCCGCACAGGGCGGCCCCGTTCCTGAGGGCAACGTAGGCGGAGGCACCGGCATGGTCTGCTACGGGTTCAAAGGCGGAGACGGAACCGCCTCCCGTGTGCTTTCCGCCGAGGCCGGCGGCTATACGGTCGGCGTGCTGGTGCAATGCAATTGTGGAAGGCGCCCGCAGCTCACCATTGCCGGCGTGCCCGTCGGCAAGCTCATTCCCGCAGCCCCGAGCAAAGCGATGCTGGAACCCGAAGTGAGGGGCGATGTCGGCTCCATCATTATTGTTGTGGCCACCGACGCCCCGCTCTTGCCCACGCAATTGAAGCGGCTCGCGCGCCGCGCAACCATGGGCCTGGCCCGGACCGGCTCCAGCTCCGGCAATTCCTCCGGCGATATTTTCATTGCCTTCTCCACTGCCAATCGTGGCGCCGGCAAAGAACCTGGTCCGAACTCTGTGCTCACGGTTTCCAATGAGCGCATCAGTCCCTTGTTTCAGGCCACGGTCGAAGCCACTGAGGAAGCGATTGTCAACGCCATGGTTGCCGCCCAAACCATGACCGGTGTGGATGGCCATACCATCGAAGCCCTGCCGCATGACAAATTGACCGAATTCATGCAGCGTTCACCCCAGGCCGCAACCAAGTAGGAATGGCGGAGTAACATTACGAGTTTCTACATTTCAGAGAAGGTGGATAGATCCAAAATCTGAGGAACGCGCGAATTTCCCGGTCCTCACTGCTGTAATGCCCTGTATCAGGGCACGACTTTAGTCGGGCCGTTGAGGCCCAACAAAGATCTGGGCTTTTAGCCCCTGGGTTCTTCTTCGCCACGATAACCAGGCTCCAACGGCCTGTTCCGCCGTGGTTGCGACCTCTGCTTCCTGACGAATCCCCGTAGACACATTCTCAGCGGAGTCCCGCCTTGCGAGCGAGTTGATAGACTTCCCTACACGTGGTTGACTCGCATGAAACGCGCGGCGCTCGGCATTCAAATGCACTCCGGTTGGGGTGTGCTGGTGGCTGTTTCCGGCGACATCAAGTCGGTCGAGATATTAGACCGGCGGCGCATCGTTACCGCCGATCCAGCCATCGCTGGAGCCAACCAGCCCTATCACTATGCAGCGCAGCTCGAACTCGCCGAGTCGGAGAAATACCTCGCAAACTGCACAGCGGCCTCATCTCGCATGGCTTCCATGGCTATCGCTGAGGTGGTCAGGGAATTGGAGGGGCGCCGGTACCGAATCGTAGGCGCCGCGGTCTTGCTGGCCTCAGGCCGGCCGCTGCCGCCGCTCGAGAAAATTCTGGCGTCCCATCCGCTGATTCATACGGCAGAAGGCGAATTCTTTCGCCACGCGGCCAGGAGAGGCTGTGAAGATTTGCAAATTCCCGTCACGGCGATCAGAGAGCGAGAGCTCGATGAGCAGGCAGAGGCAGCATTCGGGAATGAGGCGAGCCGGGTGTCGGGCAGTATCGCAAGCCTTGGGAGATCTATCGGCCCACCCTGGACCAAAGATCATAAAACTGCGGCGCTTGCCGCTGCGTTGATTCTGGCAGGTGCCCAATGAATGGCCGTGACAATCTTGTATGGTTGGACAACCCGCTCGAGAGGCCGTAAAGTCTGCGTGTGATCAGCCGTATTCCACTCATTGCCAACGCCCAATGCTATGGGGCATGCACCGCCGTCGTTGATTCGCAGGGGAGTCTTCACCTACGACGATCTGCTGGATGCGTCGTCGCGGGTGGCAACGGCGCTGCTCGCTGGCCGGGAAGACCTGCAGGAAGAGCGGGTGGCGTTTCTGGTGACGCCGGGCTTTCCCTGGGTCGCGCGCAGTGGGGCATCTGGCGGGCGGGTGGCGTTGCTGTCCCGTTACCGCTCAACTCGACCCCGGCCTGAGCTGGAATACCTTATCGACGATACTCGAGCATCGACCGTGGTATTTGATCTTCAGGCTGCCCCACTTGTGGAGCCAATTGCCGCGTCTTGCGCCTTGCGCGCGCTGCCGTATGACCAGCTTGCTCTTTCCCAGCCATCGGACCTGCCCGTTACTTCCGATGCGCGGCGCGCCATGATTCTCTACACCAGCGGCACCACCAGCCGGCCCAAGGGCGTCGTCACGACCCATGCCAACATTGCTGCGCAAATCAAGAGCCTGGTGGATGCCTGGGAGTGGTCTGCGAACGATCGCATTTTGCTGTGTTTGCCGCTGCACCACGTGCACGGAATCATCAACGTAGTTTGCTGTGCGCTGTGGTCGGGCGCAACCTGCCACATGCTGCCGCGCTTCGACGCGAATGCCGTGTGGGACTGTATCGCCGGCGGCGAACTCACTCTCTTCATGGCGGTGCCGACGGTCTACGCAAAGCTCATCGCCGCCTGGGATGCGGCTTCGCCGGAGCGCCGCTGCGGATCTGAGCGCAGCCTGCTCCAGTTTGCGCCTGATGGTGTCTGGCTCGGCCGCGCTGCCCGTGAGCACGCTGCAGCGCTGGAAGGAAATCAGCGGCCACATGCTGCTGGAGCGCTACGGCATGACCGAGATTGGCATGGCGCTGTCGAACCCGCTACGCGGCGAACGCGTGCCGGGAAGTGTGGGAACGCCGCTGCCGGGCGTCGAGGTTCGCCTGGTCGAGTCCAACGGCAAGCCGGTTGCCCCGGGAACGCCGGGCGAGATCGAAGTCCGTGGTCCAGGTGTGTTCGCGGAGTATTGGGGCAAGCCGGACGCCACACGCGATGCCTTCCGCGATGGCTGGTTTCGCACCGGCGATACGGCGGTCGTGGAGAACGGGATCTATCCGCATTCTTGGCCGCACCAACATCGACATTCTCAAGACCGGCGGCCACAAAGTATCCGCGCTGGAGATTGAGGAAGCGCTGCGCCGGCATCCCGCAGTTGCCGAGTGTGCCGTTGTCGGAATACCCGATCCGGAGTGGGGAGAGCGCGTGGCCGCAGCCGTTACACTGCGTGACGGCCATGCCCTCGATCTGCATTCCCTCCGCACCTGGGCCAGAGACTTGCTAGCCGCTCACAAACTGCCTTCGCGCCTTCTGGTGCTGGATGCGCTTCCCAGCAATGCCATGGGAAAGGTAATGAAGCCCGCCCTTACGGAGTTGTTTCAAACCAGCCTGACTCGCGTGGGGAGTGAAGAGAGATGACCCTGCTCAAAGGCCCGGACCCGGATTTCCTGCCACGCTGCACTGGAGAGAACCGCGTGTGCGTCTTTCAGTAAGGAAAGGCGCATGAAGTTTGCCAAAGCCACCAAGTTCCACAGGAAATCCGGGGAAGGGCTGGGAAATTGATCTACAAGATGATCCGAGCGCCGTAGGCGCGGCACTAAACCGATCGTCCGCTCGCCCTATGTCATTAGGAGCACCTCTACTTGCCTGCGGCAAGTGGAGGGAGGAATGAACAACGCGAAGGTTGATGATGGGAAATGTAAGTGTCACAAATGAATTGTCATCCCGACCGGAGCGAAGCGTAGTGGAGGGACCTGCGGTTCGCTCGACGAGCGTCCAATTTGCAGGAAGTCCCTCTTGTTCATTAGGAGCAGCAGACTCGCCGCTAAACCCAGTTAAGAAATGACGGGCTCGCAGGCCACTGGGAAGTTGACCGAGCAGGCTATAAAGCACTTGGAGTGCGCGGCCTCGTGCAAAGAATGTGCTTTCACCTTATCCGCGCCAGGCGCAACACTCACCTTAGGTCTCAGGGTCACTTCTACAAAGTGACCGCCGCCATCAGTTGACTCTTCCATTACACCCGTTGCTTCATCCACGTATGCTTCAACCACGACTCCGGCTTCGGCGCAAAGGTGCAAATACCAGAGCTTGTGGCAGGCTGAGAGAGACGCGACCAGAAGCTCCTCCGGGTTCCAGCGGGTTCGATCGCCGCGAAAGGCTGGATCCGAGGAACCGAGGATGGTCGATTTTCCAGAAACAGAGATGTCATGGGAGCGCTCGTAGTCGCGATACCCGGTCGTTCCTTTGCCGGTATTTCCTGTCCAGGTTACTGTGACCGCGTAAGAGTGTCGTCGAGCCATGCCTGATTCTAAACATCGCCGCGGAATCGTCGCATTAAGCAAGAAACTTCTTGAGCGGTTCCCAATAGTGGGCGTGCCATCCCGACTCTAAGTGGTCGAACTCGCCTTCCGGGAACCCCTTGTGATCCAAAGCCACGATAGTTCCCGAGGCCTGGGGTTTGAGTACAAACTCAACGATGGAGTAGATGCCTGGGTCCCAACGGGCGGGACGCCACGCCTGCACGATCCGTTGGTTGGGGACGAGCTCGATATTTCGTCCGACAATCTGTCCTCCAAACATGGAAAAGGCTCCGCCTGCTTTGGGGTCGATCTCGGCAGGCGCGCCCGAGAACGCGGCGAATTGTTTTGCATCGAGCAGTGCATCGTAGATGCGCTGCGGATTCGATCTGATGTCGATATCCTCATGCAGGGATGTGCGGTGTTGATTCGCCGCCGTTCCCGGCATCTGCTTCATGCTCTGTTGTGCAAATGCCGCTGACCATGCGGCCATACCGCAACAAGCCATTGCCATGCCAGTGGCTACCTGCCGCCGCGTCGGCTTTTGCGGCAAGGCGGCTGCGTTCGTTTTCTGTCTCATCGCGTGCTCCTGATGCATGGAAGCACGCGCCCAAATTATGTTCAAGATCATATTTCGCTGGACGCGAGAAGATGGCTCGCGCAATACTTCGGCTCACAGAAAACCTGGAGAAGCCAATGCCATATCCCACGGGTCATCGCCCTGAGGTGAGAGGAAAGATCATTCAGAGTGCGCGCAGGCTGTTCAACCGGCACGGCTTTGACAGCGTCTCTCTCGATCAGATCATGTCAGGCGCGGGCCTCACCCGCGGCGGTTTTTACAGCTATTTCCGCAGCAAGAGCGATCTATATGCCGAAGTCCTGGGCTGCTTCTTCACCGATCCCGAATGGAAGAGCTGTTGGGAGGGTGTGGAAGTAGATCTGGCATCGACGGAAGCAGGACGCCAGGTGGTGCGCGCCTATCTATCCCGGCAACACTTCGAGGATGTTGAGAATTCATGTCCTATGGTCGCCTTGCCCACCGATGTGACGCGCAGCGGCGAAAGTGCAAAGCATGCCTTCGAGACCGTGTTCAGCGCGATGGTCAGCGTTCTGGAACGCAGCCTGAAGCAGAGGCGCAAGGCTCCGGTCGCCCGGGCGCAAGCGATCGCTGCCTTATGCGTCGGGGGTATGGTCGTGGCTCGGGCTCTGCAGGACCGCGCCCACGCCGATAAATTGCGCGACGCGTGCATGTCTGTCGCGCTCGAGCTTGGGGGCTGGGAGTAAGTCAGCCACGAACTCAGATAGTTAACTCAAACTTAAGCACTTGTCTTGATCTATTACGATCCTCGGAATAGATTCCGCGTTGTTTTCTAGCAGTCCCATCTTTAGATAGAAATACAAATGATGGCTTTCTCCACTACGAAAATGTGCATCCAAGTTTTTATTAGAGGCTAGAGAGACCCAAAAGCCTCTTATTTGAAAGTAGAGAGAATCCACATGAAACGTATGATTGCTGCTTCGCTCGTAGGTATGGCGCTGGCGTGCGTCAGCGCCGCTCAAGGGGCTGATGTTCAGAAGCTGGATGAGCGTATCGACGCTGCACATCTGGTTCTGCACGAGTTGATGACCACTCCCGACAAAGGCGTTCCGTTGGATATCGCCGCTAAGGCTCACTGTGTGTTGGTAGTGCCGGGTTTCAAGAAGGGTGCATTCCTGGTAGGTGGACAGTACGGGCAGGGTGTGGCTACTTGCCGCACAGCGAGTGGCTGGAGCGCTCCCGTATTCGTCCAGCTGACAGGGGCCAGTTTTGGATTGCAGGCGGGCGGTCAGTCCACGGATCTCGTGCTGATTGGCGTTAACCGCCGAAGCATGGACGACCTTCTCAAGGACAAGGTGAAACTAGGCGGCGACATTGCGGCGGCGGCCGGTCCGGTGGGCCGTGACTCGCAGGCATCGACTACGGAACTTGCCAATGCCGAATTTCTCACCTATTCCCGTAGCAAGGGTCTATTCGCCGGCGTGGACCTGACCGGCGATGAAATCCATCAGAACGGCGACGACACCCGAGCCTATTACGGGAAAGACATTCCTTACAAAACCATCTTGAGCGGAGTAGTTCCCACTCCTCCGTCCGCACATCATTTCGTCGCGACGGTCAACGAGATGTTCCGCGCTGGCCGTGCCCATGCGAATGTGGCGTCAAAGTAGTTTAATCATTGTAAGAACCATGGTCGGATAAGAGAAAGAGGAGAGCGGATGCCGCTCTCCTCTTTCCTTTCGACAAGTGCTGCGGCTGGGAAAAGAGACGCTAGTTTAGATTCTCCTGGTCGAGTAGATGTTGAAACTCCGGGGTCGTTCGTAAGGCCGCGAAATCCTTGTCTTCGATAAGGCGTTTGCGATCTTTGAAGCCCTCATCCATTGCCTTGCGAAGGTAGACGAGCGCCTGTTCCTGCTTGCCTGCACTCGCGTAGGTCTCTGCTACAAAGTAATTCATGGCGATGCGCTGTTCGCGTGTGCTGCCGGCCTGCACCATTACATTGTCTTCGGGAGAGAAGACCTTTTCATCGATGGAGAAGGCCCTGCGATATTCCTTGATGCCTTTCTTATATTTCGCCTCGGCAAAATAGGCTGTCCCCAGATTGCAGTAGATCACCGCATTTTCCGAAGTATGCTTCAGAGCTCGCTTGTACCAGTGTTCGGCCTGGCTGAAATCCCGTTGCGCGTAATAAACGGCGGCCAGGTTATTGGCAGCGGCAGAAAAGCGAGGATTGATCGTAAGTGCGGTTTGGTAAGCCTTACGCGCTTCATCCAGCGCAAAAAGATGGTGGTACGCCATGCCTATGCTGTTCCAAACCAAGGCTGATTGCAGATTGCTGTGCTGGTAGGCCGCGATGGCAGCAGCGTACTCTCCGCGGGCCATCAGAAGGTCGGCCTTCTCCTGGGCTGGGAGCTCTTTAAGGACAAGAGTTCTTCGCTCCGGCACAGATACTTGCTGGATCGGGCTATTTTCGGTTTGGGCCGAAGGCACTTGCGGCACCTCTCCGAATGCGGACACCGTTACTGATGTAACGACCGCAACCACAAACCACAGCTTCATTTGGGAGAACGGCATATTGGGAATCTCACCCATCTCTCGCCTCCTTGGTTAAGCAACACCTAGCTGATTGCGGCGATGCAATCAGGCCACTATTCTGCGCGCATCGGGTGCCAAACGGCAATACCCACTTGATAATAAATGCCGATAGCCAGTCTTTGACCGGCTATAGCAGTTTCGCAATTGGTGCAAACCGAAGAGATAGGCCCTTTTCGTGGTCTTCTCCCAAGGAAAACACACCTCGCGATCCTTACCAGGACCAGGCCGCGGTATTGCGAAACTGCTCTAAGTTGTTGCATAGGAAGGTGGTGGCGAGGCGCCCGCACTGGAAGATGACCCGTGCCGAGGCTTGGGTTTTAGATGCTCGATCTCGGCACGAGTTATATGTCCCGCACCGTCCCAGCCCTGGGACGCTAGCAGTCGCGTCGGCGGACCATTGGCCGATCATTGAGGAGGGGAGATAGACATCGCGCCAGGGCCGCAGCCGGACAGGATCGAGGACGGGAAGGAGGTTTATGATTATGAGTAATCTGCCGGCGGACAACGGAGCATGCTAAATTGCGTCGAGGTTCGAAATCCACGGCGAGCACCTCGTATTGTTCGACTCGAAAGGAAAGCTCGCGGCTCTGTTTCTGCTGGAGTTTGTGCAGCACTGGAATGTGCTGCCGAATTGAAAGAGGGCTGCGGACAAACCCGCGCGACCCCCACTTGCTCAACGTGAAGGACCTACGTTTTGCTCCAGGAGGCTCTGCGCTAGACCGAACCGACTCGCTGATGGCGGTTCAATCGCTGTGCCACCAAGGAAAGCAATTTAGGGGGCATGGTGAGTTGGTCTAGGACTAGTACGTCCGCGCCATCAGCCAAGTTGATGATTCGGTTTAAATCAGAGTCATTTAGCGACGAGAGGACTATCAGGTCGAATTTTCGACTACGGAGCACGATTTCAGCTACTTGAGCGGATGCCGACGCAGCCTCGTAGCCTGAATATTTAAGAACAGCGCAGCGGCTTTCAAGAAGGACCACGTCAGGTTCGACACACAGAATTTTAGCCGCTTCAAAGTTCGATTGCATGGCCATTCCAGTTACCGTAAAAGTCCCCTGCCCCAAATCCTCCCCGGAACACTCCTCGGTGAAAGCCTAGCCTCAAGAGACCGCATGCGTAAGGCGTCAAATTATGCCATCCTGCCATTCTTCCGGCTTGCTCTTTCACGTTTCAGGGTTAGACTCGCTGGACGAGGCCACGATTGCGTGAAGACTTAGAAGCGGACTATCGAAACCAGCAAACCTTGCTCCTGCGACTGCGTGTCCTTAGCTTTGCGTGGAAGCGATCGGAGTTATCTTGGCCCCAGCTTTCAACTTGTCAAGATCTGCCCACTGTTGCATCATCTTCCGCCGCTCTAGCAGGTGCGCGGTTCGGTTGTAAGCGCGTCCGTTTGGATCGCGCACTGCATGGGCCAATTGGTGCTCGATAAAGTCAGGCCGGCCCCCCCAGAACCTCATCAAGGATCGTTCTCGCTACGGCCCGGAAGCCGTGGCCGCTCATTTCCTCCTTGCCGATGCCCATCCTGCGCATGGCCGCAAGGACAGCATTTTCGCTCATCGGCCGCCTGCTGGTGCGCGCTCCCGGGAAGACGAATTGTCCTTGGCCTGTGAGCGGTTGAAGTTCACGCAGGATTTCTACGGCCCGCCGGCAGAGGGGAACGATGGAACTGCATGGAAGTGAGAATGGTGGGCGAGGCGGGGCTTGAACCCACAACCCCCGGCTTAGAAGGCCGGTGCTCTATCCAATTGAGCTACTCGCCCGTTTCTCGCCATTGTATCGCCATCCGCGCCACCCCGAAGCTACAGGCTAACCTCCATGATCACCGCCAGGGCGAGTTCGAGCGCTTCGCCCCATGCTCTGCTCAGCGCGGTGCGCGGTCGCGCCGCAGCCCTCGACGAACCAGGTCACTCCAAAGCCCGGAACGGCCTCTACCTCCGCGCGACGCAATACTAGTTCCACCCGGGCCGCGCTTGCCGGATGACGCGAAGCCTCTCAATCACCGCGCGCATCCATCGCTCCTGACATTCGAAGCTGGAGAGCAGCGCGACCTCGCGCGGCAGCAAGTCGATGTACGAGCCGGCGCCGAATGCCGTCTCTCCGCGGCTCAGCGTCCATCTCGTAGGGATCGAATGCCTCATCGCCCTCATCGACGCTGCTGCTCCAGGCATCGCACTTTGCGGTCCAGAACTGCGACGCCGCTCCGTTCAGCAACAGCAACGCGGAGCGCAGGCGCGGCTTTGCCCGAGCTTCTTCAATTTCGTCGATCCCATGCAGGCTGCAGGCGCAGATCGACGAATCTGCACTTGGGTCGACGTCATCGTCAGACGCCGCCCACGGAACGGTGATCACCGGGTCGCCGGCCGCAAGCGCAACGGACCAATCCGCTTCCATCAGGGCTTCGTGACCGAAAGCAAAAAATCCAGCAGTAGCTTCTCCGCCCAGTAGCCGTCGTACCCAGCCGCCGGGGCGCCAGAAATGCGCAATGGCCTCCGTGCGCTGTCTCGACCAGCTCGTACCCGGCGATTGGCCAGCAAAGCGTCGCGCGTCGATGGCAACATCCTGATAAAAGGATCGTCGAGAGCATGCAGAATCAGTGTGGGCACGGCAATTTGCGCCGCTACCCGAGAACTGGACGCGCGGTCATAATAGTCATCGGCGCCCCGAAAGCCGGAGTAGCGAGCAGTGATCCGGTCGTCGAATTGGCGCAAGGTCGCAATCCTCTCCAGGCCTTCTGTGGAATAAATTGCGGGAAAAAGCGCTGCCTTTACCAGAAAACGCCGGCGCAAGCCGACCAGAAACTTCCATTCGTAGACGCGGTTGGAAATGCTGTGCAGCGCATCCGCCGAGACGCCCAGGTCCATGGCAGGCGAAACGCCGACTACGGCTTTCAGGTAGTCCGGCGTGTCTTCGCCCAGTTCGCCCGCCAGCTTCAGCACCAGGTTGCCGCCCATGGAATAGCCGACCAGGGCGAAGGCGCTGAGGCCTTTCTCAGCGGCCAGTGTCCGCATGACTGCTGCAACATCGGCGGAAAGCCCGGAATGATACAGCGTCGGTGACAGATTCTCGGTGCCGCCGCAATTACGCATGTTCATGCGGACTACATTGCATCCCGCGGCCCACGCCCGCGCCGAGTTGCCCAGCACGTATTGCGAGCGGGAAGATCCTTCAAGACCGTGCACCAGCAACACAGTCAGGCATTGGCCGGCGTTCGCCTGCCAGTGGCAATGGCACAGCACGGAGCTTGCGCCGCGTGCATGGGCCGCCGCCTCTGCTTCTGCGAACCGTCCTGGCGCCCTCGAGTCTCCCGGCCACAAGGCCTCTTGCCCGGGTACGCCTTTGCCCGAGTCCGCTTCCCCTGGGTCGACTTCCCCCGGGTTGACTTCCCCCGGGTTGACTTCCCCCGGTTGACTTCAATAACATGCGCCTCAGGCTCCGGCAATGCATAGTGACGCGGCAGAAAGTTGCCGAGCAATGTCTGCAGATGGCCGTTGCGCAGAAATCGTCGCGGAACAAACTCTTCCGCCCGCCCCGGCGACAGGTTGCTTGCGGCTCCGGTCAAGAGCTTGCTTGCATCGCTCACTGCGCTTTCAGCCTGGTAAGCAGGGCCGCAGCCTGCAAGGCGCCTTTGGGCGAGTCCTCGTGCTTGATGTAAGCGAAGACATCTCCCTGCTTCAGGCTTTGCGGTCAGCTGCTTTTCGATCTGCCGCAAGTCCGCGGGCCCGTAGTCGCTTTTGCGCAGCCGGTAGCAGCAGAACGGGGCTGTGATCACGTTCGGTGTTTGTAGTTCGTCGCTCTCGGCCACGCATAGCGCAGCTTGGTGCTGGCGGAGCAGGTCGAAAATCTCCTCTGCAAACCACGAGGCATGGCGGAATTCAAAAGCGACGCGCAACCTGCTCGCACCTTGCGGCGCAGCCTCTTTGAGAAAGCTCGCGAGCCTGTCCAGGTCCGCTTTGAGATTCGGGGGCAACTGAAAGAGAACCACGCCCATGCGTCCGGCACGGATGACAGGCAGCAGCGCCGAGTAGAAGACAGAGAGCGCCTCGCTCGCGTCTTTTAGGCGCTTGATGTGAGTGATGCGCTGCGGGGCTTTGAATGAGAAGCGAAATTCCGCTCCGGTTTGGGCCAACCATCCGTCAATTGTGGTGGCTGAGGGCAGATGGCGGAAGGTGTAGTTCACCTCGACTGAGTTAAGCTGTGTCGCGTAGAACTCCAGCATTTTCTTGGCGGAGGTTTTGGGTGGGTAGAACTCCGGTTTCCATGTTGGATAAGCCCAGCCGGAGCAGCCGATCCATAGGGCGCCCGGGTTTGCAGTCGAGCCTGGCGTGGAAGGAGAGGGTGGTGTTCACGTCGGCGTCTTCAACCTGAAACCAAACTCCGGCTATTCATGGCCGAAAGAATCGAGAGCGGGGGCTTCGACTGGGGCGGCTAGTGGGGGTCGAACCCACGACATCCGGAGCCACAGTCCGGCGTTCTGCCACTGAACTATAGCCGCCATATAGACTTAGATTGTAGCATCCGGATTCAGGCTCTCAGCGGCGCGCCGGAAGCGCCTTCCGGGCTGCGTTTCCGCTTATGCCAGGCTATCCTCATCCCGAAATTCTGCCCCCCGAAAAGCCGGCGCCCGCGACTCGTTTTCAAGAAGGCGAGTGGGCTGTTCGCGGACGAAAATCTCGATTTTCTATCCCACTTGCTCGATGACTGGTTTCGCGTCCCCGGCACCTCCATCCGCTTCGGATTGGATGGCATCATCGGCCTGGTTCCTGGCCTGGGAGACATTCTCGGCGGCCTTGCTTCCACGATCATCGTGGTAGCCGCCTGGGTGCGCGGCGTGCCCTATATCACGCTGGTCAGAATGGTGGTCAACATCGGCATCGAGGTATTGTTGGGGACGATTCCGCTGCTGGGTGATGCGTTTGATATCGCGTGGAAGGCCAACCGTCGCAATTATGCGCTGATCGTTCGCCATCTGGAGCAACCACGGGAACAGACCTGGCGAGACTGGGTCTTCCTGCTGCTGATTGCCATGACCCTCGCCGCCATCTTTCTGGCCCCGATCTTCCTGATTCTCTGGTTCCTGGAGTGGCTCGCCCACAACGCCTGAGGGCGCTGATTGCGGTACAATCCGAGAATCGGGGCGTAGCGTAGCCTGGTAGCGCATCTGCTTTGGGAGCAGAGGGTCGGGGGTTCGAATCCCTCCGCCCCGACCATCAGAATCAACAATTTAGGCCCTTCCGGACCGCTCACCAAAAGTCACGTGTAGCGAGAAATGGAATAGTCTGGCGACCTTTTCGGCGAACGATACTAGGGCGCTTCGCGTAGCGTCGAAGAGCTTTTGCTCTTGGCAGCCTACATAGTCTTGGAAGGCCACAAACAGAACGGCAGAGGTGGAAGGGCTTGATGTACTCGTAGCCAGGGACGGCCAACCGCCTAGATTTCTGGAGTGGGCGGAAGTCGCGTCTCTCAAGAACCGTTCTGACGCTGTCTACAATTCATTGTCAGAATGTCTTTTTCGTCCCGTCTGAAATCACAGACTCAATCCGGCGGGCAGCGGCCTTCCCGGTTGAGGCCCTTCCTGATAACGATCAGGTTGTGGTAGAAGGCAATAGACTTGATATTCAGATCGAGATAAGTCGGATTACAATCGCCGGTGAACTCTTCCCAGTTGAGTCCATCGGTCAGTGATTTGAAGTATCCCATTGTGGTCTTGGGATCATTGCGGTCTACCGCATTACCACCAAAGTCTGCCTTGTACGATGTTTGGGTATCTTCAACCACATACAATCCCCGCTCAGCTAGATGGGGAAATAAATGTTGAAAAGTGAAGAGTATGTGGTCGCTTCTGTGGCTGCCATCATCGATGATGATATCGATCTTCCCTATTTCACGGACCAGAGTATCTAGGAAAAGAGGATCTGCTTGACTGCCCCGAAAGGTCTTGATCCGCCTTTGATTATGGGGCGATTTATCAAAGAGGTCGACTCCATAAACGCGGCCATTTGGAAAATAAGTGCGCCACATTCGCAAGGAATTGGCGCCCTGCCGTGGGTCCTTGAACCCGCCGATTCCAATTTCGAGGATGTTGATCCTTTTGCTGCGATTTTGCCTGAAGAGGTCCTCGTAATGCTGTGCATACCAGTGACTGTTCCACTTGTCCGTCATATAGATAGTTGCCAGCATCTTCAGATTGCCGCCAAAGAGAAGGGCGCATGGGATATCTGCAAGCCACCCAAATGGGCCGATTTGAAATGCTAAGACTCGATTCCGGAGTCGGACTTGCTCTTCCTTGGGTTGCTGTCTTACATACCGCGCCACTCGGTTCCGCAGAAAGCTCGTGAGCACAGACGTGCCTCGTCTAGTTCATGATAAATAGTATAATCTCGACCGAGATCGAATAGCACTCGTACGGACCAAGTGCATTGTAATGGTGGCCTGCTCCCGGTGTGCGGGTGACGGGCTGACCAGGAGATGACTGAGATGAGCTTGGTCTCGCTGTTCCCATTATTTGGCACGTGCCCCTTCATGAGATTTGCTCTTTATCCGGCTGGGCTTTTGGTAATGCGGCCGCGTTTCTGTACGCTCTGTGGATTTGCAGTAACCTCCGGAACGCGCCGGTTACACCAGCGGGCACCGGGTCATCCTGCATTTGCCGAGCTTTGCCGGGATCCCCCACAATCCAGATATACACGCAACGGAGCGAATAGGGCGCTACCACGGTTGCGTTATGTGACCGGCCGATCCGTACGGCTGAGGCTCGCGTCAAATTGCGCCATAGATATCCATGCTATTGGCGCCGCCGCCCTGGGGAACTATTCAAGATTGGGCAGATACTTGCTCGTCAGGGTCACTTTCGTCTCGCCTGTTTCATCCAGGTTCACTCGCAGCAGGAAATCCCGCAGGATCTTTGAATTCGCCTCTGTGTCAGCGGCACGCTGCCGATAGAGCTGAGCTGGCAAATCAATGACAACAATGTCCCGATTGGCCACAGTGGCGATTTCCTCCCATGGTTCAGATGTCGTAGCTGTCTTTGGTGGATATCCGGTTCCGCCGCTTTTTTCAGTAGGCATCTCTCATCTTTGCCTGACTGCCCTGGACTCGTCTTCCTTAGTCCTTCGCCCGCGAAAATCGCTACTCCTTCACAAACTGTCCGCCTTTTGATTAAGAGGCATCACACAAGCAAGGAGTAATAAAGGTGACTCAAGAAACTCAACCGCGTAGGAAGGCAGAAGCACAGATAACCGAGGAACTGGCGAACCAGGCTGCGCAGGAACCCGGCAGCTCCGAAGAAAACGAGTCGAAGGAACGGCGTGCTCAGGCTGAGAAGCAGCTAAGGGATTCCAATTGATCTAGCTTCCATGAACCCCGAGCAGTTCGAGCTAGACTCTTGCTCGGGTTCGCTTCCTTTCTAACAAGTCAAGTCTCGATCTTGTATGACAGTCTTTGTGATGCACCCGGAAGGACGCGGGCTGCATTCAACATGGTTAACCCCCGCTTCGGGGGCATACTCGTCGAACCATTCCATTTCAACCTGAGGGAAAGGATCCGCATCCTACTTTCTGACTGCATGGGCAATCCTTTCCTGGCGCATCCACGCATCTTCATCGTCTACGACGAGATTAGCATCGCCAAGATGCTGAGCGTAATCCTGCAAATGCATCTGTTCGACGCCATCCCTTACGCCGATCCACAGGTGGCCCTTGAAGCCGCAAGAGCTGCACCTCCCGAATATCTTATTTCCGATATCGTGATGCAGGGTATGACGGGAATCGAGCTGGCAATCCTCCTCGAGCGTGAAATTCCCGGTTGCAAGGTTCTCCTCTGTTCCGGCCAGCCGGAAGCGCCGGAACTAATTCGCAAAGCGAAAGAAGCCGGGCACAGCTTCAGCTTCCTGCAAAAGCCGGTTCATCCTACAAAACTAGTAGAGGCGCTCAAGGGCTTATAAATAAGGCTGGTGGATCATTCAATCCTGTGGAATGTCCTGGACCAGCGAGTCTGGTCAAAGAAGTGGATGAACTCGTGCAAAGTTGTTCCGGCACGTTCTGCCAGTGGCGCCTCGTCGATGCCGGATTCAGGCGTTTCAATCGACCAGTAAACCAACAGCGGCCGGCCCACGATGTTCTCTCGCGGCACAAAGCCCCAATAGCGGCTGTCCAAACTGTTTGTCCGATTGTCGCCCATCACAAAATAGCTGTTCCGCGGCACAACAATATCCTCGCCATGAATATACTCGGGCAGCTGCACAGACCACTCCGCCGTCACTCCAGGTTCAAGATTGGGATCTACAGCGGGGAAGTCGTTTACGTAAGCGTCATAGTTCGCCGGTGTAGGCTTCCTCGCCCAGGGTTCGTTCTGGGCAATGCCGTTGAGGTATACGACGCCGTGGCGTAGATGGATGTGGTCCCCAGGAACGCCAATGACGCGCTTTACAAAAAAGATGTGTTCGCCATTTGGCTGTTCGGTTGGCTTGTAGAAGACAACAACGTCGTCGCGACGGACTTCGCGGTAGTGCATAAAGGGTGCCCACTTCGCGGCGGGAGCGAGCGTCGCCCGTTCGACCATTACGTGGTCGCCCGTCAGCAGGGTACTCGCCATCGAAGAGGAAGGTATTACGAAATTCTGAAAGACAAAAGTAAGAACGAAAAGTCCCACTGCGAGCACACTGCAGGTCGATGAAAACCCTTCTGCGAACGTCTCTCGAGGTTGCTCGCTGCCTGCGACCCGTTTGCGATTCACTCCGTGCCCTCCAATATCGGCAGATCGTTCCGCTCTGTGCAAGTTTAGCATCGAGGTTTCCTGCGCCAGAAGCCCGGAGTTTCGAATTCCGTGAAACGCTATCGACTCTCCCAGTCGATGAGGTCTTTGGCCTTGAGGATTGTCATCACTCCCAAACACCCAACTATGCCGCCGGCTCCTACGCAGACAAGTAGCTGGAAGATCCATGACCCGGTATGAGCGTGGGCTGCAGTAATAAATAGATACAACGTGGCTGCCGCAAAAACACCGACGATGGTACCGCCTGCTGTGAGAAAAATCAGCAACATATCTGCGATCCCGTCGGCTTTCTTTGCGTCCCGAATATCCGTCAGTGCTTCGGTAAACCTCAGCAGAGCGGGTTCCGCGGCAGATGCATTCGAGGTTACATTCGTCTGGGCCGGGACTTCCTGGTTGCTCATAAGTTCTCCTCCCTGTTGTGTTCGATAACTAATTAAAAGATCACCGCTAAGATAGCCGGTTAACTCGTCAGGCACCAACGTCCGATTAGTGCATACTGCGATCTCTTGTGATGATTGCGATACCCCAATTCGCAGGGAACTCAATCCCCACGATCGAGGGGTGTGGCCACAAGTTGTTCAGAGTACCTGCGTCTGCCTTCTTCTGACCGAGAACTAGCATCTCGTCTAAGCGCGATCATTACTGCACACCCGCAGCAATTTAGTGCAATCGTTGGATCAATGCGGATGGTTACTCTCTTCTTGGCATTGAGTTCCGTGCGCTATGGAAATCGCAAATGCCGCAAGAGCGCCAGGTTGCTACGGTGATCGATAACAGAGCGAAGAATCACTCACGAACTAGCTAGCCGGTGAATAAAGGTGAGGCTTACCCATCGAAGTCTTTGACGGCATCCGTGCCGGCACACTCAACGATCGTTCGCAGTTCTTCAAAGAGCTGAGCCTTCCCTTCTTCGGCTACAACCGGCCGGGAGCCAAAATCTCCGAAGGCGTGAGGGACAACTTCTGGTATCAGGGCATGCAGGGCGGTCTCAAGCCAGAGTACGACTGGATCAACGCCTTCTCCGAGACCGACTTCACCGAAGACCTGAAGAAGATCGACATTCCCACCCTCGTCATGCACGGGGACGATGACCAGATCGTGCCCTTTCCTGACGCTGGAGCCCTTTCGTCCAAGCTGGTCAAGAATGCTCAGCTCAAGGTCTACCCCGGTTTTCCACATGGCATGCCGATCATCCATGCGGACAAGCTCAATCCGGACCTGCTCTCCTTCATCCAATCGCAGCCCGCTACTCGAAGCGAGGAAGAGCGTCAAGTTCTTTCCCGCGCTTAAATGCAGATTACCCCTTGGGTACTAAATGGATGTGGGAAGGTTACTCAAGGGGACATGCTTAATCTTGCAGTTACGGGTATTCTCATTTTCAAGCCGCGATTCTCCACGGACTCTTTCATCGATTCTTTCGGGGGAGGGACTTTATGAAGTGGAACGGGGAGGATCGCAGGCTCGTAAGTTCTCACCTCGCCCACCTCCGGGCTTAAGAACCGCTCTTCTGCTCCAATTCCTCTCTCAGTCTGTCCGCCGCAACCTTTGCGCGACGAATTCGCTCGCGAAGCTGGGCTGTGACTCTTCGATGGCAACGCAGGCATAGCGTGCGGATGTTATCCAGGTCGCACTCCCCGCCGCCCTCCGCTACCGGCAAAATGTGATCCGCATCCCACAGGCTCTTGCGGATCCGCGTGTTGAGTCCCCAGTGCCGCATCAAGGCCACGCGGGCCGAGCCCGCGCGCTCGCTTCAGCTTGCCCTGCTCCGTGATAGTGTTAACACCACAGTGGGCGCACATGCCCTTGTCGCGCTGCAATATCTGCTCGCGCAAATATCCTGGCTGAGAGCGCAGCTTCCACTCGTGTACGCAATAGTCTGAGCAGAAGGTAAAGCGGCGGGCCGGCACCTCCAGCGAGCACCATCGGCACAGGCCGCGTCCATTCGGACCGCGCGGAATATTCTTGCGGTCAACCCATCCTCCGGGCATGGTTCGAACGGTGCTCATCTTCTTGTTCTAATTCGCCGGCAAGTCTGGCGTAAGTGCCTGCCGAGGTGACCGGTGCCTGCGGCTCCGGCCCTATAATTTTCCCCATGAGTGCCGGAGGATCGAGCATGCACGCGGCCCTGGTGGAAGACTTCAGCCGTCCGCCTCGCTACCGCGAGACGCCGCGCCCGGAGCCGAAGGAAGGCGAAGTCCTGCTTAAAGTTCGGGCTGCCGCGCTGAGCAACCTGGTACGCAGCCAGGCCAACGGATCGCACTACAGCAGCGTCACTAAGCTTCCCTTCACGCCGGGGAACGATGGCGTCGGCGTCACCCCGGACGGCGCGCGCGTCTACTTTATTTCTCCACGCGCCCCTTTCGGATCCATGGCCGAATACACCGTGGTTTCTCGGGCCATGACGATTCCGCTGCCCGGCAATATCGATGACGAGGTTGCGGCCGCTCTCGGCAATCCCGGGCTCGCGACCTGGGGAGCGCTTCTCGGCAGGGCGAAGCTTCAGCCCGGCGAAGTGGTTTTGATTAACGGGGCTACCGGAATCGCTGGGAAGCAGGCGGTCCAGGTGGCAAAGTATTTGGGGGCGGCGAAGGTTATCGCGACCGGCCGGGATGAGAAGGTGCTTGCGGAAGTGGCCGCTCTGGGCGCGGACGAGACCATCTCTCTGAGCCAGCCGGCAGAGAATCTGGAACGGAGTTTCCGGTCGGCATTGCACGAATCTGGCGTGCAGGTTGTTCTGGACTACTTGTGGGGATCTTCAGCGGAAGCAATCTTGCGAGCCGCTGCCGGGCATGCGGCGCTAGAAGGCGAGCCCCGCATCCGGTTTGTGCAGATAGGATCGATCAGCGGCAACACCATCACACTTGCCGGCTCAATTGCTGCGCAGTTCAGGGGTGGAGCTGCTGGGCAGCGGCCTGGGCAGCCTCTCCTCCGCAGCAATCTTGCAATCGCTAACCACCATGTACGCGGCCGAATCCAGGGTGAGGTTTGCGATTGACATTAACCCTTTGCCGCTGGCCAAGGTCGAAGAGGCCTGGACCATTACCGGCGATGAACGCAGAATCGTATTCATCCCTTAGGCTTATTCATTCCACCGGATACGGTCCGTCGGAGAATACCTGGGCATGGTAGCCCTTCGATCCGACCAGGCGCGCAAGGGGGCTTCGCATGTCATCGCCTGCTTTCAGCCGGTCGATGATGGAGTTGAAGTCGTATCGCGGCAGCCAGCCAAGCTCCTTGCGAGCCCGCTCATTGACATAGACTCGATCAATACTGGGAAATATTTTCCATCCCCGCCGTTCATACTCGGCCTCATACTCCGGAACACGCTGCCGCACGATCCGGGGCGCATCGATACGCAGGTCCGCCAGATCGTTGGGGCGGAACGGGGTGGTTGCGCTGATGATGTATTTGCGGAAGCCGATCGCGCGGGCTTGTTCCGCGGCTAACAGGTGGACGCTGACCACATCTTCAATGTCGACTCGCCGGTAAAGGTACTCGTTTGCCTTTGCGTTGGAGTCTGAGTAGTTGATCCGCACCATCCTTTTGTCGTCTTCTTCCGGGAAGAAGCGCGACGTTCTCAGCACAATACATGGCAGGCTCTGGTTCCGGTGGAACAGCTCACAGAGATCTTCGGCTGCCGCCTTGGTCACACCGTAGATGTTCTTAGGTACAGGCGTGACGTCCTCCGTGATCCACGAGGCAGGAGCCGCCGGGGGCGGCACCAGTGCTTCGCCAAACACGCTGGTTGTGCTGGTGTAAATAAACGATCCGACGTTGGCCGCGACCGCCTCTTCCAGCAGGTTGAGGGTGCCGCTCACATTGGTGTCGACGAAGTCCTGCCGGCTGTGGGTAGCCACATGAGGTTTGTGTAGGGTAGCCGCGTGGAAGACTGCCTGGACGCCCCGCATGCATCGCCGCACGTAAGGGCGATCGCCGATTGAGCCGCCATGCGTGACAAAGGGCGAGTCAAGAATATCCAGGCCCACTACCTCGTAGTGCAAATCCCGCAACGTGCGAACCAGGGCTTCGCCAAGGTGTCCGGCGCTTCCCGTAACCAATACCTTCATGACGTTTCACGCCCTCCTTCTGCGTGGCCTAAGTAAATCCCCTTTTCATTATTGAACTGTCGGGAGTAAAATTCGGCGCCTCACCGGAAAGCCCGTTTTTACAGGGCACTCCCGGTCCGCTTGCGATCGTCGGATGAATCGGTCGCCCCGGAGGCTGACAATGAAAATGCACGAAAAGCGAATTCTCCTGGTTGCCTTGGCCATGGCCCTTTCCATGCTTACAGGATGTGAGCGTCACAGCAAATCCGAGCAGTTCTTTCTGATCGCCACCAACATCAATTTGCCTTATTGGCAATCGGCACACGAGGGATTCACCCGGGCCGCCGCCGAGTATGGCGTCACGGAAGAGATGCGGGGGCCCGATACTTTCACTCCGGCCATCGAAGTGGACGAGTTTCGCGCCGCATTGGCCAGAAAGCCCGCCGGAATCCTGGTGTCGGTCGCCGATCCAAAGTTGATGTCGCCGGAGATCAATAAGGCGATCGCTGCAGGAATTCCCGTCATCACCATCGACTCCGACGCTCCAGACAGCCAGCGTCTGTTCTTCATCGGCACCAATAACCTGGAGGCAGGGCGGCTCGGCGGTCAACGCGTGGCGGCCGAATTGAATGGCAAAGGAAACGTGGTCTTTTTCACCATGCCTGGCCAGCCCAATCTGGAGGAGCGGCTAAAGGGGTACAAGGATGTCTTTGCCACCTATCCCGGAATCAAGATCGTCGAGGTCTTTGACATGAAGGGAGAGTCCGGTACGGCGATGGATAAGGCGCAGGAGTACCTGGCGCTAACCGGTGCGTCAAAAATCAACGCCTTTATATGCCTGGAAGCTTCCGCGGGCAAGGATGTGGGCGAGGCCTTCAAGCGCAACAAGACGCAGGGCAGCATGCTGATCGCCATGGATGTCGACCAGGCGACGCTTCAGCTGGTCAAAGACGGAACTATCCAGGCCACCATTTCTCAAAAGCCTTACACCATGGCCCTGCTAGGCCTGAAGGCGCTGGACGACATTTATCACTACCCGCTCAAACCCCTGGCGCGAGACTTCGGGTCGGATGCCATGTCGCCCATCCCGGCCTTCGTCGATACCGGTGTCTCCTTAGTGGACAAGAGCAATGTTGATAAATTCCTCACCCCGCCGGCTAAAACTCAGTAAAGCGTTTTCACAAATGGTGTAACAGAGTTTTTCCGCAGCCTGTAAGGCCCACAATGATTTCATGACGCTTGTGCCGGGGATAAATCCCCGGCCTACCCTGAAACCTCTTGTCCAGTTAGGACACCGCGTTGAAGTGGGGTGAACAACTCCTCGCCTTTCCTCTGCTTAAAGTGCTAACATCCGTTGCGTTACCTTGGCCCGCAGGAAGCCAGGCAGGAAAGCACCCTTTCCGAACATCTAGACGCAACAAAAGTCCCCTGCCGGAAATCGAGAGGAGGCGGACATGAAGCCCACTTTTGGAGTCAGCACAGCAGCGCTTTTAGCCCTGATGCTTGTTGGATTGTCGTCCCCAGCGCAGGAGGCCATCGGCTCTGCCGGCGCATCGAACAGCGACGCCCCCCCCGCAGCAAGTTCCGAAACTGCCAGCCCTTCCCAGGCCAATTCCAAAGTTCGTATTGTGCGCCTCAGCGAAGTTAAGGGCGAAGTACAACTTGACCGCAAAATCGACCGGGGTTTTGAAAGCGCGATGGCCAACCTGCCAGTGACCGAGGGAGCCAGTTTAAAGACCGGCAACGGCGTCGCCGAGGTCGAGTTTGAAGACAACAGCACCGTGCGTGTGGCGCAGAACTCGCTGGTCGAATTTCCCCGTCTGGAACTTCTTCCCTCCGGCGCCAAAGCGTCCTCCATCAAGGTATTGCAGGGTATGGTCTATGTGAACCTGTTGAACACCAAGGGAAACGAGTTCACGGTGGCGTTTGGTCAGCAAAAGCTGAACCTGCCGCCGGACAGCCATATCCGCCTGCAGCTGACCCCGAGCGAAGCTAACCTGGCGGTTCTCCATGGCGAGGCGTTGGTGGAAGCACCCTCAGGCAGCACCACAGTCGGCAAGAATAAGACCATGACGTTCAGCCTGGCCAGCCAAACTCCGCCAGTCATTGCCAAGAGCGTGGCACAGGAACCCTTGGATTCCTGGGACAACAATTCCGTCCAGTATCACAAGAGCTTTGCCAACGCGACATCGTTCGGGAACTCACCCTATTCCTACGGCATTAATGACATGAATTACTACGGGAGCTTCATAAACGCTGGCGGGTGCGGGTCTATGTGGCGACCGTACTTCACCAGCGCAAGTTGGGATCCTTTTGGGAACGGAGCCTGGGCTTATTATCCGAGCGCAGGCTATTCCTGGGTGTCTCCGTACCCGTGGGGCTGGACCCCGTACCACTACGGCAGCTGGTCCTACTGCCAAGGCACCGGTTGGGGTTGGCAGCCGGGAGGCGCCTGGATGGGATTGGCGAACTACAATTCGGCTGCCGGCTTCAACCACCCTCTCAAGCCAAGCCGGGCGCCTTCTGCCGGTGAGCCGGCGCTGGTTCAGGTAAACCACCAGCCACTAACAGCTTCGGGCCTAAACGGTCATGACACATTTGTGTTCCGCAAAGATTCGGCTGGGTTGGGCGTTCCCCGTGGCAGCTTGGGCAAGCTCAACAGCTTCTCCGGTCAGGCCGTCCAGCATGGAATGGCGACCACGAGTGTCTACTACGGCGGCGAACACGGTGCGGCTGAGGGCTCACACGGGTATGCCGGAGACGCTTCGTCGAGCATTTCCGCGTCACAGAGAGGCCCCAGCAGCACCAGCAACATGCCAAGTGCGAGTGCCCCGAGTGGGTCACGTGGCCCCGCTGGCGCCTCCGGCGGCGGGGGACACCACTAGAGTTTCTCCCGGCGATTGAAGGGGACGGCCTTTAGGCCGTCCATAACTGCTTTAAAATGAATCCGGCTTTAGCCGCTGAGGGGAGTTCCTTCCCCTGAAAACGGCACGTCTTCCGCAGCCTCCCCATGAACAAGCAGGTCTTCCGGTCAAGTCGGATGCGCGTCGAAAGAGCCGCAGGTCCGGCAACAGAACCAAATGAAAGCACAGCCATCCCCTTTGTCATCCCGAGCAGCTGACCTGCCTGCGGCAAGTTGAGGGAGAAATGACGCCTGCAATCGCCATGGATACAAGGCCCGGAGGGCCGACCGCCAAACGTCAGCCCAGCCCGGAAGGGCTGGGAAATCGATCCGTGGATGATCCGAGCGCCGTAGCCGCGGCACTAAACCGATGTGTCATCCCGAGCGTACCCGGATTTCCTGTTCGCGGCGCTAGAGAGGGCAGCGTATGCGGTTTTCAGTAAGGAAAACCTCATGGAGTTCGCGACGTCACCAACCTTGACAGGAAATCCGGGGCAGCCGAGGGATCTGCAGTTCACTCGACCTTCGCTACCAAGGTACATGGCGAAAATGAATTCTTCGCGGCTACTTAAGAGAACTGCAGATCCCTACGCTCGGGATGACAAAGGGGATGGTGGCGCTTCCATTTAGTGTTGTGGTAGTGATGAGAGCCTCACGGACCTCGTTCATTCACTTCCCAACTTGCCGCAGGCAAGTCAGATTGCTCCTACGGAACACGCGCCACGAACGTCGAGGCGGGTAGGTTAGCGCCGTTGTACAGATTAGCCTCGGTAAAGCCCTGCCAGGCATACCGGACCTGGGCCGGCTCAACACCCGCAGGCGAAAAGACGACAACCGTCGTGCCCTGCACCGTAGCGGTAGCGGGAATAAAGTGGCCGTCGTCGCCTGCAACCTCAAAGCCTTCCAGGGCAGCCCCCCGTTTCTGCAGCCCTTCTGCGTGATCGAACCAGATGCGCAGGCCCCCATCCTCCCGGGTGGTCTGGCGATAAGCCGGGCCGCTGAACTCAAGACCGGCCTCTCCGTAGACCATCGCGCGCGCAGCCAGCGCAAGACGTGCCCCCACCGTCTGCTTATCCGGCGGATGTACGTTGTCTCGCTGTCCAATGTCGAGGGTGACCGCCATGGCGGTGTTGGCTACGTCGAGACTGCGGCGTTGGCTATCTCGAATGAGCCCCCAGTTCTCTCCCGGCGACTCGAAGCTCGAAATCTGAACCAAGAGAAAGGGCAGGTTCCCCTGGCCCCATTGCCGCCGCCAGTCGGCAATGAGGGTGGGCAGCAGTTTCGCATAAAGGCCTACCCGGTCGGATGCGCTATCGGTCTCTCCCTGATACCAGAGAAAACCTTTAATGGTGTAGGGAGTAAAGGGCGCAACCATGCCGTTATAGAGGGCGGCCGGGATCCAGGAAGACGGATCGGGATGCCAGGGGTGCGTGGGTGCGGCGAGGTGATGGGCGGCAGCCTCCGCGTCGGCGCTCTTCTCCGCCGACTGGACGAGGTCCAGATGCGTTTGCATATCGGCGAAGTGGGCCCGTGCGGCGAAAGCAGGCATCAGCGATGAGTCGGCGGAGAGTGCGTCCAGGCTGATCCAGGCGTCGATCGGCGTGCCTCCCCATGAGGAGTCGATCACTCCTACAGCGACATGTTCGCGCCGGCTGATCTCCCGGGCGAAGAAGTAGGCGACGGCGGAGAAGTCCTTAGCGGTCGCGGGAGTGCACGGTTGCCATGCCGCGGAGATCCCAGACACCGGCGAGGGGGAGGATTTCTTCTCCATGCGCAGCAGGCGGACTTGGGGCAGATCGGCCTCTGCGATCTCCTGGTCAGCGTTGTTGATATGCGCCTGGGGAGGAAAACCGCCCAGGGGCATTTCCATGTTCGACTGCCCGGAGGCGAACCATACATCGCCGACCAGCAGGTCAGAGCGGGTCAACTCCGAGCTGCCGTGGACGGTAAGAGTGAAGGGACCGCCCGCCGGTTCCGGCTTGAGCCACGCATCCCACAGGCCCAGGCGGTCCGCGGTGGTTGCGACGGACTGCGCGTGGAAGGTAATGGTGACCTGCTCCGCCGGCGAGGCCTCGCCCCACACATGGATCGGGGAGTCGCGCTGCAGCACCGCATGATCCGTAATCACGCCGGCGAGTCGAAGTTCAGCCTGCGCGGATATAGAGAGGCAGACCATAACAATGGGAAAGAGCTTGAGCTTCATGTTTCGCAACTCCTGAGATGCGTCACCTGTTTGCTGCAGAAATAAGTCCGAGGGTTACAACTTCGATTGCGCAGAACGCCTCTTATTGGGCTAGGATAGGCACTGATTTTTGGTCCTCTGATTCTTTACCCCGGGAAACATCATTCCATGAGCAGCATAAAGGAAGGTAACTATGTTTAGTTTCATTTGGTGGATCATCGTAGGTCTCATTGCGGGTTGGCTCACAGGCAAGATCATGAGTGGCGGAGGCTATGGTCCCCTCATGGACATCGTCATTGGCATCCTGGGGGCGTTGGCCGGTGGTTTCATCATGTCGCACCTCGGTTTTGCAGGGTCGGGTGGTCTCATCTACACCATCATCGTTGCTGTAATAGGTGCCGTGATACTCACTCTCCTGCTTCGACTCGTTACCCGTGGGCGTGTTCGGCAAATATGATTTAAGCTGGACAACTACAGTACAGACGAGCCCCCTCCGGCCGGAGGGGGCTCGTTTCGTTTCCTTAGCTCTTCCCAAAGGGTGCAATGCTGGAGCAAGCCATCCCATCGAAGACCGCACTCAGCGTGGCTTTGCGCCGTGCGGCGCACCAGCTTTACGACTCGCCGGTTGTCTTCAACGATCCGATTGCAGTATCTATTCTCGGTCCGGCCTACTCGGAGGAGTTGCGGCGTACCCCATCACGGCCGGACAGGCCCTTCTCCATCGCCATGCGAGCCTTTCTTGTTGCCCGCAGTCGCTACGCCGAAGATAGCCTTAGGCGCGCGGTCGAGAATGGTGCGGATCAATATGTCCTGCTTGGCGCCGGGCTCGATACCTTCGCTTATAGAAATCCCTACCCGGGGCTGCGCGTCTTTGAGGTAGACCACCCTACGACCCAACAGTGGAAGCGCGAGCTGTTACAACGTAACCGCATCGCTGTTCCCGAGAGCATCCGCTATACACCGGTCGACTTTGAACGCCAGTCGCTCTCCGCGCAACTGCGCGATGCCGGGTTTAATCACGGCACGCCCGCATTTTTCGCATGGCTGGGAGTGGTTCCGTACCTCACCCTGGAGGCCTTTCGTGCCACTCTCGGCTTCATCGCCGCCCAATCTCCCCGAAGCGGCCTGACCCTGGATTATGGACAACCCCGCTCCGTCCTCCCGTTGCTCGAAAGGCTGGCGCACGATTCGCTGGCTTCGCGAGTTGAAAAAGCGGGTGAGCCTTTCCGGCTTTTCTTCACCCCGGCCGAGATTGCCGCCGAACTCTCGCGCTTTCACAGCATCGAGGATCTTGGTGCGGCCGAGATCAATGCGCGCTACTTTAGTGAACGCAGCGATCAACTGTCGATGCGCGGTTCCGCCGGCCGCCTTCTTAGCGCTTGGCTATGAAGGCTGCGGAAAAACTCAGTTTCAGGGCAGGCCGGGGATTTATCCTTTGGGGCCGAAACTCGCCATGCCCAATTCACATCTATAGAGGTGTTAAGGCAGGCCGCGGTGTGATCAAAAACTCCGGCCGTTACTTATGGCGCTCACGGGGCCTCCCTGCTCTGCGGGGACTTGAGGGGGGCTAGTGCGCATAGTGCGCACCAAAAAGCACAATTACACCCCGACGCGGGGGGCTTAACTCGCATAACTCGCTTAACTCGCACCTTCCGCAGAGAAAAAGCTGACTTAAAATGCTTAAAGCGGATGGATGTTCTGAGTTCATTCTGACCCACTGGGGAGAAACTGAAGCCCACACCTTTCGCGGGGGTTCGTGGTGGGTGGCCCAGGTCTCGCCTTTGAGACCTGGGAGTACACGCAGACGGACCCAATTCCGGTTCTCACGGCTTTATAGCCCCACTTTGGGGCTGCACATTCCATCCATCGAGCTTGATTTCCATCTCTCCCTTGGCGTTGGCCAGACCGCTGACCGTTAAGGCTCTCGCATCTCCGGGCATAAACGATATGAAGTTATCGTCCCAGAAAACCGGCGCGATCTCTTCATCCGTACCCGGCTTGACTGCACGGAGGTGCAGGAAAAACGCGACCGAACTGCTGCTGTTTTTTACATCAACCACGACTTCGCCGCGCTCTTTGCCCGGGCGTGCAGACAATTGGACGGACGCTCGGGGCAAGTTTGCGAGATCGCGCATGTCCGCGTAGCGAATCGCGGGAGTATTTACGTACGTCGTTTTGCCCCAGTCGAGTTCTGCCAGCTTGGCCGGGAGCCAGTAGAAGTTTTCGCTTACCTTCCTCCCCTGGTCGTCGCGAAGCTCAAGCTGGAGAAAAGTAGTAGCTTTTTGTTCAGGAATCACAAATGCGGTCGCCACACCATCGGTGGCCACGTTCAAGGCTGCCTCTCGTGAGAACCGCGGCTGGCCTGCCAAGTCGACGACTTTGGCTGCCGCGCGCAGACCCTGGTAGGCCGTGAGCCTGGAGTTGACGACGACTACTCTGCGATCGTCAAAACAGTACTGGATGTGCAGCGGCTCATTCGCCTTTCGTGTTCCAAAATATCCGCCCCCGGGAACCAGGTAGTAGTCATACAAGTGCCAGTAAAACGAGGGCCATGCGTTGTTGAGCATCCACTGGATCACTCCGGTTGACCGGTACTTGTTGGCCCCATAGGCCTCGAACATAGCCCGCTCACCGTCATACGCCATCAGCTGTGCCTTCAGGCTGTAGTTTTCCAGGCTGCTCGCCGCCCCGTACGTCGCGTCCATGGCTGCGTTGAAACGGGTGTACTGCGCGAACTTGCCCAACGCAGCGTGATAATTCCACTGTTCGTCGATAGGCCACCAGCTCTTTTGCGGCAGCGTCCGGTGCACGCCAGAGACTGACGGCACCGCTGCCCCCGGGCCTGTTTCAGTGTTGAAGCTGAATGCGCCCCCGGCCCGGTCTTTGTCCAGGTACCAATATTCCGGTGGAACATAGTCATAGGGCCCGCTCATCTTCACACCGCTTGGCCCGGTGATGGGCGATGTCCGATCGGCCGCGCTGTTCAGAATAGGGTTCGGCCAGTCGCGCTCTTTCAAGATGGCAAGATAGTCCTTCTCTACCGGCGGTGAAGGAATCTCGTCGCTGCCATTGAGCCATACAAACACACTTGGATGCCCACGAAGCCGGCTGATCTGGCTGTAGAGAGAAGCATTGGCAATTTCATGGTCGCTCGGCGTCCATTTGTCCCAGTGCTGCCAGAAATCACAGCATTGCCAACCGGGCATGACAAGGATGCCCATCTCGTCAGCCAGATCGAACAACTCGTCGCTGCCCAGCTTACCTTCCAGCCGCACCGTATTCAGGTTTATGTGTTTTACATAATCGAGTTCCTGGCGAAGCCGCTCCCGGGGCTCACGGTAAAACAGGTCGGGATCCCATCCGCCGCCGCGAATGAGAATGTCACGGCGATTGATACGAAACTGGAGAAAGCCCTTTTCGTTGAGCGAAGCCTGTGCTTCCCGGATGCCGAAGCGTACGCTCCTGGCATCCGACTCCGTGCCGTCCACATCGATGGCTATCCTCAATTGTTCGAGATGAGGATCACCGTACTGGTAGGGCCACCAGACAGCTGGATTTTTTATCCGTAGTGAGCTAAACCCGGCGGCATCGAAAGAGACGGCCTTTGCTTCCTTTTGAGCCAGTGTGACCTGTTGTTGCAGATGAATCAACCCGACCTCGACGCTTACAGTGGCCTTTACCGGATGGTCCGTGTGGTTGGCGACATCGGCCACCACGCGCAGTTCGGCCTCGCTAAGGCCATCATTCAGAAAGTGCGTGGCCACCGTAGGATTTCTAACCGTGACCGGTCCACTGGTAGCGGTGGAAACTCCACGCCATAGTCCGAGGCTCTTGTCGGCCGGCGACGGGTTCCAGTCCAGAAAGTCGATGCCCAGGTCATTCTCTGTCTGCGCGAAGACCTCGATTGCCAATACATTTCTCTGCCCGTGAAACAGGTACTGTGTCGTGTCGAAATCGTACGAGCGAAAAGCGCCGGCAACCTCGTCGCTGCCTGCGATCTGTTTTCCATTTAGCCAGATATTCGCGCGGTAGTTAATACCGTCGAAATGCAGCCAGTTGGTTCTTCCCGGCGTATCAGGCGAAGCGAACTCGATGCGATACCACCAGGGGCAGCGATACGGACTTTTTTCACTCATCGGCAGGTAGCCGAAAATTTTCCCTGGCGGGTAATCCATACCCGGGATTTTGCGCAGGTTCATCCCGAAGAATGGATCGGGAAAAATACCGGCTGCCACCTGCGAGCCAAGAACCGTGCCCGGGACGATGGCATCGATCCAGCCGGCGGGACGATAGTCCGGCGATGAGATTCGCTCGCCTGTCGACTTCACGACGCATCCGGATTGCAGTTTCCAGCCCGTGAGCAAAGGTACGGCGTCGGCGGCAGCCGTCATGCGGGTGGGCAGGGCAGACAGCAGTGCAAGCAGCAAACCCGGGAGAAGCCGCTGTATGAGCCGCGGCTTCCCTCGGCCACTACTCATATTTCAGTGACTCGACCGGGTCCAGCTGCGCGGCGCGGGTTGCGGGCAGCGTGCCAAAGACGATGCCTACCACCGTCGCTGCGGCCAGCGCGATAATCGCTGACAGTCCAGAGATTGGAATGCGATACGAGGTGAACAGTCGCGCGGAATATGGAACTGCCAGGCCCAGAATTGTCCCAATGACCCCGCCACTCAGCGAAATGAAAACCGCCTCGATCAGGAACTGCAGTTTGATCTCGCGGTAGGTAGCCCCCAGCGCCTTGCGAATGCCGATCTCCCGGATCCGCGACCGCACGTTCGCCAGCATGATGTTCATGATGCCGATGCCGCCTACCGCCAGCGTCACAGACGACACCAGCAGCAGGACCAGGGTTAGTGCGTTTGCGATCGCCGCTGCCGTGCTCAGCAAGTCCGTCAACGTCTGTGCCTGGTAGACCGAGCTGCGTTGGTGTCGTGACTGGATTACCTGCAGGATCTGTTTGGTAGCCAACTCCACATCGGAGCTGTCGCGGATGGAAAAGAAAAGCTCCTTGACATCGTTCGTCCCGGTAAAGTACCGCGCCACCGAGTAGGGAATGAGGATGGTTAGATCGGCAACCTCGGTTTGTCCCAGGGTATCCACGGCCTCTTTGAAAGTACCGATAACGGTGAACGGGATACCGCTGATCTCGAAGGTTCTGTTGACGGCGTTGGAGGTGCCGAACCTCTGCCGGGCAAAGGGCTCGGTCACGACCGCGACCTTGGCATGACTGGCGTCGTCCTCCTGGTCGAAGAAACGCCCGTTGATCAGGACCAGGTTGCGTACCTGCCGGTATTGGGGCGAGACGCCAAGCACGAGGATGTCTTTCACCACGCCATTGCCGAAACTGATGCGGGGTTGCATCCGCAGCATAGGCGAGGAGTAGGCCACAAACGGCACTTGCTCATCCACCGCCGTTTCGTCCTCGCGCGTCAGGAAGTCATTGCGGAGGTTGTGTTGCGCACTCGATCCTGGGCCGCCTCCGGAGTACTCCACTGAAACCATGTTGGTCCCGATGGCCTCGATCAGATGGAGGATGTACTGTTTGCCGGTCATGCCTACGGTAACCACCAGGATGAGCGATGCCGACCCGATGACCATGCCCAGGGAGGTGAGCATGACACGCACTTTGTTAGCCCGGAAGCTGTCGATGGCCAGGCTTACAATCTCGCTCAGCACCATGGTTCGCTTGGCGCTGGCGAGCGTACGTTCGAACGATCTACGGCTGGCGCTGCGAGCGGCTGTCATCTGGTCGACCTTCTCACCGGGACGGGTGCGGCCAAGCGCTAATGGCCTATGTCTATGCTAAATGGCCTTTGGGGTTGCGGCTATTGACTGAGAGTCAGAAAACGCAGGGTCGAGGGCTGGGGCCCCGCTATCCCCGGCACTTTCAAAAATAAGTTGCAAAAGTAGTCGCCCATGTGATGGGGTAAAGTCAACGCCGTTTATTTCTTATGACCTAAGAGAACTTTGCCATGCCTTTGAAGCGCGAAATGCGATGCGGCGGCTGTTGGCGGCACGGCTGCACGACGAGCTCGGTAATCTTTCGGTGGGCTCGGATGCTGATATTGCCGTGCTGCATCTGGAAAAAGGGCGCTTTGGGTTTGTGGATACCTACGGCGCCCGCTTGATGGCAACGAGAAGCTGGTGTGCGAGCTGACGGTACGGGATGGACGAGTGGTATGGGATTTGAACGGCATCACGCGCGAAGACTGAACGCGGCTCGGTCATTATCAGACGCAAGGATCCCCGGTCTGGGATCGCACCATCATCGATCCGTAGCAAAAGTGCGTCCTCATCAACTTCGTCTGTCCCCTCACCTTAGTTTTTAAAGGCAGATGTCTGTTACCAAACATAGCTCGCAACGACCTGAGGAGGACCGGGCAATCCGTCAGTGACTTGGGTCTGCAGAATGATCTGCACGTTCTTCTTATACCAATCGGACGAGACCGACTGGAGGCAGGCCTGAAGGTGCTCCTGACTCGAAACGAACTCACCGGCGGCCTGCGTGCCTTGAGATCCGAGGCCGGCCACAACGACAACGAATTGACCGGTCCGGGAGTTCAGAAGCCTGGTGACAGTCGCGTAGTCCTCCATGGCTTTGTTTGATTCCCATTTTGAGTGCCATCGCCGTCCCTTCGGGCCTTCTTCCTGAATGATCGATTCGTCAGCATCATCAGCGAACCTGAAGTGAAGATTGGACATCATTTGCATCGTCCAGCGATTGTTGAAGGCTCCAATAATGACAGCGGGAGAGTTACGTAGGTCCTCGAAAGAGTAGTTGCCTCCAATTCTGACTTGATTCTTCTTTCCGATCTTTCCGAAAAGAGAAGAAAGCCGAATCGCCGCGTAGACATCCCCGACTGCGAGTCCATAGTCGGCGTACTCGACCATATCGCTCCACGCGAGCTTTTCGTCAGGCTGCAGATCAGGCTTCTGACTAAGCCTCTGGAACTCGTCCAGGAATATCTCAGGAGTCTTGGAGTGTCGTTGGTAAAGCTTGACTGAAGGCAGGTAAACCGAGGGTTTGGCGAGGCAGATCAGAACAGGCTCCGAGGAGGAGAGTGCAGGAGACCAGAACTTTTGCAGGGCCGATTGCGGTGGCTTGGCAAGGAAAATGGTTGACCAGGCCACCGCCAAAACCGCCAATACAACGACGCCGGCTGCCGGCAAAGTCCACACCAGCCACCTGCGCTTCTGGGCACCGGTCAATTCTTCCGCCTGCGGATGCGAGGCGACGTGAGGCGATTCCTGCAGTCGCTCCGCCCGGTGGGGCGCTTCCTGAAGGTCCGGCTGAGTCTGAATGGGAGGCGGTTGCTGCGGGGGCGACTCAGGTTGCGCCCACAAAAAATCGGGAGCGTAGGAGCCGACATGAAGCCTGATGCGCACCGCCGGGGGGGTGGTTACGGCCTGGTAATACTGCTCCAGTCTTCTGCGTACTTCCCCAGCCTGCACCCGGACTACAGGATCGTCTCCGGTTGAGTACCCTACCGGACGGTGGAAGAGGCTGACACCGATCGTGCGCTCTTTGAGCCCTTCGTGGTTGCCATCCAGCCGGTGGTGGACTACATACGACAGGAATTGCTGGCACCGTTTGCTGGGCTGAAAAATGGGACTGTTCAGGATCGCATCCAGCTCGCGCAGGACTGACTTTCGTTCAAGGTCACCTAGAGCGCCTGCTTCGCCGCCAGCTGTCTCACGTCCAATCGGTTCTGCTGTGGAACCCATAACACCCACTGCTTCCCATTTCAAAGCAGCTGCAATCAATCAAGCTGCCAGCCAGGACTACTCCACAACCCAGCGAGCTCTCGGTTACATCCCCGCCAAAGCGCAATTCAGTACCCAGCTTACAGTTTGGACCAAATCGCTCCGTCTTTGCTCTATCTTGCTGATCTGGAACGGAGTTGGCTACGCAAGAGAACTCTTATATTTCCGCCAGCACACTGTAATACACCGTGTCCTACTTTCAAAGCTTTTTCGCAACCTGTACATTCCTCCCGATCAAGGAGACCAAATGCTTAGCATCAGATATGCGACCAGAATAATATCGATCCTCGCGGCCCTGCTAGTGGGCTTAACAGGACTACCGGCATACGCTCAATTCTCAAGCGGAATCGAGGGAACGGCCACGGACTCAACCGGAGCAGTGATTGCAGGAGCCACAGTGACCCTTGCGGACACCCGGCTCGGAGTGGAAAAAACCACCACCACCAACCAGGCCGGATATTTTCGCTTCGACGGCATCGGCGCGTCCACGTATGACGTGGAAGTTCAATTGAATGGCTTCAAATCCTGGGAGGTGAAAGGCCTTATCCTTCAGCCTGGAGAAATCCGGGCTCTTGCTCCGGTGCTGCAGGCCGGATCGGTGTCGGTCAATATCGAGGTCACCGCCTCAGAGTCATCTGTCGATCTCGTAACTCCGACCACGGGAGCCGTTATTTCAGGGCTCACAGTGCAGCAGGTGCCCCTCATGGGCCAGAACGCCTATGCCCTGGCAGCCCTGACGCCCGGTATGACCGGCGCCGCGGTTACCTCTACCTCCGTCGACAACTATACCAATGCGTTCACCATCAACATCAATGCCGCTGGTCTGCGCCAGGAACAAAACGGATACATGGTCGATGACGCATACGTCAATGAGCCGTCCCGAGGCGGTGGCGCCACCATCTCCCCGATTCCCGACACCATTCAATCGATGACTATCAAGACCAATGATTTCGACGCCCAAAAGGGAAGAGACGCCGGCGCCATTGTCGACATCTACACCCTTTCCGGATCGAACGACTTCCACGGCACGTTCAACTACTACTTCACGGACAATACACTCACCGCCCGCACCGAGTTTCAAAACTCCCCTCCAACCCTTCCACCGTCCCAGCGAAACGAATTCGGCGGCACAATCGGGGGGCCGATCGTCAAGAATAAAGTGTTCTTCTTTGGTGCTGCCGATGGACTGCGCTCCAGTACCGTCAGCAGCGGTTCAAGCATTTTTGAGACTCCGGATTTCCTGGCTTATGCAAAGTCGGCTTTTCCAAACGGCGTTGGCACCGCGGCCATGACGATGGCTCCGCCCATCGTTGCCCCAACCGCAAACATTGAGACGGTTGCCCAGTATGAAGCTGCCACTCCAGGCTTCTTCGCGCCGCCTCCGGGCATCAGTCCCACGTTGGATATAGTTGGAACGGGAAATTACAGTATCACCACGCCTAGGAATGGATATCAGTACAGCGGCCGTGTTGACGCCTATCTTGGCAAAAACGATCGTATCTACGGGGACGCTCAGCGGCTGCACCTGACCACAGGAGGCGGCGGCAACCGGCCGGCGATGGGCACTCCCTCCTTGGATCTTTCCACTTTTGCCAATACCAATTGGACACACACCTTCTCTCCTCGTCTCCTGAATCAATTAGGAGTTGATGAAGCTCGTATCGTGGGTGCGAACGAGGGCACCCCAGCGCTCGCCATACCCTATGTCAACGTAAACGGTGGCTTGGCAGGGTTCGGAGGATGGGGCCCAGGGAACTTCGTCCAAACAACCATCGGCTGGCACGATGTAATGACAGCTACCATCAGCAAGCACACGCTAAAGTTCGGCGGGGATTTTTACAATATTCGCGAGGTCGATGCGCAAACCGGCGCACTTGATCGTCCGACCTTCAACTTCAACAGTTTGCTCGACCTGGTGCAGGATGAGCCTCTGAACGAAAGCGGTACCCCGGTCAACATCCTGACCCACCTGCAAGCGCCCTACAGCCGCCGGTATCGCGAACAGTACATGGGGTACTTCCTCCAGGACGATTGGAAGGTCGCGCCCAGGGTGACGATCAATGCGGGTCTGCGCTATGACGAAATGATCAACATGTTTTCCATCCTTAGTCCCACGCAAACCAACTTCACCCTGGGCCAAGGTTCAACCATTGCAGCTCAGGTTGCATCAGGCAGCGTCGGACTCACCCCAAACGACCATGTCCTGAACCACAATCTTTGGGCTTTTACCCCTCGCGTTGGATTCGCCTGGGATGTCTTCGGAACGGGCAAAACAGCCCTCCGAGGGGGAATTGGCATGTTCTCGGATCAACCACCTTACCTCCATATAACCGATATCCTGGCGGGTAACCCTCCCAACACCTTCACACCGTCCGTCGATGTGCGTTCGGGCGGTAAACCTGTGTTCCAGCTTTGCAGCCCCCCACAAGGCTTTAATGAGACCTGTCCCGTTGTGGACACGAGCAACGTCTCAGTGAACTCCAATGGCGGGGTCGTTGTCAGCGGCGTTCTGCAGAGAGCGAACATTGGAGGCTATGACCCCCAATACAAGATGGGTCAGATCTACGACTGGACCCTCAGTATCCAGCAGCAATTGATGAACAACCTCGTCCTTGAAGTGAACTATTCCGCGTCGGATGCCCATCACCTGCCGGTATACAACCAGGACCTCAACCGATTTTCGGGCGACCTCATTGTCAACAACGGCAGTCTTGAGCGCCTGAACCAGAACTTTGCCACCACGAACTATGCCACCTCCGACGGCAATTCAGTCGGCCACTTTGGCTCTGCGATGTTGTCGCGCGACATGTCCCACGGGTTGGCGATGCGTGGCATCTACACCTTCGGGAAGGCGCTGGATGAACCTACCAGCAATTCCGCTTCTATCGATCAAGGATCCATCGTGCCCACCACGCAAAACGGACCTGTCTTCACAAATTTCGACTTTAAGGGGCAGCGCGGCCGGTCCGACTACGACATCCGTCAGCAATTTTCGGCGATTGGTACCTGGGTGGTGCCCAACAACTACGACCGCATGGCGCTGAGAGACATCCTCGGCGGCTGGCAGTTCAGTGGTGTTTGGATACTGCAAACGGGCTTGCCCTTCACCGTCGTGAACAACTCGTCGTTCTCGCCCACCTGCAGCGGCAACGCGACTCCCGTCAACGGTGGTTGCCCGGCGGGCAGCACGATCGTCGGCAACTCCGGAGGCGACTACAACGCGGACGGAAGCGACGTCGATGTGCCGAACGTGCCTGCATTCGGCGCGCACCTGAGTGGCAAGCACAAGGCGGACTTCCTGCACGGCGTCTTCGGGCCGCCGGCAACGGCGGGGGCCCTATTCCCGGCGCCGGCTTTGGGAACGGAAGGAGACCTCGGCAGAAACACCTACGACAATCTCGGGTATAACAACATGAACTTCACTGTCGATAAGTTCTTCTCGGTTCCATGGTTCTTCTCAGAAAAGATGAAGATCGAGGTGAAGGGCGAGTTCATCAATCTGTTCAATCGCGTCAATTTGACGAGCGTTTCAAATAACCTGACGTCGGGCAACTTTGGGCAGGCAACAGGTCAATTGTCTGCGCGCTATTTTCAACTCCACTTGCGCGCCAGCTTCTAACCTGTCTGAACCAAGGAGAGAGGCGGTCGAACACACTTCATCTCAAGCAAAAGCGATTCACGCCAGGAAGGTAATGCAGGCCGGACTGCCGACCGGGATATATTGCCCGGTGAATGTCAACAGGCCTGTCCCCTGGTCAACTCTGAAGGACGTGATGTTATCGCTGTGCTGATTGCAGGCATACATAAAGGCTCCTCCCGGCGCGAGTTGGATGTGCCTTGGGTAATCGCCCATGGTAGATGTTTCCCCGATGTAATGCAGTCGACCCTGGTCGTTGAGGGAGAAGGCGGCGATCGTATCGTGGAGGCGATTGGCGGCGTAGAGAAACCGCCCATCCGGCGATAGCAGGATCTCCGAGGTGAAACTTGTTCCCGCGAACCCCGCGGGTAGCGTGGAAACTGTTTGCTGAGGCCGAAGCGCTCCAGTCGCAGGATCGAAATGAAAAAACACCACCGTAGACGCTTCTTCCTGAAGCGAATACAGCCAACGCCCATTCCGGTGGAAGACAAAGTGGCGAGGCCCATCCCCTGGCGGTAGTGAGACGAAGGGAGCATCGGCAAGAGGAGTGAGTTTGCCGCTGGAGCGGTCGAAGCTGAAAATATAAATCCGATCTTGGCCCAGGTCTGTTTGCAGCTCAAAGTGGCCTCCAGGGTCCGCCTGGATCATGTGTGCATGAGGTCCATCATGCCCACTGATGGCAAAACTGCCTAGAGGCGCGCTCGATGGGATCTTAGGTCCAACGAAACCGAGATCCTTGCGTACGTACGTGGCTTGGCCAAGCGCTCCTGTGGGCATGATGGGCAGCACGGCTATGCTGCCGCCGGCATAATTTGCAACAAAGACATATTTGCCGGACGCGTCCACGCTTAGGTGAGCCGGACCCTCCCCTTCCGAGCTGACAGCGTTTAGCAATTGAAGACTCCCATTCGAACGATTCACCGCAAAGGCGGTGACTGCCCCTCCTTTGCTTGCGGAGCCTTCGACGTCGTTGGCGGCGAAGAGAAACCGGCCGGACGGATCAAAAGAAAGCCAGGATGGATTGCGCAGCTCCGCGGCCAACTTGATCAAATTCAGGTGACCGGTTGCAGGATCCATCTCAAAGAGATGAATTCCTTTTCCATTGCCGCCGTTGGCGCCCGGAGCAGAGTATGTGCCCACATAAGCAAATATCTTTTTGTTCTGGGCTACGCCAGACTCGAGGAGTGGCCTGAACGCCGTAGAAACCAAGGCTAGACCAATCGATTCTGTAAGAAAGATGCGGCGAGAAATATTGCGAGTGATCATCGGGCGGCTCGTCCCCTCAGTGGCCATCGTATCGGAAGGCGTCTTTTTCTCCGCTTTTAGGGAGGCCGAGCGACCATCGTCGTATCATGGAAGGCGGTACAAGTTGACGCTCGCGGAGGGATGTGTGAGCGGTTGAAACAGGCGGTCTTGAAAACCGCTTTACCCGAAAGGGTAACGGGGGTTCGAATCCCTCTCCCTCCGCCAACAATAAAGCCAATATAATCAATAAGAACACCGTAGGCACCTAACAATCACTGAATTTTCACTGTAACTCTTCGGCCATGAACCACACTGCCGCTGCCACTGTTGCTGTCCTTTCTGCCCCCGTAATCACCATCTACGTTCGTCATCACAAAGACTGTACACACTCGGACGATCACTTCTACAAGGGCAAGGGGTGCAATTGTCGGAAGCGCCTGAGATGGTCTCACAATGGCCAACGGAAGGATATCTCTGCTAAGACTCGCTCTTGGGCCACAGCCGAAGAAGTGAGGCGAAAAATCGAAGCAAAGTTTGCGGCAGCCGATCCTTCCAAAGCCGTTGGGTCGATCACCGTCCAACCCCAAGCAAGGCCAACGATTCGCAGAGCCGTTGAACTCTTCATCTCTGACAAGAAGACCCAGGGGACCGATGAGGATTTCGTCAAACGGTACGAACGTGAGCTTGGTCGGTTCGTGGACTTCATGGAGCAGCGAGGGGTTTTCTTCCTCTGACATGCAGGTTGAGCACCTGACGGAGTTCAGGACGACATGGGAGCATACAGTCCAGCATCACGAGATCGAAGTGCCAGGAACGGATGCGTGCTTTTTTTCGCTACTGCCACAATGCACGCATGATTGATCGCATTCCTCGGATGTCATCGATCAAGATTGTTGAACCGCCAACGATGCCGCTGACAGATGAGGAATACGAACGTCTGCTCGTTCGTCCCAAAAGTGTTTGAGAACAGCCGAAAGATTCAGCGTGTTCACGGCTTGATTCTGTTGATGCGTCACAGTGGACTGGCGATTGAAGACGCGGTGATTGTTGAACAGAAGAACTCATGCACGGAAAAAGGTAAAGGGAAGGGGAAGCTCTGGAGGATCGAGACCAACCGCCAGAAGACGGGCATTCATGTCTCTGTGCCGATACAGCCGAAAGTCGTTAAAGAGTTGCTGGCAGTCATGAAGCTAAACGGCAATCCCCGCTACATGTTCTGGAGTGGGAACGGCAAGGTGAAAACTGCTCTCAGCAACTGGGGCAACGTGTTGCGTCTCCTCTTCAGAGAGGCAGGATTCCCCGAGGGGCATCCTCACCAGCTAGAGATACCTTCGCAGTCGATCTGCTGCAAAAAGGCGTGCCGTTAGAGGAAGTCTCGAAGCTGCTCGGCCATGAGTCGATCAAGACCACAGAGAAGCACTACGCGAAATGGGTCAAGTCCAGACAGGACAGGTTGGATAGTTTGGTCATAGGAACGTGGGAGAGCGCAAGTGTCTAAATCCCGCCTGCTCTATCCCAGAAAAGAAGCTGCCTACCAGCTTGGAATTTCTGTCCGTTCACTCGACTACCTAGTATCAAGCAAAAAGATCAGGTGTCAGAAGATTGGCAGCCGTACACTGTTCCACCACAAGGAGCTTGAGCGCTTCGCCTCGGCCAACCACTACGGCACTGTGGCGGACGCGCCCACAAAGGGAGCGGGCCATTATTAGTCGTTACTTCCCTCGGGGTAGACTCGTCTTCATCGGAGGAGAGGATGATTCAGCCACTATCGCTTGACGTCATTGAAGGTGAGTTCTCAGAGGATTATGAGGCTTGGGTGATCCGAGGAAAGAACGGAAAGTTCCTGGTGATCCCCGACAATCGTTTCCCTGGCAGAAGGCCGATCAGGTTTTTTATGAGCGAAGCAGATGCATCAAAGGTGATTGATGCCGTTCTTCATGCTAAGCCAGCGCTGGCTTCCCAGGGGCTCACGCCTGTGCGTGTCCGACTTCTCGACTCACTGCGGGGAGTTGCTAAAGACACGGACACTAATAACGCTGACAGCTTTGTGGTCCATTGGCCAAAAGAGGTGTACGACTTTGTTAGTTCACTACGGGCATAAAGCATCCGCTCAACCGCAAATCAGGCTGCAACCCAGTGCTACATAAATTTCCGTCGCTTGAAGGCCTGCACGTCGCTACTCTCCAGGTCGAACCATTCGCCGTTCTTCCGCTTGTCTGCAAAGCGTTTGTGCCAAGACCCTCAATGCCAGCAGGGTCGTCTGTTCGTATCGCGTGAACTGTGGTTAGTTTCTCGGGCATTTGAATGGCCAGCTCGTACTCTCTAAGGCCCGCCGCGTTACTTCGTCCCACCTTGTAAGATCGTCCAGATTTTACGAGATACACGAAGCCAAGAGACTCGGAGACTCTGTTCCTTCTTCTCTGGGAGCAGTAGCTACCATAGCAGCAGATTCACAGATGGGGAGGACGTCAGCGAACTCGGGCTTGTCCTTACAAAATATATAGACTTCCTTTTTTAAATCGCTCTTGGAGCCGAATCGGTCGAAGACTGTAGCGCTTGGGAAACCCTTATCGGTGTGGGCTCTTAGTTGAAGTTCACGATGAACGGGAAACTTTCCAAGCTCTCTAATCAATGCCAATAGTTTTTCAAGCAAGAATGCTCTGTCGAAGGCAGCATTGAACTCATTCGGCTTTAGTCCAGCTTCCAGTACCGCTTCGCTCCAGCGTGCCCAAAGCTTTCCCTCCCAATCGGTAGATCTGATACCAGTTTCGAAGAGAACCGCGCCTTTCCAAGCGGCACACCGTTGTTTTCCGCTGCCGTGCGCTTGATCTCTTCTGGGATGTTGCCAGTCACTCGTGTTCCAACCATGGCGGCTATTCTAGAGGAATGCAGCCCGCCATGGGCTAGTGGTCGGCAGTCGGTTAAGATGTGTGTGGACTCTTATGTCAACTCCGAAGCAAGCAACGCCTTATGTTCCTCTGACAATGTACTGTCAGAACCCGAGTGTCACAGCCCATTCCACTCCCTGGTCCCAAGCATCAAGCGCAATACGCCAGTCTTCCGACGTGGTCCAAGGACGATTGGAACAAGCCTTTCTATGCAGTCAATGCGGCCATGCGCACGTATATTCCGAACAGAACGTCCGTCTGTCGCTCGAAGGTACAGATAGCCCACGTCCAAACGAGAACCTTTTCTACTGTATCGATTACGAATGCGCTGCGGTAGGATGCGGGTTTCCGACCAAATTATATGTAGTAACGGGGGCAGATGTAGGTATAACCACCCTCTACAAGGTGGCCTCCTGCTCCCGATTACACTTTCAGTGCGGTCTGAAGAAGGTGCCTCATGGCTCACGTCTACCAACGTATCCGCCACCAGTTGAACCGAACTTTCTATTTTCGTTTTGATTTCCCTCAGCGTTCCTTGATACCCCCTCGAATCCGCACCGTGGCTGCGTGACGATGCAGTTTTTCCAGGCGACCGTGACAATGCTTCTGAGCACTTTATGGAACGGCTACCGCTGTCCAGGTGGTCCCAGAGCATGAATAGAGCGTTGTACTGGCCGTGCCGTCTGTTCGAAGCCACAGGCTACCCGAACCATACGGACTTCCACCGCAAGTTGCTGTAGGCACTCCCGTGCCCGCGCCGATAGCTATTCCCCCGTTCAGGAGCAACACCCGACTCCCAGTAATCGCCGCAACGGGCGCAGGTGTTGCACCACCAGAAAAGAACTGAACACCAGAGGTTCCTGAGCCTGGATTCTCATTGAAGTTCACAGCGCCCAAACCTTGAGCACGGAGGTCAAGGTTTCCATTGCCCCCAGGCACAATGTTCACGAATTGGAAATTGTCGAAGTTGTCCAAAATCTCGAAGTTGTCCCCAGCATCCTTGGCTACGCTCCATCGTGCGTTGCCTCGATCTTCCAGCGTCACCCCTGCGCCTGCGCTAGTCGTGCTGCCCGAACTGATTCCCAGGGTGTTTGTCGCGTCCACACCGTTGTTAACGGTAAGCGAGTAGAAGAGCGTCTGACGTATGGTGAACTGGACATAACAGGCGTGAAGCCGTTAGCAGAATAGCCTGTCCCGACTGCGTACACACCGATTGAAAAGTCAGTCAATGGTGCGGCTTGATCGCGCACTGTCAGTCAATGTAGCGGGAGCCGCTCCACCACCATTCACAATGCCCGTAAGGGTTACGCTTGAATCGTCGGACTTCAAAGTCACAACTGAGCCTGTGATGTTGGCCGATTGCATGCCGTTGATTGTCAGTCCCGTGACTGGGTTGGCGTTACCCGGCCAAAGTAGCCAACAGCCGCTGACTCAGCATTCAAATCGTTAGCGTTTCCTGCGTAGATCTTGTCGAAGACGAAATCATCAGCGATTGCGGTAGTAGATCCTCCGCAGGTTGCACCCTGAAGCATGTGGAAGCTCGTGAAGGCCCCGTCAAATTCGCATGCGATGGTCGTGTTCGTTGCCGCTGTCTGAGGGAGCACGTAGATGTCATTGACGCTATAGTTTTGCGCAAAGAACGGTCCTGAGCCATCGTTGCCGCTGCCATTCATCCAGACCCCTCGATTGGGGCAATTCAGAATCGACACGTGGTCAACGCCAAGCTGCTCCTGGATGTCCGTGCTGTAGATGCCTGTCGTACCAGATACGCCGTTGCAATCGACAGTGAGATTGCCAATCGCCTGCCCGTAGGCGGTTGAGCCGTTACCCAGGCGCACCACAGGAGTGTTGACAGGGAAACCCGATACTATTGCCTGAATCGTTGTGTTCAGCGCGTTGCTCTCAGACTTGCGCCCAGACCCTACCACTATCCAGGCGTAGGCAGATGGAATCTCCCACTCGGCAGTACTCTGGAAATTAGCGAAGCCAAGTCGTAGCAGACCATTTTTGTAGGCGCCCGCGAAGGGATTCACCGAACAGGCTAGATTTCCTACAAACCCGCTGCCATCTACGATTCCGCCTGAACTGGGTAGTTGCGCGATAGCAGCCGCGATCCATCCGCACGCATCGTTAGCAGGCGCTGATGAGCACCACCCAGGCGGGTTCGCGTTGCCACATTCGGTTGGATAAATTATTCCTGAAGACGCTGGACTTGCCCCAGGCACTGAACAATATGGGGTAAACGTCGTGTCCAACCCACTCACATACTCACCTGATCCGCACTGAGGAGGTGTTGTCGCGAGAATTGGAGACCCCCGAAGTCGTAGACGTTTAATCCCGTCCAATAATTGTTACGATCTCTGGTCAGTACGATCTGAGTCCCACCCCTGTGCATGGGCGGACGTGCTGGCGAACATGAGAATCAAGGCAAGTAAAAAGTTTACAAAAAAGTGTTTCATTGTCTCCTTTCAGTTGGATTTAAACCCCTAGTTCTTTGCGGTTCTGCTTGGCTCTCGCTTTTGCTTCTGCGGCTCGTTCCCTCGCCTGCTCAAGAATTTTGTCCCTATCGCTTACAGTGATGTGCACCGCAGGCTTAGGTGGTGCGGGCAGCGGTTTAATCAACCCTGCTTCGACAGCTTCTTTCAGCGCTTCTGCGGTCGTAAAGCCGAGATACTTGCGCAAATCCGACAGTTCTTTCTGCAGGGCGTCTAGCTGCGATGCATGTTTATGGGCATGATCCTTCAGCTTCTGAAGTTGATAGTGATGCTGGGCGTAGCCGCTCACCATAGTTTGCTCACGAACATTGGTCCATGGTTCTGTGCATTTGACCAGATCGGAGACTATGTCATCTCTCAAGACCTTGGTACTGTCTGCGAGAATCTCTTGAACCTCTTGGAGCAGATCAGCCCGATGCTGTACGGCTGACAGTTGAGAAAGTGTATCGGTCATTGGTTATGTGATCGTAATGGTGACTGTCGCCTGGGCGCTCACAGTGGACTTTGGATCGCCTGTCATTTGTTGCAAGGCAAACATTGTGACCACAAGCGTCTGGGAAGCTACCGCGCTGGACGCGGAGAAGGTTAGAGTCAACGTACCATTCGCAGTAATGCGGGCGGGTGTAGGGTTGAACGCATACGTCACGTTCCCGAACTGGTCAAGGAACGCAGGCCCATCCCACCCGCCATTAAAGCGCGAGTTCACTCCATACTGCACGGTCTGGGGATCACTGCTGGTCTGGGTTATTGTCACCGACACGGTTCCATCGGGGTTCAACGTGACAGCATTAGTGCTAAGCGAAAATTCAAAAGCCATTTGTTAATCGTTCCTTTCGACCGTTGGGTCATCCCAACTTGTGGCGAAGTGTGACATCTGATCTGCGTGAGTATTGGCAACTACTCGCTTCGGTACCGTCATACTCGTCGCAGCCTTCGTCACAGGCTGTGGTACAAATACAGGCTTCGCAGCCTGTTTCTGTCAGTTCTTTTTCTTCCTTTGCCCTCTGAGCGCGGAATGCTGGGGTGTCCTCGTACAACTTGGTCATTCCGTTCGGGAGGGTCCAAGCGATCATGCGCTTAGGCTCTACAGGCGTAGGCTCTTCAGCCACGGGTTTCTCAACGGGCTTCCAATCCGCCGAAGGCACGAAGCGTCCATCATGTCTCCAGAAACCGTTGGTCGGAGCAACCCATACTTGGCGCTCTGGACCAGTAGCGGGATCTTCACGAATCGTTGCAGGTTTGGCCTGAACCTGTTTAGCCTTAAAGTCAGGTTCTGAAAAAGACAAGTCCTTCAGAATTGTTACCGCCTCTGCGACCAACCATCCCATGATCTCAGCATGAGTCTTGGTCTCTTTCAGCTTAAATATCACGTTGCGCAGCATCGCCCTGGTTTCTGTTTGACTCATGCTGTTTTTCCTTTCTTGTTTTGCTGCTTCCCTAGGGCGGGCAATCTGAGCGCGATGCCCGCCATTACCCGCGAGGAGAGGAGGTGCGGGAGGGGAACCTCGAACCTCATTTCCCGTTCAAAACTCTTTCAACCTTTTCCTTAAAGCCGAATTCGG
>CAWIBI010000030.1:0-31875 GCA_963834205.1 uncultured Acidobacteriaceae bacterium | reverse complement strand
TATGGATCTTCCGCACTTTCGGTGCAGGCTGGAGGGGGAAAACTTGACAAGTTCGATAAGTTGAAGAAGTGAGCCAACGTATTGATTTGTTAGGAATTCGCTGCCATCGTAGGAGCAATTGATTCTGTTAGCTGCCGAGGAGACCACCGACGGCGTTGTTTTTCATGTGCGCGCCAAGCACCCGCCATGTTGTCCAGCCTGTTCGAAGTCTCGAGTCTCGTACCACAGCCGCTACGTCAGGCGAATGCGAGACTTGCCATGGCAGGGAAGGCCAGTTGAAATTCATTTGCAGACGCGACGCTTTCGATGCAGGAACAAGGGATGCGCTCGGAAGATCTTTGCAGAAAGTATGCCAGCCGTGGCAGCTCGGAAGGCGCGAGAAACCATGCGCCTATGCGAGATCGTGGGACTGGTCGGTTATGCTCTCGGTGGATTGCCTGGCGAGCGACTTCTGAATCGGCTAGGAATCAAGAGTAGCGACGATACCGTGTTACGCCGCGTCAAAGGGGGAAGACGTGGGGCAATCCAACCGGCGGTGCGTGTGCTGAGCGTTGATGATTGGGCCTGGCGTAAGAAGCAACGCTACGGGACCATGCTGATGGACTTGGAGCGGTCACAGGTGATCGACCTGCTTCCAGAACGATCCGCCGATAGTTTTGCGCGCTGGCTTGGTTTGCATCCGGAGGTGGAAGTGATCACCCGAGATCGGTCCAGCTTGTATGCGGATGGAGGACGGCAGGGCGCTTCCTCCGCCGTTCAAATTACAGATCGCTACCACTTGGTCTCCAATCTCAGTGAGGCGGTGGAACGCGATGTTCAGCAATTGCAGATCGACGCGCGCAAGCAGCTGGCTCAAAGCGAAGCCCGGGAACCGAGCGAAACTAATAGACTGACGCTGATCGAAGCGCGACGCCAGAGATGTCGGCAAGCGCGCTACCAACGGTACATGACGGTGCATGAATTACACCGAGAAGGCCACACTCAACTAGAGATCGCGGAGAAGGTCGGCATCGGCGCGGAGACCGTCTCCCGATGGTTGAATGCGCCAGCGTTTCCAGAGCGTCGGATCCGAAGCGACCGGCGACGGGATCAGGCCCTTTTTCTTCAGAGTCGCAAACGTGGATTGCAGCCGTCATTGATTCGAACCCACTACTCTGCCGGCCGCGTGTCCGCGCTCCTCAACATGCCGCCACAAACTCTGTCGGTGGCGCAGAAGAAACATTTAGACGCGTTCATGCGCTTTTGTCCCGGAGCTCACAAACTGCGCCGATTTGTTCTCCAATTTCGAGCCATGCTGCGCTGGCGAAGTGCCAAGAGACTGAATACGTGGATAAATTCGGCCACCGTTTCTGGATTCCGGTTCACGGCCCAGTTTGCGAGAACGCTGCGCCGAGATCTGGAAGCAGTGAAGCTATCGATGACAACGCCATGGAGCAATGGCCCTATTGAAGGACATATCAACCGGCTAAAAGCGATCAAGCGGCAAATGTATGGGCGGGCAGGTTTCGAGCTTCTGAAAGCGCGAGTGCTGCCTTGGGATGCTTCAAGCGCAGCTTAACCCTGCACCGAAAGTGCGGAAGATCCGATTTGAGTGCAGCGCGACATCCGGAAGAGGCTCCTCGTTTCCGCACCGAGCCAAGCAGTGCCGGGTCAAAGATTGATTTTTCCGCGTTCCTCTGGCCGAAATAATTTTCGATTGGTCCCCAGCTTACTCCGGTCTCAAAAAAGTCGTACCAGAGCTGCGCAACGCGGGGACGGATAGCAAACAGTTCAATGAGCTGACAACTTGCAACCCAGGTGGCAGCGATTCCCCGAAGCTGCGGACCGCATCCGCCCACTCGGGCGGGACGCACTCCGTCAGAAGTTGGATGGTTTTGGGGGCGATTTCAAGCGCCGTTAAGCGGGCGATTGCCTGTTCGCGAATTCCACGATCGATGTCACGTAGCCGATCGTCGGTGTGCCGCGCGATCAATACGACGGCGGAACTCGTTACGTCCGTAAACGTGGATAGATCCAGTAGAGCTTTCAGCCACTCGCCGGCAATTTCAGGCGCCACTACAGAGTGCAGCGGCCCGTACAGCGGAATGCGGGCGCCCTAGTCGGCCGAGCGACCACAGCCAAATTGCATTTCCAGGTTCTTTCCTGATCTTCCCTACCAGTTCATGGCCAAGCAAAGCACGGGTGCTTCCTAGGAGGTGCTCAAGGCTTACAATCATGCGCCACTTTTCATACTCGAGTTGCTGGTTCAATCGGGCCTTCTTCTTGCGACCGGCACGGCTCGTATGCTCACTATAGAGCGCCTGCTGGTCGCTGGCATTGATGCCTCCGGCGATCCGGCGCAACAGCACCAACATTTCGACCTGGCATTGCAGATCGTCCGCAAAGACGGGTTCGTTCGAGGCGACTGTCCGCAGGACGTTTGCGCGCCCAGTATCACCCGGTACACCGAATCCCGGCCGCAAACAAAAACCGTATAGATTGAGCCAACGCACCTCATGGCGCGGAGACTTCTTGCGTCCGGCGGCAACCTCGATGAGCACATCAGCGAACCTGCGAAGGGCCGAGATGGGCCACGAGTCTCTCTTCGCGCCGAACGCCGCTTCCAATTGGCTGGCAAGAGTCTCGGGCGCCGAAGTGCCGCCGTCAGCAGAGCCGGCAAAAACACTGCGGATCAGTTGCACGGCGGATTCAACAGTTGCATCGGAAGGCGTTGCGGCCGATGGACGCGTCAGCTCGGGTTGTGGTTTCGCCATATCCAGTTGCTGCGCTTGTGCCTCTTCGCCCCGTAGGTCGAATTGCAGCCGCCAGCGATGCGGCGTGTCCCGCGATTCGCACCAGAGTTCGAGCGTGCCAACCTCCGTGAAGCTCGCTCTGAGACGCACCACCAGGTACACCTCGCTCAACCTTTTGCCGTAGCGCAACAAAGTCACCAGCGGAGCATGAAGATGTACGTTCTCTTCGTCCAAGGCAGCGACTTCGCCGTGCGCATCGTGCCGTGTGTGCGAACTGTACAGCGTAAACGACACCGGACGGTTAGCCAGAACCGAGAATTCGCGGTTAAGTAGCGGAAGTGTAGTGCCCTCTTCGACCCCGGCCGGCAAAACACAAATGCCCTGCAGGCCGTCATCGGAGGGCAACCCGATGTAGTAGGTGCGCGCGTTGCCGGCTCGAATGCGCAAACCGATGCCGCGGCGCACCAGGCCGTAGCAAGCAGCACCCCGAGCAACCGCACTATCCACCGCTTCGTTGTGGAGCAGCTTGGGCCGCCAGCCGCTTTGGTCGCCACCGAACCAGGCGGAAATTGCCTCGACAATCCTTTCCCGAGTCACGGCCGGCGCACAAAAGCCGCCATTGAAGAGCACGGCAGACGGTCGAGCCATTGGGTGGTTTGCAGACGAACCGTTCATGGCGACAGCCGCTTGCGTCAGGAATGCGGCAAGGTGCTTGGTGATGGCCGGATCGCTGGCGTAGGGCAGGCCCAGTTCGCGCAACCCGGCTGGCCGGCCATGCGCCGGTGTCTCATCCGGCGCAGTGATTGGCAGGAACCCAGCGGTCAAAATCTGCAGGACTTCCTCGCGTGTCAAGTCAGCGCTCAGCGCCTGTCCGACGACGGCACGGCCGCTCCCCAGGACCGTGACCGGCACGTGGTCTAAGGACGAATCACTCAGCAGCCGCTCCTTCGCGGCGCGGCACACTTGACGTAAGGCATAACGCTGTCGCAGGGTGAGCTTGATGTCTTCAAACTTGTCTTCCACGCGGCGGGCCAGGGCGAGATCGAGATTGTCGCCGCCGAGCAAAGTGTGCTCGCCGATGGCGGTTCGCTCAAAGCGCAACTCGCCATCGAACCGTTGAGCCCTCACCAGGCTAAAGTCGGTTGTGCCGCCGCCAATGTCGCAGATCAGAATCAGCTCGCCATCAAGTAGCTCTTCACCGTTCTCATCTCGAGCCAGATCGGGGTGCGGAGATGGGCTACCCGGCTCTGCGCGTCGATTCGCCGCGATCCACGCATAAAATGCGGCCAATGGTTCTTCGAGCAGAGTGATTTTGTCGAGGCCGGCGCGGCGCGCGGCTTGGACCGTCAGTTCACGTGCATCCTCGTCGAACGAAGCGGGCACGGTGAGGACAGTATCCTGATGCTCAAAACGCGTTTCTGCATCGGTCCCGATGGCGCCATTCCAGGCGTCGCGCAGATGCATAAGGTAGCGCGCGGACGCTTCTACAGGGGAAATCATCGGCTGCGGCGGTTCCGCTTGGGCCGGCAGGATCTTGCCGAGGCGATCCACGCCAGGGTAGGAAAGCCATGACTTGGCCGATGACACTTGGCGGTTCGGTACCAGCGCACCCTGTTCGCGCGCGAGCACACCTGTGACCATGGGAGGATCCTCCTCCCATGTCGCGCTCACGGCTCCGGTAGACAACTCATCTTCGGTGGGGAAGTAAAGAAAAGAAGGGAGTGTGGGTAGCGTGCGGACTTCCCCGCGTTCCACCAATTGCGGTACGGGGAACACACGAACAGGGGAGCCCGCATCAGCGACTTTCTCAGTATCGATGTAAGCTACGACAGAATTTGTCGTGCCCAGATCGATGCCGATGAGATAACGAGAAGGCACCGACGACCTCACCTCCCGGTCTTTTCGCGAATGTTCAGCTCAAGCTTCCAACGATGGATACCGTCGCGGGATACGCACCAGACCTCGAGGGTGCCGAGTTCCGTAACGCGAGTCTCGAGCCGCACCGGCACAACCGTTCCCTGCTGGCCATCTAACTTGAGCGTGACCTCCAGCGGGCTGAGTTCCTCGATCTCGGTTCCCCAATCTTCCAGTAGGCCGCCGACCTGGTCCTGCTTACGAACGCTGGACTTCAGAAAGCGAAACTCGGCTGGTTCGCCGACGACGAGGCCGAACTCTCTGCCGGGAATCGTTGCCTCAGTGCCCTCCTCCATACCAAAGGGAACGACACAGAGCGCCTTGAGCGGAGCTTCCATGCCGGGCACTGCGGGCATAGCACTCTCAATTCCGATGTAGTACGTGCGTGAGGCGCCACTGCGGATACGCACGCCGCGACCATGGCGCGCCTTCCCGTAATAGGCGGCGCCGCGCGCGACGGCGTGCTCCAAGTCATGAGCTTCCAGGATTTGCTCTGCCCCGAGCGGGTCGAATCCTTCTTGTCTTAGCCAGCTGTTCAACACCTCCACCACACGGTTGCTCAGCACGGCCGCTTTCATGACTCCGCCGTTGAACAGGATGTGCGTGGGACATGCCAGTCCGCTGCGACCGCGCCGGATGGCCGCAGCCTCGGGACTGTTGCGAACCTGCTCCGACAGAAACCGCGCAAGGTGCCTGGTGATTGCTGGATCAGCTGCATACGGCAGGCCCAACTCCTGAAAACCAACTCGGCGTTGCCGCGCAGGTAATTCGTCGCTCCCGACTTTAGGGAAAAATCCTTCGACCAGGATCTGGTCGAGGTCCTCGCGCCGCAGTTCCGTCTTGATGGTGCCGCCGATGAGCTTCGTCCCCTTGCCCAGCAACGTGATTGCGTGATTCTGCGCCTTGGGCGATTCGAACAGCTTTTCCTTCGCCATGCGGCACTGATGCCATAGACCGTGCAACTGCCAGGTATCGACGCGGTTGCCCGAGGCTTCAAGGCGCTGCTGGAGAACGCGCGCGAGCGCCAGGTCCATGTTGTCGCCGCCCAGCAGGATGTGGTCACCAACGGCGACACGTTTCAGTGTCAGTTCGCCGTTCTCTTCGGAAACCATGATGAGGCTGAAATCCGTGGTGCCGCCGCCGACGTCGCACACCAGAACCAGGTCGCCGACCTTGACTCGGCGGCGCCAGGCGTCTCCCTGGCTCGCAAGCCACGCGTAAAAAGCTGCCTGCGGCTCTTCCAGCAAAGTGAAGTGCCGATAACCTGCTTGTTCGGCGGCACGCCTCGTCAACTCGCGTGCTTCTTCGTCGAACGAAGCGGGCACAGTGAGAAATACATCCTGGTCCGCAAGAGCGGCTTCCGATGGCCCCCCTGCTTCGCTCCTGTCCCACACGGTGCGCAGATACTGCAAGAACTGAGCTGACGCTTCGACTGGCGATAGCTTGGGCACCTCCTCGGGCGCTTGCCAGGGTAAGATCGGCGCAGTGCGGTTCACCCCAGCGTAAGAGAGCCAGGATTTGGCGGAGGCTACCAGACGGTTGGGAGCCTCCGCGCCACGTTTGCGCGCGAGTTCGCCGATCACGAGCTTCGGTTCGGGTTCCCATGGTAAGGCGATGCTGCCCCGCGGAAAATCGAATTCACCCTGGGATGTAGAGAAACGAGGGCAGCAGCGTGCGTTCCGCCATCTCGTTCGGATTCACCAGCTGCGGAATGCTGCGGACCTCGATGCGGCTTTCCTCTGTCTCAGCAGTGGCGTCGCAGCTCGCCAGGGCCGAATTTGTGGTCCCCAGATCGATGCCAACGATGTATTTGGCCGCCAAGAATGTCTCCTTTTCAAACCCAAACATCTGTCGCGCGGATGGAGATCAGCTGTTACGGGAGTTCGACCTCAGCCGGAGCAACCACCATCCTCCCGGCGCCCTGCGGCAACGGGGGCAGATTCACTTCCTCCACCCGCCAGCCTTTGTGTCGTAACACACCGCGAAGTGGCGGTTCTCCCGCCACGTTGCCAATCAATTTGATGACCGCTGGGTCAAAACCTGCTGGCACCGTCACCGGTTGATCTTCTGCAGAGTTGAGAATCGGCTCCAGCTTTACATAACGGTTGAGCGCCTGCCGGCAAGTCTCATGGATTGTCCGGACCGCAGCGCCAAGCTGCGCGTCGGGATAGGCGGAGATGTTCTCCCCCAGGAAATCGATGAACCGCCCATCGCGTTGCAGCAGCGCAAGCATCTGGACGGCGCGATCGAACACTTCCGAGGCTAGTGTTTGAACCTCCTGCAAACGAGAGACAGAAGGTGCAGCAGCAGCTGGTGTTTGCGGAGGCGGGCCGGTAGGCTTGACCAGCTTCTGTGCGATGTCCTTGGGAATTTCACCGTGGAACAGGATTGAGAAGAAACACTGAAAGGCAAAACCTAGTCGTTCCCAGAATCCGTTCATAGCCACTCCGGATGATCAGAAAATCCAACGAATTAAAATAGTTACCGCCGCATGCGCGCTGAGTTCGGAGTTAACGATTCGCATGGGTCATAATACCAATGTCATCAGACCCCTCGTAATCGCTGGCGGCAGACTGGCGGCGTCGTTATTCTATGAGTCTTACCGGCGAGATATGCTTTTGGGACCCTTCGCTGAAATAGCGTGGATTGTGCGCACAACACGAGGTTCGAGCACAGACTGCAGAGTGTGCTTTCGGGGAAACTCAACTTGGCGAGGGAGCCTTTGCGGAGTCGGATCTGGGCTGGGCTCGCGGCGGCACGCCTCGGCGCTCTTGTGGGTTGCCTGCCTACAATCAAAACGGCCGTCGGTCCCTTGTATTCTCATCGCCACCCAACCAACGGCTCAACGCGCCGGAAACCGGTTATGCCATCGGATCAGGATCTTAACCGCGAACTTTCGTTCTACACGTTGGCACTTCCCGAAATCGGAGCATTGCGGCAACTTGCCTTGCCCGGAGCCCTCCGGCCACCGGCAATTTACCGAAAACGAGACTTCGCAGGCAGTTGGTCTGAGAGCAGGGATGCTGCCATAATTTGGTTTGTAGCTTGTCTGAGGCAGGCCCATGCAGATCATCTACGCCGCCCCGTTCATCCTTATCTCAATAATCGCCTTCGCGGTGTTTATCGCAGTCCCGAGGCTTCGCCGCCATGCCATTGCGGCGGCAGTCGCACCCGCTGCGTTCGGCTTCTGGGCGCTCGCGGGCTATGTCACCTGGGTGCTTGTCTGCATGTTCGTACTGAAGGTTCAACTCAGACCCGTAGAAGGATTGCACGGTGTTTTGGACGTTCTATTCTTTTTCATCATGCCAGGCGCTCTTGGCTCGTGGATGTCGATTTGGATTAGTGGCAAAGTCATTCGGTACATCAAGGGTTCTGCATTCTTGAATCGAAAACTTTGAAGCTGCCGATACTCTGGGTTTGAAAACTCCGAACATCCTTGAAAACGGGGTCTGCGGTAACTTCATCTGTTTACCAGGCCATCACCAGGCAATTGCGGGAAATATGGCTGGAACGGTTGTCGTTTACGATTCCAATATCATGGGTGAAAGCGATCTCGGATTGGTCGGGTTGAAACGTTGGCGTCTTGTTCGCAACTGGCTCATCTTTGGATTTCCCCCGGGCGTTCTGCTGATTTCAAATCTCTTCCTCCGGGTGTCCCACCTCAGATATTCCTTTCTCATCGTGGCCGCAGCTTGGATGATCAGTACCGCCTATGTTGTAAAGCGAGTGCAGCGCTGGCCTTGTCCTAGTTGCGGTGAGCCCGTCATGCAGAAGGGCTGGTTTCACAACGATTTCTCGTCCAAGTGTTTGCACTGCGGATTCTCTCTGAAGATGTAGCTCCCGAAAAACGTTAGGGGTTTTCGGTAAATTGCCCACCCCGACGCTCCGACTGGGGGGAACTTACTGACAATGCCGTAATTTCGCATAAGGCGCCTTTCCTGCCCAATTGCGAGTTTCTCCGCAGCCTGCTGAAGCCGCACCCTCCTTGGAGGTGTTCTTACCCGAGGACACTCTGCACGCATTAACCCTCAATGCAACATGCCATTCACACTTCTAGGCAGGGCCGCGCCGTAGAATTTGGGGGATCGACGGAGAGGTTTATGGCAACTACTGTCTTAGCGTCAATTGGCGACCATGGCGTTCTCAACGCACCGCTGTCTCCCGGGTTGCCCCCGGTCTGGATCGACCGCGACCTGAGCTGGCTGGATTTCAACGAACGAGTGCTCGCCGAAGCTCTCGATGAACGCACTCCTTTGCTGGAGCGGGCGAAATTCCTGGCTATCTTTACCTCGAACCTGGATGAATTCTTCATGAAGCGCCAGGCCGTCCTCCGGGAGGGAGCCACCGATGCGCAACGCGCTCTCGCCCAGCAGGTTCGCGATAAACTGCTGCCCTCGCTAAGGCGCCAGGCGGAGTGCTACCGGCAAGTCATTGTTCTGGGCCTGGCCGAACACGGGGTCTTTCTGCGCTCGTGGAATGAGCTCACGCCGCGGCAAAAGGAAGAGGGAAGCAAGTACTTCAAGTCCGAGGTATCTCCCGCGCTTACCCCGCTGGTCATCGATCCCGTTCATCCATTCCCTTTTCTCTCCAACCTCTCGACTTCTCTGGTCCTCCGGCTGCGCGACGTGGCCAGGGAAGAAACCATGTTCGCCCGCGTGAAGGTCCCCGGAAGCCTCAAGCAATGGGTCTTCCTGGAGTCGGATCTCGAGCCCGGACAAAAGCTGTTGGTTTCGCTATACGAATTAATCCGCGGCAATCTACCGGCTCTCTACACCGGCATGGAGATCAGCAACGTAACCATGATCCGGATCACGCGCGATGCCGAGGTAGAAGTCGATGATGACTCCGCGGCGGACTTCCGCACCATCGTCAAGGAGCAGATTCGCCAGCGCCGCTACGAACCTGTGGTACGTCTCGAGTACGGAGCGGGAGCTGAGCCCGCGATTGTCGAGATGCTGCGTGCACGCTTCGAGCTCGACGCCCGCGATCTCTACGAGATGCAGGAGGAGGTGGACTACTCCTCGCTCTTCGAGCTCCTCGCTCTGCCCATTCCCTCATTGAAAGACCACGAATGGACCCCGCTCTGGCCGGCAGCCCTGCCGGAGGGACAGGGCGGAATCTTTACTGCCATGCGGGCCGCTGACTTGCTCGTGCACCACCCGTACGAGAGTTTTGATGCGAGCGTCGAGCACTTCATCAGCGCCGCGGCCGATGATGCGCAGACCGTCTCCATCAAGATGACGGCGTACCGCATCGGCGACGATACGCCTTTTGTCAAATCATTGATACGCGCGGCGGAACGGGGCAAACAAGTAGCCTGCGTCATGGAAATCAAAGCGCGCTTCGACGAGGAACGCAACCTGCACTGGGCAGCCGAGCTGGAACGCGCCGGCGCACACGTTACCTTTGGCGTGAGCGGACTCAAAACCCATGGCAAGACAGCGCTGGTGGTGCGCAAGGAGGCCAGGGGACTGTGCTGCTACGTGCATATCGGAACCGGTAACTACCACGTGAAGACGGCCCGGCTTTATGCCGACGTCGGCCTATTTACCTGCGACGCCCGCATTGTCGAGGATGTCGTGAATCTCTTCCACTACCTCACCGGGCACTCCGAGCAGCCCGGTTTCAACTCGCTGCTGGTTGCGCCCATCACCATGCGGCCGCGGTTGCTCGATCTTATCCGTCGCGAGATACAAAACAAGCGGGCCGGCCAGCCTGCGAAGATCATCGCCAAGATGAACCAGCTGGAAGATCCGGAAATGATCGAAGCCCTGTGCGAGGCCTCCGAGGCGGGCGTATCGATCGATCTCATCATTCGCGGCTTCTGCTGCCTACGCCCGGGCGTCCCCGGCCGCACCGAGAACATCCGCATTCGTTCCATCATCGGGCGCTTCCTCGAGCACTCTCGCATCTTTTACTTTGCCAACGGAAAAGAGGATCCGGCCGAGGGCGAGTACTTCATCGGATCGGCGGACTGGATGTTCCGCAACCTCTCGAAACGCATTGAGGTGGTCACACCGGTGCGGGCCGCCGGCCCCAAGCAGCGCCTTTGGGAGATCCTTTATATCTGCCTGCACGACCGGCGGGAGGCATGGGTGCTTGAGTCCGACGGAAAATACGTGCAACTGCGGCCGGAAGCAGGCGCGATCGGGCCGGAAGCCGCCGGAACCCACCAGACGCTGATGGATCTGGCGCTGGCTCGCGCCAAACTCTAGGACATCGGGTCGAATCGCGGTTCAGACCTGTCCAAATTAAGTTTTTGAAGCAATGGACAAATCGGCATTAACTCCTGACTCAGGCGCACAAATCGCATTAACCGCAGGTCCCTCCACTACGCTGCGCTCCGGTCGGGATGACAATTTTGTTGCAAAATCGGCAGTTGTCGTGAGAAATCATGGATTTCAAAACAAATTTGTCATCCCGACCGGAGCGCAGCGTAGTGGAGGGACCTGCGGTTAATCCTTCGTTTTCAGTGGCCCAAAATAGGGAACCTGATTTGATGTTGGCCAAGCTCTCGCAATGTAATCAGCTGAATAACTGCTCCAACAGGCCGGCTTTCCGGCTTTCTCACTAATTTGGCCAGCTCTGATCGTGGTTGGCTCGGAACGCCACGAAAGAGTCCCCTCTCTTCAGCACGAATGGGTCTTTCGTCTTTTTCAGGCGGGATCTATTTTGTTAGAAGAGAGATAACGCGAGGGTGCATCGATGATAGGGAACACGCAATTCCACCCCAGCAGCGTCGAGTATATTCACGATTCCCTGAATGAGGACGGGGAGCAGCTAGCCCAGGAAAATCACGCGTTGCGCGCGCTCGTCGCCGAGCTGCTGATAAAGAACCAAAACCTTCGCTGGGCGTTGCTAGGACAAGGCGCCCCGGTTCTCTCTTACGAGCCCAGAGTCTTGATGACATCCGGGGGAACTCCGTTACGCAGGAACGCGCGCACCGCCGGCATGCCGTAGCGGGCGCAGAGCACGGCGGCCATCTGGGCCGCTACCTGGTGGGCGTGCCGCGAGGCGGCGGCGTTGGCTGGGTGGGCCAGTTCGGCATCAATTTCGCTGACAGTCACCGACTCCAACTTACTGCTCGCCGGACCGGTTAAAGTCTCAACCAGCCCTTCACGGAGCCATCGCGGAGCTTTCTCTCCCGCCTGCTGTTCCACCAGCACGTGCAGAAACTCGTGTAACAGCAGGGACTGGGGTTGTTTTGCCGCACGCTGGCGGGCTGCAAGAACACTGTGCTGCCCCGGGTCGAGGCCAGCATCCAGCCTGGCTGGTTCGTCACCTGGCGGAACAGCTCCGTGCTGGGCAGCTCCTCCACCGTGGGGGCGACCGCATCGTGGCCGAGTAGCGACTGCGCCTTGGCCCAGGCAGCATTTCCTTCGGCCACCAGCCCGTCGTCGCGATGGGTGGTGAGCAGCGTCCATCCCGCGCCCGCGATGCTGCTGCCATCCATCGCCGGCCGGGGTAATGCCAGCGACGGCGCCAGGGAAGTAGAAACGGAGAATCTCCGTATCGCTGTGGCCTTCTCGCGCCATCTCATAGGCGCCCGCCTGGCACAGGCCCACGCCGTGCCCATAGCCTCGGCCTTCAATCTCCAGGGCAGGCGCCCGAAACGGTCAATTCATACCAGTCGCTGCGCATCTGGTTCCAGCCCAGCGCCCGGTCCACGGCGAAGCGAAAGCTGCTGGCCGAGAGCTCAGCCGGCGCGCCTCGGCCGGTCACCTCAAGCAGCTCGGCGCGGCCGCTCGCGCTCCGCCTGGTCACACGGATAGCGCTGATCGGCGAGGGTGTGTGCCAACCCTGGGCCCGAAAAATGCGCTTAGCTGGCTAAGCGCGATCTCGGGCGTGCCACTCCGCCGGAGACCGGCGCAGGCAGTACGGATCGGCATGATTTCCGGCGAGGTAGCTGGCGTGCTCCGCAGGCCAAACGTCCTGCCGCCGCTTCACTCATGCCGCCGCAGTGCTGGGTGTAATAGACGTGCGCCCGCTGGCCGCCGAACCACAGCGTCTCGCCGGCTGTCTCGCGCACGGCGCGCTCCACCTCGGGGCGCGCTTTGCCCAGGCGCAGCGCCTGGCAATGGGTGCTGTCGCAGAGCCCAAAACCCTCCGCGTTGTGACGGTTCGCGTTCGACAGGGCGAAGGTGCGGATGCTGATCGCCATCGCCTTGAGCGAGGCCATCGGCTCATCCGGCGCGGCTTCGCCGTTGAGCGCCGCGATTACGTAGTCTTCGCTGGGCAGGGTTAGCAGCACTCGCAGGCCATCTCGCTCGCCAGGCGATGGTCCACCTTCCCGCGGCATCAATCTCCTGCGCACCGCCGGATCGCAGGCGAAAGCTTCCGCTCAATGTCAGTTGCTTTACCTGTCGCTCCGGTTGGTGAGCGGAGGCCGTCGCTGACCCATTCCACCTCTAAGGGCGTTCGCGGCGGGCCCAACGGCGTTGCCGTGAGGGTCTTCACCGTTCGTGTAGAGAAGAGCTCGACGGTTAGCGAGCGTGCGCTCTCTGGGGCGCGCCCCAGAGAGGGGTTGCGGCCAGGAGCACTGCGCAAAGGTATCGGCAAATCATCGACGGTTTGCGGCGAGAAAGAAGTCCTGCGCCAGCCGGGCGGCATCGGCTCCATTGCCGAGCGGCAGATAGATCACGATCACCACTTCTTCGTGGCCCAGGTAGCTAGTACCGGCAAACCATCCATGGCTCCGGCCTTCCCGGGCCCATCGCTGGCGGTCCCGTCTTGCCCGCGATCTCCATGCCCGGCACGGCGGCGTTGTGCGCCATGCCGTAGCTCACTGAATCCCTTAGCCCTTCCCGCACCGTATCCAGTGCGGCCGGGGGCATGGTCGAGTTCCAGCGCCAGCTTGCGATAGGCGACCGCCATCTGCGCCGGGGAGACGGCAATTCCTGCCACGCCCAACACCAGGAGCTCTTTCTGCTCCCGGCTCTGCGGAATGGACGTCATGCGCCAAGACCGTAGTGTGCGAGGATGGCCGCGGCCTGCGCAGGCGGAATGCGGTCGGCAAGCTCTGCGAAATAGCGGTTGCAGGAGTAGGCGAGCGCCTCTTTTGCGGCGAAGGCGACGTCGCTCTGCGGATGGGTGCACGCCAGGTTCCATGTCCGGGTTCCGTCGCTGATGTGCAGGCTGCGTCGGCAGAAGACGCGTGGTCTCGGGCAGCACTTCGTGCTGCTCCAGAGCGGCGGCCAGAAACAGCGGCTTGAGGATGGAGCCCGGTGCGCTGAGGCTGCGTTCGTTGCCGTCACCGTCGCCAGTAACCGGCCGCTTTTACGTCGACCACCACGCCGACCGCCGGAGTGGCCCGCAACGCGGAAGCGAGAGCCGCCTGCGCTGTCGTCTGCGCTGCCAGGTAAGGGAGGGAACAAGAACGAGCAGAAAAGCGAACAGCAGGCCTCAAATAAGCTCCGCGGATTTCCTGTGGAAGTTGGTCTGCTTCGGTACTCCATGCGCCATCTTTGCGGAAAGGCGCACGGCAGTTCTCTCCAGTGCAGCGGAGAAATCCGGGTTCGCTCCGCTCAGGATGACAATTCTGTGGCAAGATGAGCAGTCTGAAGGTTCATCGCCACCGAATAAGTCGTCATCCTAAGTTGAGGGAGTATGGCACGGCCATCGCCCTGCATGGCCCGGAGGTACCGCTGCCAACGTCAAGCCCACCCGGCGCGCCGGGACATCGTTCCCGATATGACCCGAGCGCCGTAGGCGCCGCTTTATACCGGCTGGTTCTTCCCGCCTTAGAACTTGAGCTCCCGCCGTCCCTCCATGGCGCGGGTCATGGTGACCTCGTCCGCATACTCGATGTCGCTGCCGGCCGGCACGCCGGTGGCGATCCTGGTCACGCGCACCGCCGCCGAGCGCAGCAGATCCGCCAGGTAGACCGCTGTCGCCTCGCCTTCCACCGTTGGATTGGTCGCCAGGATCACTTCCTCCACTTCACCTTGCGCCACCCGCGCCAACAGGCTGCCGGTCCTCAGGTGCTCCGGGCCAACCCCGTGCAGGGGCGACAGGGTACCGTGCAATACGTGATAGACGCCGTTATAGCTGCGGGTCTTTTCAATCACCGCGATGTTTCCCGGCTCCTCCACCACACACACCACCCGCTGGCTGCGCGTCGGGCTGGAGCAGTAGATGCATGGGTCCACATCAGTGATGTTGTTACAGGTCGAGCACAGCAGCAGCCTGGCCTTCAACTCACGCACCGCGTCGGCCAGCGCTCCGGCATCTTCGGTGCTCGCGCGCAGAATATGGAAGGCGAGCCGCTGCGCGCTCTTGGCCCCGATTCCCGGCAATTTGCGCAGCTCCTCGATCAGCCGCGCCATCGGTTCTGCAAATTGAGACAAGCTTAAAGAAGCCCCGGAGGCAGATTCAAGCCGCCCAGCATCCCGGTCAGATTGGACTTCATCGCCTCATCGGCGCGCCGGCCCGCTTCATTGAACGCTGCCGTCACCAGGTCTTCCAGCATTTCGACGTCGGCCGGGCTGGAGCTCAGGCTCATCACCGCGGCGGCATCGATCTTCAGCTGCAACACCTGCTTCTGCCCATTCATCTTCACCGTGACCGCGCCTCCGCCCGAGGATGCCTCCACCACCGTCTGGCTCAGCTTCTCCTGCATCTGGTCCTGCATGTGGCGCGCCTGTTCCAGCATTTCCTGCATCTTCAAAGGATTCACAGCTCACTCCACCTTCCAAAATCAACCTTTGCTTCGGGAATCATTTCCCGGGTTTTCTCTCAGATCGAGCACACTGCGCACTTCGGCATGGAAAAGCTCCTGCGCCTGGCGCACCAGCGGATTGCCCAAGGCTACTGCTTCAATGCTATCGCGCGACCACACGCGCGGGCTGCCGCTGGCCGGCTCAGTCGCTTCGCCCGGCACCACGGTCATCTTTTGGTGGCGCCGGCGCTCGCGCAGCGCCTCACGCACAATCTTCCACGCCTCGCCATTCATGGTCAGGCCCAGCATGGTTTTCTTGACCCCGACCTCCACCTGAATTGCGCCATCCTCGTCCAGTTTCCAGCGCCCGGCGCCCAGCAGCGAGGCCGCGGTGTTGTGCCCCTGCTCGTCGAGCGCAGCGGTGACCACATCGCGCAGGCTATCCAGATCCGCCGGTGCAGTCTCGGCCAGGCTGATAGCGTGCCGGCTCGACCTTCACCTCGGAGCACTCACGGGCGGAGCGGCCGGCGCCGCGACCAGCTCCTCCGCGCTCGCTGCGGCTCAGCTTGCGCTGGCGGTCAAGCTCGAAAGGAGAAGGCGCCGGCGGCTTTGCTGGCTCTACCGGCAGCGTCTTGGCGCCTGCACGGGCGCCGGCAGCGGTCGCTGCGGGCCTCGGACTGACGCTGCCTTTCCCGCGCCAGCTGCAGCCGGGGGCGCTCCTCGCGGCGGCCGGCAGGCCGCTCAGGATCTGCTCCAGCGGGCAGCAGGCGCTGCAGGTGAACCAGCTTCATCAGTCCCAGCTCCAGGTGCAGGCGCGGCTCCTGGCGGTAGTTCAGCTCATCGAAGGTGCGCAGCATTACCTGCAGAAAGCGGGTGAGATCCTCTTCGCCGAAGAGGGTGGCGGAGCGCATGGCGCGGGCGCGTTCATCGCCCGAGATCTGCAGCAGCTCGCGTCTTCTCTCCGCCCAGCTTGGCCATCAGGCAGTTGCGCAGGTAGCGCACCAACTGGCGCGCCATCTGTGACGGGCTATTGCCCGCGTTGAGCAGCCGGTTGATCTCTTCCATGACGGCCGCGCTCTGACCTTCGCCGATGGCTTCCAGAATCCGCTCGAAGACGGCATCCGGCACCGTCCCCATCAACTCCCTGATTTCGTTGCCGTCGAGCTTGGCCTTGCCGTCCACCATGGGGGCGCTGGCGATGGCCTGGTCCATGATGGAAAGCGCATCGCGCATCGAGCCATCGCCCGCCTCGGCCAACAGGGCCAACGCCTGCGCGATCGGCCAGAATGCCTTCCTGGTTGGCGATCTGCGTCAGTTGGGTCACGATGTCATCGAACTTAACCGCGTGGAAGCTGAAATGTTGGCAGCGCGATCGGATGGTCTGCGGAATATCCTCCGGCTGCGTCGTCGCCATCATGAAGACGACGTGCGCCGGTGGCTCCTCCAGGGTCTTCAGCAGCGCATTAAAGGCAGCATCGGTGATCTGGTGGGCTTCATCGAGCAGATAAATCTTGTAGCGATCGCGGGCCGGAGCATAGCGCGCGGCCTCGCGCAATTCGCGAATCTCGTCGATCCCGCGGTTGGTGGCGGCATCGATTTCCACCACGTCGAGGGAGTTGCCGGCGCGAATCTCGCGTGCAGGAATCGCAAACCCCGCAGGGCTCGGCGGTGGGCCGTTCCGGGCTGCCGATCTTGTTGCGGCAATTCAGCGCCATGGCCAGGATCCTGGCGATGGTCGTCTTGCCTATGCCGCGGTGGCCGCTGAAGATATAGCCGTGCGCCACCCGCTCCTGTTCCAGAGCGTGGCTCAGGGTACGGGTCACGTGCTCCTGGCCGGCGACGTCGGAGAAGCGTTGGGGACGGTATTTGCGGGCAAGAACCTGGTAAGCCATAGGGAGGAACGCGGGCTGAGGCCGATGCTGAGCCTCTGAACTGATTGTAGTCCGTCGCGAACCGTCGACAAACTCGAATGCCAGAGTGGCTATTTGCGCCGCGTGCCGGCAGTTTTCCCGGTTTTGCCGGAGGCCTTCTTGGCTCGCTTCCGCGCTTCCGCGGCCCGGAGGGCTTTTCGCTTGGCCGCTCGCTTGCGCCGCGCGATCTCCTCCGGCGAGTACATTGTTTTGCGGCAAGTGCGGGCTCCGCAATAGCAGCGCGCTTCGTCCTCGTCGCCGTCGTACAGGTTGTAATCGTAGGTCAGCTCTTCGCCCGGCGCGATGGTGCGCAGCGACATAACCCACACCCTCCCATCCAGCTCTTCCGTTTCGCAATTGGGATCGCAGGAGTGGTTGATGTACATGGCCATGCCAAAACCGTTGATTACGGTCGAGCCGTCGCCCACGCCGAAGAGGTAGGTAATCTTCGAGTCCTTAAAGCGGGCGTCGGCCTCTTGTTTCTTGATGCGCGGTCCGGTATATTCCACGACCTTCACCCCCTTGGCGATCGGCGAGGTGGTGTAACAGCCTGCGGCATGTATGGACGAAGAGCGAATTATCAAACCCATGATCGTTTCCTGGTTAGATTTCTAACACGCCGCGCCGTGGATTCGTTGAAGATGCGAACGTGGGGCACCCGTCCAGAGGGTGGCGAACTTTTCTAATCTTTCCACCGGCTGGAAAGGTTGGGAACGTGCGTCTAAACTTGAAGGGAGGAACGATGCGTAACGGGCACCTTATTCTCGCTTGTCTCACCGCTGGGCTGATGCTCGGCCCAAGCGGGCTGGCCCAGAGCGACAGCGGACAGGCGGTTCCAGACGCACCCCAGCCGCAGAAGAAGCCTGCGCCCAAGGCTCAGCCTATACAAAGCACACCCACGCCGCCGTCCGACGAGAAGCCGGCCGACAAGCCGGCCGACAAGCCGCCGCCCGCGAGCAAAGACGACAACGCGTTTCCCGAGGCTGTTTCACGCCAGGCGGCTAAAGATGCGGGCAACGCGAGCGGGGAAACTCCCGATACTCCGAAGAAACCCACGGCGGATGATAATCCATTCCCCGAGGACGTTTCTCGCCAGGCTGCCAAGGATGCCCAGAAGGCTTCCGAACCGCCTCCCCCGGCACCTCCCAGGAGCGACCTGCCTCCCGGCGTCAGCTCCAGCAGTTCCAGCAGCGACCTGGGCGAGCCGGGAGCAGCACCACCCCAGGAACCAGATCCCGTTCGCGCCAAAAAAGACATCGATGTGGGCGGCTTCTACCTGAAAAAGGGCGATTACAAGGGTGCCTTGCTGCGATTTAAGGACGCTGCTGCCTCCGACCCCACCGACGTCAACGCCATTTTCGGTTTAGCCGAGACCCAGCGAATGCTGAAGAACAATGCGGAGGCAGAGCGCGATTATCAAATGTATCTTGAGATCGTGCCCAACGGTCCGAAGGCGAAACAGGCTCTCAAAGCACTCAAAGAACTGCATTCCGCCCCGTAAGCAACGAAAGTTGTAGTTCCTAAGAAGATGCAACCGCGTAATTTAAGCTTTCTGGCGGAACGTGCGTGTTCTACACTTGCGCGCGAGGGTGAGGTTCGCCAGAGGTCTTTCCCCCTATGCACGCCGTCCTGGAACGGGCTGTAAGCCAAATCGCGAGTGAAGTACGCGGGCTGGACGCGGAAACCACACAACTTCATCCCAATGGCCTGGCGCATAAGTGGACCGCGCAGCAGGTGGTCGAACACCTGATCCTTAGCTACCGCCTGACCAGCGCCGCTCTCGAGACCCGTTTGAGCAAGGGTCGCGTTTCTCGTAATCAGACCCGTACCGAGCTACAGTGGGCGCTGCAGTTGATGATCCTTAGCTTCGGAGCTCTCCCTCGAGGAGTACCGGCCCTGGATGAGACGGTGCCGGTAAAGGGGCGTTTTGCAGCCATGGATGGCCGGCAACTCGGCGATCTTTTGCGTCATGAAGCAGAAGCAATGGACACCTTGCTCGATACCTGCCGCCGCAGATTCGGCATCGATCGGGTGGGTGCGCATCCCTGGCTCGGACCGCTTCGAGTCGATCAGTGGCGCCGCTTTCACGTCGTACATGGACTGCACCACGTTGCTCAAATACGGTCGGTGATCGCCGAGGTGGCTCCGGCCTTGGTTCCCATCAAGTTGGGCAGCAGCTTAGTGCAGGAGCTGCAAATACCAGCCCAGCGTCCGCTCGCCTAGAAAAATGCTGTACAGCCCCGCCAGGCTGAGCATGGTGCCAAAGGGAACCGCCAACTGCCCTGCAGATCCCTCCCTAGAATGCCACAGGATCAGCTTTACCCCGTAGAGCGCCCCCGTGATAAGCGCCAGAAAGAGCACCAGGGCCGCCTGCCGCAAACCCAGCCACGCCGCCAGCATGGCCAGCAGCTTCACGTCTCCCATTCCCATCCCCATGCGCCGCCGCGCCAGCCAGTAGGCTCCGGCGACCACGAGCAGCGTGGCTGCAGCCACGGCAGCAGCCAGGAGCGATCGCCCTGCTGCCCTCAGCGCTGTCTGCCATGCCCAGTCTCCACGCTCGAGGCCGGGACGTAAACCGGCAAGCATCACACCTGCCATCAACCCCGGGAGGGTAAACCAATCCGGCAGCAGCAGGGTCTCGGCATCCATAACCGCCAGCCCTAGCAGCAGGAAGCTGAGCAACGCCCAGCACCCCGCCTGCCAGCCCGGGGAAAAATGCAGGCAACACATGGTGAAAAGGACGCAAGTCGCTAATTCCACAGCCGGATAGCGCCATGGAATGGGTTCCCCGCAAGCCCGGCATGCGCCTCCCAGCAGGAGCCAGCTCAGCACCGGGATGTTGTCCCGGTTGGCGATCGGCTGGCTGCACTGGCGGCAATGGGACCGGGGGCGCACCACCGACTCGCCGGCCGGCAGCCGCACGATGCAGACGTTCAGGAAGCTGCCCAGCAGCAGGCCGCATATTGCAAAAAAGACACAAGCTATCATCGCGTGGCGTCGCTCGGTAATCCTCAAGCGCATCGGTTACATTGTTGGCATGACCCCCGAGCGCGACCAGGCAACCGATCCGGCTGCGCTTTTTGCTGAAGCAGTGAGCATCATGTCCCGCCTGCGCGCTCCCGGCGGCTGCCCCTGGGATCGCGAGCAAACCTTTGACACTATCCGGAAATATACGCTGGAAGAATGCTACGAGGTCTTCGATGCCATTGAGCGCCGCCATTGGCCCGATCTTTGCGAGGAGCTGGGCGACCTGCTGCTGCAGGTGCTGTTTTATGCACAGATGGCCGGCGAGCCCGGCTATTTCACCATTGCGGACGTGATCGCCGGGCTTAACCGCAAGCTGGTGCGCCGCCACCCGCACGTGTTCGGAGACGACGCGTCGGTGGCTGCCGGCAACGCGGTGACCTCGCCGCTCGAAACTGCGGATATCGACTCCGGGCAGGTGCTTCGCAACTGGGATGCCATCAAACGGGCAGAGAAGCAGGGCTCCTCCGCGCTGGATAGTATTCCGCGCGCGCTCCCGGCGCTGATGGAAGCCGCTAAACTGGGTTCGCGCGCGCAGAAGAGCGGCTTCGACTGGCCTGATCTGGAAGGCATCTTCGCCAAATTGGACGAAGAGACGGAGGAGCTGCGCCAAGCCATCGACCAGCACCCAGCGTCATCCAGCCCCGCTCCGGAAGCCATCGTCTCCGAAGTAGGCGACCTGCTCTTTACCATGGTCAACCTGGCCAGGCGCCTGCACGTGGAGCCGGAGTTCGCCCTGCGCCACACCAACGGCAAGTTCCGCCGCCGTTTCGCCGCCATGGAAGCCGCTTCCTCCCAGCCCCTCGAGACCATGTCCGCCGCCCAGCTGGAGTCGCTCTGGAGCCAGGCCAAGCTTGCCGAGAGCCCATTTCCGTCACGATGAACGTTGCCTCCAATCCAATCCTGATCCGGCCATGCCAGGGGCTGGAGGAGTTCACCGCCTGCGTGCAGCTGCAGGTTGACGTGTGGGGTTATGGAGACCGGGATGTAGTTCCGCGGCGTGTCTTTGTGGTGAGCCAGAGGATCGGCGGCCAAATAATTGGGGCATTCGATACGGTGCGCGGGGGCTTGGAAGGCAATCCCGGCAGCCTGATCGGCTTTGCCATGGCTCTGCCGGGGATACGAGGCGGCAGACCCTATCTGCACTCTCATATGCTGGCCGTCAACCCTGCATACCGCAACCAGGGTATCGGGCGGCGGCTCAAGCTCTTTCAGCGGGAAGAAGCCCTGGCCCGCGGGGTTACCCGCATGGAGTGGACCTTCGATCCCCTGGAAATAAAAAACAGCTTCCTGAATCTCGCCAAACTGGGCGCAATCGTGCGCCAGTACGCGCCAAATTTTTATGGTGTATCCTCATCTCGGCTGCACGGCGAGGTTCCTACCGACCGGCTCTGCGCGGAATGGTGGCTGGATAGTGATTGGGTGAATTCTGCCCTGGGCGGCAAACCGGTCGCCCTTCCTGCGGTGGAGCAGGAAATCGCAGTTCCCCACCACGTAGCTCACTGGAGGCACTCACCCGCGGATCAGTACCGTGTACTCGAAATACAAACCATGAATCGCGAACGTTTTGAACAGGCCTTCGCGCGCCAGCTGACCGTCTTCGGCTTTAAGATCGATGCAGAGGGCAATGGAATCTTCCAACTCGGGCACTGGACGGAGCCGTAATTGGCTCTCCCCCTACACTCCAACCGGTATCGGCAGGTTTGCATGAAGATTGAATCGATTGTCCTGCGTGAGCTCAGCATGTCACTGGTCCACCCCTTCGCCACCAGCTTTGGCGAAACCAGGGAGCGCCGCGTGCTGCTGACCGAAGTTCGCGCCGACGGGCTCTCTGGCTGGGGCGAATGCACCGCTGGGGAACATCCCTACTTCAGCGAAGAATCAACGGATACAGCGTGGGTTACGATTCTTCAGGAACTGGCGCCGCTGCTCACGGCAGCCGAAGAGCAAAGTGGCGGCAAGTGTCCGCAGATCTTCCGCCATGTTCGCGGCCACCGCATGGCCAAGGCGGCGCTCGAGAATGCCGTGTGGGATCTGGAGGCGCAGATACGGCGCGTTCCCTTGTACGAGCTTTTGGGCGGCACCCGGGAGACGATTGCCTGCGGCGTTTCCATCGGCATCCAGCCTTCGATCGAGAAGCTGATGGAAAAAGTTGAGACGGAGCTTAGCCGGGGCTATCAGCGCATCAAGCTCAAGTGCAAGCCGGGGTGGGACATGCAGATGTTCGAAGCAGTGCGCGAGCGCTGGCCGGATATTTTGCTGAGCTGCGACGCCAACTCCGCCTACCGGCTGCGGGACGCCGACCATCTGGTCAGCTTCGACCAGTTCAAGCTGCTCATGCTCGAGCAGCCGCTGTGGGCGGATGACTTTTACTTTCACGCCATGCTGCAGCAGCGCATGGATACCGCCATCTGCCTGGACGAGTGCATCCGCAACCGTCGCGATGCCTTGGCCGCCATCGAGATGGAGTCGTGCCGCATCATTAATATCAAGCTGGGGCGGGTAGGGGGCTTTAGCGAGGCCATCGCCATTCACAATGCCACCCTGGAACGCGGTATCCCGGTGTGGTGCGGCGGCATGCTGGAGAGCGGTATTGGCCGCTCCCACAACATCGCCATGTCGACCCTGGAGAATTTTTCGCTGCCGGGAGACGTCTCCGCCTCCAGCCGTTACTGGGCTGAGGACATCATCGAGCCCGAAGTGACGGTTTCTCCCGCCGGAGAGATCCGTGTGCCCAATACTCCGGGCCGTGGGTTTGAGGTCCGCACCGACTTGATCGAACGGCTCACCGTGCGCAAAGAGGAGATCAAGGCGATGGCGCTGGTCTCCTGACTGCAGCATCTAACGGATGCCAGGGCGCGTCTCACCGGCCATTGGAGACAAGATGACTCCCCAGGAAGAATCCATGTTGAACGACCTGATCGGTCGTGTCGAGCAAACCCAACTCACCGAGAAAGATCCCGAGGCGGAGCAGTTGCTGAACCAGCGGCTGGCCCGGAACCCGAATGCGCTCTATGTCCTGGCGCAGACTGTGCTGGTGCAGAAGTATGCCCTGGAGCAGGCCACGGCGCAGATAAACCAGCTGCGGGCGCAACAAGCAAAACAACTACAGCCGCAGCCGGCCCATGCCACCAGCTTCCTTGGCAGCCTGCTGGGGCGTCGCGACCCTGCTCCGCCGCCTCCCCGCCCGCAGCCCCACCGCCGCCGGGCTATGGCGCACCGCCGTATGGGCAACCCTACGCCGCCGGGCGCGGATCCCGCCTATGGCGGCGCCGCCACCCGGCGGGGGTGGGAGCTTCCTGCGCTCCGCCGCAACCACTGCGGCCGGGGTCGCCGCAGGGGCACTCGCTTTTGAGGGGTGGAATCGTTGTTACATGGCTTTGGCCACTCCGCGCGGCTTCGGCGGCGGTCAAGGATTGCTTGTGGGGGCGGCGGCGCCCCCGGGGAGACCGTCATCAATAATTATTACGACGATACCCCGGGCAAAGGTGGCGGGGCAACATGAGCGCATCGACAGCACCAGCTTTGGCGATAGCGGCAACGATGCCGCCAACCTGCAGCAGGCTAGCGACGATTTGCAGGACGACTCGGATCAGGATGACACGAATCTGGATGACGCGTCGTATGACGATTCGTCCTTTGACGACTCATCCAGTGGAGACGATTCGGTCTAAGGTCTGTCCCTACCAAGGATCAAGGGGTGCCCCACATCCCCGATTTCCTGTCGAGGTCAGTGACTGTCGCGAGGTCCATGCGGTTTTCCTTACAGAAAACCGCACACGCTGCCCTGTCCAACGCCGCGTGCAGGAAATTCGGGGTATCTCGCTCGTTTTTCGCGAGATGTGGGTTACAACCGCCCTAAACCCGCAAGTTCTGGTTCTCAATGGGCACTCGACGATTGAGACCTGTCGTATCCCACATCTCGCGAAAAACGAGCGAGATATGGGGCACCCGGGTAGATGTTGCACATTGGAACTGGCTTATTTAGTTGCTACCTGGGCCGTGGAGGTCTTCTCCAGGAGACGGATCGCTTCCTGGTAGCTCAGCTCCTGCGCTTGCATCTGAAAGTCGCTGGAATCCTCCGTGGTGGAGTAGTCCACGCTCTTCATCATCAGCAGTTTACCTTGCAGATTGAGCTTCATATGGACAGTCTCCCAGTGGTGCAGGCCGACATCGGCATTCTGCACCAGGATGCTGCCCCCCTTGTAGAGGCGGCCCAACACTCCCCACCCGAAGTTGACGTCGGAAATCAGGTGAGCGTCAATCTTGACCAGCCGCAGTTGCCCTTGGTCCACCCATAACTCCCCACCATGCCGTGGTACACCTCGCCCTCCCGGTCTGGCGGCGTAAAGGCAGGATTCGGCTTGAATTGCAGGCGGTAGCAGGGCCCGTTGGGACCCTCCACCAAGCCGCTCAAGGTGAACAGAAAGGCGTCGGGTAGCATTCTCACCATCTCGTCGCCCCGGGCGCTGTCTTCCTGCTCTTTCTTGTGACGGTGTTGCTGAACCTCAGGGTGGTTGAGCAGGTGATTCAGGCGATCGATCTCGGCTTGCTCCTCTTCTGGAGGCAAGGGCTTGTCGTTCTTCTCCAGCAGCCGGGCCACGTCGCCGTCTTTGGTCTCAAAGATCCGCCTGACCTGGCTGCCCTTTGGGTCCACTTTGTGCTGCAGGTAGCTGAAGGAATGCCCTGAGTTGTGGGCGTGAAGCTCGTTCCAGCTGGCGTCGCGCACTATTTTTTGCGGCTCAGGGGCTGTGGTTCCGTTTTGGGGCGAGGCCTGGCCGGCCGCGCCCCCCGACCCCGCCAGCAAGGCTGCGCTGAGCACCCAAGACCCGGTGGAATACCGGGTTTTCGCACCTTGAAGCCGGAATCGCATATCGCTTATATCCTAATCCGCCCCCAGGTATAACGTTACCCAGTAAGAAGCAAAGCAATACCTCCCAGTTTACATCTGGGGACCGGGGCCATCATCTAACCCGGTTTGGCGGTTGCGGTGGCCTTTGCTCCTTGGGTATAGTCGGGCAGAGAACCTTCTGCAACTGCAGGGAGGCACTACGAGATGAATGCAGGAGACACCGCCTCCGCCGTTATCGGGAAGTCGGTCCAGATCCGCGGCGAGGTGAGGGGAAGTGAAGACCTGATGGTTGATGGCCATGTCGAAGGCACAATCACCCTGATCGACAGCCGACTCACCATCGGCCCGAATGCTCACGTGGCGGCAAACGTATCGGCGAAAGACGTGATCCTGCTTGGCCAGTTGAGCGGCAATGTCACCGCTACCGGTAAAGTGGAGTTACGCGACGGCTGCGATCTGGTTGGCGACATCTCCGCTGCACGCTTATCCATTGAGGAGAGCGCGGTCTTTCGTGGCAAGGTAGAACCGCTGCCGAACGACAAGGCAGCTGGGGTTGGATCTGCGGCGAAGGGCGGCGAGATTCCGGTTGCGGCCTCTCCAGCAAAACACTAGGGAACGCTGGAGGGCTTGACCATGATGAACTTATTTCCCGCGGGCGCGGCTGGTCTGCGGTCTAAAACTGACGGCGCTATGCGCAACCTATTCGGCAGGGCACAAAACGATGCTCAGGCTTCCACCAGTCCCACGGTGCTCACCGGTCCCAGGGTGCCGAGACACTCCAGTGCCTGGAAGGACATGCTCAAGTTCCTCAAGGCTGAGCAGGGATTGCGTCTGCTGGATATTGGCCCTACCTCTCCGACCAACATCAATTTCCTCACGACCCTAGGCCATGGCGTCTACATGGCGGACGTAGTGAACGAAGCCCTGCATGGCAACTGGATGAGCCCGCCGGACGAAAATGGCCTGAGACAGTTCGATGTGGAAGGCTTCCTCGACGGCAACCTTGATTTCGGTGGCAGGGAATTCGACGTGATTCTGCTCTGGACCACGCTGGATTACATCCCCCAGGATTTGGTCGGCCCGGTCATAAAGCGTCTTCGTTCCTCCTTGCGTCCAGGCGGGCGCATCCTGGCCTTCTTTCACACCCGCAATACCGGACCCGATACCAGCTTCTGCCGCTACCATGTGACCGACAACGACACCATTGAAACTCAGGAAACCACTGGCTATGCGGTGCAACGGGTTTATACCAATCGAACCATCGAAAAGCTCTTCGAGACCTACGCCAATACCAAATTCTTCCTGGCCAAAGACAATCTCTACGAAGTGATCATCACACGCTAGAGCAGTTTCGCAATTACTGTGATCTCGTAAAAATCGCGAGGTGTGGTTTTCCTGAGAGAAAACCACGAAAGGGCCAATTGCTTCGGTCTACTCCAATTGCGAAACTGCTTTCGTCAGCTTCCACAGCAGTTGACGCAGCACACCGATCCATCGCCGCGCATCCGATTGGCTCAGGTTCATGCGCCGCACCATACGCCGCACCTCGCCGGGTGAGGCGCTGGCGGGGCGGCGCTTCGCGTACCCGATAGAAGCGAGCATCTGCGAAAGAAGTGTTGTCAGGCGCTCCAGATCCTCGGCGCCGGCAGCCGGCGGTGACTTGGTGAGTGGCCGAGGTTCCTTTTGCCGTATCAGTTCGTAGAGGCAAACGGCGGCTGCCTGGCCAAGGTTCATCGACGCGTGCCGCAGTCCCGGGGTCTGGTGCATGGGGATGGTCAGCAACCAGTGGCAGTGGCTCAGGGCATCGTTGCTGAGGCCGGTCTTCTCCGAGCCGAAGAGCAACGCGACGCGCCCCTGCGCCGGGGTTGCGTGCAATGTTGCGTGTAATGTTGCCTGCAATAAGGGGGCCGCCTCTGCCAGGGTGTACAGCGGATGCTCCGGTTTTCGTTCTCCCACTGCGGTTGTGCCCACCACCAGGGTGCAATCGGCCACCGCGTCTGCGACGTCGGCGAACTCTCTTGCCTCCGCCAGGATGGCGGAAGCATCCACCGCGGATCGCGCCTTTTTGAAGCCCACCGAGTATTCGTTGACCAGGCGCAAGTCGCTGAAGCCAAAACCGTGCATGGCCCGCGCGACCGCGCCGATATTGTTGGGGTTGCGCGCCCGCACCAACACCACGCACACCCGCCCGCGCTGCTCTTCGCTCAGCATCGCTTTATCTTAGGTTGCCGGGCCAAACCCGCACCAAGGGCACAGTCGAAAACCACCTGCATTTCATCTATAGGTGAAAAGCCGTACCTCAGCGGCTTCTAAAGCCGAGGTCATTGCAAAAGCAGTAATGGACGGCCTAATGCTCGCTGCGGCGAGGTAGGCCGTCCCCTTCAATAACACCACCTGGTTTTCATCACCTTGGGTGAACCGCAGGGTCATGGGGACACGGCTGAAGGGCAAGTTTTGTCTTTCCAAATCGCGGTTCTTGCGGGTAAGCTATCTTCCAGGATGCTCCCAGCGTCACGCCAATCCTTTTTCTTTACCTACCGCTACTGGTATCCAGTAGCGGCTCCGGTGGCGTACGTGCATCTGCGAATCTGATTTTCCAGGTTTAAAGCGCATTTACCAACCAGGGCCGCGACCAAAGTCGCGGCCCTTTTGCTTTCTATGAGCAATCCCAAGGAGACCCGGAATATGCACACCCACAGAAGCGCAGCCTGCAACCGTCAAGGTTTTCACTCCGCCGCTCGAGCTCTTCAGCCGTTCGAACGGGGGCGAGCGGACCGTTGTGAAGATAGGACCCGTGGCCATTGGCGCCGGCCAACCGGTCGTGATCGCAGGGCCCTGCTCCGTGGAATCCTATGACCAGGTTTTGGCAACAGCCAGAGCGGTGAAAGCCGCCGGGGCTGTGATGTTGCGTGGCGGAGCCTACAAACCGCGTACCTCTCCCTATGACTTTCAGGGTTTGGGATTAGAGGCCCTGCAGATCCTCAGCCAGGTCCGCCAGGACACGGGCTTGCCCATCGTCTCCGAGGTTCTGAGCACGGACGACATTGCGATGGTGGCGGAGCACGTGGACATGCTGCAGGTGGGGGCACGCAATATGCAGAACTTTGCCCTGCTGCGGCGGCTGGGGAAGCTACGAAAGCCGGTCCTGCTGAAACGCAGCCCGGCGGCGACGGTAAAGGAGTGGTTGCTGGCCGCGGAATATCTGCTGGCCGGCGGCAATGGCCAGGTGGTACTGTGCGAACGCGGCATCCGCTCGTACGACCCCGCACTGCGCAACACCCTCGACCTGGCGGGCATGGCGCTGGCCAGGCAGCTTAGCCATTTGCCGGTAATCGCCGATCCCTCGCATGCCACGGGCCGGCGTGACCTGATCCCGGCCATGTGCCGCGCGGCGCTGGCGGCGGGCGCCGATGGTCTGATTGTCGAGGTGCATCCGGATCCTGAAATGCCCTGTCGGACGGAATGCAATCGCTGGATTTCCCCGCCTTCGCCTGCCTGATGGAGACCATGCGCACTTAGCGCGGGGGCGCGTCCGACGCGATGCGGAAGGCGGGAGCCTGCTTGTGGAGCGCCAGTTCGCACTGCCTGATTGCTCGAGCGACTTCCGCGGGGCTGCCGCAGGGCAAATAACCCGGACTAATAGGCCACGGGGCGCCGATTGTTCGCCATGCGCCCGCACTCTTGAGATACCAATCCCCGGCTTGCTGCCAGTGCGCTGCCTTGCGGGACAACTCACCGATGCCGAAATAAGCGTCCGCGGCCGCGTACAATCCTCGGAGCTTCGGCGGATTCGCCGCTGCGAGGCTTTCGGCCGTCGCCAGTGCACTGGTATAGGTTGCCATCGCTTCTGCTTCGTTTCCCATCTGAGCCAGCAGAGCCGCCATCCTGACGCGCGCCGTGGCGATGTCGCCGCGAGTATCCGCAGTCGCCACGCCGGCCGGAATCTTTTCTAAAACTGCGATACCTTTTCTATAGTTTTCCAGTGCAGGATAGAACTCTCTTTTCTTCGTGAGCAACTCTCCCATCCATATCTCGGCGCTGCCGAGAAGTTCCGGCGTCTCGCTATCCGAGGGATTCCGAGCCAGATTTTCCTCGTACAGTCGAATCGAGCGCATCAATAGACGTTCGGCGTCAACCTGCCTGCTCAAACGGAAGAGAACTCGTCCCACGGACAGCGAACCACCTGCTACATCAAGCTGGAGTTCGGCATTCTGAGGGTCTGCTTCCGCCATTGGTTCGACGATGCCCAAATTCCGTCGATAGGCAGCCAGTGCGCCAGAAGAGTCTCCCTTCGCCTCCAGAATGGAGCCGCGAACAAAGGATGCGACCGCCAACTCCCGCCTGACACGAGCATCCGACTGGTCCCTGGCCAGGCCTTCAAACAAGTCCACACCCGAACCGGTGTATTGCAGAGCTTCGGAGAAAGAACCCGCATCTCTAAGTTCATTTCCAATTTTCACGGAAATAATGGCGAGACCACGCTGTACTCGTTTGTCGTCCGGGCGGGCCTTCAAGAGCTCCTGCGAAATTGCCATCGAGCTTTTAAACGCATCGATCCTGCGTGAGGGCTCTTCTTGAAGATCGCCCAGAACTTCGTATTCGATTCCTCTTTCACGCAGCACATCGAAGTTTGACGGATCGGCCTTTAGAAGCTGCGCGGTGACGGTCAAAGCCTGCTCATCCTGTTCCATAGCGCCCGGGCCGCCGGCGCTGCTCAGCATTCTCGCCATCGCATGATGGGCAACAGCAAGGTCCAGCTGATCTTTGATATTTCCCGGGTTGGCCTTGGCAACTGCGCCGCGAATCGCTAACGCCTTCTGAAAACTGGACAAAGCCTGATCCTCTTGCCCCAGATTGGAGTCCAAAGTACTCCCTTGCAGGCTGCCAATGCGGGTATAAGCAGTTGCCAGCTCACGTTGCAAGGGAGCATCGCCGCTTGATTCCCTGGCCAGGCTGTCGAGATATTGCAGGGCGCGCTCCAGGATTATTTTTCGCGCGGCAGTTGCACCCGGAAGTGTTTCGATGGAATCGTGAACTTCGAAAATGAGCGAATTGGCCAGGGCGCGAACATCGTTGAAGCGCTTCTCAGCACGCAATTCGTTTTGCCTTGCACGGTTAGCCTCATAGAGAGTTGCTGCCAATCCGGCAAGAATAACCATGAGCAGGGCGAAGGCGGCTGCGACTCCTACCTTGTGACGGGCGATAAATTTACCTGCTCGATATCGGACCGTGTCTCTGGTTGCGGTAACGGGCAGATGCTTGAAGATGCCGCCGGATGTCGGTGGCAAATTGATCGACGGACGCGTAGCGCCTCTGCGGCTCCTTGCGCAAAGCCATGAGCACGATGTTGTCGAGGTCGCCGCGTAAGCGCTTGACGAGAGGCGCAGTTGGCCGTTGTGCGGTTCGCCGAACCGCCGTGCTTGGCTTTTCGGGTTCGACTTCGCAGACGGCACGAGAGATCTCATGGGGCGCGGAAGAATTTGCCCCATAGGGTCGATGTCCAGTCAAACATTCATAGAGCAGAACGCCGAGAGAATACACGTCGCTCGCGGTCGTGATGGCTTCGCCCCTGATTTGCTCCGGGCTGGCGTAAGCCGGAGTCAAAAGCCGAAACATCGACATCGTGGCGTCGGCCATTTCGGCCGCTCCGGCAGGATCGAGAATCTTGGCGATACCGAAATCGAGCAGCTTGGGGCTGCCATCGGCGGTCACAAGAATGTTACCTGGCTTGAGATCGCGATGAATGATCAGGCGCTGGTGCGCATATTGAACGGCAGAGCAGACCTCTAAAAACAGCTTGAGCCGGTCGGTAGAAGAAAGCATGCGCTCATCGCAGAATTGAGTAAGCGGCAGGCCCTCGATCAGCTCCATTACAAAGTAGGGAATGCCGTTCTCTGTGGTACCGCCGTCAATCAAGCGCGCGATGTTGGGATGCTCAAGGCTTGCCAGTACTTGTCGTTCATCCCTGAAGCGCGCCACCACAAAGCTGGAATCCAGTCCGGCGCGCACCAGTTTGATCGCGACTTCTTTCTTGTATTGATCGTCGGCGCGGAATGCGCGATATACCTCCCCCATGCCTCCCGCGGCGATTTCTTCGACCAGCTGATAGGGCCCGATCCGCCGCCCGATGCGCGCGTTCCCGCTATCATTGGTGTCGCTAAACTCGGTGGCGATCGGGTGCAGCAGCGCGGTGAGAGCTTGCCCTTCGAGTGCCAGCAGATTTTCGATTTCAAGCCGCAGAAATGGATCTGTCGCGCAAACCCGGTCGAGATAAGACGATCTTTCCGCCGGGTCTGCCTCTAATGCGACAGAAAGCACGCCTTTGATTTGGTGCCAGCGCTCCGGCGTTATAGGTGCGCTGTGCGGCTCATTTCGCGGAGAAGCCATAACCTTGCGGTCGCCCATTCGCGTTTGACTGTGGCTGGGGAAATCTCAAGCGCCTGCGCGGTTTCTTCGATCGAGAGTCCGGCAAAGAAACGCAGCTCAACCAGGCGAGATTGGCGTTCGTCGAGCGCCGCCAGCCCGTTCATTGCATCATCCAGAGCAAGTAAGTCAAGTTCGCGTCCTTTCGCTTCGGCTACATCTTCATCCAGCACTAAAGTGAGGCAGTCTCCGCCGCGTTTCTTTGCGTGCTTCATGCGAGCGTGGTCCACCAGGATGCGGCGCATAACCTGGGCCGCAACTGCGAAAAAATGAGTGCGATCGTTCCACCGCACAGAATCGTTGCCGATAAGCCGCAAATAGGCCTCGTGCACCAGTGCTGTGCTTTGCAGTGTATTGTTCTGC
>CAWIBI010000029.1:0-29734 GCA_963834205.1 uncultured Acidobacteriaceae bacterium | reverse complement strand
CCGCGGATATCGCTTCGAGTTCAGCAACGGGCTGTCCGCGCCCGGGGTGTTGATAGAGTCCGCGGTGAGGCCGCCAAACGGAGGCGCGACTCTCTTGATCTCCGACTCGGGACGGTCTTCCCTGGCGGTCGAGGCCGGCAACGATGTCGCCCGTGGGCAGCGCGTCCTGCTCTTCGACCCTTTGTTGTTCGGCGAGAACATTCCCGGCGGGGAGGACGACCTTACAGGTTTTGCGCAGATGTTGAACACCATTGGAGAGAGGCCTCTCGGCCTGGACGCGGCGCAGGTGACTGCGATTGCCCGCTGGTTGCAGCAGGACTCGATCAATGGCAGTGGAACACCCGGCGCCCGGATCGCGTCCTCAAATCTTGCTGCTGCGCCGCTACGCATCGTCACCAACGGCCCACGCGGGCAGACCGTAGCAGTCACCTCAGCAGCGATCGCCCCAGAGCTCTTCTCCTCGATTGAGGCGCGCCACGCGATAGCCAGCCTTGGCGATTTGTTCACCCAGCCACCTGATTATCATGAAGCGCCGGAGTTGATGTGTCTCGATCTCTATCGCGATTTCGACTTCACCACCTTGCGTCTCATCGCCGTGCCCGTCAAAATCGACCTGTCCGGCAAAGATCCGGAGCCAATCATCTGGTAATAAGAAAACGATGAGCACACCCGGAGGCCGGTCATCCGGGGGGTCTTTGGCCAAAAGTCTCTATGGCTGAGATCCATGCCTTCGGAGTTGTCCCGAATGTCCGGCGAAACATTTCGACAAAGGCGGACTCAAGATGAGCTAGGCATCTGGACCGCGCCTTCCGGCGCGAAGGTCGCTTGGTTCAAGGACCCCGACGGGAATATCTTGAGCCTCTCAGAACATCCCGAGTTGCAGAAGTGAAGGTCTAAGAAATTAGGACGCAATCCGCAGGCCGGTGAGCCACAGGCGCTCAAGGAATACGTCCTATTGGCATGTAGACAAATTTGCGAGGGGCGGAATAGGATTTTTGCGTTTTAGCGAAGCGGTTTACTTGAGACCGGAAACCGTTTCGCCAAAACGAACGCAAATCTCCATGAAGTGAGGTCCCTCCCCGATGCAATCCCCCCAACGCAATACCTTCCCCCTGCTGTTCAGTTCTTTGCCGTTCACTGCTCTCCGGCAGCGTGTCCGCGGTTCGCTTCAGTTCCAATCGCCTTCAACCGTGAAGAGTGCCAGTCTCTTGGCTACTCCGGTGCTGTTTCTGCTTCTATGCGCAGCGAGTCTGCCTCCTCAGCAAGGTTCCGATTATGTCTACCGGCCGGTCACCATTGTGGCGGGTGGCTATGTCCCGGGCCTGATCGCTCATCCAACGGAACCCGGTTTAATGTATGCCCGCACCGACATTGGCAGTGTCTACCAATGGGAAGCGCAGGAGCAACGCTGGCAGCCTCTGACCGATTTCCATTCGCCCCAGGAGTACAACTTGAACGGCCCGGAGAGCGTCGCTCTGGATCCGACCGACCCCAACCGCCTGTATATCGCAGCTGGGATGTATGCCTATTCCAACTGCTGCGCCTTCCTCGTTTCGACCGATCGCGGTGCTACCTTCAAGACCTATCCCGCGCCCTTCGAAATGGCCTCGAATTACGATGGCCGAGCCGCCGGCGAGCGCTTGGCGGTAAACCCCTTCAAGCCGAATGAACTCTTCATGGGGACACGTTTCAACGGGCTCTGGGTTAGCAAGAATTACGCGCAGACCTGGACGCAGGTGTCCAGTTTTCCCGTGCAGTCCTCGACCGACACATATGGCGTGCAGTGGGTGCTGTTCGATCCCAAGACGCCAGGCACCATTTACGCCGGCGCCTACACCACGGCGACGGTCTACGTTAGCACCAATGACGGCTCAACATGGACGGCTCTGCCCGGGCAGCCCCTCACGTGGCCCACCTCCTATGGCGTTCCCAGCGGAACCAATCCCCCTGCACCGGAGCGCGCACTCATCAACCGCGACGGCAGCCTGTACGTCAACTTCGATGATCTGCCGGGACCCGATGTCATCAACTATGGGATGGTCGAAAAATATGATCCGGCCAGTAAGGCGTGGACGAATATCACTCCGCCCATCGACGCCCCATACCAGTCCGGACCGCGGGGAGGATTCGTCGGGCTCACCCAGGATCTCAGTAAGGCCGGTACAGTTGCGGTAAGCACGATGGATCGCTGGTACCCGGTAGACACCGTGTATGTGACGCACGATAGCGGCAGCAGCTGGATCAACCTGGGTCTGATCACCTCCAGCGCGGGCGACGATGGGCCGCCCTACGGGAACTACTACTTCAACCCCAGCGTATACACGCCCATTTCACCATGGCTAACCTTCGGCGATACCAGCTATCCGAATTCTCCATATCCTTCCGCCAAATTTGGCTGGTGGATCTCCGCGGTGCTGATCGATCCCACGAATCCCGATCATCTGCTGTATGGCACGGGAGCGACCATTTACGGGACCAATAACGTCTCGGTGGCCGATGCAGGGACCTCGCCCACCTGGTTCGTACAAGCCAAGGGAATCGAGGAGACCGCAATTCTTGCCCTCATCAGTCCCACGGCCGGCGCTCACCTGTTGAGCGGAATGAGCGATATCGGCGGCTTCGTGCACACTGACTTCCATGTATCTCCGCCCGCCGGAATGTACACGAACCCGGTGGCGGGATCAGTCGGTAGCCTCGACTGGGCAGGACAGAATCCGAGTTTCATCGTTCGCGCGCAGTCGCCCTCAACTTCGTCAACCAGCCCCTGCAACTACGGCGCATTTTCGACCAATGGTGGAACCAGCTGGACACCGTTCCCCACCTGCGCCTCGGGAGCTAACTCGGGAAACGGAGGGACAGTCTCTGCCGATGCCAGCGGAACCACGGTAATGTGGACTCCGCCTTATTCCGGCGTGGCGCAATTCTCGACTGACAACGGCTCGACTTGGATCGCGGCGTCGGGATTGCCCGCGGTTACTCCTGTATATGCCGACAAGGTCACAGCGCAGCTGTTCTACTCATACTCCAGCACCGGCACGGGCGGCAGTTTCTATAGCGGCACAGTAGATACAGTGAGCGGTGTTGCCACCTTTACCCAGGTGAACACGACTCCGCTGCCCGCCAGCGCAGGTTGCAACGGCTCCGGGTGCGGCGTGGTCGACGTCAACTGGGCGAAGGCGGGGGACCTCTGGCTGCCGCTTGGAAGCAACGGCCTCTATCACTCCACCGATGGCGGCTCTACCTGGACGAAGCTGGCCAACGTAGCCTATGCCAACTCGGTTGCCGTGGGCGCAGCCTCACCGCGGACGCATGAGCAGGCGGTTTTCCTCTACGGCGAAGCCTCGCCAAATGGCGCAATGGCGATCTACCGCTCTGATGACACCGGCAAATCCTGGCGGCGGATCAACGATGATGCGCACCAGTATGGCGGTCCCACGCTCATCCAGGCCGATCCGCGCGTCTATGGCCGGGTCTATCTGGGCATGAATGGCCGTGGCATCATCTACGGCGATCTCTCAAGCCAGGATTAATCACGGCCAGTCTCAATCCAGCCTTCGAGCGTCGGCTCGAAGGCTGGTTTCTTCGCCGGAGCCTTTGTCTATGCAAGAGGGCGCAACCAGAATTCGACACGCATACCGTCGGGATCGTCGAGCCAGATGTACTCCGTCCGGCCATCTTGCCAAAGCTTTATTCCGCTGTGAGAGATTCCGCTACCATCGAGTTGCGCCTGAATCGTTTGCAGTTCCTTCAGGGTGCGCACGCCAAAGGCGATGTGATTCAGCCCGACCTTTTCTTTCTCATACGTCCCCTGTCGGGCCTCCGTGGAACGCGTGAAAAACAGCCGGGTATCACCCGCCATGTACATGAGGTAATCGTCCTCTTTCAGAGGCTGGCCGAGAAGTGCGCTGTAAAAGCGCTCCGTTCTCTCCATTTCCATTACACGGAAAACCAGATGGTCAACAAAGTTGGGAAAAAACATCAGCGTTGATCCTACACCGCCTCTGCTAGCTCTGTTGGCCGGTGCCCCGGCTGCGGAAACCACCGCGTCGGGGCCCAGTCCAGTTTTTCTACACCAGGAGTGCAAAGACTCTAGCCCGCAACCGCGCTCGACATGCGAGTCTCCATTTCTTCCGGCGAAACATCTTCAACGTGCGTGCTGATCGTCCACTTGTAGCCGAACGGATCGAGAAAAGTTCCGGAGCGATCGCCATAGAACTGATTCTTCACCGGACGCAGAACTTTGGCGCCCGCTGCGACGGCCTCTTTTGTGAAAGAGTCGACGTCGTCGACATACAGCATCAGACTGATGGGCGAACCGTTGTGATGTTTGGGGCCATACGCATCCATTTGCGGGGCTTCATCGGCCAGCATGATCCGAGAGTTGCCGATCTGCATCTCTGCGTGGGCGATCCGGTTCCCCATGGGCATACGAAATAGTTCCTGTGCGCCGAATGCCTTGCTGTAGAACTCAATCGCAGACTCGGCGTTCTCGAAGATGAGATACGGCGTGACAGAGCTGTATCCGTCGGGAATTGGCTTGACCATGACAAACTCCTCCTTCTCTGGACGAATGTCCAATGCCAGGAGTATAGACCTTTCGGCTCAAGCAATCTTCAACATGGTTATCGGCCTTGATGAACAAATGGCGAGAAAGGTTCTGCCTCAAGCTCGCCGTGTCCTGCCCATCTCGACAGAGTTACTGCAATTTCGCATACTCCGCTTTCGCTTGTTTCAGGACGGCAATATCGGGGTCGGCATCTTTCCAAAGCGTAAGGAAATCCTCATAGGCGGATTTCGCCCGGATCTTATCTCCCGAGAGAGCATAGGCTCTGCCCAGTTCCAGATGCGCGCGTGCGCCTACGGGGTCGGCGAATACGACGCCAGGGTAGTTGAGGATCCTCTGGAATTCCCCGGCGGCTTCAGCATATCGATGCGCTGACAGATAGGCTTCGCCACGCTCATACACTGGATACAGAATCCCGTAGAAGCCGGAAGCACAGCCCACGCTCAGCTCATAGGGGGCGGCGGTTTGCAAAACTTCGATGGCGCTGGAAGAATCGCCATGGCTCAGCGCAAAAAGCGCGCGCAGAGTTGGCACGTAATTGAATCGGACGTAGGTATCCTCCGATGCCTTTTCCAGATCTTTCGCCAGCGCCTGCGACCGCTCCCTATCCCCGGCCATGGCGAACGCCAATGCCGCGCCGTACTCCACGTCCCGGCCCTTGGAGAAATCAAGGGCCGCTGTGGCATGCTGCCTTGCCTCGAGCGGATTCCCGAAAAATGCCTCCCGCACAGCGGCTCCGGCTTCCCACATTGCCGCCCGTTCTTGCTTGTGGGTCGCCTCCCGCGCCGAGTCCACTGCCTGGCGTGATTTCCTCCTGGCCTCTCGCAAATCCCCGGAATAGGCCAAGGCAGAAGCCTCCTCGTGGAAGATCCAGTCTCCTACGTCGGGATTCCCCTCATCTCGAGCCGCTTCCCGCTCCATTGCCGCCCGGTCACCCCGCAGGAAATCGATGTAATAGCGCATCACTAAAAACTCGGGGAATGCGACGTTGTGCTGCGAGGCTCGCCGAAGTGTGTTTTCGGCCTCCGGCAGGCGGTTCAGTTGCACATAGGCCCAGGCAAGATTGTTGTACGCCGGGGGGAAGTCCGGATCGAGAGCGACCGCCTTCTCGCCATCTTCTATTGACTGTTGGTACCTGCCGAGTTCCTGGTCAATCCACGACAAATACGCGCGCGGCCTCACATCGCGTGGATAAGTTTCGGCCCATAACTCCGCGGTTTGGTGCGCCTTTTCGATGTTTCCCGTCACATCCAGATCATGCGGGACCATGATAAAGAACCGCTCCGGATCGCTGACATGATTCCGCAATTGATAAGCTCTGTTAGCGCTCTCCGCCGCCAGAACAGGCTCCCAAAGCTCGGCGTACACGCGCCCCAGAAACGCATGCGCCATGGCGAATTGGGGGTCGATCTCAATGGCGCGCTGCAGAGGCGCCACGCGTGGCGGCCGGCCCGGTTGAAAACCAGACCTGCCAGGCGGTGCTATAGGCTTTCAAGGCTTCGAGAGATGGTGTGCTTGCCTCGGCGAGTGGCGTAGAGTGCTTTTCCACCGCGGCCAATGATTCGCCGACTCGCCGTCTAAATCTGCCGGCAACTTCATTCAGAGCATTCAGGACGTCTTCTTTCTTTGCCGCTTGCGCCTGCTCATCATCAAGGATGTCTCCGGTGCGGCAGTTCCTTGCCCTTAAGCCCAACACGTACTGGCTTCCCATGCTGCCAATCGACCCTTCCAGAACAGCGGCGCTTCCGGTGCGCTCACAGATTTCCCGGGCGAGCTCGGGAGTAACCTGGGCATCCGCCGGCCGGCCCATCAGGCGGAGCGTGTTTTGGATACGTTCCTCAGAGATCAGGCTAAGAAACGGCGACTGCTCCAACTGTACGGCCATGCCCTGCCGCAGGGTCCCGTCGAAAACGGGGTCGCCGGTGGAATTAGCAAAATCGGCAAGCACAACCGTGTCTTTTTCACTGAGAGCCGCCGGCCGGTGCAAGACAAAGCGGAATATGCCGGCAGTAACGCCAATCAGCAGGATCAGAGCGACCGAGATCCATCCCCAGGGCTTCGTTTCCTCGACCTGACACCTGCACCTTGGAGTAGTTCGCCGCAACAATACTGAGTTCATCCTCCGGCACCAGGCGCACGCTCTCCGCCAATCGATACCCGCGGCCCGGAACCGTAACCACGTATCGGTGATCCTGCGGACGCTCCCCCAACGCCTTCCGCAGCATGAAGATATTGCGGCTGAGATTGGCCTCCTCCACAAAAGTGTCGGGCCAAACCGTTTTCATCAGGTCGTCTTTGCTCACTACCTCATTGCTATGGCGGATAAGAACCAGCAGGATCTGAAACGTCTTCGGCGTCAGCGGAATTGGCTCGCCGGCACGTAGCACAGTCTCCTTTTCGGGATTAACGCGAAAAGGGCCGAACTCGTATAGTTCTTTACCCCGCTGGTTTGCGCTCCCAGGCATTGCGCCCACCCGATCTCGCAACGTGAGCCGAAGGTCGAGCAGGATTCTAGCACGATTCAGAAATTTAACCGGGCCAGCCGCCGCCCTCGCAATCGTCCGAAGTGCTTTTGCTTCTGGCTCTTACAGCATTGCGAGAAATTATCAGAAGTTTTCAGACGCGCTGTAAGGACTTTTCCAGTGCCCCGCAGGCAAGTTTGCGTCACACGGGCCGTTTTCGGAAAGGCGGAACCTCTATGGCCAAGCGGACGAAGATCACCATCGAAACCGAGTCTTTGTTGATCCTTCGAAGCCAGAGTTCCCGGCGCGCATGGTGCCCCCGATGTGCGGCCGAAGCGGACGTAATAGCGCTGGAGGAAGTTGGAGTGATTTCAAACTTGCAACGGCCGGCGCTGGAGGAATGGCTCAATTCGGAAGAGCTACACCGCACACGGGCAACCGATGGCTCGACGCTGATCTGCCTGAATTCACTTCTGGCTCGCGTGCACAAAACATAAACCGGCTACTGCGGCGTGCCGTGGTTGCGGAGAGAAAAGGAGACGATATGAAATCCACATTGCTGTTCACCGTTTCATCCTTAGGCTTGCTGGCTCCGCTGGCAATGCCGCTTCGGGTTGTCGCGCAGGAAGGGCAAAAGCATGCAGAGCACCTTCAGCGCTATGCCGTCACCGACCTCGGCCCGGAGGGCAACCCGTTCAGCCAGGCGTTTTCCGTGGACAATGCAGGCTTGGTAGCTGGTCTGGACACCGCCGCTGACGGCGCGCAACACGCCGTGCTCTGGTACGAGGGGCTGTTCACAGACATCGGTACACCCGGACTCGGAGGGCCGAACAGCGGCGCGGGCGGCGCCAACCAATTCGGCCAGGTCATCGGTGGGGCCGAGACCTCCGATAAGGATCCAAACAATGAAAACTTCTGCGGCTACGGTACCGGGCTCCAATGTCTGGCGTTCCTGTGGCAAAACGGCGTGATGACTGCGCTGCCGACGCTGGGCGGCACCAACGCCGGTTATGGCTCGATCAACAATCGAGGAGAAGTCGCCGGCTATGCGGAGGAGGCCGCGGTAGACAAAGACTGCCCCGGCAAAGTGGCGGTCAACGGCCTCGGGCCGCAACGTCTCTATTTTGAACCCGTGATCTGGGGGCCAGGATCGGGCGAGATTCGGAAACTACCTCCACTCGCGGGCGACTCTGTCGGCGTCGCCTTCTGGATCAACGATGATGGCCAGGCCGTTGGGATGTCCGGCTCGTGCCGGAACACGGTGCTTCCGGGACCCTCCGCTGCGCCGCACGCCGTGTTTTGGGAGAAGGACGGCTCGGTCCATGACCTCGGCAACCTCGGTGGGACGTCAAATACAGCTGTGTTGGGAGCCGGGAATGCTGCTTTTGATATCAATGACCGAGGTCAAGTAAGCTGGTGTTTCGGCCCTGCCTGAAATCAAGAGCGCGGCATGCCCGGGAGCTCCGCCGAACCCGCTTTGCTTTCCCTTTCACCCATTCCTCTGGACCAGAGAGACAGGTATGAGGGATCTTGGCGTGCTCCCCGGGGACTTTGATGGCGCGGCCCTTGGCATGAACAACCAGGGCGAGGTGGTTGGTCCGTCAATCAGCGCGCCCGGACTGGCCAGTGGAAACCCACGCGTGTTCCTGTGGCGCGACGGCGTGATGCACGACCTCAACGCGCTTATCCCGCCGGACTCGCCGTTGTACCTGCTGGTTGCCTACGGGATCAATGATGTTGGACAGATCGCGGGTTTTGGCGTGCAGACAAGCACCGGCGACATTCATGCGTTCCTCGCGACCCCATGCGACCGCACGCACGCCGACACAGACTGGTGCAAGGATGACGCAGATGGCGCAGCCGCGGAAGCAGATGAGACCGCCGCCAGGGCGAGGCCGGCACTTTCGCAAAATACCCGCGAGCAACTTCAACGACTGGCTTTCGGTCGATTTGGAGCTCGGCATGTGGAGCCACAGTGACGACCTGACACCTCCAACGAAAGAGAGCAGGGGAAACCGCTGCCCCTGCTCTCTTCCGTTCGCGAATCATTGGCCTCCACTTCAGGTCGTTATGAACGGTCGTGAGGTCCGATAAAGCTGCCAGGTAAACGCACCCAACCCAAGGCAAACCACACCCAAGTGGACTAGTCCGCCGAGAAACGGGATGAACCCGACGATGGTGAGGATCACCAGCCCCAGCAGGAGTCCCTGCAGCCAATCGCCCTTTGTGGCCCCGGCTGGCTTCAAAAGTATCCGGCCAAGGAAGGCTCCAACCCAAACCTTTGCCAGGTAGATCGCAACCAGATATACAGCGAGCAGCATGAGCGAGACCGGAAGGCCAACCAGAGTGACGGCAGTTACCACGATGGCGACGGGCACGGCTGCCAGAACCGCAAACCCAAGCCCCAGGCTACGCCCGACTGATCCAACCGCGAGCGTGCTGGCCTGGAAGAAGCCGGGAAACAGAACCAGGCACAACCATCCCACCAGCATGGCGGCAGCGAGCCAGACAGCCTGGAAGAAGTAGAAGCCGGGACGCGTGAACCGGCTCTTCTTCCTCACGCTCACCTGGATGTCACGTTTACCCCCAATCGTCGCGCCGTCAGCGATGTGCACGTTTTTCAGCTGGTCCACGTGAGCGCTCAGGTTACCGCCCACTCGGGCCGTGTTCGTCAGGGTAAGGCTGTCTCCCGCCATGGTCAATTCGCGCCCGATGCTGCCGCTCACATCGGCATTGCCGGCGAACATGGTAACGCTGCGATTCACCTGGCCCTCGAGGGTGACGTCTCCGGCTGCACTCAAGATACCGCCGCCCACGTGACCCCGGTTATCCACATGCAAGGATTGCGCCAACGCGTAGATACTGTGGCCCAATTCCCCATCCAGGTCGAGCGAATTCGAGAGGGCGTAGATGTTCCCTTCCACGGTTCCGCTCACCACGGTTCCCTTGGTGGCAAAGCTCACTAAATCACCCTTGACCGTGCCACGCACTTCGACCGTCCCACCAAACGCCAGCAAGTCACCATTGACCACGCCTTCCACCCGCACTACGTTGCCCGTGGCCACCAGGGTGTCGTCTACCGTCTCGTTCGCGCCTACGCTGACGAAATTGCTGTGACGCTGCTGGAGGCCAAAGCCAGGCAATGTCAATGCAAGCAGCACCATCAGCAGTCGCAGGCCAGGTTGACGCCGCAACCATCGACGTCCCAGCAGCAGTACACCGCCGCCCAACAGCAACAGCAAAAAGAGCTCCCCGACAGTAGTAGCAAAATCAGCCAGCATGGCAGAACCTCCGTGTGCAAGGTAATAAAAAAGGTTGAAGAGCAGGTTTGTGCGGCCGCTTACGCTGAAGGGATTTAGCCACTGCAGCGCATCCGGAATGCTCAGCTCATTAATCCAAACGGCAGAACCCAGCGCCAGCACCGTGACCACGATCGCCACCTCACCCCACCCCACAGACCACGGCGAAGAGGGGAAGACCATCGGACTCGCTACCTCTTCCGGAAGTTCTTGCAGGCTTTCGCTGAGAATATGGTTCTCGGAGCGTAATGCGTCCAACAGTTGCCGGCAGCGCCGGCATGTGGCCAGGTGCTCTCGCAGGCGCAGAGTCTCCTCCACTCCCAGTTCGCCGTCCGCGGCCATGGCCATGATCTGTTCCGAATAGCATTCCATGATCACTTGCTCCTGTGGGCCAATTTCCGGCGCAGCTCCTGCTTGGCGCGAAATATCAGTGCCGCCACGTTGTTCTTCTGCATCCCCAGCTGCTGCGCAATTTCGTCATAGCTCATGTCGCCGTAATAGCGCAGGATCAGCGGCACGCGATAGTTCTCTGGCAGACGTGCGATGGCATCCCGCACCTGCACTCTCTCTTCCTTGCTGAGCACAGCACCCAGCGGGGACGGCTCCGAACCGGCTGGCTCGATGGCCGCGGCTTCGTCTTGAACTTCCACCATCACCTGCCGTCCGCGCTGCCGGCGCCGCAAAGCGTCAATGCATTGGTTGCCGGCCACCCGGAGCAGCCACCTGGGGAAGGGAATCGATCCGTCGTAGCTCTTGATTGAGCGCTGCAGCTTGAGGAAGACCTCGCTGGTAGCATCTTCTGCGCTCTCCCGTGAGTCCAACATGTGGCGGCACAAGCCAAATACGCGCCGGACATAGAGGCGATAGATCTCTCCCAAGGCCTCGGCATCGTGGCCTCGTGCGCGTTCTATTACGCTCTCCAGGTCCTCCCCCTCCATCTCCGTGGCTTTCCCCTTGCGGCCCTGCGATGTTTTCGCATTGTTTCGCTTGGTGTCCATAAAGCAGTACGCTGCAGATCGAACTAAGTTACACGAATTTGGGGGCAGGAAACGGTTACCTTCCGTTTGTCGACGCACCTTCGGTCTGAACGAAGCGCGCCTGTGTCATTAGGAGCAGCGGACTTGGCTCGGCAAGCTAAGAAAGGAATGAACGATGTCCGTGAGGCCATCATTACTACCATCAAACCAAAAGGAAGCGTCCCCCTTTGTCATCCCGAGCGTACCCGGATTTCCTGTTCGCGGCACTGGAGAGAGCAGCGTGTGCGGTTTTCTGTAAGGAAAACCGCATGAAGATTGCAACGCCACCGACCTCGACAGGAAATCCGGGGTGGTCGAGGGATCTGCAGTTTAATCTTTCGGGTGCAATGAATTTGTCATCCCACCGGAATTTCCAACTCACCACAAAATCGTCATCCTGAGAGGTTGTGACTTTTTTGATTTGTCGCGTTTTTGACGCACTCCAACCATAATGTTTTTCGATCCTCACAAGACCGTCATCCTGAGCGAAGCGCCTGGCAGATCTCTTGCTTAACAGAGGGTTTATAGCGCGCAGTCGAAGGACCCCGGCGATGCTCAGTTTGCCCATGCTGTTCGGAGCTTTTCAACCACCGAAGCCCGCTCCTGGTGGACCCGCCACGGTCTTTTCCTCGCGCGAGGAACAAGAACTGCTAGCACCTTGCTATGTCCGGCGGCTACTTCTACATTCTCGGCAGCCAACAGGCCGTGACCATCAAATGCGTACCGCAGCAAGATCCGGCTCTCGGACTTCGGTGGCAGAAAAGCTCCGAACAGCATGGCAAACTGAGCATCGCCGGGGTCCTTCGACTGCGCGCCCTCAAACGCTGTGTCACGCGATAAATCTGTGAGGCGCTCCGCTCAGGATGACGATTTTGTGGTGAGTTTTGGCGAAAAACATACTAAATAGGTTAGCGCTGGGTTGAAAGAGGACAGGGTTGTTCCCCGAGGGGGCGCGACACTTTCATCGCCTCGGCGATTACGTCGGTATATTTGAGCCCGGCTCCGGTGTTGAACAGGACGACACGGTCCGTAGCCTTCAAAAAGCCTGATTTCAGCAGATAATCGTAGGCCGCCGTCGCGGCCGCTCCCTCGGGCGAGAGCAAAACACCTTCGTTGCGCGCCCAATCGAGAATCGACGCGAGAATCTGATCATCCGCGAGAGCAAGTGCCGTTCCCTGTGACTCACGAAGGACTTTGAGCATGATGGCGTCGCCGTAGGGCTTGGGAACACGTAGACCCGAAGCGAATGTTGCCGCGTTCTTCCACGCTTCGCTCGTTTCGGCGCCTTGATCAAACGCACGAGCTACCGGGGCGCATCCCGCAGCCTGCACCGCTACCATACGTGGCCGCTTGCCGGGCGCAACCCAGCCGAGTTGCTCCAGTTCCTCGAAGGCCTTCCACATGCCAATGAGCCCCACACCACCGCCGGTAGGGTAGAAGACTACGTCCGGGTATTCCCAGCCGAGTTGTTCCACCAGCTCGTATCCCATGGTCTTCTTTCCCTCCACGCGGAAGGGTTCTTTCAATGACGAGATGTCGAACCAGCCGCCTTCTTCCTTGAGGGCAGCAACCATGCGCGCGCAATCCGAGATGAGCCCATCGACCAGAGTTACCTGCGCGCCGTAGGCCACGGCCTCAAGATAATTGGCGAAGGGCACGTCGTGGGGCATAAAAATGTGCGCTTCCATGCCGGCCGCGGCGGCATAGGCGGCGAGCGCTCCCGCGGCATTGCCGGCGGAGGGTACGGCGAGCTTGTGCAGTCCATAGTGGCGAGCCATCGAAACAGCAAGAGCGAGTCCACGCGCCTTGAAACTTCCGGTTGGATTCGCACCTTCTTCTTTTAGATAGACATTGGGATAACGAGCACTGCGCAACATCGGGGTCCAGCCCTCACCCAGGGTGACAGGCTTCACCTCCGGTAGGACGGCCCGATAACGCCACATACCTTTCCACGGTGAAGAGAGAGCATCCTGGCCGATCACATCGCCGGAAGACGAGCCCTTGAGATGTGTCAGATCGTAGCGAACGTACAACATACCGGCCGGCGGATTGGGACACCGCGTACAAACGGTCTGCGGCGAGTCTGCCGGTAGATGAGCGTGGCATCGGGAGCATTCAAGATAGGCGATGGGCGGCATAAGGAGAGAGATATATTCTTGCTATATAGTATTCCCCCTTGCTCTACTCGTAACGCAAAGCCACAACCGGATCAACCCGCATGGCTCTGCGTGCCGGGATCCAGCAAGCCGCAACGGCGATCGCCATCAGGATGGTTGCCAGGCCGGCAAAGGTAACCGGATCGGTTGCACTTACGCCGTAGAGCAGCCGCGTAATCAGGTGAGTAAGAGTGAGTGCCACCCCTAGCCCGATGACGACGCCCAACAAAGCCAGCCGTGTGCCCTGCCACAGCACCAGCCGTAGCACGTCCTGTTGGCGCGCGCCCAGCGCCATGCGGATCCCGATCTCCTGTGTACGCTGTCCCACCACATACGCAACCACGCCATAGATGCCCACGCTGGCCAACCCCAACGCCAGCACCGCGAATGCGCCCAGCAAAATCATCGCGAAGCGACGCGCAGCCATCGAATCGGAGATGATGCTCTCCATCGTCTGATCGTCATAGATCGCCTGTTGGCTGCTCATTTGTTGGCTGCTGCGGCGGATGGAGTCGAACGCTGCAGACAGGCTCCCTTGGTAACGCACCATCACGCCCGAACCCGAGGGCGTCATGGCAACAAAGTTGTCTGGCATCTGCATACAGGGCAGATAGATCTGGGCCCGCAACGAATGCGTGTCGTCGAGATCGAGTCCCCACTGCTTGACGTGCGCAGCCACCCCAACTATCTCCACCGTCTTCCCCGAATTACTCAGCGTGATCCTCTTGCCGATCGGGTTCTCGCCCGGGAAGTACTTGCGGGCAAAGACCTCGTCGATCACGGCCACCAACGGAGAATGCTCGTCGTCCTGCGACGTGAGGAAACGGCCCTGCCTCAGTGGAGTCTCCATTACTTTCAGATAGTCCGGCTCTACAATGTAGCCCACTGCCCAGTTCATATCGCTTTCGTTGGCCGGCTTGGGCTGGCCCTCGATCCAGAATAACTGCTCGTCGTCGAGTCTGATGGGAACCGCGCCCCACATTTGCGAGACCGCTTTGACCCCCGGAGTAGATGCGAGTTTGTCGTCCACCTCGCGGAACGCGGCACGAATCCTGTCCGGGGAGGCGCCCGTCATCGATGGTGGCAGCGACAACCCAAAGGTCAGCACATTCCGCGGATTGAAACCGGGATCGACATCCCAGAGCCGCACCAGGCTGCGGATCATCAATCCCGCGCCGATCAGCAGCACCAGGGCCAGCGCCATCTCCACCACGACAAATGTGCCCAGTGCACCGTGATGCCATCCGCTAACGCCGCGACCCCCTTCTTTAAGCGTCGTATGTGGGTCGGCTTGCGAGGTCTTGAGCGCCGGCGCAAGACCGAAGAGAATCCCCGTCAGCAGAGAAATCGCCATGGTGAAAGCAAGAACACGAAAGTCGATCCCAATTTCCTCTGCGCGCGGCAGCGCGGAGGGCAGGAGCCGGATCGCGGCACGTGTGCCCAAGACCACCGGGAGCAGTCCGGCGGCCCCCGCTGCCACTCCCAGCAGAACACTTTCTGTGAGCAATTGACGGACCACTCTTCTGCGGCTGGCGCCCAACGCGATGCGTACGGCGAATTCGCGGCTCCGCCCGGCCGATCGCGCCAGCGACAGGCTGGCAACATTGACGCACGCAATCAGCAGTACAAACCCCACGGCTGCAAGCAGCACCAGCAGGGTTCGACGCACATCGCCCACAACCTGTTCTTTCAACGGAACGACGCTCGCACTGATCCCCCCGTCAGCATCGGGAAAGGCCGCCGCGAGGTTGCCCGTAACATTGTCCATATCGGCGCGGGCGTGCTCCAGGGTAACGCCGGGCTTGAGTCTTGCGATGCCGTGAATGCCCAAACCGGCCCCGCGCTTCATCAAGGCAGGGTTGTCCCACTGGCGGATGGGAGCGTACACATCCTGTTCATGGAAGAACGGCAGGCGCAAATGGAAGGTGGCCGGAATCACGCCGACGATGGTGTAATCCCCCCCGTCCAGTGTGACTGTCTGGCCCAGCACGTCTACAGCGGCATCGAATTTTCGCCGCCACAGTCCTTCGCTGATCAGCGCAACCGGACCCGCACCGGCCTGCTCTTCGGCTGGTGTGAACGTACGTCCGAGGATGGGATTAATCCCCAGCAAGGGGAAAAAGTCTCCCGACACGAATTCGGCATGCACCCGCTCGGCGTCGCCTCTGCCAGTAAGGTTAAAGGCATAGCGGCGAGCCACCGCCATCTCTGAAAAGACGCGATTGTCCTTCTGCCAATCGAGAAAATTCGGGTACGAGATCGAGCCCTGTTCGAAATTCGGCTTGCTTTCGTGCAGCACCACAAGCCGGTCCGGCTGTGGGAAGGGCAGGGGATTCAGCAGCACGTCATTCACAATCGAAAAGATAGCGGTGTTGCCGCCAATGCCGAGCGCAAGCGTTACAACTGCGACAGCCGTGAAGCCGGGAGACTTACGCAACATACGCAGGCCGACGAGTACATCCTGAACCACGGTTTCGAGCAGATGTCCGCCCATCGCTTCGCGGCATTCTTCCCGGAATCGTTGGTAGCCGCCGAACTCGATGCGCGCGCGGCGTTGGGCTTCGGCGCGGGGCAGCCCGGAACTTTCCAGATCGTCCACCCGGTGTTGGACATGCGAGGCAAGCTCCTCCTCTATTTCGTCCTGAGTCTGAGAGCGATGAAAGAGAGCGGCGGCGAGGGAGCGAAGGTAAGCCAGGAGCTTCATATCCCCTCCTCCTAAGATAGTTAGGAGTCTAATGCGCGCTCTCCTAAATAGTCAAGGAGACGGGATCATGGCCGCTGGCGGCCTACTGCGAGGACCCTCCACCAGAAGACGTTTGCCCGTCGGCCGCATCGGCGCGGACCTTGCCCCAGTGATATACGGGATACTTCGGCCGGCGGAGCGGCGCAACCGGATGCTCTCGCAACAGCGTGAGCGCGACCTCCACGCCCTTTTCCAATTGCGGGTCGTGACCCTGCCGCCATAGCGCGGGATCGAAATCCACCTCGATATCCGGTGGGACTCCTTTGTTCTCCACGTCAAACTCGCCGGTGACCGGATTATAAAGTCCCCACCTCGGGGCCGTAACAGCGCCCCCATCCATTAAAGATGGATAGCCGCCAATACCGATGAGGCCGCCCCAGGTTCGTGTGCCGATCAGCGGGCCCGTCCCAAGTTTCCTGAACATCCACGGAAGAGCGTCGCCGCCCGATCCTGCGTATTGGTTAATCAGCATCACCTTCGGGCCGAAGATCACTCGAGGGATGAGCTCGTCTTTGCCTTCGCGGGTCATCGCAGCCATCAACAGCGGGCGCTGCAGCCAATCGACAATGTAATCGGCGATCCATCCCCCGCCATTGAAGCGCTCGTCAATCACCGCGCCCTGCTTTGCGTTCTGCGCGAAGTAGTAGCGATTGAAATAAGTAAAGCCGTTCACCGCCGTATCCGGCACATACACATAGGCCAGTTTGCCGCCGCTGAGCGCCTCCACCTTTTTCCGGTTGTCCTCCATCCACTGGCGCTGTCGCAGGGAGTGCTCGTCCGCGATCGGCACCACGGTTACGGTGCGCGCGCTGCTACCGTCGGCGTTCGGCCCTACCTTCAATTGCACGGCTTTGCCGGCGCGCTCCAAGAAGAAGCTGTAGATTTCGTCGCCTCCGTGAACCTCGCGCCCGTCAACGGCAAGCAAATATTCTCCCTGGTGAACGTTTACGCCGGGTTCTGTCAAGGGTGCGCGTAGACCCGGGTTCCAGTTCTCGCCGAAATAGACCTTGGCAAAGCGGTAGCGATCGTGATCGATTTCATAGTCCGCGCCCAGTAAACCAACCCCGACGGGCTTCACCTCCGGCCGTACGCCGCCGAAGATATAAACATGCTGCGCCGTGATCTCGCCCAGCATGTCGGCAAAGATGTAATTCAGATCCGCGCGGCTCATCACGTTGTCCACATATGGCTGGTACGTTGCCATGAGTACTTTCAAGTCGGCCCCGTGCAAATTGGGATCATAGAACCAGTTGCGCTCGATCCGGCCCACCTCGCGGAACATCTGCTGCCATTCCGAACGGGGATCGGTGTACACCTTCATGGAGTCCAGGTGCAGCGTGCCATCCGGCTTGCCGGGCTCTGCTGGTTTACCCAAAGCATCGACGGGCTTAATCATCCAGGTGCCGTGGGGCGGTTCTCCTCCGCCGGCCGCCATCGGGTCCCATGGCGGTAACTGCTCATAGAGCGCCTTCTCGCTATTTGCAGAAATGACGAAGCTGCCGATATTGTCCAGCAACTTATCGGTCTTTCGCGTGCACACGTCGAATTTGTGCACAATACGTCCACTCGGCCCGGCGTCATTGACGATGCGTCCCTCGAGAAGGTAAAGCACATGGGTTTTACCGGCAAACAAACTATCGTAGTTCCGGGAAGGAACTGGGAGAGCGAGAATGCGCTGGCCGATCTCCTCCAGGTCGATCTTTGTATTTGGAGGTTCCTTGGCTGGTTTCGCGCTCTTTCCCTCGTCCTTCTTCTCCTCTGTTTTTTTGTCGTCCTGGCTTGCGGCTTGATTTGCACCGTCCGCCTTGGTTTCATCTCCCAGTTTGCACTCATCGGCATCCGCGGCCGGCGTATTCGCGTCGCCGGCTTGGCCGGCTGCGACCTTCTCCTCATCGCTCTGCGGAGCCAGCGGCGACTTCAGGTCCTTTCGCAGGACCACCAGATAGGCGCTGCTGGTGACGGGAACCTTATACGCGCCCATGCTGCTGGCGATAGCAGGTCCGTCGTCGGTGCTCGCCAGAAAATAGAGGTACTTCCCGTTCTTGTCAAAGGCTACTGAAGAAGCGTCGCTTAAGCCGTCGGTGATTTGATGCGTCGTTTTGTCTTCTACGCTGTAGACAAACACCGCGTGCAGCGAGCTATCGAGCTGGCGCGTGTAGGCCAGCCAACGGCTGTCCGGCGACCAGACTGCATTGAAATCTCCACCATGATCGGAGTCATAAGGATTGGTGTCTACCAGGATGGGTTTCCCCGCATCCACGTCCACATACCAGAGTTTCAACCTCTTGTCGCTGTATGCGATCTTTTTGCTGTCGGGCGACCAGGTGGGTGAATAGAAAAACGTTGGATGATCGTCAAGGCTTATTTTCTTCACCTCGCCCATGCCATCCGGTTGGCGCATGTGCAGCGAGTATTCACCAGACTCGTCAGAGAAATAGGCGATCCATTTTCCGTTAGGAGACCACGCCGGATCGCGTTCTGCAACTCCTACCGTGTTGGTCAGGTCGCGGATGTCGCCGTGTTCGACCGGCGCCGTGAAGATTTCACCGTGGGTCTCAAACACAGCGCGCGCCCCGGTGGGGGAGATGTTCGCCGTCTCGATCTTGTCCCCAACAGGCACGAAGTGCGGCCGCACTGCCGGAAAATCTCCGCTTACTCGAATATTGACCGCCTGTTGTTTGCCGCTAGCCGGATCAAACAAATGAATCGAGCCAAACTGTTCGTAAACGATCGCGTCTGGTCCTGCCGACGCTGACTTGATATCCATTCCATTGCTCGACAGGGCGGGCCGCACCTGCTTGGACTTGATGTCATAGATAAACAGGTTCACCGGGCCATCCCGGTCAGAAAGAAAATAAATCTTTTCGCCCATCCACATCGGTGCGGAGTCGTTGGAATCCTTGCGCGGCAGCTTTTCTACGCTTGAGTCGGATAGCCGGGCGATCCAGACCGGAGAGGCAGTGCCGCCGCGATAGTGCTTGAGCCCGCGTTGAAACTCCCACGATTCCTCGAAATTCGTGAACGGCACGTAGGCAAGCTGCGAGCTGTCGGGCGAGTAAGAGCCTTCCACCGCCATGGGCAGTGGCAGTTGTTCCGGCAACCCTCCCGTCAGGCCAACGCTATACAACTGTGCGAATCCGGAATAACTCTGCCGGCCGGAGCGGAACAGTACGCGCTTGCCATCGCGCGTCCAGCCCACAACCTGGTCGCCGGGAATCGATGTCAGCCGTTTCGGCATGCCACCGGCCGCGGGAATCACGTAAACATCTTCGTTGCCGTCATATTCGCCGGTGAAGGCGATCATGGTGCCATCGGGAGAAAACACCGGGTCGATCTCGATGCCCACATCGCTGGTGAGACGCTTGGCATCGCCGCCGCCGCGATCCACGATCCAGAGGTCGCCCCCGTAACTGAACGCAATCTGCGTCGCGCTTACTGTCGGTTTGCGCAAAAGCGCATATTGACTCGAGGTCTGAGCCGCCAGGTAGGCCGCAGCACCAAAGCACACCATGAACGTGAAGAGAACCGGCGTGAAGAATCCCCAGGCAGACGTGTTCAATTTATGCGGCATCGCACTCCCTCCAGCCTAGCCCGTAAGAAAGGCCCCTTTTTGGTGCCGCTATCGTACCCTGCTCAGTCAGGCAGGTCAAACACATTAGGCAAGCCTGCAGTGCGTCGTGAAGCGCCTATTCCGGCGAGCTAACCGAGTTACTTCCATGGTTTGAGCCTTGGCCACAACACCTGGAGGCTAGGAGTCAACCCGCGGCAATGATAGCTGGGAAAGCCCTCATCGGGACGGGAATACGGATCCACGGGGTGGGCAATCTCGCGCAGGGATTGACACTGGGATCGGTACTTCTCCGGCGAATCTTCGTCAAGCAGAATGATGCTCTGGCCGGTGTAATCGCGCGGACCCCATATCCAGTAGTTATTGCTACCGCTGATCGATTTTGGCAACCCGTACTTCGGGCCGAATAGATCAACGGCTCCCGCCTCACCGTAATTCGGCGCTCCTATCGCGGTCACGCGTTGCTCCTCAGGAGACAGAGAACGATAATAGGCCGCGACAGCTCTTACCCGCTCTTCCCATCCAAACATGTCGGCATAGATTTGTGGCAGTTGGCTCTGCGGCTCATTCTCGAATTTCTGTTGCTGAATCCCCAATGCCTTCGTGTAAGCGATATAGGTCGTGACCGGCAAAAGAGGAAGCACGGTAGGAGCGACCAGCGCACCCACGACCAGCATCGTCAGCGCATAAGCCGGGCGGAACCATTGCAGCCGGCGACTTTCGGTCAATTGTTCCAGAAACACTGCGCCTGCGGCAAAAATAGCCGGATAGGCCGGAGCGACATAGTAAAACTTTCCCTTAAGAAACAGCATTAGACCCAGAACGCTCAGGAAGCCCCAGCCAAGTATCGAGTAGCGCCTTCCCGCTGGAGAAAACAGAAAGCCCACGCCAAGAACAACAAGCAGAGCCGGGATGAATGAGAGCATCTGCGCTTGCTGTACAAGATAAGGGAGCGGCGGTAACATCACGTCGCGTCCGTTGTTGCGAAAAGCGCTAACCAACTGAACAAAGGGAAAGTTCCAGTGCAATTGCCAGAGGAAATTCGGCAGCGCGAGTGTGGCCAGCGCAATTCCCGCCCAGAACCAGGGGCGGGCAAAACTCCGGCGCAACGGTGAGGCTACGACACCCGCGAGTAGCCCCACAACCAGGAATAAGACGCCGTACTTGTTCAACAGAGCAATCCCGACAAGGCCTCCGATCCAGAGCCAGAGCCTTTGATTGCCAGTCTGAATCAGGTCCACAATAAGCCAGGCGAGCACTGTCCACAGCAATGGATCGAAGGCATTCATCGTGAAGAGGTGCGAGAACCCAAGAAAGATCGGGGAAACCAGCACCGCCAGCGCGGCAAAAAGCATCGCCCAGCGCCGCCCTCCGAGCTTCTGAGTCAGAAGTGCGGTAACAGCGATTGCACCCAGGTCGGCCAACATCGGTAGAAGGCGAATCGCGTAAAGCGAGGTGCCAATTGTATGCTGTAGCAGCCAGGCCATCCACGCGATCATCGGTGGCTGGTCGATGTATCCCCACGCCGGATGTTCGCCGCATGCAAGGTAATACAGTTCGTCGCGAAAGTAGCCGTAGTGGGAGGCGGCCACCAGATAAAGCGCCACGCGCACAAGTGCGATGTATGCAACCAGGGCGAAACCGCTGGTGAGGTGGTTGCGGGACAAACTGGAAGGCAAAACGACGCTTGCGCTTTTCAGAGCCATTCTCCTCGTGGGTTCAAGTCGCGGTGACCGGTTCTCATTTAGGTTGGGTCCCACAATGCGCGAAATGGAAGGCGGTCAGTGCTGATAAACATACGCATTTCAAGCACGGAGAGTTCCGCCTGGTAATCAGGAAAGTCTTCGCGGATTTTATTATTCAGGAATGAGAGCTGTTCGTGCATGCCGAGGGGCTATCGCAGACCAGAGCTGTCCAAATTAGCGAGAAAGGCAGCCTGTTGGAGCAGTTAGTCAGCTGATTACATTAGGAGAGCTTGGCCAACATCAAATCAGGTCCCCTATTTTGGGCCCACTGAAAACGAAGCACCAACCGCAGGTCCCTCCACTTCGCTTCGCTCCGGTCGGGATGACAAATTTGTTGTAAAAATGGGCGGTTGTCGTGAGAAATCATCGATTTCAAAACAAATTTGTCATCCCGGCCGGAGCGTACCCGGATTTCCTGCCACGCAGCACTAGACAACACCACGAGTGCGACTTTCCGCAAAGAAAGGCGCATGAAGTTTGCCGAAGCAACCAACTTCAACAGGAAATCCGGGGTAGCGAAGTGGAGGGACCTGCGGTTAATGCGATTTGTGCGCCTGATTCAGGAGTTAATCCCGATTCGTCCCTTGCTTCAAAAACCTAATTTGGACAAGTCTGATCGCAGACTCTGTCGGGCCGGCCGGTTTGAAGCTTGGCCGGCTTTACAGCCTTTTCCAAAGTGAGCTAACATCTGCGCGCGAGGGTTCCAACCGAATGAAGAGTGATCGAGTGGCAGTACTGCGTCCTCCGGGGTGCAGGAGAGAAGGTTGCCGCGGACTCTGGGAAAGACTGCTGCCCTTATGGCTCGTGTGCTTTCTATGTCTGCTGCCCTCCGCTTGCCCCAGGGTCATGGCCGCTGATTGGTTGACCTTTGGCCACGATCCTCAGCGGACGGGTTGGGCCTCGGAAGAGCGCTCCATCAGCCCTGAAACCGCTGCCAATCTGACCCTGCTGTGGAAGACAAAAATCGATAACACGGCGCAAGGCCTTTGGTCGCTGACCTCTCCTGTGGTGGCGGAGAACGTATCGACCAGGCTAGGCAATAAAACCGTCGTGTATGTAGCCGGCATTTCGGGCACGCTATTTGCTCTCGCCGCGGACACGGGAGAAGACCTCTGGCGCTACACGGTGAATAACTTCGTGGAGTCTCGCAGCCACGTTTACGTTTATCAGGGTGGCTTTCTTTGCCCCAACGGCATCACCGCTACGCCGGTGATCGATAAGGAAACCAACACGATCTATTTCATCGGGCCGGATGGCATGTTGTATGGGCTCGATTTGGGCAGCGGCCGTGTTCGTTACGGCCCGGTTCAGTTTGTTGCTCCATTCTCCAAGAACTGGAGCCTGAGCCTGGTGAACGGAAGGGTATATACGACGCTATCGCAGGGATGCGGCAACGGGGTCTCCGGGGTTTACTCCATCGATGTTCGCGACCGTCATCATCCGGTCATCGAGCAAGGTCTCTTATCCAACACCAATACGGCCGGCATCTGGGGCAGGGGAGGCCCCGTGATCGGATCGAACGGCCGCGTGTATGGGGGCACTGCCGACGGGATGTTTAATCCCGCGGCGGGCGACTATTCGAACGCCGTTGTCGCGGAGGGCCTGGAGCAGCTGACCGTCCTCGACTATTTCCTTCCGTCCAACTGGCTCTATCTGAATAGGAAGGATTTCGATCTAGGATCGAGCAGCCCGGTCTATTTCGGATGGAGAAATAAAAACCTGCTCGCCCACGGTGCTAAAGAAGGTGTGGTTTATCTTTTGGATGCAGACTCGTTGGGAGGGAAAGACCATCAGACGCCTCTTTACGTCTCTCCCAGGCTGGGCAACGATCGCCAAATCTGTTGTGAAGGCATCGGCATCTGGGGAGCGTTATCCACCGCGAGAGATGCGATGGGTCAGACCTGGCTCTATGTTCCAATGGCCGGACCGCCGGCGGCGGATGGTCCTAAGTTTCCCCTGACCAACGGCGATGTTTCTCCAGGCAGCATGATGGCTTTCAAGGTGGAGGTGGATCCGAAGACACAGGGGCCGACACTCGTGCCTGCCTGGATTTCCGGCAATTTCGATCATCCCGATCCCGCTGTGATTGCCAACGGCGTGCTCTTTTCCCTATCGAACGGTGAAAATGCCGTACAGCGAGGGGGAGAAGCTACGCGGCTTGAGAACACGCATCCAGCGGTACTAAGGGCCCTCGACGCCGCGACCGGCAAAGAACTGTATAACAGCGGCTCTGCAATTTCGTCATGGGTACACTTCAGCGGATTGGCGCTGGCGAATGGAAAGGTGTACGCGGTAGACCATGACTCAAATCTTTATTGTTTTGGATTACCCGTTCGCGCCTCTGCCGCCACCAAGCCATAAGCTGCCACCAAGCCGCAGCGAGCTCCGCACTGTATAGACGGCGGCGACAGGGGTCTCAATGGGGATGAGGCAATCCGAAACCCCACACCAAACCGATCCGCGGCTCGACCATGATTGTGCCTGTGCCGCGATAGGTTCGATCACTGTAGGTCGATGCCTTGAACGAATCCATCGTGAAGCCGGCCCTCAAGGTGATGAGTCGCGACAGGCGCACATCGCCTCCGGCGCCCCCCACGAGTGCCGCCTGCCGGTCCCATCCGGATCCGGTCGAACCGGAACCGCCATTGAGCGCAATGGCGCCTGCGCCCGACGTGACATACGGAACCGCTCGATGGCGCACAGGGGCGAACTCATGCGTCCAGAGAACGTCGAATTCATAGCGGCGTATGGGCCAGGAGGTGTACGGCTCTTGTCTTGGCACCCAGAGACTCGCGTTTGTCGGAGTATCGGAAAAGAGGATCCCGCCGTAATTCCGGCCCCGGATCTTCATCCGATACTCGCCAGATCTTCCCCACCCCGTGCCGTTCGTCTGCCAGATTTTTCCCCTGTAGTCGTTGAATTGGCCGGGAGAAGGTTTGGTAATCGAGCCGGCGATGTAAGTCGCAAGCGTTTGATTGCTGCTGGCGCCTTCGCTGAGGTTGATGGTTTGGCCATCGCTGGCGTTTTGGCCGAAGGCGTGGATCGCAATACACGCGATGGCCCACAACAGGAGCAGAGGCTTGGAAATACGCATGGTCCCCCTGAGCGCACTTCAGGTTATCTGTGCGCTTGGTGAATTTGTTTTTGGGGAGGTTGGGGGGGAATTGAATCGTGACACCTAAGGCCGGGGTTTGTCAAGAATCTCCTGACAAGAGCCTCGGAATCGCCCGGCTGCGAGCGTATGAAAGGAGTTGTTGTGGATTGAAGAGTCGAATCAGCGCTTCTACGCGTGTAGCAATTTCGGGCAGCATCCCGAGCGCTTGGTCGGCTGGTTCGTCAACTGTCCCTCAACTGTCACGCACTTCAGGGTGGCCCTCTTTTCCTTACCTTACGGGTGCAGGAGTCGAGCAAGGGTGATCGCAATCGCGCGCAGCGCTGACGACAAATAAATTCCGAAAGCAAGAACGCTATGCCTAGCTCGCGACCATCAAGGGACTTTCGACGCAAGAATACTGCAAACCACCACCAGAGCACCAGTGGAAAGGCTAGAGCGTAATACGAGTCGGCGGATGTCAGCATATCCTTGACCCAGCCCTCGCCACCTCCGCCTCGCAGGCGGGGAAGAGGTATCAGGAAAAATTCTATTGAGAACCCGATGATCATGGCGATTGCCACGATCCAATGTCGGCGCCGGTGGAAATGCGTCGACATGGTGGAAATGCGTCGCCGGTGGAAATGCGTCGACATGATACCTATTGCAGCAATTCCAGTTGTTCGCCGGAGACGCTGGCTGTGGGTTTGCGTCCTGGAGCGCGGCGTGAGAGGGGCCTGCCGAGCAAACGTTCAAGACCGGTCACAAACTCTGCTGTGCCAAGCGGTCGCCCGCTTCCTTCGGCTAGCCGTAGATCCCCAAAGTCCTGATCTTGAGTCGTCGATAACAACTCAGAAAAATGTGGCACGCGATCGAGCACTGGACGTACGGTCACCAGCCCATCGTCTGCGCCATTGACATGTGCTCGAACACTCGACCAAGGCCAGTTCTCGGCTTGCGCCACCAGCCGCGCCCGGACAGGGTTCAGGCTGACATAACAAACTGCCGATATCAGATGCGATTCGTCCATGGCCACCGACGCGAAACGGCTCTGAAACAGGTGCCCCGTCCAGCGGCCCCGTGCATTGATGAAATTGGTGTAGCGGCGATGCGCCTCACCCACCGCACGACCGAGCCCATCTGCTTGTCGCGGATTCAGGATTAGGTGTACGTGGTTCGGCATCAGGCTGTAAGCCCACACTTCCACCTCCGCCTTACGCACCTGCTCCCCAAGAAGATCACGGTAAATCTCCTGATCGCCGTCTTCAACGAAAATCGGCTCTCGACGATTGCCACGCTGCGTCACGTGGTGCGGTATACCGGATGCGACCATGCGGGCCAAACGCGTCATGACCGCAAACTTAACACGAAACAAAACTGAGGGGAATAGGTATCATGTCGACGCATTCGACGCATTAGACCCTCTCACTCGCGGATGAGCCGCTCCGTTGAGGGGCGAACTAGAATGATAGAAAGCGCAGATTCTCAACTGTCCCAAGACCTAACCATATAAGGCCGAGGCAGAATGCGAATATATTCAGTTTGCGGTCATGAGATCGGAAAATATTCCAAACTGCCCAAATCATGCCGATACCTACGGAGGCATACAAAATCCTGCCGATGGGAGTCCACCATCGCGCGAGTATCCAGGTTTCTGTTACCTGAATTCCGCCTGCTCGAATGGGATGCAAATAATCCGAAACGATAGGGTGGTGCAAGATACTTGCAAAAGCGGCCGGCAGCGCTTCAGGTAGCACGGCTAACCCAATAAGGAAGAGCGGCACGGCTAGTTCAAGTAGGCTCGGCATCCGACGCAAGACACTTGCCTCGGGCCGCCCCACAATATAGTAGGCAAGCAGAGCCGCTAATGCTATAAGCAGCGCGCTCACGAAAAGTGGTGTGATCATCATTTGCTTATCCACCAATCATGCTGTTAGTCTTGACGCCGACATACTCGTGGACTTCTACGGGTGATTGCAAAACTGACCAACATTTGTAGCGGAAAACCCAGGGACGAAAACCCAGGGACGGGGACGAAAACCCAGGGGGAAACCCGGGGACGTCCATGATAGGTAATTGTCAAGGGGAAACGGAGATTCCCCTTGACCCGACGGAGTATGTTCCCCGAGTGAGCAGATTGTTTTAGCTTTTGGCTGTCCTCGATCACTTAGCAGGGCCAACGCTTTGGCAGCGTAGCCAGACATCCATTTGCGGGAGCAACGCCGGGCAGACGCCGTCCACGAAGATTGAGTTAAAGTTAACCGGCCGGCCTCGAAACAGACGGTGAGGTGTATTGGGAGCCGAAGCCCCCGTGCACAGTCCCCAACCACGCGAGGATCGGCCGGTGGATCGCTGACAGGTCGAACATAACTTTGGTAGCCTGAGTGGGTCGAGGAAACGGAAGCAGGCTCTGCTGGAGAGCAACCTGCCAGGGATACTCGACCCGACTCATCGGACCGATGTGTCACCAGGGGGATTCTCTTTGGAGAATTCCCCTTTGTGTTGACCAGCTGGGAGTGACCATCGGGCGATAGATCGGCATGCCTAAGAAAACTCCAGCAGTGCCGAACCGGTCGTAGCTTTTCCCTTAAGCAGCTGACGCCAGAGCTGCCGGCTCTTTGCTCTTTCTCAGCTTTGCTTTTGGCCGCGGAGGCGGAGTGCGAACCTGAAAGGGCTGGCCATTCTTGTCCACTGCCAGCAGATAAGCTACCAGTTTGCGCGCCACTTGCAAGGTCGCACGATTGGCGTGGCCGCGCTCCCGCTGCTGAGCATGCAGTGCTGCCAGTTGTGGATTCCAACGCGGCGCCAGTTTGGCGGCCTCGATCAGTGCCGTCTGCAGCCACGCATTGCGCTGCTTGGAAATTGGACCCCGTTGCTGTTTGCCGGCAGAGGATCGAAACGCCGCGGTTAAGCCACAGTAGCTGACTGCATCCGCTATGGAAGAGAACCGCTGTGGGTCGGCCACTTCCAAGGCCCATGTCAGTGCGGTGATGGGACCGACTCCGTCGATGCTCATCAATCGCTCGAGGCGCTGCTCCAGGGCGGGATCGCAACGTAGTCTCTTGATCAACTGTTTCTGCGTAGACTCGAACATCTCCATAGAGCCGCGACTCATACGCAGGAGATCTTTGACCGATTCCGGTACTTCCTGCAGGCTCTTCATCAGCTCGGCGAAGTACTTCTTCCCATGCAGCCGCTCTCTGTCGAACGGAGTGCCGCTTTCCATTAGCAGACCCGCCATTTTGTTCTGCATACGCACCGATTGCTGCACAACCAGGTTTCGATAACGTAGCAGACGGCGCAGATCCCGCAAATGCGGCGGCAGTACGTAGCAGGCAGGCAACAGATTGCACCGCAGCAGGTCGGCAATGGTACGTGCATCGATACAATCGCTCTTCTTCTTGCCCGCCGTGATGGCCTTCATCTTGGCCGGATGGCCCATCGACAGTTGCTGGGCGTACGGCTTCAAGGTGTCGTAGATCCAGGCACTGAACAAGGTGGCTTCCATCGCTCCTTGCCAGGCTACTTGGCGCCGCTTCGCCCACCGCCGCAACTCCATACGCTGGGCCTGCAGCGTGCCTTCTTCCACAATCTGGCCGTCCGCGGTCTTTACACAATAAGCAATGGTTTTCTTGTGAACGTCGAATCCGATATAGTGAATAGCATTCATGGGGGTTCTCCTATGCGAGATTTCTGAATCGGCTGCTGTGAACAGTCGATTTCAGCAGTGTAATCTCGGGGAGAACCCTTTCTCATGTCGCCTCTCTGATCGCCTATACATTCAAACAGACGGGAAGTTCACCAATCATTAAGCAGTTGTAACGAAACGTCCGGCTTAGGATTTCATCATAGGCCGAAATCAAGATCTGATTGTCTTGCGTCCGGGCGCGGTTTGGCTGGTCGGCCACCCTTCTGAGGAACCAACCGCCGGTCCATCGACTCTTCCAAAGCATGGACGAACTCCTGTGTGCCCAAAGGCCGGCCCGTATGCGTACACTGGAAAACCCAGGGACGGACGGGAAGTTCACCAATCATTAAGCAGTTGTAACGAAACGTCCGGCTTAGGATTTCATCATAGGCCGAAATCAAGATCTGATTGTCTTGCGTCCGGGCGCGGTTTGGCTGGCCGGCCACCCTTCTGAGGAACCAACCGCCGGTCCATCGACTCTTCCAAAGCATGGACGAACTCCTGTGTGCCCAAAGGCCGGCCCGTATGCGTACACTGGCGGATCGTGGCCAACTCTGTTTCCGTTTCCCCTGCCGCAAGATACTCCCGCCAGCTTGCCTTGGTCCAATGATTCTGCCACAGCTCCGTGCTTAAAAATCTATCCGCCTGAACAACTGCACAATGAGCAGCAGCGCTCGACCATGCCCAGGCGTGCGCCTCGGTCACCAATTGCGCTCGTACCGGATTCGGAAACCCAGGGACGGGAAACCCAGGGAAAACCCAGGGACGGACGGGAAGTTCACCAATCATTAAGCAGTTGTAACGAAACGTCCGGCTTAGGATTTCATCATAGGCCGAAATCAAGATCTGATTGTCTTGCGTCCGGGCGCGGTTTGGCTGGTCGGCCACCCTTCTGAGGAACCAACCGCCGGTCCATCGACTCTTCCAAAGCATGGACGAACTCCTGTGTGCCCAAAGGCCGGCCCGTATGCGTACACTGGCGGATCGTGGCCAACTCTGTTTCCGTTTCCCCTGCCGCAAGATACTCCCGCCAGCTTGCCTTGGTCCAATGATTCTGCCATAGCTCCGTGCTTAAAAATCTATCCGCCTGAACAACTGCACAATGAGCAGCAGCGCTCGACCATGCCCAGGCGTGCGCCTCGGTCACCAATTGCGCTCGTACCGGATTCAGCTCCGTGTAACGCAACGCTTCCCACAAATGCGGCCCATCCAGCGGACACGAGAAGTATCGTCCTTGCCAAGCATGTCCACTCGAGTTATGGACCACGTTCCAGTAAGACGCGTAGCGCCCGTGCGTATGCTTCATAGAGAGTGCCAGTCCTTCTGCGTCGGCAGGAATCACGATTAAATGAACATGATTGGACATCAGGCAGTAGCCAACCAGCAGCACCTCATGCGTATG
>CAWIBI010000028.1:0-270202 GCA_963834205.1 uncultured Acidobacteriaceae bacterium | reverse complement strand
CTTTTGGCGGCACTGCGAGAGGCAGCCCCGGTTGTGAACACGATTAGATTGAAAAACTACGCACTATTAAGGCAAGCCCGGTGAAAATAATCTGCCGCTACATGATGCTCCCCCTCTTGCTTGCCGTTCACTTCGTTACCAGCTTAGGGGCGAATGCGCAATCGGCAAACGGTATCCAAACCAGCTTGCCGGTCCTGACAACGGCTCTGGTAGTGCATAGCCTGCCGCCCGAGCAGGCGGCCCGCAGTTATCCTGTCCATTTAAGGGCAGTCGTAACCTATTACAACTACCCACATTTGCTTCTCTGCGATTCGACAGGATGCATATATACCAAGCTTCCGTCTCCAATCAAAACGTTGCACGCGGGGATGTTGATTGACATAGAGGGTGTGAGTGCGCCGGGGGATTTCGCGTCGATCATAGCTTCGCCCCAAGTTAAGGAGATCGCCGAGTCGCAGCTCCCGGCAGAGGCTCCGCGTGTCACTTACGGGATGCTGGAGTCCGGCGCGGAAGACGCCCAATTCGTGGAAGCCGAGGGTGTAGTTCATGCAGCAACCGCAGTCGAGGGATCGACAGAGTTGAAGTTGGCGATGCCAGAGGGGACGGTCACAGTTGATGTACCGGGGAACTTGACGTCCAGCGCTCTGAGACTGGTCGACGCCAAGGTATTGGTCCGCGGCAATGCTGTTATAAAGCTTAACGCGCTTCACCAAATGGTTGCCGCCAAGTTGTTCAGCCAAAATCTTTCCGAAATCAAGGTCGAGGAGCCAGCGCCCGCCGATCCATTTGCCATGCGCGTCGTTTCTATCGACGACGTGACCCGGTACATCCAGGCACAACTATTGCCTCACAGGGTGCATGTCCAAGGCACGGTAACCTTCCAGTGGCCAGGCTCATCGTTGTGTATAGCGGACGGCCCCTTTACACTATGCGCGCAAACCGCTGACGCTACGCCCCTCGAGGTCGGCCAACGTGTGGACCTGGTCGGATTTTCGAAAACCAGGGAGACCGGTTCGTATCTGGTAGACGCTATTTACCGGCCGCTTGACAAGGGGGATGGTGTTGTCATCTCCCCGGTGTCCCCGGGGGAGGCTGCGAGCGGAAATTACGATTCCCGGCTGGTTCGGGTCGAAGGTCGATTGATAGGCCGCGACCTGGCAGCGATCAATACCAGCCTCATTCTATCTTCCGGCAAGTTCATTTTCACCGCCGTCCTCCCTAAGAACCTGACCAAGTCCGAGGAGGCCGCGTGGGCCAACGGCAGCAGGCTTCAGCTTACGGGAATCTGCACTCCGAAGTTGGATGCTCAGGCGGCCATCGATCGAACGTCGGGCTCAGAAGAACGAACGTCGTTCCAGATCCTTATGGGCTCGCCCAATGATGTAGTGGTGCTGGAAAAGCCATCGTGGTGGACCCCGGTACACCTGCTGGGGCTGCTGGCAGTGGCGCTTGCCATCGTAGTGGTTGTAAATTGCTGGGGCCTCTTCCTCTGGCGCCGCGTGCGACGGCAAAACGTACTCATCAACTCGCAACTGCTGGAGGCAGCTACGCTGAGAGAAGCGGCCGAAGCGGCGAGCCGTTCCAAGAGTGAATTCCTTGCCAACATGAGTCATGAGATCCGCACACCCTTAAACGGTGTGATTGGTATGACAGAACTAGTGCTCGATACCGACTTGAATGCAGATCAGAGGGACTGTCTGGAAACCGTCAAGGTTTCGGCTGACTCGTTACTCACCGTGCTCAATGACATTCTCGACTTCTCCAAGATCGAAGCGGGAAAGATTGATATAGAGACCGTCGCCTTCAATCTGCGGGACTGCGTGGAAGAGGCCCTGAAAACCTTCACCTTGCGAGCTGGCGAAAAGGGGCTTGAACTTCTATGCGAGATTGACGACGACGTTCCGGAAACGGTTCTTGGCGATCCGGCGCGGTTGCGCCAGATCATTCTGAACCTGGTGAGCAACGCCATTAAGTTCACCGCCGAAGGCGAAGTAGCGATCAAACTGGAGGTGGAGAGTGTGACGGTCGCGACCAAAGACGGCGACAAGCGCACTGTGCGTTTCACCGTGACCGACACCGGGATCGGTATTTCCCCGGATAAACACGAATCCATCTTCTCCGCGTTCACTCAGGCGGACTCCTCGACCACACGCGAGTACGGCGGCACGGGTCTGGGCTTGACGATCTCCGCACGGCTGGTGGCGATGATGGGCGGGAAGATCTGGCTTGAAAGCGAAGTTGGACGCGGGACTCAGGTATTCTTTACCGCGCAATTTGGGACGGTGGTGGACAAGCAGGAGTCCAACGCGTTGCCGTCCGCTGCCACGCTGAACGGCGTGAAGATATTGGTAGTCGACGACAATCGGACCAATCGACGGATTCTGGAACGGCAACTCGACCGCTGGGGAGCAAGAGTAACCTGCGTCAACAGCGGAGAAAAGGCGCTGGCGGAACTAGCCTGGGCTACCGAAAATGGGGATGTATACCAGGTCCTGCTGACAGATCTTCAGATGCCGGAAATGGATGGTATCAGCCTGGTGGAGGAAATCCAGCGCAGACCCGGCTTGGCGTCGATTACCTCCGTGATGCTTAGTTCCGGCGGAGGCCGAGGATACGCGGAGCGCTGCCGCGAGATCGGGGTCAAAGCCTACCTCTACAAACCAGTTCGCAGAAGTGAACTGCTGGCCGCAATTCTATTTGCCGCCGGGCAGCAGGAGAATAGGGCGGATGCACCGAAAGCGGCGCCAGTGCAATCCACGCCACCCACCCGAGGACTGCGTCTGTTGTTGGCTGAGGATAACTTCATCAACCAGGCGGTCGCCACTCGCGTTTTGGAAAAGCTGGGGCATACTCTGACCATCGCCAACAATGGCAAGGAAGCCCTCATTCTGCTTGAGCAGCAGTCTTTCGACCTCGCGCTGATGGATATCCAGATGCCTGAGATGGATGGCATCGAGGCTACGCAACAAATACGCAAGAAAGAGGCCTTGACCGGCGCTCACTTGCCGATCATCGCGATGACAGCCTATGCGATGACAGGAGACAAAGAGCGCTTTCTCGGTGCAGGCATGGATGGATATGTTTCAAAACCAATTAATACCTCGGAATTGCAAGCAGCCATCGCCGGCGTGCTCAAAGGGGCAAGTGCGGAGGACCCAGTCATGCTCTTGCAGCAGCGGGAAAGAAGAGTGAACACCAGCGAGAACTCCTGGAACAAGGACAAGATGCTGGAGAAACTGGATGGGGACGAAGCGCTCCTTGCCCAGGTCATCAAGATGTTTCTCGCAGGGGCGCCGGCGCATCTGGCTGAACTGCGGCAGGCCATCGTTGCGGGCGACGCAAAAGAGATTCAAACGACCGCCCACAGTTTGAAGGGGGAATTGGGCTACCTGGGTGTTGCAGAGATATCTCAGAAGGCTCGCATGCTCGAAGAGATGGGACGAAGCGCGGATCTGCAGGGAGCGAAGGATTTATTCCCGCAGTTCGAAGCAGAAGTCTCCAATCTTATCGACTGGCTGCGCAGTACGCAAACCGCCGGACAGGACGGTCGAGCGCGATCAAGTCGGTATAAGTCCAGACTAAGCACATTTGGTCAACGACAGCGATGCTGGTTTAACGATTCGGCCCGCCTGCATCAAGGAGCAGCTTCAGTATGGTTGCCCTTTGCATGCCGATTCGAACCCGCCCCCACTCTTTCCAGAACTTCCTGTCGAGATCAGCAGGCCGCGGGTTTGTTTCTAATAGTGCGGCCATGGCAATGGGGACGCCCAAGCAGCGGGCGAACCAGGAATATAGGCCGGCTAAGCAATTACCTACTTAAACCTTATTGTTTCCTAGATATTTCCATTTTGTGGGTTGCGCCAACATAATCTATGTCGCATTTTGAAGTGGCGGGTGCGGTGGCATGGCAGAGAGTTTCCCGTAAAGGTGTCTCGAAAAACTCCCCTGATGCCAGAATCTCCAGCGTGAAGAGGCGAGCCTTTTGGCGGCACTGCGAGAGGCAACCCCGGCCGTGAACACGAGAGTGAAAAACTACGCACTATTGAGGCAAGCCCGGTGAAAATAGTCTGCCGCTACATGACGCTCTCGCTCTTGCTTGCCGTTCACTTCGTTACAAGCTTAGGGGCGAATGCGCAATCGGCAAACGGTATCCACACCAGCTTGCCGGTCCTGACAACGGCTCTGGTAGTGCATAGCCTGCCGCCCGAGCAGGCGGCCCGCAGTTATCCTGTCCATTTAAAGGGAGTCGTAACCTATTACAACTACCCCTCATTGTTTCTCTGCGATTCGACAGGATGCATATTTACCAGCCTTCCGTCTCCAATCAAAACGTTGCACGCGGGGATGTTCATTGACATAGAGGGTGTGAGTGCGCCGGGGCTATTCGCGCCGATCATAGCTTCGCCCCAGGTTAAGGAGATCGCCGAGTCGCAGCTCCCGGCAGAGGCTCGGCGTGTCACTTACGGGATGCTGCAGTCCGGCGCTGAAGACGGCCAATTCGTGGAAGCCGAGGGTGTAGTTCATTCAGTAACCGCAGTCGAGGGATCGACAGAGTTGAAGTTGGCGATGCCAGAGGGGACGGTCACAGTTGAAATACCGGGGAACTTGACGTCCAGGGCTCTGAGCCTGGTCGACGCCAAGGTATTGGTCCGCGGCAATGCTATTCCAGAGTTTAACTCGCTTCACCAAATGATTGACGCCGCGCTTCAGAGCCAAAATCTCTCACAAATCAAGGTTGAGGAGCCGGCGCCCGCCGATCCATTTGCCATGCGCGTCGTTTCTATCGACGACGTGACCCGGTACATCCAGGCACAACTATTGCCTCACAGGGTGCATGTCCAAGGCACGGTAACCTTCCAGTGGCCAGGCTCATCGTTGTGTATAGCGGACGGGCCCTTTACACTATGCGCCCAAACCGCTGACGCCACGCCCCTCGATGTCGGCCAACGTGTGGACCTGGTCGGATTTTCGAAAACCAGGGAAACCGGTTCGTATCTGGTAGACGCTATTTACCGGCCGCTTGGCCAGGGGGATGCTGTTGCGATCTCTCCAGTGTCCGCGGGGCAAGCTGCGAGCGGCAATTACGATTCCCGCCTGGTTCGGGTCGAAGGCCGACTGATAGGCCGCGACCTGGCAGCGATCAATACCAGCCTCATTCTGTCTTCCGGCAAGTTCATTTTCACCGCGGTCCTGCCTAAGAACCTGACCAAGTCCGAGGAGGCCGAGTGGACCAACGGCAGCAAGCTTCAGATTACGGGAATCTGCACTCCCGAAGTTGGATGCTCAGGCGGCCATCGATCGAACGTCGGGCTCAGAAGAACGAACGTCGTTCCAGATCCTTATGGGCTCGCCCAATGATGTGGTCGTGCTGGAAAAGCCATCGTGGTGGACCCCGGTACACCTGCTGGGGCTGCTGGCAGTGGCGCTTGCGATCGTAGTCATCGTAAATTGCTGGGGCCTCTTCCTCTGGCGCCGCGTGAGACGGCAAAACGCACTCATCAACTCGCAACTGCTGGAGGCAGCTACGCTGAGAGAAGCGGCCGAAGCGGCGAGCCGTTCCAAGAGCGAATTCCTTGCCAACATGAGTCACGAGATCCGTACTCCCTTAAACGGTGTGATTGGTATGACTGAACTAGTGCTCGATACCGACTTGAATGCAGATCAGAGGGATTGTCTGGAAACCGTCAAGGTTTCGGCTGACTCCTTACTCACCGTGCTCAATGACATTCTCGACTTCTCCAAGATCGAAGCGGGAAAGATTGATATTGAGACCGTCGCCTTCAGTCTGCGGGACTGCGTGGAAGAGGCCCTGAAAACCTTCACCTTGCGAGCTGGCGAAAAGGGGCTTGAGCTTCTATGCGAGATTGACGACGACGTTCCGGAAATGGTTCTTGGCGATCCGGCGCGGTTGCGCCAGATCATTCTGAACCTGGTGAGCAACGCCATTAAGTTCACCGCCGAAGGCGAAGTAGCGATCAAACTGGAGGTGGAGAGTGTGACGGTCGCGACCAAAGACGGCGACAAGCGCACTGTGCGTTTCACCGTGACCGACACCGGGATCGGTATTTCCCCGGATAAGCACGAATCCATCTTCTCCGCGTTCACTCAGGCGGACTCCTCGACGACACGCGAGTACGGCGGCACGGGTCTGGGCTTGACGATTTCCGCACGGCTGGTGGCGATGATGGGCGGGAAGATCTGGCTTGAAAGCGAAGTTGGACGAGGGACCCAGGTATTCTTTACCGCGCAATTTGGGACGGTGGTAGACAAGCAGGAGTCCAACGCGTTGCCGGCCGCTGCCACGCTGAGCGGCGTGAAGATATTGGTAGTCGACGACAATCGCACCAATCGACGGATTCTCGAGCGGCAGCTCGACCGCTGGGGAGCAAGGGTAACCTGCGTCAACAGTGGAGAAAAGGCGCTGGCGGAACTAGCCTGGGCTATCGAGAATGGGGATGCATACCAGGTCCTGCTGACCGATCTTCAGATGCCGGAAATGGACGGTATCAGTCTGGTGGAAGAAATCCAGCGCAGACCTGGCTTTGCGTCGATTACCTCCGTGATGCTTAGCTCCGGCGGAGGCCGTGGATATGCGGAGCGCTGCCGCGAGATCGGGGTCAAAGCCTACCTCTACAAACCAGTTCGCAGAAGTGAACTGCTTGCCGCAATTCTATTTGCGGCAGGGCAGCAGGAGAATAGGACGGATGCACCGAAAGCGGCGCCCGTGCAATCCACGCCACCAACCGGAAGACTGCGTTTGTTGTTGGCTGAGGACAACTTCATCAACCAGGCGGTGGCCACTCGCGTTTTGGAAAAACTGGGGCATACTCTGACCATCGCCAACAATGGCAAGGAAGCCCTCAATCTGCTTGAGCAGCAGTCTTTCGACCTCGCGTTGATGGATATCCAGATGCCGGAGATGGACGGCATCGAGGCTACACAGCAAATACGCAAGAGAGAGATCTTGACAGGTTCTCACTTGCCCATCATCGCGATGACAGCCTACGCGATGACAGGAGACAGAGAGCGCTTTATCAGTGCAGGCATGGATGGATATGTTTCAAAACCAATTAATACCTCGGAATTGCAAGCAGCCATCGCCAGCGTGCTCAAAGGGGGAAGCGCGGAGGACCCAGTCATGCTCTTGCAGCAGCGGGAAAGAAGAGCGAACACCGGCGATAACTCCTGGAACAAGGACAAAATGCTGGAGAAACTGGATGGGGACGAAGCGCTCCTTGCCCAGGTCATCAAGATGTTTCTCGCAGGGGCGCCGGCGCATCTGGCTGAACTGCGGCAGGCCATCATTGGGGGGGACGCAAAAGACATTCAAACTACCGCCCACAGTTTGAAGGGGGAATTGGGCTACCTGGGTGTTGCAGAAATATCTCAGAAGGCTCGTAGGCTGGAAGAGATGGGGCGAAGCGCGGATCTGCAGGGAGCGAAGGATTTATTCCAGCAGTTCGAAGCAGAAGTCTCCAATCTTATCGACTGGCTGCGCAGTACGCAAACCGCCGACGAGAGGGTCGAGCGCGATCAAGTCAGTATAATTCGAGACTGAGCACATGTTGGTCGACGGTGAAGCGGAGGTGGTAGCAGGATCTCCAACTCACCACAAAGACGTCATCCTGAGCGGAGCCCCCACAGATTTATCGCGTAACACAGCGCTTGGCGCCGCGGAGTCGAAGGACCCCGAGGGGCTTATCTTACCCATGCCGCTCGGAGCTTTTCAGCCACCGAAGCCCGCACCTGGTGGACCCGCCACGGTCTTTCCCGCGGGTCGAGACAAGAACTGCTGGCATCTTACTAATGTCCCGCAGCTACATTCTCTGCAGCCATACACGCATCAAGCGCGTCTCGCAGCAGATCCTGTTCTCGGGCTTCGGTGGCCAAAAGCTCCGAGCGGCATGGGTAAGATAAGCCCCTCGGGGTCCTTCGACTCCGCGCCGCCAAGCGTTGTATCACGCGATAAATCTGCGAGGCGCTCCGCTCAGGATGACGATTTTGTGGGAGTCTTGACGAAAAACCATCCAGACAAGTTAGCGCTTATGGGACTGCGGTCTGGGCTACATTCACTAACATTCAGCCGTCCCCGCGGGGCTGATATACGCCACGGCTGAAGCCGTGCCCTTCGTACAACAATTAGCCTGTCGAAAACCCTGATTTGGACATGGCTTAAGTATCCATGCCCAGGCCAAAGCGCATTTTAATATCTTCGCGCTTAACGACGAGCCAGGAACATAGGCAGGCAGAACAATTACCTTCTTGAACCTTATTGTTTCCTAGATATTTCCATTTTGTGGGTTGCGCCAAAATAATCTATGCCGCACTTTGAAGTGGCGGCCGCGGTGGCATGGGAGTTTCCTGGTAGGTGTCTCGCAAAACTCCCCTGGTGACGCTGATCAGCCAGGAGGCGGCCGCATCCTGATCGTTTGTTTACTCCGGCATCTGTAAATCAGAAATAGCGGGGCGTGAGGTTGTCAAACTCTTCCAACCATGGCGCTTACTTACCGAATCGTGAAGGGCACAACCCGGTCGCCAGGAAAGCACTCCCGTCGAAGCGACTATGGAGAAAACAATGAGCAATGCGATGGTCAATGTAGACGCAGCGATGGAAGAGTTGATGAAACTGCGAGGAGCCGTAGGCGCAGCGCTCGCCGACTACACCAGTGGCATGTGTCTCGCGGCGATCAGTGGGGGCGGATTGACCGTTGATACCGAATTAGCTGCGGCCGGCCATTCGGAGGTCATCCGGTCCAAGATCAAAGTCATGGATAGCCTGCGCCTCAAGTCGAAAATCGAAGACATCCTCATCACGCTCTCCGACCAATATCATCTCATTCGGCTTCTGAGCGCACACAAGAATCTATTCCTATATCTGGTGCTGAAGAAGGAAGATGCGAATCTCGCCACAGCCCGGCATAAGCTTACCGAAATCGAGAGTTACATAGATCTCTAAGTCGGCTAATTGATATCGGCGGGCGTCCTGATCGTTAAACAAAGACCGATCAACGAAGGGTGTCGCCGGCTCGGGCTCGATGCTTATATCTGCCTGAGCGGCAACGCGTGAAGGACTAAGAAAACCAGTACTAGCAATCGAACAAAGAAACGAGGTTGCAGATTATGATGAAATGGAAGCGCAGTGCAGAGTCCTCGATCGAAGCAGCTCTTTCCTCGGTGAGAAACGATCTATTGGATCTCGGACCTGGGAACCCCCTGGTGAACTACAAGGATCTTAAGCACTGTGGCATCCCAAGACTCGTGATCGGAGCTGCCGAAGCGTTCGAACATCTGGTTCTACGGCGCGAGCACATTGTGTTGACACCGGAGGTGCGGCGGTTTTCAACAGTAGAACAACGTAGCCCTTCCGCGTTCGGACTCGGAAGCGATGTCGTCGACGACTATGAAATTGGGGGCGTGAATGACGCCGACGAGACTGTCTTCATTCCAACCGGCTTGCCAAAGGCGGAATTAGATAGGCGATTGCTGGCCACGTACTATACCTCTCAGGCATCCCTCAGAGAGGAGGGGGTCGTTGCCCTCTACGTCGTCATCGGCATTATGAAATGGAAGCAGAACATCGACGACAAGGAATGCCACACGCCTCTGATGCTCGTCCCCGTCGAGTTGGACCGATCGTCTGTCGGCGCTGGTTTTCGGCTCAGATATTCGGGAGACGAAATTACGACCAATCTTTGCCTGATGGAACTCTTGAATCGCCTCGGTGTACAGCTCCCAAAGCTGCCCGAAACCGCGGATGTTCGCGTCGCGGAATATTGCGAGCAGGTCCGTGAGGCAGTCGCACATCTGCGGTCGTGGTACCTCGACGCCGAGTCCGTTTCTTTAGCACAATTATCCTTTGCCAAAGTGCTGATGTACAGGGACCTCGATCCTGCGAACTGGCCGGGCAATGCCCTTTTAGGACACCCTACAATTGCTACCGCCCTCAAGGGGGAAAATTTCCCTTTACTCGCGGACCCAGCGGACGAAAAGGAATTTGCCGCTGACCATCAGAGTCGGGTCCCAGTTCACGTATTGGAGGCTGACAGCAGCCAAATTCAGGCGCTCGAACACATCGAACGGGGTACGAATCTCGTAATTCAGGGACCACCGGGCACCGGAAAGTCTCAAACCATTGTCAATGCCATAGCCAACGCCGTCGCCAGTAACAAGACCGTACTATTCGTATCGGAGAAGATGGCTGCGGTCGAAGTAGTCAAACGACGGCTGGAGACGATTGGCCTCGGTGAAACCATACTTGAGGTTCACAGCAATCGAACACCACGGAAGAGCGTCTTCGACCAGATTCGTAGAACCCTCGATATGAGATCGGTCGAAAGCAAAACTGCTGTTTCACAAGAGGTTGCTCTTAGAGCAACGCAGCAACGGCTGAACGAATACTGCGCCGCGGTCAACGGACGCAGTGCCGGCTCCGGCGAATCGGCGTACCAGATTTACGGCTCCTTATCCAGGCTGGCCGCGCTTTTTGAGTCGATGCCAACACCGGAGTTCGAGCTGCCTGATGCGGCCACCTGGACACTGGAACAGTTGCAGGCTAAAAGACAATCTATCTCTAGTCTACAGGCTGCTCTGGCTACGTCCGGAGTGCCGGCCAAGAGTCCATATTGGGGTGTTCCTGTCACAAGCATGTCGTCAGTAGTGCGGGAAAGGCTCCGTCAGGTGTTTGCATCTTCAGAACAGGCCATTAACGAGCTGCGCAAGAGTGCGACCGCATTGTCTTCGGCTTTGGGCGGCCCTGAGGCAGCAACATGGGACGAGGTGTCCAGGCTTAAAGAAATCGGCTTAGCGCTCTCTGCCGCTCCTCCACTTAACGGCATCAATTTAGGCTCAGAAAGCTGGAGCCTTCAAAGCAATCAAATTCACGCTACCTTGGCCTATGGTAGGGAGTTGGCTGAGCTCACAAAGACCTGGCAGGGAAAGCTGGTTGCCGAGGCTTGGGCCGTTGACCTCTCGAGGATTAATCTGATCGCCACGCAGCTGAGAAGCCAAAGGTTGAGACTAGGTTCTGGGCACCTTGCGGAGTTCAAGCAGTTCATTGAGTCCATGGTGGTTGGGCCACCTCCCCGGGAAGTCCCCGGCCTGCTCGCGATCTTTGACGTAATCGAGCGGTCACAAAAATTAGACAATGAAATCGAGGCGCGGGGGCCTCTCATGAGTAGAATCTTTGGACTTCATTGGAGAGGCCGCTCTTCCGACTGGGCTTCGTTGCAATTGCAGGTCAGGTTGATAGAAGACATAAGAAGCAAAGAACCAAATGGCGCCATGCCTTCGTGGCTCTTCTCATTCTCCAGCAAAAACTTAGATCAGCGCGCTCTTTGGGAGTTAGTGGTAGCGATTCAACATCACGAAGCCGAATACCTCAAAGCCCGCGACCTGGCGAGGTCACTGCTCGGAATCCGGAATGAGGCGGAAGACTTGGCCGTAATTCGTGAAGCGTCAGGCGATTTACCGATGCTGCAGGATACTTATCGCGCGTTGGCTTTGCGTATTCAGGATTTAGGCCCGTTGACTCGTTACCTTCAGACCCGCTCCGAGCATTTAGAAAATCTGGGGGTAGAACTCGTGAGGATCGCGGATGGATGGGAAGGCGCATCGCTCCATCTGCTCGATTTGTTTGAATATACTCGCCTATCCGCAGTTCTTGAGGAGATATTCAAAACGAATCCAGTACTGTCCTCATTCAACGCCGATCAACACTCTGGTTGTGTTGACGAGTTTAGGCGTCTTGACGTCCTCTCCTTGCAGTGGTCGCGATCGGCCATCGCCGCTACGCACATCGACAGAATCCGCAAAGCTGCTATTCACAAGTCCATGTTTGATTATCTTGTGACAACCTCGGAACTACAGAACACACAGCCGCCGCTCCGAAAGTTAATTACCAAGGCCGCTGCCGCCATTCAGGTCGTCAAGCCTGTCTTCATGATGAGTCCCAACTCGGTCGCCAGCTTCTTACCGCCGGCGTCTATCCACTTCGATATTGTGATTTTCGACGAAGCTAGCCAAATGCGTCCGGCTGAGGCCCTCGGTTCGATTGCGAGAGGCCGCCAGACCGTGGTCGTTGGTGATAACCGGCAACTTCCACCGACGCAATTCTTCCATAGTGCTTCCACGCAAGATAGGGACGGAGAGGGGCCTCTCCTTTCCGATGTCGAGAGTATCTTGGGTCTATTTAGTTCTCGGGGCGCTCAACAACAGATCCTCAAGTGGCATTATCGAAGCAGGCATGAGTCGCTGATAGCCCTGTCCAACCAATTGTTTTACGAGAATCAATTGATCCTTTTTCCGAGCCCCGATAGACGCAGAATTGGTGTCGGCTTGGTTTCCCGATACTTGTCGGTGTCATCGTTTCCAGACGGGGCTTCCATAGAGGCTGCGAAAGAGATCGAGGCGGAAGAGATCGCAAGAGCGGTCATGAACCACGCCGCGGATCAAATCAAGGCCCCCCAGTCCCCTAAACAGACGCTTGGCGTGGCGACGCTCAACGCCCGTCAGAGAGATCGCATTCTTGAACATCTCGAAGTTCTCAGAAATGAGAATCCTGCCTGTGAAGATTTTTTCATCGCAGACCACCACGAACCCTTCTTCGTGAAGAGCCTGGAAAATGTGCAGGGAGATGAACGCGATGTAATTTTTATCAGCGTTGGCTACGGGGTCCCCGGCGGCAGTTCGGTATCCCAGGCTTTAGGACCGGTCGTCCGTGAGGGTGGTGAGCGTCGGTTGAACGTTTTGTTCACCAGGGCGCGACAGCGTTGTGAGGTGTTTACGACTTTAAAGCCGGCCGACGTGGTCATTTCCGACAACTCGCCATCCGGTATCATCGCCTTCAAAAAGTTCCTCCAGTATGCCGAGTACGGAAGGATCAGCCGGCCGATAAAGGCTGACCCAGGGCCCAGTGCATCCTTCGAAACCCAGCTGGCTGAGAGAATCGAGAGACTTGGCTACACCGTGCAGAGAAATGTCGGTTTGTCGGGCTTTTTCCTGGATTTCGCTGTGGTAGATCAAAAAGTACCAGATCGCTATGTTCTGGGGATCATGTGTGACGGACCTTCCTACAGCGGAGCTCGGTCGTGCAGAGACCGCGACCGCCTTCGGGAAGAGGCGCTTAGGAGCATGGGATGGAGCCTATGTCGCGTGTGGTCTACTGCCTGGTTCCAGGATCCGCAGCGAGAGGAAAACAAAATCGTTGCTGCACTATTGCAGGCCAGCAAACAAACAGAACCCACGATTGCTTCGCACCAACCAACCCGGGCTGCGATGAACTAGTTGATAGGGAAAAATAGTTGTCGTTCGCCAGAAAGAGTAGAGTTGACGTCGGTCACGGGATATAATGGATCGGGACGATCTGAATGGGGGCGAACAATATTGAGATTTGAGTTCGAGAATTTCAAGTTCACCCCGGCGTCGGGTGAGTTGACCAAGAGCGGCGTAAAGCTCCGGCTTAATGAACAAACTGCTCAGGTGCTCACTTTGCTTCTCGCAAACCACGGCAAGCTGGTGACCAGGGAAAGCATCAGGGAATTATTATGGCCGAATGGGCCAGTAGTTGAGCATGAAAAGGTTATCAACAATTGTATTAGTCGCTTACGTGAAGCCTTCCAGGACGATCCACTAAACCCGAAATTTATTGAACGTCTGCCTAAACGGGGATATCGTTTTGTTGCGATTGCAAAACGAGTCACACTTGAAGACGACGAGACCCCGGTTCGATCGTTCACCATCCCGCATCTTTCTGGCAATGGGCAGCCCCCTGGCCCGGCGCTCGCTGTTCCCGCAGCCGTCGTACCAGTTGCCTCGGATCCACTTACCACAGGTACAAGCGGTCGTCTTGTTTATCTTAGGATCCAGAAAGGGCGACCTTTGATGCGAATGTTTATTTTCACTAAGCTGATGCTCTTGATCATCGCCTCGGTTCGTCAGCAAACCAAAAACAACTCCGTCCAAACCGTGTTTTTGACGCTCCATCAGTAAGTTCGAAGGGGGCCAGCGTCACCTTTCACTTGCTTGCTGTAAGAGTGGGGCGATCGATCGGCAGCAGGTGCGCCGCGGCCGCGATTTCACCCAAAGCAGTTCCTGCGATCAGATTCGCCTGATCTGCTTCCTCTGGCACTGGAGCGTAGTTTAGGTACAGGGCGAACGCTAGTTGCTCACCTGCGGGCGATGTCGTGTAGCCCGCCAATCCCTTCCCGAGCACCAGAAATCTCTTGTTTAGCAGGTCGGCATCTACAAGAGTTCCCGTCTTGGCGAAAACGTACCCAGCGGCCGGCGAGTCGCGTAGGATGTTAACCAGTGTTCCATCGCGTCCAAGAACGGGCAGCGCTGCTTTAAAAATCGCGAAGTCCTTTTGTTGCGACATGTAGGCCAGATAGCTCGTCATGAAGCAAGGTGTGAAGTACGCCGCGCCACCGGCTCCGTCTGCTTGAGACGCTGCGCCTAGATCGAGTCCGGCTTTGCTCAGAAGGTCATGTTCCACTGTAAAGCCGGCTGACTCCGCGTCTCCTGGAGCCGCACTCGCCAGAGCGCCAAGAATATAAGGCGCCATACTTGCATGCAGGTTTTGACTCACCTTGAGCGTCAAAGTTACTTCCTGCGCTAACGGGGCGGAAACATGCTCGGCTACCAAATTTACGGGGATATAGAGGCGCTTCTGCCCCGAAGTGACAGTCGCCGTTTGCCTCCCGTGGTAGTCGACCTCAATCCCCGTGTCGTCCAGCGACTGTAGCAGGAGAGCTGCTGCAAATCTCGAAGGGCTCGAAACCGCATAACTGAAAATGTATGGGCTCTCTGCCCCCGGTAACGTGCCCGTCAGTGTCACCGTCTGTACCTCCGCGGTATCGCTGTCAGTATGAGCGTCGATATCAGCTCGGAGCGACCCATCGGCTCCAGTGACGACTTTATTGACAAACCGGATATACGGAACCTTGGGAGAATAGGTCATCTTTGTGGGAGCTCCCGGAGTCGGGTCGGACGTGAATATAATGTCAATCAAGTTATCGTTCACAGAGATTGGTGAGATAACTGCTCCTGAGCCCAGTTCACGATCGCCTTCCGGAAATAGGCTTACATCAACAAGGACCCTCCCCCGCACTTTTCGAATTCCCGCCGATCTGATCTGGGCAGCGAACTGCCTCATTACCAGGGCCGGGTCGCCGGGGACGAGTTGTGCGTCGTGACCGCTATAGGAATGGTCCTCATCCGTGAACGCCAGCGTATCATTGGTCTGTACACGATCAGAAAGGTTAGGATCGCCACTTGCTACGAGTATTAGATCGCCTTTAAGCGTTCCACCTGAAATTTCGCCTGTACGGTAGATGCGCGTGTGGAAGCGATAGTCGGGGCCTAGCACCTGTAGTGCCGTCCCTTCCGTCAACAGTTTGGCCGTGGAGCCGGGGGTAAAGAACTTATCCCCGTTGAAAGAGAAGACCACTTTGTGGGTATCAAGAGAATAGACCTCTATGCCGAAGAAAGAGTGTTCAAACGGCGGACGATGCGTCACTTCCTCTACTGTTCGCGAAAAGCTCTGAGCTGCCGCTCCCGGTGAACTTATGGTGAGGAGCACATTGAGGATCAGAAAAAATAAGCTTACGGGAGATTTCATAAACCTATCTCCACGTTGGCCGACATGCTTTCTCCGCGCAACCCAAATAACCAAAATATTTAAGACACAATTGGGTAATCACAGAAAACTGGGTTGTCTGTACGAGGTGGTAGCGGCGACTGACCCTTGGACGGACATAAAGGGACTTGCACGACCTGGGAAAACCGCCTTGATAAGTATCGCGTCCCCTTATCTCCCCAGTCGATCACTCATAGATTTTCTACCTTAATCAAATCATTCTTTAATGCCCAAATAACGATGCGCACTCTATTCGGTGCTCCCGTTTTCATCATGATGCGGGCCACACAGTTCTTGACACTTTGCTCGCTAATCCCCCCCATCATCTGCGCTATTTCTTTGTTAGTCATTCCATGAGCGACAAGTTTTGCAACTTGTCTTTCGCGTGGAGAAAGGGGGCGATTCAGTATCGGCTTTCGAAAATGATGCGTAAACCGTGGCTCCTCATGCCCGTTCGCCCTCAAGCGCCCCGGGTATGAGCTGTGCGTCTGATCGTGACTAGTGCTTTTCACTGCTTATTACTCCTTCCTTTGCCGATGATTGCCGATGATTGGGTGCTGCTTATCAATCGGCACGGACGTTTGGCGTTGGAGGAAAGTCGTTGTCCCCGAAACTTCGAATTATTCATATGGTGCAAGAGATTGGGCAGCCCAAGGGGATTGATCATGGCCATAGCCAGTGTTTGCAAGGCGCTGGAATGCCAACTCGCGGGCAATCATGACATCCCGCCTCGAGCACCCGAGAAGCATCGAACAATCTTCGTCCGGCTGCTTTTCGAGGACTGACATGACGAACACAAAACGCTCGAAAGCACTGAGTGCGACAATCGCGGCAAAGAAGCTGTTCTTTTCTAATGTTGTCGGCCTTTTGAGACTGGTCAACGACCAGTTATTCGTCTTCTCTGGCGCAGGCATCATCATGCGTACTGCATGCTTGAGAATCGTGCGGCGCGCCCAGGAATGCATCCAATCCATGAAAACGCTGATTCCCTCCACCCATTCTCCCAGCCCGCGCAGATAGCATTGCTCAGCTATCTCAGTGTCCGCGGTTAGCAGGAACGAGAACAGGTATAGACTACGCATCTCTTCAGCCAAGATATTGGTTGCGGCTCTTTCGTCAAAAATGTGCATCGGCTCCAGCATGTTCACCTCTTTCATTCCGACTCGGTCTAGTAATTCGATTGCATTTGATCCAACCGCTACTGTTCGTCTATCCCGGATGTAAAGGGAAGCTAGAGCAGGTGCTAAAAGGAGAGGTATTTATCATCCCTTATCAAGGCAGCGCGGTTCTCATCGTAGAGGCCATATGTCCGCGGAAACTCGACCCCGATCTTACGCAAGTCGTTTGCGAGCGAGAGTCCTTCTGAAATAGGAAACCAGCTCTCGAGTAGAATTGGTTTGCCCTCGGCCCAGAGACAAAGTCTGCCCCATTTCAAAGCGCGGGCCATGCTTCGGTTCTCGCCTACATACACGCCAAGATCGGTGACGGCCGACCGCGGATAGATTTTCTTACTGCTGACAGGAACTCCTTGAAAGGTCCTCTGGAAAGAAACCACGCCGGGCTCGATGGTTACAACGAACGGAGCGAGGTGCTCCGCCTTGATAGTGCAAGCAAGCGCCACCAGAGAAATCGAACCGCCGACAAGAGCTGAGATCGCACCGCCGCCCCCGCCCAGGTGTATAGCAGTCCAAATGAGGCCGTAACAAAAACTCAGCGCCAGGAAAATCGGAATCAGATTGTCCATGCGGTTCGTCAGGAAAAAAATGATCACGCGATCCTTTCGTCTCTCGATCCGGTACAGGCGGTCGGTTACGTCTACAACAAACATCTCTGTATCACCACCGATCCCGCGTGCTGCGTCAAACACTGATTGTGTCGCCGGCGTAATTGGGCTTCCGAGCCGGCGGGTAGGAAGACGACGGCAGGGTGACCCAGTTCTCGCTTCTGACCCTGGGTTCTTTCCGCTATCCAAACGCCGGCACGCTCGTCTTGCGCAAATGGTTTGCATCAAGAGGGGGCATTCGTCTTCTGGAAAAGAGAACAGGGACGGCCAGAGAATATCCCTGAAACAGCCGAAACCCTTCCGCCACCGCGGCGTCAAATTCCTCCGCAGTCTCGATCTTCTCCGCGATGGGGATGGTGGCGAGGCCCTTCACCCGGCGCACAATCGCTCTGCGCTCGTCGCTCTCAGTGACGCGGAAATCGACTTTGACGTAGTCCGCAAGCGCGAGCAGGAGATCCATCTTTTTTGAAAGCTGAAAGTCATCGAGCGCGATCTGGTAGCCCAGCGTCTTCATTTTGCGGCAGGCGGACACTACCTCCATGCTGGGCTCGACGGTTTCCAGCAGCTCCAGCACGGCGCGCGTGGGAAGCAGCGTAAACGACCCCCCGGTAAGCGCCTGGAAAGTGCAATTGATAAAGGTGCGCGAGCCACCGGTGAGCTCGTCGAGTCCATGGAGCAGCCAGTCGTCGATCATGGTCTGGGTGGCTGTATCCGGGTCACCGGCAAAGCGGTTTTCCCACTTGCTACGGGACAGGGCTTCGTAGGCGAAGACCTTTCTCCTACGATCGAAGATCGGCTGAAGGGCAACGAAGCGGTGGTTACCGGCTTCACTCGCAGCCGGCGCCCAGTGGGCCTCCATCCATCCCCCTTGGGCATCGCCGAGTCGACGGGCCTTGCTTCGCTGCCGCAAAGATCGGAACAATTTCATCGAAGAGAGTCTCCTTGTAACCAGGTGCTACGGGAAACATAGGGAGGACACGCCTGCTCATTGGCTCATTCCAGGGGAATCGGCCGTTCCCAACCCGGAAGCTCAGTCAGCATTTCCATCAGCGCAGCTTCCAGCAGTTCCGTCTCGTTAGGCAGCGGCATCCCGGAGGCTGACTCGGGCGAGGTTCGGGCCTGGACGGATTCCCAGGAAATCCACTTGGCGTCGACGGAGAGGATGCTCGCTTCAGAGAGTACGGCGAACCGCTCCATAACGCTTTGGAGTTCGCGCATGTTGCCAGGCCACGGATAAGACTGGAGCAGATTCATGGCCCGCTCGGTGAGGACTGGCCGCTGGCTCTTTGGCCGTACCGTGCGGCGGGTACGAAAGTACTCGGCCAGGAAATGGCGAGCCAGCGCCGGTATATCTTCTTTTCGTTCTCGCAGGGGAGGAAGGGTAATGGCAAATTCGTTGAGCCGGTAAAACAGGCCGCGGAGAAAGGTTCCCGCGTCGGTGGCAGCCTGCAAAGCGCGACGCGTAGTGGCAATCAGCCGCGGGGAGCGGTTTCGGTCGGGGTACATAGACTCCAGGTCTCGCAGAACTCTCAGAAGTCCCAGCTGGGCCTCGGCGGCGAGATCGTCGACGCCTTCAAAAAAGATCGTTCCCCCTTCGGCCAACGGGAGCCAGTCGAGGCGTGGTTGCGCCTGGGGGGACTGTCTACCTTTGCGTTGACCGAAAAGCTCGGAAGCAACGAGCTGAGGCTGGATCGCCGCACAGTTGATGCGGACGAACGCCCGGGGGGAACGGGGAGACAACTGGTGAACGGCGCCGGCGACCAACTCCTTACCCGTCCCTATCTCGCCGGTAATCAGGATGGTGAGCTTCGATGTAGCCGCATTGCGCAGGTACGCCAGCTCCTTGTGCAGCACTTTCGAAGATTCAAAGAATTCCTGGAAGAACCGTAGGTTTTCGGCTTCGCGGGCGGGTTGCTCGTTGGTCTGCATGCAATCCTCTCCCAGATAAAAACAGGGGATCTGCAGGCTCGGAATGTCTGTAACAGCGTGTTCTCCACTTTCGCTGGGACAACATTTGTTTCTATGCAGTTACGCCACCTGCCAAGGAGACCGTTTGTTGGCTCCAGAGCCACGTATGCCTGTGTTAGAGTCATGCACACAAAGGGTTTGCGGTATGCCGGCAACCTATCCAGTCTCGAATCCGGAGGAGTTCAGTCCGGAACGGCTCGGTTTGGTTCGCGATCATCTCAAGGATGTGTTTGCGAGCAAAGCGTTCGCGGGCAGTAAACGAGCCCAGGACTTTCTCCAGTTGATCGTGGAACACGCGTTGGCGGGCCGCCTGGATAACCTGCGCGAGCGCATGCTGGGCGCCGAAATGTTCGGACGCAAGATCGACTACGACACTGCCAACGATGCAGTGGTCCGGGTCAAGGCCACTGAAGTCCGCAGAAAACTGGCCCAGTACTACTACGAATCGACCAAGCCTCCGCTGGTCCGCATCGAGCTGCCTTCCGGGTCGTATGTCCCGAAATTCCATTGGGAATCCCCCTCCCCCTCGGAATCTTTGACAGGTCCACACTCCGGGCCACACTTCGGGGATGATCCGACGGCAACCACGGAACCGTCCGCAATTGCCGCCCCCGCGGTGACATTTCGCCGGCGGCGGGTGCTGGCCGGCACGCTGGCCGGGCTGACCCTCATAGCTGTGATCGGTTACATCGGCTTCAAAGTCTGGCCCAGGGGATCCCCGGCCGAACATTACGCCATCGCCGTCCTGCCGCTGCAGAATCTCTCCGGCGATCCACGCCAGGATTACTTCGCGGACAGCATGACAGAAGAACTCATTGCCGACCTGGGCCAGGTCTCTGGGTCGCGCGTCATCTCTCGTACTTCCACCATGACTTATAAGGGCACGACGAAAACCCTGCCCCAAATCGCCCGCGAGTTGGGGGTGGATACCGTGGTCGAAGGTTCCGTGCTGCGCCAAGGCAATCAGGTGCGAATCACCGCCCAGTTGATCGACGCGAGGACCGATCATCACCTCTGGGCACGCAGCTACGTCCGCGACCTGAACGACGTTCTCACCTTGCAGGGCGAGGTGGCGCGGACCATCGCCGACCAGATCAGGATTGCGGTGACGCCCGAAGAACGGGCCCGTCTTGCCCGCCCCCGCATCGTCGACCCGGAAGCCCAGGAGCTTTATTTGCAGGGTGAGCAAGCGTTAGATACAGGGAACCCGAGGAGCGGAATCGACTATTTTCAAAAAGCAATCGACAAAGATCCCAGCTACGCCCAGGCGTATGGTGCACTGGCCGATAGTTATGGGTGGATGGGGCAAGCGGGCTGGATGCCTTACTCCCAGGCGTTTCACAAAGAGAAGGCTGCGGCCACCAAAGCCATCGCGCTCGATGAAGCTCTTCCCGAGGGCCATCTCCAGCTGGCGTATGCCGCGCTGAATCTCGACTGGGACTGGGCGACCGAGGGAAAGGAGATCAAACGGGCCCTCGAGCTTAATCCAAACTCAGCCCCCGCGCATTGGGCCAACGCCGGTCATCTGGAACGGATGGGCCGCCTGCAAGAAGCCATCTCCGAGATGCAACTGGCGTTGCAACTCGATCCCGTTTCCAGTCGCGCCTTCCAAAACTCTGCGTTCGTTTACTACTATGCCCGCCAATATGACCCGGCCCTGTTACAAATGCAACGGGCGGCGGCTTTGCAGCATGAACCCGGTCTACTCACCTTTGCCCTGGCCATCATCTATGTAGAGAAAGGTAAGTACGAGGAGGCCATTCAGCAATTTCAGAAGCTGGGCGATCAACCCCACGCCCTGGGCCATATGGGGAACGCTTACGCTCGCATGGGACGAGAGGCGGAAGCGCGCGCGATGATTTCCGAACTGCAGAAGCACGTGCAAAACACAGGTGTGGGAATATACGAAATCGCGTTGGTCTATGCCGGGCTAGGGGAGAAGGATGAGGCTTTCGCATGGTTGGAGAAAGCCTTCGCCGCGCGCGACAAGGGACTCACCTGTCTCAAGATAGATCCCTGCCTTGACCCGCTGCGGTCGGACTCACGCTTCCAGGATTTGGTAAGGCGCGTAGGCTTTCCGCCATAAATCGAATGTTTGTTACAGCGTGTTCGCCGCTTTCGCGTGGAGAGCATTTGTTTCTATGCAGTTACGCCACCTGCCAAGGAGACCGTTTGTTTGCTCGGGAGCCAGGTTTGCTGTGTTACAGTCACTCACATAAAGGGTTTGCGGCATGCCGGCCACCTATCCAGTCTCGAATCGGGAGGAGTTCAGTCCGGAGCGGCTCGGTTTGGTTCGCGATCATCTCAAGGATGTCTTCGCGAGCAAGGCGTTCGCGGGCAGTAAACGAGCTCAGGACTTTCTCCAGTTGATCGTGGAACACGCGCTGGCGGGGCGGCTGGATAACCTGCGCGAGCGTATGCTCGGCGCCGAAATGTTCGGACGCAAGATCGACTACGACACTGCCAACGATGCGGTGGTCCGGGTCAAGGCCACCGAAGTCCGGAGAAAACTGGCCCAGTACTACCACGAAACGACCAAGCCTCCGCTGGTCCGCATTGAGCTGCCGTCTGGGTCGTATGTCCCAAAATTCCATTGGCAATCCCCCCCGAAATCTTTGACAGATTCACACTCTGGGCCACACTCCAGGCCACCCTCAGGGGATGATCCGCCGGCTCCGACGGAACCATCCGCAATTCCCGCTCCCGCGGTGACATTTCACCAGCGGCGGGTGCTGGTTGGAACGCTGGCCGGGCTGGCCACCATTGCGGCGATCGGTTACATCGGCTTCAAAGTCTGGCCCAGGGGTTCCCCGGCCGAACACCACGCCATCGCAGTCCTGCCTCTGCAGAATCTCTCCGGCGATCCAGGCCAGGATTACTTTGCGGACAGCATGACAGAAGAACTCACGGCCGACCTGGGCCAGGTTTCTGCCTCACGCGTCATCTCTCGTACTTCCACGATGACTTATAAGGGCACGACGAAAGCCCTGCCCCAAATCGCGCGCGAGTTGGGGGTGGATACCGTGGTCGAAGGTTCCGTGCTGCGCCAGGGCAATCAGGTGCGGATCACAGCTCAGTTGATCGACGCCAGGACCGACCATCACCTCTGGGCGCGCAGCTACGTGCGCAATCTGAACGACATTCTCACCTTGCAGGACGAGGTGGCGCGGACGATCGCCGACCAGATCAGGATTGCGGTGACGCCCGAGGAGCGGGCCCGTCTTACCCGTCCCCGCATCGTCGACCCGCAAGCTCAGGAGCTTTATTTCCAGGGCACGCAGGCGTCAGATACAGGGAACCCGAGGAGCGCGATCGGCAATTTCCAAAAAGCAATCGACAAAGATCCCAACTACGCCCAGGCGTATGCTGCACTGGCCAACAATTATGAATGGATGGGGCAAGCGGGCTGGATGCCTTACTCCGAGGCGTTTTCCAAAGGGAAGGCCGCGGCCATCAAAGCGATCGCACTCGATGAAGCTCTTCCCGACGGCCATGTCGCGCTGGCGTATGCCGCGATGTATCTCGACTGGGACTGGGCGACCGAAGGAACGGAGTTCAAACGAGCCCTCGAGCTCAATCCAAACTCAGCCACCGTGCGTTGGGCCTATTCCAGTTATCTGGAACATATGGGCCGCCTCCCCGAAGCCATCTCCGAGTTGCAACTGGCGTTGCAACTGGACCCCGTTTCCAGTCGCGCCTTCCAAAACTCTGCGTTCGTTTACTACTATGCCCGCCAATACGATCAGGCCCTGTCGCAAATGCAACGTGCGTCGGCGCTGCAGCATGAACCCACTGAACTCATCTATGCCCTGGCCGTCATTTATGTGGAAAAAGGTATGTACGAGGAGGCCATTCAGCAATTTCAGAAGCTGGGCGATCAACCCCACGCCCTGGGCCATATGGGTAACGCTTACGCTCGCATGCGACGAGAGGCGGAAGCGCGCGAGATGATTTCCGAACTGCAGAGGCACGTGCAAAACACAGGCGTCGGAAGATACGAAATCGCGTTGGTCTATGCCGGGCTGGGGGAAAAGGACGAAGCTTTCGCATGGCTGGAGAAATCCTTCGCCGCGCGCGACAAGGGACTCACCTATCTCAAAATAGATCCCTGCCTTGACCCGCTGCGCTCGGACTCACGCTTCCAGGATCTGGTAAGGCGTGTAGGACTTCCGCCATTAATACAGACAAGACCGGGATGATCAGAAAACCACCTGGTTTTTGTCACCTGGTTTTGGAGCACGCCAGCGAGATGAGCACCCCCGTTGTTCTTTCACAATTCAGATTTGACGGGATTACACTCAGGGCGACACGTGGGCGACCTGCCCAGGCAGTTAAGATGCGTCAGGAGACCGCCAATGGGTGACAGTTTCTCAACTAAGGGTTTGCTCGTCGTAGTGGGTGCACTCTCTGGCATTGTTTCTACGTTGATTGCTTCCGCCTATAAGAGCTATTTGGATAGAACAGCGGAATCGCGGAAGAGCAGAGCAGAGACACGGCGTAATTACCTGGACCCGCTGCGCGTTGCTTCGAAGGATCTTCGCGATTGTTTCGAGCGTGTCTATAAACGTGTCAGCGACGAGAAAGATATCCCGCAGGCTAACCTTAAGGAGAATTACAACCTCCGGTTTTGGTTTAGCCGATGTAAGGACTATATAGTTGACCCCAATGCCCAACAGACAGAGGAGATGAGAAGAAGAGACTTCGCGATGCATAGTGGCGGAATGGGCTGTGAAGCCACCTCTACCCTCTATTACGCGGCATGCTATCTCTATTACGCCACACGCATCCGATTGAAGAGCCCGTATATCCGATTGGGGAGAGACGATCACGAATTGATTACTAGGATTAACGATGTGCGTGCCAAGTTCAGCCAACTCGAGTTCTACAGTGTGACCCAAGACTCCACAGGGGTTTCAATGAAGAACGCGAGTGGCGAATTGAAAGATTATCGGGAGTTTTGCGAAGCAATCACGAGCCGGTCAGAGGGGGCTTGGTTTATGACACTCACGGATGTGTTCTTCAAGCTCCACTCTCACGGTGCAGAGGACGCCCAAGCGTTTCTCGCTTCATTGGATAGACTAAGTACTTTTCTCGATCAATCATTGCCTGCAAAAGGTTGATCCGCTGGCCGCGTTGCCTGCAGTAGCATTTTCAAAACCCTCGTTGTCTTCGATTGCTCTTTCACACGTCATCAAGCCAAGGGGGTAGGAGGGCATCTGCAACGGCCCCGGGTCTCAGAGGCGGGACCTGGGCCACCCAGCACCCACCAAACGTACCTTGTCGGCCTTGGTTTCTACTTCACTCGCCAAGGTTCTGGGTTGAAGGAGTTCCGAGCGACGGAGGAGTCCCTATCGCGATCCTGCTGAGCAGATGGCTCAACCTCGCACCGACTACACGAAAGGACTGTTGCGCAGCAGTCCTAAAGCAGTTCTTACTTCTTTATCGATGCACGTACCATTTGTTGTGGAGTGGAGTATGCAACGGCTTTTCGGGGCTTTTCCCAATCGAGGCGCGGGCGTGGCGCTGGTGATTCTGCGGCTGACGGTGGCTGCAGCGCTGGTATCGAGCGCACGATTTTGTCCCGGACCGGAGGCGGAAGTACTGTTGGCGCTTTCGAGGATAGCCGCAGTCCTGATCGTGGTAGGTTGGTACACGCCCTTAGCAGCGGCGTCGGGAGTGCTGGTCTCTCTGTGCACATTCTGGGTTTGCCGCCAACCTGGGCTAAATGCCCTCATGATCGCTACACTGGTTGCCATCGGCTTGCTAGGGGCGGGCGCCTATTCGGTGGATGCAAGACTCTATGGAAGGCGCAGGTTGGTGATCGGGCGTCCGCGAGCTTAGTTGGAGGGGAGTAAGACACCATGAGCACAACAACGGTCGCAGCAAATCGAATTCGCATTCTAACCGTAGATGATCATCCCTTGATACTCGAAGGCATTGCCAACGTCCTGCAGCGGCAGCCTGACATGGAATTGGTCGGCGAAGCTTCGGATGGTTATCAGGCGGTGGAAGCGTTTGCGAGGTTCAGGCCCGATATAGCCCTGATCGACCTGCAGATGCCGGGTATGAATGGGATCGATACTATTATTGCAATTCTTGAAAAGTGGCCGGCCGCACGGTGCGTGGTGCTCACCACCTATGCCGGTGATGTACAAGCAACGCGCGCTCTCAAGGCCGGCGCCAAGGGTTATCTGCTCAAGAGCATGCTGCGCAAAGAGCTGGTAGAAACGATTCGCACCGTTCATTCCGGCAAGAGCCGCATACCGGCCGAGATCGCTTCCGAAATGGCCAGTCACCTGTCTTCAGACGCCTTGTCGGGCCGCGAAATTGAGGTGCTGCGCATGGTCGGAGAAGGCTGCTCCAACAAGATTGTCGCCGACCGACTCAGCATCTCTGAAGATACCGTCAAGGGGCACATGCGCAGTATTCTTTCCAAACTAAACGCAAACGACCGGACTCATGCGGTGATGATCGCTGTAAAACGAGGCTTCATCGAAGGCTGATCGGGGTCGAGCACGGCCCAGCCTGCTGACAGATCCGAGAGTCCTACAATTCATTACGCGATGATCGCTTGCGCTTCGAGCTCCTCTGTCTTCTGTGCCGCAATATAACGATGAACGTACGACACCACGACAGAGCCTTCTCCCACGGCATTGGCGACGCGTTTCACAGAACCGGCCCGCACATCGCCAACCGCATAGATGCCGGGAAGACTGGTCTGAAAGACACAGCCGTCGCCGTCGCTCGAGGTAGTTACGACAAAACCGTTCAGGTCCAGCTCGAGCCTGCCGTGAAGCCATTCGGTGTTGGGCAGGGCTCCGATCATCACGAACATGTTACCGGTCTGGCAGCTTCGGGCTTTATGGGTCTGGCGGTTGCACCAGGTTACGCTGCGCAGATGCGTGTCTCCTTCGAGCGAAACGACCTCGCTGTTGGCATGAAGAGTGATGCGATTGGAGGAAGCAATCCTTTGAATCAGATAGGCGGACATCGTAGCTTTGAGACCTGGGCCGCGAATGAGCAGGTGAACATGGCTCGCCGATAGGGCAAGAAACAGCGCAGCCTGGCCGGCGGAGTTACCGCCCCCCACCACAACAACTTCTTTTCCCACGCATCTGGCTGCTTCCATGGCGGTGGCGGCATAATGCACACCCTGGTATTCGAACTTCCGGTAATTGGGCACGTCGAGGTGCCGGTATCGAGCGCCGGTAGCGACAACGATCGCGCGGGCAAAGATCGTCTTGCCGCCCTCGAGCGCAAGAGAGTACCGGCCATCGGCCGGCTGAATATCGACAACATCGCGCGAGATGGCGAAGCGCGCGCCAAACTTCTGCGCCTGCACGGTGGCGTTTTGCGCCAACTCGTGACCGGATACTCCGGTAGGAAAACCGAGATAATTCTCGATCTTCGAACTTGTGCCCGCCTGCCCTCCCGGAGCCGTTCCCTCGATCACCAGAGTGGTGAGTCCCTCCGAAGCGCCGTACACGGCTGCGGCCAGTCCAGCAGGGCCAGCACCCACCACCGCAAGGTCATAATCCGTATGCTCACCCAAGTCCTGATCGAACCCCAGCTTGTTGGCCAGCACGGTGTTTGCAGGCTTACGGAGGGTCGTGCCGTCAGAGAAAAATACCACCGGCAACTGGTCTGACTCCACGTCCAAAGCCCGCAGCAGAACTTCTGCTTCCAGATTTAGATTGGAGTCGATCAACTGATGCGGATGGCCATTGCCAATCAGGAACCGCTGGACGCGCATGGTCTCAGCCGCATGGCTGTCCCCCACAACGATGATGCCTCCCTGGCGATCGTTTACCAGGCGGGTACGGCGAATGATCCACTGGGTAAGGATCAACTCAGCGATATCCAGTTCAGTGCGCATCAACTTGCGAACGGAGTCTCGACGGATGCGCAGCACCTGGGTATTCCTGACCGCGCGACAGTTGAGCAAGGTTGGCCGGTCGTTCAACAAGTCCAGTTCCCCGGTGAACTGCAGCCTGGCCAGGTTGGAGGCCACCTCGCACGAGGTTCGTCCTTTTCGTTCGTAAAGTTCCAGTCCGCCCTCGACGACGACGAAAAAATCAACCAGCCTCTCTCCCTGCTGGAAGAGGTGGGCTCCCGGTTCAACAGGCTCAATTGAACCGTAGGCTTGGAGACGCTTCATCATGGCTGAGGTCAGGCGTGCAGAGGTGCGCGCGGACTTCGAGCGCGATGCCTGGAAGTGAACGGGCGCCATGGGGAAGCCTCCGGCTGATGACATACTGAGGCATTGCGACCAGGTTGGCTAGCTCATCTTGAGGTAACTTTGGCTAGTCCTTTCGAGGGGTTATATGGTGAATGACTGCGATCAGTGTCCGCCGAGAGCGGCATTCAACAGCCGGCGCCACGGCGTTTCATACAGGATGTCACGATAAGCTCTCGCTGCCGGCACGATCAGTTCAATTTCCGTGCCCGCACCTGGCGCGCTATTGATATCCAACCGCCCGCCGACTTTATCGGCGCGCTCGCGCATTGCGGCCAAACCGATGTGTCCCGGCCGGCCGGCGCGCAGAATTTCCGGGTCAATGCCCTGCCCGTCATCGCGGATCCGCAGCCGCAATTCCCAGGATGCATAGTCTACTTCGACTTCAATGCGGTGTCCCTTCGCATGCCGAAACGCATTCACCATTGCCTCCCGCCCGATACAGAGAATTTCATCCCAAGCGACAGGATTGAGCGATTGCATCTGGCCTTCCGAAGTTACACGGATCTTCACTTCGCTTCCATTTGCAATCTCATCGCCGGCACGGGCCAAGGATTGCGCCAGGTCGCCGGAATTGTCGAAGGATGTATGCAAGTTGACCACCCGGTCCCGCCCCTCTGCCATGACCTCGTCGGCGCGGTCGAGCGAAGCTTCCATCCGTTGGCGCGCGGGCTCAGCTTCGGGGATCATCATCATCGCGTCATGAAAGGTCAGGATAAGACCCTGGAAGCCCTGCAGAAGGGTGTCATGCAGATCGCGGGCGATGCGTTCCCGTTCCAGCAGCCGCTCTTCCAGCCGCGCGTTTAATCGCGCCGCAGCCTGGCGGAGCCGCAGCTGGTACAAACCAACCAGGAGAAAGGCCCCCGCTATCAACGCCGCCACGCGAAACGTCATGGTTTGGTAAAAAAATGGTAGCTGGGTGACGTTGTAGACGATGCCCTCGCGATCCCAGACGCCGTCGCCGTTGCTGGCACGGATATGAAAAGCATGAACACCAACAGGAATGTCGGTATAGGTTGCGGTACGGGTCGAGTCGGCATCGAACCATGCCGTGTCCACATCGTCGAGCCGATATTGGATACGCACATTTTCAGGCGACGCCAGATCCACGGCTGTAAAGTGTAGGTCCACGTGGGCCTTTCCCGGTTCCAGTACCAGTTCGCGGCCAGGGTTCCTTCTTGATTTGCCAACTTCGATGTCTTCCATAAAGATCGCGGGCTTGTGGCTTCTCTTGAGTTGGCGCCGCAGATCCAGCATCGCCAGCCCCTTGAGTGTTCCCACCCAGAGCTTGTCGTCCGGAGTGATGGCGATATTGGGTTGGCCCGTGGTGCACTCTCTGGAGTTCAAGCCGTCGGCCCGGCTGAAGGATGTGTAAGCGAGGGGTGAATCATGATCCAATTCAGCGCGTCTGAGGTCACCGGCGGCAACCCGATAGATGCCATCTCTGCCACTGAACCAAAAGTCATGATCGTGGGACTCGACCATGCCTGACGGTTGCAGCGCGCCATTGACGTTAACCAGCCGATTGTCTTCGATGCGGCTGATGCCGTTCACCGACGAAAACGCGTAGAGGTTGCCGAAGGAGTCTTCTTTGAGTGGACCGTAGGGAATGTCCCCCTCCTCCGGCGCTCCCCGAACCGGCACAAAGTGGTCACCCACGAGGTGATCGATACCCGCATCGGTCGCCGCCCAGATGCCTCCACCGCGATCCTGGACCACGGTGATGATGCGGTCGCTGGAGAGCCCGTCAGCGCTGGCGTAATTGTGCAAATGCTCATTCTGCATGTGGCTTAAGCCGTTGGTGGTCGCAATCCAGAGCGATCCGTCCTGCGCCGCCGCCAGGCTCAGCACCACATCAGTGGGCAGCCCTTGCGGAGTCGAATACTGGGTGAAGCGGCCGTTGCGATAACGGAAGAGCCCGCCACCCCAGGTGCCAATCCAAAGATCGTGGTTGGTGTCTTCCGCCAGGCTCCATACACAGGAATTCACCAACCCATCCTTCTCGCGATAGGTCTTGAAGCGCTTGCCGTCGAAACGCGAAAGGCCCCCGCAGTTGCTGCCCACCCAAAGCGTTCCGTCGTGCGCCGCCAACACGGCCATTTGGATATTGGAGGCGGGTAGTCCATCGGCCGGGGTGTACATCTTGAAGGTGCGGTCTTTGAAGCGAAGAAGTCCCTCGCTACCGGTCGCCACCCACAGGTCGCCATTCCAATCCGAGTACATGTACCTCGCGTGCACGCCCAACGCCAGACCTTCCACGCGCTTATCGCTCGCTCGAAAGAGTCCTGACTCTCTGTTGGTCCACAAATTCCCCTGCGGGTCTTCGTAAATCCGAAAGGCGCCCGATCCCACGAAATTGCCATACGGTGCGAGTTTCTGGAACGAACCGTTCACCAGGCGTGCAACACCCGAGCTGGTGCAGAACCACCGAACCCGGTTGCGATCTTCGTGCACTTGAAAGATTCCATCGCTCTGCACACCAAGCTGCTTGGGATATTCGGGATACCGTAGGATGCGCGCACCGTCCCATTCCACGAATCCGTGTCCGGTGATGATGAGCAGGTGGCCATCTGAGGCTTGGTCCATCGTGCTGATCGGCTCGTCTGGGATTACGGTCACGAAGTGGCCGCGATCAAACCGATAAAGCCCGCGGGAGGTTCCCACCCACAAAATGCCTTTGCGGATGAGAAGGCATGCGATCCGGTCGCTCGGGCCCACGCCCGGGTGATACATGGTCACCAACGAGCGATCGAAGTGGTCCAGGGCTGCGCTTGGTATGTAGGCAAGCCCGGAATCGGTGCCCACCCAGAGTGCGCCGTCCTGCGCCGTCAATAAAAAGCTTATTGGAAGTTCTTTGGACTTTCCGGCGCGCAAGCGAATCTGGGTGAAGTGCTCTCCATCAAACCTGGCTAGTCCGCCGTCCGTCCCCACCCAAAGGAATCCATTCCGGGTTTGCGTGATGGCATTCACTTCGTTGTCGGGCAAGCCCTCTTCGACGGTGAAATCGCTGCGCAGATAGCTGCTGGCCTGCGGATCAAGAGCCAGCGCTTGCCAAACCAAGCAGGTCTGCAGGGTGAGTACACCAATCACCGTTCTCCGAAACCTGGCCTTATCGCGCACAACATACCCGCTCCGGTAGGGTAGACCGACTGTAACCCAACCGGCTAGCGCGTGGATTGTCACATATTGCGGTAGTTTCGGCCTTCGAAGCACGGATGCGGGGCATGGGGTCGTTCCGGGATTCAGCGGATCTCACTGAATTCCATGGCGTTCCAGCACCTGAGCGGCGGACCACGCTAATCCCGAGGGCGCCTGGGATGCTGGTGCTGACGCTTCCGAGGTTACGGTGAGCACGGTGATGTCGTCGTCCTGGCCGAAGCTCTGCGCGGTTTGAGCGATCACCTCCGCCGGCTGCGTGGATAGGGAAGCGGCCCGATCGAAGCCGAACAGTTCGCCTGACTGCTCACGGGCCTCGACCACACCATCGGTGTACAGAGTAAGCTGGGCACCTACCGGGAATGGAACACTGACTTCGAGATACTCGGTCTCGGCGGTGATGCCGAGGGGAAGGCCATTTTCGATCGCGATCTCTTGTCCTGCCAGATAGGGAGCGAGATGACCTGCATTCGCCACGGTCACTGTTCCTTGTGGTTCAATACGCAGAACGACACAGGTGGTGAAACCACCCTGGCTGCGCGACAACATGCGGCGATTCATAGAACCGAGAATCTCGGATGGTTTGTGGGTGTAATGCGCTAGCGTGCGAAAGGTGCCGACGAGAAGCGAAACCGTCATTGCGGCCGGCATGCCCTTCCCGCTTACATCACCCACGGCGATTAAAGCACCGCCGGATGCAATCGGGATGACCTGAAAGAAGTCTCCGCCAACCTGGCCCGCCGGCCTATACACGCAGTGGATTGTAAACCCAAGAACGGGTGGAATCTCATTGGGAATGAGGACCTGTTGCACCGTGCGCGCCGACTCCATCTCTCTGGCAAGACGTTCTTCGTCGCGGCGGGATCGGGCGAAACGCAAGGGCAGCACCGCGACCACCGCGACCAGCATAAACATGTCAGCGAGGTCATTCACCGAAAATGGAAAGGGTCGCCTGGAGACTTCAAAGAACCAGTGGAGATCGCTATAGACCCAGGTATGGCCTGATTGGCCCAAGGCACTCAGTAGAATGCGGGCGAGCCAACAGACGTAGCACACACCGACAGGTAACAGCATCAGCTGGGCGTCTGCAACGCCTCGGATTGCTTTCTGGTACAGGAGAACAAGAATGCAGCAGAAGTAAGGAACCAGGGCAAGCGCCCAGATGAGATCGAACTGGACCAGGCCGATCCACCCCATCCGGAATGTCAGTTGCGTCAGAATCGTCACAACTACGGTCGCTGCGGCGCTCCAGAAGAGCCAGTTCTTGCGCCCATTAAGAATGGTGAAGATGAATAGCAGAAACAAAAACCAGCTGGCGGCCGAGAGGGCTAAAGACAGAGACCCGAGAATCCACTCGGGCGTAGGATGAAAGCGGTAATAGTCGAGGATCAGATGGTCGAGACCGGTCAGCAGCTCATAAATACCGAACCAGAGATACTCACGATCCTGTGGGCGCATCCAGAACAGGAACAGCCCCGCAAAGGCGGCCAGGAGGTTCATAAGCATCAGCACATTGCCCGAACTGCTGGACCAGAACCTGCCCCATGCGTCATAAGTCTGTTGAGTTCTGAGAGCATCGATTTCGCCCACACGTGTGGCGGAGGTGGGGCCGCCGCTCACCCCCTTAGAGAACCGCGGCCAGTGCCACACGCGGATCGCGAATGTAACGGGATGGCCCGGCGAGGGAAGGTCGGCGGGAAGTGCAAAGATCTGATCAAATCCGACCACGTATTCGGCGTGTGGTGGCATCCCGCCGAACTGACCGACCAACCTGGTATCCGCGAAGATCTGATAGCTGGTAAGCAACCGCGGCAAGCTAATGGCCCAGTGCCTGTGTTCATTGGGCAGGAGAACCTTGAAGCGGTACCAGGCAAAGCCGCTGTAGCCCTTATATCCTTGTTCCCCCCAGCCGGTGTTGGAACGAAGGAGTGGCCACGAGGAATCGTCGAAGTCCGGCTCAGCCCATCCTAGTTTGCCGTCCGGATCATCCCCTGGATGGAAACGCCACACTCCGTTGAGCGAAATGATGGGTTCCCGGTCTTGGTCGAAGTTAAAAATAGCCGGAACTTCGGTGGTTGTTTGTGCACTGACTCTGGGGGAAGAGCAACACTCAAGTAGAAGGATCGAAATGCAAAGGCAACGAAGATATCGAAGATATGAATGGGCAGACAAGATCGGCCTCTAGCATTTCGAAGCTTTGCATAAAAAACCTCGCCTGACAAGGTTTGACAGCTAGTGACGCCTTACGGGCGATGGGGCACCCAGGTAGAGCCCCAAGATAAGATCGTGGTGCACCCGGGAGATAAGGATCGCTTTAGGGCATCCTGGTGCGACTTCTTTGACGCCGAACTCGCGCCCACATTTTTGTTTCAACTCCCTCTGCCCCGAAAACTCGCGGCAGGAGCTTCCGGACATGCCAGTTTGGAAGATACGATGGCCGCGCTATTCAGGTGGGTCTGCGACCGCAGCAGCACTCCTGTAGGGCGGGCGTGGTTTCTTAGGTGCCATGACGTACGAGTGAGGGTCTTCTTCTGGAGGCAGTCTTCTTCCGAAGAGATGCAGGACGCTGTTGAACGCCTTACGGAGGAGATTCATGAGTATGCCCGCTCCTTTGGCACATCTTACCACTGCAGCCTGAGCTGCTACCCGCATCGGTAGTGGCGTACTGTGTATGCACGGGGTGCCACCCATGATCGCGCTTCAGTTGGTGTCTTTGACAGTGCTTCTTGCATCTATCGGCCTAAACCCTCAAGCCCAATCGTCCCCTCCTGAAGTGAAGTCAACGGCGCCGACGTGGCATGATCCATCGCCACACAAGGTCCAGATGATCACGGTGGAGAAGGACGTGCAGTTGGAAGTTCTCGACTGGGGCGGCTCAGGTCGAAATGTAGTGTTGTTGGCGGGTCTGGGGAACACTGCCCACATCTTTGATGACTTCGCCCCCAAGCTCAGCGAACACTTTCATGTCTACGGGATTACGAGGAGGGGCTTCGGTGCGTCTTCATGGCCCGCAGCAGGTTACGGTGCACATCGACTTGGAGATGACGTGGTTGCTGTACTCGACGCTCTGAAGATCAGCACCCCCGTACTCATTGGCCACTCCATCGGCGGCGAAGAACTCAGCTCCGTAGCAACCCATCACTCTGGCCGGGTGGCAGGTCTGGTGTATCTCGACGCGGCTTACTCCTATGCTTTCTATGACCGAGAGCACGGCGACTACCTTCTTGATCTGGGCGAGCTCATCAAGAGCCTGGAAGGGCTTCAGAAGAGCCTGTTTGACCCGACCCAGATGAAAGCGGTGCAGGAGAAGCTCACCAGGTTCCAGCGCAATCTCGCAGAGACACAGAGCAGAGCTGGCGGTTCCGGGGGAGGTGGGCCGAGTTCTACGGACCTAGCAAGTTTTCGTTCGATGCAGTCCTACATGGCGGGTGTGGTAGGAGGGATGCCACCGGAATCCGAGCTACATCAGACCTTCATGGAGACAGCTACGGGTGGTGTCGGAGCGTATCGCGGCCAATCATCTGCCTCGCCGGCAATCCTGGCGGGCGGCGAGAAGGTTACTGAGTTGCACATTCCTACCTTGGCCATATTTGTCGCCCCTCATCAGCACGCAGCAAACAAGGCCACTGATCCGGCGCAAGCGGCCGCCGCCGAAGCGAGCGACAAGGCCAGCACGGAACTGCAAGCGAAGGCATTCCAGTCCGGGGTACCACAAGCCCACGTAGTCATCATCCCCAACCAGAATCACTATGTGTTCATCTCTGACGAAGCGAGTGTCCTTCGATTAGTGACAGAGTTCATCAATGGACTTCCCGGTTCTTAGAGCCTCGTCAATAGTGCAGGCCGGCTCTGGCGGGTCTGGCAGCGTTATGCCGGTGTCTACCGACGGCCTCTGGCGAGGTAAGTCCCGTTTCTGGCAGCCGTGCTGAAGAGGAAGTAGCGGCCCGCCGTCCCCACTCGGTTCAGTGTGGTCGAACTCCGTGCAGAAACCAATTTCGAAAAGAACACAGGGGCCTCGGTCCCGAGAAACATCTGTTTGTAACAAAGTTCGGCACCAATCTCCTGGGCTACCCTGACAACGGTTCAACACCCTCATAAGATAATGCTGAAAAGGGATCGATTGGAGTTAAAAACCCACACATTTCCTTTAAAATGTGTAAACGGGCCCCTGTGTGATCTCAAAGCGGAGGCCATGATGACGACGATCGGGTCAGTACTCCAATCCCCAAAAGCGCCGCGATCAGCTTCCGCCGTTAGGAATCAGTTAAGGATCGAAGAGAAAGGCGCGGAACTCCTTGAATTGCGCACCGAGGCCGGGGTTGTGTACGTTTGTCCGTCACGGTTACAACGCATTCGTCTTCGATGGGCATTCCGCCACTTCCATGTGCTTCCTCCACAGGTCCTGAGCCGCCGCGATCAGCGGCTGATTGAGAAACTATCCCGGTCGGCCGTCGTAACGCCAACTCTCCCGGTGGCAAACGGCACCGTTCTTGGAGTGATCGAGAAGATCCGTTCCAAGGCGCCGGCATTGGCCGCAGCAATGGCCACGCAGAGAACGGAACAGGCAGTAACGGCGGCATTCCGGGCTAAGCGCGAGACCGTTGGTGTGAATCAGAGAGAGTTAAGGGAGGCCCCCGGCGGCCAAAAGACCGGGAGCGTCCGCCTCCGGCAGTGGGAAGCTTTGGGCGCGGTGGCTGCCGTTTGTATCACGGTGTTACTGGCGTTGGTTTACCGAGTCCCTCTGTTTTCCGGCATAGGACAGATGAAGAATCCTCGAACGCTATCAACGCCCGTCAAGGATGCTGGGTACGGCCGCAAGCCACTCAGTCTCCATCCAGCTGCAAGCGGTACCCTTCGGGTTTCATCGGAAACCGCTTCTGTACCCAGTACCGAAAAACCGAAGCGCTGGGTCGCGCCTCGGACGCCTCAGCCGACGCCCGATCACCAGGAGTCCGTACCAGTGGCGAGCGGATTGGGCCAATCGATCGGTGCTACCAGCGCCGGCCCCTCCATTATTCCGGCTCTTGCTACTGTCCCTGATGCGAGTCATGATGCGAGTGCCGGGCCGGCTCCGATCGTCGCTTCCGCTGCTACAAAACCACCGTTTGTCTGGGAACTTCCGCAGGGTCATGTTGTTTATCCCAGCGTTTCTGGACGCAATCTGGTGGGAGAGTTGCAACTGAAAGCATTGATTGGCACAGACGGATCCGTCAAAGGAGTCACCGTTTTAAGCGGCAGCCCGAAATTGGCAGAAGCCGGAATGCGCGCGGTCCGCCGGTGGCACTACCATCCCTATCAAGTGCTTGGGACTCCGGTTGAAGTAGAGACGCGAATCAAAATAAGCTTCTTTGGCCCAGACGCGGTCTCGATCGCTTCTGTCGGCAACGAACCCAGTTCCAAGCTCAAGTGATCTAGTGTGATTCGGGTATCTTCTCGGTCGGATCGCTGACCACGCATAAGCAGATTAACTTCTGGACTACTTAATGCCACGAGTTGACAGCCCCCAGCCCTGCCGCAAAACCAGATAAGCGTGCTAGTCCTCTTCGCCGAGAAGATTACTCACGCGCACGATGGTATCGATCTGTTCTGGAGTGAGTCGCGACAACAGATTCCGCCGAACAGATTCCGCGTGGATCGGGCGCGCCGCATCCAACTTCTCCCGGCCGAGTTCAGTAAGCACGACGACAACCGTGTTGCTGTCCGCATAGCGACGCTCAATGAGTGCTCGTTCGTTCATTCGCGTCAGCTGGTGAGAGAGACGGCTTTTGTCCCAACCCATCAGGTTTGCCAACGATTGTTGCCGCATCTCACCCTTGCCAATGGCGGCGAGACGAGACAAAACTCCAAATTCAGGGCCTGACAGTCCGGTAGCCTGCGAGATGTCCCGCCCGACGCGACCCAGCACATCTTCACCCATCAGCAGGAAGGCATGCCAGATACGGAGTTCGCGCGGGGACAACGGTTTGGTGGACATGGCTGCCGAAAAGAATATCAACAGCAGGTTGACATAACAACCTCCCTCGCATACTGTGGTTGACATGACAACCGCCGCAAGCACAAAGTCTGTCCCAGGATCAAATCGAGTGCTGACCGAGGATGTGCACGACTTCCCCGGCGGGCTGGAAGCCGATTCGTCCCTTTTCGAACCGGAGCAACTGCGAGAGCGCCTGAAAGTATTGGACGACCTCGATGCCGGATTTGCAGACTTCGAATCAGGACCGTTCAAGAATGATAGGAATGAGCGGATTTATCACCGAGTGAAGGCACTCCGTACCCGGCTCGAAGCCGTCAATGCAGATCTTTACCAGTCCATCCGTTCTGAGATTATGCATGGCGCTCAGCCGCCCACACTGCTTCAGTGGATCCAGGCTTCGGCAAGCCGGAAGGAAACAGGAAGCCCAGCTCCTGGCTTAGCCTACGACTGCCGGGATGAGCTGGTGAGCGGTATCCTCCAGTTCCGCGAGCCGAGCGAAGCGAGTCTCCATCGGGTGCGCGAGATGTTGTTCTATCAGCCCACACCTGTCCGCCATATCCTCCATCTGATAACCGCGAGCGCGCTCTCTGAAGCCGACGTTCTTGTCGATCTCGGATCCGGGTTGGGCCATGTGCCGCTGCTTGCATCGATGCTGACTGGCGTCCAAGGCCTTGGCATCGAGGTGGAGGCTGCCTATGTTGCGAGTGCGCAGGAGTGCGCTCAGAGTCTCCGTCTAAGCCGTGTCCGCTTCATTCACGAAGACGCAAGGGCGGCGGATTTATCCAGCGGAACCATATTCTATCTCTATTCGCCTTTTACCGGATCGGTCCTGGCCGATGTTCTGCAGAGGCTGAGGAAGGAGAGCACACGCCGGCCAATCAAGATTTGTACACTCGGGCCTTGCACATGCACCCTCGCGCAGGAGACATGGCTCCAGGTGAACGCGCTGCCCCATCCGGGGCAGATTACCATTTTCCAGCCAATCTCTGAATTTGCAGGCGATCTGACTCTGGGACGGCAGTCCTTCCAGATTTCGCCACTTGGCCCAAACACACGAGGGCGTGGGTGATAAGCTGGAGTATAGCGTTCACACCTGGCGCATGACTTTCTTGATTCGCGCTATTCAATATAGCCCGGAGCTTTCGTAAGCCGCTTGAAGGTGGCCGGGTCATGTTCGATCCAGAGCTGGGCGCCGCTTTGCCTGAGATAGGCCTCCATCGCTGCACGGCTGGCGAGGGTCTGTTGCGGGTTCGACTCGTCCTTCGGAGCCACGCGAGCCGTCCGCTCATCAGCGTAGTGCCAAAGGTCCCCGGCGACCAGGACCGGACCCGTCTTAGGCAACTTCAGGGCTAAGACCTGGTGGCCGGGAGTATGGCCCGGGGCGTATTTGATCACCACGGTTCCATCGCCAAAGACATCGTAGTCGCGGTTAGGCAGGATCACCGTCTTGCCGTGACGAAGCTGGCTGTAGGCGGCTTGCTCTTTTGGGCTGGCGGCGAACATTGCATCGCGCTCTGCAGCATGCACCAGCCAGATGGAGGCGGCGAAGGCGTTGGCGTTCGCGATGTGATCGAAGTGGTAATGCGAAAAAGCAATATAGGTGATGGCCCGCGCCGGATAACCGAGGGCCGCCAGCCGCGGCAGCAGGGGCTGGGACGACGTTACCGTGTCGCCGTCAAAAGATAGGGTCACTGGTTTGTTGTCGTGAAACGCACTGTCGGGAATCGCGCCTGCATCCCACATCAGCGTTCCTTTGGGGTGCACGATCAAGTAGCAAGGCACCACCATGTCTGGGTTTTTCACTTCGCCCTTGCTTAAACCGTAGTCGAGAGGGTTCTCCCCCTTGATCAGGCCGCAGTCGAAGAGGTAGACGCGGAGGGAGGTCACCGGCGCAGCCATTCTCTGCGCAAGCATTGCGGGACCCGCTGCCATGAGGAGGGAAGCGATCGCTGCCCAAATCTTAAAACGGCTCATCAGGAGCTATAACCTTCTTTCATTTTGAAACGGATGCAGCTACCGAGACACTATCAGGTGAAGCCTGCTAAGGCACTGGTTGTCCTGAAGAAAATGGACGCCGACGAGGTATCCGGAAGATGCGGTCGCCCAACAAAACGTACATCGTGCGGTTCAAGAACCCAGCTATCAGCACGCAGCCCGTAGTGGCCAGTCGCGCCGAGATCCAGGGAGACCATGTGGTCATGCACGACTCCGAGGGTCGGCTCGTCGCCTTGTTCTGGATGTCGATTGTTGAAAGCTGGTCCGAGATCGAGCACCTGGGGACCGCCTGCTAAGGCGGATGCCCGTGCGCGGGAAATACGGCGTATTGCAGATCGGGTCTTCTAGTCGGGTTGCGTTTTTTTCTGCCCTGGGTTTCCCGCGGCTAAAGTCGCGAGTCTGGGTTTCCAACCGGACAATTGCTGCTGCTACACTTTCTTCCAAAACAAAAAAGGTCTCGATCATGTCGCGGAAAACACAGCCTGAAGTAGTGGTCCGGACCGCCGCCCCGGAGGATGCCCCTGCCTGCGGGCAGATTTGCTACGACGCATTTTCCGCGATTAACGGGGCCCACGGTTTTCCTAGCGATTTTCCCGGACCCGAAGTGACTACCGGCCTGCTTTCGACGATGTTTTCGAGCCCCGACTTCTATTGCGTAGTGGCGGAATGCGGTAGCCGGATCATAGGCAGCAACTGCCTGGATGAGCGATCCGCAATTCGAGGTCTCGGCCCCATCACCATCGATCCCGGCGCACAAAACCTCGGGGTTGGACGTAAGCTCATGCAAGCGGTGATCGATCGCGCGAACCGCCGCGGCGCACCCGGAATCCGCCTGGTACAGGCGGCCTTTCACAATCGCTCGCTCTCGCTCTACGCCTCGCTCGGCTTTGACATCCGGGAGCCGCTTTCCTGCATGCAGGGGCGGACACGCGAAAGGAGCATTCCTGGATGCGTCGTGCGACCGGCCAAACCTGACGATGCCGACGCCTGCAATGCTCTTTCACGGCGGGTTCACGGATTCGATCGAGGTGTCGAGTTGGCTCAGGCCATCGAGCAAGGCACTGCGCGCGTAGTCGAGCGCGGAGCCCGCGTCACGGGATACAGCACCCACCTGGCTCTTTTTGGCCATTCCACGGCAGAGACGAACCTGGATTTGCAGTCGCTCATTGCTTCGGCGGAATCCTTCGCGGGTCCGGGAATTCTGGTGCCTTCAAGAAACCATGGTCTGCTGCGCTGGTGCTTGACGAACGGCCTTCGCGTGGTTCAACCGATGACATTGATGAGCGTCGGACTTTATAGCGATCCGTCAGGGGCGTGGCTACCTTCAGTAATCTTTTGAAGCAGCTCGCCAACATGGAACAACGAAAGGCGCGATCTTGCTGATCCTGAGAAAACCAAGAGCCGGAACGCTGGTTCCGGCTCTTGGTTTGGGTTCTCTCTGTGTGCGTTATTTAAGGGCGATCTCCACTTCCGTGCGGGATGGAGATGGCTCGCTCGCGATCTCAAGCTTTGTCTCCGTTTTGGGTGCTCGGAGCCTCAAGCCGGTGCTACCCTGCTCTCCCCAAATCTGAGTCAGGAAGTACCGGCCCTCAAGGCGCTGAAACACGAGTTTTCTGCTCTTGCCGCCAGGAGACTCTTGTTGTCCAAGCGAGAGCACGGTAGCAAAGGTCGTGGAGTTGCGGATCATGACCAGGCCACTCGCGTCTTCGACTGTGATTCTATAGCTGCCGGCCGGCAGTTGCGAGCTTCCTACGTTGAAGGCGAACGGTACATTCCCATTCGCTACAGATTGGGCATAGGCGCCGTTGACGTTAAGCAGAAGGGACATTACCACCAGCGATAAGGTCCCGATAAGGTTGCGTTTCATAACATCCTCCTTGAGGCTCCTTTTGCAGTGGAACCCAAACTGAATTTGCTTCTCAAACTCCCAACACCATCCATCACCGCTCACGCAGCCATAGCTTTTTTGCGCTAACGGTTAGCACCGCCGGCACGCTGGCGCCATCGGCTAGTACCAGCGACGTGACAATTGCGCGGCCCTCTCGCGCGTCGTCGACATACACAAAAGCGAAGGCCGCCGTGCGAAGCAGGTTTCCCGACTCGTAGACGCCGACCGTTAGTGTGCCGGTGCAGTCGGAATTCACGGTGCCGGTCCCCTTTAGCGTGACATTGGCGGTGCTACCGCCCGAGCTGCTAGTTGCCGTCCCCGATAAATTCCCATCACGGTCAAGGGTGTATCTCGCGACGGCCGCAAAGGGAACCGCGCCGGTCGTAGGGATGACCGTTCCCGTTTCGGTGTATCCCCACTCTCCCGCCACACGGGCGTTTGAGCAGTTCCCGTCACCTAGATTGCCTGCCGCAACGGTCTGTGCGGGCAGAAGGGGAGTCGATCCCACCCATAGCATGCCCACTGCTGCCAGAATGGCTACCGTGTAGCCAATCCGATTCGATCCAGTTCTTGAGTACCTCATCGATTTCTCCTTCTAGTTAGCCGTGAATGCGGAAACCCCATCTGTGCCGCCGCGTCCTCCAGCAATCTGTAGACACACTAGGCTTTCCGCGGAGCCGGTCCAATGCATGGCAGGTCGTTAGAAAGTCAAAATAAAGTCGATCGCTAAGTGCTTGACCGGCGAAACTTTCTCGCCCTTTCGTCCCCGGCGTTAGACTGTTGCCATGCCGGCAAAGCATGGAGTAAGGGCGTGAACTGTGAACGATAATTCCCATGCGCCCCACCGAGTCCGCTTCGGGGCTTTCGAAGTGGATCTTGCGACGGGAGAGCTATGGAAGTCGGGGAGAAAGCTGAAACTGACCGGCCAGCCGTTTTCCGTTCTGGCCATTCTGCTGGAGCGGCCGGGAGAAGTAATCAGCCGGGAACAATTCCAGCGGCGGCTTTGGCCGGACACGTTCGTCGATGTCGATCACAACCTGAACACCGCGGTCAACAAGATCCGTGAGACATTAGCCGATTCCAAAGAGAGGCCGCGCTTTGTTGAAACGTTACCCCGCCGTGGGTACCGATTCATCGCTCTCATAGAAAACGCTGACACGCAAACAAGGGCACAATCCGCTGATGCCACCCTGCACTCAGGAAGCCGATTGAAGAACTCTGCGCGCGCTCGCGCCGAGGATGGCTTCTGGATTGCCGTGCTGCCCTTCAAGCTGAGCGACGCCGATGCTGACCTCGCCGATTGCGCCATGACGCTGATCGAGGAAATTGTTACCGGCCTAGCTCGTTTTTCCTATCTGCGCGTCATTTCTCTCAGCTCCACTTCGCAATACGCCGGGAAGCCGGTCGATGTGCGAGCGGCTGGCAAGGAGCTTGGAGCCCGCTACGTAATCGAGGGCAGCCTTCGTTACGCTGGCCCCAGAGTACGTATCGCAGCCCAGCTGGTGGATTGCAATTCAGGAGCTCATCTCTGGGCCGAAACGTATGATCGGCCCTTTTCCTCTCAGGCTGCCTTTGATTTGTGTGATGACGTCGTTCCGCGGATTGTGTCAACCATCGCGGACACTCATGGCGTTCTGCCGCGGAGCATGAGTGAGGTGCTCCGTACCAGGGATCCGTCCAGCCTGAGCCCATACGAGGCGGTGCTTCGCAGCTTCGCGCATTTTCAACGCGTCAGTGCCGAGGAACATGCGCCGGCGAGAGCGGCGCTGGAACGCGCGGTCCAACAAGCGCCCCACTATCCCGATGCCTGGGCTATGCTATCGCTCATTTACAAGGAAGAATTCACGCACCGATTCAACCTTCTTCCGGACCCCCTGGGCCGAGCCCTTGCGGCTGCGCAGCGTGCGCTGGAGGGAGCGCCTTCGAATCACCTCGCTTGTCATGCGCTGGCATCCGTCGAGTTCTTTCGCAAGCAGCTCGATGCCTTCCAGATCGCGACGGCGCGGGCTGTTGCTCTTAATCCAATGGATGGATTCACGCTTGCGTACCTGGGGTTCCTGACTGCTTATGCGGGCGATTGGGAACGCGGCGGCGCGCTGTCAGCCAAGGCACGAAGCCTGAATCCTCACCATCCTGGTTGGTATTGGTTTGTACCGTGCTTCGACGCATATCGCAAAGGCGAATACAAAACGTCATTGGAATTTGCCCACAAGGTAAATATGCCTGGCTTCTGGCGCACTCAACTTGCAATCGCCGCGAGCTCCGGGCAACTTGGCCAACAAGCGGCAGGGAACGAGGCCCTGCAGACTCTTCTGATGCAGAGGCCCGACATGGCCAAACTTACTCGCGAGGAGTTAGCGATTTGGTGGCAACCGGATATGGTCGAACACCTGATCGCCGGCCTACGCAAAGCTGGCCTTGTGGTATAGGGGTGCACTACCCCATCCTCCCCGGATTTCCTCGTCTACATATACCTCTTCGCGGAGGACGCCATAGCTTCTGGATCTGCACGGTACCTGATCGTTACCTAAATTTCGCAGGTGTTATGTAATGACACACCTTGGAGCTGACTGCTTATCCTCCTGAGGCGTTGCCCGGATAGTGGTGTCCTCATGGGACGCCATTGGGGGGGAGGGAAATCCCTGAAACGGGGTTTGCTGCCTTGGACCAATGAACTCATCATTGGAATGTCTGTTAGGGAAGGTCTGTTAGGGACTACCCTACATTTTCTTTCGTCGGGAGCCGGGTTTCCCTGGCACGGCACTGCGGCGAAGCACTTGCCGCAACATGCACTCAACCACGAGAAAGGTGGAAAACAACATGGCTCATCCGTTGCAACAGAAAGTTGCTTTGGTTACCGGCGGATCGCGCGGCATTGGTGCTGCGATCGCGAAGCGCCTGGCCGCCGATGGCGCAAGGGTAGCAATTACTTACTCGAAGGGCGCGGAGGCCGCCGCCTCAGTCGTCAGCGCGATCGAACAGGCCGGTGGCAAGGCGATCGCGATCCAGGCGAACGCTGCCGAGCCCGGAGCTGTCCAGGGCGCGGTCGAAAAGACCGTCGCGGCCTTCGGTGGAATTGATGTGCTTGTCAGCAATGCCGGCACAGCTATTCCGAAGACATTTGAGGAGACGACCCTCGAAGAGATGGATCGGATGATCGACATCAACGTCCGCGGCACACTGGCCGTGACCCAGGCGGCGCTCAAGCACATGAAGCGTGGCGGTCGCATCATTATGATCGGCTCGTGCGTGGGCGAGCGTGTCATGACGCCAGGCCTGGTAGCCTATTCGGCTACAAAAGGAGCGGTGAAGATGTTTACCCAGGGTTTGTCCAGGGAGGTCGGGAGCCGGGGCATCACGGTGAACAACGTCCAGCCGGGTCCGATCGACACCGATCTGAATCCCGCCGCGGGCGATTGGGCAGTGCCGCAGAAGGCAGCCACCGCACTCGACCGCTATGGGAATGTTGATGAGGTGGCCGCTTTGGTGGCGTTCGTAGCCGGCCCGGAGTCCTCCTACATCACTGGCACAAACCTGACCGTGGATGGCGGGACGAATGCCTGACGGGCCCTAACTTCGCGCAATGTAAAGCTTGAATGGGGCGCCCCGCCGTTTCCGGCCGCGGCAAGCGTTCCTGAACCGCTGACGGCGAAATGTACTCTCTGATCAGAGTTTGTTTGCAGACGACCTTCTTCATCGACCGCTTCGACGGTCAAAAATGCAAGGTCCTGTCCGTCTGCACACAGGATGGTCCGATCGGCAGTGAGCTTGAGGCGAACGGGAGCCCGGTTGTCGTCAGAATGCTTTCGGCGACAACTTTCTCTCCACGAACACCTTCACCTTTGAGGGTTCCTGGCTCATAAGGAATCTCAAATTCGGCCTTGAATGCCTGATCACCGCCGGTTGAGTTCTGCTGGCCGGAGCGGTCCTCACTTGGTTGGGGCGGCGGTAAAGTCGCCGTCGACGGCAAATGGATCCACGCTTACCGTTCCGGAGAGCTTGGTCGCAGCTGAATCCAATCTCCCGTTGTACTTCACCGTGAGGGGAGTGCCCTGGTACTCGGAGTTGTAGGACCAGGTGATCTTTTGTCCATCGATTTTGCCGGCGAGAGGTTGGTCTCCGTTTTCGGTCGCGCAGGTACCACCCAAGGCACTGTCCTTCTGCGTGAATGTGCATTCGAGGTCGCTTTCGTTGCCCATTATGTTGCTGTGGACTTTCCATTTGCCACTGAGAGATGCGTTGTCAGCCGGGACCGCCCATGCAGACGCGGACGTGAGCAGAATGGCCAGGAACAGTGTTCTCATATAATCGCCTCTTTCCGGTATTTGGCACTGAGTGCCATATCGCGTAGTATATGCGGCACTGAGTGCCATAGTAAACAAAAAATGTTTAGGATACAGGCGTAGCCTAGCCAGAGCCAGCTTGTCACTCAGTGTTACGCATGGCACGGTCGGGTTTATAATAGCTGGGGAGAGACCGACCGGTGATCAAGGAGAATCTTCAAGTCCGCAAACAGCAACTGGTGCGCGAGGCGATCTATGACGCCGCGATCGAGTTGTTCGCGGCGAAGGGTTTCGACGAAACAACGGTCGAAGAGGTAGCCCAGGCCGCAGGAGTATCCCGGCGCTCTTTCTTCCGTTACTTCGCCAGCAAAGATGATCTGTTGGCGCAAAATGTAGTGAAATACGGATCTATACTTTCCGCAGCCATCACTGCATGTCCGCCGACACTCAGTCCTATGGAGGTTGTGCGAGAGACGGTTCTTTCGGTGGTTAGAGAATCGGTTGCACATCCGCGCACGCGTCAGATCATTGAGATCTCTCTGCGCAGTGCCTCCGCCAGGCAAGCGCATCATTCCCGCATGTTGGACGTCGAAGATGTTGTGGCGACAGCGTTTGCCGGACGCCTCAGGAGCGCGTCGCAGGATGAATTGAAACCACGTTTGCTGGCCAGCCTGACCCTGTCGGTCATGAATGTCGCGATTATCTCGTGGTTCAGGGGTGAGTACCAGGAGCTCTCCACAGCGGCAAGGCAGGTATTCGCCACACTCACGCGCATATCTTGTGAGCAGACGAGCTCAAACGAATCCAGTGTGAATGGGCGGAGAGTCGCAGGTGCAACGGGCAGGCGAAGATCCGGCGAGGTGAGGAGGTAAACATCGGCGGAGCTACGAATCGGGTGGGGGCACATGGGTGCATACAGACCCTGGTCGTGGCGGGATTGGATTACATGCCCGCCGGACGGCAAGCACCCTCGATGACGCGGCCGAAAGGCCTGGCGGCGGAGGAAGTGCGAGACGAGCTCGCGGCCAAGATTGCCCGCGATGGATGCGCTCATTTCGCAGTGTGAAGGCCGCTTGGGGCGGCGGGTCCGCGTGCTCGACCATCCGATTCTGGGCCCGCTGAGCGCGACATAGTGGAGAAAGCTTCACCTGGTGCATGGACGGCACCACACAAAGCAACTCCTCCGGCTTCGGGAAAGGACGACGGGGCATAAAGACTGAGGCGCCCGTTGGGGGAGAGAGAGCGAGACGAGCGCGAATTAGGCTAACGGAAACTACCCCGCTCAAGCCAAAACAAGGCTTGAATGGGCCACCCAAGCTTGGATCGCCGATGAGGAGAGCAGGATCACTAGCATCCAGGTTCGCCGGCGCGATCAAGCGGCGCGATGCGGAAGGCTCCAGTTTGGCCGAACGTAATGACACGTGTAGCCATTTGGATAGCGTTCCAGGTAATCCTGATGTTCGGGCTCAGCTTGCCAAAAAGGACCAGCCGGCTTTACTTCGGTCACGACCTTTCCCGGCCAAATTCCTGAGGCGTCGACGTCAGCGATGGTATCTTCGGCGGTCCGCTTCTGCTCGTCAGTCGTATAGAAGATCGCGGAGCGATAGCTGGTTCCGCGGTCGTTTCCCTGCCGATTCAACGTGGTGGGATCATGAATCTGAAAGAAGAACTCCAGCAGCTTGCGATAGCTCAGCTTCTGCGGGTCAAAGACGATCTCAATTGCCTCGGCGTGGCTTCCATGATTGCGATAGGTGGCGTTGGGAACATCACCGCCGGAATATCCGACTCGTGTCGAAATGATACCCGGGTAGCGGCGCAACAAGTCCTGCATGCCCCAAAAGCAACCACCGGCGAGGATTGCGGTTTCGTGGGATGGTGACATTTTCTATTTCTCCTTTGGCTCAAATAGTTTGACATATTCCCCGTAACCTTCGCTTTCCAGCTCGTCGGCGGGAATGAAGCGGAGCGATGCCGAATTGATGCAGTAACGCAATCCCCCGGCATCGCTGGGGCCGTCATCAAATACATGACCCAAGTGACTGTCAGCATGGCTCGATCGGACCTCAGTCCGGCTCATTCCAAGAGTGTTGTCAGATCGCTCTTCGACGTTTTCCGGGTCCACGGGCCGGGTGAAACTAGGCCAGCCACAGTCACTGTCAAATTTGTCGAGGGAAGAGAAAAGCGGCTCGCCGGAAACGATGTCCACGTAGAGTCCGGGGGCATCATGATCCCAATAGGCATTCTCAAACGGACGTTCGGTGGCGCTTTGCTGGGTGACGCGAAATTGCTCGCGGGAGAGGCGAGATATAGCGTCGGCATCCTTCGTGTAATTGGCCATGCAACACCCTCGTTGATTCGATCACGTATTTGATCGCTTAGAACGCGGAATGGATGCAAGGGAAATGTGGGCCGGAGCCGGGCTGCTTCACGGTTTCGCGACAGTCACCACGTAGTCCGCGGCCTGCGAGCCGTCGGGCGAGGCCACATGGATGGTAACCGCGGTCGATTTGCCGGGGAGCGGGACAACATTGGACTGCGCGGTTTTGGCGGATTGGCCATTGACGGTGAGCGCACTGAGCGTGATGAGGTTGGCTCAAGCGATAGGGAAGCGGTGGGGCTCTTGCGGAGCAGGGTCGCGGTGTAGCTTTTCACATTGGGCGAGAAGGCTGGTTGCAACAACGCGCCATCGATCTTGAGCAGGGTGAGGCCGGCAATCTTGTCAACCGGAGCCGGCAGGTAATGCGCCTTGTTTACATTGATCGCGACCCAGTCCGGATCGTGCATGCGATCGCCAATGGTGACTTGCAAAAGGCCCGTGGGCCGGTACGAGGGCACAAGTACCGCATCTCCCTTGTCCATCAGGGATTGCAGGGCCGATTGCAGGTTGTCGAGGTACTTTTCCCCGGCCAACGGGTGATCGTTGTGGCCGGTCATCAGATGCGTGACCTTGCCGCGAAAGTATGTTCGGGTTGTCTTTACGGTAGCCAGGTAGGTGTCCAGCGGGACCTGGGTGAACTGAAGCCAGAGCGCGTCTGGAATGGTGGGGGAGTTGCTGCCAAAGGAGTCGCCGGTGAATAAATTGCCGGTCTTCTCGTCAAAGATCACGATCGATCCGGGGGTGTGCCCAGGTGCATCGTAGATTACGAGCGAGCGGTCGCCGAGGTCGACCCGGTCTCCGTTGTGAACAGACTGAAGGTTCCTGGCAATCACGTCATCCGGGATACCGCGGCTCTTAAGCAGACGTATCGTTGCCGGCCGATCGGCTTCACCGATGCGTTCCACGGTATCCGCAATGAACTGGTCTGCCTGTCCGATGTGATCGCCGTGGCTGTGGGTGAAGATCGGCTCAATGGGCAGACCGCCGGTGAACTGCGCAAGATACTCGCGCAGCTTGCCGGTTCCCTGGCCGCTATCGATGAGCGCGAAGGCCTTTTCGCCTTGCACCAGAAACATTTTGTCGTTGTCGGAATCGCGAATCATGCGAACACCGGGCAGAATCTCCTCTGACACGTAGGCTGTGCGATCCCGCCGATCGACGACGAACTGGAAGTTCGCAATGGCGCTGTTTGTGTGGCCCTCACCCATGGCAACGGCGCGCAGCGTGTAGCCCGCCTTCAGGCCGTGATCCCCTTCATAAATGCCGCCAATGAAGAGCAGTTGGGCCGGGTTGTAAACGGGACTTTTAGAGGTGGGTGTGCTGCCATCCCAGGTGTAGTGGATGGTGGCCTGCGGATCAGCATCGATTAGGGTTACGGATTCAGTGGTGGGATAGGTGCCCGCAGCGGGAAATACGGTAGGCGCTTCCAGCTTTGGACCGGAGCCCTGCGGTTCCGGCGGCCCGAATTGTGCGTGCAGGGACGGTGTAACGCAGAGAAACGCAAGCATCATTACTCGAAACAACATTGTGCCTCTATTCATTCTTACTTATCGTTCGCCTGGATCAGATCCAGGAGACCGCCGACGATCGCGGTTTCCGCGCAGCCCGGCTTCAAGCGAGAACCCAACACCTGAAAGGTGTAAGCTCCGAACGAAGCATCATTGGGGATGTAGCCCGAGTTGGCCATTCCGTCGGCCAGCGTCACCATTACGGTGTTCGCCATGGGCGATTGTTCTTTCAATCGATTTCCAATCGCGCTGTACACTTCTCCATCCACAGAAGCGAGCACCACGTCACCGATGCGCAGCGCACCAAGGCGCAAATTGACCGTATCGCCATCTTCGTACTTGCCGGGAGTGCCTTCCCGCGTATTGTCGAGACGGTGGCGGCCGGGGCAGGTGGCCATCTCCTGGCCGGCCGAGATGACAGGGTTCGGATCCAGGCGCTTGATGTTGGTCATCACGCGAATCACTTCCTCCCCGAGGAGCACGCCTTCGCTCTCCATCACCCGCTCGAGAGTGTCCCGCACGGTTGGATCAAGGGGATGCTCCGTTACCTTGCCGTCACGCAATGGAGCCTCCACCGGCTCGCGTGTGAGCACGTTGCCGGTGATCGGTACCCCGCTGCGTGAAGCCAGGGCGTTGGTCGCGGCGCGCAGGTAGAGGGGGTTTTGATCGCCAGAAGCGCCCTGGGCAAAGACCGCGACCATCTTGTCGCCGTACGCCTGCTCGACATACCTCGAGGTAGCCCCGGCAAAATCGGCGCTCACGAAGCCTGACAGATATCCGTTCACCGGGTGCATGGCGTAGTCGATGTAAGCGGCGATGGGTGCGCCCTCGGGGGTTTCAAACTTGATGACGGCAACCGTCTTGTCGGACGATCCGTTAAGGTTGGGACCCTGGGTCCACAGATGAGTCTCAGGGTCGATGGCGTCACGGTTCACGTTGAGATAGGCGAAGCCTTTGCCGAAGCCGATGCGCCCCGGCTGCAATTTTGCCTTGGCCTGGGTCACAACCTCGACGAGCTGGCCGATGATGGGCGGTGGCGGAGCATTCGGATCAGGCCGGGACATGCCCGGAGGGCCATGCCCCGGGACTGCACCCGGCCCCCAGCCGCTGTGGGTGTGGGTGGCCGACATGAGGACGTTGGCGATCGGGCAGTCCAGCTCTTTGGCTATCTGTTTGGATGCCGCGGACCAGACCCACTCCGCGAGCCCGCTTTGATCCGCACCGATCAAGGCAGCGCGCGAGACGCCGTTGTCGAGGACAATGGCGCGCACATACAAGTGCTCGTGCGCGTATTTGCCGGTGGGCGGGTTGGCCGGGTCCGCCGCAGGGGTTATGTCGAGCCGTGCGGTCCCCACACGGAGGTTATCCGCCAGCGTTGGGCCAGTCACAAAGCACAGGGCCAACGCCAATAGCGGGCCAGATAAAAGAGCTTTCCTGGTGATCATGATGGGATATTCCTTGGCTAGTTCTTTTCCAGGCGCGCGTCGACGCTGAATCGCCCGGGACCCGTGAACAGGAGGGTCGCAAAGATGAGGATGAGGAGCACGACGAGCTCCACGTGAGGGTTGGAAAAATAGGCAGCGTGATGAACGAAGAAAAAGGCCACGAGCAGATTAATGAGGATGACCGCCGCAGCGGGACGAGTGGCAAGCCCGACGAGGACAAGCACGGAACAGATGCCATCGCTGAGCAAGGCAAAGGCCAGGCCTGCATGAGCACCCACGTGAATCGGATCGGGAAAATGCCGGACCATGGTTGAATAGCCGCTGAGCTTCTCCCACCCGTGTTTCAAAAAGAGGCTAAGGCCGGCGACGCGCAGCACGAGCAGCCCATAGCTTGTGCTGACTGAGGCGGTATTGGTGGCGAAAAGCGCTTTGGGAGTCATGCAAAATCTCCTCTGCTGGGAGAACGCAAGCCATTAAAGCCATAGCAGCGCAGCTCCGCAAGGTACTCGCGGTATCGTCTGCTGCTCGGTTACCTGAACTCATGGAATGTGCGATTTATGAACGATCGGAGGCCCCGGTATCGTCAGGTATGCTACTTCGACGACGTCACCAGGAGGTTGCGGCAAGAACGGTAGGCGGGCCGGGCTTTCCCTGGATAACCTCTGTTCCAATCACGATTTGCAAGTTGCTCTTATCGAGATTGAAGCCGGTTCGCCGGGTGAATTCCTGGATATACTGCGGATCAGTCAGGAACCTTCCGGCCGCCAGGGTTCCATAACCCCAGAGACCCGCCACGGTAACGGTGATGAATCCGGTCCTGGGGTTGGCGACTCGGGAGATGATGGCGTAGTCCTGCCGGATGTCCAGGTTTCCTTGCGCGTCTGTTCGCGTCAGGTCGTTTTTCCAATCCTGAAACGACGGGCGGTCGCGATCCGCGATCCATTGCACTCTCCCGCTCCGTTGGAAGGTGTAACGCATACGAGACATCAATTCGAGCGTCCATGGATCGTTGTAAGCGCCAATCAGGACGGCGGGTCTCTGCTGGAAGTCGCTGAAGGTTGCCTCATCCTCGCGGAACAAGACGAGGGCAGCACCCTTGGACTGGACCAGCCCCGCGACGCGAGCCAGTGTCTCCGCATCCCACCAGGCAACCGCAGTTTGGTGCGGATCTACGGGATGCGAGAAGGCGGGCGTGGAATTCGCGGGTTGCAACCCGATGCTTCCCAGGCAGAGCATGACCGAGTACCTTTGCTGGATCACCGGGCGCCAAAACAGATCGAGCGCGGTTGGCCGGTGAGCAAAAGAGTATAAGGAAAGGCCGGCCAGAACTGCGAGCGCAACGAAGCCGCAAAGCGCCGCCACGGCTCCGTTCGTTCTAGGAGGTTTTTCTCGCGCGAGGGCTTGATCGGCGAGAGGCAATACGGCGGGGGCAGGCAATACGGAAGGATTCGGGCGCGCAGGAGTCGGAACAATAAACTCCGGGTGGTAAGAGCCGACGGGCAGTTCGATGCGCAACTCGTTCGTCTCCGCCGTCTCCTGGTAGTACTGGGCCAGGCGCTTTCGAACCTCCCCTGCGGAGATACGCACTACAGGATCTACCGCGGGATCGTAATACGGGTCTCTGCCAAACACATCGATGGCGATGGTGCGCTCCTTCAACTCGGAGGAGGCGCCGTTCAGTTGCTTTTCCACCACATAGCGCAGGAGCGCCGGATAGCGCTTGCTGTTGCGAAAGGGAGCGCTGGCGAGGATTCGTTCCAGTTGAGCAAGCACAGCCGAAGCATTAACGGGCGAAGCGGGAATGGCGCCGCCGAGATCAGCCGGCGGTTCAGCAGCATCCTGCCGATTTCCGGACCTCAGCAATCTACCCTCCTTCGGTTCTCCGGGCTACAAAATGCTACTTGCGGAGGTATCATACTCCCCCGGCCTGGGAAAATCGGATCGAGGGCCTGCTCGACGGGACCCTGCCGTATCCGGCGCTGCGTGGCAGGAAATTCCGGGTTCCCCGGATTTCCTGTGGAAGTTGGTGGCTTTGGCAAATCATGCGCCTTTTCTTACTCAAAGGCGCACCCGCGGCCTCGTCCAGGGCTGCGAGGGGAAATCCGGGTTCGGGAAATGACAAAAAGGTGCGTGGTAAGCGTGGTAAGCGTGCTAAGTCGGCTCCTGTGGAGATTCTTCGGGTTCGGCGGTCTCTTCTTGCATCTGCTCTGCGTATGGCTTCGGGCTGGGCCTCGTTGTGCGGGGCCAGGGTGCGCACGGCTTCTCCGGCGAGCCCATAGAGCGCGTATTGGTCGAATACGGATTGCAGGGAGTGTTAGGGGTCGGGCGTGTGTTGCTGGTGGAGAGGGGGCTGTGGCGGACGAGGGAGCGGGGCTGGGATTGGGATTGGGGCGGGCAGCGCGGTGATTGGCGGCGAAGCCGGGTCAGGGTCAGCCGGACTGGTTGAGTGTTCGGAAGGGAGGTCTGCCTGGGTAAGCAGCTCTTCCCTTTGCTGTTCTATCAATGCGAGGGTAGGCGGGTCGTGCCGGGTTATGCCCATCCTCGGGTTTCGTATCTGCATTCGCCACGCTTACGGTTGCTAGTTTCGGATGTAAGGTCCCATCGAAAACGAGCGGTTCCATGGCGGGACCTCCGCCAGGGTGCCTTGCATGCATGCATCGCACCTTGCGTCCGGGTGCACTCCACGAGATATGGGTCTCTGGGCGCTCCGGTACATTCGGCCTGGATGCACGACGACGCTCTACCCTTGAGACATTTTCTTCAAGCGTAAGCGAGCTCTACCTATATCGATGCAATTTGCAGGAGAAAGTTTAGGGCTTGGTGAAATAAAAATGCGACGGCGAGAATGCGCGGCGACCTATACGATTTAGTTCTGCCGGTTCCCAGCGCACGCCAGTACATGGGCCTTCCGTGGGACGGCAAGGTGGACCGCGGAGGGGGTAAGATACCCGAATGAGTTTGACTGAACAGGGGATCAATGGACGTTTCGCCTAGAGGCACGGTTTTCGAGGCAAATGATAAGGACCTAAGCCTCCTTCAGCTGATGAACCAGGACGTTCTGGCTGACCCACATTCTCTGTATCGGGCATTGCGCGAGCGGGACCCGGTGTACTGGGATCCCTACATGCATGCCTGGGTGGTGACCAGCTATCCAGAAGTGGTGAACGTGCTGATGACCTGCCTGGCTGACCGCACCGTTACGCCCGCTTATCTGGATCAATTGGGGCTCTCATTCATGAAGCCATTTGCGGAGCTTATGCCACAGCAGATAATGTTCAACGATGGGGCCAGTCATGCTCGCCTGCGAGGTCTGTGTATGGCTGCGTTTACGCCGCGCAGGGTCGAGCGGCTGCGCACTGTGATCGACTCGATTGCGGACGAGCTGCTTGACAAGGTCATGGCCGTGGGAGAAATGGAGCTGATCGCAGAATTCGCCGGTCCCCTTCCGGCCATGGTGACGGCAAGGCTGCTGGGCGTGCCCGTCGAGGATCATCAGCGGCTCCATGCCTGGGTGCTCGACCTTGCAGAGGTGCTCGGTAATTTCCAGCATGATCCTGATCGTATGGCTCAAATCGTGCAAAGCCTTCAGCAGCTGAAAGCTTATGTCTGCGCCCAGATCGAGCAGCAGCGTAACCAGCCGAATGAGGGTCTTATCCACGCGCTGCTGACTGCCGAAGTCGATGGTCAGCATCTTACCGATGACGAGGTGGTAGCAAACACCATCATTATCCTGATCGGTGGACACGAAACAACTACCAGCCTGATCGCGGGTGGATTTCTTACCTTACTGCAGAGACCCAATGCCTACGAGCAACTGCGCACTCATCCCGAGATCATCGCCCCGGCGGTCGAGGAGCTGCTTCGATTCGAATCTCCTTCTCAAAGCACCGCCCGCATTGCACCCGCGGATATGCAGCTCGGGGGCAAGAGCATCAAGAAGGGAGCACGTATTGTTGCAGGCCTGGCCGCCGCCAACCGCGATCCTAACCGATTTCCGGACCCGGACCGGCTTGACCTGGAACGTGGCGATAACCGGCATGTTGCTTTCGGCTGGGCGGCTCATTTCTGTTTTGGTGCTCCCCTCGCGCGCAGTGAAGGTCAGATCGCGTTCAATAAGCTTCTAGGCCGACTCTCAGGGCCAAAGCTGGTGGAAGAAAAACTCGCGTGGCGCACTAATGTGGGTTTCCGCAGCTTGACGTCGCTAAGGATTAGCTTTGATCCCGATATGTCTTCAAAGCGAAAAACTATAACAGCGGGCCAGGGACACTGAGCGCACCCACACGTTCCCGCGGGCAGTCAGCCAACGACCTAAAATGGTTATTCGGTGAACTTCGAACTTCATGCGCCTTTCCTTACTGAAAGGCGCACACGTGACCCTGTCCTGTGCTGAGTGGCAGGAAATCCGGGTGCGCTCCGGAATGACAAAGGGGAGGGCGGCGCTTCCATTTGGTGCGATGGTAGTAACGACAACCTCAGAAACGTAGTTCATTCCAGACTCAACTTGCCGCAGGCAAGTCAGGCTGCTCCTAATGACACAGGGAGAGCGGACGATCGGTTTAGTGCCGCGCCTACGGCGCTCGGATCATCTTTGGGATCGACTTCCCAGCCCTTCCGGGCTGGGCTGACGTTTGGCGGTCGGCCCTCCGGGCCTTGCATGCATGGCGATTTTTGCCGTGTCATTTCTCCCTCAACTTGCCACCGGCCGCCACCTGGGTGGCATCATTGAATATGAACATGCGGATTCGATTGTCGTGGGCCTGTGGCTTTGCTCTGTTTGTGACTGTTGGCGTAGCCGGCGCGGCATTTGCGCAGGGTCCTCCAGGACCGCCTCCGCCACCTGCGGGCACACCCCTGACGGCGGGGCGGCAGATTTTTCTGACGCGCTGCGCCTCGTGCCACGGCACCACGGGCAACGGTGGCGAGTTCGCGCCCGGCATCACCACGCGCATTCCGCTGCGAAGCGACGACGATCTCATCCGCATTCTTCATGGCGGGCTGCCCAATTCCGGCATGCCGGCGTTTCCAGATGTGGTCGATCCGGACCGGGCCAACCTTATCGCCTATCTGCGCACGCTGCACGCCGGGGACGCTGCAGAGATCACGCACATGACGGTGCAACTGGAGGGCGGTGGCACCCTCAGCGGCTCAGCGCTCAACCGCTCGGCTACCGGCATCCAGTTGCTGGGCGAAGACAAGAAGGTGCACCTGCTGCGCAAGACGGCCGATGGCCGATACCGCACCGTTACCTCGCAGCAGGATTGGCCGAGCTACAACGGCGATACGGTCGGCTACCGTTATAGCGACATTGCGCAGATCACCCCCGCCAATGCCGGCCGGCTGGCACCGGTCTGGATCAACACGCTGCGGAACACGCGTGAGGTGCAATCCACACCAGTGGTGGTGGACGGCATTATGTACGTAACCTCGGCCAATGAGGTGTATGCCTTCGACGCAGGCAGCGGACGCTCCATCTGGCATTATCAGCGGCCACGAACGCCGGGCATCGGCGGAGTGGCTGCCGTGGGAGTGAATCGCGGCGTCGCCGTCGCTGGTGACCGGGTGTTCTTGGCCACCGACAACGCTCACCTTCTGTCGCTCAACCGTTACACTGGGGCCCTCGGCTGGGAAACCGAGATGGCCGACTGGCACAAAAACTACAACGGAACTGCCGCGCCGCTAGTGGTGGATAACCTGGTGATCGCGGGCATCGCCGGCGGAGACGATGGAGCGCGCGGCTTTCTCGCGGCCTATGACCAGCAAACAGGCAAGGAGCTCTGGCGGGTTTGGACCGTGCCCGCGCCGGGCGAGCCTGGCTCCGAAACCTGGAGCGAGGCGTCGCTGGCGCACCCCAGCGGCGCGACCTGGATGACCGGCTACTACGACAAGGAGACCGATACGCTCATCTGGCCGGTGGGCAATCCTGGTCCGGACCTGATCGGGGACGATCGGCCTGGCGATAACCTCTACACCGATTCCGTGATCGCGCTCAATCCCAGGACCGGCAAGAGGAAATGGTACTTCCAGTTCACGCCGCATGACGTTCACGACTTCGATGCCATGGCGCCTTCCGCGCTAATTGATACGGACTGGCAGGGTAAGCCGCGCAAGTTGCTGGTGCAGGCCAACCGCAACGGGTTTCTCTACGTGCTGGACCGGACGGACGGTAAATTCCTCTTTGGCGCAGCCTACACACCTAAAATCACCTGGGCTTCGGGGCTCGATGCGGCGGGCCGTCCGATCGTGTTGCCGAATATGGAGCCGACCCACGAAGGGAGGCTCGTCTGCCCGTGGTTGAATGGTGCGTCCAATTGGTACTCCACCTCCTGGAACCCGGTAACGAAGCTCTACTATGTGCAGACCAATGACAAGTGCGGCATCTACACCCGAACCGACATGCAGTTTCAACTAGGGCGCGGTTACATGGGGGGCTCGTTTAGTGGTGACCCGGCGGATCCGGGGCAACGGATCCTTCGCGCCATCGACATCCACACCGGCAAGGCAGGGTGGCAGATACCCCAGTCAGGCCAGGGTGATAGTTGGGGAGGCGTGCTCTCGACCGCGGGAGGCGTGGTCTTCTTCAGCGCTGACGACGGTACCTTCTCGATCGCCGACGCCCGAACGGGGAAGCTGCTTTACACCTTTGCGACCAATGAGTCGCCGCACGCCTCTCCCATGACGTACACCTTCGACCACCGGCAATACGTCGCGGTGGCGGCAGGCTCCGACGTGATCGCGTTTGCGTTACCGCAGCAGTAGGCTCCGCAGGAACAGCTTGGATCTCTGCGAGAGGTGCAATCTAAAGTCCGTCCATTTTCGCCGCGCCTCCGTGTAATTGTTATAAAGTCCGCTACTTATTTTCCAGGCGCTGCGTGCACTATTTTCACGGCAGCAGGACGCACGCCCCGAGATAAGCAACTTTATTTACATTTCTCTAAGTTAGGGCTTTTCGGCGTCGGCGATTTGTGTATTATGCGTTTATAAAGTGACATCGATCTGCTGGGTGCTGAGTTTTTACACCTAAGTCGAAGCCGCGGGTACCTTAGCGAGTTGTGTGTCGATACACCGCCCGCTCGAACTTATATCTACCCTATAACTCTGCCCAATCTTGCCCCGGCTGCCATTGGCCGGCTGGGGGAAATTGGACAGCCGTAGCCCCGGAAACAAGCGAGATTGGAAGGACCCGAAAGCGGGTGACAAAATTTAGAGGCGGTGCTGCGCGAAGTCAGGTAACTCATGTAACTAGCCAGGTGTTGTAAACGTTCATACTGGACCGCTGGCCAGTAACTGCAAGTAACTCTTTGTTCCGCGAAGGTATGTAATGAACCCTCTCAAGAAGCTCTCCCTCGCCTCGTCATTGGTCTTCATCTTAGTATCCCCCGCATTCGCAGGTGTAACCGTCAGCAGCCCGGGGAACGGCACGGAGGTTGCGTCGCCATTCCAGCTCTACGCGGATGCCTCGACATGCTCGTCTCAGTCTGTGAATGCCATGGGATTCTCGCTCGACAGCAGCACGGATACAACTGTGGTCGATAACAATTCGGTGAACGCAAGAGTGTCGGCTTCGACCGGCAAACACACGTTGCACGTGAAGGCGTGGGGCGATCAAGGGGCTTTATGTGTCACAGACGTAGCTTTTACGGTTGGGAATGTTGTCACAACGGAAAGCTCGGTCAGTCCGTCGGACACAGTCAGCGTCAGCAGCCCGGCGAAAGGAGCTTCGGTGACGTCACCGTTCGCCCTCTCTGCGGCTGCTTCGAGCTGCGATTCCGAGGCTGTGAGCGCCATGGGCTATTCGCTCGACAGCAGCACAGGGACAACGGTTGTCGACAGCACAGCAGTGCGTGCTACGGTCACGGCTTCGACCGGCAAACACACGCTGCACGTTAAGGCTTGGGGGCGCCAGGGGGCTGCGTGCGACACGGATGTGGCAATCACCGTCACGGCCCAAGCCACCGGTTCCAGCAGCTCGAGCACAATCGGCGTCAGCAGTCCCGCCAAAGGGGCCTCGGTTACGTCACCCTTTGCCCTCTCTGCGACGGCTTCGACGTGCGATTCGGAGTCTGTAACGACCATGGGCTATTCGCTTGACAGCAGCTCAGACACAACCGTGGTGGACGGCAAAGCGGTGAACGCCGAGGTTACGGCTGGGTCTGGCGCTCATACTCTGCATGTGAAGGCGTGGGGTAAAGGCGTTTCCTGCGACGCAGACGTTGCTATCACGGTCAAAGGCGGTTCCGGCTCCGGCAGCACGGGCGGACCGTCCATTGCTTCAGATGCCGTCAGCGTCAGCGAAATCCAGACCTTGAGCGACTGGAAGGCGGCGCACGATACCGGCGGCCCGGGGAGTTCAAGCGGAAGCATGAGTATCGTCAGCTCACCGTCGCTTAGCGATCATGCGCGCAAGTTTGTGACTAAGTACTCCAAAGCGGGCGACGAACGCTACTCGGCGACGTTTGGAGATGACACATCCGCGACTAACCTTGTTTACGATGGTTGGGTGTATGTTGCAGGTTCTGCCAAAGACGTCGCTAACCTTGAAATGGACCTGAACCAGGTAATGCCGAATGGCCAGACGGTTATCTATGGGTTCCAATGCGATGGCTATTCAGGCGCGTGGGATTACTCGGAGAATAAAGGTACACCGACGAAGCCCGATGTTAAATGGGTACCCTCGCCGGCTAAGTGTAACGTGCGTGATTGGAGCACGAATACATGGCACCACGTTCAGGTGAGCTTTTCACGCAGTAGTACCGGGAAGGTCACTTATAAGGGTGTGTGGCTCGATGGCGTTGAACATTCTCTGAACATTACGGTATTGTCGGCCTACGCGCTCGGCTGGTCCCCGACGTTGGTGACAAATTTCCAGGTGGACGGGGTTGGCTCAAGTGGAACGATCACCTTGTACCTGGACAAGCTAGTCGTCTATCGCTGGTAGGAGGCAGCTTCGGTCGCTGGCTGCGGGTTCTGTATGGCACGGCTGAACAGACCGCAGAAAGACTCGCGGTCCGGGCAGGAAAGACATGCCTCGGGGTTTAGGGTCCCGCATGAGAACCGGTCTGGACGGGCGGACCGTCAATCCACGACGCTCGCCAGGTACGCCTCTCAACTGTATTACAATTTAGTAAGACAAATGATACTTGGGAGTGTGAAGTGCGAGCCTCTTCCATCATCAGTTCTAAAGGCCAGATCGTGATTCCCGCCAACCTCAGAAAGCGGTATGGGCTAAAGGAAGGTACGACCATAGTGTTCCAGGAAGACCACGGCCGCCTGGTACTTGAACCCAGCAATTACGCAGCGATCTATGCGCTTCAAGGAAGCCTTGCGGATTTCCCGCTCGAGGGAGACCTGGCTAAGGAAAGACGAGCGAGCTGACCGTCCTGCGCGACGATGATCGCAAGATCGAGGAGATTGAGCCGCACCTCAGCTCTTCCGTGCAGCTTCGAAGCTTATCTTCAATGAAGTCAAACCGCGTAAGCCGGCGTTCTCGCGCCATTCGAGTTTCTGATCAAGCAACCGCGGCGCTGAGAGCCGCCGCAGCAGGGTGTTGAAGGCAATCTGCCCTTCCATGCGGGTCAAGGGCGCACCAAAACAAAAGTGAGCTCCCCATCCAAATGCCAGGTGCCGATTATCGGTGCGAAGCAGATCCAGGCGGTCAGGATCGGGAAAGCGATTGGGATCGCGATTGGCTGCAGCCAATACCGCCACGACTTTTGCACCTTTGAGGATCTTCTTCCCGGCAAGCTCCGTGTCTGCCAACGCGATCCGCGCAGTATGCTGGACCGGCGACTCGTAACGGAGCAGTTCCTCGACCGCCGAGGCCACAATCTCTGGATGGCTGCGCAGCTGCTCCAGGGACTCTGGATTGCGCAAGAGCGCCAGGAATCCACTGCCGATCAGGTTGGTGGTTGTTTCATGGCCGCCGATGATCGTAACGATGGTGGTGGCGATCACCTCTTCGTCGGACAGGCGCTGGCCATCCAGCTCCGCAGTCATCAAGGAGTAGATCAGGCCGCTGTTGGGCTGCTTGCGCAGCTCATCCATGCGCCCGGCAATATAACTCCTTAAATCCTCGAGGCTTTGAAGAATTTCCTTAACACGATCGGGGTGGTGCTGGAAATTGCCGTGTACTTCCGCAATATCGATGACCCACTTGCTCAGCTGCCGGTGGTCTTCCACGGGCACACCCATCAACTTCGAAGTGACGATGGCCGGCAGCGGGTTGGCAAAATCCCCCATCAAATCCAGATGCCCCTTCGCCATCACCTTGTCGATCAATTCGTCGGCGATGGACTGGATGTCGCCGCGCAGCTCCTCGATCCGGCGCGGAGTAAAGGCCACGGAGCAGAGACCGCGCAGACGAGAGTGGCGGGGAGGATCCATGAAGAGCATCTGCTGCAGCATCATCTCGGCAAAGGGCTTCATGAAAGAGAGCCCGAGGCGATCCAGATAATCCAGGGGAGGGGTTCGATCGGAGGAGTAATTCATCAGAACATGAATCACCTCCGGGTAGCTGGTGACGACCCAGGCATGCATGTAAGGGTCCCAATGCACGGGGTGGTGGCTGCGCATGGCGTGGTAAAAGATATGGGGATGGGCGGCCGTCTCCGGATCGAGAAGCATCAGGAGGCTGAGCGTATCGTTCTTTAGCGTTGGAATCGGGCTCGGTTGGGAACTCTGCATACCGCTCGACTTTATCAAACGTGCTTGGGCAGTAGCACCGAAGCCACAAGTTGCGTGGGGCAAAGAAGGTGCCCAAGATCGCCTTGCCGCACTTACCGGCCAGCACATTCCAGGTCGTGGGGTCTTTCTGACCCCGGGCCGCATCTCCCATCCAAAAGCGATGCTTACGCTTGCCGCTTGACATCACCTTCGCGGCAATAGCATCATGGATGGATGAGGACGACGTTGTCTTTGGATGATGATGTGCTGCGGGAAGTTAAGGTGTACGCCGGCAGTCGGGACATAGCGCTCGGAAAGGCCGTGTCGGAATTGGTTCGCAAGGGTCTGAACGCACCTTTGCGAACCCGCGTGGTCAACGGCTTACATGTTATCGATCTCCCGGCCGACTCGCCTGCTATTCCCACGAAGCGAGTCCTCGAACTCGAAGCCGAAGAAGAGTGAGCGCCTTCCTCCTGGACGTAAATGTGCTTGTAGCGCTGCTTTGGCCGCCGCAGCAGGACCACGCTCTTGTCCAGCAGTGGTTCCAACGCAACGCGGGCAACGGCTGGGCCACATGTCCGATAACCCAGGCGGGTTTTGTGAGAATCGTCTCGAATCCCAGTTTCTCTCGCGATGCAATTGCACCCCAAGATGCTGTGAAACTGCTCGCCCCCAATCTCGATCACCCGAATCATCAATTCTGGACGGACGACATCAATTTTGTCCAGGCTGCTGAACTCTTTCAAAAGCACCTTGTTGGGCACAAACAGGTCACCGATGCTTATCTGCTGGCGTTGGCAATCCACAAAAAAGGAAAGTTGGCGACACTCGATCGCAAACTGACAGCATTGCTGCCCGAAAGGACCGCTGCACGCGGCTTGGTTACTGTGATCTGAAGACGCGCCGTTCGGGGAGCGACTTTGGGCAAACCCCTTGGGCTGGACCACGCAGAATCAGGCGATCAGACTCTGCTCGGTTACCGATCCGAGGTGGGCATGGATCGCAGCCGCGATCCGCCCGGCGCTCTCCGCCTTCGACAGGTCTTCGTGATGACCATCGACATACTGAGTATGAAGGCTATTGGGGATGACCATCTGCCACGCCGGCAGAGGGTCAAGATGCGGCGGGCGCTCAGAGGCCAGAATCAAAAGCACCCTTCCATCGTAGCGTTTGGGCGCGTACAGAGCGGCCGCAGTCTCAAGCATCTCTTGCGCTATCTTGACCTCCGTCTTTGACGATTCGGCCTCCAACGGCGGAGGAAGCTGTGAGAGTACACGATCGCGAAGTTTAGCGACGCTTCTCTTCAGCCCCAGCCGCGCCGCTCTCTTTACCAGGTAGAGAGGTTGGGTCAACTTAGCCCTCATGGGGCTCTCCAGCTTGGACGGGTTCGGCGGATCCACCATAAGCAGCGTCACTTCACATCCAGCGGATCGCAGTTGTTGCGCGACTTCGAACGCGACGATGGCGCCGAGGCAGAGCCCCCCCACGGTGTATGGGCCGCACGGTTGCGTGGAACGAATCTTACGTACATGGCAGGCGGCGATCGCTTCCAGGGTGGGGGCTTCGCCAAGGGAGGGAAAGTCTTCCGCCATCATACGCACAACATGAAACGGTTGATCGTCTCCTATCAAGTTGGACAGACTGAAGTAGAAATAATGCATCCAGAAGATACTGTTGCGCGTTCCCCAGGGCTGAAATGAGATGACACCGGGAGGCAACATTGGGGGCGTTTCCGATTCGCTGCCAATCAACTCCGATTGCGCGCGCACGGTAGGGTTAGACACCAGTTGATGAATAGAGATCTGCCGATTCCATTCCACGGCGATGCGCCGCTGTACCGCTGCGAGCAACTCCGACACCCCGCCGAGCGCGAAGAAGTTGTCATCCAACTGGACTTCGCGTTGCCGCAGCACCTCCGCCCAAACCTTGGCCAGCCATGTCTGCCGCAGGAGCTTCTCCACCAGCGCAGCGAGGCCTTCGGCGGTGGGCGCTTCGAACAGATGGCGCAATGCAAGATTGACGCTAAATTCTTTGCCCAGACGCACCAGCAGCTGGGTGCCGAGCAGCGAGTGTCCTCCCGCCAGGAAGAAATTGTCTGCCGTTCCCACCTCATCATTTTTGAGAACATCTCGCACAATGGCGAGCACCTTTTGTTCCACCGAAGAAGCGGGTCCTTTCGCAGGAACTCGTTCCAGCAAGCGGCCGCCGGTTTCTTGCGCCAGCCCGGCCAGATCAATTTTTCCATTGGGCGAGAGCGGGAGCGCATCCAGACAGTAAAAGGCGGATGGGATCATGTAATCGGGCAAGCTCTGCAGCAGATGTTGCTGAAGATCATTTGCCGAGGGCACGGCTTCTTTTGACCTGGGCAAGAGGTAGGCGACCAGCTGCCTCTCCCCCGACTCCGAGGTCCGGGTCACTACCGTGGCAAAGGCGAGGCCGCGATAGCTGTTAAGGGTGCCGGAGATCTCATCCAGCTCGATGCGGAACCCGCGAATCTTGGTTTGCCGATCGAGACGGCCGCGAAACTCTATCTCGCCCATCGGGCCTCCGGCTTCCACGATCGCCGGTACGATACATGCGAGCCGCCGGAACTGCGGCAAAAGGATCTTGCAGAAATCTTTGCCGGGTAAGCTCGGGCAGGTTCCGGTAACCGCGTCCGACACCGTCGCCGCCAATGTAAATCTCGCCGGTTTCGCCATCGGCAACCGGCGTGCCCTGTTCGTCCAGCAGGTAGACGGTGGCGCCGGTAATCGGATGGCCGATCGGCGGCGTTCCGCCGGCTCCAGGCACCAGCACCGAGTAGGTTGTGGCCACGGTACATTCTGTAGGCCCGTAGTTATTAACAACAGCAAAGGGGAGGGGAAGAGCGGGGCCGTGTTGCAACGCATCCCCACCGATGATCAGCAGACGCAGGGTAGTCGTCGCCGGCCAGTCCATCGTCATCAGCCGCTCGCCCAGGACGGTGGGCATGAGGGCAATGGTCACTCGTTCACGGAGCAGCCAGTCCTGGAGCAAGTCCGGCGATGATCGCACGGCCTCGTCTGCCAGACACAACGTCGCACCGGCGGAAAGATGCGGCCAGATTTCCATGACTGCCGCGTCGAAGCCAAGCCCCAGGAGATGACTGGCGCGATCCTGCTGGGTAACGCGGAAGGTCTCGCGATGCCAACGGACGAGGTGATTCAGGTTGGCGTGGGTGATCTCCACGCCTTTGGGCGTTCCGGTTGAGCCGGATGTGTAGATTATGTAGGCCAGGCTTTCAGGCGCGAGGGTCCGCTGTTCCAGCAGGGGAGAGGCCGCGATGGCCGCGGCATCACGGGCCGGATCCACACCTTGCACCTGCTGCTGGAGCTGCAGGCGATCAAGCAGCGCCCGGCGTGCGACCAGAATGGTTGCCCCCGAGTCCTTTATCGCGAAGCTTAGGCGTGCATCCGGCCAGGAGGAATCCAAAGGAACATAAGCCGCACCAGCCCGCATGATGCCGAGAGCAGCGACAATCCAGTCGAACGACCGCTCCATGCAGATGGCCACGGCGCCACCTGGCACAATCCCAAGCTCCACCAGATATCCGGCAAACTGATCCGCCCTGGAATCGAGATCATAATAGGTAAGCTGCCGATCACCATCGCTGAGAGCGATGGCATGCGGGGCGAGATCCAAGAGATCAGAAATCTGCTCAGGAACTGAGCGAACGTCCGAAATCACACTTTGCATGCGTCGTTGTTTCCTCATCACGGCCCGCAACGAAAGGGAACCAACCAGATTGGTAACGTGCGGCAGTCAAACGGCAAAGCGAGCTGCTTTTGCTTTCTAGTATTGACTCGGAACCACCCCACTCTATCTCCGGGACCTCCTATGTAGATATCCCACTCTCGGTGTGTTGTTATTACCGCTAAGTTTTAAGCGGATGCTTACCGAGGTAACCCCGTTTTGGGATAGGCCATCTTGCGGGAAATGGCTAAAATGTGCGAACTATGCGAATTAAATCCCTCCTGGTTCATAAACCTGCATAAAATTCCATGTTTTTAGCAGATTTTGAGTTTGGGCTGCCCAAGTCTAGGCCGGCGGGCTAGGGAGGATCGGGTTCGCTCTATAAGGATTGCCCAGTCGCTTCCGTGGTGTCGTGCGTCACGCAGAGAGAGGCAGGGGCCGATTGGTGGCCTCTGCCTCCCAGTTCCATAGCGGACCGAAGATGCTCCTATTGAGTTTTCAAAGATCAAGGTGGTTTAGCCCTGGGGCTGATCGTCGCGAAGCGGCTCTGAAGGTGATGCGAACTAAGCGGACTATGGGAACTCGTTACTTTTGGTTGCCACAACCTCCCATGAAACCTGGTCCACTTCCTCCGTTCCGGTCGGGCTCAGTGGTTCCGGGTTGGCGTTTGGAACGGTATCGGCCTTCTCCTTGTGTCCCGACCGGCCCCGGGAAATGGCTAAAAAGTACGCACTAACGCACTAATTCCGGTTGGTCACACGCCGGTGTCTGGTCTGGAGCGAGTTGGTCCCCGAGCGGGGCCGGTTTCATCGGAAGTGCGCAATATGCGGAAAAAGCGAAATAAGCGGAATAAGGTGATCAAGTCCGGTTGGTCAGACGGCTGGTGCGTGGTCTGGGACGAATTGGCGCGATAGGTGTCCACAGGTATATAGATTCGTTTTGGTGTCGCATAGTTTAGGGGCGCGGCGGTATTTTGTCAGAGGCTCGCAGAGTGACCAGAAACTCCCGGTCACCGAAACTCTCAAGCAACTTTCCCAGGATTTGTTCCGTATCTTGCTGCCATGAAGACGAAACAGGCTCTCGCCCTTGGCGGGCTCGCTATTCTTTCCGCGTTGACTGCCCTTGCCCAGGATCCCGATTACTCCTGGTCCAGGACTTATCCGGTCACTGGCAAGCCCACGCTTACCCTGGAAACCGCGGATGCCGGGGTTGAATTTCGGCCCTGCGGAGACTGCCATGAAATCCGGATCCACATCGAAGTGGTGGGGCGGGAGATGAGCGACTATCGCCTGGAGGAGGGGCAAAGCGGCGATGAGGTTCACTTTCTCTTCAAAGAGCGGCCGCACGTGGACGGGCACCACGGCTGGCACACGGAGCAAACCCGGGTAACCGTTGAAAGCCCCGCTCAGCTCACACTGCGAGCCAAGACCTCTGACGGAAATGTAACTCTCTCCGGGTTGCAGGGCGATTTGAGTCTGACCACGGGCGACGGGAACGTGGCCGTCGATCATGTCTCGGGCAACGTGCGCATCAGGTCCGGTGATGGCCGCGGAAAAGTCACCGACGCGGACGGCAGCATCGACGCCCACACCAGCGACGGCAACCTCAGCGTCGACGGCAGCTTCCAGGCTCTTGCGCTTCACACCAGTGACGGAACGCTCGATCTCAACCTACGCGAGGGAACGAAGCTCGCTGGGGCCTCGACCATTCAATCGTCCGATGGATCGGTGACCATTCGCGTCCCTCCGAGCTTCGCCGCCGACCTCAGCGTGCATACGAGTGACGGCCATGTGGATTGCGCTCTCCCGCTTGCCACGGACAATTACCAGTCCGGCGGGGGGCACGGCAATGAGTTGCACGGAAAGCTAAATGGCGGAGGCGCTCCTCTCACCATCAACACGTCCGACGGTAACGTAAAAATCGAGCAGCTTTAGAGGTTCGTGGAGAGTTTCGTCAGATCACAAATTCTCGGACGGGTCGTCGCTAGGTCTTGAAAGGAGCAAGGCCGGCTTGCTCGGCCGCTCGGAGAAGCTCCTTATCCAGGCTCGCAACCGCCAGGTACTCCTTCATCGCAAGATCCAGATAAGCCGCGTCGTAGACGGTCAGCTTGTACTGGCTTGCGAGGGAGAAAACATGATTGTAGGAAACTGGATCGGAAAGCGCGATGTTTAGATCGGACAGCGATTTTAGAAACTCTTCGGCATTGGGCTGGGTGATCGTCCCCGGCGCATGCCGGTCAGGATGCAGTTGCGAATCTCATAAGCCCAAAGCCGAGGGGCAATTGCATCTGGCGAACCGGCGATGGCATTAAGGGCAGCTTCGGTGTAGTCTGTCGCCTCGTCCCTAAAGCACCCGCTGGCCGCTATCGATGCGTCGATAACAATACGGCCCATCAGGGACGGTCACGGTTGATATAGTCTTGAACGGTCCATCCCTCTGGATCGGGCTTTACATGTTTGCTGATTTCGCGGATACGGGCAGCCGCTGCTTGGCGACGCTGTGAATCGCCATTATTGGCGGGCATGCCCGTCAATGTTCTGAACCAGTCTTCAAGCTTTAGATGTTGGGCGTCTGCTTTAGCCTTGAGGGCAGCGGCGAGGTCGTCATCAAGCTCAATCGTTGTCATGGTGTGTTCCCCCAAAGCCCTCCCTTAGCCTAAAAGATATCGGTCTATCTGTCACGATTTTCAGCCGGAAGGTTTTGACTCGAAACAGCTAAGGGATTTTCGAGATTAGCCGTCAGAGATTAGCCGTCTCCCCTTGCGACTGGAGCTCGATTTGAGCTAAGGTAGGCACGGAGTAATATGGCGTATTTTCGCCTAGGCACTTCGGGTTTTGTGAAATTGGGAGTCACGACCTTTACTTCCTCTCAACGAGCCTCGGTCCGAGACCTTCGAAGGATCAGCCCATGCCCCTTGTAGGACCTGACCATTGGTGGAGTAATTGGCCGGCCACGTTTGGGTATGTTTGTGGCCAGATTTTTTATCCCCGATCAATCCCTGAAATTTCAGCCGCGATCAGAGCGGTTCCACCTGGTGGGGATCATTTCATTAAAGCTGTCGGAGGCGGGTGGTCGTTCACAGATGCGGCTCTTCCTGGAGGAGTCCAAGGGGTTTCGATTCTTCAGTCCGGGAGAGGTGGAACACAGAATCTGTCTGGCATACTTCAAAGCCTGCCGAATCCAACAACAACACCAATGGATTTAGTACCAGAAGTCGTAAACCAGGAATTGGCGTTGTTAACCCATTACGACTATACGACCACAACCCAGGTGGTCGCTGCTGGTTCCAATAACCCACTACTCGGACCAAGAAAGGCCAGTCTAATTGACATAAGAGGTTTGGCGTCGAGTCTTCAAGGGGCTTTACCGTCAATCCTTTCTAGCAACGCGAACCCACAGCCCGGTACGCGCTACTTTCATGTAGAAGCCGGCATTGCCATGGCGGACCTCCAGCAGCTACTGGACCATCAGAAGCCGCGGCTAGCGATTCAAGCAACCGGAGGCAATCCCCTGGCGACGCTCGCCGGCTCGCTGTCGACCGCGACTCATGGTGGTGAATTTCAATGGCCGCTACTTCTGGACAGGGTCCGTGCGGTCCATCTCGTTGGACCGGGTGGGGAAGAGTGGTGGGTCGAGGGGACGGCGCCGATCGCAGATCAAACCTCCCTTCAAAAAGTCTATCCGAATCTAGATACCGCCCATTTCATCGGGGGCTCGTGGAGTGGCATTCCCGGCTTGACGGCGGAGGATGTCCTCAAGGCGGTCGTTGTTTCCATGGGAACCATGGGGGTCATTTATTCCGTTGTTCTGGAAGTGGTTGAACAATATGGAATTCGGCAAGTAGTAACGGCTACAAATTGGGACCGAATCTTGGTTGCAGCGTCGACTAGCGAAGGAGCATTGGCCGCCAACGATATCTCCGCAAATAGAGGAGTCTTGCAGGTATTGCTTGACGGGACGCTTAATGGCACGGGCATCCCGCTTGCTGAAAACGTCTACGCAGATCTCGCAATTAATCCGTTTACCCGAGAATGCTGGATAACAAATCGCAAAGTCACGCCGCTGCCAATCGACGCCAACAATCCGTCCACAAGTCCATCAGACTATATTTCGGCGCTTAGCAACGCGTTGAGCCGCAATGCGAAAGATACTGTGAATGGAAATGTTGTATTAGGAAGGATTTTTGACTTCTTCAATTACGCTACGGGCGCCGCCAATTGGCCTTCCGATCTGTCCGAAGCGATAACACTCTTCAAATTTATTACGGGCTTTCCCGACCTTATCACGCTAACTCTCGCTACACTGAGCGCTCAAGCCGTGGCCAATATAAAAACCCAACCGGCCACTCTGGATCGAGGCTTTGAGTTTCTCGGGGACTTCTTGACCAGTTTCTTGAACGCTCTACAGGGAACGCTAGTGGAAAACCAGTTTGGCAACCTTATATCGAGCGGCTGCCTATTCTGGACGGGAGACTTCAACGGCGGAGGCAGCAACCAAATTCTCTTCTATCACCCCTCCGACAACGCTTGGTGGCTCGGCACGTTTAACAGTGGAGCGATCACCTGGGGGCCTGCCTCCAATACCAAGGGTTTCGGCAATCTTATATCGAGCGGCTGCCTATTCTGGACGGGAGACTTCAACGGCGGAGGCAGCGACCAAATTCTCTTCTATCACCCTTCCGACGGCAACTGGTTTCTCGGCACGTTCAACGGCGGTTCGATCAACTGGGGGTTTTCTTCGGATACCACGGGTTTCGGCAATCTTATATCGAGTGGTTGCCTATTCTGGACGGGAGACTTCAACGGCGGAGGCAGCAACCAAATTCTCTTCTACCACCCCTCCAACAACGCTTGGTGGCTCGGCACGTTTAACAGTGGAGCGATCACCTGGGGACTTGCCTCCAATACCAAGGGTTTCGGCAATCTTATATCGAGCGGCTGCCTATTTTTGGACGGGAGACTTCAACGGCGGAGGCAGCGACCAAATTCTCTTTTATCACCCTTCCGATGGCAACTGGTTTCTCGGCACGTTCAACGGCGGTTCGATCACCTGGGGACTTGCCTCCAATACCAAGGGTTTCGGCAATCTTATATCGAGCGGCTGCCTATTCTGGACGGGAGACTTCAACGGCGGAGGCAGCAACCAAATTCTCTTCTATCACCCCTCCGACAACGCTTGGTGGCTCGGCACGTTTAACAGTGGAGCGATCACCTGGGGACTTGCCTCCAATACCAAGGGTTTCGGCAATCTTATATCGAGCAGCTGCCTATTCTGGACGGGAGACTTCAACGGCGGAGGCAGCGACCAAATTCTCTTCTACCATCCCTCCGATAGCCATTGGTTCCTCGGCACGTTCAACGGCGGTTCGATCAACTGGGGCTTTTCTTCGGATACCACGGGTTTCGGCAATCTTATATCGAGTGGTTGCCTATTCTGGACGGGAGACTTCAACGGCGGAGGCAGCAACCAAATTCTCTTCTACCACCCCTCCGATGGCGCTTGGTGGCTCGGCACGTTTAACAGTGGAGCGATCACCTGGGGACTTGCCTCCAATACCACCACTGGTACTAACGTGAATTCAGACAAAACCGATGTATCCTACAAGGTCGGAGCGGTCGGATGGCCTGCGGGAGGGATTCCCGGACGCGGCATCGAGATCGCCTTGGATTCTACGAAAGCATTTTCTTTTGTCCAGAATGTTCTGTTTGACGGAATTCTCGCAAAGACCATGATGTCGACGGTTAACCCGCAGCCACTGATTGGTTATATTTCGATTCGAGTTTGCCCGCAAACCTCTACACTCGTTGGAATGCAACAGTATGCGCCCTACTCAGTAATGATCGAGATTGTGGGTTATAGGTCCCCGGAATCTGACGCGCTGATGGACGCGATGCAGGCCGAAATACTCTCCTTGAATGGCCAACAACCAGGTGGGCTCAATGCGATGCTGCACTGGGGGCTAGAGAATGATCAGATGCGATCTACTGATCTTCTGAATACCCCGCTGAATAATCCCATTCATCCCGGTTCGACGCTCACTAAGATCAAAGCATTTCAGCTAGTTCGTCAATTTTTTATTCATGGAAACACACCGGTGTTCGACAACAATTTCACTGCACGCCTGGGACTTTGACTGCTCCTTCGAATTATCGGGCGTAATTTCGGGATTATTTGGTATACAAACGGTCAGTTGGTTCCGATCACCAAGCTGTCCCGTGCTGCTCCAACGACCTCGACGGAGACTTGGTGAAGGTCGTTAACACTGAGAACCCGTTCGATCTGCGTTAGCAGTCGGGTCAGCAGCCTGAAGTTTCCGCCGGTCATGCATATCAGGCCTCGCTTCACAAGCGAGTTGAATACCCGCGCGACATGTTCACAATTCGAAAACGCGGCAGACAAACGCGAGTAACCGCCCAAACCCAGTCTTAAGGGCTTAAGGGTTATTTTTTCTCTCAGGGATTTCGTCAAAGTCACCGACGCGGACAGGCAGCATCGACGCCCACACCAGCGACGGCCATGTGGATTGTATTCTCCCGCTTGCCATGGACAATTACCAGTCCGGCGGACGGCATGGCAATGAGTTGCACGGAAAGCTAAATGGCGGAGGCACGCCTCTCACCATCAAGACGTCCGACGGTGACGTAAAGATTGAGCGGCTTTAGAGGTTCGTGGTATTCGGGGAACTTCGCTTTTGAGAGATTCACGCGCGTCATTGTGCCGCTTTCAATGCCGCGTCCTTCTCAAGCCCGGGCGCGCCTACTGCAACCAACTCCGCCCGCAAGTGCAGCCCCGAGCTTGTGATCAAAACTTTCCTAGACCACGGCGTGTAACCTTTTTGGGAGATTGTGATTACGTGGGTCCCAGCGGACAACGGAAGCTGGGAGGGTATTTCCGGCGAAAGCGCCATCCACGTCTATATCGCAATTGGCTACGTTTGAATCTACAGACAGCTGGGCGGCCGCGTCGACGATCGGTGTCGAGCTGTTGGACGGCCCGCTTGGTGCAAACCTCGCCATCGTCAACGGAGTGTCGCCGTTCATATAGGCGGTGATTTCCGTGCCCTTGGGTATGACCAGGTCTTTTCCGTGCATAAACAGAAACAGTGGCGCGGCAGGAAAAAACACGATGCTCGTAGCTACGATCGCGCCGGTCATTGCGCCTACGTGACCGCCAGCCTTACCGCCTGCCGTTGCTCGGAGGGCCGCTTTTTCTCCATCTGCCATCCGAACGCTGTCGATATTGACATCCATCTTCCCGGCTCTACCCATGTTCTTTTTGTGGTCAGCCTCGGTGATCGTTCCGGTAGCGATGCTTCCTTTAGGGATGACGACGACACCGTCAATAGTGACTTCCTCAAGAGTGTCAAAGTCGACTTCATTGCCAACCTTTTCATCAGCTGAGGATAGCGTTCGGCCCAAGCGTAGTTTGATAGGCGTCCCGTCCAGCAGTGCGTATGGCGAGATCGGTTTACCGGGTGTTCCTCCAGCTTGCTGTGCCGGAAGAGCCTGAACCGGAACAGGGGCGGGAGTGACAGATTGCATAGTCGACGCGGCAGGGGTGGTAGGCGTCTGAATTGGCGCCGCCGGCGCAACCACCGAGGCCTTGCCGTCATAGCCGAGATTACCTGGGAACCAACGCCGGCGTTCTTCAGGGCTACCAACCCATCCGCAGAAGTATCGAATGCCTGCTGCGAACGATTGATGGTGGTGACAATTACATCCTGCGAAAACCCCATTCTCGTCAGTTTGATCACGGAATCGTTTGTCATGACTTGTTGTGCCAGAAGCACGGGGAGACGACCAGAAACACACCGGCAATTAGAAGTTTATGCAAGAAACACACTCCCGTCGGCACGAATCGGCTACCCCTCAGGGCAAATGCCGTTCGAACTCGGTCACGTAGATTGGTGGCGGGGGATCCCAGTTCTTTTGGTGCGAAGGTGAATATACGCTGAACGAGACATTAAGTCATCATTAAGTAAGAATTATCTTTAATTTAGGAACGGGTGTTAGCTGGACATAGTGGCATTACGCGAAGCGCGACCAAGCCCGCTTTAGAGTCATTCCCGTCTGGTCACGAAGACTCAGAAGCGGACGGTCTCAAGCCCCGGAACCATCTGAGAATGACACGCATTTGCCGTGGCAAACCGGTAACCAAGCTCCAGAGCTGCAACCCAATCAACAGGTCGGAGAGGGCGATACGCTCTCTGCCTGCTCTCGCCGTCGATGTGACCGGCCTGCAGAGACACCGTAACTGTAACTGGATGCACTGGGAGTGCAGTCCATTCTGTCACCGAAGTGGTCTTTTGCGATAGGGGTGGTCCCGTCAGTCCCGCCCTGCTAGGTTTGCGCTCTTTGTCTCTTACCGGCACCAGCACCTTCACGACGGATGCATGGTTCAGTTAATCTTTGGTTAGCAATTCTGCAGTCCCCAAGGAGCTGCTTGACCCAGCAGAAATATTCGCTTTCCTGGATGCTTTCCCTTGCGAGAGCTTCTTTCCATTCTCAAATGGGAGACCTAACCTATCCGATTCTAATGAATCGCCTCTGGGTAGAAATGGAGAACTCGCGCGTGTCAGGGGTAACGAGAACGCCGCCGAACCAGCAATCCACTGGCCAATCGTTTCAGTTTCAACAGACGCCGATGGATCTTCGGGAATTGGCTATGGAGTCATTCTTCTATCTTTTAAGAAACGGCTACGTTGTTGGGAGACCGTCAGACGACTACCTAAATGCGCCGAATCCGCGTTCGTATAGGTGGACAGAGCGCGGTCTCCAGTGGATCGCTGGTGCAGAGCCGGTTCCTGAGAATGCAGACGCCTATCTGGAGTTCCTGCGGTCACGGGTATCGCCGCTGGACCCCGTCATTGAACAGTACGTTGTCGAAGCCGTCACTGCTTTTGAGCGACAAGCCCATTTTGCCTCGGCTGTCATGTTGGGCGCCGCCTCAGAGAAGGCCCTCTATGCATTGGCAGAGTCCCTGCTCGGCGCTTTCAAAAATAGTAACGACAGGGAAAGACTGCAGAACCTTTTTGATCGGCGACGGCTGTTTGCTCTCTTCGATTTCATGCAGAAGACCATTTCCGCTGCTTCGAAGGCATTGCCGCACGTGATTTCAGAAGGTACGACAACGCACATGATGTCCATCTACGAGGCAATACGGGTGCAGAGGAACGACGCAGTACATCCGATGAACGCATTCGTGTCTGCCGATTCCGTGCGCTTTCTACTTGTATCCTTTCCCTACGCACTCCAACGAACAGAAGCACTTCGGACCTGGTTCTCGAGCAATCTGCTGAGCATTTAATGGCATGCACAGCATTTCGTCCCGGAAAGGTTAAGGGACCGCGGAGGGACAGACGGAACACTACCGTTGCTTCAATAATCCAGTTGGATAAGTAAATGTCCCGCCTGTCTATCCCGCCCCGTCGAATGCGATCCCTTCGTCTGAGAAGTGCCAGGAAAGGTGGGGGAGCAAAGCCGCCTTTTCGATATCGAGAACCTTTTAGAAACTCCTCGACATTGGGCTGGGTGATTCGTCCCCGGCGCATGCCGGTCAGGATGCAGTTGCGAATCTCATAAGCCCAAAGCCGAGGGGCAATTGCTTCTGTCGAACGGGCGATGGCATTAAGGGCAGCTTCGGTGTAGCCTGTCGCCTCGTCCCTAAAGCACCAGTTGGCCGCTATCGATGCGTCGATAACAATACGGCCCATCAGGGACGGTCATGGTTGATATAGTCTTGAACGGTCCATCCCTCCGGATCGGGCTTTACATTTTTGCTGATTTCGCGGATACGGGCAGCCGCTGCTTGGCGACGCTGTGAATCGCCGTTATTGGCGGGCATGCCCATCAATGTTCTGAACCAGTCTTCCAGCTTTAGATGTTGGGCGTCCGCTTTAGCCTTGAGGGCAGCGGCGAGGTCGTCATCAAGCTCAATCGTTGTCATGGTGTGTTCCCCCTGAAAGCCCTCCTTTAGCCTAAAAGATATCGGTCTATCTGTCACGACATTCAGCTGGAGATTAGTCGTCGGAGATCAGTCGTCAGACGAGAGTGGTAATTTCCGGAAAGTACCACTCCCGTCTGACGAGGAAACTCGACGAGGAAACTCGGAAAGTACCACTCCCGTCTGACGAGGAAACTCATAGGCACACTGCCGTGCAATCTCGCGTGCGGAGCTAATCCCTTGGCTGTAGGCATATAGCCATAGGCTGATCAACAACTGCGGTGCTGTGTGGTCGCGGCCAGCATGCCCTTGTACGGCCGCGATCTTGGCATGATACAAACCCAGATTCATGCGCCCTACCAGGTGCCAGATCGAGCGAGCGCTGTGGTCCTCGTCGATCAGTCGCTCGACGTCAAGGGTGTGCAGGAGTAATTGAGAACGGTCAATCGAAGCCAGGCGAGGTAGGGGCGGAGCTGGCGTATCGCTCATACCAGAATTCTATAGGATCAACCTATACGTAACAATAAATGTTTCTGCCTAATTGTCATTTTTTCACACCTTCCTGTCCTGCTTTTCCCCAGGCAGTTTCTCATATAGCACCATGCTGTTCTGGCAACAGATTTTGCCGCCGGAGTACAATTTGGGCCATGTTCGATCCCCAACTCCCGCCGATTAACGTGGTTGTGCAGAATACGCCAGATAGATTTGCCTGGGTGCCGCAGCTCATTTTCTTGTTGCTCGGATCAGCCCTGACTATTGCCGGCGGCTTCGGATCTGATTGGATTAAGAAGAGACAGAAGATACGACGGATGAGGCGTGAGCTTGCGAACGAAGTCAAAGTGAACCTCGACAAGATGACGGCCTTCACATTCGCATGGGAATACGCTCATGACAATTCGGTGTCGATCCGGAGAATTGTGGGCCGTGCGCAAGCCGAGGTTGCGCTGCTTAGGTCTGATCTGTTTGATCATTATTTTGAGACCGAGCGACCGTTGGTCTACGAAATCGACGTGAACCGAAGTCTCATGGGTTGCTATGACTACATAAGGCAGGCGAAAGAGTATGGGGCCAACCCAGTGCATGGTGAAAGTATGGCGCTGTGTGTGAATATCGCCAGCACCAGAGCCTATGCGTATTTAGAGGAGGTAGGCATCGAGTATAGGGAAATTCCGGGAATGAGAAGCGAGATTGAAAGGATGTATCAAGGGTTTGCGGCAGAGGAATAGTAATGTCCGCAAATGACCGAGGTAGGGAAGATCAGTGACTGTAGCCAGTCAGCCCAACGCACTACGCAGGTTGCGCTCGTGCTCCATTTAAGGCTGGATCGACCTACTTGCCCTTTACCTGAAGGTAAGGTACTGTCGTCGTTGCGAATGAAAACAGCGGGACCAATCTAACAATTCCCGCCGAACAAGTAAAGGCGGGAATGTCACGTCCACTCCATAAAATATCTACAAATATCAGGGAGCCATACATCAGGCCCGCATGAGCCACGGGCCATGCGAGGCCCTGAAATGCATCGCGCACAGGTGTTAGAGCCGCTTCACCAGCAAACGGCCCGGCGAGGATGAGACCTAGAAAGACCTGCGTTAACAGGCCTGCAAGCAAAGAAACAAAGAACCTGGGGTGGTAATGAGTTCGCTCTTCCGGCGTGGCCCACTTTCCTCATCTGATTTTGCCCAACTGGGTAGTGATATTGTGCATCATTGTTCCGGTTTTGGTTTGATGGTTTTGAGAGATATTCTTTCTCGTCGTCGTGGCCGTGTGTAATGTGGGAATCGCGGCAGCGATTTCCAAGGGCTGGGGGAAGGGTGGAAAACAGTTTTATCGTTTTCCCATGCTCTCCACAGCCCGTCATTTCCACGGCCTCTCTTTGTGCGTCTACGCTCGCCGCTCATGCTTCTTCCTCCTTTCCATCGTGCGGCGGAAGCGGAACGACTCCGTTCCCGTCTCGATGATGTGAGCCCGATCCGTGATCCGATCCAACAGCGCTTTGCACAGCCGGGGATTCGGAAACACCGTGGTCCATTCCGAGAACGGCAGGTTCGTCGTCACGATCATCGCCGCCCGCTCCGCCCGCTCCGAGATCACCTGAAACAGAAACTCCGCGCCGATGTCGGCCAGCGGCACGTATCCCACTTCATCCAGCGCGATCAGCTCATACCTCTGCCAACGCATCATCAGCTTCGCACCTGGTTGTTCTGCTTGGCTTCCACCAACTCGTTCACCAGAGCCGCCGCCGTCGTGAAGCGAACCCGCCGCTTCTGCCGGCAAGCGGCCAGGCACAAGCCGATGGCCAGATGGCTCTTGCCCGTGCCGCACTCGCCGATCAGTACAATCGGTTCCTTGCGCTCGATGTAGCCGCCTTCGGCCAACTCGCGAATCGTGCCGCCGGAATCTGCGGGGCTTGCGCGAAATCAAACTCTTCCAGCGTCTTCATGCGCGGCAGTTGCGCATCGCGAATGCGGTTGTCGATGGCGTGCCGGTCGCGCTCTTCGCACTCCATCGACAGCAGTGCTTCCAGATATCGGATGTGGCTGTGGTTCTCCTTCACCGCCTGCTCGGCCAGCGATTGAAAGTTGGCGCCCACGGCAGGCACTCGCGCCGCTTTGCAGTACTGCCGAACGCTGGCATGTTCCAAAGCTTGCGTCTGGTTCTTCATTGGATGCCTCCCGTCGTGTCGGCCAGCAACAGATCGTAATCATCCATCACCGGCATGGGACGTTCGAACTGAGCCAGTTCTTCGGCCAGGGCGACAGCGTATTGATGGCGTTGCTCCGGGTCGGGCATATGCAGCATATGCAGCACCGCGGCTGCATCGCTAACCCCCAGCCGCAATGCCTCTTCCACGGCGGCGATCAGCCTGTCCCATCCGTCGATGGAACCGGCGCGCACCAGCGAGATCATCTCCCGGGTCCCGTTGCCCTTGCCATGACGCTGCTCAAGTTCTCGCCAGATCGCGTCCAGGCAATCCGGCCAGCGTCCGGCCTGACGCCACTGCTGCAACGGCGTCGATCCCGCCATGGCTCCCGGCTTCTTCTCCAGCACATCGAGATAATGTTCCAGATCGAGGATCTGATGACCGCGCCCGTAACAGCGCGGGTGCCGCGCAGCCACCTTGTTGTCATGCTCGATCTCTACGCTTAACGGCCCAACCACCGCGGTCACGCGCAGCCCTGGCCACAGCGGGGTCGAGTACCAGTTGGTCTTCACCTTCACGCGGCCCTTGCCATCCACCAGAAGCGGATACAGCATCTCGTGAATCGGAAATCCTTCTTCGGCCAGCGGCGACAAATGCTCGCGTTCCAGTTCGCTGGCCTCACCGATCGTCATGCCCCGGCCGAGGATCGTCCGGCTTCGGTTCGCCAGGCAGGCATCGAGCATCTGCTGGTTCAATGCGTCCAACTCGCTGGCTTCCGGCACGGGCACCAGCCAGTTGCGCCGAAACCAGCCCAGCTCCCCTTCCACGCCGCCTTTTTCGTTGCCGCTGGCCGGGTTGCAGTACTCGCTCCGGTATCCCCAGTGCGACCGGAATGCGATGATCCGATCCGTCTCCACCCGCTGGTATCCGCGCAGAATCTTCTTCACCACCGAGGTCATGTTGTCGTAGCGCAGCGTCTTGAAAACACCGCCAAAATAGGCGAAGGCATGTTCGTGAGCTTCCAGCAACGCTTGCTGCGTGGCGTTCGGATAGGCCCGGTGGAAGGCATCGCCCGACCCCATGCTGCGCATGGCGAAAAACTGCAGCTTGCGCGCTTCGCCGCCCAGTTTGGCCATGGCCTCGAACCAATCCACCTGCGCTTCCTGGCCCCAGCTCGTAGCTCTGCGGCACGAACACTTCCCGCCCGCTGAGTCCCAACTCCCGCTTCCGCTCCCGCACGTAGCGCCGCACCGTGGCTTCCCCGACCGGATGCTCCGGATGCTCCTTGCGCAGCCGCATCCAGATCCGATGAGCCGTATGCCGCTGTTTGCGCGGAGCCTGAAGGTCGGCGGCCAGCATCCGCTCGATGTGCTCCATGACCGGACCCAGTCTCGGCGCTTCGCGTACCACCGCTTTTCGCTCGGGAGGAATCGCGTTGCCGATCGCCTGCCGCACCATCCGCCGGTGCACGCCGTGCTTCTTGGACAGCCCTTGAATCGTCTCTCCGGCCGCGTATCCCCGCCGGATCACCTCAAATAGTTCCACCTTTTGCCTCCTGTCCATCCCCGAATGCTTTCATCCGGGCTTGTACAGGTGGGCCAAATCAGACGATCGAAGTGGGCCAATTTAGATGAGCGAACTCACAAAGTCCCAGTTCTCAGTAGACTCCTTAGCCCATACACGGATCGTGATTGTTTAGGGCGCTTAGAGTCCACCAGCGCTAAAGCGCATGATCGGAGCGGAGATACGTTCTCGGGAGCGCGGAAGCGCTCCCTCCCCGGACTGAAGTCCGGGGGCTTCCACCACGGACTTCCACCCGCTCGCTCTCGGCCTGGAGTACGGGGCTACACCGCTGTACCCTCTCCCTGGCCGGGATCGAAGTCCCGGGCTTCCACCTGATCCCCAGAAGCAAACACGGCGACAGGATGTGTATTACGCCAGTTCTAGACGCAATACGTATCGTGTCGCCCTATTTGCCTTTGACGACGCTTGAGGCTTGATACTCATCAGAGCGCTACAAGGCTTATTGGGCGACACCGGGCTGAGGTGTTCAGCCGGCCGTATAACTCGTCGCTGGATACAGCGATGGGAACCAACGCTCGACAACAACAAGCGGGAATCCGAGTCGTAGACGCGCCACATGACTTGGATAAAAGATGCACACCCGCATCCAGCAGCTTCGATACGACCGTCCGTGCCATCCGCTCTTTGTATCCCGTAAAGCGAGGGGGCCCGCCGGCGCTCAAACTCACCGGCAAGGAGAGCCTCACGCAGTAAGGGGAAGCTCCCCTTTGGAAGACGGCCCGCGCGCGCTCCCGTCTTCGACATGCATTTCCATGCGGCGAAGCAACTCAGATGGCTGAAGGATCGTGCTCATGTAAGGAAACCTGATTGTTCGAGACACGGAGGAAGAATTGGCAAAAGCTATCAAGAGCCGCCTGCGAAAGATTCCCGCGTCCATCCAGATCGCCACGACGCGAAGCATCCGCAGCCATAAGCAAGGATTTGTAATCGCCCACATTCCGCGCAAGACCCCGCGCCACAGACCAGAGGCCATTACCAACGCCGAGGCGACGTAGCAGAGCGTGCGACATCAATCGCGCGACGCGACCGTTGCCGTCGTAGAAAGGATGTATCCAGAGGAAGCGATGATGTGCAGCCGCTACAGCGGTCACCTGTCGCACCTTGGATAAGCTCTGTGGGCTGTAGACTTGCCCGAAACGTTTAAGAAACTCGGCAAGCGCGGCGGCCGGTGGCGGCAGGTGCAGACCGACAACGACTTCCCCGTCTCGCACATGCCCCAGGAGTAAGCCGGATACGGCGTGATGTTCCGGGATCTTCTACCCATAGCAGTTCATCCGGCAGGCGGCGGCAGAACTCTCGATGAAGCCAAACCGCATATGCCGATGAGGCCGGGAAAGTCCTTCGGATCGTCGCCTGCGTCGATTGCCTTCTGCACTTCGATATGTGCGACCGCTTCGAGCTGCAAGGCTCTCTTGCGAGGTTCGTTCGAGTAGTCTTTATGCAGTGCGCGGTCGATGTCACGCGGATGCGTATCGTGCCCCTCGATAAGGTTTGAGTAGTAGCAGTTGATTGAACGGACCAGATTGCTGACTGACTCAGTAACGATGGGATGAATCTGTCCTGCAAGTGCATTGGCGCTGGAGATGAGGTCCTGAAGGCAACATCTTCCAACGCTCTGCCTCCGTCCGATGGCAGCATTGGCCTCATCGAGGAAGGTGTCGGCATAGGCGTTTTTTTTGCCGGTTTCATGTTGATCTCAAAGTATACATCTGTAAACGTTTAATTTGGATATCGTTGATCATATTGCCGGTATTGGTGCCGGTTGCGTGGAGCGGATTCCGCGCATGACTTGAGGGGCTAAAGTCCTAATCCCATACCTTGCTCAAACCCAATATTGCGTGTGGGCTTGAGCGCTTCGATGACCTGCTTCGGAACGCGATCAGGCCAATCCGAAACCGTGCAAGCTCTGTGCAGCTTTTTCGTCGAGGGTGAGTGTTACGGAGCACCCCCTCCAAATGCCCAGTGAGCCGATCAGTGCGTCTTCAAAGCTCCCGGTTCCATTCCGTAAAGCCACGACGGCATTGTAAACCTCTTGCTCGTTTTGAACCTCAAACGTATCCGCCGCCAGCACCATCTCTATGTCGCTTGCGATTTCCTGGCGCGAACGCTTGTACACGCTCTCCAAGACCCAGACCAGCTCGATGATTGTGACCAGGCTGACGAACCCCGGTTCCTCTTCGGAGAGCCGGCGGGTAATGATTTCGGTCGCGCGTGGAGATTGCTCTGGGTCGTCCTGCACCAAATAGCGCAGAAGGACATTGGTATCTAGCCCAATCATTTCTTCTGCCTGAATCTCTGCGTGGCCCCAGCTTCCATGGCAGCGTCGATCTCCTCGAGGGACACTGGCGTGGCCGGTTTTGGAATGATCCCTTTCAACCGTGAGGTTGGAATCTTCGGCAGAATGATCACGCCATCCGGGTGAAAGAAGAACTTAAACCGGTCCCCCGGTTTCAGGTGCAAACGCTCGCGTACAGCTTTGGGGATGGTGGCTTGTCCTTTACTGCTGAGAGTGGCTTCCATGACGGCGAAATTTCCTCTCTTTGCACATTTTAACAAAAGTAAAGAGGATTGAGGCTTGCGATCGTTCGGCCATTCAACTTCACGGAAAGGCGCACACGCGGCTCTCTCCAGTGCAGCGTGGCAGGAAATCCGGGTCCGGGCCTTTGCTTCTACGGCGATTTTTGCCGTGTCATTTCTCCCTTTACTTGCCGCAGGCAAGTAAAGGTGCTCGGAATGACACAGATCGGAGGATTGGGATCCGTAACAACCCCACCCAAGCTTTTCTTGTGGAGAGGCAGCTGGGTGATCCCTCTCCCAACTTGACCCCGGCAGGTTAGCTGCTCCCGATGAACAAACGGTTTCCCCGTTAGCATTTGATACTGGGAGGCGGAAACTGCAGATCCCTCGGCTTCGCTCGGGATGACAAAGGGGAGGGTGGCGCTTCCATTTGGTGTAATGGTGGTAATGACAAGCTCGGAAACGTTGTTCATTCCGGTACCTTGTCGCAGGCAAGTCAAGCTGCTCTTGATGAACAAAAGGGGCCTCCGGCGAATTGGATGCTCGTCGAGCGAACCGCAGGTCCCTCCACTGCGCTTCGCTCCGGTCGGGATGACAATTCATTTGTGACACTTACATTCCCATCATCAACCTTCGTTGTTCATTCCTCCCGCAACTTGCCGCAGGCACGTTTACTGCTCTTAATGACACAGGGCGGAGTTGGGGCCCGTAACAACCCCACTCAAGCCAAAAGAAGGCTTGAATGGGGCACGCATTTCCTGCCGGAACGGAGAGCTTTATTTCGCGGCCGGATGAGGGGGTTTGCGCGCACTGTGTACTTCGGCGATGTAGCCGCCGGGAAATTCCACAATTGCGCTGTTCCGCTCGTGGGTTGCGTAGGGCCCCCGCAGTATCCTCACTCCTGCCGTCCTGGCCCTTTCCAGGGTTGCGCTGAGGTCCTGCACCGCATAGCCAGTCACCTCGCGGCCAAAGGGGTAGGGCAGATGGCCGTCGGTCACTAATACCTGCACATTGCCGAACAGGGAAGTAAGACGAATTCGGCGATAGGTCTCTCCCGCGCGGCCGATTTCACCCGCGTCGGCCTGCTTGTCGTCGGCGATTACCTTGCCTCCGGAGAAGCTGGCGAAGCTGCGCACAAAGTTGTCAGCCTGGTCCTGGGAGACGTAGACGCGGTTGTCGGGAATGGTTTCGAGAGGCGGGTTGGTGGATGGCTTGAAATGCCAGTAAAGCTGCATTTTCACGCCGCCCGGCCACTGGATGACGGAATCAATCCCGATGGGATCTTTAAAGGGTTCGACAATAACTTCCGCGCCGGCAGATCGAGCGGCCTTGATGGCCCGATCCATATCGGTGACCAGATATCCGGTACGCTCTTCCCCAAATGGAAACGGGATCGGCGTCTGAAATGCAAAGATAGAAAGCCCACCGGCGGGAGTCCGCAGGTATTGCAACTGGGCGCTGCTGGGAACCGGCAAGACATTTCCCACGATGCGCGGGAGAGCGGCGCCGCCGAAAGTGGAGATAAAGCTGTTCACGAACGCGTCGAAATCTGCCGGCGCGAGGTAGACGTGCGCCGTGTCGTATTGCGGTCCTACGGCGACCTGAGCGGCCGCCCAAGACGCACAAGCCTGTAAGCACGCGATCAACAGGGCTATCGCATACCATCTCATATGCGGATTTTACAGGCGACGATGCCGGTTAGATTCCCGCGGATAAAGTCGGTTTCAGGGTGGGCCGGGGATTCATCCCCGGCTAGAGATTTTTACATTTCAGGGCGAGGTGGATGATATTTCGACCAAAGCAGCTGCTAGTCCTGGGAACAGGTCGCAACAATGGGCTAGTCCCGGAGGGACGGCTGAAACGGGTGAGAATAGATTCAGCCGTCCCTGCGGGACTGTTCATCTCTCGCCGCCCAACCCAGGACTCCGTCCTTCGGACTGCATCCTGGGCTAAGTTCAGGTCGCCCCTTTCGGGGCTGGAGAATACGAGTTCTCACGCAGACTCTTCGGCCCCTGCCTACTCTTACGGGCAAAGCGAAAACCCAGGGGCTAAATAGGCTGCGGAAAACCCGCGATCGGGCAAGAAAGACGTACTTCAGGGCCTAAAGGCCGACGTATTTTCAGTCGTTTATGGCCCGACTAAAGTCGTGCCCTGATACAAAACATGAGTTTTTCCGCAGCCTGTAAAGCCCAGATCTGGGTTGCGCCCTCAACCGCCCGACTAAAGTCGTGCCCTGATACAAAGCACTGCCGCGGTGAGGACTGTAAAACTGGCGCCTTCCTCAGATGTTGGATTTATCAGTAGAAAATCTAGGGCCGGGAATCCCGGCCTACCCGGAAACTAGGGTTCCTCTGCATGACCCCAGGTCTCAAAGGCGAGACCTGGGCCACCCGCCCACTCATGGTTTTGAATTTATGGAGGTGGTTCTCACGGAGATTCTAAATTCCCGCCTGCTTCGCCGCCAACGGCCCGATCATCGGTATCTGGAAGGTCTTGCCTTGATAGGCGGAATACATCAGATACGCCCACAGGCAGAATCCACCGACGGTGATCAGCAGGTTAACCGGTAACTGGATAATGAAGAACAAGCCGTGCGAAATGGCGCTCAGCGTAAGCCCCACGATGGTCCACACGATCCAGAACGCAATCCACGCCACGTTGAAGAAGATCGACTGGAAAGCGTGAAAGCGGACGAACCGGTCCGTCTTGAAGGGGTCGATCACCAGGAACAGAATTCCCGTGATGAGGCCCAACAGGTATGTCAGCGCTCCGGCAACATTCGGGGTGAGGCCCGCTCCGGCCACGGGCGCGGCGGCCGGCAGAGGAGCTGGGATTGAGCCGGGGATCGCGCCCGGTGCGGCGCTCGATGCGGCCACCCCCTGGCTGGCTCCGCATGCAGTACAGGCCGGGCTCCCATCAGGCAAGCTGGCTCCACAGGTTTGGCAAAAGCTCATGGTCTTCTCTCCTTCGCAGTTCTATGGCAGGGGGTCGCCCGTACGTCCTTATCGCTTGGGGAAGCAGTGTACACGATGGCGGTGACACTGTCTCTCTTTCTGTGCAATCGCGTGGTCCCAAGGGCGGCTGGTGACGCACAGGTCCACCCCCTAGGCGCTCTGACCCAGATAACCACTTAAGCAGCAAGAAGCAGCGTGCAGGAGATCCGGGAAGCACGATAGCATGCGTCTTAGACTATTCATTTTTGACCGGACGATTGTCTCGCACTTAGTCCCAGTCGTCCAAGTATTTTTGGAGCGCTTCGCAAACTACTTGCCCTGATTAAGATCGCGAGCGGGTGGTTTTCCTTGGGAGAAAGCCAGCAAAACCTTACTGGGGTTCGCTCCAGATCAATTGCGAGATCGCTTTGAAGGAATCGAGTAAGGCTTTTTGACACCTGCAAATCGCCGGCAATTCATTGCGCATCAGCGGTCTGGACTTCTAATCCTGCACATACTACTCCTCTTACTTGGATGGGCCAGTTTCGGGATCCCGCTGCGTGCCCAGCAGCCGGTAACTGGGAACTCAGGTTGCCGCGGGGTACTACGCAACCCGGCAGGCAATCCGCTTAGCGGCGCGACTATCGAGCTGATCGCACCAGGGTACAAAGCTTCCTCGGTTACCCGGCCCAACGGCGGCTTCTCCTTTGAACAGCTACCGCCCCAGCGCTACGGGCTCTTTGTTACCGTGGACGGCCATCGCATGGCTTCCGCGCAATCGATCGACCTTGGGGCAACGGGGGCAGCGCGGGAGGTCATCCTGACCCTCAACGACCAGGGAGCGGTCTCACTACAGGCAGCCACCGCGGAGCCTGAGACCACAGGCGGGGTTGCGCTCTCCAGCCGCGCCGTCAGCCAGCTTCCTTTGAACAAGCGTGACTTCAGCCAATTGCTGCTGCTGGCGGCCGGCACCATGACTGACGCCAACGGAGCCACGAACTTCACGCAGCAGTTCGCCATTGACGGGCAGCGCGGGGTCGAAGCCACCTTCGCCATGGACGGCGCCGATATCAGCGATCCTGAAATGGGCGGCTCAACTTTCAGCAATTTCAACGTAGACGCGGTGGAGCAGATTCAATCCCAATCCGGCTGGATGCCGGCGGAGATCGGCCGCGGGGCTGCCGGGTTTACCAACATCGTCACCCGGTCCGGCAGCAGTGGCTTTCACGGCTCGTTTTTTGAGTTCCTGCGCAATTCAGCGCTTGATGCCAGGAACTACTTTGACCACTCCTCAATCGCCAATCCGGGCCGGCTTCCTCCCTTCCGCCGCAATGAGTTTGGCTTTACCAACGGCGGTCCCGTCATCCTGCACGGGCTCTACAACGGCGCCGGCAAGACGTTTTACTTTGGCCAGTACCAGGGGTTTCGCCAGGTGCTCGGGACCACCCAGGTATTTCCCGTGCCTACGGCGGAGGAGCGCGCAGGCCAGGACAGCACCGCATTCCCTGGCGATACGCTGATGGTCCCGGTCGATCCGGGAATCGCGCGTGTCCTCGCCCGCTACCCGCTGCCCAACCTTCCCGCTGGCTCCTACGGGGTCCACACCTACGCGAGTTCCTCGCCGGTGGTGACCAATGCGGACCAGTTTTCGGTGCGGCTCGACCATCGCATCTCCGATCGATCCCAGCTCTTCGCCCGCTTCAATTTCAACAACCTGAACGGGCCGACCACGAACCCCGATCAGACGGTAATCGACCCTACCTTTGCCATTCGCTATATCGATCGCCAACGCAACCTGGTGGTCACTTATACTCGTACCGCTTCGCCCCGCCTGGTGCTGGAATCGTCGGCCAGCGTCACCCGATCCACCCCCTCCTTTCCCACGACCGACCTCACCGACCCGGCGGTCAAGTTCCTTGATGGGTCTTACGAACCGTTCAATCAGCCTGCCGGAAGCGTGATCAGTGTCTATGGCAATCTCTTCCAGGGCCGGCAGAATGTTTCCTTTACCACGGCCAGCCACGCCTTTAAGGCGGGAGGGGAGGTCCGGCTCAACCGCGACACCACATACTTTGGCATCAGCCCGAATGGGGAGTATGACTTCGGCGGCGGTCCCGCTTACTCCCCGGTGGCCATTCCCTCGCAAAGCGGCCGGCACAACATCCGGGTGGGCGATCCGCTGCCCGACACCCTGTCCGGACTGCTCAGCGGAAGCCCCTTCTTCTACACCGTCGCGGTCCCGCCCACCTACTTTTCCGGGGGCGCCCACATCGGAGCCGCGGCCATCAACCGAAACAACTTCGCGTTCTTTGCCCAGGACACATGGAAGATCTCGCCTCGCCTGGTGCTGGATTACGGGCTCCGTTACGACCTCTATACGCCGTTCTCGGAGCGCGCGAAAAGAACCTCCGGTCTGGCTTTTACACCCTCGAGTACCGGCGTGGAGCAACGATTCGTTATTAATCCGCAGCCGGGTTACCGCTTCAATCTCGATGGCCTGGAGCCACGCGTGCAGCTGGATTGGCTGGCAGCCCGGCAGATTCATCTGCGTGCGGCGGGTGGCATTACCACCATCCCGCCTAATCCTTTTCAGGCCAATTCGCTTACCGGGTCGACTCCTTTCGTCGCCTATCCTCGGCTAACCTCTACGGCCGCTGCGCCGATCCCCTATGGGTTCCAGATAACATCCGGCGAGTTGCCACTGGCCTACACGCCCCAGGGAGTGAATATCTTTGCCAACGGCACCAAAGCCGTTCCTGGCAACACGGTGATGGACCTGAATCGCTACCAGCAGGATCTGGCGGCGCTTTCTCCTGCCCACCAGATCACTCCGCTGACGATCGGCTCCATCGACCCCGCATTTGGCAATGCCTACCTGCAGACTTGGACCCTGGGCCTGGAACGCCACTTCGGCGACCTGGTGGCGGACGCGACGTACATCGGAACGGCTGCCGTGAAGCTGGCCCGGCAAAGCTTCCTGAATGGTTTTAACGGCGCCGGTCCGGCTTTCGCTCCTTACACCCAGTTTGACCAGGCGGGAAATATCATCGGCGGTTTCGGCACGGAAGCGGTCATCACGGGCACTGCCCACTCCTCGTATCACGCCTTGCAGACCTCCTTGCAGGGAACTGTCGCCCATGGCGGCCCTGGCGTCCAGGCAGGCTATACGTGGTCTAAGTCGCTGGACGAAACCAGTTCTGTGGTTGGGGGGTTTGTAACCGGAGGCACCGGGGCTGTCTCCCAGACGTCGCCCCAGAATCCGTTTAACACTCATCCGGAAAAAGGGCCGTCAAGCTTCGATGTGGCGCATACGTTCACGCTTAGCCTGGCGCAGGAGATCCACGCGGAGAACGCGGCCTTCCTCAGGCCCCTGGGCAGCGTCGTCACCAACGGCTGGGAGTTGCTCAGCATTTCCAGCATCAGCAGCGGCGCGCCCTTTACTGTGTATTCCGGGATACAGCAGACGGCCGCCGGAACGGCCGGATCCGATCGACCAGACCAGGTCGGCATTCCTCAGCTCTCCACCAGCCGTAAGATTCGCGAAGACTATTTTGGTTTGGGCGCGAACAATGCTTCGTACTTCTCCATTCCCATCAATGTTCCTGGGGGCAGCGGTCCCAACGACGGGCGCTTCGGAAGCCTGGGAAGAAATACCTTTCGCGGCCCGGCCTACTACGACTTCGACTTTGCCTTGATCAAGAACACGCCTTTTGGCCGCCGGTCGAGTGGCATTGAGCTGATGGATTTGCAGTTCCGCGGGGAGTTCTTCAACCTGTTCAACATCGTGAATATGGGTCTGCCGGCTAATACGATCCAGGGAGCGGGTTTCGGCGAGATCAGCCGGACGGCCGGGACTTCCCGGCAGATCCAGTTCTCTTTGAAGCTGATTTATTAGTAAATCCTTCCGGAATCTCTCTTCCGTGACCGGGAAAGAGTTGAAGGACTGAACATCGTCAGGGAACGATTACCGAGGAGCCACGCTCGGTTTCTTCTTTGACGGCCACCAGCGCCTGGTTTGCGTCTTGCAAGGGAAAGACGACGACCTGGGGGTGAATTTTGAGTTGATGGGCGATGGCAAGAAAATCACGCGCATCCTGCCGCGTCATGTTGGCTACACTCCGGATCTGCCTCTCGCCCCAAAGCAGCTTGTCGTAGTCAAAGGCCGGCATCTGGTCAAGATGGATGGCGTTGATCGCGACCACGCCACCTTTGCGCAAGGCTGAAAGGGCACTGACAACAACCTTGCCGCTGGGCGCAAAGGTGATGGCACGGTCGAGCTTCGCCGGCGGCGCCTCATCTTCTTTGCCCACCCAGATGGCGCCGAGAGAAACAGCGGTCTGGCGATGGCTCTCGCCCCGGGTAGCGACGTAAACCTCGCACTTCCAGGACTGCAAAACAGCGATGGCCAGGCTAGCCGAGCTGCCAAAACCATAGAGGCCGACGCGTTCGCCGGGTTCAACCCCGGCAACCCGCAAGCTGCGAAAACCGATGATACCCGCGCACAGCAGGGGAGCGACGTGCACGTTGTCCAAAGCATCCGGCAAGGCAAAGCAGAAGTCTGCGCGCGCCAAGGCATACTCGGCGTATCCCCCGTTCACCGTGTAGCCGGTAAAGGTAGGGTGGTCACACAGATTTTCCATGTTGTGGTGACAGTACCAGCAGTCTCCATCCACGCCGCCAATCCAGGAGACGCCGGCACGGGTTCCCAACGGCAGCTCCGCTGTCGCGCCGCCCACCACCTCTCCCACGATTTGATGGCCGGGGATGAGATGGGGGCGGACCGGAGGCAGGTCGCCTTCCGCAATATGCAGGTCAGTGCGGCAAACTCCGCACGCCAGAACGCGGAGCAGCACATAGCCCGCCTCCGGCTCGGGACGAGGAACCTCCTCGATCTGCAGGAACGGGCCGGGCGCGGTGCGGGGGGAGATAAGAACGGCGGCTTTCATGGTCTTGTCTACGGCTTGCCGGCCTTGGCCGCCAGCTCCTGGCTCAGCTTGTGGGCGTTGGTGGAATGCTCGTGAGCCTGCACCGATAGTTCATGAGCAGTGAGATGATCGCCTTTGCCATGGGCTGTTGCGGCGGCCAGGTGGGCGTGGGCGGCAAGATTGTGGAGCTCTGCGATCCGATCGTGGGGGCTCTGGGGCATGACGTTCTCCTGGTGGTTAGATGACCGCCCAACCGCCGGGAAACTTTTTTCAAGATTTAAGTAGAAGTTGGTTACCGCCGATCCCCGCCTGGGAGACAATTGGCAGGTGCAAAAAGCCGTACAGAAGGTGAACACTTGAATAACATCAATCCCAGAGCCGGGCAACTGGCCAACGCCTCTGACCTTGTCGACGTACCGAAATTAATCACCGCCTACTATGAGGATCGGCCCGATCCCCGTGTGCCGGAGCAACGGGTCGCGTTTGGCACGTCGGGCCACCGGGGTTCGTCCTTCGACCGCTCGTTCAACGAATGGCACATCCTGGCCATCACGCAAGCGATTTGCCTGTACCGCCAACAGCAAAAAATCGACGGGCCGCTGTTCCTGGGGATCGATACCCATGCGCTCTCCCGTCCGGCGCTGGACAGCGCGGTCGAGGTCCTGGCCGCGAACAATGTCGATGTCATGCTGGCGGCCGAATGAGGGCTATACGCCGACCCCGGCGATCTCTCATGCCATCCTCACCTACAACCGCGGCCGAAAGACCGGCCTGGCCGATGGCATCGTGGTCACCCCCTCGCATAACCCGCCTGAATCGGGCGGCTTCAAGTACAACCCCACCCATGGCGGCCCGGCAGGGGGAGAAGTTACTTCCTGGATCGAAGCCAAGGCCAATGAGTTTCTGGCCGCGAAGCTCGATGGCGTCAAACGCGTCTCTCTGGAGAAAGCTTTGGCGGCTCCACCACGCACCGGCATGACTATGTGAAGGCCTATGTCGAAGATCTGGGCAACATTATCGATATGGAGGCTATCCGCGCCTCCGGAATCAGCTTCGGCGTCAATCCCCTGGGCGGGGCCGGAGTGCATTACTGGGCGCCGATCGCCGAACGCTATGGGCTGAATCTCACCCTGGTCAATGATGTGGTCGATCCCACCTTCCGTTTCATGACGCTGGACTGGGATGGCAGGATCCGTATGGATCCCTCCTCGAAGTACGCGATGCAGTCCCTGATCGCGCTGAAGGATAAGTTCGATGTCGCCGTCGCCTGCGACACCGACCATGACCGGCACGGCATCGTGACCAGGAGCAGGGGACTGCTGCCCGCCAATCACTATCTCGCGGTGTGCATCCACTATCTCTTTAGGCATCGTCCCCAATGGGGCAAGCAGGTCGCGGTGGGCAAGACGGTGGTCAGCAGCAGCATGATCGATCGCGTCACCGCCGGGCTGGGCCGAGAGCTTTACGAAGTTCCGGTAGGCTTCAAGTATTTCGTCGACGGCTTCTTGAGGGCAAGCTCGGGTTTGTGGGCGAAGAAAGCGCCGGCTCCTCTTTCCTGCGTCGTGACGGCACTGTGTGGACCACCGACAAGGACGGCATCATCGCGGCGCTGCTGGCTGCCGAGATCACCGCCACCATGCATAAGGATCCGGGCGAAATTTACCACGATCTCACGCAGCAATTTGGTGACCCGCTGTATGACCGGACGGATGCCCACGCGACCACTCAGCAAAAAACGATGCTGGCGAAGATGAGCAAAGAAAGCATCCAGATTCCCACGCTGGCTGGGGAGAAGATCCAGACCATTCTCACCCACGCCCCTGGGGATGGCCAGGCGATCGGTGGGGTTAAAGTGATGGCCGAGAGCGGTTGGTTCGCGGCCCGGCCCTCCGGCACCGAAGAGATCTACAAGATCTACGCCGAAAGCTTTCGCAGCCAACAGCACCTGGAGCAGATCGAGGCGGAAGCCCAGACCATCGTGGGCGAGGCGCTGACGGCGGCGGTCGCTGCCGATTAGATTTTTTATAAGCACCGGCAGAGGGCAACTGCAGGTCCCTCCACTCCGTACGCTCCGGTCGGGATGACAAATTTTATTGAGGGACAGGGAAGTTCCCTAAAAGAATTGTCATCCCGACCGGAGCGTAGCGTAGTGGAGGGACCTGCGGTTGCAACTTTTCGGCAGTCGCTCGCCTCCTTCGAAAGCTGTGCTCTACACTCAATGTTTGAACATTGATGGGGTACAGCTTACGATGAATCGAAGAGAGTTTATTACTTCTACCGGTGCAGCGGGATTACTCGCTGCGACCTCTGCTCCCGCTGCCACCGCGTCAGACGCCTGGGAAACGCGCGCTCATGAAGCTCGGAGACCAGACCGCTCCCACCAACGAAACCCATTTGAAATACCTGGCGCGCTACAGCGTGCGGAATATCTGCGGCTATCCGCAGATCGAAGGCGACCGCATCTACGCCACCGTCGAAGAACTCAAGCGCATGGTCGACCTTGCCGCCAAATACGGCATCAGCATCGACTGCACCGCGCCGCCATTTCTGGAGTCGAGTTACATCGATCGAGAGAAGCATCCGGCCATCATGCTGGCGCAAAGCCCGGAGCGCGACCGCGACATCGAAGCCATGCAAACCCTGATCAAGAACTGCGCCCAGGCAGGCATCCCCTCCATTAAATACAACATGAGCATCCTGGGTGTGGTGCGCACCGGCCGCACGCCCGGACGCGGCGATGCGATGTACAGCACCTGGAAGCTCTCTGAGGCGCATCCCGAAACCCCGCTCACCAGAGCCGGGCACGTGGATGCCGATCATGTTCTGGGAGCGCATCACCTACTTCCTCGACCGCGTCATTCCGGTTGCCAACGAATACAAGATCCGCATGGCCTGCCATCCCCATGACCCCGGCATGCCGCCCGAAGGCTATCAGGGCGTGAACCGGGTGCTGGGCACGGTCGATGGCCTGAAGAAGTTCATCACCATTCAGGAGAGCCCTTATCACGGGCTGAATTTCTGCCAGGGCACGGTCTCCGAAATGCTGGAGAATCCCGGCGAGGAAATCTTCGACGTCATCCGCTATTTCGGCACCCGCAATAAGATCTTCAACGTGCATTTCCGCAACATTCGCGGCCATCGCAATGACTTCGTGGAGGTTTATCCCGACGAAGGCGACGTCAATTTTGTGAAAGCGATCCAGGTTTACAAGGAAGTCGGCTATCCCTACATGCTGATGCCGGACCATGTGCCGCTGGCGGCCAACGATCCCGGTAGCCTGCAATCCTTTGCTTTCTGCTACGGTTACATTCGCGCGCTCATCCAGTCAGTCGAAGGAGAAGGACGATGAAGATGAGCCCCGGGGAGATGGCGAAGGGGATTGGCGGAGGCCTGCTTTCCTTTCCCGTCACACACTTTAACGCGCAGTTGGAATGGGAGGCTAAACCGTACCAGGCGCACATCGCATGGCTGCTGTCGCACAAGCCCGCCGGCCTATTTGTCGCGGGCGGTACGGGCGAATTTTTCTCGCTCACCCCCAAGGAGTTTTCCGCGGTCGTCCAGGCCGGGGTTGCGCAAACGGCGGGGCAGGCGCCAGTGGTCGCAGGCTGCGGTTACGGCACAGCGATGGCCAGGGAATTCGCCCGAGCCGCAGAGGATGCCGGCGCGGACGGCATCCTGCTCCTGCCGCCCTACCTGGTGGGCGCAGAGCAGGCCGGCCTGGCTGCCCACGTGGAGGCGGTCTGCGCTTCGACGCGGCTCGGGGTAATTATGTACAACCGCGACAATGCAGTGCTTGATGATGGGACGCTCGCGCAACTGTGCGATCGCTGCCCGAACCTGGTCGGTTTCAAGGATGGTGTGGGCGATATCGAGCGCCTGACCCGGATCTACGCCAGGATGGGTGACCGGCTGACTTATATTGGCGGCCTGCCCACAGCGGAGACGTTCGCCCTTCCGTATCTGGAGCTGGGCGTCACCACTTACTCATCCGCCATCTTCAATTTCCTGCCGCACTTTGCCCTGGAATTCTATGCCGCGGTGCGCCGGCGAGATCATGCCGCCGTCTTCGCCGGCTTGCGGGAGTTTGTGCTGCCCTACATCCAAATTCGAAACCGCCGCAAAGGATATGCCGTCTCCATTGTGAAAGCAGGCATGAAAGCGATTGGCCGGCCCGCGGGCCCGGTGCGTCCTCCGCTGATCGACTTGACCGCAGGCGAGCTGGAAGAGCTGACCCGGCTCATCGCGGGAAAGTCCTGATATGGGGGGAGGGTGGAGTGGAAACGTTACCTCTGTCCCCACTCCAAACGGCTTAAAACCTATTCCAGAGGTACTGGTTGTAGACGTCATGATGGTACTGCACCTCGGGCGCTTTGACAAAGGTGCCCAGCAGCCGAGGGCAACGGTCCGCCGAAGCCTTCTTGAGGTCGGCGTAGCGCTCCTTGACGTCGGACCCAAGCAGCGTGTCAGTCCACTTCGCGGCCTGGAAGTTCCCCAGCGCAGTGTAGATGTTGTCGGGCAGGAAGCGCTTTGCCTGACGAAGATTGTCGATCTTCGCGGTCTCACCCTCAATGCCTGTCCGGAACACCGAGTAGAGCACCAGGTAAGGATTGGCATCAGGGCTGACCGAACGTACTTCCACGCGCATACTTCGATCGTTGCCGATAGGGATGCGCACCATGGAGCCGCGATCGGTGGCCGAAGCGATCAGCTGGTTCGGCGCTTCAAAGTGAGGATCGAGACGCCGATAGGCGTTCACGCTGGCATTCAGCAGGATGCAAATGTCGTTGCCGTGGGTAAGGATGCGGTCGATGAACTCCCAGCCCATTTTGCTGAGCATCTCTTCACCCTTGGGATCCCAGAACAGGTTCTTACCTTTCTCGCTGATGGAGACGTTGGTGTGCATGCCGCTGCCGTTTACCCCGACCACGGGCTTGGGCAGGAATGAGGCCGTCAGCCCCATTTTATTGGCCACCTGGCGGCAGATGAGCTTGTAAAGCTGGATCTGGTCAGCCGCGCTCACCACATCGCTGTAGCTGTAGTTGATTTCGAATTGAGAAGGAGCAACCTCGGGGTGGTCCTTTTCGTTTTCGAAGCCCATGGCTCGCTGCACTTCAGCGCTGGTGTCGATGAAAGTGCGCAGCGGGTCTCCGGGAAGCGAGTGATAGTAGCCGCCGGTGTTAACGTACTCGAAGCTCTGCGTCTCGTGATAGTGGCGCTCCGCATCGTTTCCCTTGAAGAGAAACCCTTCAATCTCGTTGGCGGCATTCAGGGTATAACCCTTCTGGTCGTAAAGCCCGTCGGCGTAGCCCTTGAGCACCCCGCGAATGTCCGCCGGATACGGTTTTCCGTCTTTCGCGATCACGTCGCCAAAGACCAACACCTTGCCCGGACCGAAGAAGTCGGAGGGCACCCAATAGAAAGATCCCCAGTCAATGCCGAGGCGCAGGTCGCTCTCTCGCTGCGCGGTAAAACCGCGAATCGAGCTGCCATCGAAGGTCAGGTTGTCGTCGTTCTTGACGATGAACTTCTTGTCGTAGTCCAGCATGTGCAGGCGGCCTTCAAGGTCGCTGAAGACCACGGTGACGGCCTTGATGTGCTTTTCGTCGCCCAGGTATTTCAGCCGTTCTTCACGGATAGTCTCCGCCGGAACGTGGCGCCTGCGTTGATCCTTTGCCGCCAGGTTGCGCTCTTCCAGCTCGGCATAGGGAATCTCAATAAAGTTGCGAAGTGCGTCTGACATGATTCTCCTCAGGGAATTTTCTTCCCGGCAGATTGTTTGTACCGCAAACAGCGTAAAGGAACCTTCTAGCCTCGCCAGAATGCAATGATGATGCCGCCGGCGGTAATCAGCGCCCCACCCACGTATATGGGCATGGTGGGCGACTGGTGGAATCGGACCTTGGCCAGCACCTGGGCGACCAGGAAAAACAGCACAACATATATACCAAGCAGCTTACCAAAATCCCACGGTGGGCTATTGATGGTGAAGCCATAAAGGGCGAGCACGGCTGCGCCGGAGACGAAAAAAAGTACGCGACCCGCGCCTTCGGAGCGATACATGCCGCTTTGAAAGAGAGAGTCTCCGAAGACCTCTAAAACGGCGGCGAGCGTCAGCAAGGCAAAAGCGCCTGCTCGATGGGCGACTACATTGTCCAAAAAGTCATTCACGCATCTTGCTCCTTGGCAAGAAGGTCTCGAGTCCGCGGAGCCCGGGGAGGGGAGCGCAATGCTCGTGTTAAAGGGCAGTCTCTCCTCGCTGATCGTTGCGTATGCGGACGGCCTGGTCAATTTTAGTCACAAAGATTTTTCCGTCGCCAATCTTGCCCGACTTGGCCGCCGCTACGATGGCAGAGAGCACCTTGTCCACCAGCTCATCCGGCACTACCAATTCGACCTTAGTCTTAGGAAGCAGATCCACGGAGTACTCACGCCCGCGGTAAAGCTCGGTGTGGCCCTTTTGCCGGCCATGCCCGCGCACGTCGGTAATCGTCATGCCAGAGATGCCAATCTCGATCAGCGCATCCTTCACAGCGTCCAGTTTGGAGGGCTGTATGATTGCCTCTACCTTCTGCATCGCCCTTACTCCTTCCTCATTTTTCAACTAAGACAAACGGCGACGACGCATCAATTGGCGAAGTCATATCCTTCTTCACCGTGCTGCGACAGGTCGAGCCCGGTGCGCTCGTCCTCTTCGCTTACCCTGAGCCCGACGAGTTTATCCACCACGAACAGGATCACGAATGTGCCGACAAGCGACAAACACCAGGCGATGAGGACGCCAACCGACTGGTTCAGCATCTGACCCGGGTTTCCTTCGAGCAGTCCCGTAGGCTTTCCCGCCCCGAATATCGGGTTAATCGCGCTGCTGGCAAAGATGCCTGTCAGCAATGCCCCGATGGTTCCCCCGGCGCCGTGCACTCCGAAGGCGTCCAACGAATCATCGTAGCCGAAGACGGCCTTAACCTTTACCACCATCAGGTAGCAGAATACTCCGGCGATCAGGCCGATCCACAGGGCGGAGATAGGGGTCACGAAACCGGAAGCCGGGGTGATGGCGACCAAACCTGCGACCGCACCAGAGATCGCACCCAGCGCCGTACATCTGCCATTGCGCAGCCACTCTGCTCCGCTCCAACCAATGGCCGCCGCGGCTGTTGCAAAGTGGGTGGCGACAAAGGCAGACGTGGCCAGGGCACCGGCGCTGAGAGCCGAGCCGGCGTTGAATCCGAACCATCCCACCCACAACAGGCAGGCCCCAATAAAGCTCAGCACCACGGAATGCGGCGGCATCGGCTCCCGCGGGTAGCCCAGACGCTTGCCCAGGTACAACGCGGTCACCAGCGCGGACACGCCTGAAGTCACATGCACGACTGTGCCCCCGGCGAAATCGAGGCAGGGGAAGCGGCCTCCCAGCGAGGCATTCAGAAATCCGCCTTTGCCCCAGACCATGTGAGCCATTGGGCTGTACACCAAGATCGCCCAGAGCACCATGAAGACCAACATCGCGGAAAACTTCATGCGCTCGGCAAAGGCCCCGGCAATCAGCGCGGGGGTGATAATGGCAAACATCAGCTGGTAGACCATGAAGGTCTGCAGCGGGATGGTGGCCGCATATTTGGGATCCGGCGCCAGCCCAACACCGCGTAAGAAGACGTTATGCAGCCCGCCGATGAAGGCGCTGCCCTCCCCGAAAGCCAACGAGTAAGTCACCAGCGCCCAGAGCACGGTGATGACCGCCATCATGGCGAAGGTCTGCATCATGGTGCCGAGGACGTTCTTTCTGCGCACCAGGCCGCCGTAAAATAAGGCCAGGCCGGGACCGCTCATCAACAAAACGAGCGCCGCGCTCACCAGCATCCAGGCGTTATCGCCCGCGGTCTGCGCTGCAGCGATTGCGGTAGCCTGGTCCGCGGAAGTCTTTTCCAGCGCCGCCAGCCGATCTGCGGTTGCCGGAGTTGCCGGCGCCGCCGCTTGTGCCATGGCCACGCTTCCTGTGGCCAAAACCCCCATTACCAGCACAAAGGCACGAATCAGGGCACATATCCGATCGAATCGTCGCATCAATCCGCCACCCTCCGTCAGTTTCTGGAGAAAACAGAGCTCCCCGGGAACGCGCTGGTATTTCTCCGTTCGCTTACTTTACACAAGATATCCCACTGGCCCAAGATCAATTCGTCGCCCCGTGGGTCTTGAGGCTCGCCCTCGGTTCTAGGCGGTTGCCTAGAAGTGATAAATCACGTCACCGGCCAGGGTGAGCTGGCTCTTCTTGGTGGGAGCAAGGCTGACGCCATCGAGGGACGGTGAGTCATAGGCCGGCACATCGTAGGAGTGCTCGAAGCGCAACTCCGGACGGAAAGTGACGGTGCTTCCCAGCCAGAAATTGAAGCCCACCAGCTGCTCAGTGTAACGGGTCTTATTGCCGGTGCGCTGTCCCTTGAGGTCGTCGACGAACTCGTTGCGGATGGTCAGCGAGCTGTGGTGATGGTTGAACTCATGTTCAATATAGTTGACGATCGCGTAGTCCGGCGCGAAGCAATGAGTCGCCAGCGGATTGCACTGCGCCCCGTTGGCCCCGACGATAAGAGACGGGCTGGTAATTTCACCAGCGTTGGCGCCGATGTTGGCGTTTGAGCCATAGCTTATGCAAGGACTCAGCCCGTAGCATAAGTTGGGCACATCGCGTTCATACTGGTACCAGGCCTCGGTGTCTTCGTGCCAGGTAGCGTTAATCTTGTGGTAGTGCGTCAGATAGTAGGCGGAGAGGTTATTGTAGGCATACTTCCCCGAGTTAATCGAGTTGGCGCACGCATAGAGGTTATCCCCCCCGTCTTTCCAGGTATACGCAGCGCAAAAATTTCCGGTGAGCTTTGCATTGGAGATCCAGGGAGCAGACTCACAACCGCCCGATACACCGGCCTGAACTGTCCAATGGTCGCTAACCTTGGTCGTGACATTGATCCCGTTCTGGGTATAGCAGTCGTAGGTGTAAAGGATGGAATGACTATACGTGTAGTTATTCGGAGCCAACTGCGCCTCAATATCGGGTAAGGAGATATACCGTCCGATGCGAATATCCGTTCCCAGGCCCACATGCGGCACATACAAGTCCACGTAATACATCACCGGGTCATATCCGTAGACGTTGTTGCTGCTGAGCAACTGCTGGCTAAAGATGCCTTTTGCAGTGGTATAGCGGTAGTCAAGACCATAGAGGTTGGTGAAACGGAAACCCCAGTCGAAGTGGTCGGTTTGCACGGTGTTGGGAAGACGCTCGAAATACAGCGCGACCTGGTTAAGCTGGATGGAATTCGGAATTACATCGTAGGCCGTTTCGTTGTTGGCATACTTGCCCTTGTCCGACGTGCTGGCGTTGCCGCCGAAGTCGAACCAGCCGTACATCTTGAAGCGGCTCTTGTTCCCGTTGATCGCCTGCATCAGGGGATAGGTTCCATAGTCGGGCGCCCCAATCACGACTGTGCCGCCGATTGGCCAGTCTGCTGAAGGAAACGGGGGTGAGTTGAGCGGGGGTGGCGTTCCTCTCCGCTCAGGTGTGGGGGAAGGCGGTAAGCCACTGGAATCCACTGTCCAGTCATCCAGGTAGGCATGGCCTAAACGGGTAAAGAAGCCTCGGTTTGGGGAGGAGGCAGGCACGGGTGGAGCGGGCGCCGGTGCAGGCGTGTCCATGTCACCTTGCAATTCCGAACTCCCAGCCACGCTGGAGACCGGCCCGATGCCGGCCACTTCATAGGTCCGCAGAACCTGCTCTTGATCCGCTTTTGTGGCGGTCTTGCTTTGTCCCAGGCCCGTTGTGCCCGCGATTCCTGTCGCGAAAAATAAGACGATGATATGAGTACTAAAACATGGCCGGATGAAACGCATAGGATGGCTTTCTCCAAATCTACAAACCACGTGGCGCCATGATTAGTAGAGTGCAAGGAGCGTAAAGAGTGCGTAAAGATCCTGATTGAAGCAAAGTGTTCGAGGAGCGAACAGTGCGAGATGAATGATGAATCTTTACGACTTCCTTATCAGATATGCGGTAAGTTCGCCTGCTATCTGCATGACGCAGCCGGAGCAAACAACACCCTTACAATTACAAAATGACGAACCCGTCCGCGGTGCGGCTCAGTTGCCGCCGTATTTTTCGAGCCACCGCAGCTCTTCCCGTACCTTGATAAGGCCGTGCCAGGGATCCTTCTCGAGCGAGTGTCCCTCGCCCGGAAAAACCAACAGGCTGTGCGGCACATTGAGCTGTTCGAGGGCCCGCTCCAGCAGAAGGTCTTCCAGGTAGCTGACTCGAACATCGGCGTCGCCACCTACGATGTGCGTCGGGGTTTTGACTTTGTTCATTTGGAAGAGTGCGGCCTCTGACTGGTAGATAGCGGGATTCTGCCAGGGGCGGCCGCCGAGATACCACGCGTCATCGTAGGTGCCGTCATCATTTCCCCAGTTCGCCGCATGCTCCACTGCGCCCGCCCCGGTCACGGCTGCCTTGAACTCAGTGGTCTGGGTGATGAGCCAGTTGGTCAGGTAACCGCCATAGCTGTAACCGCCCACGGTCAGGTGCTGAGGATCGGCGATGCCGTCTTTTACCAGGGAGGCGACTCCCTCCAGGATGTCTTTACCCGGCCTGGATACCAGGTGGGGAGAAATCTGCAACATGAAATCGTCACCGTAGCCGCTCGATCCCCGATAGTTGGGGCGGAACACCAGCCATCCATTGGCCGCGGCAAGCGTTGCCCATTCGTACCAGTCGGCTCCGAAGGAATCGCCATTTGCCTCAGCCGGGCCGCCGTGAATGAGGGTCAGCATGCGCAGGTTCTTTTCGCCCATCCGGTGCGGTGGATAGATCAATAGTCCTTCGACCGTCGTCCCATCATCCGCCTTCCATTGATAGGTCTTCCATTCTGGTTGCGCACGCTGCGTAAACAACAGATTGAAGTTGCTGATGGGCTTTGCCTGACCGGGCTGAGCCGGGTTCGCCGCCAGGTAGACCTGCACCGGCGTGGTCAGCGTGGAGTACTTAACCAACAGAGATCGAGTGCGGTCGCCGCCATCCACTCCTGCGTAGGTACCCGGCAAGCCGGGTAGCAGCGTAGCGGAATCCCCTTTGACCGCGTAGAGTTGCTGCTGGGTTCCCTTGAGGCCGGTAGCGACCAAGCCGTCGTCACCCAAGATGGTGAAGTCTTCGAATGATCCTGCAAAAGCGGCGCCCAGCCTTTGCATGCTCCCGCTCTGCGGATCGATCGCATACAACCTACCCTGAACGTCACGATAAGGCCCCTCGACGGCGCCGGCGTCCGCAGCCACGTGACAGAACAGCTTACTGCCGTCATGGTTCCAGCGCGGGCTGTCCTCGAGCGCTTGATTGTTGGTGAGGCGCCGGACACCCCCGCCCGAACTGCTGACGAGATAAATTTCGTTGTGCGCCGGATCTTCCAAGCGGTGGGAAACAGAATCAGTCACGAATGCGATCTGCATGCCCTTCGGTTGCGGAGCAATCTCCTTGATTTCATCAGAACTGGCAGCAACTGTCCTGGCTAAAGCCGGCAGCGGCAAGGCATCGTCGGCGATCGCGGGCGCATGAACAGACGGGTTAATCTGAGCAGTTGTGATCGCTTTGTCGATGGGAATGGAGAGCAGCAGGTCACCCTGCTCGTGCTCGCGCCAGCGAATCACATCCTTCCATTGGGCCTTTTGCGCCTCTTCCGCGCTCTTGGAGAGCGGTAATTGGATGGAAAAGTAGATTTGTGCGCCATCGGCAGACCAGGCAAAGGCATGTACCTTAAGCTTCTCTGTGTAGAGAGGAAAGGATTCACCGGAATCAGCTGCGATGAGCCACAGCCGTTCCGGGACGTCGTCACTTTCCTTATCCTCGCCGTCAGGCAGCGGAAGATCGGACAGGAACGCAATGTACTTCCCGTCCGGAGACCATTGCGGAGAGCCGGCGTGACCGGACCGGGTTAGGGGGACGGATTGGCCTGTCTTCTCTTTCCATATCCATAGGTCGCTGCTATAACGGTGGTGCTGCCAATCGGAAGAGACAGTGGCGATTACCGCCGCCGAGCCGTCAGGAGATAATTTGACCTCCTTGATGTCGGTGGCGTTCATGAATTCGTCGAGGGTAATATCGGGGGTAATTACGTCCCGGGTTCCCTGGGCGACAGACGAAACGCAGCTAGACAGGGCTATGGCAAGCAGTAGAACGGTGCGAGAATTCCCCAGCAATCGTTTGTTTCCTTTCCAATTTTGAGAGAAATCCCTTGGTTGATGCAGGCGCTGAACACCGCGCCAGAAGCTCTATACTAAACGGGCCCACGGTCGTCTTCTGTGCATTGCCAGGGCGCTTGCGTGGGTTGAACGCTCCGCGGAGTTCGGTCGGTTGGTTTTATCACCTGTGAAAAGGGGAATCTATGCCCTTGGTAGTTGTCGGGGCCGGGCGGCTTCGCTTGCTTGTTTTCTGTCTGCTGCTTTCTACCGCAACGGTTCCCGCGTTGGGCCAGCTTGACCCGCAAACCAAAAAGCTCTCACGCGATATCTTCCAACAACTCATCGAAATCAACACCACCGATTCGGTGGGCAGCACGACGGTCGCCGCCAAAGCGATGGCGCAGCGCCTCCTCGACGCCGGTTTCGCCAAAGAAGACGTCCTCGTCCTCGGCCCGAACGATCGCAAGGGCAACCTGGTGGGCCCGCCTTCATGGAACGGGCCGCGCGAAGCCTATCCTCTTTATCGGCCATCTGGACGTAGTCGAGGCCAGGCGCTCCGATTGGAGCACCGATCCGTTCCGGTTTGTCGAAAAGGGCGGCTACTTCTACGGGCGCGGCACGCAGGATATGAAGGAGAGCGACGCGGTTCTGGTTACTACCTTCATCCGCTTGAAGAAAGAAGGCTATCGGCCGGATCGCGACCTCATCCTGGCGCTCACCGCCGATGAGGAGGGGGGCGCATCCAACGGCGTCGACTGGCTGCTGAAGAACCAGCGCGACTTGATTGACGCAGCCTTTGTACTCAATTCCGATAGCGGGGGCGTCGACCTCGAGCATGGCAAGCCTCTCTCGTTTGACGTAGAGGCGGAGGAGAAGCTTTACGGTGATTATCAGCTCACCGCCACCAGCCCTGGCGGCCATAGTTCCTTGCCCGTGCCCGACAACCCGATCTATCACATAGCCGATGCGCTGACCCGGCTACAGGCCTATCAATTCCCCTTTGAGCTGAACCCAGTGACCCGCGCCTATTTTGAACGCATGAGCACGCTGGAGTCAGGCCAGACCAGCGCAGACATGAAGGGCATTTTGCAGAACCCACCCGATGCGGGGGCGATCGAGCGATTGTCCGCCATCCCTAAGTACAACGCCACCATGCGTACTACCTGCGTGGCCACGCGTCTCTCCGGAGGCCATGCCAACAACGCCCTGCCGCAGAGCGCCGAGGCCATTGTGAACTGCCGTATCCTGCCTGGCTATTCCAGCGAAGAGATCCGGCAGCAGCTGCTCCATATCTTCAACGAGCCCAAGGTCAGCGTCCGTTACGTCGACAATGCCGGCACGGTGCAGGACACGGCTAGCGACGTGAAGGCAGTTCCGCCAATGGCGCTGCAGCCGGAGGTGATGCAGCCGCTGGAGAAGCTGGTGGCCCGGATGTGGCCTGGCATCCCGGTAATTCCCGAGATGGAAGCCGGCGCGTCCGATGGCAAGATCACCAGCGAGGCCGGTTTGCCCACCTATGGGCTCAACGGCATCGCCATCGACATCAATGATGTGCGCGAACACGGCAAAGATGAGCGGGTGGCAGTAGACTCCTATTACCCTGGAGTGGAGTTCTACTATCGCCTTGTGAGGATGCTCAGCGGCGGCAAGGAATAAAAAGCGAATGGATGGTGGCAAGTTGCATGGATCGACAAAGGTGGGTCTTCGCCTGGTTCTGGCGGTAGGGCTCGGCATTTTTTCGGCAATTAGCGCAATGGCGGCTGGCCCTGCAGCTGCGGATGCCAGGTCTCGTCCGTGGATGGATAAGAGCCTTTCGCCCGATAAGCGGGCCAGCCTGGTACTGAAAGAGATGACGCTGGACGAAAAGATTGAGCTCATGCACGGCCAGGGCATGCCGGGTTGGAGCCGGCCCATGCCCAAGACATACCTCGGCAATGGCGGAGCGGGCTTCATCATGGGAAATAAGCGGCTGGGCATTCCCCAGGTGGAGATGAGCGATGCGGCCTACGGGGTCAGGATGAGCGCCCAAAATGGCCGCTACTCTACGGCGCTGCCGGCGAACATCGCTGCTGCGGCAAGCTGGGATCCTGAGGCCGCCTGCGACTATGGCGCTCTCATCGGCAGGGAGCTGCGCGCGCAGGGTTACAACATGACCCTGGGCGGCGGCGTCAATTTGACCCGCGAGCCGCGCAACGGCAGAACCTTTGAGTACCAGGGCGAAGATCCGCTGCTGGCGGGGACGCTGGCGGGCAACCGGATCAAGTGCGAGCAGGCCCAGCACGTAATCGGCGATATCAAGCATTACGTTATGAACGATCAGGAGAACGGCCGCGATGAGGTGGATGTAATCATCGGCAAGAGGGCGATGCAGGAGACGGATATGCTGGCCTTCCATATTGGCATTGGCATCGGAAACCCGGGTGCGGTGATGTGCTCCTACAACTCCATCAACGGCGATTACGCCTGCCAGAACAAATACACCCTGACCGATGTGCTCAAGACTGACTGGCAGTTCAAAGGCTTCGTCGTGTCGGACTGGGGTGGAACCCACAGCACAGTCAAGGCATCGGCTGCAGGGCTGGACAACGAGCAGCCCATGGACGACTTTTATGGCGAGAAGCTAAAGCAGGCGGTGGAGGCGGGTAAAGTTCCCATGGCCCAACTGGATGACCATGTACACCGCATTCTACGTTCGCAATTCGAGGACGGACTTTTCGACTACCCGACGCAGAAGAGTGTGGTGGATGTAGAAGGCGGCCTCGCCACCGCCCGCCGCATTGCCGAACAAAGCATTGTGCTGCTCAAAAACACAGCCGGTTTGTTGCCGCTCGACCGGGCCACAGTGCATTCGATCGCGGTGATTGGGCCGCATGCCGACACCGGCATGATCTCCGGCGGTGGATCGGCGCAGGTAGACCCGCCGGGTCAACCGCCCGCGCCCTGGCAGTCGAAAGTATGGTTCCCGACCTCGCCATTGAAAGCCGTGGGCGCCGCGGACCCAACGGCTAAGGTGGTCTTTGATTCGGGCGCCGACCCGGCCTCTGCCGCAGCACTGGCTCGGCAGTCGGATGTGGCGATCGTCTTTGCCTACCAGTGGATGAGCGAAGGAACCGACCTGCCAAGCCTCTCGTTGCCAGAGAACCAGGATGCGCTGATCGAGCAGGTAGCCGCGGCCAACCCAAAGACCATTGTTGTGCTCGAGACCGGCACCGCAGTCACCATGCCATGGGTCGACAAGGTTGGCGGGGTTATGGAGGCGTGGTATGCCGGGAGCAAGGGCGCGGATGCAGTGGCCAATCTCCTCTTTGGCGAGGTGAACCCGAGCGCGAAGCTGCCCATCACCTTTCCCCGCAGCGAGGCGGATCTGCCCCATCCCGAGTTGGTGAAGCCGCCCGGCCGAGGAGAGGATGCGGGCGCCAAATTGAAGCCGGAAGATGCCAAGCCGACCTTCAGCGTGCATTACGACGAAGGATTGAAGGTGGGCTACAAATGGTACGACGCGGAGAACAAGCCGGTCCTGTTTCCCTTTGGTTACGGTCTTTCCTACACCAGCTACGAGTACTCCGACTTGAAGGTCACGTCCGGCCAGGAGCCGACCGTGAGTTTCACGGTAAAGAATGCGGGCACTCGCGCGGGGGCGGAAATTGCCGAGGTATATGTAGCGCTTCCGGCCGCTGCGGGCGAACCGCCCAAGCGGCTTGCCGGCTGGAGCAAGCTGCAGCTGAAAGCCGGCGAGAGCAAGCAGGTGAGCGTGGCGATCAATCCTCGGGAGTTGTCGATTTTCGACGAGAGCAGCAACGGATGGAAGCAGCTGCCCGGTCACTACACCTTCATGGTTGGAGGGTCCTCCCAAGACCTGCCGCTGAAGCAGGAGATCAACTTACCCTAATCTGGGGCTAATTCCCCTCCCAGGTCTCAAAGGCGAGGGCCACCCATCTTCTGCTACGCCGGAGGGCAAGAACAACAACCGTTCCTTGCACGCTTGAGATGCTTCTCGGTATCGTGACGTCATGTCTCCCTCTCGCCGTGAATTCATAACATCCGTTGCCGCTTTGAGTGCAATGTCTTCGATTGAGCCAGCCTCCGCATTTTCCGGGACAGCCTGCCCTTTTCGCCTTTCCATCATCAACGACGAGCTGACACCCGACTTTGGCCGGGCCTGCGAGATCGCCGCAAAAGACTTCGGCTTGCATTGGATCGAACTGCGGGCCATGTGGAACAAGAACGTCACTGAACTGGACGCCAAGGAGATCGCCGAAACCAACAGGCTGCTGGAAAAGTACCAGCTGCGGGTGACCGACATTGCCAGCCCTCTCTACAAGGTGGACTGGCCGGGAGCACCTCTTTCTAAAGAAAGCCCACGTCGCGACCAATTCCATGCGGACTTCGATTTCAAGCAACAGGACCAGTTGCTGGACCACTGCATCGAGTTGGCAAAGCAATTCCAAACGGACCGCATCCGCTGTTTTGATTTTTGGCGGCTGGACGACCAGGCGCCCTACCGTGCCGCGATCAACGAGAAGCTACGCTCGGCCGCTGAGAAATGCGCCAGGAGCAACCTGATCCTGCTGCTGGAGAATGAGATGTCGTGCAACACGGCGACGGGAGAAGAGGCGGCTGCCGTTCTGCACGCGATCCCCAACAAGAACCTGATGCTCAACTGGGACCCGGGCAACGCCGCGGCGCTCGGCAGCACTCCCTTCCCGGATGGGTATCGTCTTTTGCCCCATGATCGCATCGGCCATTGCCACGCGAAAGATGTGGTGCGGCCGGCGGGCAAGAAATACGAGTGGGCGCCGGTGGGTGCAGGGGTCGTGGACTGGGCGGGCCAATTCCAGGCCATGGCAAAAGATGGTTATCACTACGCGGTGAGCCTGGAAACCCATTGGCGCGGCGCCGGCACTCCCGAAGCATCTTCCCGCGTCAGCATGAAAGGGTTAAAGGAAACACTCAGCAAGGCCGGCTTAAGCTGCTGAAATCATTCCGTCAGCAACGGCTCGCGGGTGGCTTGCAAGTCGCTGGCTTCCTTGGCATAGAACATATGCGAGATGCGGGGTGGTTCCGTCCCGCGATGAAAGCTCCAGACCCGATCCCGGATCTCGCGATCTGAGGCGGTGAACCGCTCCCGCTGCCGCAGGTACTCGAGCCACGACTCGGTGACGAACGTTTCATTGATGTGTCCGGGGTCGGCCGCATCCTGGTAGACCGCCCAGCGGATCGCGCCATCGCGCAGTCGGACATCTCTCAGCTTATGCACGGCTTTGGTAAAGGGGGCGTAGTCCCGTGGATCAATATGATAATCGATCGACACCCTTACCGGGCCGGCGCTGTCTTCTCGTTCCGCCGCCAGTTTGGGTTCCGGCAGGCTGTAACGGTGGGGACTAAAGTCCGGCTGTACGCCGCGCAGAACGTGGAAGCGCAACGAGAAGGGAAGAGTGATCGCCAGGCCGGCAGCCGCGCATAGCAGCGACTTTGGCGTGGAAACGTGCTCCGCGATAAACCCCCAGATCACTCCGCCCAGGGCCATACCCCCGGCAAAGATCATCTGGTAGGCGCCCAGGGCACGTGCCTGCACCCAGGCCGGAGCGGATACTTGCACTGCCAGGTTCAAAGTAGACATGGCGCTGGTCCAGGCGAAGCCGCCGGCAATGAGCATGGGAATGATGATCAGCGGCATTCTTACCAGCGCCAGCGTCATCAGCGTAGCTATGAAGACCGCGGTGGCCCAGCCAATGATCGCGTCGGCGGAGAGCAGCCGCCGGACCCGGGGGAGGCTGGTTGCACCGATCACTGCGCCGAAGCCCATGCTGCCATTCAGAATTCCATAACCCATTGCCCCTTGGTGCAGATCGCGCTTGGCCACGATAGCCAGCAGAGCCCAGACGGCGCTCACAAAGAGGGTGAAGAGGATCGTCCGAACGAAGGCGGCCTGCAGCATGGGAGCGTAACGAAGGTAGCGGATTCCGGAGCGCACTGAGCCGCGTATCCGCTCGGCGGGCAAGGCGCTCTTGAAAAGCGGGTTGCGCTGCCAGCGATACAAAACCCAGATCACGCCGACGAACGAGAGGGAATTTAGTAGAAAGACATTCGCCGCGCCGGTGGTGGCCCGGGCATAGAGTGCGATCGCCATGCCACCGAAGGCTGGTCCGAGGGCACGGGCGAGATTAAAGCCGGCGGAGTTAAGGGAGACGGCGTCCGGCAACTGAGCCCGCGGGATCACCTCCGGCACAATGGCCTGCCAGGCGGGGCTGTTCATGGCCGCCCCGATATTCAGCAGGAAGGTCAGGATCAGCAGGATCCACGGCGAGATGATGTCAAAAAACGTAAGCACGCTGAGGATCGCGACCGCCGTCAGCATCCAGGCCTGCCAGAAGATGAGCAACCGGCGTCGATCGTAAATATCAGCCGTCGCGCCGGCCAATAAGCCGAGGATGACCACTGGCAGGGCGGCTGCGGTCTGCATCAGGGCGATCAGCAGGGGGAGGAGGTGAGCACGGTCATCAGCCAGGTGCCCGCCGTATCCTGCATCCATCCGCCCAGGTTGGACACAATAGAAGCAAGCCACAAATCGCGAAACAAGGGCACAGCCAGCGGTTCGAAGCCGTGGAGCTGGGGTTTTGCCTGCGATTGATCTGTCTTCAATGTCGTCATGAGCCGAGCGGGAGGGAAGGTGGCTGAGATCCCTTTTTCCAATTATCCCAGACTGTCCTTCCTCCCTGACGCGATGTACCGGCCGACACAACACCAATCCTGGAAAAAAGACTCGGAGGACTTTTCGTCCCGGATTAGGTCTGACTGTGCAGGTGGTATGGAGGGTAGCAATGAGCACCAACGCCTTAGTGAGCACGGCCTTTCGTACCGTTGCCACCGCCGTCCGCGGCGAACAGGTGGTTGGCATGCTGTTGTGTACCATTCCGCTGGCCGAGCGAATGTTGCTCTATCATGTGGCCGTGACCGCGTGGGCCATGGTTCCCGAACGGGGCCTGCTGGAGCGGCTGGGTTTGTCGCGCCACGCCGGTTGCGCCCAGGCCTGACGCCCCAACTGGCGTATGCTGGAAATGTTGTGAGCTTTCCTCTGCGACGGACTTTCCCGGCGATGACTGCGGTGCTGGTGGTGGCTCTGCTGTTAACGCAGGCGGCATCTACCGTGTGCACGGCGCAGTGTCTCCAACAGCAACTGCCTGAGACCTCCACACATTGCCACTCCATGCTGCATGCGTGTCCGCATGCGAACAGCGCCACAGTAGAAACTGCGGGGGCCTGCAATTCTTCTTTGTGTGGAATGGATTTGCTGGCCGGCAACCAGGATAGATCTCCGGCGCAGCACCGTCCGCCTGCCCTACAAACGATTTCGAACTTTCCTAGCATTGGAGCAGGCGACTCTTTCCCGCAAGCCTCCGCTTCGCTTCGAAGTTGCGTTAGCGGCCCGCCCCTAATCACTGCTCTGCGCGTTTAATACCCTTCCTGCCTCTCGCTGCACCCGAATCCATTCAATTCTTGTCGTCCCCTCGCATTTGATTGTTCAGGAGTCATTATGAGTAACCGACGTACTTTTCTTGAGCGCGCCCTGGGCGCGGGCGCTGCCCTCTTCGCCGTGCGCGGGCTCTCCGCGCAAGACATGCAAATGCAGATGCCAATGCCGGAGAAGCCGGTTCCCCAGGGCAGCCATGGCCCATCGTTCCCCACGCCGGTGGTGACCACGGACGTGGGCGATCTTTCCTACAGTGTGGACGGCGGCGCCAAGGTCTTCCATCTGGTCGCCGAAGTCTTAAAGCAGAAGATCCACCCAGACAAAACGATTGATCTTTGGGGATTCAACGGCAGCGCGCCCGGCCCCACCATCCAGGTCAACCAGGGAGATCACGTGCGCATCGTCTTCGACAACCATTTGCCGGAGCCAAGCTCCATCCACTGGCACGGCTTCGAAGACACTGTCGGCGAGGACGGCATGCCGGGCATCAGCCAGGAACCAGTAAAACCGGGCGGTCGCTTCATTTATGAGTTCGACATTCACCAGACGGGCACCTACTTCTATCACTCCCACATGGCGATGCAGGAGATGACGGGAATGCTGGGCGGCTTCATCATGCATCCGCGCACACCCTATCTGCCCCACTGTGATAAGGACTTCCTGCTGCACCTGCAGGAGTACGCGGTCTTGCCCAGCAACACCGTGCCCAACACCATGAACATGGAATACAACTGGCTGCTGCTCAACGGGAAAGCGGGACCGGCATCCACCCCCCTGATTGTTCGCCAAGGCGACCGGGTACGGCTGCGGTTTATCAACCTGGGCATGGATCACCATCCCATGCACGTCCACGGCTACACCTTCCAGGTCACCGGCACGGAGGGCGGCCGCATCCCGCAGACTGCCTGGTGGCCGGGAACCACCGTGCTGGTAGGCGTGGCCCAGGCACGGGACGTAGAGTTCGTCGCGGATCGGACCGGCGACTGGATGCTGCACTGCCACTTGCCCCACCACATGATGAACCAGATGTCTTCCAATGTGGGCAAGATGACTCGCGGGGCCGGCATGGGCCAACCAGCAGGGGTGGATATGAACACCGGTATGGGCATGCTGCAAGGGACGCCCGGGGTGCCGACGGGGGATGACTACGGAACGAGCCTCGGCCGCGGGATGGGTTTCGGCAGCACCTCGGATATGGCAACGACCAACGGGCAGCTCTCAGGCGAGAAGGCGATGGATGCCATGAAATCGATGCCGGGGATGGCGATGTCTCAGGCCGACATCGCGGGCAATGCAAATACGGTGCCCGGCTTTCCTCAGGACGCCTATATGGAAGGTCCGGCTATGGCCATGGACCAAATGGTTGACAAGCCCGAGAACTACGGACTTCGCCCTGGCTGGAGCGGCTACAGCATGGGCATGATGACCTTCCTTCGGGTGCTGCCGCCGGATAAATACGCAGAAGTGATGACGCGCATGAAGCGGGCACAACGACCGAACGACCCCTACGGATCGCTGTTAGAGCGACTTTCCTAAAGCACGACGACCGGGAGAAGACGATGCAAACAGGCAAAGGAATCGCGGCGATGCTGTGGTTGGTGACTCTACCGCTTCTTGCGCAAAACGGGCAACAGGCGGCGCCGGCGCCGGAGCTGCTGCCGGGGATAGCGGGGCGAACTCCACTTAAGCTGGAATACTTTCTTGATCTGGCCGATCGAAACAATCCAACTTTGCGACAAGCCGCGGCCATTGTCCGCCGCTCTGAGGCCCAGGCCAGGCAAGCGTCGTTATACCCGAATCCCACGGCGGGTTACGAGGGCGACCAGATTCGCGGCGGCTCCTACGGCGGCGGAGAACAGGGCGGGTTCGTCGCGCAAACCATCGTGCTGGGCGGTAAGCTTGGCCTTCGCCGCAACATCTACCAGCAGCAGAAGCAGTCCGATACGATTGCCGCCGAAGCACAGCTGCTGCGTGTACATAGCGATGTGACCCGGATGTTCTACGACACGTTGAGCGCTCAGCAAACAGTCATGGTTCGCGGCCGGCTCGTCGGGTTAGCGAACGATGCTGCCCAGACCGCACACCAATTGGCGAATGTGGGCCAGGCGGATGCACCTGACGTTCTGCAGGCCGAGGTCGAGGCCGAACAAGCAGGGATCGACTATACCGTGGCGCAGCGGGTGTTCATCGAGAAATTCAAGGGCCTTGCCGCGCTGGCCGGCAGTCCCGCGGCCGAGATCACGCTGCTGGACGCCACGCTCGACGCGCCGCCAGAGATTGATCCCGCCCAGGCTGTGGAGACGATCGTGCAGCAGAGCCCAACGGTAAGACAGGCGCAACAGGAGGTAGCGATCGCCGAGGCGAGAGTGAAAGACGCCAAGCGGGAGCTCGTCCCCGATCTGCAATTGCGAGCCGGCGAGCAAGAAAACCTCGAAGCGCTGGCCGACGTTCCGGGTAAGAAGACAGGCGCGCAGAGCTTTGCCAGCGCCGGAATCGAGCTGCCGCTCTGGAACCGCAACCAGGGAAATGTGCAAGCAGGGCAAGCAGAGCTTGAGCAGGCCCGGCAGGAGGTAACACGCACCCAGTTAGCTCTGCGCCAGCAGGCAGAGGGGCTGTTGCAGAATTACCTTTCCGCCAAGCTGGAGGCGAAGCGCTATCGCACTGCCTTGCTGCCTCGCGCCCGGCGCGCGTATGAGCTCTATCTGGAAAAGTATCAGCAAATGGCGCAGGCATATCCCCAGGTCATCGTGTCGCAGCGAACTCTTTTTGAGCTCGAAGTGCGTTACATCGACTCCCTCGATCGCACCTGGCAGAACGCAATTGCGCTCCAGAACTTTACCCTGCAGGGCGGCATGGAAAAGCCTGTTGCGCCGTGAGCCCTGCGTTTATCCTCTGATAATCAAGGAATCCTAGGATGGATGCGTGACTGACACAAGTGACCATGAGAAGCTGGAACTCTGGCTGATCCGTCATGGAGAGACAGAGTGGAGCCTTTCCGGCGCCCACACCAGCAGAACCGATATCCCGTTGACCGCGCGAGGAGAAGAGCGCGCCGCCAAAATCAGGGATTATCTTGCGCATCGAAAGTTTAGCCTGGTGCTGACCAGCCCTCTGCAGCGCGCGCGAGAGACCTGCCGCGTCGCCGGTTACGCAGAGGTCGCGCAAATCGACGAGAACCTGCGGGAGTGGGATTACGGCGTCTATGAAGGTCGCACAACGGCGGAGATTCGGAAAGAACAGCCCGACTGGTCGATTTGGGATTCGCCTCCTCCTCAGGGCGAGCCGGTCGAACACGTGGCTGCCCGGACACAGCTGGTGATTGATCGGGCCATCAAGGCCGGCGGCGAGGTAGCGTTGTTCGCACATGCACACGTGCTCAGGATCCTGGCAGCTACCTGGCTCGGCCTGCCGCCGCGAGCGGGCAGCCTGCTGGCGCTGGGAACGGGATCGGTGAGCACTTTAGGCTTCGAGCGAGAGACGCGGGTGATCTCGACGTGGAACCGGTCCTTTGAGGTGGACTAAGCGTATCCTGATGGTCAGGGATCGAGGGTCACAGTGGATCATCCACCCTTTTTCCGGACCATCCTGGTGGGCGACATCGGAACACCAGAAGCCGCGAGGGCTGTTGCAGCGGCCATGTCGCTCGGTGAAAAGTACAAAGCAAAGGTCATCCTGTTAGGTGTATTAGTGCCGCCTAGTGCTGAGGCCCTGGCAGAAGGCTACGGTCTTACCGACCCTGAGGTCGAACGCCGGAAATTGGAAGAACACCTGCGGGTCACCGCTCAAGCGGCCCAACGCGCCGGTGTTGAGGTCCTAGTCGAGATTGTGAAGGGGCAGCCTGAGGAGTCCATCGAAAAGAGAGTAAAGCAAGGGGCCATCGACCTTGTGGTGGTGGGACACAGGAAGATAGGCCGCCTCCGCGGTTGGCTTGAGCATTCCACTTCAGAAAGCCTGGTTCGCAGATGCCCAGTGTCGGTTCTGGTGGTGCACGATTGTGCGCCTACGTCTTAGAACGCAAGGCGCGCCAGCAGAACTCCGAGCCAGACCGCAACCAGGCCCAGCAGCACGCTCACCGCAACGTAGGCGGCGGAAACCAGGAATTCCCCTGTTTGCAGCGTCGCAAATGCCTCCATTTCAAAGGTGGAGAAGGTGCTGTAGGCACCGATGAAGCCCACGGGGATGAGGAAGTCCCATGCCGGATTGATGGAGGTGTGCCGTTCGATGAACGTCACGGAGAAGCCGATGATGAGGCACGCCGTCATGTTGATTACGAATGTGCCGTAGGGGAACCGCATACCCATGCGGCCGGCAACCACCGAACCAACCAGGTACCTGGTAAGGGAGCCAAGGGCGCCTCCGATTGCGATGAGAAAGTATTTCTGCAAGTCCAGCCTCCGTTCTTCTGCGCACGCCTCCAAACGCACGAGAATGTCCTCGTGGAGGGAGACTAATTTTGAACAGGAAGGGCTTCGTCGAGACATGACTCCGCGACGGTCTTCCCGTCAGGAGTCATCATCTGTCGAGCCGATGAGGCAGAACAGCGGTTGAGGGCGAACTCCTTCGCCACAGCTGTACTAATTCTAACCGGCGAGGCTGCCGGTTGTCGACCTTGGGATCATTGCGCCAAGTTTGAGAGAACCGCAGGTCCACTACGCTTCGCTTCGGTCGGGATGACAAAGGGGGAGGGGCGCTTTCATTTGCATCGGTTGCTGGTTGAGTGAAACTGCAGATCCCTCGGCTTCGCTCCTAATGACACAGCGCAGTTTAGTGCCGCGCCTACGGCGCTCGGATCCTCTTCGATCGATTTCCCAGCCCTTCCGGGCTGGGCTGACGTTTGGCGGTCGGCCCTCCGGGCCTTGCATCTATGGTGATTTTTGCCGTGTCATTTCTCCCTCAACTTGCCGCAGGCAAGTTAGCTGCTCGGGATGACAAAGGGGAACGCGATGCTTCCATGGAGAGTGGTTGCCGCATAGAAGGTGTTTTTCAAACCTGCAGTTAGTCCTTCATTATGGATTGTGGAAAACCTCCTGCATCTTCGTCCAGGATGTCTCGCCCGGAAAAGGGATCTGCATGGCGTCTGTATGGCTGAGCCACTCGATATTGCGCGGCTCCCTGGCCAGTGTTGCCATGTCGGTCTGGTAGTCATTTCCGGTGTACTCGTAATAGGCAAACAGGTAATAGTGACTGTCATCCATCTTGTGGATGTAGATCGAGAAGTTGTGCATATGGTATTTGTCGAGCAAGTCGCGGACGCCCGGATTCGACGCCGCATGCAGGGCCTCATACGCGGCTATCCGGTCAGGTTTGATGCCGATGATCATCCCGATTCGTTTTGGCTGCGCTTGCTGGCTGAGGCCATAGACTCCAACTGACAGCGCAGCTCCAGCAAGAAGTATGGCCAGGGCAGGTTTCTTCATCTTTGCTCCTTGGTAATCGCCCGCAATGATTGCACTTCCGGCCGGGCTTGCCAACCCGGTTGCAATGATTGATCATTTGCAGACGCGAGCATGCGACTCGATTCCCACCAGCACTTCTGGCATTACAGCCCAACCGAGCACATCTGGATGACGGAGCAGATGGCGGCGCTGAAGCGTGACTTTCTACCCGAGGATCTGAAGCGGCTGCTCCACGGCATTCACTTCGACGGCAGCGTAGCCGTGCAGGCGCGGCAAAATCTGGAAGAAACCCGGTGGCTGCTGGAACTGGCGCAACAGTACCCGTTCATCAAAGGTGTGGTGGGCTGGGTGGACTTGCGCTCGGAACAACTGCCCGGGCAGCTGGAGCGGTTTGCCAGGAACCCCAGGCTGGTTGGTGTGCGCCATGTAGTGCACGACGAGCCAGACGATGATTTCATGCTGCGGCCCGAGTTTCGCCGTGGCATTTCGCAGCTGCGGGACTTCGATCTGACCTATGATTTGCTGCTCTTTCCCAAACACCTGACGGCTGCGGCCAGGCTGGTAGAGGAGTTCCCGCAGCAACCGTTTGTGCTCGATCACATCGCCAAGCCGAAGATCGCTGAGGGGTTGATTTCTCCATGGCAAGACGATCTTCGCCAACTGGCAAAGTTCCCCAACGTTTTTTGCAAGCTATCTGGCATGGTGACCGAGGCAAGATGGAAGCAGTGGCAGCCTGGTGACTTTCACCGCTACATGGATATTGTCTTCGACGCATTTGGCCGCAGGCGAATTATGATCGGTTCCGATTGGCCGGTTTGCACCTTGTCGGGAGAGTACCAGCCGGTGATGAAGGTGGTGGTCGATTACGTGCAGCAATTTCCAGCGGAAGACCAGGCGGCGATTCTCGGTGGGAATTGCGCCCGCTTTTATCAGATCGATTGTTCTGGGGTGATGCCACGATGAAAGCCGCGGTGCTCCATGGCCCACGAGACCTTCGCATTGAGCCGCATCGCCAGCCCGAACTGCGTGCGGGCATGGTGCTGTTGCACCCGCGCCGCGTAGGCATATGCGGTACCGACCTGCACTACTACGAGCACGGACACAACGCTACCTTTGTTCCCGACCGCCCGTTTATTCTTGGCCACGAATTGACCGCCGAAGTAGCGGCGGTTGCCAATGACGTGGAGACGTTGCAGACCGGCCAGCGGGTCACCGTGAACCCGGCCCGCTCGTGCGGCTTTTGCTCCTACTGCAAGAGCGGCCGCATCAATCTCTGCCGGAAAACGATCATGCTGGGCAGCGCCAGCACTACGCCGCCCACGGATGGCGCGCTGGCGGAATTCGTCACCGTCCGCGCGGATCAATGTCACCTGCTGCCTGCGGAGATGGACGATGGTATCGGCGCGATGATGGAACCTCTTTCCGTCGCGCTGCACGCGCTGAAGCGCGCCGGCACGGTATCGGGCAAAGGCGTGCTGGTGATTGGTGGAGGCACGATAGGCCTGCTGGTGGCGATCACGGCGCGAGCGTTCGGCGCGGTTCCGGTGGCAGTCAGCGATCCTGTAGCTGCTCGCCGCAATAAGGCGGTGGAGCTCGGTGTGGATGTGGCCCTCGATCCTGCTGCGCCGGATTTTCAGGATAAGGTGCGGACGCTGACCGGGGAAGGCTTCGATACGATCTTTGAGGCATCCGGCTCTCCGCGTGGGTTGCGTGCGGCCTTTGACCTGGCTCGCCCCGGCGGCACCATGGTGCAGATCGGCACACTCGGTGGCGACGACATCCCAATCCCCGTGAACCAGATCATGGTGCGCGAGATTAACTTCCTGGGATCGATGCGCTACGGTGACATGTTTGACCAGGCGATCAGGCTGGTCGCTGCCGGCCGGGTGAACGTGCAGCCGTTCGTCAACAATGTTTTTGCCTTGGATGATGCGGTGAAAGCCATGCAGTTTGCTGCGGATAAAACCCTGTCCCTCAAGGTTCAGATCCGACCGTAGCATGGTCATCTCCCCGATCGACGTTATCGTAATGGCCGTGTATCTCATCGGGATCACTGCCTTCGGCATTAGGGTTGGCTATCGACGGAAAGCCTCGTCCCAGCAGTATTTTCTCGCCAACAAATCGCTCGGTTGGTTCACCGTGGGTGCGGCGGTGTTTACCTCCAACATCTCGACCCTCCACCTGGTGGGCTACGCGGCGGGGGGCGCCAGAGACGGCTTGGTGATCGGCAATTTCGAGTGGATGGCCTGTTTCGTGCTCATCCTGCTGGCGCTGATGTTTGCGCCGTTCTACATCAACTCGGGAGTGGCCACGCTGCCGGAGTTCATGGAACGCCGCTATTGTCCTGCGGCACGTACATTTCTTGCGGTGATTGGCATTCTTGGCGCCCTGCTGATTCACATCGGTATCAGCCTGTTTGCCGCAGCCAAAGTCTTCGAGGGTCTGCTGGGGGTGCCGATGCTCGCCACCATCCTGGTGCTGTCGCTCTTTACCGTCACCTACGCTGCCCTGGGCGGCCTGAAGGCGGTGGTGATGACGGAGAGCGTCCAGGTGGTGTTGCTGCTGGGCGGTGCGACCCTGGTCACGATCCTCGGCGTGCGGGCCCTTCCGCGCGTGGGCGTGCACAATTTGGCGGCCTTGCAACATGCCGTGGCGCCCGGACAACTGCACATGCTTCAGCCGGTCATCAATTCCCAGGGGCACCTCAACGAATTCTCATGGCTGGCGGTGCTTCTCGGCTATCCCATTCTGGGTATCTGGTATTGGTGTGCGGATCAGACACACGTGCAACGCGTACTGGCTGCGCATTCGTTGAAGCAGGGGCAGAACGGCGCGCTGTTTGCAGGGTTTCTAAAAATCCTGCCGGTCTTTCTTATGGTGTTTCCCGGTGTCATCGGCTATGTGCTTTGGCAGCGAGGTGCGATCCACCTGGGGAACGTAGCACGCACCGGTGCGCCGGACTACAACACCATGCTCTCCGCGTTGATCGCGTATCTCATTCCCGTCGGCCTGCGAGGGTTGATCGCCGCCAGCCTGGCAGCGGCCTTGATGAGTTGCATGGCGGCGGCGCTCAATAGCTGTGCCACCCTGATCTCCATCGACGTGGTGAAACGTCTGCATCCTGAAGCGACCGATGCACGCGTGGTGCGCGTGGGCCGCATTACCACCGGCGTGATCATGGTATTGGCCATGCTGTGGTCCACCCAAGGCGACCAGTTCGGCACCATCTTCGAAGCGGTCAATAAGATCCCCATGACCTTTGCGCCGGCGGTGACCACCGTGTTTGTCTTCGGGGTGCTGTGGAAGCGGGGAACCAGGCAGGCAGCCATGGCGACGCTCTATTTCGGGTCGTTGATCGGCGTGATTTATTTTCTAGTGGATCTGCCCAGTACCGGCAGCTGGTTCCTGCCGGCCAGCCGGTTGACAGACTTCGGCGGTTTCGTAACCGATCCGGTGCAAGGCTTGGGCATTCCGTTCATGCTCGCCGGCCCCATCATTGCGGTGGCCTGCGTGATCATCTACATCGCGACCAGCCTGCTGACTCCGGCTATGAATGAAGCGGAGGTAGCGAAAGTCTGTTGGGACCACCCGCTGGCTTTTCTCAAGGGACCGGTCACCGCGATGAGCGATCCGCGCATCATCTCGCTGCTGCTGTTGGCGACTATCAGTGTGTTTTATTTCCTGTTGCGATAGAGTTGAGTTCGCAAGCGGCGATAAGCTCGTAGAAACGCTTGACCTCATCGAGGCGAATCGAAATGACATCCAAGGGCAAATCGTCGCGTAGCAAGGTGCCGCGGCACCGTGAGCGTCTGCGCGAGCAAGGTTTGCGTCCCATTCAAATCTGGGTACGGATGTGCGGTCCGAGGCTTTTCGCACGGAAGCTCATCGGCAGTCACGGTTGGTGGCGGCCAGCCATTGTTCGCGTAAGGATCAAGCGTTTATCGACGCCATATCCGACTGAGGCCAATACACTAGGGCTGACCGCTCAACGCACTGGCTAGTGCGTCACACAGGTGGACGTTTGTCTAGCGTCGACAAACATTTCCAGGAAAGGTCCGCTGAACTGCAGATCCCTCGGCTTCGCTCCTAATGACACGGAGCAGAGCGGACGATCGGTTTAGTGCCGCGCCTCCGGCGCTCGGATCCTCTTCCATCGATTTCCCAGCCCTTCCGGGCTGGGCTGACGTTTGGCGGGTCGGCCCTCCGGGCCTTGCATCCATGGCGATCTTTGCGCTGTCATTTCTCCCTCAACTTGCCGCAGGCAAGTTGAGGTGCTCCTAATGACACGGAGCAGAGAGTTGGGTCCGCAACAACCCCACTCAAGCCAGAAGAAGGCTTGAATGGGGCACCCAATGCTTCGTGGCTAATGCAGAGCCGTGTCATTTCTCGCTCAACTTGCCGCAGGCAAGTTGAGATGCTCCTAATGAACAAGCGGGTCGGCTGCTGCTTGCCAGTAAGTATTCGTTGCTAATCAAGAGAACTGCAGATCCCTCGGCTCCGCTCGGGATGACAAAGGGGACGGCAGCGCTCCGATTGAGTGTAGTGGTGCTAGCGACATGTCTCCGGATGCTGTTCATTGCTCCCTTAACTTGCCACAGGCAAGTCAGTGAGCTCCCTAATGAATAAGGGTTCCTGGCGGGGCAAGATTCCTAGCACCATTGCGCTGGCCAGGGTGAATGATCCAACCAGTTACACGACTCTATCAGTGACGCACTGCACTAGAAGCTGATGCGGCCGGTAATCTCGATGTTACGGGGTCCTGCGCCTTCGGCAGTCTGCAGAGCAGTGGTAATGCCGAAGCCGGTAGGTCCGTCATCGACGTTCATGTCCGGCGTTTCATAGTTCCGGTGGTTAAATACGTTCGCCGCCTCGGCGCCAAATTGAAACTTTGCTCCTTCCCATAGCTGTGTAGATTTGATCAGCGACATGGAGAAGGTTTGCGTTCCCGGACCTACAATATTGCCTACACCTGCACTACCAAAGCTGGCGCTATTGTTCGGCGGATCAGCAAAGGCGTTGATGTTGAGGAAGGTCGGGTCTCCGGACGTCGAGGGCACACCGTGGAGGTAAACCGGAACGCCAGAAACCCTGTCGGCTCGGGTCGAGCCTGCATTGGAGAGCAGGTTAGTCCCACCAGGGTCGGTAGTGGTCTGGTACGGCGTGAGAAAAGCCCCGCTTTGCAGCACCACGACTCCTCCGAACTGCCAGCCGCCGACCACTGTGTTGAGCGGCCGCCGCGAGGCAGGAAGGGCTTGCCCTTGCCAAACGGAAGCTCATACAGATAGGTAGCCAGGAACCGGTTGCGACGATCGAAGATTACGTTGCCATAGTCCAGGCCGAGATTGAAGCGATCCGAGGAAACGCTGTTGCCCTCGGTCGTGAGTTCTGTCGGAGCATATCCCTGGGCGTCGGAGAGGTCGCGCGTCCACATGTAACTCGCCTGGAATTGCAGGCCATTCACGAAACGCTTACTCAAGGCTGCGCTCATGCTGTTGTAGTTGCTCTGGGCGCCGTTAACGATGCTCTCGACGTATCCCCAGGTTTGATAGGGCGCGTCGACAGGGAACGCGTTCGCCCATCCAATGGTGTTGGGCTGCACCTGGTTGAGGTCAACGAAGGTTTCCAGGTTTGAACCGTGGCTACCGATGTAAGAAAGGCGCATGCCGATGTCATGGCCCAAGTCCTGTTCCAGGGTAACGTTCCATTGCTGCACCGAAGGATCGAGGTAATGGATGGGGAAGGCGTATTGGAAGCTTGCGCCTCCCGGCACCGGGGCGGAGAAGGGACTAGGGAAAGCGATGGTTGGACTGCCTCCCGGCGCAGTTTGCGATTGATAGGCGTAGTTCACAAAGCTCGAACTTACGGCCCATCCGGAAACCAGCGAGAAGCCGAGAGGCTGTTCGATGAAGCGTCCCCACCCTCCGCGAAGCACGGTCTTGTCTGTACCGGCAAGCCGCCAAGCAAAGCCCAGACGCGGACCAAAGTCTTTCTTGTAGGTATAGCGCAGAGCCTGCGGAATGCCGGCCTGGGCAGCGGTGAGGATAGGTGATGGGGCAATCGATTCGGCGAAGTCCGACGAAGTATAGCCCAGAGCCGTCTGGTTCGGCACCACGACCGCTCCGGTGACTCCACCTACGTTGTAAGTGGGCAGGAAGGCAGCCGTGTTGAAGAACTTATCCTTGAGCGGCGGGTGCAGTTCATAGCGCAGGCCGAGATTCAGTGTGAGCCTGGAAGTAATTTTCCAGTCGTCCTGGCCGAAGAAACCATAACCCCAGCCCCGGCCATTCATGGCCGGGTAATTCACCTGTTCGGCAAGCGCGGTGTAGTCGGGATAACCGAGCAGGAATGCAGTGTATGGATCTCCAATCGACACAGGGTTTCCATTTACATCGGAATATTGTGTCTGGTTGTTGAAGTAATACTGGCCCGACCGGTAGTTGCCAAAGACGTTATCGTCATGGTCTGACATGTGACGAATGTCCCCGCCAAACTTGAAGGTATGTTTGCCCTTGCTCCAGGTGACGTTGTCGAGCCCCTGGACAATATTGCTGTGCTGGACCGACGGATTCCCGCCGCCCGTGATCATAAAGCCGGTGATATTCACATCCGGGGCCGTAGGCACAGGGTTGGGGACAAGCCCCTGAATGCCAGACTGCGTCAGATAGCCGTCACTGGTCCCCTCCAGCATGGCGTAGGTCTGGTGGATGCCATTAAAGCCGGCGCGGAACTCATTCACCAGCGAGCCGGAAATAGCGTAGTTATGGGAGAGGGTAACACCCTGATCGTCCTCAGGGTATCCAAAGCCCCCGGTGAGGGGAGAGCCTGCGTTAATGCAATAGCCTGGGCAGTTGGGGTTCGGCGGATTGATGACCGACCTGGTTTTATAGGTGCCGCGCACAAACATGGACTGCTTGGAGTTGAGGGCATAATCCAGACGCAAGTCTGCCTGATCGCTGGTGATGGGTGCAGGGTAGTTTACGCGATAGTTATTCTGATAGTCCGACGGTAGACCGGAATTTGGCGTTGGAAAGAAGTACTGAATAAAGTTTGCGGAAACCGGAGATATCGGCACCGCGGCTGGATTGATGGAGCTTCCGTCCGGGTTGAAGATGGGTGTGCCGCCCAGGTAGTCGACCAGGTTTCCATTGCGCATGTCGGCGGAAGGCACGTTGGTGATGAGCGGGACCTGGCGGGGCAAGCGCAAGCCTTCATAGCTCATAAAGAAGAAGGCTTTATCCTTACCGTCGTACAGGTGGGGAATACTGATCGGTCCACCCAAAAATCCACCGAAGTCATTCATGATAATGGTCGGAGTGGAATGGGTAAAGGGATTGCCGGCGGTGAGGACCGTGTTCTGGAGGTTTTCAAAAATGCCCCCATGGAATGCGTTGGTCCCGCTCTTGGAGGTAGTGGTGACATCAGAGACGCCGCTAAACTCCGCGTTGTTATTGCTACCGCTGATGCGTATTTCAGAGATGGAGTTGAACGAGGGAAAGAGCTCGTTGATGGGGCCGCTGTTCTCCACATCGACGCTGCTGATGCCATCGATGGTGTAGGACATGAGGGCGGGGGTGGTGCCATCGATAACCAGGTTATTGTCATCATCGACCTGCACTCCGGGCTCGGTGCTGAGCGTGTCGATAGGGCTGGTCGAGCCGGTTGAGCGCGAGTAGACGGCTACGGGAAGCTCAGTGAGTTCACGACCGGTTTTGGTTTCAGAGAGGTTCGAGACATCGGTGGTGATCACGCCTGCCGATGCCCCTTGCACCAAGACGGTTTCAGTGGCCGCGCCGAGTTTGAGGGAGGCGTCGACGCGCTTGGTTTCGCGCGATTGCAGGTCCAGATCGGAGAAGTCAGTCAGTTCAAACCCGCTTGCCGTCACGGTGACCTGATATTTGCCGGGGTTGAGATTGAGAAAACTATAGTCGCCGTGGGCGTCGGAGGTCGTGACCCGTTCGGCCGCAGTGCCGGCGTTGGTCAAGCGGATTTGGGCGCCCGGAATGACGGCGCCAGAGTTGTCTTTTACCGTGCCCAGAATGGCTCCGAATGTGGATTGCGCACAGACGCGTGGCGGCAACGAGAAGAAGATCAGCAGCAGGCAGGGGAGAGCGTATTTCCAGGACGAGTGTGCCATCCGTCTGCACTTGGAGGAGAACTGTTCCAGCGACGGCGCGAACTGCTCGAAGAAACGGTGAGCCTGCGACATTGAATCTACCTCCTCAAGTTGGGTTTCCCGTGCTCACAAGTGACCACTTGCCTGTAATCAGGCTTTGTCTGGACCATCTACTGGAACCCTCGCGCCGGAATATTCAAGGCACGTCTGCTGGACTCATGGAACAAGGTCCCATTTTGGGCCAGTCTTCTCCTGCACGAGCTCCGACGTGGGCCCGTGGGGCGCGAACGAGAAGGCTAAATTCCCGAGGGTCGACTAATGCAACGGCAGATTATGGAGTAAAACGTTCGGCACAGAGGGACTACGGGGTCCCGAACAAGACTAGACGACAATCTATCAAGCCCCTGCAGCAATATCAAGAGCTAGATTGGGAGGGGTCGCCGCCCTGGCAACGGCTCTAAACGAGGGCCGGACGACGTTGGCCGATGTTGGTGGCTTGTTCGAAGGCATAACCCAGTTGCAGGACACCCCAGTCATCGTGATGGCGGCCAACGATTTGAAGTCCAATCGGCAGACCGCTCGAAGAGAATGAACAGGGAACTGACATCGCGGGATTTCCTGCCGCGGAGATGTAATAGGCGGACTTCATCCAGGCGAGATAGTTTTCCATCTTTATCCCGGCAATTTCCGTCGGATAGTGTGTGGTCACGTCGAAGGGAAGCACCTGGTTCACCGGCAGAATAAAAAACTCGTACTCACCTTTGAAGTTGCACAAGCGCTGGTAGAGCGCAGTGCGTCTGGCCTCGACCCGCGACAAGTAAGGCCCGGAGAGCTTGCGTCCTTCTTCCACGTGCCAGTGAATGTATGGATTGAGTTGGTCGCCGTGCGCCGCCAGAAGATCGCCAAAGGTAAACTCCGTCGACCAATGCCGCCAGGCCAGAAAGCTCTCGTTGGCGTCGCTGAAATCGGGTTCGGCGTCCTCGACGATGCATCCGAGCGACTCGAAGACCTTGCGCTGAGCCTGCACCGCGCTCTTTACTTCAGGCTCCCAGGGCAGGCCCATATCCTTGAACATTGCCACGCGTACTCCCTTGAAGCTTCGGTTGCCCAGGGGCTCGGCAAACGGCGTGCCAGGCAGCTCAATGGAGATGGGTGAGTGGCGGTCGTAGCCGGCCAGCACGCTGAGGAAGTAAGCGCAGTCGGTTACATTGCGGGCCACCGGTCCGTCGACCGACAGCGTGAACCAACCCAGTTGGGTGAGTACATTGGAGACTCGTCCCGGTGATGGCCGGATACCAACGACGTTGCAGAAGTTGGGGGGATTGCGCAACGAGCCACCCGTGTCGGTGCCGTCGGCCAGCGGAGCCATGCCGCATGCCGCCGCGACCGCGCCGCCACCCGTGCTTCCGCCACATGTCCTGCTCGTGTCGTAGGGATTGTGGGTCGAACCAAAGACCGGGTTGAAGGTCTGCGAACCGAGACCGAACTCAGACAGATTTGTCTTGCCAAGTATGATCGCGCCCGCCTCTTTTTCCCGCTGGACCACTCGGCAATCGAAATCCGGCACATCGTTTTTGTGCAAGGGGGAACCGAAGGTAGTGCGGATGCCATGCGTCTCATGCAGATCTTTCACTGCAACCGGCAAGCCATGAAGAGGACCGAGCCATTTGCCATGAGCCAGCGCCTCGTCCGCCGCCCGGGCTTGCGCCATCAGCTCTTCTTCCGGCACCAGAGTCACCATTGCATTTACTTTTGCATTCACCCGGCTGATTTGTTTCAGGTGCGCCTGCATCAGCTCACGCGCAGAGACCTGCCTGGTGCGGATCGCTTGCACCATGTCGACAGCCCGCATGAAGCAAAGCTCATCTGCTGAGCTGGCGGCCGCCCCATGGATGCTATTCCGCTCCGCGGTAGCGACAGATTCGCCGGCGGCCGAAGGAGGTAGCGCCGCGGAAATTGCGGTGCTGGTGCCCAGCTTGAGTGCGTCTCGACGTGTCATCTTGGCCCTCTTTGTTCCTAGTGGTTTGCCGTCTCGGAATTAGTTTTGTTGTTCCTGTTGCTGCAGTGCACTCTTGTATGCTTGGGCTTCTTTTGCGCTTGGTTCGGGAACGGCAAGGGTGACCCCGTCCATGTCACCATCGACGTGAAGGGCCATGGAGGCCGAGCCGTAGAGGTGACGCGGGTGGGCGGCGTATAGCGGGGGAGAATTGGCGCCGGATAGTTGCGGCTGCAGTTCATAGTCGACGTCGAAGGACATGGGGCTGGTGAGGGTGTAGTCGCCCTCGTAGACGAAGTTGAGGGTAAAGCCCGGGTCTTCTTCAGAAGAATTGCCTGCGGCAGCAATAGACTTGTCATCCGTGTAGAAAAGAGTGACCTGACCTCCGTTAACGACGTGGCCGTCATGGGCGGAGACGATGTTGCCGCGGATCGTGTGGAGTTTGCTGATGGGAATGCGGAGGTCCTCACCCGCGCGTTCTTCGCCCAAATCTACTGAGAACCCGGTTGCGTCCTTGAGGCGCGGGGTGCTACCGGAGTAAATCGTCACGATGTCGAAGTGGTTCCCTACGGAAGAGGTGCTCGTGCTCCCGTGGGATATGTAAGTGATTTGCTGCGTGAGGTCGAGAGTTACCTGCACCAGGTATTTCCCCGCGGGCAGGCCGCTGATGCGATAGTTGCCGCGATCATCGGTGTAGATTGGGCGGAATTCAGAGCCGGGAAGGGATTTGAACGAGGCCCATGTCTCCTTGCCTTCCTGATGCATTCTGGAAAGGGCCGTCACCTGCAGACTGCCTGCAGGGCCGCCATCGTCGTAGGTGATGTTGCCACTGATGGCAGCGCCGCGTTCGAGGGTAACGTCGGTGCTGGCAGGCAGGTTGGATACGGTTATCCGCGGGATAGTTTTGAGGACGGTTTGCTTTGCCGCCTTTTGCGCAGGACCGAGTGGCTGCCAGTCTCCGTAAGGAGAGCGAGCCTCGGCAAGGTAAAGCGCGGTATAGGGTGAGACGTAGCCAGGGGACGACGCGATGACGTAGTAGGTGCCTTCCGCCACATGGTTGAAAGCAAAGCTGCCGTCGAAGCGGGTTTGCGCGCTCATGCTGACCCCGCCATTGGCTTGGCCACGGCCCTCCGGTGCATCCTCCAGCAGTGCGGCGGCTGGCTCCAGGTAGACGAAGGCTTTGCGGGCCGGCGCTTTGGTGTCGCTGAGGTATACGCGGCCGGTTACCGATCCGGTCGCGAGGGGTTTATCAGCAGCGGCGGCTTTGCCGGGTGCAGGCTGCTGGCCTTGGCTGGTGAGCGCGCATAACAGAAGCAAAATTACCCATCGATACTCAAGTCTCATGGTCGTGCCGCTCACCGGGCCACCTCATTGTAGCGAGATCGGCGCCTGAAAGGACTGCACCTTAACGCCACAAGCGCCAAAAGTCCCAGCCTGGCGTGCAAAAGAGGCTGCGCTTTAACGCTATGAGCGTTTTGAGTCCCCGCTTTTTCTCTGTGGAAGGTGCGGGTTAAGCGCGTTATGCGTGGTAAGTCTCCCCGGCGTCGGGCGGGAAATGCATTTTTGGTGCGTGGTATGCGTGATAAGTCCCCCGGCGTCGGGCGGGAATGCACTTTTGGTGCGTGGTATGCGTGGTATGCGTGTTAAGTCCCTCATCGGCGCGCAGAGAGGCGAGCTAACTTTTTGAGTCCCCGCAGAACGGGGAGGCGCGCTAAGCGCCATAGGCCCGGCCGGAACTCTCGATCACACCGCGCCGGGTGGTCTCGAACCGCGAAGAGGATCAAAGTGTTTACTCGCGGCGTACCTTTACAGCTATATAGATGTGAATTGAGCATGGCGAGTTTCGGCCCAAAGTAAATTCACCTTAGGCGATGTTGCGGGCTCATAGGCCGTAGCCTGTGAAGTGGTGCCCTTCGTGTATAGATTAGCTTTGATCCTGGAAAACAATATGTCCGGCAACGATAGATCGGGTCCTCTCTGCATTAGGGTCCACCCAGACGACAATGTGGCCATCGTGGTCAATGAAGGTGGCCTTCCACCCGGAACGCAACTCGCTAACGGGCTCACGCTATCAGAGGCGATTCCCGAAGCACACAAGGTTGCCTTGTCCGATATTGCGCAAGGCGCGCCGATCATCCGGTACGGTGTGGTCATCGGATATGCGGCGACACCCATTGCCCGCGGCCGCTGGGTGCATGAAGGGGTGATGAGTTTGCCCCCGCCCCCGCCGCTCGACCAGTTGCCACTCTCGACAGCCGTCCCGGCATCGCCCCCGCCCCTCACGGGATATACCTTCGAGGGCTTTCTCAACCAGGATGGCTCCGTCGGAACGAAGAACATTCTCGGCATAGCCACTACAGTGCAATGTGTTTCGGCCACGGTAGAGTTTGCCGTGAAGCGTATCCGGTCAGAGATTCTGCCGCGATACCCCAACGTCGACGACGTGATTGCGATTACCCATCCTTACGGGTGCGGTGTTGTGATTGACGCTCCCGGATCTGAAATCCCCATTCGCACGCTGCGCAATCTGAGCCTGAATCCGAACCTTGGCGGGGCTCCTATGGTGGTCAGTCTGGGTTGCGAAAAACTGCAGCCCTCGCAAATGCTACCGGCCAGCAGCCTGGCGATTCTCTCCAGCGTGCCCTATGTCGTTCGACTTCAGGATGAGCAGCATCACAGCTTCGGCGATATGGTCACAGCCATCATGGAGATGGCCGAAAAGCGCCTGACCCAACTGAACGCCCGGACCCGGGTAACCCGGCCCGCGGCCGATCTGGTGGTGGGATTGCAGTGTGGCGGCAGCGATGCTTTTTCCGGAGTGACTGCCAATCCGGCGCTTGGCTATGCGGCCGATCTGCTGGTGCGCGCCGGCGCAACGGTGATGTTTTCCGAAGTAACCGAGGTCCGCGATGTCATTCATTTGCTGACGGCCCGCGCAGCGAACGAAGAAGTGGCGCGTGATCTGGTTCGCGAAATGGCCTGGTACGATGCCTACCTTAAGCACGGCGGCGCCGATCGAAGCGCCAACCCCACTCCTGGAAACAAGACGGGAGGGCTGACGAATATCGTGGAGAAGGCGCTGGGTTCGGCCGCAAAGGCGGGCAGCAGCGCGCTGGCAGGTGTTTTCGGTCCTGGAGAACGTGTCACCAGCAAAGGGCTCGTCTTCGCTGCCACACCGGCCAGCGACTTCGTGTGCGGAACACTGCAGTTAGCCGCAGGGATGAACATGCATGTCTTCACCACTGGGCGGGGGACGCCTTACGGGCTTGCCATGGCTCCGGTGATTAAGGTCGCTTCCCGCAGCGCACTGGCGAAACGGTGGCGGGATCTGATTGATATCGATGCCGGAACCATCGCAACCGGAGAGGCAACGATTCCACAGGTGGGCGAGCAGATCTTCCGGCTGATCCTTGAGGTGGCAAGCGGCCGCAAACAAACATGGGCTGACCATTGGGGTCTGCACAATGAGTTTGCCTTATTTAATCCTGCGCCGATCACCTAAACCGTTCGTGCAATTCCTCGCGGGGGATCGCATGAAGGCCACCTGCTCTGCGATCTCTCTCATACCCTTGGTCTGCCTCGATTTGTAAATGTGGTGGTGTTTATAATTCAATGGTGCCGCAGGGGCTAAAGCCCAATTCTCTCTCAGCCGTTTGCGGCCCGACTAAAGTCGGGCCCTGATACAAAGCAACAGAGCCGCGCCCCTGGAAGAGTCGCGCATTTTCGCAGACTTGGTTCTACACCAAATCAACTTGTTACGGTCATCCTCCGCGTCCGAATACGGAGAGGCGCGACGTCCGGCTGTCGTCGAAGTCACGAAAATGTACGGGTTGATTGGGCAGCTTGGGGCATTCACACCAGGGCTTAAAGCCCGGTCATGGCAAGATAAGGCGTTCTCGCGGGTTTGAAAACCCGCTCCCCCGGACTCAAGTCCGGGGCTACACGACGGAAGAAACTCCTTGGCATTGCCCTACGCAATGCCAAGCTTCCGCTGCAATTGCTCGAGCGTGATCCCTTTGGTCTCGGGATAGACGAACAGCACAACAAAGAATTGCAGCACCGTCATGGCCGCGAAGAAGGCGAAGGGCAATCCGCCGGAATACTTTGCCAGCACAGGGAAAATAAGCGCGATGATCGCGTTCATCAGCCAGTGCGAAGTAGATCCCAGACTCTGGCCCTTGGAGCGGACGCGATTGGGAAACACCTCTGCGATGTAAACCCAAATCACCGCACCCTGCGATAGGGAGAAAAAGGCAATATAGGCAACCAGGAGCCAAACCAGTGCCTCGGCATGGGTATGGGTGAAGAAAATAGCGGCGACGCCAGAGAGGCAAAAGGTCATGCCTACGCTGCCGATAAGCAGCAAGGTTTTTCGCCCGATCTTATCGATGAGCGACATACCCAGCAAGCTGGCAAGCAAATTCATCAGCCCGATCAGCACCGTCTGCAGGGAACTGGACAGTTGGCTAAAGCCGGCCGACGCGAAGATGTAGTTGGAGTAGTAGAGGACCGCGTTAATTCCCGCGAGCTGATTGAAAAGTCCGATGCTGATGGCGAGAAAGATGGGGAAGCGGTACTCGCGCTTGAATAGAGGCTCGGCCGCCATGCCCCGCTCCAGGTGGACAGAATCGACAATCTCGCGGAGCTCGGCTTCAGAGTCCGGGGAGCCCATCATCTTGAGAATGGCGAGTGCCTCGTCCGTTCTGTTCTTGGTTACCAGCCAGCGTGAGCTGCGGGGAATTCCGTACAGCATGATGAGAAAGAGGAGAGAGGGAACCCCCGCGATACCAAGCTGCAAGCGCCATTGCAGCGGTCCCAGATTGAGCAGCGAGATGAGGTAGTTGGAGAGGTAGGCGAGCAAGATGCCGACGACCACGTTAATTTGAAACAGGCCAACCATTCTGCCCCGCCACTTTGCAGGCGCCAATTCCGCGATGTAGACCGGACCAAGCACACTACGAGCCGCCAATGCCGAGTCCGCCAATAAAGCGGAAGACCATTAGCGCGGGCCAGTTCCAGGCGAAGGCACATCCCAGGGCTGAGACGGTGTACAGAATAGCCATGATGCGCAGTGCCTCACGGCCGCCAATCCGCTGGCCGAGTACGCCTGCGGTCATGGCGCCGACCACGGTGCCGGCCAGCCCGATAAAGACAGTCAGGCCGAGCGTGAAAGGGGTAAGGTTGTACACCACCGTCAGTTGCTGTGTGGTGCCCGCAATCACGGCCGTATCAAAGCCGAATAACAGGCCGCCCAGCGCCCCGACGATCGTGCTTTTTAGAAGGTATGAGGTCATCGCCATGGGTAGCGTCTCTCCGGATAAAAGGGCTGCCTGGCGTTGCCAACTCTCAGCTCCGCCATTTCACCAACAGCGGACCATTAAAACACACGTGCGCCTTTCCTTCGGCGAACACTCGATGGATCTTGCGCAGCGCAGAGACGAGGGTGGAACAGGAAATCCGGGTACGCTCCCGATGAACAACGGGGCTTCCGGGCGAGTTGGATGCTCGTCGAGCGAACCGCAGGTCCCTCCACTACGCCCCCCGGATTTCCTGTGGAACTTGTCGGCTTTGGCAAACTTCATGCGCCTTTCTATACGGAAAGGCGCACACGCTGTTCTCTCCAGTGCAGCGTGGCAGGAAATCCGGCTTCGCTCCGGTCGGGATGACAATTTATTTGTGACACCTACATTCCCCATCCATTAAGAGAACTGCAGATCCCTCGGCTTCGCTCGGGATGACACAGCGCAGTTTAGTGCCGCGCCTACGGCGCTCGGATCCTCTTCGATCGATTTCCCAGCCCTTCCGGGCTGGGCTGACGTTTGGCGGCCGGCCCTCCGGGCCTTGCATCCATGGTGATTTTTGCCGTGTCATTTCTCTCTCAACTTGCCGCAGGCAAGTTAGCTGCTCGGGATGACAAACTCGGGATGACAAAGGGGAGAGTCGCGCTTCCATTTGGTGTGATGGTAGTAATGACTTGCCGCAGGCGAGTTAGCTGCTCCTAATGACACAGCGCGGTTTAGTGCCGCGCCTACGGCGCTCGGATCCGCTTCAGGATCCGATTTCCCAGCCCTTCCGGGCTGGGCTGACGTTTGGCGGCCGGCCCTCCCCCGGATTTCCTGTGGAACTTGGTGGCTCCGGTGAACTTCATGCGCCTTTCTTCATGGAAAGGCGCATACGCGGTTCCCTCCAGTGCAGCGTAGCAGGAAATCCGGGTCCGGGCCTTGCATCCATGGCGATTTTTGCCGTGTCATTTCTCCCTCAACTTGGCGCAGGCAAGTTGAGATGCTCCCTGCCTGAATGTACAGCCGGGGACACAAGTCCTGGGTCCCGCAGGGACGGCCGAACGCAGCTCAACCAGATTCAGCCGTCCCTGGCGGGTCCCAGACTGACTAATCCCCGGCGTTAGCGGACTTTCCCCCGCGGGAGGCGGTTGCGGAGACTGGTTGAGTGGCACCGGTTGTGGTTGCCACGAAAATTTGCGACAACTTGATTCCGTTGGGCGAGCCAAGGCCGGTGCAGCAGTCCCAGCCTGGTCCCGCCGAATAGCTGCCGTTGTTGCCCTGAGTGATATCGTTGAAGCCGTTCTCGGCGTTCTGGTAGAGCGCGAGGTTGGCAAAGCCGATATTGCTGCCGCGCTGCTGGTTGAGGAGGGCGATGAGCGCGGCCCAGAGCGGGGCGACTGCGCTGGTCCCCCCGACAACCCCGGACTGCCCATCAAACAAAACGTTGTATCCGGTCTCAGGTGAGGCGTCGCCAGCCACGTCGGGCACGCCGCGTCCGCCGCCGCTTGTGGGGGGCGCGGGGACGTTGGCGTTCATCTGCCAGGGTGGCAAGGGGAAGACGCTGCTGACTCCGCCACCGCTCGCCCCACCCTGCGGCTGATCGTTCCAGACGATTTCCTGCTGGATTACGCCGTTTGCCGCGATCAGCTCGGTACCGCCGCAGCCGAGCACGTGAGGGCTGGAGGCGGGGAAGTCGACATTGTTGCCGCTAGCGCCGTCACTGGAGCCGTTGTCTCCAGAGGCGACGGTGATGGTGATGCCCAAGGCGGCCGCGGACTGGCAGGCCTCATCGAAGGCGGTCATGGATTGCGCCGTCCAGTTTGACTCGGGGCCGCCCCAGCTGATGGAGATGACGGACGGCGGACCATTCGTAGTGTCGTGAATAGCCGTGGTCAGTGCATCGAGGAAACCCTGGGAGGTATTGGTGGTGAAGTAGACGGCTATATTCGCTCCGGGGGCGATGGAGCCGGCGACTTCGATGTCGAGTGCGACCTCACCGTCGGCGTTAGGGTCGCTGGAAGTGCCGGGGAGGTTGGGGGAGTTGGTGGCGCCATCCACGGAGACAGCAGTGACTCGCGGTTCGGCGATGCCGAGCCCGGCAAAGTAACTGGACAAATCGTTGGGATTGTAGCCGCCGCCGAGCTCAAGAATGCCGATCGTCTGACCCGCGCCATTGACCCCGGCCGGGAAGTTATAGAGTTGGGCGACCTGGGGCGGGTTGAAGGACGCCATCTGGTCCGGTTGCCCCGTCGGACTATGCTTTTTTTTGCTGTCCAGCAGCCGGAAGTGCGGCCTTGCAATGGGATGGTTATCAAGGCCGAGCACCGCCTCAACCGGTTCGGCATGCTCCTGGGGCATGGAAATGGTCCCGGTATAGCTATAGAACGTCTTTCCATCTTTTTCGTAGTCATTGAGGGTGACGCCAAAGGCGGATTCCATCTTACTGACCGGGCCGCGCAGCACCATGGTGCGGCGGGCCAGGCTGGATGCGCCTTCGTCGACGGTGAGGCCGTGCTTGTGGGCGAAGTCGCGGAGGTGGTCGAAATTGGCCGGATCGGCAGCGTACTTCTGCGAAAATTCCTCCTGGCTGAGGTGCCGACCAATCACTTGGTTGAGGTCCAGAGGGTTTTTGCGTTTCACAATCATTGAAACGCTGATGTTGCGTTGAGGGTCGGTCCTGCCCGCGACGGTTGCGCCCGGATGGGCTTTGCGTTCGCTCTTGGGAAAGGAGACCCGGGATGGTTTGTGCTGCGGATTCTGCGTTGACATAGACACCTCGATTGCTTTGGGGGTTGGTGGTTCTCCGTCATTGACCGGATAGTGAGTCAGGCGGTCACAGGGTTTCATGAAGCCCGAAATTCATTGTCCAATTCCGGTTCGGCAAGGTTGCTGGGGAAAAACCGCCTTCGGCGAACCGTTCCGCCCGCATTTCTCGAAATGAGAGAGCCGCCATGATGCCGAGGGACGCCATGACAAAGCAGCGGCGTAGTTAACGACTAAATCATGCACCCGGGTTGATAAAATTTTTCCCGTTGGTAGCATTAACTGCGCTTAATGGAGCTAGAGGGGAGGAGCAGCGTCTCCCACATCTCGCGAAAAACGAGCGAGATATGGGGCACCCTTTGGTCCGTCGTGAGGACAGAATTTAGCAACGATGGGTTCTCAGGCAGACTCTAAAGCCCGACCTATTCTGCGTGCTGCGGCTCGCGCCTGGGTGCTGAAGACTTGCCGGCAGGTTCAGTCGTAGGATTCCTTATTCTGTGCCACAGCGCCCAGCAACCAGCGTCGCCAGAAGCTCTTGGGCATCGACCGGTAGGCGACCGCAGCGCGAATGCGAAGTTCTATCTCCGTACCGCTGTTCAAGCGGCTCCATACTGCAAAATGAGCGCCGATCTTGCTGGCTCGCTCTCTCATCCCGGGCAGTCCCCACCGGCCTTTGCGAGATCCGTCTTTCAATACCCTGGAATCAATCCCTGTGCCGTCGTCGCGGATGCGGAGCCGCAATTCGTTGGGCTGGTAGTTGAGCTCCGCTTCGATGGTGCGCGCGCCAGCATGGCGAAACGCGTTGTACAGGGCCTCCCTTCCAATCTTGTAGGCCTCTTCGTTCACGATCGGGTGCAGGGGCTGCGGGTCTCCATTCACCAGGATCCTGAAGGCCGCGGGATAGGCCGTTTTGAATTCATTGCCTGCAGCTACCAGCGCGGAGGGTAATTCGTAGGTGTCTGTTGCGCTGGTGTGCAGATCCAGAACGAGCTCGCGCCCATCCAACATCACCTGGTCCGATTCCTTGAGGGCGGCCTCGAAGATCGACCGGGCTGGCTCATCCTTTCTCAGCTGCGTGGTTGCGGTGTGGAAACGGAGGAGCAGGCCCTGGATGCCTTGAAAGAAGGTGTCATGAAGATCGTGCGCAATCCGCTCTCTCTCAGAGAGCCGGGCATACAACCGCGCCCTGACCTGGGCGGTGACTTGTTGCAACCGGACCAGATAGATCAGCGAAAGTAAGCAGAAAATGGAGAAGCCTACAGCGACGGCGAACCAGGTGGTCTGGTAAAACGCAGGCACGATGAGGAAATCGAGAGACGCCCCGCTTTCATTCCATACGCCATCGTTGTTGCATGCCATGACGCGAAAGGAATAACGACGCGGGCCAAGGTTGGTATAAAAGGCCTGGCGTCGCGTGCCGGCATTCTGCCAGTCTGCATCCCACCCCTCAAGCTTGTAACGGAAGCGCACCTTTTGCGGCACAACAAAGCTTAGAGCCGTGTAGTCAATTTCCAGGTCGCGCGTGCGCGGCGGAAGACTTAGACCCTGCTTGAGCGGGTAGCTCTTGCGGTCGCCAATGATGTTCTCAACATGAACCGGAGGGGGCCGAGTATTCATCGCCAGGTGAGTAGGATTGATCATTTGCAGAACGCTTTCATTGGCAAACCATAAAATTCCGTCCTGCGATCTGGATGCGGAGGGCCTGAAAGAGGAAGGCGATGGATCGGCACCGTCGAATACATCGAAAACCCGCGCTTTCACCGTGGTCTCAGGTTTGTCCCACCATGCCTGAAGCTGATCCCGCGAAATCTCAATGAGTCCGCACTCCGCGTAGAGCCAGAGCGAACCAAGCGCGTCCCGGATAAGGGTGTAGATCTGGTTGCACGGAAGCCCGTTTTGGGTGGTCAGGCTTCGTGCGCTTCCGTTCTTCCAGGCGATGAGCCCCGCCTGGGTTGCTCCCAGCGCAGAACCATCGGGATCGACAAGGATGTTTCTCACGCCAGCGGCGCCGGCTTGAGGGTTGCGGATCGTCTCGAAATGACCCTGCCGGTAATGACCAAGGTCGCCGCTGTACAGACCGAGCCAAATGCCACCGTGAGGATCTGAGGCAAGCGAAAATGCTCCCGGTATTTGCGCGGTAGGGATGTCTTCGCTGACCTTCCGGTTGTGAAGATGTACGAGTCCAAGGGAACGGCCTACCGTCTCCACCCAAATGTCGCCGGTCGCGTCCTCTGTCATGGCCACGATAACCCCCATTGGGGCACCATCAGGCTTCGCAACCGGGCTGAACTTTTTCTGGTCGTAAACAAATAATCCATTGTCCACGCCGACCCATAGAAGGCCGGTATGGTCCTCAAGAAGCGAGGTCACTCTCTCCCCGGGCAGACCGCCGGCACGAACAATGGAGGATACAGTGCCATCGCGAAGCACATTGAGGTCAGGTTGATTGCCGATCCAGACAGCGCCGTCCGGGGAGGCGAGAACGGAACCAACGTTGTCTGCGCTCAATCCCTGGGTGGTTGAGAAGGTCAAGACGCGAAGATCGCGGAAGCTGTCAAGGCCCTTGGAGGTAATCACCCAAAGCACACCTTCCCGATCCTGATAGAAGCTGAATATCTCGTCACCGGAAAGACCATCCGTGCTGCGAAAATGATCCACTTGGTGGTCATGGATACGGTAGATCCCCTGGCGCAGAGTGCCAACCCAAAGGCTGTTGTTGGAGTCAAGGAACAAGGCGTTCACTTCGAGAGAGCTGCCGTCGAACCCAGGTGTGGTGAATGGCTTCCAGACACCCTGGCTCAGTTGCTGTAATCCAAGGCCTGGACGGTTTATTCCAACCCAAAGAGAGCCGTCGGTTTGCGGCGCCAGCGCGCTCACACCGCTGAGGCCTTCCGCCGGCTTCAGGCTACTCGGAGCATAGGTGCTGGTGGAACCCGGCAGCCAGCGCGTAAGCCCGATGGAGCTTCCGACCCACAAATTCCGTTGCCGGTCCTCTGCCAGCGGCCCCGCGTAAGGGAAGGGAATTCCATCAGCCCGGCCGTAGCACTGCGCTGTGGTATCGAGGGCTTGGCAGAGCGGCCCCTTGGTGTCGCGGACTCGAGAACGGGTAAACCATGTTGCCCCTCTATGATCCTCAATGATGGCGTCGATGAGCCCGGGAGCGTCGGGGTAGGTGGTGAGCAAGCCGTCTTTCCAGTGGGCAAGACCGGCTGCTGTTCCAATCCAAAGACTATTGTCCCCTGCGGCCTGCAGGCTAATAATGCTGTCGGAGGGTAGAGGCCCTCCGGGTGGAGTCCAGGGAACAAATCGCATGCCGTCAAAGCGTAACAACCCTGTCTTGGTTCCAATCCAAAGATAGCCATCCGTGGTCTGGGCAATTGCGGTCGGCATTCCGCCGAACACCCCATCCTGCAGTCGCCACGCAGTATGCCCATACTGATTGATTTGCCGGCCGGGATCGAGCGCTGCGCTCGACCTACAGAGAAAGGCAGCCGGTAGGAATATCCCTCCCACCCAGAACATGATACGGATCTTGTACGATCGCCGGTGGGTTGACATCCTCGGTCCTTGAGGGGGAGCAGCTTGATTAACGCTCAATGTTAGGTGAAAGAGAAAGTCTTTGCCCCCCTCGAAAGGGTCCTTTCCAGCGTCCGCTTGGGAGCCGCCTTCGATGGCGAGGAGCCTCGACCGGCGGAAAAGGCTGCTTACCGACGGGCTATTCGCATCGTCTTCGCCCTCAATAGATGCTCCGGCGGTGAATCATGGCCTCATCCGCTTCGCTAAACTGGAAGAAGACGTCGTTTGCGTGGATATCCGAAGCGACGCAGGAGGAAGCTTGTACAACAACACCCGATTCCGTCCCTGCCGGGTTGGCTTGATTCAAACCGTTTTGCTGGTGGTGGTCTGTGCCGCGCCTGGCATGCTTCAAGCTCAGGCTGGGACGAGCACAGCAGCCTGCGGGGGAAACAGCACAATCGATGCGCTCGGCGCGAAGACAGCGGCCGGCGCCAGAGCATTTCTTGCACAGCTCCAGGCGGCTGTGCAGTCGAACAACAAGGAAGAAATCGCGGGGATGATCGGCTACCCGATGCTGGTTCTGCGTGACGGGAAACGAACCCGGATCCCGCGAAAGGAGGCATTGTTGAGCAACTACGACCGGATCTTTAGCGCTCCGGTGCGGGATGCCATCCTGCAGCAAACGGCGCAATGCCTCTTTGGCAATTCTTCGGGGGCGATGGTCGGCAACGGCGAGGTCTGGTTCCGCGAGCAGGCTCCGGAGCAATGGAAGATCATCACCGTCAACGAAACGGAGTCGGCGCCTTAAAGCAGTTTCGCAATTGGTGTTGACCGGAGCCGGAGTTCCTGTGGAGGTTGGTGGCTTCGGCGAACTTCATGCGTCTTTCCTAAACGAAAGGCGCACACGGTGCCCTGTCTTGTGCTGCGTGGCAGGAAATCCGGGTTCGCTCTGTCGAAAAACATTTCCAGGAATGGTCCGCGGAACTGCAGATCCCTCGGTTGCGCTCTAATGAAACGGAGCGGAGCGGACGATCGGTTTAGTGCCGCGCCTACGGCGCTCGCTCATCTTTGGGATGGGTCCCCAGCCCTTCCGGGCTGGGCTGACGTTTGGCGGTCGGCCCTCCGGGCCTTGCATCCATGGCGATTTTTGCCGTGTCATTTCTCCCTCAACTTGCCGCAGGCAAGTCTTCTGCTCGGGATGACAAAGGGGATGGCAGCGCTCCGATTGAGGGTAGTGGTGCTGCCGACATGTCTCCGGATGCTGTTCATCCCTCCCTCAACTTGCCGCAGGCAAGTCTTCCCCCCAAAGGAGGTCAGTGCGAACCTACCAGGTAGATGGTTTCTTTGTTGGGCACCAGCGCCCCGACAAACGCGCCGGGCACCATAAAAACCCCCGCCGCCCCGGCGACGAAGGCGCCTCTACTGATAAAACTGGTGTTCGCCGTGCCGCCGATTGCGGCTCCCACACCGGCTCCCACTCCAGCCCCAAGGAGCGTGTTGCGCAAACGATGCCGGTTCGTCACTAGTTTCACACTGCGCACATCGTCCCGCTGGATGGCCTGGACGCCCCCTCTTTCCTGTACCGAGATCTCATCCTCGGAGGCAGTTAAAAATGTCCCAGAGACCCTTTTTGAACCCATTTCACGGATTTGGATTTTCTCGCCCGGCTGAAGGCCGTTCAGGTTCTCCCAGGAGGTCGGGTTGCCTTGGGCCCACGAAGCGCATGTCGTGCCGAGAAAGCAGATAAGGAACAAGGTCTTTGGCATACGTGCTCCTATCGTTTCTATAGTGGCGGCGGAGACACGATCGCTTCATCCCTTTCGCCTTTTTTCTGTAACGACGTCATTGACGGCCTGCCGGCCGGTCAATTCTTGCCAGGGTGCGTCAGGTTTTCTCCGGGCCATCTTGCACGGGGTGTGCCAGCCGAAGATCTCGCGCCATTCTTATAAGCCCGCCGATGAGACACTGTCAAGAGTTCACTCGCGGATCAAGAGTGATGCGAGAAAAACAGCAGGCTGCGCGCCGTTCATGCCATGCAAGGAGGAGCGTCCATTACCACCCCGCGTTACTACAATCCCGCCGTTTATTACGCAAGGACTGTAGCAAATTCTGTGTGAACCGCTATGCTCATTTCAAGCGGCGATTCTCCAAGGTCTATGATCGATTCTTTCGGGGGAGGGATTCGATAGTGGAACAAAGGCGAGTCGCCGTTTTCACGTCCCGCTCACGCAAAACTTTCTCCAGTCTCAGAAAGGAACTATGTCCAAGCCAAACAAAGCCTCAAGCAAGGTATTACAATTTGCTCCGCCTCAGGTTTCCCCTGAGGGAGAGCTTGAGAAGTGGTTTCGTGGGGTTATGCGGAGCAACCACGATTTAATATCTGCTTTGGAGCGACTCCGCGATTCGTACAAGGGACTGCTGGCGCAAAAGACGCTTACTGAAGCTGATCAAGCCGTCCTGCTGGCGGTAGAGATCACTCTAAGGGACGCCAGGAACGCGCGAGCCTTGTAGTTCTCGCGGTGTGGTTATTGGGAGCCACGCTTATGAATTATGGTACTCGATATTTACTGCCCGACCTGCTTCGCAATCCCGGGGGAAATTTGCCGAACCAAATACGTCGTCCACGGGCACGGCGAAGTCACCCCTGTCTTATGCCCCACGCACAGCGCTCGTCTCGCCGATAGCGAACGAGAAACGATGCGCCACTCCCTAGCCCAGCTGGTTTGCGCGGTAGCTTTCAGTGCCTTGAACAACCCTGGGGCGTAGCTTGACGGTTTTACATATCCGATGGTGAGCGAGGCGGGGAGAATGTACACTCCGGACTTGCGATAGCTCGCCTCCGGAGACTCGACTTTGCTGAAACTCTTTCAAGGTATGCGGCCGTTCAAGCCTGCGAGCCGCCTTGCGCGATGCCTTTGCCGGGATTCACGCTCGCGGCCATGAATATCCCGCAAGCCCTGGGGTACACCAAGATTGCCGGCATGCCTGTGGTTACCGGTCTCTACACCTTGCTGCTGCCCCTGGTGGCATTCGCGGCCTTTGGCTCCTCCCGCTACCTGGTCGTTTCCGCCGATTCCGCGACCGCGGCCATCTTTGCCGGCGGAGTCTCGGGCATGGCGCCCCCAGCCAGCGCGCGCTATGTAGCGTTGGCGGGCGCCGTTGCGCTGCTTACCGCTGGATTCCTGCTGTTGGCACGATTGCTCAAGCTTGGCTTCATCGCCGACTTTCTCTCTCAGACGGTGCTCGCCGGCTTTCTCACCGGAGTTGGCTTCCAGGTCGGCATCGCAGTGCTCGGCGAGATGCTGGGAGTTCCTGTTTCCGCTCACCGAACAGTCCTGCAATTGGCGGAGGTCTCAAGAAGATTGCCGCAAGTGCATCTGCCGACCTTAGCCGTTTCCGCCGTCGTGGTGGTGATCCTGCTTCTCCTTCAGCGCTTTGCGCCGAGAGTGCCGGGCGCGTTCATCGCAGTTGCGGGAGCCATGGCGGCAAGCGCAATCTGGGATTTCAGCGGCACGGCATTGCCATCATCGGACCGGTGGCGGGCGGCCTTCCTCATTTCGGACTGCCGGCCGTGAGTTGGAGCAGACCTTCCCCCGCTGATCTCCATAGCCGCATCGTGCTGCATCATGATCATCACCCAGAGTGCCGCAACCGCCCGGATCTATGCGGCGCGGCATCAGCAGCAGTTGGACGAGAATGCGGATCTGGCCGGCCTTTCCGCGGCCAACGCCGTGGCCGGATTGAGCGGGGCCTTCGTCGTCAACGGAAGTCCCACGCAGACCGCGATGGTCGAAAGCGCCGGCGCCCAGAGCCAGGTGGCGCAGCTTGCCACCGCGGCCGTCGTCGCGCTGGTCCTGCTCTTTCTCACCGGGCCGCTCGAATACCTGCCGCGCTGCGTGCTCGGCGCCCTGGTCTTCATGATCGCCATCCGCCTGATCAAGTTGACGGACCCTCGCTGGCGATTCGCCGCGAGAGTCCGGGGGAGTTTGCCTTGGCTCTGACCACCGCGGGGGTTGTGGTTGTGGCGGGTGTCGAGCAGGGGATCTTGCTGGCGATGGTCCTCTCCCTATTCCGGATCGTCCGGCACAGCTATCACCCCCACACCGGCGTCATGGTTCTGAACCAACACGGAACCTGGGATCTGAATCCCGTGGCGCCAGGCGCGATGACGGAACCCGGGCTGGTGATGTACCGCTTTGGAGCGCGCTCTTCTATGCCAATGCCAATCGGTTCGCGCGAAGAGGTGGTTTGCCTCGTCGGACAAGCGCCCTCGCAGGTCCGCTGGCTGATTGTCGACGCGGAGGCCATCAGCCGCTTGGATTATTCCGCGGCGCGCGTTGTGCGGGAACTGCAGCAGAGACCTGACGAGCCGCGGAACTCAATTAGGCTTTGCCCGGATGCCGTGGGGATCTCAAATCGGACTTTGCCCGTCATCACCTGACCGAGGTTATCGACCCCTCGCTGATCTTCAACCGGCTGCATGATGCGCTGGCGGCCTTTGAGAAACTGCGGGGCATGAAAGCCACTCCCTAACGGCAAGCCCGATATTCCTATCATCTTCGCTGCCGATAACTATCACGTGTCGCGATTGAGAAGAATTGGAACTTGTGTATCGCGTGCCTGGTAATGCGCATCCTCCCGGAGCGCAGACATGTACTATTCTTGCCTTCGCGCTTCTGGCGCGACTACTGATCTTATGGTTTGCCATCGCGCAGTTTGGGCCTACCTGGCTATTTACTCGCGGTATCGAACTGGGAACGTTGGCCCAATCCCTGCTCGCGGGGCAGGGACTTAGCTCGCCTTTCGGTGGATCTACCGGGCCGACGGCGCTTCTGGCTCCAGGATATCCAGCCATCATCGCCTGCATCTTCCGCGTCTTTGGGAGTTTCACCTTTGCAGCGGCTATCGCCGTCATGGTCGCTGCAAGTTCTGTTCAGTGTGGTGACCGTGTGGATGATCATGCATGTTGCGCAGCGATGCTTCGGCGTCGCGCGCGGCCAACCTGGCTGGAACATTTTGGGCGCTATCGTTGCCGCTCCTCTGGATGCCGACGATCTTCTGGGAGACCTCCTTATCCACGCTGCTTCTGGTGGGCATGTTCGCGTTGGCTTTGTGCTGTGAGCGACAGGCCGGAAGGACTTCCACTGGGATGGATGGGCGTCTATAGCGGCTCTGGCAGCGCTGGTGAATCCTGCACTGCTGCTGCCTCTGCTGTCGATCCTGGGCTGGGCGGCCTGGCAGACGCGAGAAAAACGCGCATCAACGTCGGCATCCAGGTCGGCATCTAGCTCGGGCGCTGCTTGTTCTCTGCCTGGTTTTCGCTCCGTGGCCGATCCGCAATGCGCTTGTGCTGCATGCTTTCATTCCCCTGCGGAGCACGGTCGGATTTGAACTATGGGTGGGAAACCGAGCCGGAGCAACGGGCTTTCTGGATGAATCGGTGTCTCCGATATTTAACAGATGGGAATACGACCAGTATGTCTCGAAAGGCGAGGCTCGGTACATGGGAGACAAATCGCGCTTTGCCAAGGCATACATTCGAGCTCATCCATCCGATTTCCTGCGACTCAGCACGCTGAGATTCTTCCGGTTTTGGACCGGAACAGGAAGCAAAGATGGTTCCGTCTTCTTCGCTATCCATGCCGTTTTGACGACTTGCCTGGGAGTGGCCGGAATGTGGCGCTTGTTCGAAAGGACGCCGTGTCAGGCTGGCAGCCTTGTTCCTGCTGCCGCTTATGCTCTTTCCCTTGCCCTATTACATTACTCACGCGGAATTTCGCTACCGGCTGGTGATCGATCCGGTGCTCACGATCCTGGCCGGGTATGCGGTAAGCGGTCGTGATGGCGTGCAGCCATGTTGACTACACGAGCGGCCGGCGCGCCAGTGTACTGCAAAACCATCCTCGCTCTTGCCCTGGTGCTGCGCCTGGGTGTGGTGTGGATAGTGCTTTTCCGTTATCCGCCAAATTGGCTGTTCAGCAACTCGCCGGACCTGGGATTTCTGGCCCACTCCTTGAGTTCCGGCCAGGGACTCTGCTCGCCTTTTGGAGGATCGACTGGCGCAACCGCATTTCTCGCGCCCGGGTACCCTGCCATTCTCGGTCTGATCTTCTATCTCTTCGGCAGTTACAGTTTTACGGCAGCAGCGGTCATGTTGGCGCTGCAGACTTTGTTCGCCGTTCTGACAGTCGCGGTCATCCTGCACATCGCCCGGCGGATGTTCGGCGCCTCCACCGCCAATGTAGCCGGAACATTCTGGGCGGTGTCGCCGCCTCTCATCTGGCTGCCCGCAGTGCTGTGGGATACCGGCTTGTCTGCCTTGCTTTTGCTCGGCATGGTGGCATTGGCGCTGTGTTGTGCGGACCAACCGGGCGCAGCCCTCTGGGCGGCCATGGGAGCCTACTGCGGCCTGGCGATGCTGGTGAACCCGTCGCTCACGCCGGCGTTGTTTGCCGTGCTGAGCTGGGCCGGCTGGCAAACCCGATCCATAGGACGCTCCGGGCCCTGGCTGTGTCTGCTGCTATGGCTCGCCGTCTTTGCTCCCTGGCCCATCCGGAACGCACGCGTTCTACATGCATTCATCCCCCTGCGCAGCAACTTTGGGTATGAGGTATGGCAGGGGAACCACGCCGGGGGCAGCGGCCTGTTCGACACAAGCATTGAGCCGCTCCAAAACCAACAGGAATACCGCAACTACGCGGCCCAGGGCGAGGTCGCATACATGCGAAGCAAATCGACCCTTGCCCAGAGCTATATTCGGGAGCATCCAGGCAAATTTTTGCGGCTCAGCGCCATGAGGGTGGCGCGCTTCTGGACGGGCTCCGGGTTGCCAACGAACTCCGCGGTGGTCGAAGGACACGTGGTCCTCACTTCGCTGCTGGGCCTGTCAGGCCTGGCGGCACTCTTCAGGCGGCACTGCGCGGTGGCCATGCTTTTTCTGCTGCCATTGCTTCTGTTTCCGCCGGCTTACTACATCACGCATCCCGAATCCCGTTTCCGGATGGTGCTGGATCCGCTGCTGACCATTTTGAGCGCCTACGCGGTTACCCGGGTGGGCGCTTATTGGAAGAGCACGCGCGAGGCACAGCCGTCTGCTGTTGCGGCGTCTAAAGGGTGTTATTCGGGATCAATCGGGCGGTCGTCAGATCGGCCGAGATAGCGGTGAAGATATCGCTCAGCGAGGTGACGGGCTGGCCGGCCACGCAGACACTGCCGGATCCGCTCTGGTGAAAATCGGAGTAGAAATACTGCGAGGCCGAGGCCATGCCCGCCATGGTATCGCAGGGATTGATGTTGGGATAGGAGCCTGCATTTTGGTCGCTTGCGCATCCCGTCGGCTCAGAGCCGTAGGCGACCGAGTAGACCAGCGTTCCCCGGCTGGTGGCATATTTCGCCGCCACGACCGCCTGCCCACATTCCCCAACCCAGGATGGATATTGCCCGCTGCCGGTTGCAGGGGCCCCCATCACCGTGTTGTTGCCGTTCATCTGGGGAGCAGTGGCGTCGCCATCGCTGAGAATGATCAAGACATTCTCGGTTCCTGGATTGGCAGCTTTTACGGCGACGAGTGCTGCCTGGGCAGCATAGATAGCGCCCGCATAGTAGGTTCCGTAGACTCCGTCATAGTTCGGCGCCGTCATGCTTGCACAGCCGATCACCCCTCCGGCAGCCTTCACCAGGGTTGAGTTGGGATTTAACGTGGTGGCCGCGTTGGACGTGCGATAGTCGCTCAGGAACTGCGTGATCTGGTAAGTTGCTGTCCCCAGGGTCATGGGGTAAGTGGCAAAGTCCGATTGGGTGGGAACGTAGGACGATGCTCCCACGGCGGGAAATGAGTAGGCCATCGCAGCCGGCAGGGAAGACCAGGGGGTGACGGGCGTAGCGCCGGTAGTAGACATCGGCATTACGAAATTGATGGTGGCTCCGCCGTTCACCATACTCCAATATTGGTTTTGCGGAGTAGGCATGGGAACTGGAGTGGTGCAGGTAACGTCTCGGGTTGTGGTCGCGGTTGACACATCGGGGAAGGTAAACAGGGCGACCCGATCGACTGAACTGGCAGCGACGCCGCTGGTGATGGTGCATTTCGCCAGGCTGGCCGCACACGGGGTGAGATTTTTGAGCAGAACCTGGACGCCGTTCATCGCGCATGCGATCTCCGTGCTGCCGCAGTCGGCATCGGGAAAGAGCATTGACAGGGTAGTATCGATGACCACCGCCACGTTGTATGGGGTGGCCGCTCCACCCCTTGAGGCCGCGGTTGCGGTGGCGGTGACGGTCATGGTGTTTACCCCAAATATTGCGGCGAAGTACATGGGCACGACCACCTGCACCTGAACCTGGAGGGCGTTGTAGGGAACCGCACCCACGCAAGCGATTCCCTGCTGCTGCAGAGTGGCCAGGCATTTCAAGACCGGGAAACCACTGACCATGGTGACATTGGGTAAATTGCCGTGCGCATTCACCGAACCGGAAACGGCGCTGAACGAGGTCGACGCGGCGATGACCGCGGCGCTGCTGGTGGCGGTGCGCATGCTTCCCGCGCCCGCCAGCGCAGCCGCATCCGCGTCCCCTTGCAGGGCGCGATCGCAATAGAAAACATGACCCACGTCGATGGCCAAGCCAGCCATGCCAAGAAGCGCCACGAAGGCTACCGCGACGAAGGGCAGCACCTGCCCGCACTCACCACCCAGCCAACTGCGCACGTTGAACGGCTTTCTCATTGGACCAGTTCCGAGATCTGCGACTGCAAGGAACAGTTGGGAGCGTAATCGGTTCCGTAGACAGCCAGGCTGCAGGGGTAGTTCACCGTCACACTGGCGTAGGCGCCCTGCTTCAGGTTGCCTGCCGCGCCCGTGGTGCTGCTTCCGCTGCTGCACGATGCACCTTTATAGGTCGTTCCGTTGAGTACGAAGGTGAAGGTAAGATTGGCCGGAACGAGTAGCGGCGCTGCCGCGTATACCGCGGCAGCCGCGGTAGCGCAGGGGTCGGTGGTTTCGCCGCGGCTGATGGCCAGGGTTCGCGCGCCGACGCTGGTCGCCTCGGTCAAGAGTAGATAGTTGTTGAATGCGAGGCCGAAGACGAGAATACCGGTGACCACCATCAGCAGGACCGGCAAGACGAGGGCCATTTCGACCATCGCCTGGCCTTCTTGTTCGAGAACGCGCATCCGCCATAGATATCGCTTTTCGCACGACACAATTGTTTATCGGCAATAATTAGTTGACCATCACGGTTATCTACGCACATTTTCTGGAACAGAACCAACATCTGCGCTTCTAGTTCCGGCTACTTATCCAAAGCGCACTAGGGTGCTCTGGTGCCGCGGTTTAACTTACACATACCTATGACCTTTGTAATTTACTCTCTTTGCGCACGCGAGACGATCTGATTGACATCGACATTACTAACATTAACTATCTAAGTGAGCAATGCTTGGACCCAAAAGGAGAACGATGATGACTAACCTCAAGCTTTGGAGTAACCGCCAGGAAATCCTATCTGGTCTTATCAGGGACGAGTCGGGTCAGGACCTTATCGAGTATGCCCTGGTAGCAGCGATCATCGCCCTCGGGGCCACAGCGGCAATGACCACCTTGGCAACCGATATCAAGGCGGTCTTCACCAAGATTTCGACTACCTTAACCACCAACACATAGTGCAATGGACGATTCTCAAGTTTCTTGGCTTAAGCTAACGCGCTGGGTTGCGCACGGCCGCGGATGACTGACCCAGGAAGTCTTCATGTTGACACTGAGTACTGAATTCGCTTTCCCTGCCGGCTCGCTGCTCTGCGCTACCCTGAGCGCGGTGTACGACGTACGCAGCCGCCGGATACCAAATTTCATTACCCTGCCCGCCATTGCCTTCGGCCTGCTGCTGCACGCTGTTTTTGGGGGCTGGCGGCAGTTGGCCACTGCCGCCGCGGGCGGATTGATTTGTGGTGTCATTTTCATGGTCTTTTATCTGGCTGGGGGAATGGGTGCGGGCGACGTGAAGCTGATCACTGCCACAGGTTGCATTGCGGGACTATCGCTGATCGGACATCTGCTCTTATTGACCGCGCTGTCGGGCGGTGTGATGGGAATCGGCCTGGCGCTCTATCGCCACCAGCTGATGGAAACATGCCGTAACATGCGCTCCCTGGCGGTTCATCACCAGATTATGGGTCTGACCCCACATCCTGAATTCAACATCAGCAATGAGCGAACGCTGCGCTTGCCCTATGCGGTGGCGATCGCGGCAGGGAGCGGTCTTAGCCTTTGCCTGGTGGTTATGCGAAGGTGATGCCATGAATGCAAAGCGGCTGATGATAGCCTTGCTCGCTGCACTGCTTATCTCTGGCCTGTCGACGTTCTGGCTCAGCAGACGGCTGGCCAAGGCGGCTCACGTTGAGCCGGCAAAGAAGCAACTGATGGTGGCCGCGAACCAGACGCTGGAAGCGGGTCAATTGCTGAAGCCAGAGAGCCTGCGATTGGTTGAGACGCCCATCGCGCTCACCGGAGGTTTCAGCAAGATCGAAGATGTCGCGGGCAGAGTCGTGCTGTTCCCGCTGGCCAAGGACCAACCTATTCTCAATTCGTATCTTGCTCCGGTGGGAGTGGGCGTAGGCCTAACGGCAAAGATTCCATCGGGCATGCGAGCGATTTCCGTACGCTCCGATGAAGTGGTGGGGGTGGACGGCTTCCTGCTGCCAGGAACCCATGTCGATGTGCTGTTGACCTATCACTCGGACAAGTCTCCGGATCCGCGGACAGCGACGGTGCTGCAGGATGTAATCGTTCTGGCCGCGGGGCAGCAGATTCGCCCCGACCCGGAAGGCAAGCCGGCCAGCGACAGCACCGTAGTCACGCTGCTGTTGAAGCCCGAGGACTCGGCGAAGCTGGTGTTGGCGACCAGCCTGGGTGCGATTCATTTCGTGTTGAGAAACGGGGCAGATAAGGAACAGGCATCCAGCTCGTCGGTGGGGCTCGATGAGCTCACCGGCACCACCGCCCCACTTGCCAAAGCCGAACCGGCTATCGCTCGCGCACCGCAGCGCAAGCCCTATCAAGTAGAAACCATTCTGGGCGATAAGCAAGTGGTAAGGACCTTTAATTGAGGCGGGTATGACGATAGCGATAAACCGGGTATGGAAAGGCGCCTATCGCGGGCTCGCTCCGGTTGTGCTGTGCGGCTTGATCCACGCGCAAACAGCGGCCAGCCCACCGGCAACGACTGCTTCTTCTTCGCTGGCCGCCTTGCACATAGCGAAATTGCCCGACGCAACCACCGCGCTCGCCAGCTCGACGCTCTCTGCGAGCCAGTCGCTGCACGTGCTGGTGGGGCAATCCATTTTTATCACCACCATCAGCCGGCTGAAGCGGGTGTATGTCAGCGATCCGCTGGTGGTCGATTCCTTCACTTCGAGCCCCAGGCAGATCGTGGTCACGGGGAAAACGCCTGGCGTGAGCAGCGTGATCCTGTGGGATCAAGAAGGCCAGTCGGCGACCTACTGGATTTCGTCCGACCTGAATGTGGCGAATCTGCAGCGGGAGATTCACGAGGCGCTGCCCAACGAGAGCATCCGAGTGGAAGCGCAGCAGGACCGGATCTCTCTCGGGCACGGTATGGAGTGATGGCTCCGCCGAAGCGGCGGTCAAGCTGGCCGGTCTATACGCGAAGAACGTAGTCAACTCTGTGGTGGTAAGACAGCTGCATAGCAGGCAAGTGAAGCTGAAGGTTCAGATCATCGAGATCGACCGCTCCAAGCTGGAGCAGTTTGGCATCAACATCTTTAGCGAGGGTAAGAATCAAGGCAACTCCACGACCGGGCAGTTTCCCACGACGCAAACCTATACGCCGGCCAGCGGCACGACCCCCGCCACGCTCACTCCCAGCGACCCGCTGAACCTGTTCTTTTACAACTTCGGTCTGAATATCGGAATGAGCGTGCAGGATCTTCAAGGCAAGCAGATCGCGCAAATCCTCGCCGAGCCAACCATTACTACGCTCAGCGGACAGAAGGCGTCCTTTCTTGCCGGGGGGGAGTTTCCCTTCCCGGTTGTGCAGGGGTCATCGGGCGGACTTACATCGATCACCATTCAGTTCCGGCCGTATGGGGTGAAGTTGGAATTTACCCCGGTGGTCAACGAAGATGGAACGATTTTGTTGAAAGTGGCGCCGGAAGTGAGTGCGCTCGATTACACCAATGCGGTCACCATCTCGGGATACACCATCCCTGCCATCTCCACCCGCCGGGCAGACACGCAGGTAGAGCTGCGCGATGGACAGAGTTTCGCCATCTCCGGGCTGCTGGATCATCGCACCACGGATATTTTCGACAAGATGCCGGGCATTGGCGACGTGCCGATTCTGGGTCAGCTGTTCCGGTCAAAGAACGTCAATCACTCGACCGTGGAGCTGATGGTAATCGTGACGCCGACGTTAGTCGATCCGCTGAACGATACCACTTCACCGACTCTGCCGGGACTGCCGGTTCCGCTCCTCGACCCCAAACAATTTGACCAGAAGATGGTCAAGCAGAAGCCGGCCACGCAACCACAGCCGGGGACAGGCGGCCCGCAGTGAGGGAGAAGCTGACGGTGGCGCTGCTGACAGTGCATGTCGATCGGGAGACGGTGGAGCGGATCCGCCAAACTGCTTCCGATATGCCCTGGGAATTGGTTCATGTGGAGTACGACAACTACTTCTCCGCGGCAAAGCTCCCCCCGCTCACCCAACGGGCAATCAACACCAAGGCCTGCGTGGCGGTGGTGGACTTCGATGGAGATGCGGAACTGGCGCTCGAAACCGCTGCATTCCTACGCTCTGAGCTTTTACCACAACATCGGGATCCTGGCTCTTTCTTTCACCACCGACCCGGACTTGCTGCTACGCGCGATGCGCGCCGGCTACAGCGAATTTCTGGGCAAACCTTTCCACGCCGATGAATTCACCGATACGCTCACCCGGCTTGACCAGCGCTGGGCTACGACCGTGGAGCGTCCGCGAAATTCGGGAAAGATTCTGTCCTTTTTCGGCGCCAAAGGCGGCGTCGGCACGACCACGTTGGCGGTCCACCTGGCCATGTTTTTGATCGGGCTGGGGAAGAAAGTGCTGCTTATCGACAATCACGCACAGTTAGGCCATGTGGTTCTCTACCTCGGCATGGATGGGAGCAATCATCACTTCTATGACCTGGTGCAGAACGTGAGTCGACTGGACGAGGATTTGCTGCGCGGGTTTATCGCCACCCACGCGAGCGGCCTGGATGTTCTGTCCTCTCCCGACGTGTATGGCGGTTCATGGAAAACGGACGCCGATTCTGTCGAACGGACATTGGAGTTTTTGACCACCCAGTATGACTTTGTTCTGCTGGATTGCGAGGCCTCGTTCGAGGACATCAACCTGGCGGTTATTTCTTTTTCGAATTGGATCTACCTGGTCGCTTCACCGGAGATCGGGGCCATCCGCGACCTGTCGCGGTATGTGGATGGCCTGGTGCAGAATGAGCACGCCACGAAGCGGCTGCGGGTGGTCATTAATCGCTACTCTTCGCACGAGGCCGTCACCATCGAGCAAATCGAAAAGGCGGTTCACCTGCCGATCGCTTTCAAGATCGCCAACAGCTACAGCGAACTGGTCCGAGCCATCAATGTCGGCGAACCGGTGTCGGCGGCGAGCAAATCAGATTTTTCCCTGCAGATGAGCAAGTGGGCCAGCGGGTTAGCCGGGACCGTTGCGGCAAACGCACAGGAGAAGAAGCGGTTTGCGCTGTGGAAGTGAGCGTGAGTTGAGCCGGGAAGGCAGCCTCAGCGGCTAAAGCCGGACCTGGTTACAAGTATTTACGTACGGGCTGAAGCTCGCCGCGGCGAGCGAGCCCGTACCCCTCGAGGGTGGTGCATGGCTGAGTCGATTATCAGCGGAAACAATCGCGTGGTTCCCCCCATCGTGAGAACCGCAAGACCGGTGACCCTGAAATTCCAGCAGGAAATCAAATCCGCGGTACACCAGGGGCTGATCAAGCGTTTGGATCTGGAGAAGATTGCCCAGATGCACGAGAACCCCGCGTCCCAACAGCAGCTGCTTACGGTGATTCATCAGCTGATCGGGGAGCAGAATATTCCACTTTCGGCAGCGGAACGGGACCGGTTGGCGCAGGAGGTGCTGGATGAAGTTTTCGGCCTTGGTCCACTGGAACCGCTGCTTCAGGATCCGACAGTCAACGACATACTGGTAAACACCTACAACGCGGTCTATGTAGAACGTCATGGAGTGCTGGAAAAAACCAACGTGGTCTTCAAGGACGACCGGCACCTGATGCATGTGATCGACAAGATCGTCTCGGCGGTGGGAAGGCGGGTAGACGAGTCCTCACCGATGGTAGATGCCCGACTCAAAGACGGTTCGCGTGTGAATGCAATTATTCCGCCTCTGGCGGTGGACGGACCGATTCTGTCGATCCGCAAGTTTGGCGCGAAGCCGCTGGCCGCCGAAGACCTGTTGCGTAACAAGGCGCTCACCGAGCCGATGCTCGAAGTGCTGAAGGGTGCTGTGCAGGCGCGGCTCAACATCATTGTCTCGGGCGGCACCGGGGCGGGCAAAACTACTTTGCTGAACGTGTTGACGGGCTTTATCGACGAGCGGGAGCGAATCGTAACCATCGAAGACTCCGCCGAACTGCAGGTGAAACATGCGCATGTGGTGCGGCTGGAGTGCCGGCCTCCCAACGTGGAAGGAAAAGGGGCGGTGAGGCAGAGAGAACTGGTGATCAATGCTCTTCGTATGCGCCCCGACCGGATCGTGTTGGGCGAGGTTCGAGGCGAAGAGTGCATGGATATGCTGCAGGCAATGAACACCGGCCACGATGGCTCACTCACCACCATCCACGCCAACACGCCGCGCGATGCCGTGGCCCGCATGGAAACCATGGCCATGATGGGCAGCGCGACCCTGTCAGAAAAGGCGATTCGGGCGCAGATCGCGTCCGCCGTCCACCTGATCGTGCAGATCGCGCGCATGAGCGATGGCTCGCGCCGGGTGACCCATGTCAGCGAACTTACGGGAGCGTTCAGCGACGTCATCAGCATGCAGGACATCTTTCTTTTTGAGAAGGAAGGCCTGGGGCCCACGGGGAAGGTGAAGGGCCGTTTTCGGGGGACCGGGATCGTGCCCAAGTTCGGCGACAAATTGAAAGCTGCGGGCTTTCCGCTGCCGGCCAGTCTGCTCGATTACTCGATGGAGATATAGAAGGTTATCGCAATGGCGCTATTGGTCCTGACATTTATCTCGATTGCACTGGCCACCATGGTGTCGGTGATGGCGATGACGCGGCAGTCGGCGGAGGAGAAGATCGTCGGCCAGCGTATGGCATCGATCCATATCTCGAAGAAGAAAGACAGCCTGGAGGCCGCGCAATTGCTCAAGGCGACGAAAACCAGCAGCTGGCTGGAGGGGATTCTGCTTCGTTTCCAGTTCGGGAAAGCGGTGCAGGCGCGCATTATGCATGCGAAAAGCTCGTTTTCGGTGAGTGGTCTGATCCTGACCAGCATGGGACTGTTGATCGCCGGATTTGCCATCACCTGGTTGTTTGCCCCCATGGCGCTGATCGACCTTGGCGCCGGCGCAGCCCTCAGCCTGCTGCCCTATGGGATCCTTTCGTTCAAGTGTACAAGAAGAGTCAAGGCCTTCAACGCGGTTTTGCCGGAAGCGATCGACATGCTGGCCCGCGCCCTGCGTGCCGGCCATTCTGTCGTGGGGGCGCTCGAAATGCTGGCTGACAGTGCGCAGCAGCCGGCGGCTTTCGAATTCGGCGAAGTTTTCAAACAGCTGAACCTCGGCTTGTCGATGCGCGACGCACTGACGCAGCTTCTCGATCGTGTTGCATCCCCCGATCTGCGCGTGCTGGTGACCGCGATTCTGGTGCAGAAGGACACCGGCGGCAACCTGGTCGAGATTCTGGACCGCACTGTATTCGTGATTCGAGAACGGCTGCGGATACAGGGGGAGATTCAAGTGCAAACCGCCCAGGGCAGGCTTACCGGATGGATTCTGAGCGGACTTCCGGTGGTGATGATGGTGTTGCTCAACCTGGTGAATCCTGGCTATTCCAGCATCCTCTTCCACGAGCCTGCGGGCCGCAAGCTGATCTACCTTGGCCTCTCGTTGCTGGTGGTGGGCAGCGTGGTCATCCGTCGCATCGTCAATGGGATCGAGGTCTAGCAGGGTATGAACCTGATCTTTTACGTGGCTGCCACGGTTACCGTCTTTCTGGTGGTTGCGCTGCTGCTCGCTCCACTGATCCTGCGGCCCTCCCTCGCCGCCAGACGCATGCTGGCGATGGTGCGCAGCAATCGGCCGGATGAAAGAAACGTCGGCAGCAAAGAGCGGCTGCAAGAAAAGATCCTGTTCATGGCGAGGGGCATGCGCGTGCGTTTCGGGCTGGTAGCGGATGAAAAGGTCACACAGCAGCTTATGAGTGCGGGCATCAGGACCAGCCGAGGCACAAGCGCATACTCTGCCAGCCGCATCCTTCTCCCCCTGCTGGGCTTGGCCTGTGGAAGCCTGATTCACAGCAACACGATTTTCTGGGCTTTGTCCCTGGCGGCCGTCTGCTATCTGCTGCCGGACATGTGGCTGAGAACCAAGATCAGGAAACGCAATGAAAGAATCAGGAGAAGCCTCCCGGACGCACTCGATCTGCTGGTTATCTGCGTGGAAGCTGGGCTGGGGCTGGACCAGGCGATGCTGCGAGTTGGCCGGGAACTCAGCCTTAGCCACCCCGACATACACCACGAGTTTATGCAAGTGAATTTGGAGCAACTTGCCGGTAAGCCGCGCCTGGAGGCATGGAAGAGCGCGGCAGAGCGTACCCGGATTCCGGAGTTCTCGCTGTTTGTCGGCATGTTGACGCAAGCTGACCGGTTCGGTACGCCAATTGTCAGAGCGCTCAGCAGATTTGGTGACGAGATCCGCCTGAAACGAAAGCAAAGGGCGGAGGAGATGGCAGCCAAGAGCAAGATCAAAATACTCTTTCCCCTCGTCCTGTTCATATTTCCGTGCATTTTCATTGTCCTGCTGGCGCCGGCAATGTTGAACATTGCCAAGAATATACAGGCAATCCAGTAGCTTGCTGGCTCGCGGCGCTCTATCGCGAGTGACAGACAAGGTTACTTATAGGGGTTTAAGTTAACGAGATTGGGAGAAAGGAGGATACATCAGATGGATACGACGACATTAGTTCGAATCATCGCGGGTGTTCTGGCAGTGGTAGTGCTCGCCTTCCTGATATACCGCAGAAAGCACGCGAAGGTCTAATTGCAGCAATGAACCTGAGAAACGTAACCAGGGCCACCACGGTTGCTACGAGGATAGCGATAGCCGAAACATCTCTGACCCGCTTGGTAGGTTTGGCGGGCAGGAGGCGGCTCGATGCCGGATGCGGGCTTCTTATCAGGCCCTCCTCCGGCATTCATACCTTTGGGATGTTGTTTGCCATCGATGCGATCGCCTTGAGCAGAAGCATGCAGGTGGTTAAGCTGTGGCCATCGCTGCCGCCGTTCCGGGTCACCAGCATCAGCTGGAAGGTACACAGCGTGCTGGAGTTGGCGGCTGGGGCGATCAGCGAGTGCTATATCGAGGTTGGTGACCAGCTGGAATTGGTTGGCAACGAAGTCGCGCGCGTCCGTACAAGTGTGTCCTTGCTTTGAGCCGTATGCGCATCCCGTTTTGGGAGACAGTGCGGGAATTGCCGCATAATATCTTGACTCGAAGGGCAGCAGATCATAGCGTTGAGACGTCAGCTCGCAACCCGCAAGCTAGGACTTACTTGCTTAAGTGTCAGGAGCAGCCGCGGTGCACTCGTAGTATAAGTGCGTCGCCACGACTATTAAGTCTCAAGCTATGAAAATCCATAAGTTACAGTGGCATGGCGAAGCTCTGCCCCAGGATAAACCTAGCCATCCGGAGTGTGTATGGGCACGCAGTTAGTCAATCATGTTTCGCCCCGAGTTCCGGACGCATTCCATGGGAGCAAGGACGAGCAGCGCAGGTGGTTCGCGGTCTTCACTCGTTCGCATCACGAAAAGCGTGTGGCTCAATATTATGCGGAGAGAAGTATCGAGCACCTTCTTCCCATTGCGCGGGTCATGCGTCAATGGAGCCACTATCGAAGAGTGACGCTGGAGATGCCGTTGTTTCCCAACTATATTTTTGTGCACATCTCGCACCGGGAGCGGGTGCGCGCCATTGAAGTTCCCGGCGCATTGTCGCTGGTAAGCCAGAACAGCGCTCCTGCTGCCTTGCCGGACGGCGAAATTGAGTCGTTGCGCGAAAGCTTGAAGGTGCAGAGCTTCGAACCTCATGCTTACCTGGTTGCCGGAGCGAAGGTGCGCATTAACAAAGGGCCTCTTGCCGGTAAAGTGGGCATAGTTCTGCGCCAGGGGAACAGGAACCGGGTGGTGCTGACGCTGGCGCTCATCATGAGAAGCTTCGCGGTAGAAATCGACCCCGCAGACCTTGACTTCATCGCTTGAAATTGCGACAGAACGATCATCTTCCAGCCGCGCAGCCATGAATGAACAACGAGACGAATCGAGGATGGGACACAAATCTGCCGGGAGCAGTGTCACCGAAGTGCGCATTGTGGAGGCGGCCGCGCAACTCTTCGCCCACAACGGTTTCAAGGGGACAACCACGCGGGAGATCGCGCAGCTGGCCAGCCTGAACGAGGCGACCTTGTTCCGCTATTTCCCGCGCAAGCCGGAGCTGTTCTGGGCGGCGGTGGAATCGCACGTGGCCCGGGTGAAGCTGGCCAGAGACACGCAGACCAGCCTGGCATCGGATGATGCGCCGGCCATCGTGGTGCCGCTGCTGGTGAGCTTTCTTCTGGACAACCTGAACCATCAGCCACAGCTGCGGCGGCTATTGCACGTGGCGGCGTTTGAGCTGCCTGAATCGGACAAGATGATTCGTGAACATCTGGGACCCATCTTCGATATGGTGTGTGCCTACTTCAAGCGTTGCGCGGAGAAGGGGATCATGCGCAACATCGAGCCGTCGCTGGCTACGCTGGGCCTGATGGGGGCGATCACTGCCCATCAGGGCTGGTCAAAGTTGTTTACCGGGAGGGAAGCGCCGTATGCGGACGATCAGCAGGCACTCTCTGCCTACGCCGTACTCTGGCTCAATGGTTTGCTGCCGGGTACGGAGGTCGCGGCCGCTGCTGCCGCCGCAATGGTGCCCAGCAAGTGAACCTGGAGGCATGTGAGCGGCGCGGTTGCTGGTTATGACACAAAAGCTGTTGCTTGTGGGGCTGCTGTCGGGTACGCTCTGCGCGGGCCAATCCGTTCTTACCACCCCGACGGAATCGACCCGGTCGGCGCCGGGTTCCGCAGCGGCGCCTGGCAGCGGCGGCGAATCAACTCCCATGCCGGCAACCCAGCAGATGGGGGAGAGGACGGACAGCGCCGGGTCGCCGGTCCAGTCCCCGTTTCAGGCGCCGCTTCCGCCGCAGTACCGGATTGTCGGGCCGCTCACCACGAAATCTGATTTTGAGCGATTCGCTGAGGATGGCACCGGGCATCGCCTTGCGGTATACGGGAGGCGCTTATTTGACGAGGTTCCCACCACCTTCGCCCCGGTGGAGCGGGTTCCGGTGCCGGCTGATTACGTGCTCGGGCCGGGGGATGAGCTGCTGATACGGGCCTGGGGAAAGATCGACCTTGATTCCCGGGTGACGGTGGACAGAAACGGGCAGGTGTATCTCCCCCGGATAGGAACGTTAAACGTCGCCGGTTTGCGCTATGACCAGCTGGAGGGATATTTGCACGCCGCCATCAGCGCCCTGTTCAAAGACTTCGAGCTGAATGTCGCGCTTGGCCAGCTGCGCTCGATCCAGATTTTTGTGCTGGGCAGTGCCCGCCAGCCGGGCGCGTATACCGTCGGCTCCTTGAGCACCCTGGTCAACGCACTGTTCGCCTCCGGCGGGCCCTCGGCCTCCGGCTCCATGCGGCATATTCAGCTCCGCCGTGGGAACCAGCTGCTGGCCGAGTTTGACATGTACGACCTGGTGCAAAAGGGCGATAAGTCGCACGATGTTCCCTTGCTCCCGGGGGACGTTGTCTACATTCCTCCCATCGGCGCGCAGATCGCCATCAGCGGCCATGTCAACCAACCGGGGATCTATGAACTGAAAGGGGAGACGACGGTGGCGGCCGCGCTCGAAGGCGCAGGCGGGCTGACCAGCCTGGCCGGCGCGGAGCGGGTTTTGCTGGAGCGGATTGAGAACCACAGCACCCGCCGGCTAGAGGAGTTCGCGCTGGACGCATCGGGTCTCGCCAGGCTGCTTAAGGATGGTGACCTGCTGCGCGTCTTTCCCCTGTCGCCCAAGTTTGCCAACGCAGTGACGCTGCGGGGAAATGTCGCCCAGCCCGGCCGCTATATGTGGAAAGAAGGAATGCGGGTTTCGGACCTGATTCCATCGCGCGATTTTCTCATCACCCGCGATTTCTGGAATCGGCAAAATCAACCAGGCCCAGGCAACGCGAATCATCCGTTTGGCACCCTGCAGGCCTCCGCATACCCGCGAATCGACCAGGCGGGCGAGCGGCACACCGGCCAGCTCGGCAACCCGCGCACCGACCAGTCAGGGAACCAACCCATCAACCAGCCCGGCAGCCAACCTGCAGAACAGTTGGGCAACCCCCGCGCTGACCGGCTAGATGAACAGTACGACGACCAGTACGATGACCAGTCCGAAGACCAGGCAACGGACCAAGGCAGCGAGATTTCCGGGGCCACCGACCAGGCAGGGAACCAGCGCAACGACATGTCCGGGGCCAGTGACCGGCCCGGGAGCTCGCGTTCCACAATGATTGCCAAGGTGGGCCAGAACAATGCCGAGATCAACTGGGAATACGCGGTCATCGAACGGCTCGACGAGCACGATCTCAGTACCCGGCTGATTCCATTTCGCCTGGCGAACGCCATCGACAACCGTGCCTCTGCGGACAATCAGCTGCTGCGCGCCGGCGACGTGGTTACCATTTTCTCCCGGGCAGATCTTAATTTGCCTATCGAAAAGCACGCCTCGTTCGTCCGCGTCGGAGGAGAGGTGAATGCGCCCGGGGTGTACCGGGTGAAGCCTGGCGAGACCCTAAGAGAGGTGGTCGAAGAGGCTGGGGGGCTCACCCCGCACTCTTATCTCTATGCCTCCCTGCTTACCCGGGTTTCCACCCGCCGTGCGCAAGAGGAACAACTGCAGCAGGCCACCGAGCAGATGCAACGTGAGCTGGTCGCCCGCTATGCGAATGCCACTCCCACCAGCGGCCAAAGCGCGTCCGACCAACAGATCCAGCTTAGTCTGCAGCAGGCCGCTCTGGCGAGGTTGGCGGCCATCAAGCCGACCGGCCGGGTGGTTCTGGCCATGCAGCCGGATGCTGCAACCGTAGCCGACATCCCGGCCTTCTCACTCGAAGATGGAGACACTTTTTATATTCCGCCCCGGCTCAGCACAGTGCAGGTTGAAGGCTCGGTCTACAACGCCAACGCGTTCCGCCAGCAACCGGATAAGCGCCTGGTCGCCTATCTGAATGATGCCGGGGGCGCCACCCGGGAGGCGGATCCAAAGCGCATCTTTGTCATCCACGCTGACGGAACCGTGGTCAGCCGCCAGGCGCGCAATAGCCACGGTAGCTTTGACAAGTTGCGGCTGCTGCCCGGAGACGCCATCATTGTTCCGGAGAAACTGCGGGTTACATCCAAGGTGAACGACTTTCTCCAGGTAACGCAATTCATGTCGCAAACCGCTCTGACCGCTGCCGCGCTCAGCGTCATTAAGTAAAAGGCGCGGCTTCATGATCGAATCGGTCGTTTCCAGCAGTCAGATGCGCGCGCCGCTCAAGGACGAGGCTCGCTGCGGCGAGTCCTCCTGGGAGGAGCCAGGCCCTAGAGCCAGCCTGCCTGAAGTCAGCTTGTTAGACGTGCTGACGCAGATTGCCTGCCGCAAGTGGCTGATCGCGAAGGTGACTGCAATCTCCATGCTGCTTGGCGCGGCCGCGTGCCTGGTGTTGCCCGTGCGCTATACGGCGACCACCCGGATCATGCCGCCCCAGCAAACCCAGTCAACCGCTTCGCTGATGATGAACCAGCTGGCCAATATGGGGGCAGGTTCACTGGCTGCGGTGGCGGGTGGAGGTCTCGGCCTGAAGAATCCGAATGATATTTATGTAGGCCTGCTCAACTCCCGGCCCATCGCGGATGCCATCATCCGCCAGTTCGGCCTCGAAGAGGTTTACCGCGCGAAAGACATGACGGCTGCTCGCAAGCGGCTGGCCAACGCAACTGTGGTGGTGCCGGAAAAGAACGGCTTTATCGCAGTCTCGGTTACGGATAAGGACCACGCACGAGTAGCCGGAATGGCCAATGCGTATACCGAGGAGCTGCGCATCCTTACCAAGACGCTGGCGGTCTCCGAGGCTTCGCAGCGCCGCCTCTTCTACGAGGAGCAGTTGACTCAGGCCAAGGAATCGCTGTTTGCCGCAGAGGCGTCTTTTGAGCAGGTGCAGCAAAGCAAGGGCCTGGTTCAGCTGGATGCGCAGGCCAAGGCGATGATCGAAAGCCTGGCCCTGCTCCGCGCCCAGATTGCGGCCAGGGAAGTGGAGGTCGAGTCGCTGCGCTCGTACTCCACCGAGCACAATCCGCAGCTGGAATTGGCGGAGCGGGATCTGGGCTCGCTGCGGGCAGAGGCCACGCGCCTCGAGCAGCGTAACCACACTTCAGGCTTTGCCGACTTGGGACTGGGCGATGTTCCTGGCGCGGGCATGGAGTACCTGCGCGCCGAGCATGAGCTGAAATACCGGCAGACGATGTTCGACCTGCTGTTGAAACAGTACGACGCGGCCAAGCTGGATGAGGCGAAAGACGCGGCCATTATTCAGGTGGTGGAGCCCGCGATTGAACCGGATCGAAGATCGTCTCTGAAGCCGGCGGTGAGGATGCTGTGGTTCACCTTGGGCGGCGTTCTCAGCGGCTTCCTGTTGGCGCTGTTGTGGTGGCGCAAGGAAACCCTGCATTCCGATCCGCGGTTTACCCAGCAGCTGCGTGATTTGAAGTTTGCCTTGCTTGGACCGAAGGCAACGTTATGAAAAGTTAGCAAACCGCCACCGCGCTTTCCATGGTGCACGCAGGCAGGAATGTCACAACCAGCAAAGTGAGCATGGTAATGGCCGGAATGCAGCAAGTCGCGCTTGATCTCTCGTTGCAGGACCGCCCCCCACCCTCTCTGCGGCTGAACTTCAAGTGGACGCTGACGGGCAATCTTATCAATTCGCTGTGCCAGTGGGGCATGTTGTCGGTACTCTCCAAGGCCGGCAATGTCAGCATGGTGGGCCAGTTTGCTCTTGGGCTGGCGATCTCGGCGCCGGTATTCATGTTCACCAATCTCTCGCTTCGTGCGGTGCTGGTGACCGACGGCAGCAGGCTGTACCGTTTCGCTGATTACTTCACCCTTCGAGTCTTGACTACCATGGTGGGCCTGCTGGTAGTGGCCGTCCTGGTATTTACCTCGCGCTACGATCCGGTAACCAGCGGGGTCATACTTCTGGTGGCCCTGGCCAAGTGTGTGGAGTGTCTGAGCGACGTGGCCGGTGGCCTGCTGCAACTGCATGAGCGGCTCGACCAGGTAGCGATCGGCCTCTCTATCCGCGGGGTGCTTTCGATTCTGGCCTTCGCCGCGACTTTTCTCTGCAGCCAAAGCCTGCTCGCTGGTACCGCCGCCCTGGGCGTTTCGTGGCTGGCTGTGTTCATCGGTTATGACCTTCGCCAGGCAAAGGGCGCGCTTGACCCTGGCGAGCGATTTTTTCGCCTGGACTGGCGGGCAGGCCGGAAATTGGTCCTGCTGGCCCTGCCGCTTGGTTTCGTTACCATGCTGCTCTCACTGAATGGGAACCTGCCGCGCTACCTGCTTGAACACTATGGCGGCCCGGCGCAACTGGGGATGTTTGCCTCGATGGCGTACTTGCTGGTAGCGCTGAGCACGGTGGTCAACGCACTGGGACAATCGGCCATTGCCCGGCTCTCCTCCATGTTTGCCGCGGGCGACCTGGACGGCTTCCGGCGGTTGATGGTAAAGCTGCTGGGCATAGGCGTCGGGGCGACCTTGGTGTGTCTTCCGCTAGCGGCTCTGTTTGGCCGCACAGCCCTGACTCTTTTGTACCGGCCGAAGTATGGAGAACACATCGGGGCGTTCCTGATCATAGTGGCCGCGGGTGGAGTCGGCGCAGTGGCCTCCTTTCTCGGCTATGGCATGACGGCGGCCCGCTGCTTCAACGCCCAGGTACCCATTACCGCAGCATGCACGCTGACCACGGCGGTGGCCACCGCTCTGCTGGTGCCGCACCACGGATTAGCGGGAGCTGCGCTGGGGTTGCTGGCATCGGCCATGGTGCTGGCTGCGGGGTATACCGTGGTGTTACAGATAACCATCGAAAAGGCAAGGAAAGCGCGAAGCCAACTCCGTGCCATCTCGTGAAGGGGATTTCCTTTGGCGATTATCTATCACCAGGCAAAGATGCTGCTGGACGCCCGCTCGCGTGTACCGATGAATCGTGTGCTGATGATCGGCCATCTGGCCCTGTGTCTTCATCCCTCAGAATTGCAAGCGGTGCGGGAGGTTAGTCCTGCTGGAGCACTGGCTCATTACAAATGGGGGGAGTATGCAGACCGCTTCTTCACGGAGTGTCTCGGCGCGTCCGAAGTAAGTTCGCTGGACTACTCTCCCTATGAGGGCGCGAACATCATCCATGATCTTAGCCAGCCTGTTCCATCTGAGTTAAAGGGCCAATTCGACGTCGTGGTAGAGGGGGGGACACTGGAACATGTTTTCAATTTTCCCATGGCGATTGCGAATCTGATGCAGATGACCCGGGTCGGCGGCTCAGTATTCGCTTTGACCGTTGCCAACAACCTATGCGGCCATGGATTCTATCAATTCAGTCCTGAGATCATATTCCGGATCTTCACCGCGCAGAATGGTTTCCAGCTGGGCAAAGTACTGGCCCTCTGTCCGCGCTTTCCGAGTATAGAACTGGTTCCTATCCGCGATGTCTTCGAAGTCGCAGACCCCGCTCTGGTTGGAGGCCGGATGGGCTTGCTGACCGGGCGCCCTATCGTATTGTGCTTCGACGCCCGAAGAACGGCGGACCTGCCAATTTTTGCCCACTCTCCGATGCAAAGCGATTATGTCGCAGCCTGGGCTGGGCGAACCCGGGAATCAACCTTGCCGCAATGGATCAGAAATTCGGCATTCTATCCTTCCTTGCGCGCCTGGCTGTCTGAGACTGCAAGCTTGCAGTCTTTCCGGTACTGGCTGATCGGACAGGTCCAGCGCCGGGAGTGTTCCCTGAACAATCAACGGTTCTACAAGAAAGTTCAGTAACCGGGAATACAACACCGTATCTGAGAAAGGCGGAATTCATGGAGATTCCCCCATGGCTCGCAGAGTCTGCTCCGCAAGTCCCGGTCGGATTATTAGTCGAGAAAGTGAATGAGATATTCCACTCATTCGCCGCCCGGCGATATGACCGCGAGCATCCGGAAATTCACCAGCAACTGCCCCCCATCTGGGCTGAAATGATCGATCGGTTGCCCCCCGAGCGCGCCTGGAACGTGCTCAATATCGGCTGTGGAACCGGCTTTGAATCAGACGTGTTGCTGAACAGGCTAGGCGATCGAGTGGTCCGGCTCACTGCCTATGACCCGTCGCTTGAGATGATCACCATATGCCGCACCCGGCTGCGCAGGTTCTCTCAAGTGTCGTTTTGCTCCGGGATCGAAGAGACATATCGTCACGGCCCTTTCAATCTCTTGCTCACCAATTCATTGCTTCATCATCTGCCCGACATCGAGGATACGATGGCGCGCCTGCTCCCTTGTTTGAGCGGTAACGCGGTCTGGCTGGCAGGGCATGAACCGTCTGCACGCTTTTACCGCAATCATGAATGCATGCAGTTGTTCGCCGGTTATCGGCGGTTCCGCAAGTACGCAAAATGGCTGGTTGCGGGTAACTACACCGCCAAAGTGCGCTTGCTCTTACGCCGTAGTCCCCTGAGTGCCACTGCCGACGTCGCCTTCGAACGCGGACTTTTCTTGAAGCGCCCAAGCCCGGCGGTCATCGACAGGATTGTCGATTTTCACGTCCCCCATTCCGTGGACGACGTAGCCCACGGCCGCGGTCTCGATGTCGTCACCATGCAAACATGGTTTCAGCACGAATGGTCTTTGCAGTGGTCGAAAACTTATTCGTTCTTAGGTCCCTATCCCTTCGTGAAAGTACCCGGGAGGTGGATCAAGAGGGCACGTGCCTTGGAACAGAAGTTCCCCTCGGACGGAGCAAATGTCTGCATGGTCTGGTACAGAGGATCCGGCCCCGGCCCGGCGGCGCAGTCTCGCGCGTAGTTACCGTGGGGCGGCCGGAAAGGCCAAGAGCAAAACCATGAAAATTCTTCAAGTCGTCGGAAGCCTTGATCGGGGTGGCGTAGAAACATGGCTGATACAGATACTGCGGCATATTGACCGCCGGGAGTACGCGATGGATTTCCTGGTTCACACCACCAAGCCAGGCGCGTTGGACAAGCAGGTCAGGGAACTCGGAGCGCGCATCATTCCCTGCCTGCCTTGCCTGAGTGATGGGAAGCCACTACGCTACGCGTGTAACTTCCGGCGCATCCTGCGGGAGTGTGGTCCCTACGATTGCGTGCACAGTCATATTCATCACTCCAGCGGTTATATTCTCATGCTGGCTGCCATGCTGGGCGTTCCCGGGCGCATCGCACACAGTCATAATGACACGCGCGCGGTGGATAAGACATATCCGTCGGCTCGCCGGATCTATTCCTCCGCGATGGACATTTTAATCCGCCGTTTTGCCACTCTTGGATTAGCCGCGAGCCGATCGGCGGCACCCTGTCTCTTTTCGGAATCCTGGACGGCAGAATCGCGTTGGAGGCTGTGCCCACTCGGCATCGACCTTCACCCTTTCACCATGGCGATTGACTCCCGCGCCCTCCGCGCAGAATTGGGCATCGCGCAGAATTCCTTTGTGGTCGGACATGTGGGCCGCTTTGCCCCACAGAAGAATCACGGTTTTCTGGTAGAGATTGCCGAGCGTCTTGCACGCAGGGACCCAACCGCGGTCTTTCTGCTGGTTGGGGATGGCCCCCTCAAATCGGAAATCGAAGCCCTGGTGCGCGAGCGTGGTTTAAGTGCGAATTTTATGTTCCTGGGCGTTCGCGAGGATGTTCAGCGCTTGATGATGGGCGCAATGGATTGCTTTCTTTTTCCGTCAGCGCATGAGGGACTCGGACTGGTCCTTTGGGAAGCCCAGGCCGCTGGGTTAGCCTGTGTTGTCTCCGACACGATTCCAGAGGAAGCGACTGTCGTGAGCAAGCTGGTTCGACGATTACCCCTGGACGCAGCGCCAGAGATCTGGGCAAGTGAATTAGAGCGCATCCATTTGACCGGAGGCTGGTCACGGGATCCAATCCCGGCGAAGCTTTCCAATTGCACGATACAAGCCTCGGTTGCCGGGCTTACCCGCATCTATGACTTATACCTGCGCAACCCTTATGCCGGCAACGGAAGAGCCGCCCGGGCAGGAATTTTTCGATGACCATCTACTTCGCCATATTTCTCGTTCTGCTTGGTGCCGTCGCCGCCGGCTTTCGCCGGAAACCATCGATCCTGAATATCAGCCTATATTCGCTGGCAACCGTGCTTATGATAGGGTGTGCCGGTCTTAGGGCGGAATCGGTAGGCAGAGATTATGCCATGTACAGCATCTACTTTGATGCCAGCCCCGATACGGTCGGACCCGGGTTTATTGGACAATGGGGCAGCACGATGCCCTTCGTGGACATAGCCTATGTCTATCTCAATTCCCTGGTCAGAATGGCCGGCCTCCCTTTTGCAGCGTTGGTATTTCTCATTGCTTTCATGGTGGTTACCCTCTACGCGGTGTTCTTCTGGAAGCACTGCCGATTGAGCGCCCTCGCGCTCATGATCTATTTCTCTCACGCCTTCCTGAATAAGGAGATGATCCAGATGCGGGCCGGCTTAGCCTCGGTCATCGGCCTGTGGGCATTCCACTTCTGGGCTCGCGACCGGAAGCGTTGGGGCAGTGCATTGATGCTGTTGGCGGTCATGACCCACATGGCAATCCTGGTTGCCGTCATTCCCTTGGTCTTCTTCCACTACAAGTGGACGGCCAAACCCTGGCCGGTGCTGATAACGGTGCTGATAGCGTTACTTATCGGATACAACCTGGGCTCCGGCGTTAGCCTGTTTTCCCTGGTGGAGAGGCTCGCCCATTTCCAGGACAGCGAGTACAGCGGCTCGGTGGGCATATTCTCCAATGCAGTCACCATCAAGCAATTGGTCATACTCGGTCTCTCGTGCTGGCTCCTCCATCCCAGCGACCAGACGCGCAGCCCTCCGGTGGTTACATTGTGTGTCCTCTCCTATTGGATAGCGACGCTGTGGATCATCGCCTTCAACCAGTTTGAGATATTGGCGGCGCGCGGCGCATCCTTTCTCTGGATCGGAGAGCCCTTGATCCTGGCCCAGATCGTTGCCACGTTCTACCGCGACATCGCTCTCCGCCGGTACCGTCGTATTGCGGCCGTAACCGTCGTTTGCTTTGCCTTCGCCACCCTGGTTCTCGATCTTGACGTGAAGAAAGTGGTGGATGACTACCAAACTGTCTTTGAGCAAGCCATCCTCGTGCCTCATCAAGATGAGAATCGTCCCTCTGGCGGCCGGTTGATCGTTGGGCAATTCCTCACCTAGCCCCGGATTCGCGGGCGGGGAGGGGAGCAACACATCACGTTCTTTTGCGCCAGTTTCCTCCCCGCTGCTGCGCCTGGGAGAAATGCCCAATGATTCGGGTTGTTCACTTGCTGCCCATGCTGATGCAAAAGGATGGCCCCAGCAACGGGGTGTTCAACTTGCTGAAGACAAAACAATCCCAGGTAGAGTGGGCGGGGGCGTGGTCCCTTCGCAGGCCTCCTGCCGAGAGAGATCCGGGGAAACTGCTGGCGCAGCTGGGAGTCGATGGCGCGACCTTCGATATGCGCCGCCATTTCGTTGAACCTACGGTGGTCCTCAGGCTGGCTGCAAAGCTGCGTGCGGTTAAGCCCGATATTCTCCAGTGCCATCTTATTCGTGCCAACCTCTATGGGCGCCTGGCAGCAAGATTGGCAAAGGTCCCGGTTCTGGTGAACACCGTACACAACGACGAAGAGTATTTTACTTCGGCAACCCTGGCCAATCGAATGGCGCGCTGGGCAGAATGGGGAACACAGTCCTATGTATCCGCATTTGTTGCGGTATCGAAGGCATCCCAGGCCGCCTATTCACACTCAGTAGGCATCCATCAGGGGAAAATAAGGATCATCTACAGTGGTGTCGATATGGCAACGTCCCCTCTCGTTCCGGGGGAATGCCGGAAGCGGCTAGGCTTACCCAGCGGAGTTCCGTTGATTGTTTCCGTCGGCCGGCTGCATGAGCAAAAGAACTACGCGATGCTGGTGCGCTGCGCAACGGTTATCAAGGCTCTGGATCCCACCGTAGTATTCGCGGTCGCCGGAGATGGACCAGAGCGCGATAACTTGCTCAGGATGGTGCAAGAGGCAGGTCTCGAGGGTTCATTCAAGATACTTGGCCGTATCGATGACGTGCAGGTGCTGCTGGCGAGTGCCGATGTATTCGCAATGTCGTCCTGTTATGAAGGGCTGCCGTTGGTACTGTTGGAAGCGATGGCGCGGGGAATCCCTTGCGTTGCAACCGACGTGGGCGGGATATCGGAAGTAAACATTCCCGGAGCTGCTTGCACCCTGGTTCCTGCCGGCGACGAAGATGGGTTTGTGCAAGCACTCTTAGGGCTGATACGCGACAAAAGCCGGCGCGAGAGGCAAGGCGAACTGGCCCGGCAAGTAGCTGGAAGGTATTTCTCGTCAGAAGCCATGATGCACTCCTATCTTGAGTTGTATCAGTCGCTTTTGTGAGCCGGCAGCAAAACGGAGGAAGCAATTCATGCAAATTCCTATGTGGGTCAAAAGGGTTATCAAACCTGCGCGCATTGTCCGCATTTACCGGACGTTGGGCCAGCGCAAGCGGGAGCCGATCCGCATACTGGATGTCGGTTGCGGGCCGAATGTGATGTATACCAAGCCATACTTTAACGTGCGGGAATATCACGGCGTCGATCGAGGAATGCGCCCGGGGTTCGAGGCGAACTATAGAAATATGGACAAGCTCTTCTGCATGGATCTCGAGCATCTGGAACTTGCCGAAATCCCGGATGGGCACTATGACCTGGTTATTCTCAGCCATGTCATTGAACACTTATCCAATGGGCTGGAGCTGATTCGAAAGATCAGCGCCAAAGTGGCTCCGCGCGGCTGCATCTACATAGAGTCGCCTAGCATGCGCACGATCAACTACCCCTCTGCGCTCGGCTTCATGAACTTCTATGATGACCCAACCCACAAGCGGCTCTACTCCGATCAAGAGGTTATCCGGAGTCTGCAGAGCTGCGATCTGCGCGTGACCCATGTAGGGTATCGGTGGAGCTGGCCTCGGGCGGTTCTGGTACCCCCGGTGTCGGTTTTGCTGAACCTCTTCTATTACGTGCCGTTCAAGCGGAAGATCAGTTCCTGGGGGCTCTGGGAACTGTTGGGCATTGCCAGAGCCTGGGTGGCCGTCCGCGAGAGTTAGTACGGCCTACGGAGGAGCAGGTGGAAAGTAAAGTGTCCGCTTCTTTCGAGGCTCGCGCATGGGAACGGTACTGTATCGTTGGCGGCGCTGGTTTTATCGGCAGCCACTTCACGGATCGGTTGCTCAGAGATCCCAGGGTCACCGCGGTTACCTTATATGACAACTTCTCCTCCGGGCGCGAGTGGCACTATGAGCATCATCAAAGCGATCCGCGCCTGACTGTTGTGCGCTGCGATGTAGGGAATCTTGGCGCATTGACAAAAGCGATGGCCGGCCATGATGTGGTCATCCATCTGGCATCGAATCCGGACATAGCCCGAGCGGCCAGCGAACCCGAGATCGACTTTTACCAGGGAACGCTCTTGACCAACAACGTGGTAGAGGCAATGCGCCGCGCAGGAGTCGGGCGGTTGTTGTACGCCTCGGGCAGCGGAGTCTATGGAGAGATTGGCTCGACCGAAGCCCACGAAGACTTAGGTTCCCTGGTACCAGTTTCTACCTACGGTGCGAGCAAGCTGGCCGGAGAGGCGCTCATCTCCAGCTACTGTCATATGTTCGGCCTGAGCGCACGAGTCTTTCGTTTTGGCAATGTCGTGGGCCCGCGGCAGACCCACGGAGTCGGCTTTGACTTTGTGCGGCGCTTGAAATCCGACCCGTCGCAACTACGGATTCTGGGCGACGGGCGGCAGAGCAAATCCTACATCCACATTTACGATGTGGTGGCCGCAGTGCTCTGCGCCAACGCCGCGGAGCCTGCGAAATTTCGCGCGTTCAATGTCGCGACCGGCGATACCATCACGGTTACGGAGATCGCCGATCTGGCGGTCGAGGTACTTGGCCTCAAGCACCCTCCGCAGTACCGCTATAGCGGAGGAGATCGCGGTTGGAAAGGCGACGTCCCCATCATCCGCCTGAACACCGAGCGAATCCAGGCTCTGGGATGGAAGTGCGAGAGAAACTGCCGCCAGGCGCTGAGCGAATCGCTGCTGAGCCTGGCCGCGGACGAGCGCACCAATCATGAATGAACCCTTGCCACCGCTCGCGCTCCTGGCCGGAGGATTATCGACCCGCCTGCGTCCCCTCACCGAAACGGTGCCCAAGTCGATGGTGCCGGTCGCCGGGGAACCGTTTATCGCGCATCAATTGCGCTGGTTGGCGAAGCAGGGGATCGGCCGGGTAGTGATCTGCTGCGGCTACCTCGGGGAGCAGATTGAAGACTATGTCGGCGATGGTGCGGTATTCGGGTGCTCGGTGGGTTACTCCTACGATGGCCGGCCGCTGAAGGGAACCGGCGGGGCGGTCCGGAAAGCGTTGCCCCAGCTGGGCAACGAGTTCTTCCTTATGTATGGAGACAGTTACTTACCCATTGCCTTTGGCCCGGTCTATGAGACCTTCGTTCGCCTGGGGCGACACGGCCTGATGACCGTATTCCGTAATGAAAATCGCTGGGATACCAGCAACGTCGAATTCCGGCGTGGCAGCATTCGCAACTACGACAAGATAACCATCACCCCGCAGATGCAGTACATCGACTACGGCCTGGGCATACTCACCCCGGGGGCCTTTGCAGCGTGGCAAGACGACGAGGTCTTTGACCTCAGCCTGGTCTATGGCCATCTGGTGAAGACCGGCCAGCTCAGCGGGCACGAGGTCACACAGCGCTTTTACGAAATCGGCACACCGCGCGGGCTGAAGGAGACGGATTGCATGCTCACTAACGCCAGGCGCTCGGGGGAATTACTATGTTCATCACCAGAACGCCGCTAAGGATTTCGATTGGTGGCGGAGGTACCGACCTGCCTTCCTACTACCGGGAGTTTGGCGGTTTCGTCATATCCGCGGCCATCAATAAGTACGCTTACGTCAGTGCGAATCGCTGCTTCTCACCTGGATATCTGCTCAAGTATTCCGAGATGGAGGCAGTCGAAACCCGGGCCGAGATTCGCCATCGTCTGATTCGCGAGGCACTGACCGTTTACGATATCCCCAGCCCCATCGAGATTGTAAGCATTGCCGACGTCCCGGCGGGGACAGGCCTGGGCTCCTCCGGAACTTTCCTTGTAGGTCTGATCCACGCTCTGCATGCTTATAAGCGCAACCCGGTATGCCCGGAAGCGCTGGCCCGGGAGGCCATTGAGATTGAGATGAACCGGCTGGCCGAGCCGGTGGGAAAACAGGACCAGTATATTGCTGCGTACGGCGGGATACTGTGCCAGGAATACCGCCAGGATGACTCGGCCCGCGTCTATTCGCTCAAGATGAGCGAGTCCTCCATTCAGGACTTTCGCGATTCTCTCATGCTGTTCTATGTGGGCATGACGCGCAGCGCCTCGAGCATCCTGCTGGATCAGAAAGCGAAATCGGAACAACATGATCCTTCGATGCTCGAGGGGCTGCATTTCATCAAGCAGCTGGGGCTCGAGATTCGGAGTGTTCTGGAGCAGGGAGATATCTCCCGCTTCGGCACGTTGATGCATGAGCACTGGCTGCGCAAGCGCAGTCGTTCGAAGGCCATGAGCAGTGACAGGATTGATGAACTCTACCAACTGGCGCGCAGCAAGGGTGGTGCTAGCGGAGGAAAGCTGGTGGGTGCGGGAGGCAGCGGCTTCCTGCTCTTCCAGACCAGGGAGCGCGCCCGGCTGCGCCATGTAATGTGTGGGGCCGGGATCGCGGAGATGGACTTTACCTTCGATTTTGACGGTTCAATTGTCATCTCCCGCAGCTAGTTCCTGTGTATGCACACTGCCAGCGCCACGCGGAGGGAGCACGGGCGGCACGGTGAACAACTACACATCGAGATATTTATCCGAGACCGCGCTGATCGCAGCCCGGATTGACCAGGGGCAAATAGAGAAGATGATCGACATCCTTCTGGAGACGCGCGCGGCGGCCGGCCGGCTCTTCTTTCTCGGGGTTGGCGGGAGCGCCGGCAATGCCGCCCATGCGGTGAATGACTTTCGCAAGATTGCGAACATGGAATGCTACGCGCCCACCGACAATGTCAGCGAGCTGACCGCGCGGGTCAACGATGAAGGGTGGGACACCTGCTTTGCGCGATGGCTATGTGGCAGCCGGTTGCGCGAGGGTGACACGCTGTTTGTGCTCTCGGTCGGCGGTGGCAATCAGGAGAAACATATCAGCGTGAACATTGTTCGGGCACTCGATCTTGCACTGCGGGTGGGCGCACGGATCGTGGGTGTGATCGGACGTGATGGTGGTTACACGGCCCAAGTGGCCGATGCCGCCGTCATCGTCCCTACGGCCTCTGCGGACACGGTGACGCCGCACACCGAGTCGTTTCAGGCGGTGGTCTGGCATCTGATCGTCTCCCACCCGCGGCTCAAGCAAAACGAGATGAAATGGGAGTCGGCGCTCTGAGCAAAGCAGTGTTCAAAGCAGTGTTCCTCGATCGCGATGGGGTCATCAATCGCAATGTGATGAATCCGGCAACGCTTGCCTGGGAAGCTCCTCTGACGGTCGAGGATTTTGTGCTGGCGCCCAACGCCCTGGCGGCGCTCAGTCGCTTGCGACAGGCCGGCTTTCTGCTCTTTCTTGTTTCCAATCAACCGAACTATGCCAAGGCCAAGGCATCACTCCAGACGCTCGAGAACATACACCGTCATTTTTTGAGCCTTCTCGATCAGCAGGGAATCGAGTTTGCCGCATTCTACTACTGCCTGCATCATCCGCGGGGTGTCGTGCCCGGCCACTCCGGCCCCTGCCGTTGCCGCAAACCCTCGCCGTTCTTTCTGTTGCAGGCGCGCGACCAGTTCGGCCTGGACCTGGAGCGCTGCTGGATGGTCGGTGACCGCGCCAGCGACATCGACTGCGGCCAGGCGGCGGGCGTGCATACCATCCACGTGCGCAACCAGCAAGAGGACGCTGCCGTCGACCAGGACGAGCCAGGCGCGGAGTTTCAAGCCGATAGCCTGGAGGCCGCCGCTGTCATCATTCTGAACGCTTCGCGAAACTGATCGCTTACCCGCTGCAGCCCGGCTACGCCGAACTTGCTCCCAACCAAGCCCACCCCAACCCCGTTACCTGGAGGATCGTTATGCCTGCAGTTGCTGACCTGAAGATAAAGATATTTGCCGACGGCGCGGATCATGACAGCCTGATGAGCCTTTATGCCAAGCCTTACATCCGCGGCTTCACCACCAACCCAACCCTGATGCGCAGGGCGAACATTGCCAACTATGAGGAGTTTGCCCACAAGATCCTGGCTCGCATCAAAGACAGGCCTGTTTCGTTTGAGGTGTTCGCCGATGAGTTCGACGAGATGGAAGCTCAGGCACTGACCATTGCGAACTGGGGGCCCAACGTCAATGTGAAGATACCTGTCTCGAATACCAGGCAAGAGTTTGCCGGCAACTTGATTGAGAAGCTCTGCGCGCGTGGGGTGGTGGTCAACGTCACTGCTGTTTTCACCCTTGCCCAGGTCCGGCAGATCGCCCGGGTCTTAAATCCGGAGATTCCCGCGATCGTTTCCGTCTTTGCGGGACGGATTGCAGACACGGGTGTCGATCCTGTGCCGTTGATGAAGGAGGCGCTCTCCATTCTCTCCCAACACCCCAAAGCCGAACTTCTCTGGGCCAGCCCGCGCGAAGTGCTCAACATCTTTCAAGCCAACGATGCAGGATGCCACATCATCACCGTGACCTCTGAGGTTCTGGCGAAGTTAAAGGATGTAGGCAAAGATCTGACCGAGTTCTCGCTCGAGACGGTCCAGATGTTTCACCGCGATGCTGCCTCGGCTCAATACTCCATTGAAATTGCCGCGCTGGCCGGCGTTACCGGCATTACATAACGAGGGCCAGATGGTCGATCAGCGGCTATATCAGCACGATGTCATCGGGTCGATCGTTGCTTACAAGAGCGATCCTGGCGAGCTCGAACAGGCGATTCGCAGCTTTGTGAATACCCCCCTGCGCGTCAAGATGCTGGTGGTCGACAACTCGCCCACCGGGACCCTCGGGCCCATGTGCCGCCGGCTGGGAACGGAATACCTATATACCGGGAGGAATTATGGATTTGGCGCCGGACATAATATTGCCATCAGAAAAGCATCCACCGCGAAATATCATTTGGTCTTAAACGCGGATGTTCAATTCGAAGCCAGCGCCCTGACGGAATTAGTCGCGTTTCTGGAGTTGAATGAGTCCGTGGGCCTGGTGATGCCCAGCGTGTTCTATCCTGATGGCTCGGCGCAGAAACTCTGCAAGAGGCTACCCCTTCCCTTCGATATGTTGGCCAGGAGGACCTTCCCGGGCGTGCTCAAACGGCTTTGTCACAGCCGTATGGGTTTGTTCGAACTGTCGAATATCAACACCAACACGGTGCTCTCGGTACCCTATCTATCCGGTTGTTTCATGTTGCTGCGGAAGAAGTCTCTGCTGGAATGTGGGCTCTTCGACGAGCGATTCTTCATGTACTTCGAAGATATCGATTTGACCAGACGCATTCACGAGCGATATGAGACGGTCTACTATCCACACGCGAAGATCACACATAGACATGACAGAGGTTCCTACAAGAGCCTGCGGTTACTGGGCTATGGCATTCAATCGGCCATCCAGTATTTCAATAAATGGGGATGGGTATGGGACGAGCAGCGTGATTTAGCGAACAGCGTCATTCGGCCCTTAGTGAATCTCAGCTTGCCCGATCGATTCAGGCTATGATGCGACCCATTTCGGCACCCACGGCTCGTCGGGTGAGGGGTGAGGAGCTTATGCCATTCAGAGCGGTCAGGCTGATTTTATGGATCCACGGGTACGACGGCCTGAGAGTACGAAACCAGGTTGGAGTAGCGACGGAAGATGACGGATGAAGCAAAGCCCAACCCTCCGGAACTTTGCCCCACGTTCCCCGGATTTCCTGTCGAGATTGGTGGCTTTGCCGAGCTTCATGCGGCTTTCCGTGAAGAAAGCCGCACACGCGGTTGTATCCTGGGGCCGCGTAACAGGGATGTAATCGTGGCCATCAGGTGCGTACCGCGGCAGGATCCTGTTCTCGGACTTCGGTGGTCGAAAAGCTCCGAGCAGCATGGGCAAAATAAGCATCCTCGGGGTCCTTCGACTCCGCGCCACCAGGCACTTGTATCACGCGATAAATCTGTGAGGCGCTTCGCTCAGGATGACGATTTTGTGGGGGGGTCGGCGAAAACAGCCCAAAATAAGTTAGCCCTTATGGGGCGAAGCCCCTCCGAAAGCTTTCGCTAGAAGCTCAAGATACTGTTCCCGAGAGAGCAGTCCGAACTAGGGTAAAAGCATTCGAAGACATCGTTTCGGCCCATGTACGCTGAGGCGCACCCGTCCAGAACCTTAGTGGCGGTGAATAGGCCGAGTCCTCTCGCTTTCCTACGAGCATGGACCAGGCTGTATGCCATTTCTCGGGAATCGCTCAGGCGCCCGGCTTACGCATTACGAGTGGCAGACTAACGATCATGGTGCCCATTATTCGATCATGGGTATTTCCCAGCACTCCCTCTGCCGATAACCCACGAAGTGCCTCGCCGGTGGCTGGCTCCCTTAAGGTATCCGTCAAATGCCGTGTCTGACGGTATACACGCCATTGGTCGCGCCTGCCATTTTCCGGGCTGAGCCGGCACGATCAGGACAGCGGACAAGTATCGGAGTGAATCATTATGGGTAGAATCCCGCACTTGCTCGTCTACACACCCCTCGTAGCCCTTGCCGATCTTTTTTTTATCCATGCGGGCTTTGTCGGTGTACTTCTTCTCCAGGCTAATGTTATTGCCATCGCGGCTCCGCACTTTGTGAGCTATCTGAAAAGTGTCCCTTTGACCTCCCTGCTGAGCCTGGTCATCCTTTACCTTTTCAACTTATATGACGACTGGCTCCATTTGCCGCCGAAACACCTGCTCTATTTTGTGGGTGTCACTGCCTTGTTGATCTGCCTGGTGTCAACGTTGCTGTTGGACTGGCAGCAGCAGTATCGCCTATCGCTGCCATTGCTGGCACAACGTGCAATTCTCATGGGTGGGTTATTGGCGGTTTATAGACTGCTGCTGCGTCGCTTCTACTGGTCTAAGGTTGGGCGGTGCCGGGTTATGGTAATGGCGGTCGACGAGCATCAGGGAGCTCAACTGATGCGAAAGCTTCAAGCGGTAGCGCCGGAATGGATAGCATTCATCGGCTATCTAGTGGAGAAGGACTTCAGCGGTGAGGGGGATATGCTCCGTTCGTGTGACGCTCTTCTGCTTGCGCCCGGGTTAGCTCAGGAGCGCCGGCTGATCGAAAGATGTGCGCTGATGCGGAAGAAAGTGATGGCGATGCCTACTCTGATGGGAATGTCGCTTCGTCGCAGTCGGGTCCACGAAATGGAAGATCTCGTGATAGTCGAGCTACACTCCCCACATCTTACGCGCGGACAGAATCTGCTGAAGAGAATCTTCGATGTCGCTTTCGCTACGGCCCTGCTTGTCCTTTTGAGTCCTCTGATGCTGGTGACTGCAATCGCTATCCGCTTGAACTCCTGGGGGCCCGCTGTCTTCAGGCAGGATAGGGTCGGCAGAGAAGGGGCGGAGTATCAACTCTACAAGTTTCGTACCATGGTGGCGGACGCTGAGAAGGATACCGGGCCAGTACTTGCGCGGGAGTGCGACCCACGGATTACCGGGGTGGGCCGCATCCTGCGAGCGGCGCGCATCGACGAGCTACCTCAATTGTTCAATGTGTTGATAGGGAATATGAGCTTAGTCGGACCTAGGCCCGAGCGGCAGTTCTTTGTCAGTGCCTTTCGGGAGAGGCTGCCAGAATACGATCTTCGGTTGGCGGTCAAGCCCGGTATCACCGGCCTCGCGCAGGTAGCCGGGAGCTACTCGACCCCGGTAGAAGAGAAAGTGAAGTTCGACCTTTTATATATATCGGATTACTCCTTGATGCTTGATATCTGGATAGTGCTCAGGACGATCCCTGTCATCTTCCAGAGAGCACGCGCGGAAGGAATCAGGGTGTCGTCCTCTCCCTCGATCATGGTGGAAGAGCCGTAAATGGAACCCTGATCCCTGCCCTGGCGATCTATTTCGGCGCCCATGGTTCGTCGGCCGAGGGTCCATACAGCCCGGGCACGGGGATGTCGTTGAGCCTGAGATAAACTCCCAACTGCGCGGTGTGGTGTACCAGGTGGTCGAAACACATCGTACGAAAAGCCATAGAGCGGGGACTCTGCGAGATCAGGTGCTCGCCAAAGCTGAACTTCCAAAGAGCCAGCAGACGCTCGTCGCTGGCCTTGGCCAGGGCGTCGCGGCATTGCGCGGAGGACTCGTCGAGCCGCTGCACGCAGGCTTCCCGGGTAGTGAAGGTGAAGTTTGACTGCGGCCGTTTGGCGTTTTTCATGTCCATGCCGTCGTCTTCCAGGATGTAGTAGCCAAAGAGCGGCAGGTTTGCGCAATGCATCGCGAGTTTGCCCAGCTTCATCGACTTTTCGTGCGGCGTCCAATCCGGTTTGTCCTCCGGCACACGCTCCAGCGTGCGACGGGTATTTGATATCTCGATGTCGTAGTCCTGCAGTAGGATTTCAGCGATGGTTATGGGCATATCATCCCTTTCGGCTGCAATTGACGTCCGTTAAGATTTTAGATCCTGTGCTTTCGCCAAGCTACTTCTGAAAAAGCAGCGGGGCGAAGTGGATCAGATTGTCCCGCCATACAGGCCATTGGTGATGACCTGGGGTCTCGATGGCGGTCACCGGAAGCCCTTCGGCTTTGAGGGCGGCGATCACGGCCTGGTTGGGTTTGAGCAGCGCGTCGTCTACGCCGCAGGCCATCCATAGCAGACGCAGGTTGGCCTTCTGCGCAGTGAGCGGCGGCAGTTGCGAGAGAGTATCGGCATGCACGCCGGCGGAGAACGTTCCAATCCAGGCGAAGAGTTCGGGATGCATTAGCCCGATGAGCAGGCTCTCATGGCCGCCCATGGAGAGACCCGCGATGGCGCGATCCTCGCGCTTCTTCGATACGTGATAGGTGGACTCGATCTGCGGCATGACTTCGCTGAGCAGCGCCTTCTGGTAGAGGTCGATATTTTGTTCGTTGAGAGCCGGAGTGCGCCCCGGCTTGAGCACCGCCATGTTGCCATATCCAAGCGTCATCACCACAATCATCGGCTTTGCTTTGCCCGCCGCGATGAGGCTGTCGAGGATAAAGTTCGCCTTGCCTACGGTGGGCCACGCGTCAGCCGCGTCGCTGTAGCCGTGCAGCAGGTAGAACACTGGATAAGTCTGCCGCGATTTCGCGTTGTAGCCGGGGGGCGTGTAGACGTAGTACTCGGATTGATTGTTGGGCAGGCCCAGGACGACCTGCGAGGTGTAAAAGTGGTGCTCGATAATGCCGTGCGGAATGGACTGCAGCTCCCACGGCTCGGGCGGCGTGCCGGGAATGGTGAGATTGCTCGAGAGGGTCAGCAGGTTGTCGCGCACATCGGGGTTTCTGGGGTCGAGCAGCGCGGTACCGTCTACAACGAAGTGATAGCCATAGATCTCGGGAGCAAGCGCGGGCGTGGTCACCGACCACATCCCGTCGGCATCCTGCTGCAGGTGCGTCACTGCGCCCTCCAGCTCAAGGTCGACTTTCTGTGCATTGGGCGCGCGGAGTCGCAGCGTTACCGTGTGGTCGGCGTGAATCTCGGGCGAGAGGTAAGGCGGCGGCGCAGTCGGCGCATTCGGAACCGAAGGGGTGGATGGGACCTGCGCAGCCGCAAGCAGCGGCAGGCATGCGGCGAGAACAAATGCCTGGAATCCGGTATGGAGGGATGGTTGCTTCATTCGCGAGAGTCTATCAAAATGGGGCCAGGCCTTTCGCAATCCCTGACGCTACTTCGAACTGTTTGCCGTACCGGCATTGACAACGGTGCCGAGCGGAATCTCGAGCGTTCCCGCCAGGTTGGAATTCAAGTCGTAGACCCCGCTGCGCAAGTAGGCTCCATCGGGAGGCGCATCGATCTGCAGACGGAAGTTAATACCATTGGCCTGGGCTATCGCGTAATGCGCGGCATCCATATCGAGGTTGAACTGCCTTAGCATCCAGTTGAGCGTCTTGCCCTCGTGGCTGTAGACCAGCAGCGCAGCATCGATGCTGAGATGGCGGCGCCCGTTGGCGACGGGGTCGATCTGCAAGCCGCGCGCCGGGATCACAAAGTCCACCATGTAGCGGGTCACCGGCCCTTTCAGGTTGGGATTATCGCCGCCTTGCCCCGGATTCGCCAGCGACTGATTCCCGGTCTTCAACGCCGGGTCCGCGATGGTTTGGGCGGCCCCGCGCGTCACGTGCAGCGTGAGCGGAATCTGTGTCGAGTCGGGCAAGCCAGCGCGCATGAGAGGAGACAGCGGGTCAGCGGCCTGCTTAGGAGCCGGCTGCGCCGGCGCTGCCGGAGCGCTTTTCGCGTCGTCCGCATAGTAGCCCTGACGATAGGCAAGTTGGTAGCCGCTGGTGGCAAGCTTCACCTGAATTCTGCGGAAGCGTCCGTCCCTGGCCGGGTTGGTGGAGGAGTAGGTCAGGGTATAAAAATGCGATCCGTGGTCAATCGCGCGGGCTAGCGCGTCATTCAGATCGTTGGTGCCGTAGAAGGCTTCGCCGCCGGTGTACTTGGCGATCTGGTCCATGCCTGCGTGGTTCTCGTTTCGCTCCTGCGCAGCCTGTTGCAGGGTGGCGGCCGCCGGCTGTTGCGCCTGCCGGGCGTCACTGCTGGCAGTGAAGAGCGAGTCGGTGGCAACTCCCTCCGGGGCGATCGGATAGATGGCCACCTGGGCCGAGGTAAGCAGAGCATCCGTCTTTTTTATAGCTTCCTGGTCGTCGCGTTGCGCGCCGAAACCGTTGGGCAAGCCTGCGTCAGGGAAGATGGTGATGGGAAACGCACCGGAGAACCAGACAACGTTCTTGCGGCCGGGAATGCCGGCGAGATAGTGCGCCAGCTGCTGGAAAGCCTCAAGCGTAATCTGCAGGCGGGCCCCGCTCCGGACCGAGCTTTGATCAGCCATAAACTGTCTTAGCTTGTTCGCCGCATCCGGGGAATATACCATCAAGGCCGCCGTCCGCTCCTGGTCGGCGGCTGTTTCTGCGTTGGAAGCGAGCAGCGGCGAGGTGTCGATCGAACCACTTTTATGGTTGATGGCCGCTACCAGCAGCGCGGGATCGTCGGTAAAGCCCTGGATAAATTGCAGTTGGGTTCCCAGGGTGAAGATTGCCATGCGGCGGTCCGGGGGAGGCTCTTGAGGTACTTGAGCATCTGAGCGCGGACGCGGCTCTGGTCGGCCAGCGGGGTGTTCAGCGTGTCCAGCAAGAGCACCGTGACTGTATTGCTCTGCTTGACCCGGGGAATGTTGCTAAAGACATTTGGCGGCAGGGCAGGCAGATTTGCCTGGAGTGTCTGCGCTCCGGTCTCCTCTTCAAAGTAGGTAATCGTCTGCGGATGCCCGTCTTCCGACACCAGGAAATCTTCCTTGCGCAGACCCGGGACCGGGCGGCCATTCTTGCCGGTCACCACCACATCGAGCACGACAATCTGCGCATTCGCTTTGAAAACTTGACGTCCGCTATCGTCCTGGGGTGCAGTCTGGCTGTGAAGCGGCGCGGAAAGGAGGGTGAAGCCCAGGAGAAGATATAACTGTGAGGCCGAGCAGCAGCGTTGAAGCACCGGGATCTCCCTTAGACCTCCACCTCGGAAGGCTACAGAACCCTGCTTCGTCTGACAAGTTTCGATTTGTGACACAGGGATTCGCGGCGTTCCCGGCGACGCTTCTTACACGTGCGACTGAAGCGTCAGGCACAGGCCTCTGCTAAGGCCTGGCTGGGAACGGAGATTTCCACTTCTGTGCCAGCGCCGGGCCGGCTCCATATCGTGAGTCTGGCGCCGATGCTTTCCGCCCGCTCACGCATTCCCAACAAACCCCAGTGCGACTCTCTTTTCGCTTGCGCGGCACATGGGTCGATGCCGCAGCCATTGTCGCGGACCAGCACTCGCACCCGGCGAGGTGAGTACTCAACCTCGGCTTCGATGCGCGTCGCTGTGGAATGGAGCAAGGCGTTGACCAGGGCTTCTCTGCCGATCAGATTGATCTGCTCCTGGACCGCGGGCCTCAATTCCCTCGGGCGCCCGCTTACACTGATTTCGCAGTGCACTCCGCAGGGCGAGAACTCCTCGAGAAAGCCGGAAAGCTCCTGTTCGATACTTGCAGGCGCGAGCCCTGGTGCGCGGAGTCCCTGCAAGACGGTTCGGCCTTCGTCAAGAACGCGATGAACCAGACGCAGTGCGTCGGCAAGCGAATGCCGGTCGGGCGCATGCGCAGGCATTTTTTCAACGACATTGTTTAGCAGCATGGATGCACCATGAAAACCCTGGAACAAGGTGTCGTGCAATTCGCGGGCGATGCGCGCACGTTCGTTGTGCCGCTCCTCCAGCCGAATGCGCATCTCCCGGTCTAACTGTTCTTGAATGGAGTGACAAAATCGCCGTTGCCCTCGCTCGCCCCGCTCTATAGCTGCCGGAACAGCCATTGCCGCCGCACGTAGAGTCGCCTCATTATTAAGGTTCACGGTGTTCTCCCTTTTTCAATCCACTCACGAACATACGATGGGCAATTCTTCAGCTCAACCCCGGCAGCCTCACATGATGCAAGAAACTTCACGGCCTCCCGGTTCACCAATTTCACGTCCGTTAAATCCAAAACCACGGCGGTTGGCCGGGCTCCGGCCTGGCTTGCGAGCAGCTTTTGCAGATCGGATAGCGGTTCCTCCTCAATGTGGCCACTGAGAGCGAAGGTCACCACTCCGTTGGCTTCGGATTGGCGAATCTGGAACATCTGCCTGGGATGGTTGCAAGCGCGTGGCCATCCGCAGGTCACACAAAATCAACGACCTAGAGAGAGGAGGAGCTCACGAAATTCGAGAATTCACGAAAATCGTGAATTCTTCAGATGGTTTTGAAGCGGTGCTTGTTTATCTTTAATGCTCTGATCTTCGAATCGAGGGTAGAAGGAGGTACACCAAGCCTGGCTGCGGCACCCGTCGGGCCCGACACCTGGCCTTGCGCTTCAGCCAGGGCCGCTTCGATCGTCTCTTTTTCTTGCGAGGGCGGGATCCTTAAGAGCATTCGCGGGGCGCGATTCGGCTCGTCACAGTTGATAGAAAGCCAGCTCTCGTCGACGGTAAACGTGTCCGAATCACAAAGCACGATGGAGCGCTCAATTACATTCTGAAGCTCGCGAATATTTCCCGGCCATGCGTAGGACTTAAGCCGCTCCAGCGTCGGCTTCTCGATGCCGCGTATTTTTTTCCCCGTCTTACTGGAGTAGCGATCGATGAAATATTCAACCAGCAGAGGGATGTCGTCTCTTCTTTGCCGCAGGGGAGGCATTTCTATGGGAAAAACATTGAGCCGATAATAGAGATCTCCACGAAACGTGCCGTCCTCAATCGCGTGTTGCAAATCCCGGTTGGTTGCGGTAATTACGCGTACGTCTGCCCGAATCACCTTGTTGCCACCCACGCGTTCGAACTCGCGCTCCTGCAGAACGCGAAGCAGAGCAAGCTGCGTTTCCTGCGGCAGATCTCCGACCTCGTCGAGGAAAATGGTGCCTCCTTCGGCCAACTCAAAGCGGCCCAGGCGGCGCTGGGTTGCGCCGGTGAAGGCTCCTTTCTCATGGCCAAACAGCTCCGACGAGATCAACGAAGTAGGGATGGCGGCACAGTTGACGCTGACGAAGGCGCGGGCGGCGCGCCGCGACCGTTTATGGATGGCGCGGGCAATCAGCTCTTTACCGGTTCCTGTCTCGCCGGTAATCAGGGCAGTGGAATCGGTCGGCGCGACCTTGGTGACGCGTGCAAGCACAGCCTGCAGGGCGGGCGATTCGCCCACGATCTCTTCAAACATCGAGGTTTGGACAATTTCATCGCGGAGCGCAATGTTCTCTTTATAGAGCTGATCCTGGAGGGTTTTGATTTCTGCAAAGGCAGTCTCCAGGGCAGCTCTTGCCTCATGCTGCTCGGTCACGTCCATCGCGGTACCGACGTATTCAACGAATTGCCCAGAGGCGTCGAAGACAGGATGACCGACGGAGCGCATGTGTTTGACCGGGCCCCCGGGGAGAACGATGCGGTATGCAACGTCGAAAGCGGATTGCCCCTGAGTCAACGCCTGGTCGAAGGCGCGCGCTGCGCCGTCCCGATCCTCGGGATGGATGCGCTGGAAAAATGCTTCGTGGGAAGGTGGCCCCATCTCGGGATCAAAGCCAAACAAGCGGTATTGCTCCTGTGACCAGTGAACACTTTGCCGCTTAGCGGCGCTCCAGGCCCAGTTGCCCGTACGGGTCAACCGCTGCGCTTCAGCCAGGTAGCCTTCGCTGCGCTGCAGGGCCTGCTCCGCGCACTTGGCATCCGTGATGTCGGTGACCGCGCCAACAAAGACCAGGCCGCCTGGTTCGCCGGTCTGCGGATGGGCCACGACCCGAACATATTTGATCGAGCCGTCATCCATTATGAGCCGCTGCTCCAGATCGTAGCCGTTCCTGCCGTCCGTGGCACGGTCAATGATTTGCCGGATGGTCTCCCGATCGTCTGGATGAATTCGTGCCAGTATCAACGGAAGCGTTGGCGCGATCCCCTGGGGAAAGCCAAATATCCTGTAGGTCTCTTCCGACCAGGTGTGCTCTTCGGTCAAGACATTCCAGCCGAAACTGCCGGTACGGCTCAGCCGCTGTGCCTCTGCCAGGTAAGTTTCGCTCCGGCGCAGCGCATGCTCTGCCCGCTTCCGTTCGGTTCTCTCCCTGGCTTCGCGCAGGGCGCGAAACACCGACGGTACCAGCCGCGACAACCGGGTCTTGAGAACATAGTCAGTCGCGCCCACTTTGAGTGCTTCGATAGCTACTTCTTCGCCCAGGGTTCCGGTTACAAAAATGAACGGCACCTCCGGGCAAAGACTCATGGCGAGTTTCAATGCCGAAAGTCCGTCGAAGGAGGGAAGTGTATAGTCCGCCAGAATGAGATCGATTCCGCCTTGCTGCAGCGAGGCCAGGAAGGCAGCCTGAGTATCGACCCGCGTCAGTTCACAAGCGATGCCTTCGGTCTCGAGCAGTCCCTGGATAAGCTCCGCGTCGTGAGGATCGTCTTCCAGCGAAAGAATGTGCAAAGGTTGTTGGGCGCCCACGTCTTTAGCTCCCCGGCGGGGGCGCGTTGATGATTGCCCAAAAAGCGCCAAGTTCCTTGATGGCGTTGACGAACTGATGGAAGTCGACGGGCTTTACCACGTAAGCGTTCACGCCCAGCCTGTAGCTGGTTACCAAATCCCTTTCCTCGTGCGAGGAGGTGAGCACCACCACAGGAATCAGTTTCAGTTTCTCATCCGATTTAACCTGCCTCAAGACTTCCAACCCATCGACCTTGGGCAACTTCAGGTCCAGCAGTATGACCGCTGGATTACCGCTGGAGCGGTCCGCATATGCGTTTCGGCAGTTTAGGTAATCCAGAGCTTCTTCCCCATCTCGAACCACCACCACCTCATTCGCCAGGTGGTAGTCTTCGAGCGCATTTAAACTAAGCTCCACATCTTTGGGGTCGTCCTCAACCATCAAAATACGTCCTAGTCTTTCCATGTTTATCCCACTCTTAAAATTTAGGAACAGAGAAATAGAAGGTGGCGCCCTGGTTCAGGGCGCCCTCCGCCCGGACCTTGCCTCCATGACGATGAATGATGCGCTGAACGGTTGCCAGTCCTATCCCGGTCCCCTCAAACGCGTCGACATGATGCAGGCGTTGGAACACTCCAAATAGTTTATCTACATATTTCATATCAAAGCCCGCGCCGTTATCCTTCACGAAGACCACGACCTCGTCGGGGTCTCCGCCGGCGCATCCAACCTCGATTTCCGCCTTCGGCCGGGGCCGGGTGAACTTGATCGCGTTGGAAAGAAGGTTGACCAGAACCAGCCGGAGCATGGAACGGTCTCCATAACAATACGGGAGTTTGTCGATTCTCCAGAGAATGTCGCGGCCCTTGGTCTCCGGCTGTACTTCGCTCAGGGCTTCCTTCACCAGGAGGTCCAGGTTCACGGGAGTCTTTTGCGTCTCCACGCGTCCTATCCGTGAGAATGCCAGCAGGTCGTCGATCAGGGTGCCCATCCGCTTGGCCGAGTCGAGGATGATCCCCATGTATCGGTGGCTCTTCTCGTCGAGCCGCGCCGCCGCGTTCTTGTGCAGCAGCTCGGCAAATCCTACCATGTGGCGGAGCGGGGCACGCAGGTCGTGGGAGACGGAGTAGGCAAAGGCTTCCAATTCCTTATTGCTGGCTTCGAGAGCAGTCGATCGTTTTTCAAGTTCCTGGTTAAGGCCGCGAATCTGCTCTTCTCGCCGCTTGCGCTCGGTGATGTCATTGTTGGTTTCCAGAACCGCGAGAGGCTGGTTTGCTTGGTCGCGCCGCAGCGACCATCGGCTGGATACGATGACGGCGGTTCCATCCGCTTTTACGTGCCTGAGCTTCGCCTTCCCAGCGACCGGCGCGCACCAACTCTGCGCCGATGTTGTCGAGTGATTCGGGAAAGACGGTTTGCAGAAGATCGTGGGAGCATTTGCCGACGGCCTCGCCGGCTGTCCAACCGTACAGCTCCTCCGCTCCGCGATTCCAGTAGGTGATGATGTCGCCCATGTCACGGACGAAGATGGTGTCATGGGTTAGATTGAGCAGGCTGGCTTGTTGGGTTCGCTCGGCTACTTCAACCTGCAGTTTGTCGCGTGTCTGAAGGAGATCTCCCTCGATGCGGCGCCGTAGCGTGCTGAAACGCGCAATGAGCACGGCGAAGCAGACCAGGACCGCAACGGTAGGGATGTCCGCCGGCGTCATCATTAGGGTATAAAGCGGCGGCGCAAAGAAGTAATCGAAGCAAAGGCTGGAGAGCACAATGGACAGCGCTGCCGGGCCGCCTCCAACATGCCAGGCGGTGAGAGCGACGGCAAACAGGAAGAACGGAAGCTCCACGTCGTGAAAGGCAAAGTGCTGCAACAGAAGCGCAGGCAGCAGGGCGAGCGCGACCGAAAGGACTGCGAAACCGTAGCGCTTGACGGTCAATAGGGTTTTTTGCGAATGAGGTTCCGAGCGATCCATCAGCGCGCCTCAGCCAAAACGACGGCGGATTGTCCGCCGGCAAGTATAACTTCCCTCGGGCAATTGAGGATGGGCGGCCTGTTCGCGTAGCAATGCAATGCCAAACTCTCCGAAAATACAGGTGGTTAAAGCGGTTTCGCAATTACTGTGGTCTGTTAAGGTTCGCGAGGAGTGGTTTTCCTTGGGAGAAAACCACGAAAAGCTCTTCAGCTTCGGTCAACACCAATTGCGAAACCGCTGTAGCGAAACTGGCCCACCCCAGAGTGAACGAATGGCAGACCGGGCGAAACCCCCAAAAGAGGGGGAAACCTCCGCGGAAAAACGAGTTATGGGCACCTGAAAATAAGGTGGCCGGCTACGCGCGTTCAGGTTGCGCGTGGCTCTCGGTGCAGGGCCTGCCCAGTTGTTTGAGGCGTTCCTGCGTGGCCTCGGAGGGGGCGGAGCGGCACAGCGCTTGGTAGGCGCCGGCGGCCTCATCGTCATCGTTGGCGACGAGCTCGAGAAGCCAGCTGGTGGCCTCCTGCCGGCGAGTGAGCGCGATGGCGGCGAGCAGGGTGTTGCGGAACCACGGGTCGTTCGCCTTGCCAAAGGCGGCTCGCAGCACCTGGAATGCTTCGGGGGTATGGGTCTGGGCGATGGCCATGGCGGCTTCCGCCGCCGCGTCATCTTCCTTGCGCAGGAATCGTGCGGCCCATTCAATTGCGGAGGGACCTTCGAGAGCGAGCACTGCGGAATAGCATGCACCGAGGAGTTCAGGGTCGCCGGAGGGAAGCTCGGCGAGCAGCCGCAGGAGCAGCACGGCGGAGTCATTGCCCACCTGCTCGATGGCGCGCACGACATTTACGCGGACGCCCAGTTCTTTATCCGCCAGAAGCGGCGTGAGATAGACCAGCAGGCGATGGCTGTTCAGCTCGCGGCATTGAACCAGGGCCAGGGCGCAGGTACTGCGCAGGGTTCCGGCGCTATCGGCCGATCCGCCCCAGCCGGGCTCGAGCTGGATATGGCGTATGCCGGCGAGGAACAGGTCCGGTTCCTGGTATTCAAAGCCGGCGAGGGTTTTCGCGATGGCGTTCTTGGCCCAGCATTGCGGGTCAGACTTTGGGGCGTTCTCGAGAAAGCGGGAGAAGGCTGCAACAAGATTGGGTGTGAGGCCGGTGAGCCGGTGGTGGAGGGCGATGGCAGCGGCGCGGGAGACGATCAGGTTGTTGCGCAGAGAGAGGGCCTTGGTAAGCAGGGGTTCGGCAACTTCCGGAGATACGTCGCGGAGAGTTTCCAGGGTCGAGAGTTCGGCTTCTACGGCGCGCTTTGCGGGCATGGGGTTGGGTGAGCTTCTCACTGCTGAGTTGCCCAGGCCAGCCCGTCGGGCTCCCCGCCGGCATCGATGTGGCCGGTGATTTCCAGCGTCTTGAGGTCGAGGATGGCGACGTAATTATCCGGAGTGCAGGCGATGAAGGCGCGCGAGCCATCGGGCTCGACCAGGATGCCCGCGGCACCGTGGCCTATCTTGATGCGTTTGGCTTCTGTGCGTGTGGCTGCGTCCAGGACGACCAGGTCGGCGCCGTTGAGACTGGAGATCAATACGAATTTACCGTCCAGGGTGAACTTCAGGCGATTGGCACTGAAGACCTTGGCGTTGATGGTGGCAACTACTTTCTTGGCGGCGATGTCGATGACGGAGACGGTACCGTCCTGCGAGTTGGCGGTCCATAGCTCCCGGCCATCGGGAGAGACGTCGAAGCCTTCATCACCACGGCCGACGGGAATGACGGTCTGATTCCAGTCGGTGCGCGGCGGCCCTCCTGGCGGAGGGCCATTTGGACCGCCCGGGGGCTGGCCGCCCTGCATTCCCGGTGGTGGTCCCATAGGCGGGAGCGTGACCTTCTCCAGAATGCTTACCGTGGCTGAGGCTACGTTGGTGGTGTAAACCTGCTTTTCATCGGCGGTCACGTAGAGCATGTGGGTTCGGTTTTGGCCTGTGCCCATTATCCAGTCGATCTTTCCCGAAGCGGGGTCGTAGCGGCCAATGGCTTTCGCTCCTTCGGCTGTAAACCAGAGTTTGCCTCCGACGAACGCGAGCCCGTGGGGGCCGTTCAGGGCGCCAAGATCGATATCCGGCAGCGGCTTTTGGGCGATCAAATCGATCACGGAAAGGATGTGATACCGGCCACCGCCGTAGATGGAGACATAGGCGGTCTTGCCATCCGAGGAGGCGATGACCTCGTGAGGATCTTGTCCTACGGGGGCGCGGGCCACCACTTTCAGAGTCGCCGGGTCGACGATGGCCAGGGCGTGGTCGTGCTTGGAAAGCACGAGCAACGACTGCGCGGGAGTGGCCTGGGCGTTGAGGTGATCCGTCAGAGAAAGGGCCAACGATAGAAGCACGCCGGCCAAGAGAAGGCGAGTGATGCGGAATTGCACAGGTTGCTCTCCCGCATCATTATCACCCCGCCGGCGTGCAGGAGAGGGTGCGCTTTAACGCTTTAAGCACCTAAAGTGTCCGCTTTTTCTCTGCGGAGGGTGCGAGTTAAGCGAGTTATGCGAGTTAAGCCCCCCTGCCGGCATGTTTGGCGCCCGACGCCGGGGCCCAAAGGGTGGACAGGCTACTCTCCGGCAGCGATCAGTTCTTCCCATGCCAGAGCGTAGCCAATGGCCCGCTTCACCTCGTGGGCGCGCGTTTTCGAGAGTTTGGAGATTTTCTTCACCAGATGAACTTTCGAAATCGTTCGCAAATTGTCGCAGTTGACGACGCAGGGCTTCGGCATTCCCTCGGTCGAGCCGAGAGGAACCTCGAGGGGAATATGGCGAACGGTCGCCGTGATTTCGGCCGCGACAAACTTGCTGAGAATTGGATAAGCGTCATCACGGCTCAGCAGAAGGACGGGGCGGCGCCCGGCCGGCTTCGGCAGGTCCGCCCACCAGATCTCGTACTGCTTCACGGCTTCCACTCGTCCGCGTTGGACCAATCATCGGCATCGTCCGCCGAATCGGGCTGGCGCAAATATGCTTCGCGAATGGCTTCGTATTCGCGCTTCCGAATTGCATCCTTCACTGCCTGGCGGATGAATTCAGCGCGCTGGCGCTTGGCGGCCGGCGCGACCTTATTCAGCGATCGCAACAGTGATTCGTCTAGCTGGATCAATATAGACGGCATTAGCTTCTGATGATATCACGCAAGCATATAGAAAGACTGTTCGCTGGTGTGAACTTGAGAGATCCATGAGCAGTTGGTGGGGATTATAGATATAGATGGAGAGCAAGGGAGGGCATACCGGTTGCAGCCATTCTAATGGGTGACAAGGTGAGAGGGTCCTGGCGAAATGGGCCGAAGGCAGCTCCCGCGATCCTGTCATTCTGCTTGCGGGAATGGCTCTGCCGATTCTCGTGGCCTGGGCCGCTTGTGCGATACCGGCGTGGCAAACCTGCCGCTGAAGATTGACCAGAGTCAAGCGCATTTGTATATGGCTGTTTGCTATACTTCGAGCACTCCATGCACCCCCGACCTTGGGATAGGGACCGAATGGGCCATCGGGCGATCACTTCATGCGGTCTGGTTTCCCTGATGCTGGCGGCAGGGTGCGGTGGCAGCTCAAGCATGCCGAACACCGGCGGCACGAGTCCGCAGGCCAACGGTCCTGTGCTGACGGCGATCGCGCCATCAAGCGTGGCTGCCGGCGCCCCCGCAATTACCATGTCCGTCTACGGCTCGGGTTTTCTGGCAGGCGCGGCAGCACAATGGAATGGGACCTCTCTTGTAACAACATTGGTGAGTCCGAATCAATTGACGGCCACAGTGCCGGTAGCAAATCTCACATCTCCCGGAACAGCCAAAGTTACTGTAGCCAATCCTTCCCCCCAGGGGGGAACATCGAATTCTGAGAACTTTGATGTGATCGTGGCTCCCCCGGCAACCAACTGGGTAACTTCCGTAGGAGTGAACCCTAAAGATGTTGCGTGGGACCCCATGCACGGGGAGCTGTACGCATCCATTCCATCGACCGACCCGACGTCGCCCAATACGGTTGTGGCCGTGGATCCTACGACGGGAAAGGCCGGCACGCCGGTTCCCGTGGGCAACAACCCTGAACTGCTTTCCCTCTCTTCCGATTTTTCGTATCTGTGGGTAGGTCTCAATGGTGATAACGCGGTACAGCGTTTGCTTCTGCCCTCAATGACAAAGGATATTTCGTTTCCTGTGCCGACGGATACGTCAGGGAACCCGCAGCAACCGGTGTCATTAGAGGCTGCTTGAGTCAGCATTCACACCGTCGCGGTGGTCGCGGGAGGTGCAGGCTTCTGGGGGGGCGATGGAAACGGCGTGTACGTCTATGACGATGCCACAGCTCGGCCCACCTCAATCCAAGGACCCGCCGCCGGCGGTCCGATACTGGATTGGGTGCAATGGGGGAGCGACGACACCACCCTCTATGGGAGCCAGGAGCAAACTGACGACCAGGCCGGCATCGCGACGCTGCAAGTAACGAGTGCGGGGGTGACGCTCGCCGGCCCGTATCCCGGCACCCTAACCCCAACGGTAAGCCAATATGACAAGCAGAATGGTTTGCTTTATTCCTACGGTGGCGCGTTCGACCCGGTCAAAAACACGCAGGTGGGAGACTTCGACTTTTCCAGCTCAACCGCAGCCTGCACTGCGGATTCTTCGCTCGGCCGATACTACTGTGCGCTGAATCTATACAATCCCTACGTTGATACGCAGTTTGAATTATGGGTCTTTGACCTGAACAGCTATGCACTCCTGGGGAGAGTGATGCTGGAGGGAGCGATCTCCGGCCGAATCGAGCGGCTGGTCCGCTGGGGCAACGCAGGACTGGCTCTGGCCACCGCTTCCGATATGACCGATGGACCTGGAGGACTGTTCCTGATTGATGGGGCGGCGGTGAATCCGAATGCCGCTCCGGATGTGACAGCCGGATCATCCGTCGCCTCGTACATGGGAATCACAGCGCTCAGCCCGCAGAGTGCATCCGCGGGAAGCGGAGACGTAACCGTCACGATCACCGGAACCAACTTTACCCAGGACACGTTTGCACAGTGGACAGGCTCGCCGAACTCAGGGCCCTTGCCGACCATTTATGCCGGACCGACACAGATTACCGCCACGATCCCGGCAGCCAACCTGCAGAGCCCTCAATCCGCGACGATCAGCGTCTTCGATTCCACCCTGGGAAGCTCCTCGCTGGTTCTCAATTCGCTCACGTTTACGGTTTATCCGGCATCCAGCTCAGGCACAACGATGACGGCGCTGAACCTGTGCCCGCTTGATTTGGCGTGGGATGCGACGCATGGCCTTCTCTTGGTGGGGACAAGCGACTCTGATCCCGTCTACCCCAACTCGATTGTGGTGGTGAATCCCGCGACTGGGGCCATTCAGCAATCGCAGACGGTCAGCCCGGATCCAGCTCTTCTCAGCGTCAGTGCGGGTGGGCAGTATCTCTATGCCGGTTTCCTGGGTGCAACCAGCATCACCCAACTTGCCCTGCCAGGGCTCACTTCGCCGCTCACCTGGGCGCTCAACTACCCTGGCATTTCGGGGGTGTCCTCTGGTCCATACTTTGCGGGTGATCTGAAGTCAGCTCCCACCAGTCCCCACACCACGGCAGTGTCGTTATTGGATGTGCTCTTTGATCCAGTGCAAGTGCTGGGGGTTGCCATCTACGACGACGCAGTCCAGAGGCCACAGATCGCACCCGGACTTGGCGTGTCCACGGTGTATCCGCCACCCGATTACGACACCCTTGCGTGGGGCAATGCGGACTCCATTTTGGCTGGCGCGGAGAATGACGATGAGGGCCTTCAGCCGTTGTACACGGTTGGCGTGAGTGCTTCCGGGGCGGCTTACCTTGGATCGTATCCATCGTTTAACGGCCCCGATGACAATATTCACTCGGACTTTGGCACTGGGATGATCTATAGCGATGACGGCAATGTTGCGAATCCGACAACCGGGGCAACGGTCGGGAGCTATGGAGCCTCGGGAATCGTTACGCCGGACTCTACGTTGAATCGCGTATTCATCCTGGGGCAGACCAGTGCGCAGCAACAGTCCAATAACTACACCATAGAATCCTTCAACGAAACCGGATTTACTCCGGTGTCTTCCATAACAGTCAACAACATCGCGGGAACTCCGATAGGGCTCACGCGGTGGGGAGTTTCCGGTCTCGCGGTGGCAACTGCAAGTGCCAACGGGGGCTCCGGTGGCATGCTGTACCTACTGACCAACTCAACGTTCGTGAGCGGCTCTTCCTCATCGAATGCTTTGCCGGCTGCCGCTGGGGAGCTGGTCCAGCGGCGATGGAAGCCTCTTTCGAAAAGGGCTATGGCAAAGATGCTGCGCCCGAGGATGCCCATTAGGTTTCGGTAGCGGTAGCCCGGGAGGTTGGATACGTATCAGTGACTGCTTCTTAAGACACTATGGCACATGCGTCGGCCCGTGCAGAGGGGGGATAAAGGGGGAAGTCGCCCAAGTGCGTGCCGGTTAGTGTGACCTCGCACATGACCGTGTCGCCTTCTGCGACCAGCGAGTCTATTTGAAAAACCAAATCTGGAAAAGCGCTGCGCCAGGTGCGAATGATGTGCTGAATGAGGCCCCGTGCGTCCAGCTAACTCCAATGCTCCGTCTTGATTCTTTTAGCCAGACCTAGCCGGCCCATTATCCATATGCCGTAGTAGTTGAGATCAAACTCGTACCAGACGAGGCCATGACGGGCGGAAACGGGGTGCGCATGGTGATTGTTGTGCCAGCCTTCGCCGCCAGTAAGTAGAGCGACCCACCAGTTGTTCCGCGAGTCATCGCGCGTAGGGAAGCGCCTGGATCCCCACATATGGGTCGCAGAGTTAACCAACCAGGTGGCATGAAGGCCCAGCGTCACTCGCAAGAAGATGCCCCATAGAACCAACGGCCACCCCCCAACCGCGAGCAGCACAAAGGCAAGCAGTGTAAGTGGAACCCAGTGGTACCGGTTCAGCCGACGATAGAAGGCGTCCTTCATCAAATCGGGAGCGTACTTGGCGAGCAGCCCAGGTTCAGCGTTCGCGCCTGCTCCATGGATAACCCACCCCGCATGTGACCACCACCTGCCTTCTCGAGGAGAATGCGGGTCTCCCGCCTGGTCGGTGTGGTGATGGTGAAGCCGGTGGGTGGCAACCCACACCAGTGGTCCACCTTCCAGACTCAAGGTGGCGCATACCGCTAGAAGATATTCCATCCATTTCGGCACCTGGTAGCCCCGGTGCGTGAGCAGGCGATGATAACCCATGCCGATTCCGACATTGATGGCAACGACATGAAGAATGACAGCGACAAGCAGCGCGGACAAGGTAAAGAAGAAGAGCGCTGCGATGGCTCCCAGATGGAAAAGGAGCATAAAGCCAAGGACCAGCCAGTTCATTGACGACGTCTGTGCATCGCGCGAGAGTGCTGTTATCCCAAGTGTCGACTTCACGGGAGCCTGCACGACCGACTGCTCTGGATCGGTAGACAGGAAGCCGGCATCGCGATGGACGCTATGGTTTTCAACCGGAAGAAGGACTGGGCTCTGTTCACAACTCCAATTCAACGCGTGTTGGTGCAGTTTCACTCGTCATAGTTTTGTAATGGTAACGATAAGCGGCAAATAGTGACCCAAAACGACCTCTTCACGGTCAGCCCTCAGGGCACGGCTTCACAGGCTGCGGAAAAAGTCCGTTTTGAGGGGGAAAGTATCCCTCAGCGGCTAAAGCCGCGCTCATTGCCAAGTGGTTATGGACGGGCTGAACAGGCTGCGGAAAAACTCGCGATCGGGCAAGAAAGACGTACCTCAGGGGCTAAAGCCCGACGTATTTTCAATCGTTTACGGCACGACTAAAGTCGTGCCCTGATACAAAACATGAGTTTTTCCGCAGCCTGTGAAGCCCGTCCCCTTCGGAAAAGCGAGTTTTTCCGCAGCCTGTGAGGCCGTGCCCTTCGTACAAAGACTTGCCTGGCGAAAACCGTCATTTGGAAAAGTCTGAAGTTCAGGCCGCCCCTCCCGCAGATTTCCTGTGGAACTTGGTGGCTCTGGCAAACTTCATGCGCGGTTTCGTCCAGCGCTGCGTGGCAGGAAATCCGGATTCGCTCCGGTCGGAGGTTGTGACTTTTTTGATTTCTTTATGGTTGGTGGCGGAAAGCCCTGAAGAGCATCGGCCAGCAAGCCTCCTCGGGGTCCTTCGACTGCGCGCTATAAACCCTCTGTGAAGCAATAGATCTGCCAGGCGCTTCGCTCAGGATGACGGTCTTGTGAGGATCGAAAAACATTATGGTTGGAGTGCGTCAAAAACGCGACAAATCAAAAAAGTCACAACCTCTCGGGATGACAAGGTGAAGAGTAGATGGCGTGGTTTGCTAAGCTGATCTTGCTCGATCGCTTCGATCGAAGTTAGAGGGTTGCGCGGCATGACTTGTTTCTCCAGGATCTTCGCGGGTGGATTGGTTTCCTTTGCCTGCGCTGTCCTGCTGCCGCCGGCAACGGCTCAGCAACCAATGAAAACGCTTCTCGTTGGCCTCGATCACCGGTCCGTTATGTCGCTGAACGGCCCGTGGCACTACCTGGTTGATCAACCACCGGCAAGAGGCCTCTACACCGCCGATGGCAAGGTTCGCGACAATGGCTACGCGCTCAATACCCACCCCAACATCAATGTCGGCCCGCACAATGAAGAGTACGACTTCGCCACCGCGCCTACGCTCAAAGTCCCAGGCGACTGGAATACGCAGGAGCCTACCCTCTTCCGCTTCGAAGGGGTCGTCTGGTACCAGCGCGATTTTGATTTTCAACCTAAAGCCAATACCCGCACCTTGCTGCACATCGGGGCGGCCAACTATAAGTCCTTTGTCTGGGTGAACCAGAAGCGCATCTGCGACCATGAGGGAGGCTTTACCCCATTCGATTGCGAAGTGACCGGCGCCCTTAAGGCGGGAAGCAACTTCGTGGTCATTGCCGTGGACTCCACCCGCGAGGCGGACGGGATTCCTTCGGTGGGCATCGATTGGTTCAACTACGGCGGCCTGACGCGCGATGTCTCCCTGGTCACACTGCCCCCGCAGTTCATCGACGACTACGATGTGCACCTCAAACGGGAAAGTACCTTCTCCGCCGCGGATGCCAACACGCTGGCCGGGTATGTGCACGTGGAAGGCGCCGCAGAAGGAACCGCGGTCACCCTGCGTATACCCGAGGCCGGGGTAAACAACAGCCTGAAGACAGATGCGCACGGGCGCGCGGCCTTCGAGATCAAGGCCACCCAACTGGAGCTGTGGTCACCCGAGACGCCAAAGCTCTATAAGGTCGAACTGGCGTCGGGTGAGGATGAGCTCACGGACGACATTGGCTTCCGCGACATACGGGTCGAGGGAACGCGCATCCTGCTCAATGGCAAACCCATATTCCTGCAGGGGGCCAATATGCATGCCGAGGCGCCCTACCGTACCGGCCGCGCCTGCACGGACGAAGATGTCAAAAACATCTTTGGTTTTCTTAAGGAGCTTAACGCGAACTTTGTGCGTCTCGCACACTATCCTCACGATGAGCGGATGGAGCGCACGGCCGACCGCGAAGGCATCATGGTGTGGTCGGAGATTCCGTTGTGGCAGCGTATTTCCTTCGACAAGCCGGAGGTCTATGCGAAGGCCACCTTCATGCTGAACGAGATGATCCGGCGCGACCGCAACAAAGCCTCCGTCATCCTATGGTCGGTTTCCAACGAGACGCCGAACAACCCCGTCCGCACCCAGTTCCTCACCAACCTGGCCAACGAAGCGCGCCGGCTCGATTCCACCCGCCCGATCACCTCGGCGCTCATCGGTCCTCACCCCAATGGCAACGAAATGGTACAGGATGACCCTTTGGTGAGTGCGCTGGATGTGGTTGGCCAGAACGAATACATTGGCTGGTACGATATGCGTCCTGAAGCTGCCGACAATATTCACTGGGCGCTTCCTCAGAAACCGATCCTCATCTCGGAGTTCGGGGCGGAAGCCAAGCAGGGCAACCATGGCGGCAAAGACCAGCGCTGGGCCGAGGAGCAACAGGTGAACGTGTACGAGCACCAGTTCGTCATGATCAACAAAATTCCCCAGGTGCGCGGTCTCGTTCCCTGGATCCTGATGGATTTTCGCTCTCCCGGACGCAACATTCCCAAGTTGCAGGACGGGTTCAACCGCAAAGGGCTGATCGCCGAGGACGGCCAGAAGAAGCAGGCCTTCTACCTCTTCCAGAAGACATACAAGGAACGGTCCGTGGGGAAGGCTGAGTAGCCAATGCCCTGGCTCGCCGTGAACACGCGCTAGCACCGGCGCGGCGGCAGAGTAGGACCCCGGTGCGCGCGACTGGAGATAACATCATGACCGATCTGAACCCGCAGGCCACGCAGATGGCTGATGAGTCCATGGTGCGAGGATTGGATGCACAGGCACGGGCGATCTGGCCGCAGGAGATCCCATTGCTTCGCCGCTATGCTCTCCCGGCCGATGCCAGCATCCTCGACGCCGGCTGCGGCACCGGCGAAGGAGCGTCGCGACTGGCCTCGCTCTTTCCCAGCGCCCGGGTACTCGGAGTCGACATCATCGATCAGCACCTCGATCTTGCGCGATCACGCTATGCAGACCTGGCGCCCCGGCTGGCGTTCGAACACCAGAGCGTGTTTGAGCTTCACGCCCCTGCCCATAGCTTCGATCTAACGGTTTGCCGTCACGTCCTGCATTCCATTCCGCACGCCGCACCTGTGATCGAGGAGCTCGTGCGGGTTACACGACGTGGAGGTCATCTGCACCTGATTGCGGAGGATTACGGAATGCTTCACTTTCAGCCTGCAACGCCCGATCCGCGGGATTTCTGGCATGTGGTCCCGGCCGCCTTCGGAGCCGCAACCGGTACCGACCTGTTCATCGGCCGCAATATCTTCGGAACGCTGGCCGCCATGGCTCTCGACGATATCAAGGTGGACTATATCGTCGTGGATACAGTGCGCGTCCCGCGCGAAACATTCGCGGCCATCCTCGAAGCTTGGCGCGACGGCTATGTTGAGCCGATCGGCGAGCTGACGGCAATCACGCGCGAGTCGGCGATCGCTTATTTCGATCAGATGATCGCCAATATCCGCGACCCGCATGGATACGCAGTATGGATGGTTCCGGTGGTGAGCGCTCGGGTCTAAGAATTTCCGGTCCATGGGACTATAGAAGCTCGGCATCGTCATCAGATGACCTTGCGCAAGTATATTCAGTCGTCGTAAGGCTAGGGATTTCATGAAAGCTATCGTTTACCACAACTACGGTTCACCCGATGTTCTTCAATGTGAAGATCTTGAGAAGCCTGTCCCCGGGGATGATGAAGTTTTGATAAAAGTCCGCGCGGCTTCCGTCAATCCATTGGACCGTGGGGAACTGAAGGGCGTGCCGTACATCTTTCGCATCTTGTTCGGGCTGCGCAAACCAGAGGTCATGCAGCCCGGCCGGCTAGGCGTTGACGTGGCTGGCCTGGTTGAAGCGGTTGGCAGGAACGTAACGCAGTTCAAACCCGGCGACGAGGTCTTCGGGGTGTGTATCAGCAGCCCGCAGCATTCGGGTGTCAGAGTTTGGGTTCACACCCAGGGTTCCTTTGCCGAGTATGTGTGTGCTCACGAGTCGACATTGGCCCTGAAGCCAAATAGCGTGACGTTTGAGCAAGCGGCTTCTGTACCCGTGGCGGCACTCACTGCGATGCAGGGGCTTCGCGACAAGGGGCATATTCAGGCGGGGCAGAAAGTCTTGATTCACGGTGCAGGTGGAGGGGTGGGTACGTTCGCTGTGCAGATAGCCAAGTCGTTAGGCGCGGATGTGACTGGGGTATCCAGCACCGGTAATGTGGGAATGATCCGCTCCATCGGCGCAGATCAGGTGATTGATTACACCGACGAGGATTTCACAAAAAGTGGGCAGCATTACGACCTGATTTTCGACTGTTATGCCAACCATTCGCTGTCAGCATACGGGCGCGTCTTGAATCCCAGGGGGATATACGTTGGAGTTGGACCACCGGTGGACGTGGGCGCGGTCGGGATTCTGGCTCGTATGATCCAAATGCTTGTGCTGTCGCGGATGGGGAGCCAGAAGCTGGTCACGTTCCTGGCAAAACCGAACAAAGAAGACCTGACTATCCTGGGCGAGCTGCTGGCGACCGGTAAGGTAGCACCAGTGATCGACAGGTGCTACAGCTTGAATGAGGTCCCTGAGGCTATGCGATATCAGGAAGAAGGACACCCTCGGGGAAAAGTAGTAATAACTTTGGATTAGGAAGCCGCCTGGGATAAATGAGCTATCGGTCTGGTTCTGGGCGGATCGCTAGCTGGAAGTTAAGTTGCCGAGACGGGGTTTTGAGTAAATTGAACGAGTTGGGTCACGGCGCCGGGCAACTTACCAGAAATGGACTTTGCACGAGGTTCTAGTCAAACCTCTGTGTTTTTCCCGCTAAGCGCTAAAGGTGGAGCGTCGTAATGCCGATGACGCGAGCGTGGGTAGGTGCCTAGGCTGGCCCCATTGGTGGCAATCCGCGGAGCTCTGTTTCAAATTGGGAATCGGGAATGAGGCAGCGATGCACGCCGCGCACTGCTGGCGTCCGCCTATATTACGCGGCTCTCGTACGCTTTTTGTGGCGGCGCTGCTGTTTTGCCCGGCGCTGAGCGCCACTGGGCAGCAGCCTGGCGCAGCGCCGCAAGCGCTGACCACGCTGACCACGGCTGCGGCGGCGCACGATTTGCCAGTTGAGGAAGCCAGCCGAGGTTACACCGAACATCTGCGTTTGGTGGTCACGTATTACGATCCCGACGCCGATACCAAAGTTGGAGCAATTTTTGGCTGCGACACAACCGGGTGCATCGTAGCCCTGGTTCCACCACGGCCGGTGCTTCCCATAAAGCTAGGCACGCTGGTGGAGGTTACCGGCGTGAGTGATCCGGGAAACTACGCGCCTATTGTGATCGCGTCGAGTGTACAGGCCGTCGGGGAGGCCCCGGTGCCATTCGGGCCCGTGCGCAGAACCCTCGCGGAATTAATGACTGGCGCCTACGACGGTGATTGGGTGGAAGTCAAGGGGGTGGTGCACTCGGTAACGCGCTCGGCGCACAACGTGACGCTCACTCTGGCGTTGGGCGACGGGATCATTCGCGCAGTCACGACTCTGGAGGCCGGAGCCGACTACGATCGTCTTGTCGATGCGACCGTGGTGATGCACGCTAACGCCGCCCCGCTTTATAACCAGCGCCGGCAAATGGTTGGGGCGCGGTTACTGTTCCCGTCGCTGGCCGCGGTGCGGATCGAGGAGCCGGCCCAGCCCAATCCCTTCTTATTGCCGGTGCGTGCGAGCAGCACATTGCTGCAGTTCGCGCCGGGCGGGCCGGGGGCGCATCGGGTGCGGGTGAAAGGACGGGTTACGCTGCAATGGCCCGGGAGGTGGATCTACATACAGGATGGGCCGCAGGGCGTCTTCGTCCCAACGTTGGAAAAAACTCCGCTGAGGCTTGGCGACGTGGTGGATGTAGTGGGTTTTCCGGCGATGGGCGAGTACTCGCTGATGCTCGAGGACGCGGTGTTCCGGCCAGAGAACGGCGGGCCAACCGTGGCTGCCGCATTGGTCACGGCGCAGGATGCGCTGAAAGGCGAGCATGACGGCCAGCTCATTCGCATCGCGGGCAAGTTGGTGAACCAGGATTTAACCTCGTCAGATCCCACGCTAGTGATGTCGTCCGGAGGAATGCTTTTTTTCGCGGTATTGCCCGGCGGCACAAGCGCCGCGGAAATATCCTCGTGGCGGCCAGGCAGCGAGCTGGAACTCACTGGAATTTGCGCGATGGAAGTGGATAAATATTTGTCGGCGCAGCGGCAGGGAGCGGCGCAGCCGAAATCGTTTCGCGTGCTGCTGCGCTCGTCGCAGGATGTGCTGGTGCTGCAAAGGCCGACGTGGTGGACGGCGGGCCGAATCCTGGCGTTGCTGGCGATCTGTCTGCTGGTCATTTTGTTCGGCACGCTGTGGGTGGCGGCTCTGAAGCGGCGCGTGCAAGAGCGCACGGAAACCATCCGCGCCACGCTGGAGTCCACAGCGGACGGAATCCTGGTGGTGGACTCAGCCGGCGGAGTCGCCGCGCATAATCAGAAATTCGCAGCCATGTGGGCGGTCCCGGAGGACAATCTAAGACTGCGCGTGCTCAGTCCGCTGCTCAGTTTTGTGGCGCCGCAAATCAAGGACCCAGTGTCATTTCTAGCCAGGGTCATGGCAGCGCACGCGGCCACGCGCAGCGAGACGGATGACGTGATCGAGTTCAAGGATGGGCGCGTATTTGAGAGCCATTCGGAAGCGCAGTCCGTGGGGGGGAAAAATGTGGGGCGGGTGTGGGGATTTCGCGATGTCACGGAACGCCGGCGCGCCGACCAGGAGCTGAAGGAGGCGAAAGAAGCGGCGGAGAACGCGAACCGGGCCAAGAGCGAGTTTCTGGCCAACATGAGCCACGAAATTCGCACGCCGATGAATGGCGTGCTGGGCATGACGGAGATGCTGCTGGATACCGGGTTGAACGCCGAACAGTGGGAATTCGCCAGCCTGGTCAAGTCCTCCGCCGATGCGCTGCTGACCATCATCAATGACATTTTGGACTTTTCGAAAATCGAAGCGGGCAAGTTTGAACTGGAGAGCATCGACTTCGATCTGCGGGAGTGTATCGCGCTGACCATCAAAGCGCTGGCTTTCCGGGCCTCGCAAAAAAGCCTGGAGCTGACCTGCGAGATTCGGCCCGAAGTGCCGGAACAGGTGGCAGGCGACGCGAGCAGGCTGCGGCAAATCATCATCAATTTGGTCGGCAACGCCATCAAGTTTACCGAGCACGGTGAAGTGGGTCTGAGCGTGGCGGTGGATTCGCTTACCGAAGAGGCGGTTGGGCTGCACTTGGTGGTGCGCGATACAGGAGTGGGAATTCCGCTGGAAAAACAGAAGCTCATCTTTGAAGCTTTTTCTCAAGCGGATGGCTCGACGGCGCGCAAGTTTGGCGGCACCGGTCTTGGGCTGACGATCTCCTCGCGGCTGGTGGAGATGATGGGCGGCCGGATCTGGGTGGAGAGCGCGCCGGGGCAGGGCAGCTCATTTCACTTTACGGCGATGCTGCGGCATGGTGCGGGGGTGGTGAAAACGCCAGAAATCGGGTTGCCCGCGTTGGCCGGTCTGAGCGTCCTGGTGGTGGACGACAACGCCACCAACCGACGGATCCTTGAGGAGATGCTAACGCGTTGGGGCACGAGGCCGACGCTGGCGGCGAGTGGGCTCGCCGCTTTGCAGTGCCTGAAGGAGGCGGAGCGCGCTTTTTCGGTGATCTTGACGGATACAAACATGCCAGAGATGGATGGCTTTGCTTTGGTGGTGCGGATTCGCGAATCGCCGGCGCTTGCGGGGAGCGCAGAGATCATTATGCTGACGTCGGCTGGGCAGCGCGGCGACGGGGCGCGCGCCAGGGAATTAGGGGTGATGCAATGCCTCACCAAGCCGGTCGGCCGGGCGGAGTTGTTCGAGGCTATCGTGCGCGCTCTTGCCGCGCCCGCCGCGCAAGCCATTGCCGCAGCGCCGCCGCCGTCAGCGCCCGCACTGCGAGAGAGCAAGAAGCTGCGGATTTTGTTGGCGGAGGATAATGTTGTCAACCAGAAGGTTGCCGCCCGACTGCTGGAAAAACAGGGGCACCACGTGACCGTGGCCGTGAATGGGCGGGAAGCTCTGGCGGCTCTCGATCAGGAGAAGTTCGACATCGTGTTCATGGATGTGCAGATGCCGGAGATGGACGGCTTCGAGGCCACCGCCGCCATCCGGGCGCGGGAACAGAGAACCGATGGGCGCCAGCTGGTGATCGCCATGACGGCGCATGCGATGCAAGGCGATCGAGAGCGGTGCCTGCAAGCAGGAATGGATGACTACATCGCGAAACCATTCGGCAACCGGGAGTTAAGCGACCTGCTGGCGAAGTTTTCCGGGGTCACCCAGGAAGAAAAGATTCACCTGTGAAGCTTCCTCGAATGCTGTGTATTGGCTTTGTATCGCGGCTCCCGCGGGTAGCAGCGTCTGTCTATCCCTCGGTATCCGCGTATCAGGGCACGACTTCAGTCGGGCCGTAAAGGAATGGATGAGAATTGGGCTTCAGCCCCTGCTACCTTTACCCTGGCAAGGAAAAAACCCAGGGGCTAAAAGAGTCTGCGTGAAAACGGCACTCAGCAACGTACTTTGGGATTTCTCCTCACCACGGACCAAAGGGTGCCCCATATCTCGCTCGTTTTTCGCGAGATGTGGGAGAAGGTCGCTCCTCCCCTTTAGCTCTTGGAGCATCGAAATATGCCAATCGAGGGCGACCTTCTCCCACATCTCGCGAAAAACGAGCGAGATATGGGGCACCCTTTGGTCCGTAGTGAGGACAGAATTTAGCAACGACGGGTTCTCACGCAGACTCTAGAAGCCCAGATCTTTGTTGGGCCTCAATGGCCCGACTAAAGTCGTGCCCTGATACAAAGCATCCCGCTGTGACTACCCGAAAACTCGCGCATTCCGTGAAGCGGGATCATTTTGTCGAGAATCTGCGTACTCTCTGTTAACCATCCAGCTCCTGGAGCGTTTTATGGAGTGAAGATGCAAACGGAGGGATACACATGGGTCCGGACACTATACCGATACTCGCGGTCTTTTCCACCATCAGCTGGATCGCGTGGCTGCTCTTTTCTTCCATTCGCCGCTACAAAATGGCCCAGCTCCAGGCGGATATCCAAGGCAGGCTGGTACAACGATTCGATTCTCCCGATGCTCTCCTGGGCTACGCTCAGAGCGATGCGGGGCGGCAGTTCGTCAAGAGCTTTGACATGGACCGAAGTACCCCATACACCCAGATTCTTAAAGGGGTCCAGGCAGGAATTGTATTCATCTTTTTTGGATTGGGGTTGTTGCGCCTCCACGCGTGGAATATCGGCGACGAAGGGCCGCTCGTTTTTGGTACGCTCGCCCTCGCCCTTGGGCTCGGATTCGGCGTGGCAGCGGCCGTCTCCTACTTCCTCTCACGCTCCTTTGGTCTCTTGAACCGGTAAGCAGGCAATTGGCCTTGCAATGAGGGAGTCGTCAGGGATGGACGAGCAAACATTCCACGCGCTCTACGCTGCCACAGCGAAACCGCTGTGGGCGTATATCGCGCGCCTGTCCGGAAGCCCGGACGTGGCAAACGATCTTCTGCAAGAGACCTACTGCCGTTTCCTGACCGCCAAACTGGGCAATGTGGAGACCGCGGAGGCCAAGCCCTACCTGTTCCGCATCGCGACCAATCTGCTTCACGACCGATGGCGCAAGGGCGAGGATAGGAGATGGTCCGAACCTTCGGAAATCAGCTTCGAACGGGATCTCGATACTCAGATCGACGTTCGCGATCTGATGCAGCAGCTCAAGCCCAGGGAGCGCCAGCTGCTTTGGTTAGCTTATGTTGAGGGCATGACACACAGCGAAATCGCCAAGTCCACTGGATTGCGCTCCATGAGCGTTCGCATTCTGCTGTTTCGGGCGCGGCAGAGGGCGGCGGATTTGCTGGGACGAAAGGAGAGAGCCGTTCATGAAGTGTGAGAGAGAGCAGCAGGTTATCGAAGCCACGCGCAACGGATTGTGGTCCTCCTGGTTGCGCGCTCATCTGCGGGATTGCGCGCACTGCACGCAAACCGAGCTGATTGCGGCGTCGCTGCAGGAGGATGCCGCAAAGGCGAAACGGGTGCTCGATCTTCCGCCGGCCGGCCTGATCTGGCGCCGCGCCCAGACCAGGCGGCGTGAGGTCGCGCTGCAGCGAGCCACTCGCCGGCCGTTTCTCATTGCCGGCGCGCTTGGCGCGGTATATTCCATGGTTTTCCTGCTGTGGGGGATCTTTCAGCTTCCTCAATCCGTCTACCGGCCCTTCGTCGTGCCTTCCGGACTGACCGGGAACGTGGCACTCGCGGGCGCAGCACTGTCAGCAATCCTGGCCATTATTGGATCGTGTGTATTGCTACTAGAGACGAAGCGTTGAGAACTGCCGCAAGCTTATACGAACCCCCTGAGGACTACTTCACAAATGTGGGATCGGTGGGTCCAACAACCCCACTCAAGGCAAAAGAAGGCTTGAATGGGCCACCCCAAGATTTGGTTCGGGTGGATGGAGCAAAGGACTGCGCCCGAAATGACAGGGTGCCTGGAGTGGGCGGACACTGATACACTGCGGGCAACCCAGTCCATCCTCTGCTGTCGTTTTCTCACCCGGGGCGCATGACGATACCGCAAGGCACACAGTTCGGCCCCTATCGGATCCTGGAACAGATTGGCTCCGGCGGTATGGGCGATGTCTACCGCGCGCAGGACACGCGGCTGGGACGCGAAGTGGCCATCAAGCTGGTCTCCGACCGGTACTTGGCGGAGGCCTTCGGCAGCGGAAGCACAGCGCCGGGAATGCCAGCGCGCGCCATCGGTACGGCCACGGCTCCCGGCCTCTCCCACCGGCGGTTTCTGCGCGAGGCGCAATCGTCCAGCGTTCTGAACCACCCCAACATCTGCACCATCCACGACATCGGCGAACAGGGCGGCCGGCCCTACCTGGTGATGGAGCTTCTGCGCGGCGAGACGCTCAGGGAAGCGCTGCGGCACGGGCCGCTGTCAGCAACCGAAGTAGTTACCTATAGCCGGCAGGCGGCGGCTGCGCTGGCGGCGGCGCATGCCCAGGGCATCGTGCACCGGGATATCAAGCCGGCGAACATTTATGTGAACGAGGGGGCGCGCGGGCTCAAGCAGATCAAGATCCTCGATTTCGGCCTGGCCAAGCAGCAGGGCGGTGAAGGGCAGGAGTCCAGCCAGATGGCAACCTTTGGCGGCCAGCCGACCTCGGCCGGTACCGGCCCAGCGCTGGCCAACCCCGACCTCACCAGCCCAGGATCCACCCTGGGCACGGTGGCGTACATGTCCCCCGAGCAGGCAAAGGGGGAGCCGTTGGACGCACGGACGGACCTTTTCTCCCTGGGAGTGGTGATCTACGAGATGGCGACCGGGGTCAAGCCGTTTGCCGGGCAAAGCACGGCAGAGCTGTTTGTGGCGCTGCTGACCAAGGAGCCGGCGCCGGTGAGCACGGTGAATCCGGTCATGCCGGCAGAGCTGGATGGGATTGTCGCCAAGCTGCTGGTCAAGGAGAAGGAGCAGCGGTATCAGACTGCGGAGCAGGTGCTGCAGGACCTGGAGGCGGTCGATGCCCAACCCTCCCACGGCGGCAGCGGGACGATTAAGGCAGCGAGTGGAACCCACGGCACAGCGCCCGCCGAGCAGCGCCCTCCGGTGCAGAATTTGCCCAGCGCGGAAACAACGCGGGGCCGCCGCACTCCGCTGGTGGCCGCAGGCCTGATCGTGCTGCTGCTGCTGGCTGGGGCATTTGCCTGGTGGAAGCACCGGGCCGCGGGTACACCAGAAACGGCGACAGGTGTTGCGACCGGACCGTCCTCGGCGGCGGCGAAGAACGCCATCATCGTGGCCGATTTTGTGAACAATACCGGCGATCCGGTCTTTCAGACCACGCTGAACCAGGCGTTGGGGGTGCAGCTGGGGCAGTCTCCGGTGCTGGATATTGTGAGCTCGCGGCACCTGCGGCAGAGCCTGCAGTATCTCGGCAAGAAGCCGGACGAGGCCATCACGCCGGAAGTCGCGCGGGAGATTGGGGAGCGCGAGGGCATCAAGGCCATACTCACCGGGACGATTGCGAATTTGGGGACCGATTACATCATCACCCTGTCGGCGCAGAACACAGCCACCGGCGACCAGATCGCCAGCGTGCAGACCCAGGCAGCGAGCAAGGAGAAGGTGCTGGACGCACTGAACCAGGCCGCGGCCCAGATGCGGGCCAAGCTCGGGGAAAGCCTGGCGAGCATTCAGAAACTGAATACGCCGTTTGGCCAGGCAACGACACCATCGCTGGAGGCGTTTCGCGCCTACGCGCTGGGGGATGAAGCGCATGCCAGGGGCAATGACATTCCTGAGGCGGAGGACCACTACAAGCGAGCCCTCGCGCTCGACCCGAAGCTGGCGATGGCATGGGCGCGGCTGGGCGTCATCTATCTGAACGGCGGCCAGACCGGCAAAGCGGTGGAGTATTTCTCCAAGGCGCACGAGCTGAGCGGTGACGTGAGCGAGCGGGAACGGCTCTACATCGAGGGCCACTATTATGCCGAGGTGACAGGAGACCTGGATAAGGCTATCGAGACGCTGCAGGTGGCGGTGCAGGAGTATCCGTTGCAGATAGACAATTACGTCAACCTGGGCGCTACCTATATGTCAGAGGGGAAGCCGGAGCAGGGGCAGGTGCTTCTGCTGAAGGGACAGGAGATTCAGCCGGACGAGGCGGCGATGCTGTCCGATGTAATTACGGGTTACACGGTGCTGGACCAATATGACGACGCGCGCAAGTATATGGCGAGGGCAAGCCAGCTGGGCTTGAACGGCACGGACATGCTGTCGTACGAAATGTCGCTGTATGGGGCCACTGGAGATACCGCGGGCATTCAAAAGATTCTGGCGCAGGGAGCTGGACGCCCGGATCAGTCCATGCTGACAGAAACCTGGGGGAATATCCAGGCAGAGTGGGGGCAGTTCCGGGCGGCTGCGGCAACCCTGCATCAAGCTGCCGTACAGGCCGGGGAAGCGAAGACGCCAGACGCGCAGGCAGGGTTTGTGTTGAACGAGGCTTATATCGGCTGGCCGTTGGGGCAGTGCCAGAACGCGGAGACCGCAGTGAGGCAGGCGCTGGCGCTGGACAAGAGCAAGCCAACGCAGATTGCCGTTGCGGCGACGCACGCCTTCTGCGGAGAGGAAAAGCTGGCGCTTGCTGAATTGGATGTGCTGGAGAAGAAGTACGCCGAAGATACGCTGGTGCAACAGCTATTGGTACCGCAGGGGCGGGCGTATGTGGCGCTCCAGGCAGGAGACGCACAAAAGGCTCTGGATCTGCTGGGGAAGAGCCAGGCCTTTGACCTGATATCCCCGGGGCCGTATCTGCGAGGGTTGGCGTATCTGCTGCTGCATGATGCGGGGAATGCCACCGCGGCCTTCAAGATAACTACCAAATATAAGGGGGCGGCCTATACCAACGAAAGCGGCATTCCAGTCCCCTTGAATAACTATGCGTTGGGATTCCTGGGACTGGGACGGGCGTACGTTATGGCTGGAGACAAGGCGAACGCGAAGGCGGCGTATGAGCGCTTCTTTACCGAGTGGAAGAACGCCGACGCCGGATTAGCGGTGATGGCCCAGGCTAAGAAGGAGTATGCGGCGCTATAGCCGCTGTGGTACGCGTAGCGGCAGGCGGCGGACGCTGATACACTCTGGGGAACCTCCATCCGCTGCTGTCGTTTTATTGCCTGAGGCATATGACGATACCGCAAGGCACACAGTTCGGACCTTACCGGATCCTGGACCAGATCGGCTCCGGGGGCATGGGCGATGTTTACCGGGCGCAGGATACGCGCCTGGGACGCGAGGTTGCGATCAAGCTGGTATCCGACCGCTACCTGGCCGAGGCCTTCGGTAGCGGGAGCACTTCCGCGGGAACCTCAGCGGGAACATCGGTGCCGATCGCGACGGCCACCGCTCTCGGAACCCTCTCGCACCGGCGCTTTATGCGCGAGGCGCAATCGGCAAGCTCCCTGAACCACCCCAATATCTGCACCATCTATGACATTGGCGAGCAGGCCGGCGGGCCCTACCTGGTAATGGAGCTGCTGCGCGGCGAGACACTCAAGGAGGCGTTGTGGCGCGGCCCCCTGTCTGCAACCGATGTAGTTGCGTACAGCCGGCAGGTGGCGGCAGCGCTGGCGGCGGCCCACGCCCAGGGCATCATTCACCGGGACATCAAGCCGGCGAACATTTTTGTCCACGAGGGCGCCCGCGGGGTGAAGCAGATCAAGGTCCTCGATTTCGGGCTGGCCAAGAAGCAGGGCGTTGATTTGCAGGATGCGACGGCGTTTGCCAGCCTGGCGCCCGGCGCCGCCGCGGTGCCCGCTGACCTTACCGTCGCGGGCGTGACGCCGGGGACAGCGGCCTACATGTCGCCCGAGCAAGCCAAGGGCGAGCCGCTGGATGCGCGCACGGATCTGTTCTCTCTGGGCGTGGTGATGTATGAGATGGCCACCGGTACCAAGCCGTTTGGACCGCTGGTGACCAAGGAGCCGGGGCCGGTGAGCTTGGTGAACCGGGCGATGCCGGCGGAACTGGATGGCATTGTCGCCCGGCTGCTGGCCAAGGAAAAGGAGCAGAGGTACCAAACCGCAGAACAGGTGATTCAGGACCTGGAGAGGCTGGATGCCCAGATTTCTCATTGGTCGGGTGGGAGTGCGACTTCGAGTGGAATCCACACCGCGCCCCCGATCGAACCGCCTCCCGCAGTGCAGGATTTGCCGAGCGCGGCAAAAAGCCGCCGCACCCCGCTGCTGCTGGCCGGCGTGGTGATCCTGCTGCTGGCTGGAGGATTTGCGTGGTGGAAGCATCGGCCCGCAGGTAAACCGGGAAACGCAACCACTCCTGCAACCGCGCCCGCCCCGGCGGCAACGAAGAATGCCATCATTGTGGCGGACTTTGTGAACCAGACTGGCGACCCGGTCTTTCAGACCACCTTGAACCAGGCGTTGGCGGTACAGCTGGGGCAGTCTCCGGTGTTGGATATTGCGAGCTCGCAGCACCTGCGGCAAAGCCTGCAGTATCTCGGTAAGAAGCCGGATGATGCAATCACGCCGGCGATTGCGCGAGAGATCGGCCAGCGCGAGGCCATCAAAGCTATCCTTACCGGCACGATTGCCAAGCTGGGGGGCAATTACATCATTACTCTGTCTGCGCAGAAAACAGCCACCGGCGACGAGATTGCCAGCGTGCAGACCCAGGCGTCCGGTGAGGAGAAGGTGCTGGATGCGTTGAACGAGGCTGCGGCCCAGATGCGAGCCAGGCTGGGGGAGAGCCTGGACAGCATTCAGAAGCTGAATGCGCCGTTTGGCCAGGCAACGACGCCGTCGCTGGAGGCGTTTCGTGCCTATGCGCTGGGAGATGAAGCGCATGCCAGGGACAGCGACATTCCCGAGGCTGAGGATCATTACAAACGGGCCCTGGCGTTGGACCCAAAGCTGGCGATGGCGTGGTCGCGCCTAGGTGTGATCTACCTGAACAGCGGGCAGACAGGCAAAGCCATGGAGTATTTCACCAAGGCGCACGAGTTGAGCGGGAATGTGAGCGAGCGCGAACGGCTCTATATTGAGGGCCACTACTACGCCACGGTATTGGGAGACCTGGACAAAGCAGTGGAGACGCTGCAAGTGGCGGTGCAGGAGTATCCGCTGGAGATAGACAACTATGTGAACCTGGGAGATCTCTATAAGGGAAAAGCGCCGGAAAAGGCAGAGCAAGTTCTGCTGAAGGGGCTGGCTATGCAGCCCGATGAAGCGCTCGCGCTGACCAACGCACTCTTGGTCTATACGTCGTTGGACGAGTTCGATAAAGCGCGCAACTATATCGCGAAGGCAAGCCAGCTGGGCATCAATGGCACCGACCTGCTGGGGAACGATATGTCGCTGTATGGGGCCACTGGAGATACGGCGGCCATACAAAGAATTCTGGCGGAGGGGACCGGACGTCCGGATCAGTTCCAGCTCACGGGACAATGGGGAAATATCCAGGCGCAGTGGGGACAGTTCCAGGCGGCCGCGGCGGCGCTGCAGCAGGCTGCCAGTCAGGCCGGGGACGCGAAGGCGCCGGATGCGCGGGCACTGTTTTTGCTCAATGCGGCTTATATTGGCTGGCCGGCGGAACAGTGCCAGGACCCGCAGGGTGCGGTGAAGCAGGCGCTGGCAGGGGACAAGAGCAAGGCGACGCAGATTGCCGCGGCCGCAACCCGGGCGTTCTGCGGAGAAGGCAAGCCGGCGTTGCCCGCGCTGGATGTGCTGGAGAAGAAGTATCCCGACGACACGCTGGTGCAACAGGTATGCGTGCCCCAGGCGCGGGCGTATATCGCAATCCAGGCAGGAGAAGCGCGGAAGGCGCTGGATCTGCTCGCCAAGGGGCAGGCTTTCGACCAGTCATCGCCAGGACCCTATCTGCGCGGGCTGGCCTATCTGCAATTGCACGACGCGGGCAATGCCATTGCGGCCTTCAAGATCGCAACCAAATATAAAGGCGCCAGCTTTACCAACGCAAACGACATGCCGTTTCCCTTGAATAGCTATGCGCTGGGGCTGCTGGGGGTGGGACGGGCGTATGCGATGGCTGGGGATAAGGTGAATGCGAAGGCCGCGTACGACCACTTCTTTGCGGAGTGGAAGAACGCCGATCCCGAATTGGCGGTGATGGCCCAGGCTAAGAAGGAGTATGCGGGGCTGTAGAGGGTGCGTGAGAACTGGGATTCGCGAATCCAGCCCCGATGGGGCGACCTGAACTTCAGAGCTGTCCAAATTAGCGAGAAAGCCGGCGCGTTTGCGCAGTTAGTCAGTTGATTCCATTAAGGAGAGCTCGGCCACCATCAAATCAGGTTGCCTATTTTGGATCCAGTTGGAAGTAAGCCTTAACCGCAGGTCCCTCCACTACGCTGCGCTCCGGTCGGGATGACAAATTTGTTTTGAAGTCGATGATTTCTCATGACAACTGCCGATTTTGCAACAAATTTGTCATCCCGACCGGAGCGCACCCGGATTTCCTGCCACGCAGCACTGGACAAGGCCGCGTGTGCGCCTTTCAGTAAGGAAAGGCGCATGAAGTTCGCCGAAGCCACCAACCTCCACAGGAAGTCCGGGGGAGCGTAGTGGAGGGACCTGCGGTTAATGCGATTTGTGCGCCTGAGTCAGGAGTAATCCCAATTCGTCCCTTTGGTTAAAAGCCTAATTTGGACAGGTCTGCCTGAACTTAGCCCAGGACGTTAGTCCTGGGACACCTTGCAGCAATTCGGCAAGTCCCGCAGGGACGGCTGAATTCATTCCCACCCGTTTCAGCCGTCCCTGCGGGACTATTCATCTCTCACCGCCCAACCCAGGACTCCGTCCTTCGGACTGCGTCCTGGGCTAAGTTCAGGCCGCCCCTTTCCCCGGATTTCCTGTGGAACTTGGTGGCTTTGACAAACTTCATGCGCCTTTCCTTACAGAAAGGCGCACACGCGGTCCCGTCCAACGCTGCGTGCAGGAAATCCGGGTTCGGGGCTGGATAATCCGAGTTCTCACGCAGACCGTTTAGCCCCTGAGGTACGCTTTTCCAGCCTTGTACCTTCACGGAACTACACGGAAAAGCCGTACCCCAACGGCTAAAGCCGTCGAGCCCACAGCACATTTAGGGCACGGCTAAAGCCGTGCCCTAAATGGAGGGTGTTTTTTCCGCGCGCTTAGTACCCCGGGTAGCCGACGGTGACCGGTACCGTGAAGCTGAGACCGTTTCGCCGATTGGCTTCGATGGTGGCGTTGAAATCCAGCTGCTGGATCGCTATGTAGTAGCGCGTTCCGTTGGGAGCGATGTACTGGACCCGGCCACCCGCATCGTACCAATATTTGGCTGCGTATAGGCTATAGCCGCTGCGCAGGACGAGAACGATAGGCGGTGGTAACGCTGCGATGGGCTGCTGCACCGGAGGCGGGGGAGGGGCAACGTAAGTAGTGGGCTGGGGCTGGGGCGCTACCGGCGCCAGTTGCGGCGGCGGAGCTGAATAGGAAACAGGCGCGCGCTGCGAGAACCCATATTGGTCACGCATTGTGGGCGCGGTGTCGGGGACGACGAGGTCGTCCATCATCTTGAGGGTAAGGCGCGTCTCCGCTTTGAGGGTCGGCCTCGGTCCGCGCCGCGGTAGGTTGATGAGATCGATGGGCCAAAGCACAGGGATCAGCCATTCCACCGTATCTCGCACGGGATGACCGTTGCCGTGGATCCTGCCGTCCCGGTCAACCGGATAATGTGGCACGTAAACCACTTTGGCGGAGACCGGGATCACCTCGTCCGCCGGCAGCGTCATGCGATCGAACTTGAGCTCCATCCAGCCTTTGCCGACGAAATGACCGGGATCTTTGTAATCTTCGAAATGGCCAACCAGATAACTTCCGGTCGGGAAGACAGAGCGGCCATAGAGTTCTACGTGGCTGACCTGGCATAGAACGGGGTCGCCGATCGCGGCCGTTTTCGAGGAGAGTTTGGGCTCCGACACGGTGCACTGTAGCAAAGATCCGGCCGGGATCAGTTGATCGGCGAAACTCGCTAACGGAGTGGCAAGAAGGAGCAGGGCAAGAGCGCGTAGGCTGCCGTTCATCAGGGGCCTCCCGGTCGGACAGTTAACTTGCGGTTGGGCCGCAAATCGGGCAGCGACCTTGATAATCGCGACGATTGCAAATAAAAAGCGGATCGTCCGATCCCGAAGGAGCGAATGAAATGCAGCCATGATCTATCCATTTCGTGCGCGCGTCAACCGTAATTTTGCTCACACTGTGGTGAGCGGCTGGAGTCCCCGGCTGCACGCTGTTCATGGACGGCTTTCCAACTCCCCAAAAAACTCATTTTGCCGGGGGAAATCATAGCGTGGCGGGACGCGGCGGACGCTGATACACTGCGGGCAACCTCCATCTCTGCTGTCGTTTCTGCCTGGGGCGCATGACGATATCGCAAGGCACACAGTTCGGACCCTACAAGATCCTGGAACAGATTGGCTCCGGGGGCATGGGCGATGTCTACCGGGCGCAGGACACGCGGCTGGGGCGCGAAGTGGCGATCAAGCTGGTCTCTGACCGCTACCTGGCGGAGGCCTTCGGCAGCGGCAGCACGTCGCCCGGGAATGGGAGCGCGGGCCATCGGGACGGTCACGGCCCCGGGCCTCTCCCACCGGCGGTTTCTGCGCGAGGCGCAATCGGCCAGCGTTCTGAACCACCCCAATATCTGCACCATCTATGACATTGGCGAGCAAGGCGGCCGTCCCTACCTGGTGATGGAGCTGCTGCGCGGGGAGACGCTCAGGGAAGCCCTGCGGCGGGGACCGCTCTCTGCAACTGAAGTAGTTACCTATAGCCGGCAAGCGGCGGCAGCGTTGGCGACGGCGCATGCCCAGGGCATCGTTCACCGGGACATCAAGCCGGCGAACATCTTTGTGAACGAGGGGACGCGGGGACCGAAGCAGATCAAGATCCTCGATTTCGGCCTGGCCAAGCAGCAGGGCGGCGATCTGCAGGAGTCCAGCCAGGCGGCGACCTTTGGCGGGCTGGCCACATCGGCCGGAACCGGCACCGTGCCGGGTGACCTGACCAGCCCGGGCTCGACCCTGGGGACGGTGGCGTACATGTCGCCCGAGCAGGCGAAGGGCGAGCCGCTGGACGCGCGGACGGACCTGTTCTCTCTGGGAGTGGTGATCTATGAGATGGCGACCGGCGCCAAGCCGTTTGCCGGGCAGAGCACAGCGGAGGTGTTTGCCGCGCTGCTGACCAGGGATCCGGCGCCGGTGAGCACGGTGAATCCGGCGATGCCGGCAGAGCTGGATGGCATCGTCGCCAGGCTGCTGGCCAAGGAGAAGGAGCAGAGGTACCAAACCGCGGAGGAGTTGTTGCAGGACCTGGAGGCGTTTGATGCGCAGGCTTCCCATCGGGTCCAGCGGGAAGGCGACGGCAGCGGCGAGTGGAACGCATGCTGCGGCGCCGGCCGATGCACCTCCTGCGGCGCAGGATGTGCGGAGCGCGGAAACAAGCGCGGGCCGCCGGATGCCGCTGCTGGTGGCCGCGGCGCTGATCGTGCTGCTGCTGGCTGGAGCATTCGCGTGGTGGAAGTACCGGGCCGCAGGTACAGCGGGAACGGCGACAGCTCCTGCAACCGGACCGTCCCCGGCCGCGGCGGCGAAGAACGCCATCATTGTGGCCGACTTTGTGAACAACACCGGCGACCCGGTCTTTGAGACCACGCTGAACCAGGCGCTGGGGGTGCAGCTGGGGCAATCTCCGGTGCTGGACATTGTGAGCCCGCGGCACCTGCGGCAGAGCCTGCAGTATCTGGGCAAGAAGCCGGATGATGCCATCACCCCGGCGATCGCGCGGGAGATTGGGGAGCGCGAGGGCATCAAGGCCATCCTCACCGGGACGATTGCCAACCTGGGGAGCGATTACATCATCACCCTGTCGGCGCAGAACACAGCCACCGGGGACCAGATTGCCAGCGTGCAGACCCAGGCGGCGAGCAAGGAGAAGGTGCTCGACGCACTGAACCAGGCCGCGGCCCAGATGCGGGCCCAGCTGGGGGAGAGCCTGGCCAGCATTCAGAAGCTGAATACGCCGTTTGGGCAGGCAACGACGCCGTCGCTGGAGGCGTTTCGCGCCTATGCGCTGGGGGATGAAGCGCATTCCAAGGGCAACGACATTCCCGAGGCCGTGGACCACTACAAGCGGGCCCTGGCGCTGGACCCGAAGCTGGCCATGGCGTGGGCGCGGCTGGGCGTGATCTATCTGAACAGCGGGCAGAACGGTAAAGCCATGGAGTATTTCACCAAGGCGCACGAGCTGAGCGGGGACGTGAGCGAGCGGGAGCGGCTCTACATTGAGGGCCACTATTACGCCGAGGTGAAGGGAGACCTGGACAAGGCCGTCGAGACGCTGCAGGTGGCGGTACAGGAGTATCCGCTGCAGATAGACAACTACGTCAACCTGGGCGTCTTCTACTCGGAAGACGGGCAGCCGGAGGAGGCGCGGGAAGTTCTGCTGAAGGCACTGACGCTGCAGCCGGATCAAGCGATCGCGCTGTCCGATCTGATTTCGAGCTATACGGCGATCGACCAATACGATGAAGCGCGAAAGTATGTGGCCAAGGCAAACCAGCTGCGGTTAAACGGCACTGACCTGCTGGCGTACCAGATGGCGCTGTATGGGGCGACCGGAGATACGGCAGGCATCCAAAGAATTCTGGCAGAGGGAGCTGGACGCCCGGATCAGTTCCAGCTGACGGGACAATGGGGAAACATTCAGGCACAGTGGGGACAGTTCCGGGCGGCTGCGGCAACCCTGCAGCGGAGCCGCCGGGCAGGCCGGGGAGGCGAAGGCGCCGGACGCGCAGGCAGGGTTTTTGCTGAACGCGGCTTATATTGGATGGCCGGTGGGGCAGTGTCAGAACCCGGAGGCTGCGGTGAAGCAGGCGCTGGCGGTGGACAAGAGCAAGCAGACGCAGATTGCCGTGGCCGCGACGCAGGCATTCTGCGGAGAGGGAAAGCTGGCGCTGCCGGCGCTGGATGCGCTGGAGAAGAAGTATCCCGACGACACGCTGGTGCAGCAGGTATACGTCCCCCAGGCGCGGGCGTATGTGGCGCTCCGAGGCGGGAGACGCGCAGAAGGCGCTGGATCTGCTGGCGAAGAGCCAGGCCTTTGACTTGGTGTCGCCGGGACCCTATCTGCGCGGGCTGGCCTATCTGCAATTGCACGATGCGGGGAATGCCATTGCGGCCTTCAAGATCGCGACGAAATATAAGGGCGCCAGCTATACGAGCGTAAACAACATTCCGTTCCCCCTGAATAACTATGCGCTGGGGCTGCTGGGGCTGGGACGGGCGTATGCGATGGGCGGAGACAAGGCGAGCGCAAAGGCAGCGTATGAGCGCTTCTTGACTGAGTGGAAGAACGCCGATGGCGATTTGGCGACCATGGCCCAGGCAAAGAAGGAGTATGCGGGGCTGTAGCCACTGAGGTGCGTCTTTGCGGTTCCGCCGGTCAAATTGAGTTTCGATTGCGCCCGAGATGTCGTGAAAAGCGTACCTCAGGGCCTAAAGAGTCTGGGTGAGAAACCACCTCCATAAATCCAAATCAATCGGCCAAACGAAAGATATAAGCGCGGACAGCCAATCTACGGCATCCTGATGGTGGCTATAGATTCGTCGTGATTTGTGCAGCCGAACCATTGCTACCATGGAGCAGGGAACCCGCGTTCTACTTGTAGATGACCATGCTCTCTTTCGAGAGAGTGTCAGCCGACTGTTACAGGCTGAGCCAGGCTTTGGTACAGTGCATACCTGTGGCCGGGTCCAGGAGGCCCTGTCCCTACTTGAACAGGAAGTGTTCGACGTAGTCCTGCTTGACTACAATCTTAGTGGCGAGCATGGGATGCTCTTTGTTGATAAGGCCAGGGCAAACGGATTCAAGGGTCAAATCCTGATGGTAACTGCTGGTATGGCGAGTACCACCCTCCTCAATGTGCTGGAGCGAGGAGTATCAGGAATCCTGTTAAAACAAGCGCCTCCCGCGGAACTGGTCGAGGCGATTCAAAAGGTCATGACCGGACAGCCATGGCTGGATTGGCGCACTGTTAAGCCACTGATCGAAGGCGCCAGCCGCAGGGCTGAAGAGCAACGGGCTCAGCCCTCCCTGACTCCGCGCGAACGCGCGGTATTGCTGGGCGTTTTTGAAGGTCTTTCCAACAAGGAAATAGCAGTGAAGCTTGACCTATCGGAGAGCGGCGTGAAAACAGCACTCCACCAACTCTTTGCGAAAACTGGCGTACGTACCCGGAGTCAACTGGTCCGCGTCACTTTGGAGAAGTACCCCGAGCAGTGGTTGGGCGTCCCCTGAGGAACGATCCAGTTGTGGGAAAAGCCCCTGTTTGTGGCTAGCTCAGGCGGTTTGCATCGTGATGACAAAGCAACACCCCTGATCGCGAGGTTCGAAGACGAGGTCCCCGCCAAAGTTCCTCATAATTGCCTGCGACACGTACAAGCCAAGTCCACTTGCTGCAGCGCCCTGTTGGAATGGCTGGAACAGGTCTTGTGGATTTGTTATTCCCGGACCAGTGTCGTGAATACGAACAATGAAAAGCTCGCCATTGCTCGTTGCCTCCACCGTTAACCGCCGGTCGCTCGAATCCTCCATGGCTCGAAGGCTGTTCTTGACCAGGTTTAGAAACACCTGGATCACTCCGTATCGATCCGCCCAGACGGTTGGCAGAGGCCCTTCGGTCTTCCAACAGAGCTTAACGAATGAATCGCGGCAAGCAGATTCAACCAGAATTCTCACCTCGCCGAGAACCGAACCTGACTCGACGGCTTGCCTTCCCTGATCGGCAGAGCGAACGAGGTCGAGATCCGATAGCCTCTCCATTCCGTGAATAAGCGTCCCCAGAGCCTCAAAGTCCTCGTTTCCCTGCAGCGCGCTTACCCGGGTAAGATTTTTGTACATGACCCGAGCCGTTCCTGAGAGGTTCCTGATCTCATGGGAAACCGCACTCATTACAATGCGCGCGTTTTTCAAGAGGTATTCCAGGCTGAGATCTTCGCGATGAACGAGATCTTCGGAGAGATCGACGATGATGGCTGCCAGGCGGCTTCCTGAGTGGGTGTTGTAGGTCGCAAACCATATACCAGCGAGGAAAGGCTCCCCGTCCGCCCGTTGCCCGCAACATTGCATGGTTGTCCTGAAGGGCTGGGAATGCTTTGCGCGCGCAGCAATCAGCAACGCAGGCAGATACCTTTGAATTGCCTGGGATTTCAGCTCTTCTTGTCCAGACGCCAGCATCTCTTGTGCTGCCTGGTTTGCCAGCAGGATCTCACCATTTGAATCGATGGTGAGAATCGCCGCAGGGCTGCTCTCTACCAGCACACGAAGGTGTTCTTCTGCCTCCTGGCGCAATCGTATTTGTCCCTCAACCTCTTCCAGGTGCTGCATAGCAATACGCCGGTTTCGCGCCGACTCGAAGACGAATAACCCGATTCCAACAAAGCCCGCAGAGGAGAGAATCAACCGCACGATCGCTTCGCTCGACGGAAGATTACTGAATACCTCTTGCAGGACGGAGCAGAGGAGAGCTACACCCACAATCTGCCAGCGGGGAAGGATCCCACTGATCAGCATGATCGGGAAAAGATACAAGAAGCCGATTGAAATGTAAGGCTTTGTGAACCAGTCGGTGAAGGCGATCGCCGCCACCAGCACGGCCGCGGCCAGAAGTAAGAACCGCCGGGTGGCGCGGGTGTAGATCGACAAAATGTCCATAGAGGGTTACTGCCTCTCCACTAACCTCGATACGACTTTACTGCACTTTGCGCGACCGCCTCTGCAGCAAAAGATGCACGTCAGCCGACCGTTCAGACAATCTTCCGATTAGACCGACGGATAAGTGAAACAGAGTCAACCAAGACAACTGTTGGATCATCGGTTGCGGGAAAAGATCACGCCTTGTGACCCAAATAGCGGCTTCTCAGAAGAGGTTTTTCAGGTCACGCTCTCCTTGGGTGCTCACGCGTTGGCGAGATCCGCGACTCCCTGTTCGCTTGGAATAGGTTTCTTAGGTCATTTACATAGCCACGCCACCGCCCCCCCCGGAGGCCCATCATGATCGGCGCATTGGTTCAAAGCAATTTTATTCGTGGAATGGCAAAGGCTTGTAGATTCTTCGCCCTTGTCTGGTTTTCTCTGGTTCTATCGACCCTCATGCCAACCGCCGCGTATGCAGCAGACGGCGGGAAAGTGATGGGAAGTGTTAAGGACCAGACGGGAGCCGTGGTTCCGAATGCTGAAGTCGATCTGACCAGCAAATCGACAGGGGTTGCGCAGAACACAAAGACTGATTCGACGGGCGCCTATACCTTTCCCCTGGTTCCGGTTGGCACGTATACCCTGGCGGTGCACGCGGCCGGATTCAACCCTGTCGAGCACGACGGGCTGGTGATCAACATTCACAGCGTGGTCGAGCAGGATCTAACCTTGACGGTGGGAGATCAGACGCAGACTGTAACAGTGAGCGACTCGGAATTGCAGGTCGAGACTGCCGAGACCGAACTTGGGGAGACACTAGGAACCGAGAAGATTACCTCCGTTCCGCTCAATGGCCGCAGCTATACCGATCTTCTTTCGGTGCAGTCCGGTGTCACTCCCATCAGTACAAGTGCCTCGCAAAGTGGTTCCTCTGGAGGCAGCTTTGCCACGGCAACCGCGCCCTCCGGAGGTCTCGATCCGGGACAATTTTCGATCAGCGGTCAGCGGGAAAGCGCAAATGGCTTTGTTCTGAATGGGGCAAGCGTGGTCGAAGGCATAGCATCAGCGGCCGCGGTGATACCGAACTTGGATTCAATCGCGGAATTCCGAATTTTGACCACAAACTCGGACGCGGAATATGGCAACTACAGCGGCGGCCTGGTGAACGTTGTTACCAAAGCCGGCACAAATCAACTGCATGGGTCTCTGTTTGAGTTTCTGCGAAACACCGATCTGGACGCGAGGGGGTTCTTCGACGCTACGCGGCCAACCTATATTCAAAATCAGTTTGGTGGAACGCTGGGCGGCCCGGTTCGACATGACAAGGTCTTCTTTTTCACTGATTATCAGGGCAACCGAAATGTTCAGGGGATTGAGACAGCACAGATTCCCGTGCCCAGCACTCAAGACCGAAGTGGAAATCTCTCTGACGCGACCGCCTTCAACGGAACCGTGAGTGATGCTTACTTCGCGAGCCAGCTCAGTCAACGTCTGGGGTATCCCGTCGCGGTGGGCAAACCGTACTACACGACTGGGTGCACATCGACCTCAGAATGTGTGTTCCCGAACGGGGTTATTCCGCAGAGCGCCTGGTCGGCGCCCGCGAAATACCTTTTGCAATACATCCCTCAACCCACTGGACTGACCAATGCCGGCCCTTATTTTCAGACCGCAGCTTACAACGAGGGGCTGATCGATGACAAGGGTTCAGCCCGCGTGGACGCTAACACGCACTACGGCAATATTTCGGCCTACTACTTCATCGACGGGTACAACCTCAACAACCCCTACGCGACTTCTCAAGGGGGAGCGAATGTACCGGGATTCGGTACTCTGTCCAACGGCCTGGCGCAGCTGGTTGCTTTGAGCGACATCAAGAGTTTTGGCGACAAGATGGTCAATGAGGCGCACATCAGCTATCTGAGGAATGCAAATAATCTTGGACAACCGCAGGGCGGGCTAGGCGTCAGCACAGCGGAACAGGGATTCGCTCCTGTCAGCCAAGGAGGATTCCTTCCCCAGCTTCCCACGCAGGAAGGCGTGGTCTCGGTGAATTTCAACAACTACACGATTGGAGCCTCCCCGTTTACGGTTCTGCAGATCAACAATAGTTACGAAGCGTCCGACACATTCTCACGTGTGATGGGAAACCATACCATCAAGGTTGGTGCGGACGCGCATAAAGATCATGTCAAGCAAGTAGTCAATCTGCAGTCCAACGGGCAATTCAATTTCTACGGCGATCAAACCGGGTATGACTTCGCAGACTTCCTGCTCGGGGTTCCCAGCCAATTTGTTCAAGGGTATACACCCCCTTTCGGAGATGACTCAAGCTATGTTGGTCTGTTCGCACAAGACAGTTGGAAAGCCCGGCCCAATGTTGTCATCAATTATGGTTTGCGTTGGGAGTACATGCGTCCATGGTCGGAACAGCATGGGCAAACCGCGGCATTGATTCCCGGAGAAAATTCAGAGAAGTTCCCGGGGGCTCCTACAGGCCTGGTTTTTCCAGGCGACCCTGGAGTTCCCTCAACCGTTGCACAGACTCCATTGAATGATTTCTCGCCGCGCATTGGTGTGGCATATTCCCCCAACGCGAGCGGTACGGTCTTTCATCGGCTCCTTGGGGAGCCGGGAAAATCCAGTATTCGCGCCGGCTTCGGACGCTACTTTACCGCAATCGAAGGTGCTACGTTGTCGTTTGCCACAGGCGACTCTCCTTGGGGACTCACCTATGTGAGCACCGAGCCGCCGTTGTTTGAAAAACCCTTCATCGGCGCGCAAACCGGAACGCAGTATGCGCAGCCTTTCCCTGTGGCTGCTGTTCCGTATAGTGCAAGCCCTAAACAGCCATACCAGGTTGATTGGGCACAGTATGAACCCATCAATGGCGTCGATTCGTATTACTACAAGAATCGAACTCCTTATTCCGAGAATTATTACCTGGCTCTGCAGCGCCAGTTAACCTCAAGCGTGGTGCTGACCGTCAACTACACGGGGAGCGAAGGACATCACCTAATCACGCTGTTGTCAGCCAATCCGGGAAATCCAGCACTCTGCTTGAGTGTGAGCCAAACCAGCCAGGTTGCTCCCGGATCGCCAACATGTGGTCCCTTTGGCGAAAACGAGATATATACGAAGAACAATGGCACGGTCATCAATGGCACTCGCGCGCCATTTGGCAACGCTATTGGAAGCACTGCGTATTTCTATAATTATGGCAATTCCGCTTACAACTCGCTCCAGGTTACGGTGAATTACTCCGGTAAGCGGGCAATTTTGCTGGGTGGATATACCTATGGAAAATCCATTGACGACGCATCGAGCTTCCAGGAGCAGCTTTATCCTTACAACTACAACCTTCGGCGTTCCATCAGTTCTTTCGATCTGCGCCACAGCTTTGTCGCCAGCTACCGGTATAGTTTGCCATTCGATCAGATGCTTAAGGCGAATCGCCTGAGCAAGGGGTGGGCGCTTACGGGGATCACACGATTCAGCACGGGTGTTCCGGTCACGCTGTTTGATTTCAACGACAATAGCCTGATCGGCGCGGGCAACAATGGAGTGAATGGCGTGGGCGTAGACCTGCCCGACGTTGCCCCCGGCCCGCTCCAGATCAATCACAACCCGAGGAACGGGAACCCCTACTTCAACACATCGCTATTTCAGGTTGCACCTCTAGGGTCGCCGGGCGACGCGAAGCGCCGCTTCTTCTATGGACCGGGAATTGACAACTGGGACCTTGCTCTGCTGAAGACTATTCCGTTTACCGAGTCCAAATCGCTGGAATTGCGGCTGGAGACCTTCAACACATTCAACCATACGCAATTCGATGGAGCTAGCTCGGTGAACGGCAACTTCACCAGCTCTTCTTTTGGACAAGTCACCAGCGCTGCATCGCCACGCATCGGTCAGATTGCGGCGAAGTTCAACTTTTAGCAGAATATGATTGGAAATGGGTGTCGGGAAGCAACTGTTCAAATGAATCGGTTAACCGAAAAATACGCACAGATAGGCAATCCTTGGCGTCAGGACGGCGAGGGAATGAAGCGATAACCAAGATAGCGCTCGGTAACCACGTACCGCGGGGTTTTGCTCACCTCGATCTTGGCGCGAAGCGTACCCACGAGAACCCGGAGGTCGCTCTGCCTGGCGGTAGGATTTCGCCAGAACATCTCGCGCAGGCTGCTACCCCTTATTAGCTTCTCGGAGTACGTGGCAAAAATCCATAGCAGCTGAAATTCGCTTGGGGTGAGGTGTGTTTCAACTCCACGAACCCAAACTCGATGCATCGCGACGTCGATAATGAAGTCTCCAACATGAAGCGGCTCCCGGCTCGGCACGGTTGCTTCCAATGGCAGAGGATCATCTGTCGCTCTTGCCTGGTACCACGGCCCCCCGGCCTTTCTAGCGATATCGATCAGACCTCTCTCGAACGCCACACGGACAATCTGCGACCTTTTCCTGACTTTGAGTTTCCGGAACAGCTCCTGCAGGATAGCCTTTACCGCTCCTTCCGAACATTTCAGTTGGCTGGCAATTTGTTGGTTAGTCCAGCCCTCAGAGACGTGCGTCAAGACGGCGCGTTGCCTTGGCGTAAACGAAATGGGACGCTTCCACTCTTCGCTTTGCTGGCGCACGTTCTCTGCGATGCGCGCGGGATGCATCGGATGGTCGGGAAATCTCTCGATGGAAGAAGGGCCAGAAGAAGGAGAACGGCTTGCTTTTGCGGTTGCGACGCGCAGGATAAGGCCTTCAAATCCGCTTCTGCGCGCGTCGCCGACAAAGAGGTCCAATTCCTCATCCCGGAAATTGTGACCCAGCAGGACAACGTCGATGTTGTGGGACTGCAAGCACGCGAGCGCGCCGAGGAGGCTAGCGGATCGATGAGCAATCCAAGGATGGGTTACGTGGAAAATGCGGCGGGTTACTTTATCTTCGAATTCATCGTAGCTGCCGACAAGCAGAAACCTGACCTCCTGTCCCTCCGGAGTGGCGGGGGTGCCCGGCACCTTGCGCTTTCCTTTCATCCATTTCTTCCTGGGCCGACCGGAGAGCTTAGTTCTCAAACTCCGTTTCCGGAGTAGGAAGTACATCGTTTTTGCCGGCAAGCCAGACATAAAGAGTCGGAAGTAGAAAAATGCTCATGACCAGATCGGAGATCAGGCCGCCGACGATCACGATGGCGAAGGGCCGTTGCGAATCCGAGCCGATACCGTGGGACATCGCAGCCGGAAGCAGTCCTAGAGTCGCGACCAGCATGGTCATCATGATCGGGCGCAGCCTGAGCACCGCCCCTTCCACGGCTGATTCTTCGATGGAGTGGCCGCGCACGCGAAGCTGATTGATGTATTCGAGCATGATCACGCCGGTCTGCACGGACACGCCAAACAGGGCGAGGAAGCCTACGCTGGACGAAACGCTGATGTTGGTATGCGTGAATAACAGCGCCAGCAAGCCACCCACACGCGCCAGCGCCACGTTGATCATGATCAAGGTCGCCCACTTGACCGACTTGAACATCATGTACAGAATGATGTAGATCAACAGAATCGTTATCGGCACAATAATTGCAAGCCGCTTATCAGCACGCTGCTTGCTCTGGTACTCGCCGGCCCACACATAGTGATAGCCGATGGGTAGAGGAACCTGCTTGTTTACCTTGGCAATCGCTTCTTCGACGGTGCTTCCCAGATCACGATCGCGCACGCTGTACTTCACTGCAATATACCGCTGCTCGCCCTCGCGATAGATTTCTTCTGCACCATCCGTCGTACCCATCCTGGTCAGCTGCGCGAGCGAAACGCGTTCACCCGATGGCGACAGCAAACGCACATTCGCGATCGCTTCTTTGGTATCGCGATAGGGTTTCTGATAACGCAGCACAAGGTCAAACTGTGCTTCTCCTATCAGGACCTCGCTGAGAATGCCTCCACCAACCGCCGTCTGAATCGCGTCTTGAACATCGGCAACGTTGATGCCAAAGCGCGCTGCAGCCCGCCGATCCACGGCGAAGGTAAGATTTGGCTGACCAATGATGCGGAATAGTCCAAGATCCTTCACCCCATTGATCTTGCTCATGACGCTGACCGCGTCATTGCCCTTCTGCTCCAGCGTCTTGAAGTCATCCCCGTAGATCTTGAGCGACAACTCGCCCTTGACGCCGCTGACTGCCTCTTCCATGTTGTCTTCGATCGGCTGCGAGAAACCCCAGATCACCCCCGGAATCTTCTCCAGCTGTTGATTCATCGAGGCAATCAGAGCATCTTTGTCCTTGTGAAAGACCGGACGCCACTTCTCCTTTGGCGTCAGATTGACAAAATATTCCGTATTAAAAAAACCCGTCCAGTCTGTACCGTCATCGGGGCGGCCAATCTGATCCACCACCTCGGTAACCTCTGGGAAGCTGGACAACGCAAGGCGAGCCTTGTTGGAGATTGCCAAACTCTCGTCGGGGCCCGTGGATGGAGCAAGGGTACCGCGCACCCACAGCGCGCCTTCATCGAGATGGGGCAGAAATTCAGAACCAATGATGCCGCTGTACAAGAGGAAGACTGCGAGTACAAACCCCGCAACACCAACGCCGACCGTGAATCCACGATGATGAATGGCCCAGGTCACGCCTCTCCGGTAGCGCACGATAAGGAACTGCATCACCGGGTTCTTCCATTCCTGCGCGCCTTTGCGGAACAGGAAGCTGGCCAGCACGGGAGCGATGACCATGGAGAAGGTCAGTGCCCCCAGAAGGGCAAAAGCAACTGTCCACGCCATTGGCTTGAACAGCCGGCCTTCGACGGCTTGCAGGGTAAAGATGGGAAGGTAGGCGGTGATAATGATGCCGATGGCATAGAACACGGGTCGCTGGACCTCGTGTGCTGCGTCGCGAATCTTGTCCTGCACGCTCTCGGTGCCATCACCCCGACGATTCAAATGGCGGACGATGTTTTCGATCATCACCACCGAGCCGTCAACGACCATGCCAAAGTCCAGAGCGCCTAGCGAGAGCAGGTTCGCAGGAATACCTTTGAGGTCAAGACAGATCGAGGCAAACAGCAGTGAGAAGGGAATGGTCAGCGCAACAATGACTGCGCCACGCACATTGCCCAGGAACAGCATCAGAATGATGACAACCAGCACGATGCCCTCGGTCAGGTTGTGCAACACCGTGTGTGTCGTCAGATGAATCAGATCGCTGCGGTCAAGGAAGGGCACAACCTTCACGCCCTTGGGTAGAATGTGGTCATTCAACTCCTTGACTTTGGCCTCGATTCCTTTCAGTGCCGGATCAGCGTTGCCGCCTTTTTGCAGCAGCACCGTGCCTTCGACCACATCTGGATTGTCAATTAGCTTGCCATTCTCAGCCCGATAGGTCTTTGAAATCTGTCCCAGCCGGATCTTGGGACCCTGTTCAACCACGGCGATGTCTTTGATGCGCAAGGCCGTACCAGCCTGGGTCTTGACTACCGTCTCTTCAATCTGCTGTACGTTCTCAATCAGACCTGCCGCCTGGACGTTGATCTGCTGAGCCCCGGCCACAATGAAACTGCCGCCCGCGTTGGCGTTGTTGATGGCCAACTGCTGCTCGATTTGGGCAATGCTTAAGCCATAGGAGACGAGCTTGTCCGGATCGAGACGAATCTGGTATTCCTTGGTCAGGCCACCAAAGCTGGCGACGTCAACAATTCCAGGAACATTCTTGAATTGCTTCTGGAGTGTCCAGTCTTCGACCGACTTTTGCTCCATGACATCGATACTCGGATTCTTGCTTTCAAGGGTGTACCAGTAGATTTGCCCAGCAGGGCTCCAGTCCGTCTGCAGTTGTGGCACGAGTCCCGCAGGGAGCGTGACCATGCCGAGCCGTTCCAGTACGCGTTCACGATTCCAGTTGTTGTTTGAGGAATCATTGAAGTTCATCATGAGGCTGGAGATACCAGCCAGACTGAAAGAGCGCACATTCATCAGGTCTGGGATTCCCGCCATCTGAATCTCAGTTGGAACCGTAATCTGCTTTTCGATGTCCTCGGCCGAATGCCCTGGCCACTGGGTAATTACGTTGACATAATTATCCGCAACGTCAGGATAGGCATCGACGGGCAGATTATGAAATGAGATCGCTCCCCAGATAAAAAGCAGAATCGCAATCGCCAGAATGAGGAAGCGGCTTCGAAGCGCAAAGTCTACGAGAGCTCTGATCATTGGGCCTCCAACGTCGCCTCGAGCTGGAGAACGTTGGAAACGACCTGTTGCGCGGGATTAATGCCCGACAGGACCTCTTGCCGGTTTCCGTCCAGCATGCGACCGCCGTGAATTTCGACGCGCCGGAATTGGTTTCCACCGGCAGGGACAAAGACCCACTCGCGGTCATGCAGGTGCAAAATGGCGGCAGCAGGAACGACCGCAAAGGTCTGTTTGGTCTTGCTCTCGAATGTGGCAGTAACAAACATCCCCAATTTCAGAATGCCGGGATTCTGCACCTCGATGCGCACCTTGGCTGTGCGAATGCTGGGATCGAGCACCGGACCGATGTCGCTAATGTGGCCGCTCAAAACTCTGCCGGGATAGGCATTGAGCCTGATATCCGCATGCTGCCCCAGCTGCAGCTTTGGGATGTCGTTCTCGTAGACATCGCAAACGATCCAGACTACAGAAAGATCCGCGATGGTGAAGGCCGTCGATGACCCGGAAAAGTTAACACCCGCGGCAGCTGCGATGGTGACGTTCTGAGCAACAATGACGCCGGAGATGGGCGCGTACACCGGAACCACGCTGTGGGGGTCATTCTTGTCGATACCAAGGGTCCGCAACTGCTCCTCTGCAGCGGTCAGGTCTGCCTGGTTATCCCTCTCGGAGTCCTCTGCCTGCTCCAGCATGCCGAGGGAAATGGCGCCATGCTCGTAGAGGTCCTTGGCGCGCACGTAGGCCTTGTTGGTAAGCTGCTCATCGTTGACCGCCTTCAGATAAACGTCAAACGCATTGGTAATGTCAGGACTCTGCACCTTCAGGAGGAGTTGGCCTTTCTTCACGTAGTCGTCAAGCCGGGCCTTGATGTCCACTACGCGGCCACTGGCAAGGGAAATCACGGGCACCTCGCGCGCAATATCGGGATAGACCGCGCCTGTGACCTGCAACTCGGCAGGGGCGTCGATCCTGCCTGCCGCAACAACTGGAAACTGATCGGGCTTATCGACCGTGACCAGGCTCATATCGCCGGTGGTTACCGCTTGGGGCGAAGGAGGAGCGCCGTCACTCGGGTTGAACTTGTTCTCACACGCGGATAAAGAAAGGCAAAGGGTGAGGTATCCGATCGTTTGAAAGGCTGACTTATTTGTCATTGGATTACCTCACGTCCTACAGCAAGATTGAGCTGGCCGACAGCGGTTAGGTACGCGCCGATGAGTTGGGCATACGCCAGCTGCACGACGCGGTAATCGCTTTGTGCGTTCAGAAAGTCCATCAGTGACGCTCCGCCATGAAGGTAGGCGTAGGTGACCGTATCCCGCACCCGAGTCGCCTGGTCTCTGTATTTGTCCTTGTAGGGTTGCAGCAAGGCGATGTTGCTGCGCACCTCTTCGTAGGAGGTGTCGACATCGCTGAAGACCTGCGCCCGCGCGGCATCGGTCAACTGGTTGCTGCGGTCGATGTCGATCAGCGTCCGCTTCTTCTCGCCCTGATTGCGGTCGAAGATGCGCAACGGTATGTTGAAGCTGCCGCCGAGGGTATCTTCGCCAGGACTTATGTTGTTAAACGAGGGATTGTGCGTCCACCATAGACTGTACGTGGGGTCGGTGGAACCGTTAGACACCGCCAGCTTGTAATTGGTCTTCGATTGCTCAATGGTCTGCAGCGCCGCGCGGAGGTCGGGACGCGTATCGAGCGCGATCTGCCGGAAGTCCTCGACGGGCTTTAGCGTGCCGGAAAAGTCAAAGGGGCCACTCACGTCGAACTGGTCGACAGGCGTGCGGTCGTTCAGTAGTTGCAGCAATTGGATCTTTGCCGTGCGCAGATTGACAATCGCGGTCTGCAGTTCCGACTCGTATTGCACCCGTAGTAGCTCGATGCGATCGAAGTCGATCTGCGCGAGGTCACCGGCGCGCAACCGGTTTCTGCTGATATCGATAATCTTGTCGTAGTACTCCAGATCGGCTTTTGCCAGATCCAGCACCTGCTTGGCTTGAAGGGTTTGCACAAAGGCGCTGCGCAACACGAAGACCATGTTCCGCGTCAGGTCTTCGTGCAGCGACTGGCCGATGCGCGTGCCTTCTACCGCGCTCTCCCGACGGAGTTCCCGCTTGTGCTGGCGTTCGTGGAGATAGCTGAAAGTACCTTGCTCCTGATCGCTAACGAGAGGTTGGTAAGGTGCCTTGTGAGGAAACTGAGTTCCATCGATGGCGAAGTTGAACTGAGGATTCGGCCGGAGATAGGCGGTGATTTCTTCGGCCCGCAGCTCGTCGACGCCAAGCGCGTCTGCTTTCAAGGCTGGATTGGCGGCTTGGAATTTGTCCTTCACCTGCTGCCATGTGTAGCTTGTCTGCGCACGCGCGCACGGGCCGGCGAATATCACGCAGAGGAACACAGCCGTTGCAAAGCGAGAGGGAGGCATTCGTCGTCGGATAGTCATGCATTCAGCAGCAAACGTTTAGCATGCAGCGAGAGCGTCGAGCTTTCTTCACAAGAACCTGCTCGTTCTGCAAATGTTTCCTTGTGAGTTCTGCAATGTCATAGACGCACGGCGTCAAGTGTGATCTGCAGACGAGACTCTTCGTCGAATCTTAGCGCGAATAGCGACCAGCAGCAGCCCGGACTTACCGGGACTGAAATTTACTCCAGAAGTTCAAGCTACTAGATTCCGGAGTTATTACTGGATATCTTTAGTCCACAGTTATGTGGTGGGTAATGCCTACTTATGGTTAATGGACGATATCTTTTGATTCTCACGGTGGACCGATAGCCCGGAAACGATTGCGCCAACATAGTATCGATCGGAGGCATCGATGCTATCGTTCGACGATCCGGGCAGGCAGTCGACGCAAAATGTTGCGTAAGTAAAATACTATCTATCGGTAGGATGTTCTTTAGGCTTAGGAGGGCCGGCTCTTTAGAGCTCCCTGGTAATGAGCTTTTTGAGGGCTTTGATGCGAGCTTCATCCCGTTTGTAGAACGTCCATTGCTTAATGCGCCTGGTCTGGAGCAGGCCGGTCTGGCTCAGTATTTTTAGATGCTCACTTGCCGTGGGCTGGCTGACGCCAAGTTTCTTGGCAATGAGTATTCCACAGACCCCATCCTTGACGAGGTCTCCGTCCACCTGGGGGCGGAAGTGGGCCGCGGGATCCTTGAGCCACTCCAGGATCTTAACCCTTCTTTCACTCGCGAGGGCGCGTGCAGCTGCTGCAATTGTCATATTGCTAATTAGCTAAGTACCGATACAATTAAACTATATCACCGGGGGCACCTTGACGCCATCGATCAGCCGGAGCGAGATCATCGCGGTAGAGAGGGTCACCCGCCCGTACATTCGCCGTACGCCCGTGGTCGAGGTCAGCGGCGAAGATTTCGGGTTGGGCGATATCCAACTGAGCCTGAAGCTCGAGCTGCTACAGCATGCCGGGTCATTCAAGGCCCGAGGCGCATTTGCGAATCTACGAATGCGGGCCATTCCCCAATGCGGGGTTGGCGCTGCTTCGGGAGGCAATCACGGGGCGGCAGTTGCTTACGCCGCCATGAAGATGGGAGTTCCGGCCCGGATCTTTGTGCCGCGCATCTCTTCGCCTGCGAAATTGCAACGGATTCGAGATTTTGGTGGGCACCTAGTGGTTGGCGGTGACTCATACGCGGAAGCGTTAGCGGCCTGTGAGGAATGGCTTGCTCGATCGGGAGCCTTGGCGATCCACGCCTTCGATCAGCGCGAGACACTGCTCGGCCAAGCCACATTGGGTATGGAATTCGAGGAGCAAGTAGCGAAACTGGACGCGGTTCTTGCATCGGTAGGGGGCGGTGGCCTTATCGCCGGCATCGCTGCATGGTACGGGAAGCGCATCAAAGTGGTCGGTGTTGAGCCGGAGAATTCTCCCACCATGAGCAAGGCGCTCGCCGCCGGCCGGCCGGTCGATGCGGAGGCAGCCGGCATCGCCGCCGACTCACTTGCTCCCCGGCGCGTCGGTGAACAGGTATTTCCGATTGCGCAGGGCTTTCTCCATAGCGTGGTTCTTGTCAGCGATGACGACATTCGGGCCGCACAGAGAACTTTATGGAAGACGCTGCGGATAGTTGCGGAACCCGGAGGCGCGGCAGCTTTCGCAGCGATACTTTCTGGGAAGTATCGGGCTGTCCCTGGTGAGCACATTGGTGTCGTGATCAGCGGCGGCAATACGGTTGCCGTGGAGTTCGAACTTCAGGAGAAAGCCATCGCGCTCCAGGGAATAAGCTGATTTCGCGGAGTGTGGATGCATCCTTCTGAGCAGTTGACCCACGGGCAGCATGGTCCTGCCGAAGGCTTGACGATTCTTACTTATGCCCATTCGCCTGTCTCGAACCAGAACGAGCCGATGGATTGGGTTCGGCGCTACGGAAAAGGGCGCGTCTATACCACCATGCTTGGCCATACCTGGGTAGGGGAATCGCGGTGGCGGAGTTGAGCGACTGCCGGTTTGTCGAGGTTCTTGGGCTGCCGACCTGATGGCGGCCACCCGCGCGATCGCCGCGTGCGTTCCCTTCGAGGCTAATGTTCTGCCCAGGGCCTGCGGCGCGAGTGGCCACGGTGTTCCGCACACAACGTTTAACCTGCGGCCCGATCATCCATTTCGCACCTTTATATTGCAACGAGTTACACTTGTGAAATCGCTTTGGCAGCAGTTCTGGGAGGTCTTTAATGAAAGGAGTCGGCACCAAGCTACGCGCGATTCGTTGTCAGTGGGGGCTTTCCCTGCTGGACGTGGAAGAACGGAGCTTGCGTCTAGCGCAAGAATGGGGAAGTCCCTCATATCAGATCTCCGCAAGTTGGCTCGGTCGAGTGGAACGCGAAGACCACGAGTTGAGTGCAACGAAAGTACTGGTTCTGGCGGCCATCTACAATATTCCAGCAGGGGAAATGTTAGGTTTCTGCCAACCGGAGAATGGCGGGCTTCTCCGCTTCAACCAGCTCGCGGGCCCCAATACGACACTTCTATTAGCAGAGGGACCGCTGGGCGAACAGGCACGGGACCTGTTGCCGGACAGCTTCGGCTCCGATCCTGCCCCGGAAGAGACGACGCTTCTTCCTTTAGCCGCTGGGCTAGAGACGAGTCCGTATCGACGGGGCATCATTGGACATCGCGATCAGATGCTTGATCCGATGATTCGAGGAGGTTCCATGGTGCTGATTGATTCGCAGAAAACGAGCATCACCTCGCGAAAACATTTGAGCCACGAGTTTGACCGGCCCATCTATTTTCTGCTCACGCGAAATGGATACGTTTGCGGCTGGTGCGAACTCGACAAAGAATCAGTCTGGCTGACCCTCATTCCGCATCCTTTTTCACGGGCGCGCAGTCAGCGCTTCAAGTTTCGAGAAGAGATAGATGTAATCGGCCAGGTGGCTGCCGTATTCATGCGCTTAGTTACGGAGGGCCGCACGTGAAGGCGACCGGTTACTAAAGCGCTTTTTGCAAGTCCGCTAGCATGGGGACGTTGCCTTGCGCATAGAGGTTTAGCAACTGGCGGGTCATCAGGTAATAGGTCGCGATAGCTCGTTGACCATAGAACGGGAAATTAGCCTCCAGGTGTCCATTGAGCGCCGCGCCTCTCAGTCTTCCCACATGCGACTCAATCTCTCTTGCGTTTTGACGCAATTGTTCCGCGATGATCAGAGCCTCCGGATACGACCGCTGAAGGTAAGCCGCCATCTCGATCAGCACCTGACTGTTTTTTTCCAAGACCTCTAGACCTTTGAGACCCCCGATCAACTGGAAAATGTCTGACGGCTCCACTGCCGTGCTGGGCTCGTCCTTACCGGATTGCACCGAGTCCTCGAGGAGGTCGAGTGCTATCCGGGCAACGTTCGCTCTGTCTATCGAAATGAGTCTTCGCATGAGACTTTCCCAGCTTTCTTGAGGAGATCGGCGTACACGATAATAGTCACGTCCGGCGATCGCGATGAGAACAGCGAGAAAGATCGCGGTCATAACGAGAAAGTACACAGTATGCGTGTTCACAAATCTCTCCGCGACCGAATGCTCAGAAGATCGTATTGAACCTTTCTCTGCACGGTCAATAAGTGTGCTCGCATCTCTTCGGTCAACTGTTGAGATGGCGGTGCATCGCGCCAGAGCGTAACAATCCAATACACGACACAACCAAGGTAGACCGCTATTCGAAGATGGGACAAATCAGTGTAGGCCCGTGTATTCTGACCAACGCCGAAGCTTGCTTGCCCGGATTCGATGATCACACCGAGCATCGAATACACTCCAAATCCCTTAGAGATCGCGGCGACATGAGTATTCCATGGCCGTTTCACACGCACGGACAAAGTCATCACCCCTACAAAGAGCTCACTCATCCATGCTGCGGCGAAGAAGTTTGCCTTGATCACGATAGACTGCACTAGAAACCTTGTCGGCGGGCTTGCTAACCAAGTCAAACCAGAGGCCACGACTAGGCTAAGACCCAATAGCCAGATGAAGCTCTTCGGCACGTCGGACGACCACACCACCCCCATAGGACGGAAAACGTGTGACGCCATCTCGTATGCGACACAAAATTGGAGAATTGTGTCGAGTACCGTGAGAGACCAGTAGGTGTAAAAGTAATTGGCCCTGGTCCCGTGCTGCATGACTAAGTACAGCGCAATCGTTCTGACGATATTCGTCGAGATGAGTGCTGTGAAAAACGGGAATAGCCTGGCACGATGCCGCTCGCAGAGCACGAACAGTAGCGCCAGATGACCTAGGAAACTGGCCGCCCAAAACAAGAGATCAAGACCGGATAAATGCATCTAACTCTCCGTCAAGACGGCCATTCCAAGGTATCGACTGCAAAAGCAATTCTATGCCAATTGCAAGACCGTGAGAATCACTTGAACAACGCCAGGATCAATGGGCTCTGGATCGCCGCCAGTCGGCATGGCTAGAGCCGCTGGAGCCAGAGCTAACAGCGTTAGGGCGAGTGTGACGTTGCGAGCAACCTGCTTGAACATGGAGTTTCTCCTTCGCAGCGCAGATTTGCGCTGAGCGGAGGCTAAAGAACATGTCCACACTTTCGGTTTATTTATCTAGCTCGTGGCGTATACGCCATGGAAGGACGGCGCTCTCTCGTGATCTGCTTATTTAACTGAGCGGCGGGGGTCGCGGCAGTATCAATTCTTCTGGCGATCCAGCTCGCACCGACGTGGCGGATACGCCACGCCGGACATAGACATCAACCGCGAAGCGATCCGACGACTTGGCCTGAGCCCATCACCGATCACCCCGGTGTCGATCCGTGCCATGCTTCGAAAAGCTTGACCCCCACCAACGGCTGTTGCCATCGCGGAGTAAGCTGAGATTGCAGAGCATGACTATTTCTCGAAGGCAGTTCACACTACGTTCCCTCGCGCTGCTGGCCATATCGTTGCGAACGATGCATGCCCAGGCGCCGCGGCTGCGTGTTCTGATCGTCGATGGGATTAACAATCACGATTGGGCGACGGCGACGCGTGCCATCACTGAGATTCTGACGGCGACAGCACTGTTTACCGTTGAGGTCTCCACCAGTCCGCCGCGAGGGGCTCCGCCCGAGGCGTGGAATGCCTGGCATCCCGATTTCTCTGGTTACGACGTGGTGATCAACAACTTCAATGGAGGTCATCTCGAAGATGGAATCGAGTGGCCTGCCGGCGTGCAAGCCTCTCTGGAGAAGTTTGTCCGCGGTGGGGGCGGCCTGGTGGTTTACCACGCGGCGAACAATGCCTTTCTCAAATGGAAGGCTTACAACGAAATGATCGGGTTAGGCTGGCGTTCGAAATCATTCGGACCGGGGCTGGCGGTTTCCGACGACGACAAGATCGTGGTCGTCCCCAAAGGAACGGGGTTGGAGCCAGGCCATCCGGCGCGGATGGATTTTCAAATACACGTCCGGGATACTCACCATCCAATTACTGCTGGAATGCCTCGGGTGTGGATGCATCCTTCTGAGCAGTTGACCCACGGGCAGCATGGTCCTGCCGAAGGCTTGACGATTCTTACCTACGCCCACTCGCCTGTCTCGAACCAGAACGAGCCGATGGATTGGGTTCGGCGCTACGGAAAAGGGCGCGTCTATACCACCATGCTTGGCCATACCTGGGTAGGGGAATCAACCATTAATCTTGATTGCGTGGGCTTTCAAACCTTGCTGGCACGTGGTGTGCAGTGGGCTGCGACTGGAGCTGTCACGATTCCCATACCGGCAGATTTTCCCGGGCCGGAGAAAGTTTCACTGCGTAAGCTATCGTGAGATCCGACGCCGCATTCGTAGTAACAGACTTTCTGCAACAAGCCGCTAGGACTACGGTTCCCGGCACACAGAGCAAGACCGCCGTCAGCAGGAATCAAGCTGCTCTGCTCACCGAGGCCCGGTTGTCGCTTCCACGATCTTGTAGTCTGGAGGAATCTCGAAGAGTGCAGAATTGGGCTCACCGCGGTCAAGCTGCCGAATCTCCCAGGTCATTTGGTCGCCGCTCGAACCGGTGCTCGCGAATTTGTCGATGATCAAGATCTTCAGTTCGGGGGAAACCCATTTCTCCGACGTAATCACAACGTTCGGCCCGCCGTCGCCGGATGGTAACTCCTGAGTGGTCCGCGAGCCCTCGGCATAAATCCCGTGAATGGTTACTCCGGGAAGGCTCTCTGTCGTGGTCTTTACCGCGTTGAGGCTTAGGCCATGTGTAGGAAGCGGTCCCGTGCCGGGAAAGGTCATTACCCGGGCCGTCTTCTGTTCAGGAAAGAGGTCAATCACCTGGCGATGCAGCGGAACATATAGCGTCACGCTCGCCGGGTGGTCTGGACGGTCAGATAGGAACGATTCCCTGCGCGTTGTCCCCTGGGAATCCCGAGCCTCGAACACCTTGGTTTCGCTCTGCACGGGAGTACCGTCCGCTCGGGTCTCCACGTCCGTGATAACCACTCGCGCAGTATAGGGCAGATTCGGAACATAATCCCAGGGAGAGGTTTGGCAGAAAGCGTGCGTGGAGCAAGTGATCAAGGTGGCTGCGGCCACAAAGGTGAGTCGAGCGGAACTAGGGAGTATTGGCATAATGCCCTCTCCTCTTTGTTTACCATTTTAGACGGTGTAGCGAGCTAAACACTCGGCGATGGAGATCGTCACCGCAGTGGAAGAAACCCCGGTCGTAGTGTCTGCATCAGGCCAGCAACTTAGCCTGCTGTCCCTGCCCGGCGACAAGCGAGACGGCCTTTCTGTCGAAGGATACGAAGGTTTCCCCGCCGAGCCAATTACCTTCGTAGGCGATTACGCCATCGGCGAAGTCACCGCCTGCATCGAGAACCGCCAATCCGGCTGTCAACGGCAGGACGATGGAGGACGACATTGCCGGTATCAAGCAAGGCGTCGAGGGCTGCGGAAATTTCCTGGTGCCCGAAGTTTGTAAACCCGGCGCAGTACCCGAACAAACTCGCAAAGGGAGGTAAGGGAAACCGCTATCACCTCCGCTTCCTGGAGGAGTTTGGCGGCGGCCCGGGCCTCCTTCACGTTGTCGCGCACCACAGCGCGGACAAGGATGTTCGTATCCGGAGTAAACCTCACTTCTGCCCGGCCCAGCCGGCCGAGGCCGCCTCATTGATTTCATCGAGGGTCGCGACCTTCCGGGTCTTGCCGGCGAGCAAGCCGAGGAAGGCGTCTATCTTCCCTGCAGGCCGTATCGCCCTGAGCGTCACCCGGCCATCCGGCAGCTTGTCCAATGCGATTTTCTCTCCCGGACGGATGCCAAGATGCCGCAGCACATCCTTGCGGAATGTGACTTGCCCGCGCGCTTACCGTCAAAGTGGTCATGGCTTGAATTCTCCTGCTCCCATTGGATGGTAATGCAAAAATGCATTACCATCCAAGGACAATTACAGGGCTTTTTGCCTGTAACGGCCCTGTAACGGCTACCTTGAGTATTAGCACATGAGCAGCTGGAGCAGCCCCCGCCTGGCTCAGTACTCTTGGGTGGTTTCCAAGCTCCGGCTTAGTTGGTTGCCAGCAATGGCCGCTGTGCCTGTTGTTTGATTTGGACCAGCGTCGCGTGCAGGCACTCTGCGGCCAAGCCATGCAACAGCAGTCTGTATCCAGCCTGGAGAGTCGACAACGGAATCAATGGATGTTTGTTGTTGACCAGACCGACGTATGAGGTGTCTCCCAGCAGCTTGGAGCTATACAAGGCGACAGTCTCATCCAATTGCAGAGAGTTGCATGCACGCCAGAAGTCACTGTCCGTCAGAAACAGTTGATAGAGCGGAGTGTAAAGTTCAATCGCGGACTCCAGGTCCAGAAAGTTCATCGAACGGTTCGGTAGACTGGCTTCATCGATCGCAAACGGGCCATCCGTGAGGCAGTCGAAATTGGGATTGTCTTGCTTGCTCAGCTTAATTCCCTTCGCTTTCATCTCGCGATTGAGGCGAATGAGGAAGTTATAGATATTCAAATCGTGCTTCAGAAAAATATCGTCCGTGAGGTCAAAAAGAACGCGTGGCCGCAGCGGATTCAACGGTATCTCGACCCCGGGTACATTGGTTGCCACAAACTGCAATATCTCCGTTCCGATGTGAAAGTGGCGGAGTATCAGGTAGTTCGCATCCGGACGCACAAAGGCTCGCAATCCCCAATAGATGAGCCTGTGGAGAATCTTTGAGGACGTGAACCGATTGGGAACGAAAATCTTGATGATCTGAAAGATCACCAGCATCAGCTTGGCAAATGGCCGTATCAAAGGGAGCAGAAACTGCCGCGACCTGGACCCGGAATTCGCCAACAGTGCAGCTTTAACCTCGTCACTCAGCGGCAAGCTGGCATCGAGATAGAGCGCAAGCCAGGGATTCGGATCTTCAGGATTAAACGGAGCTTTCTCGTAGAGCTCGGTTACGTCCATAGGTGCAGTCCCCCAGGATCGATTTCAGATAATTCTCTCTCACTCGGAAGGCGAATATCCCGAGCAAGGCCAAGCGCACGAAGGGCTCGAATTACTTGCCAGGTCCAGTCAAACTGCCCTTCCGTCAACCCATGCTTCGCGCTGGATGGAAAGCGGTGGTGGTTGGCATGCCAACCGTCGCCGAGGATCAGAATCCCCATCAAGAAACTGTTACGGGAACAATCTTGCTGTCCTGGCACTTTCTGGCCAAACATGTGGGAGACGCTGTCAATCGCGTCACCCATATTGTAAAGCGCTATCAGAGTTACCCAGAAGACGATAAATCCACCTGGCCCCCATAAGTACCGGGTCAACAGAGCCGGAATGAAGAAATGCAGAAGCATGGCGGCCAAATAGGGCCGTGGCCGGCTGATGAGCCGGTACCAGCTGTCTGCCGAGACATCTCGAGCCAGGGCATTGAATTGCTGATTGGTGCGGGGGCGCATCCATGCATCGATCAACATCCGTGCGGGTCCGGCGAAGCAATAGAGCACACACAGCAAAACATTGTCTGAGCCGAAATACCATCCCACATGGGCATGCCAAAACCCTTTGTGCAGGGGCGAGTGAGGATCGAGAGGCGTGTCGGTGTGCGCGTGGTGATAGCGGTGGTTTCCCGCCCATTGGACAGGTGTGCCGGCGGGGAGTCCGATGGTGACCAGCGTTCGCTCAAACCACTTGGGCAGCTTCAAGGACCGATGAGAAAGCACACGATGGTATCCAAGGTTTAGCCCCAGTCCAGCCAGCAGGTAATACGCGACGATGAACACCGCAATGGATGGCCTCAGCATCAGAAGTTTCCGATCTCTTCCAACTGGAGCGCGTAGAGACGTGCTGTGATCTTGGCACACTTCACAATATCTGCCGCCAGTTTGCTGGTCAGGATGCCAGCGGCAATCGCCAAATCCAGCCTTGCGAAGTGAACCACATCGCTTTCCGAGTGATAGAGAAAGAATGAGACCGCTTCATTTTTCAAGCCGAGTGTTTCTTGGATTCTCTTTCCCCACTGTCGAGCGATCCGCTGTCCGATGCCTTCTATGATGAACATCGCCCCTATCAGTTCGAATGGGTTTTCATGGCCTGCCCGCTCGAGAATGTAGGCAGAAAGAGCCTCACTGCCAATATTTTTCTGTCCCGACCGGATCTGATCCAAAGTTCCGCCCGCAAGTTCGTAATTGCGCTCCAGCATCTCGAAATCGCGGTGCTCGTCGCTGGTATGCATAATGAACGCGCTGCGAATGGCAAAATACTCCGGCGTAATGCTGGAAGCTGCCCGGCCGATCCAGCGGGACCCGTCGATGACCTGTTGGCGCAGATTGAAGAGAAGCGCTTGGTAATCCGTCATGGTGAAGCGACCGTCATAAAGTTTTTTTACGATAGGCACGCGCTGTAATCTGTCCTCAAACTCAAACCACACCATCGCCAACTCTCGAACCAGCCCTTGCGCCAGGGGATCGCTTGTCTTTCGCAGTTCGGGCGGCGGGGTGTGAAATAAGAGTTCTGGCGCGGTGGCAACGGACGCACGAGCGCCTGCACCTTCTACCACGTTCAAGAGCATATATCCGAAGAGAAATCGGCCACTCTCCGGTACCAGGCAAAGGATGGTATCTCCTGGCTTGAGTTTCCCGGAGTACAACAATTCCTCCAGCAACAGGAAGGTGGAGGCAGACCCGACATTTCCCGTCGAGCTGAGGTTCGTGAACCAGCGATCAGGCGGTATCTCAAAGCCCATCCTTGCGGCCAGGTCATACGACTTGTCTCGGAAAATGTGGGAGGAATAGTGAACCGCCAGCCAATCGACGTCGTTTGGATTCAGGTTCCTGGTCTTCGCTACTCGTAACAGTCCCTGCACCGCATGACGCACAACCTCGTCCAGCATTCGAATATCCTGGCGCAGATTGATGGCGCCGGCATCCGCAGCCAAGTCATAGCTCGGGTAATCAAGCCAGGACTGGAATCCGTGCCCATTCCTGGCCTGCCCCACATACATGCAAGGTTCGAACTGGCCGGCAAAAGAGAGTAACTCGATCCAATCAATGGCAAAAGACAACCCTGCGTTGCCTGGGGAATCTCCCAGAATCGCTGCACCTGCTCCATCGGAAAGCATCCAGCGCAGGAATTCCGTGTCGAAGCTCAAACCCTCTTCCCGCACCACCCGTTGCGCCTCAAAACGCGTCGACTTGAACAGGCGGCTGGGAAACTCGCTCGCACACACCACAGCATGGCGCTTGTTCCCACCGATAATCTGCAATAACGCGGATTGCAGCGCCATGATTCCACTTGCGCAGACACCGTGGAGGGTGGCGATCTCGCAGGGCGGCGATTTCAACTCCCCATGAACCATGCTGGCAAATCCAGGTAGGGGGAAATCTCCCTGGGACGTGGTTGCCGCCAGAAAATCGATTTCATCCAGATCCAGGCCGGCCCGTTGCAAAGCATTGCGCGCGGCGTGTGCGGCCATTTGGGCGTTGGAGAACAGGCTGTGCTGCTGACGGTCAATGGCATAGTAGCGGGTGCGGATTCCATTTTGTCTTAAAATGCGTTGGCGAACTCGGGAGACCTTGCCGTTGATGACCCCAAGGAATTCCTCCATAGAGTCATTGGCGACCGGTTCACCGGGCAAGAATTTGCCGAGGGAGCTGATAAATGCCTGTCTCATAGACATCTAAACTCAGACTTCCATTCGGGGGAACTGGAGGGTGCAGATACTGTACCACTTGAGGTGGGACTGATGTTGTCCCGCGGGTCGGCCAATACGCCGGGCGATGTACCCGGCTCGCGCGAGTCTTAATTTTCAGCGGAAGGTTTCAAAGGTGTGGCGGAGAGAGAGGGATTTGAACCCCCGATACCCGTGAAGGTATGCCTGATTTCGAGTCAGGTGCATTCAACCGCTCTGCCATCTCTCCGTGCCTGGTTGCAACTCTTCAATCATAAACGATGCCGCCCGCAATTCCTCTGCCCGTGTAAGTCGGCGTAGCACTTCAATTTAGGAGCGCGCTGCAACCCCCGGCGGTGTTCACGGCACCAAGGTAGTATGGTCCGGACGGGGTTGGCGTGGCATGCTCTTCCTATCGATGCGAGTCAACATCAAAGCCCGTGTCCCCATGCATCTGTACCAGGAGTTTCAGACTCTGCCGCTTGTGCTGACGATCGAAACCGCACATGGACTGGCTGCTCAATGTGAACACCGGACCACTGCCGCGGAACTCATGTGGACCCTGGACCAGAAGACAGATATCAACTCAGGTCTTCTGGACAGGTTCCGCCAAAAACTAAGGCTCATCGAAGAAGCCAACCTCAGCGATGTAGAAGTCAGCGACGAAGTGCTCAATATGTTTGGCTTCTTTCTCTAGACTCACGATTGCGAACCGCCCCCCAGCTCCCGATTTAATAGTTGCGCCAAGCGTAAGCCAGCCAGGGCCAGTTGCAGGTCAACCACCGGCCGCTCCCGCTGGTAGTAGGCTTCGTCGATATCCGACTGCGGCTGCACCCACGCCTGCTTTGCCAATTGCAACGAATCGTTGGCCCAGGCAACCGGATCGTCAGAACCGGCCTGTAGATGGCCGGCGGTAATCATCTTCTCCAGCTGCTTCACGTAGCCATGTTCTCCCAGGCCGGTATGGGCGATTAGCTCGTTATCCCAAACGCTGTGCAAATTGCACGGGCGATTGCCACACTGCGCCGCACCAAAAGCGGTCACCGGAACGTCGTTACCTCCCCGCGCCTCGGCTGTCGCGTGAAGCGGCTGGCTGAGGTCGCCGACGAAATGAACCAGGAACTTGAGGGCTTCACTGCGCGCGGCAACAGGCTGCGATGGATCCCCGAGGATCTGGGCAAACTTGTTGATCTGGGCCACCACACAGTTGTCGTTGGGGCAGTCCTTCGGGTCATATCCGCCTGAATCCGGAGGTATGTTTACGTAGTGCCAGGGGGCGGTCTCCGGGCGCCCTGGGCGGATGTCGTCCGCCCAGGTGGAGATGGAGGCCAGATCGCCTCCCTCCAGGAACTGCTGCAGGTTTTCCCGGGTGGCAGGGGTGAGGTGGTCCCAGGCTATGTCCGCAATGATGCGGTGACCCTCGTTTCCCCACGCCCATGCTTGGGGGTTGGGCAGGAGCAGCAGGGATGCGGCGAGTGCAACGAGCCCGGAGCGGAGAAGATGCATGTTCCCATGATAAGCGTTGTGGAATACTTCGCTTTTTATTTGCCTATACTGGGTTCATGCCATTGCGAGGTGAGGGATGAAAGTAGCCGGGTATGATCAGCGTCCTGACTACACGCGGATGGGGCCGAGCCTGCTGATTGCATCCGCGCTGATTTTGGCGATCCGGACAGCGCGGTGGCCGGCAGCCCTCGATGAAAATCTGGTCAGTCCGGAGCTCGATCAGGAAATCGACTATGCCGTATTGTTGGCTACGCGCACACTTTCACGGCTGCTCAAGCAGAAGGAGTCCATGTTTCCATCGCGTAAAGAGGCGCGGTACGCTCCGGAGGAAGACGAGAATCCGGCGTAGGGCAGGTGACGAGCGATTTGGTGCCGCGCCTACGGCGCTCGGATCATCTTGGGGGGCGATTTTCCCAGCCCTTCCGGGCTGGGCTGACGTTTGGCGGTCGGCCCTCCAGGCCTTGCATCCATGGCGATTTTTGCCGTGTCATCTCCCTCATCTTGCCCAGGCAAGTTAGCTGCCCCTAGTGAACAAGCGGGTCGCAATGAGTCTTTGCGCAACAACCCCACTCAGGCCAAAAGAAGGCTTGAATGGGGCACCCAATCCTTAGCGGTGTCATTTTTCCCTCTACTTGCCGCAGGCAAGTAGAGCTGCTCCTAATGAACAGGGGTGGCGAGCTCTTCAGCCGGCCTTGATATCCAGTCCCTTCGGGACTGGACCCTCAAGGGGAGGGTGGCGCTTCCATTTGGTGTGATGGTGGTAATGACAACTTCACAGGCGCTGTTCATTTCTCCCTCAACTTGCCACAGGCAAGTTAGCTGCTCGGGATGACAAAGGGGGAGAGCGGTGCTTTCATTTGAATCGGTTACCAGATTGAACGAAGGGTAGGGCTCTCGTTGAACTGACAATTTTGCAGCAACTGGCCACGGCACAGTCGAAAACCACCTGCATTTCATCTATAGGTGAAAAGTCGTACCTCAGCGGCTTCTAAAGCCGCGCGCATTGCAGAGCAGTAATGGACGGCCTGAAGGCCGTCCCCTTCAACACACCACCTGGTTTTCATCACCTTGGGTGAGCCGCAGGGTCATGGGGACACGGCTGTAAAGCCGTGCCTCGTTCAGCCTGCGTTGTGCGCTGTTACAAGAACAGCGGGGCCAATACCAGCGTCACGGTGGCCAGCAGCTTGATCAGCACGTGCAGCGAGGGACCAGCCGTGTCCTTGAACGGATCGCCCACCGTGTCGCCGACAACCGCGGCCTTGTGCGCGTCCGAACGCTTGCCCCCGTGAGCGCCGGTCTCAATGTACTTCTTGGCGTTGTCCCAGGCGCCTCCACTGTTGTTCATCAGCATGGCCATCAGGATGCCAACGATCGTCCCCACCATGAGCAGGGCGGCAACCGCCTCCGCACCGGCAAGGTCGATGGTGCGTCCATGCAGTATCGGCGCGAACTCGCCCGGAATATGAATGTGAAAGCTGCCACTCAGGTTCCTGAAGACCAGCCCCACCGCCAACGGAGTGAGCACCGCAAGCGCACCCGGCAACACCATTTGCTTGAGCGCAGCACCAGTCACGATGCGGACGCAACGGCCGTAGTCCGGCTTGGAGGTACCTGCCATGATGCCAGGGTTCTCGCGGAACTGCGCACGTACATCCTCAATGATGTATTGCGCCGTGCGGCCGACAGCCTTTATAGCGAACGAGGAGAAAAGGAAGATCAGCATCGCCCCCAGCAACGCCCCGACAAAGACCGGCACGCTGGCCAGGTTGATGTTGGTGAAGCTCCACGTGGGGTTCAGCACCTCACCGGCATCGGCGAAGCGCTGGGCCACGATGCCGTGCACCGTCTCCAGATATGCGGAGAAGAGCAGGAAGGCGGCCAGCGCAGCGGAGCCGATGGCGTAGCCCTTGGTCAGGGCCTTGGTGGTGTTGCCCGCCGCGTCCAGCTTGTCGGTCTTCTCCCGCACCGCATGCGGCTGATCCGACATCTCGATGATACCGCCGGCGTTGTCGGTGATGGGCCCGAAGGTGTCCATGGCCAGGATGTAGGCCGCTGAAGAGAGCATGCCCATGGTGGCGATGGCCGTACCGTAAATACCCTTGGCGTAATCAGAGATGGACGCATCCGCCAGCCCGCGCACGCCGAAGTAGTAGCTGAGCAACAGGGCAGCGCTGATCACTACCACCGGCATCGCCGGGGTTTCCATACCCACAGCCAGACCGCTGATGATGTTGGTGGCCGGCCCAGTGAGCGAGGCGTTGGCGATTGATTGCACCGGCCGGTAGCGGGTCTCGGTGTAGTACTCGGTGATGCGGACAAAGAGAAACGAAGTCACTATGCCCACCACACCGCTGGCCAGCAGCCACCACCGGCCCTGCAGCATGTAATACACCGCCCCAGCAAAGCCGGCCAGCGCCAATAGGGTAGTAACGTAGTATCCGCGGTTGAGCGCGTCCATCGGATCCTGATCTTCGCGGCTGTGAACCACCAGCACGCCGATGAAGCTGGCGAGCAGGTTGATGGCATGCACAATCAGAGGAAAGAGGATGCCCTTGACCCCAAACACCGGATACAGCGCCGTCCCCAGAATCATGGCGCCGACGTTTTCCGCCGCCGTCGATTCAAAGATGTCAGCCCCGCGGCCGGCGCAGTCGCCCACGTTGTCCCCCACCAGGTCGGCGATGACGGCGGGGTTCCGAGGATCGTCTTCCGGGATGCCGGCCTCCACCTTGCCCACCAGGTCAGCTCCCACGTCAGCAGCCTTGGTATAGATACCGCCGCCGAGCTGGGCAAAGAGCGCGACCAACGAGGCGCCAAAACCAAAGCCAACCAGCTGGTAAGGAACGTGCTGCGGATCCTGCAGTCCGCCGAAGAAGTAGAACAGGCTGCCCACCCCAAGCAGAGAGAGGCTGATCACCACCAGGCCGGTAACGGCTCCCCCGTGCAGGGCAATCTTCAGGGCGCGGCCGAGGCTGGAACGGGCGGCGCTGGCGGCACGGATGTTGGTCCGGATGGAGACGAACATGCCGGTATACCCAGCGAGACCAGAGCACACCGCCCCGATCAGAAAGCTGATGACCACCTTGCCCGCCAGCGGGGCGGTAAAGTCAGAAAACTTGTAGCCCACAAACAAGGCAATGGCCAGCACCACGGCCAGCGCCGCGATGGTGGTGTATTGGCGGGACATAAAGGCTTCCGCACCCTCCCGGATGGCATTCGAGATGAGCCGCATCTCCGGTGTGCCGGTATCGTAGGCAAGCACAGACCTCGCAAGAAAAAGGGCAAAAACCAGGCCAAGCAGGCCGGCGATCAGCGCAATCCACAGAAAGGTGCTGCCACCAGTATCAAGGGCAGCGGTCAAGCCCTGTCCTACGACAGTGGCTGATAGACAAAAGAAAACCATTCAAACGCCTCCAGGGGGAACTTGCTGCTGTTACGAGGGGCCGCCGCGGCTGCTCGCGCTTGCCGCCGGCGTTCAGCGGTTTTGCAATTGATGTAGACGGAAGCCAAAGAGCTTTTCGTGGTTTTCTCCCAAGGAAAACCACTCCTAGCGAACATGAACAGCCTACGGTATTGCAAAACCGCCTTAAACACACGCAAACGCGCTGATTAGAGCACGCAGAGAAAAAGATGGTCAACGTCGCTTTGTCATCATACCGGCTGGGTAGTAACTAAGACGAGAACTTGGATGCAGCCCATTCGGGATCGTCCGTCTCCCAGAGCAAAAGTGGGACAAAACGGAATACAATCTGGGCGGGATTCCGCTAGGCACACAAGGGCTCCGGGCATTTATCCTCTATTCATGTAGTACAGAGGTGCGCATGGCGAAGACGGTCACGGCCAGTGCTGAGCGAGGTACTGCCGCTTCCTACGCTGGCTTGGAACCGGAGCAGTTGATCCGGATATATCGGTTGATGTATCTGTCGCGCCGCACGGACGATCGGGAGATCCTGCTCAAGCGGCAGCAAAAGATCTTCTTCCAGATCTCCGGCGCCGGGCATGAGGCTCTGCTGGTGGCGGCAGGCATGGCGCTGAAGCCGGGCTACGACTGGTTCTACCCCTACTATCGCGACCGCGCCTTATGCCTTACGCTGGGCACTACCGTGGAGGAGATGCTGCTGCAGTCCGTGGGCGCGGCAGCGGACCCGGCCAGTGGCGGACGGCAGATGCCGTCGCACTGGAGCAATCCACGGCTGAATATCGTCAGCCAGTCTTCTTCGGTCACCACCCAGTGCCTGCAGGCTGTCGGTTGCGCGGAGGCGGGTCGATATCTTGCCACCCATCCGCAAGCAGCTGAGCAGCGGCAGGGGGACTATAGCGCGTTCAAGCCAACCCACTTTCATGGGGACGAGGTGGTCTATGTCTCGCTGGGCGAAGGCGCCACCAGCGAAGGGGAGTTTTGGGAGGCGATGAGTTCGGCCTCCAACCTGCGGCTGCCGGTCTTGTTCGTGGTGGAAGACAACGGCTATGCCATCTCCGTTCCGGTGGACGTGAACACGCCGGGCGGGAATATCTCGCGGCTGGTGGCCAATTTCCCTAATTTCTACTTTGCCGAGGTCGACGGCACCGATCCTATCGCAAGCTATGCCGCGTTCACCCAGGCAGTGCAGCACTGCCGCTCCGGCAAGGGGCCGGCCTTTGTGCATGGGCACGTGATCCGGCAGTATTCCCATTCCTTTTCTGACGATGAACGGCTTTACCGGTCGGAGGCGGAGCGCAAGCAGGAGGCGGCTCTCGATCCTCTGCCCAAGCTGCAAATGCGCCTGCTGCGTGATGGCATTCTCGATCCCGCGGCCATCAACCGGCTGGAGCAGGAGGTCGACGAAGAGGTGCGCAGTGCGGCTGAAAGGGTTCTGCGCGCACCCCTGCCGGAGGTCAGTTCCATCAAGCGCCATGTCTATTCCGAAGACCTCGACCCCACCCGCCCGGAGCTGGCCCGGCCGGCGGCGCAGACGCCGGACAAGCAGGAACGCACCATGGCCGACCTGATCAACGCCTGCCTGAAGGACGAGATGCAGCGTGATCCGCGGATGGTGATTTTTGGCCAGGACGTGGCCGACACCAGCCATGATCAGGAGCTGCGCGACGGCCTGGTGAAGGGCAAGGGCGGCGTCTTCAAACTGACGGCGGGGTTGCAGCGCGAGTTCGGCCCCGACCGCGTCTACAACGCGCGCCTGGCCGAAGCCGATATTGTTGGCCGGGCCATCGGCATGGCCACCCGCGGACTCAAGCCGGTGGTCGAGATCCAGTTCTTCGACTACATCTGGCCGGCGATGCACCAATTGCGCAACGAGCTCAGCCTGTTGCGCTGGCGCTCCAATGGCACCTATTCGGCGCCGGTGGTGGTGCGCGTGGCCATCGGGGGATATCTTACCGGCGGCTCGATCTACCACTCCCAGTGCAGCGAGAGCATCTTCACCCATACGCCCGGGATCCGGGTGGTCTTTCCCTCCAATGCTCTGGATGCCAACGGCCTGTTGCGCACCGCCATCCGCTGTGATGATCCGGTGCTCTTTTTCGAGCACAAGCGCCTTTATCGTGAGACCTTCGGCCGTGCCCCGTATCCCGGGGCCGATTTTGCCATCCCCTTCGGCAAGGCCAACCTGTTGCGCCAGGGTAAGGACCTGACGCTGATTACTTATGGCGCGGTGGTGCCGCGGGCGCTGCGCGCCGCGCAGCAGGCGAGCAGCGAACTGGGGTTGGAGGTCGACCTTCTCGACCTGCGCACGCTCAATCCCTACGACTGGGAGGCGATCGCCACCTCGGTGCAGAAGACGGGCCGGGTGATCGTCGCCCATGAAGATATGTTGAGCTGGGGATATGGAGCAGAGATTGCGGCCCGGATCGCCGACGAGCTATTCGAGGACCTGGACGCTCCGGTCAAACGGGTGGCCGCCATGGACACCTTTGTGGCCTATCAGCCGATCCTGGAAGATGCCATTCTGCCCCAGCCGGAAGATTTGTTCCGGGCTATGGCTGAGCTGGGCAAGTACTAGTATGTCTATTGGATGCGTGATATCGCAAACTTCAAGGTTTAAGGATTGAGGGGCGAAAGAAGTACTCATGGGCTTACCAGGCTGGCGAAAAAACGCCTATACGAAGGGCACGGCTTTAGCCGTGCCACCGGGCCGTGGCCATGGAGGGCTTTACAGGCTGCGGAAAAACTCGCGATCGGGCAAGAAAGACGTACCTCAGGGGCTAAAGCCCGACGTATTTTCAATCGTCTACGGCACGACTAAAGTCGTGCCCTGATACAAAACATGAGTTTTTCCGCAGCCTGTTTAGCCCCTGAGGTACGCTTTTCCACGCTATTACCGGCGCGGAACTAATGTGAGAACCTTACCTCAGCGGCTAAAAACCCTCCCGTGCAGTACATTTATGGCACAGTCGAAAACCACCTGCATTTCATCTATAGGTGAAAAGCCGTACCTCAGCGGCTTCTAAGGCCGAGGTCATTGCAAAGCAGTAATGGACGGCCCGAAGGCCGTCCCCTTCAACAACACCACCCGGTTTTCATCACCTTGGGTGAGCCGCAGGGTCATGGGGACACGGCTGAAGTCGTGCCCTGATACAAAACCAGGTTCTCTTTCCAGAGCCTTTGAAGGCGTGCCCTTCGTTCCGAAGTTTTCCCCACTAACCACAACTTTCCTTTCTTCCCCGCGTTCGAATGAGTGTGCCCGCAAGCGTGGGCCGGGTTTGGAGCTGCAAATGGCAACACGTCGCGCATTTATGAAGGGCGGGGCGATGGCCCTGGTAGGCACCTCGGTGGTGCCGACATTCCTGCAGCGCTCGGTGCTCGCCCAAACCACCAGCGCGCAAGCCCAGGGTAAGAAGCTGGTAGTGATCTTCCAGCGCGGCGCGGCGGACGGGCTCAATATCGTGGTACCCCATGCAGAGACGCAACTACTACCAGCTCCGGCCGACGATCGCCATCCCGCAAAACCAGCTCATCGACCTGGACGGATTCTTCGGACTGCACCCGGCCATGCAATCCTTCAAACCCCTATTCGATCAGGGGCATCTGGCCATGGTCCAGGCCGCCGGCTCGCCCGACACCACCCGCTCGCACTTCGACGCCCAGGACTACATGGAGAGCGGCACCCCCGGCGTGAAGGCGACCCCCGATGGCTGGCTGAACCGCGCTTTGCAGGCGGAAGATCTTCACCGGCCGGCAGAGCCATACCGCCTTTCGCGCGGTCGCGCTCGGCTCCCAGGTGCCGCGCACGCTGGACGGGAAAATCCCCGCAGTCGCGGTCAACCGGGTGCAGGATTTCGGGGTGGGCGGACAAAGCGCGAATGCCGCGCCGATCAGCTCCGCTTTTGAAGCAATGTATGCCAACTCTGTCGATACCGTGCTCCACGGGACTGGCCAGGAGACCTTCGAAGCGGTAAAGATGTTGAAGGCGACTGACCCGGCGCACTACCAGCCGGGCGCCGGGCGCGAACTATCCTAACGGCGCTTTCGGCGACAATATGAAGCAGATCGCCCAGTTGCTCAAGGCGAATCTGGGTGTGGAAGCGGCCTTCACTGACATCGGCGGCTGGGATACGCATCAGAATCAGGGCAGCGTCAACGGCCAGCTGGCCAACTGCTTGCGCGACTTCAGCCAGGGCATCTCCGCTTTTTGGACCGACATGGGAAGCGACGCGGAAAATGTAGTACTGGTGACCATGTCGGAATTCGGGCGTACGGCGCAGCAGAACGGCACCGGTGGAACCGACCACGGGCACGCCAACGTCATGTTTGTGCTGGGCGGCACGGTCAAGGGTGGCAAGGTCTATGGCAAGTGGCCAGGCATGGCGACCGAGCAGCTCTATCAGAACCGCGATCTGGCGATCACCACGGACTTCCGCCAGGTTCTGGGTGAAGCGGCGTTCAAGACCCTGGGAGCGCGCAACCTGGAGCTGGTTTTCCCCGGGTCGGAACTGAAGACGACGCAGTTTCTGAATCTTGGTATCGAGTTAACCGGGTTCTTTCCCGCAACTCGGCCCCGCATCAAATTAGTAGTCCCCCTATCCGGCACGTTCGCTGTGTCAGGTGGGGAAACCACGATCCTCGGGCTCATGACCTTAAAGGCCGAATCGAAGTCGGGGGGCTTGCGACTTTGGCCGAGGGTTTATGGGTTCTGGAGTTGTGGGGTCCCTTATCTGGCACAGCGAAGGTGCCGAATAGGAGCTTAGACTCAACGGGCTGTACCCTGGCGCGTGCCCCTGCCTCTTCCCACGAAATCATCCAGCCCCAAGCCAGCCGCAGCCGGTGAAGACCAGCATCAGGGCGATGGCAAAGAGCGCCAACGGAAGGCGAAGGAGTTCGGCCCCATCAGGCCGCCATGCAGGTGAATCTTGAGGATGGCCACCGCCATCTCGATGGCAGTCATCAACGCGGCAACTCGGGTCAACAAGCCAACGATGAGCAGCATGCCGCCAAAAAACTCAGTAAAGGCGGCAACGTAGCCAAGCCACACCGGCAGGTGCAGGCGGGTGACCATATGGCTGAAATTGTAGAGCGCGCCGGAGGGAATGATCTTCTCGTATCCGTGGCGCGACCATGATGACGCCCAGAACCAGCCGCATTACCAGGGCACCAAGAGACTGAAAGCGGTTAAGCCAGCTAAACAATAGGAACTCCTGTTCGTATCAGTGTTTGTAGGCAAGCTTAAGCCTGCCCGGGGAAGATATTTGCCCAGAAAACTTCGCAGGCAAGGCAGATAATTCGCATCCCTGTAGAGCGCGCGAGGGTTGCTCTTTGCTTCGGGTCCGCAGCCTGGTCGTAGTAGCGTCCGCTCGCATCGTGGGCCGAGATAAAGCATCAGCTTTGGCGTGCGCAGTCTAGCCAGTGTCTGGGTGGGGTCGAAGCGGTCATGAAAGAGCAGGCGGATCGGCAACAGCCGCGTCGCGCATCCAACTGCAGCGAGTCGAGAATCGGCGGCTTGGGATCTTCGAGGATCAGCGCCGGCGCCTGGGGATGGCGCCGGGCGGTCTCGGCTGCGATCGCCGCGCCCAGCCCAACCCCATCGAGAACGATCGTAGACGGGGAAAGATGACGCGTATCGGTGAGGTAACGCCAGGCGGCGTCAGCATCCTCGTAGGTGCTTGCTCTGCGACGGATGGATGTTTACGCTTTTGCCAAAGCCGCGATAATCGAAGGCAAAGATATTCATGCCGAGGTTGTGCAGGGTCTGCAACTGCGGCAGCGTGTCCGAGAGCGAGCCGGAGCCGTCATGCAGCAAGAGCAGGGTGCTCGCGGATGGTGAGCGATCGGCCGGGATCCACCAACCGTCGAGTTGGAGAATGCCGGTCTCGGTTGAGTCGAACCGGATCTCGTCATACTTCAGGCCGACGGAGGACGGAGTGGCGGTGATGGTGCGGTGATGGCTTGAAGACCAGCTGCCATTGACCTTGCCAGAAAAGCAGGCAGAAGGTGATGTATACGCAGAGCAGCGCAAGCAGAGGGTCGCCGCCAAGCCACCGCCCAGGATCCAGCGCGCGCTGGCCAGCGGCTGCTGGGGAGCCAGCGGGCTTTTCCACCCGGGTGGAGGCGTGTGCTTTTGGGGCAGGATTCGTTTGCGCCGGAGTGGCTCTTGCCATGGCTAGCCGAAAGCGAGTTCGTCAGCGGATTCAAGCGGAGTTCCACAGACGCGGCACAGAACCGCAGAGCAGTCACCACACACCAGCGGGTCATGAACAGCCCGGGCGCAGGTAGGGCACCAGAGGTCTGCCGCTTTTGGGCACTTGAGGTACTGTTGGAGGTGTAATGCCGGCCATCATTTCGAGCCTAGCATGAGCGGGCCACCGGCTGGATAGCGTATGCTCAGCAGCATGAGCGACAAAACTCATCAAAGCCCGACAACACCCTTCTACAAGAAAGCCCCGCGCACCTGGACCTACTACATCTTTCCTGAAGGAGTTCAGGAGGAAGCCGGCGATTTTCCCGACGAGGAAGCAGCCAGGGTGGCATCCTGGAAGACCTATCGCACCTGGCAAGCCAATGGCTGCAAATACTAGCTCACGATGAGTGAATTAGTAAGGATCTGCGGTAAGGGGCAATTGCCGCGTGCCGGCGAGGCGAAGGAGTTCAGTGCCGGCGGCAGGGCGCTGTGCATTGCCAACGTTGGTGGGGTGATTCGGGCGCTGGATAATGAATGCCCGCATCGGGGCGGACCGCTGTCCGAAGGGATGATCGAAGGCAGCAACATCGTGTGCCCGTGGCACGCGTGGACCTTCGATGCGGCGACCGGGGCGCCTATAGAAGGTGAAGAAAGAGTTGCAGTGTTCGCTGTAAGCATTGAAGGGGATGAGGTTTTCGTTAAGGTTTGAGGAAACCGCAGGTCCCTCCACTACGCTACGCTCCGGTCGGGATGACAATTCTGTTGCGAAGACAGGGAGCCATCCTGAGAAATCATCGACCTCTAACAAAAATTGTCATCCCGACCGGAGCGTAGCGTAGTGGAGGGACCTGCGGTTCCATTCCGGCCGCACGGAGGCGGCTAAGAAGATTCCCCGGCCTTGACGATAGCTGCTAGCGAATGGGGGTCCAGGCTGGCGCCCCCAACCAACGCGCCGTCAATTTCGGGCTGGCTGCAGAGCGCGCCCGCATTCTCCGGCTTCACGCTCCCCCCATACAAGATGCGCATGGAATCGGCGAAGTGCCTGCCAACCAGACGCGCTACCTCGCTGCGGATCATCAAATGCGCCTCGGCGGCAATCGTAGGAGTGGCGGTCTTTCCCGTCCCAATGGCCCAGATGGGCTCATAAGCAATGACCATTGGACGCAGCCGGGTGGCATCGATCTGATGGATGGCCTGGCTGATCTGCCGGCACAGAACCTCCTCCGTCATCCCGCTTTCCCGCTGCTCCTCATGCTCACCCACACAAACGATCGGGATCAGCCGGTGCTTGAGCGCAGTGACCAGCTTGCGGTTGACGGTATCGTCCGTCTCGGCAAAGTACTGGCGGCGCTCAGAGTGGCCCAGGATCACATGGGTCACCCCCAGGGCGACAAGCATCGCGGCGGAGATTTCGCCGGTAAAGGCGCCCTCCTCCGCAAAGTGCATGGTCTGCGCACCTACCTGGATTTCCGCGCCCTTCACGGAGTGAAGCGCAGTCGCCAGGTCGATGAAGGGAGGGAAGATCACGATCTCGGTCCGCGTCTGGTCTTTGACCAGAGGCAGGAAGGTATGAAGAAAGCTCTGCGTCTCCGTGGGCGTTTTGTACATCTTCCAGTTGGCGGCGATTAGGGGCTTGCGCATGCTAGTTGGTGTCCCGCTTCTTGTGTTCCTTGACCAGATTGTAGAGCACGGAAAGAGTATGTTTGCGGTCGAGCCGGCCGGCCAGGCGAACCACCGTCCAGCAGCCGAGAAAGCCGAATAACAGGTAGCCGAAATAGCCGAGCGCGTAGAGCAGGGAGATCGGCTTGCCCACAAACCAATCGCCAAAGACGCTGGCCGCGTTGAGCGTGGAGACGAAGCCCATCAGGCCGCCCAGCGGAAAGGCGATCAGGCCCAGCGCAACGCGATAGCGGTAGCCGCGAAGAAACTGGGTGAACGTCGCCAGGAGCCACGCGATCAGCGCGCAGACGATCCCAGCCATGAGGATAAGGACCGGCAGCTCGAGGTCAGCAACCACACCCATGGCGTGCTCTAAGACCTGGGCGCTTCGGAGAGAGCCTCGACGCCGGGCAGCCGTTTGCCCTCGAGGAACTCAAGCGACGCGCCGCCTCCGGTCGAGATGTGCTTGATCTTGTCAGCCACCCCGGCCTGCTTGATGGCGGAGACGGAATCGCCGCCGCCAACGATGGTGATCGCGGCGGCATTCTCTGCCAGCGCTTCGGCGATGCTGTTGGTGCCTTTGGCAAAAGCCGGCATCTCAAAGACGCCCATGGGCCCATTCCAGATGATGGTGCGGGCGCGGGCGATTTCTGTGACGAACAGCTCCACCGTAGCCGGGCCTATGTCGAGCCCCATCCAACCCTCAGGGAAGGGGCCGTTGCCTTCGAAGATGCGGGTACGGGCGTCCGCCGCGAATTTGTCGGCAAGCACGTGATCGACGGGCAATAGAAAGCGCACACCCTTCTTTTCGGCTTCCTTGAGCGCTTCACGAGCTACTTCCAGCTTGTCCGCTTCCACCAGCGATTTCCCCACATCCTGACCCGTGGCCTTGAGGAAGGTATAGGCCATTCCGCCCCCGATGAGCAGCGCGTCGACCTTGCTTAACAGGTTATGGATCACCTCGATCTTGTCAGAAACCTTAGCCCCGCCCAGAATCGCGACAAAAGGCTTCTCCGGAGCTTCCAGGGCTTTGCCCAGGTAGTTGAGCTCCTTTTCCAGCAGCAGCCCGGCCGCGGAAGCAGAGACAAAATGAGTGATGCCCTCGGTCGACGCGTGCGCCCGGTGAGCGCTGCCGAAGGCGTCGTTTACATAGACGTTGCACAGGCTGGCGAGTTGACGCGCGAAGTGGGGATCGTTGGCTTCTTCCCCGGCGTGAAAGCGAAGATTCTCCAGCAGCAAAACCTGCCTGGATTCGAGCTGACGCGCCAGTTCGGTGGCCACTTCGCCCACGCAGTCGGGAGAGAAGGCGACGTTGACCGATTCGCCCAGCGCGTGGTCGAGGAGGGTGCGCAGCCGGTCCACCACCGGCCGCAGGCTGTATTTAGGATTGGGCTTTCCCTTGGGACGGCCCAGGTGCGAAGCCACGATCACTTTAGCGTGATGACGCAGCGCGTACTCGAGCGTGGGCAGGGTCTCTTTGATCCGGGTGTCGTCGAGAATCTGCAGGCCGCTCTCAGAGAGCGGCACGTTGAAATCGACGCGGACAAAGAGATATTTGTTATTCAGCTCCAGATCGCGGATGGAGAGTTTGGCCATGGTACTCCCTCAAGAAGCCGTACAGCGGGATCTTAGAGCCCCGCTTTTCCGAGAAACTGCACCAGGTCCACCACTCGGTTGGAGTAGCCCCATTCATTGTCGTACCAGCTGATCACCTTGGCCATGTTGCTGCCGACGATCTTGGTCAGAGGACTGTCCACGATGGAGGAAAGCGGGTTGCCCTTGAAATCGCTGGAGACCAGCTCGTTGGTCTCATAGCCCAGAATGCCCTTCATCGGGCCGGTCGACGCGGCTTTGAGCGCTTCGTTGATCGATTCCTTAGTGACCGGCTTCTCTGAAGTGAAGGTCAGATCGACCACCGAGACATTGGGCGTTGGAACGCGGATGGCGAAGCCGTCCAGCTTGCCCTTGAGCTCGGGCACCACCAGGTGCAGAGCCTTGGCAGCGCCGGTGGAGGTGGGGATCATGGACAGCGCGGCGGCGCGGCCGCGGCGCAGATCCTTGTGGGGAAAGTCCAGAATCACCTGGTCGTTGGTGTAGCTGTGGATGGTGGTCATGATGCCGGAGGCGATGCCAAAGGTGTCATGCAGAACCTTGGCCAGCGGCGCCAGGCAATTGGTGGTGCAGGAGGCGTTGGAGATGACGTGGTGCGCCTTGGGGTCGTACTTATCCTGGTTCACGCCGAGCACGATGGTCAGGTCTTCGTTGGTCGCGGGCGCGGAGATGATGACCTTCTTGACCGTCCCCTGCAAGTGAGCCTTGGCCTTGGTGGCATCGGTGAAATGGCCGGTGGATTCGATCACCACCTGGGCTCCCTGGGAGGACCAGTCGAGCTTGGCGGGATCGCGCTCGGCATACACCTTGAGCTTCTTGCCGTCGACGGAGATGAAGTCATCGCCGGCGGTGATGGTGTGGTGCAGGTTGCCGAGGATGGAGTCGTACTTGAGCAGGTGGGCCAGCGTTGCCGGGCTGGTCAGGTCATTCACCGCTACAAATTCGATTTCAGGATTGCCGAGTGCTGCCCGAAAGACATTGCGGCCGATACGGCCAAAACCATTGATGCCAACCTTTACAGCCATAAACTTTGGGATCTCCTTGAAGGTGGGTGAGGTTTTTACTGCGTGGGTGGAGAACTATTCTGCGAGCCACCGCGCCTTAAGCGTTTTCACAATGGTGTAAAGCGAAGAAGTACTCCCAGCGTTCATCGCCACACTCGCCACATCACGCGTTTGTGAAAACGCTTTAAGCGCGAAAGATGAGTGTACCAAAGAGCGTGCGCCCGAATGTGAGGCAGGGCATTTGCTGCGGTGCAGCAACTTGTGTTACATCCACATCATGCGCGAATGGATGCGCGCCCTAATGAGACGACGTGGCAAGCGCGGAGTGAATGACTCGGAATCGACGGGGAAAATCGGACAGGAGATTCCAGCCAACCAGCCGACGCCTTTACAGCCGATGTACCCGGAAGACAAACGCGGAAGAGCACCCGAGCCTGTGGCCGCCGGGCAAGAGCAGGATGCAGCAGCGGAACTGGTCCAGAAGCCGGCCGGGGCGCCCGAGACTTCTGTCGCCAGTGCTGCTGCCCAGAGCCCTGCGCCGGCCCCGAGGCCGACGCCGGCCCCAGCCGTGCAGGTCGCGTCGCCGGTCGCCCCGTCGGAGGACGGCAAGCTGGTGGTGGAGACCCAGCCGGAATCGCCATCGGTCCCTCCTCCGGAGCAGCCGTCGGCCAGACAGAAAGATCTCAAGGGCTACGTGGTGCTGGCCATCGGTTTGCCGGGCTCAGGCAAGACCACCTGGTTCAAGCGCCGCGGGGTCACGCCTCTTTCCAGCGACATGCTGCGCAGCATCCTGTTCGACGACATCACGGAACAGCGTTACCAGGGACTGGTTTTTTCCACCCTGCGTTCGCTGCTGCGGGCGCGCCTGATCGCCAAAATGCCGTGGAATTATGTGGACGCGACCAACCTGTCGGCCCACGAGCGGCGGCAGTGGATCAAGATGGCCAAGAGCTTTGGCTATGAGGCGCAAGCGGTCTTCTTTGATGTTCCACTTGAAGTGTGCATGGAGCGGAACAGCCGGCGGGAACGCACGGTGAGCGATGAGGTCATGCGCAAGATGGCGGAGCGCCTGCGTCCGCCCAGTTTCAAAGAGGGCTTCAGCAAGATCACCATGGTGCGGGTCAAGGGCGCCCCGCCGATCAAAATGGACGGTATCGAGGTGGAGCCGCCCAGCTCCTGATGCCATTTGACCGGCAGCCCACACGCGATTGCTTTCGATCAGGTTGGGTTGACCACGTCTGACGGACGAGTAATTCTCGACCACATCGACCTTGAGGTTGCGACCGGTTCCACCACTGCGCTGCTGGGGCGCAGCGGGTCGGGTAAGACCACGCTGCTGCGCATGGTGAATCGCCTGATCGAGCCCACCGCCGGAAAGGTGATGGTGGAAGGGAAGGCCACCACCGATTGGGATCCGATCCGGCTGAGGAGGTCGATCGGGTACGTGATCCAGGAGACCGGCCTTTTTCCTCACTTTGACGTGGAGCGCAACATCGGGGCGGTGCTCGAGATCGAGGGCCGGCCGAAGCAAGAAATCGCCGAGCGCGCGCGGCAATTGTTTACCCAGGTGGGATTGGACTATGAGACCTTTGCCCACCGCCTGCCCTACCAGCTTTCCGGCGGGCAACGCCAGCGCGTCGGCCTGGCGCGGGCGCTGGCGGCCGAACCCAAACTGTTGCTGATGGACGAGCCGTTTGGCGCGCTGGACCCGATTACCCGGGGGGAGATGCAGGATATGCTGCGCGCGCTGCTGGCGCGGCTGAACAAGACGGTCCTGCTGGTGACCCACGATCTGGATGAAGCGCTGTATCTAGCCTCGCACATCGTGCTGCTCGAAGGCGGCAAGGTGGTGGCCCATCTTCCCGCGGAGGAATTTCTCAGCTCATCGATCCCCGCGGTGCAGGGTTATGTGCGCGCTGTGCATCGGAGGCACGCCAGCGTCATAATGTCCGGCTTCCTAGCGCAGCACGCCTCGGAGATTGCCGAGCTGACCCTGGAACATCTGTGGCTGACCGGCTCGGCGATGTTGCTGGCTGCGGCGATTGGGGTACCGACGGGTATCTGGCTGACGCGTCATCCGCGTTGGGCCAAGCCTGTACTGGGGGTGGTGAATATCATCCAGACCATTCCCAGCCTGGCGCTGTTTGGCTTCCTGCTGCCCTTGCCTTGGATTGGCGACCGCGCGGCGCGCATCGCCATTGCGGCGCTGACCGCGTATGCGCTGTTGCCCATCGTGCGCAATACCTATGCGGGGATTGAAGGAGTGGATCCCACGGTGCTGGAAGTCGCCAAGGCCCTGGGCATGACCAGCGGGCAGCGCCTGCGTAAGGTGGAACTTCCACTGGCGGCGAGCTTCATCCTGGCCGGGTTGCGGACGGCGACGGTGCTGGCGGTGGGGATCGCAACCATTGCCGCAGCGGTGGGGGCCGGGGGCCTGGGCGAATTTATCTTCCGTGGCGTGGCTTCGGTGGACAACCGTTTGGTTCTGGCAGGGGCGATCCCGGCAGCATTGCTGGCCATTGGCGCCGACGCCGGGCTGGGTTGGGTAGAGAGCCGGCTGCGCGTGCCGGGACGCACGTGATCCTTCGTCTTGCGGCTTGTTTCTTGTTGCTGGGTGTTTCCGCCTGCGCACCTCCGCGGCCGGATTATCCGGTGATCGGGGCCAAGAATTTTACCGAGCAGGTGGTTCTGGGCGAGTTGCTGGCCCAGCACATCGAAGCGGTGACCGGCATGAAGGTGGAGCGCCGCTTTTATCTTGCCGGCAGCTACATCTGCAACCAGGCGCTGATCGCGGGGCGCATCGATTCCTACGTCGAGTACACCGGCACTGCGCTGACTGCGATCCTGAAACAACCGGTGGATAAAGACCCGCAGCGCGTACTGGATACGGTGCGCCGGTTCTACCAACAGCGCTACCAGGTGGTGGCCACGGCTCCGCTGGGATTCGAGAACACCTTCGCCATGGTCATCCGCGGCCAGGAGGCTAAGGAGCTTCATCTGACTACGCTGAGCGAGGCAGCGCGGTACAGCTCCGCAGTGGAAACTGGGTGTGGGCTACGAATTTGAGCAGCGGCCGGACGGCCTACCAGGCCTGCAGCAAGCCTACGGTTTCAAGTTCGACGGTTCGCCCAGGCTCATGGATTTAGGATTGCTCTACCGGGCCCTGAATGGGCGCCAGGTCGACATCATTGCGGGCAACTCGACCGATGGCCCCATCAAGGCATTTCAACTGGCGGTGCTGCAGGACGACAAGCATTACTTTCCTCCCTACGAGGCGATTCCCCTGGTGCGGCAGGAGGCGCTGGACCGCTGGCCGCAGCTGCGCCGCGCCTTTGCGGATTTGGGCGGCAAAATCACCGCGGAGGAGATGCAGACCATGAACGAGGCAGTCGACGGGGAGCATCGCGATCCGGCGCAAGTGGTAAGAGAATTTCGCCAGGCCCATGGGCTGTAAATCTGTTCCCTGCCATCTAGAGCACGGGGTGCCCCATATCTTCGCTTGTTTTTCGCGAGACTGTGGGAGCACCGCCGGCACCCAACCTCTAACTGTTCGAGGTACCAACGGCGCTAACGTTGAGATTCGTGGTCTCCCACATCTCGCGAAAAACGAGCGAGATATGGGGCACCCCGTGCTCTGCTAATGGGGTGGAGCGTCAGGAGGTTGCGTTTGATTGAGGAGCACAATAAAGAGCGGCTGCCGGAGCCTTGGTTGCGAGGTACGCTTTCCGATCTGCCCGTGCTGCAGCGAGCCGTGCTTCATTCGCTGCAGATGGCGCAGGAGGATATCGCCAAGTGGTGCGGTGGTCTTGACGACCGCGAACTCCATGCGCGGCCCTTCGAGCTGCCCTCCGTCGCATTTCAATTGCGGCATATCGCCCGCAGCCTGGACCGGTTTTGCTGCTACGCGGAGGGCAGCTCCGCTGAGCCAGGAACAATTGCAGGCACTGGCCAGCGAGATGACCGCAAGCGGAACCCGCGAGGACATCTTCAGCGAACTGGAGGCCAGCCTGGACAAGACACGGCAGCGTCTTAGAGAAAATTGTCCGCCAGCCGGCCGATATGCCGGTCAAGATCGGCCGCAAAGGCCTGCCCACTACCCTCACAGGACTTTTGGTCCACGCCGCCGAGCATACCCAGCGGCATGTAGGGCAGGCGATTACCACCGCAAAGGTGATTGTGGCCCAAGCCTAGCAGCTCCGGCACGCGGTCGATGATGTGCCCCATCTTTTCCTGCTTGACCTGGACGTAGTGCTCGAAGCTATCCAGCGGCTCGACCTCGGCTGAGATTCGTTCCACCACGCGAATGCCTACTGATTCCAGTGCCTCGACCTTCTCCGGGTTATTGGTGATGAGGCGTACGGAGGTCACACCCAGCAGCTTCAGAATCTCGGCGGGCAGTTCGAACTCGCGGCAATCGGGCTTGAAGCCGAGCCGGAGATTGGCTTCGACCGTATCCAGTCCCTGGTCCTGCAACTCGTAAGCGCGCAACTTGGCCATCAGCCCGATGCCCCGGCCCTCCTGCTGCTCGTAGAGCAGGATGCCGGCGCCGGCCTGGGCGATGGTGCGCAGCGCCAGTTCCAATTGCAGCCGGCAGTCGCAGCGCAATGAGCCGAAGACATCGCCGGTAAGGCACTGGGAATGAATGCGCACGACCGGCGGCCCATTATGGATATCGCCCAGCACCAGGGCGATGGCGCCTTCGATCTTCCTGCTGACCGCAGTGGTCCCCGGGCTGCAGGGTTCCGGGTCGATACGGGTACCTTCGAAGCCCAGAATACGGAAATGACCCCAGCGGGTGGGAAAATCCGCATCCGCCACTTTCTTTACACTTTCCAATGGCATAGTCAATTAGAGCCTCTATCCCAGCCTCGTGTCCAGCGCAGGGAGACTGGCGTAAAGTAAGAGCGTGGATGAGCCTAAGGTCGTCCTGGTCATCACTGCTGATCAAGTTCGGCGTGGCCGCCGCTGTTTCGGCGGTGACCGCCAGGGCGCTTACCTTCCAGCGCCTGCTGTTCGCCGAGCGCCGCACCACCGGCCAGACGATCGGGCTGCTGGCCTTCCTCTGTATCCCACTGACGCTGGGGGTGTGGATTCGCTTCATCGTGCCCAACTTCTATGCGGCGGACATCGGTTTCGAGACCGTTATCCTTCTGGGCATCCTGCTGGGGCCGCTCTCCGCGCTTTTTGGCGGCGCGGTGCTTTCCCTCCCCGCCATGCTGCACCACGAGTATCTGACCTTGCCCTTCTTTCTTGCCGTGGCCGTCGTTTCCGGGCTGTACGGGCGGGCGGTGGAGACCGGAAGAGGTTTGGTCGTTCTCTCCCTTTGTCGACCTCAGCATCTACCGCTGGGTACGGCGCAATCTGCGAGAGCCGCGCTTCGATCGCCAGATCCTGCTGCTCATGCTGATCGTCGGCATGCAGATGGTGCGCATGTGGCTGGCGCAGCTTTATCCCGGGCCGCCTGTTTACGTTGAACTCCCCGAGCTTGGCGGTTAAGCTCGCCATTTGCGTCTGCCCCGCGGTGGTGGTTGCTATCCCGCTGAAGATCTGGAATGCCAGCCGCATTGAGATCAAGCTGAAGGAGCAGAAGCGGCTGGTGCTGGAGGCGCGCTTCGACGCGCTGCAGCGGCAAATCAACCCCCACTTCCTCTTCAACACGCTCAATTCCATCGCTTCGCTGGTCCGCTTCCGGCCGGAGATGGCGCGGGAGATGATCGTGCAGTTAGGCAATATCCTGCGCGCGCTGCTCAAGGATCACGATGCGTATGTGCCCTTCCGCGAAGAGCTGACCTTTACCGACGACTACCTGGGCATCGAAGTGGTGCGTTTTGGGGCGGAGAAGCTGCGGGTGGTGAAGGAGATCGACGCCGGCACGCTGGAATTGCTGGTGCCTTGCATGCTGCTGCAGCCGTTGATCGAAAACAGCATCAAGCACGGCCTGGAACCGCGCCTGCAAGGGGGAACCATCACCCTGCGCAGCCGTATCCAGGGCGCCAAGATGGTGGTCGAGGTGGAAGACGACGGCGTGGGCATGGCGGAGGGCCGGGTGCGGGAGGTAGGCTTTGCCAGCCGCGGAGCCGGCATCGGCATGCGCAATGTGCGCGAGCGGCTGGAAGTGCTCTACGGCAACAGCGCGCGCTTCGAAGTGTTCAGCCGGCCGGGACGGGGAACCCGCGTGACCCTGGAGATACCGATGGCGCCGAATGTCCTGGTGCTGGCGGATCAGACCTCGGCGCGCGCCAGCACGCGCTCGTAGTACTGCTCGTAAATGGGAATGATGCGCGAGGCGCAGTAGCGATCCTGGGCGGCTCGTCTGCCGGCATCCGCCATTGCGGCCAGGCGGGCATCATCGTTCAGCAGTTCGATAGCCGCGGCGGCCATGGCATCCACATCGCCCACGGCGAACAGCCGGCCGGTCACCCCGTCTTCGATCAGCTCCGATACTCCACCGACGCGGGTGGCGATGGTGGGAACCTTGCAGGCCATGGCTTCCAGCGCCGCCAGGCCGAAGGACTCCAGTTCACTGGGCATCACCATCAGGTCGGCGACCGGCAGTAGTTCATGCACCCGGTCCTGTTTGCCCAGGAAGTGCACCCGGTCCTGGATGCCTTTGCTACTGGCCAGCCACTCCGCCGAGGAGCGGTCCGGTCCGTCGCCCACCATCAACAGGCGCGCCGGGATCTCCTGGGCGACGCGGGAGAAGACCTCGATCACATCGAGGATGCGCTTGACCGGACGGAAGTTCGAAAGGTGGAGCAGGATTTTTTCTCCCGGATCGGCATAACGAGCCCGGGCAGCGGCACGCTGGTCGCCCAGGGGCTTGTACTCGTCGCAGTTGACGAAGTTGGGAATCACTTCGATGGGCCGCAGAATGCCGAAGTCGTGCACGGTTTTCTCGCGCAGGTAATCCGATATCGAGGTAACGCCGTCGCTCTCCTCGATGGCGAACCGGGTAATCGGCAAATACGACCGGTCGAGGCCTACCAGGGTGATGTCGGTACCGTGCAGGGTGGTCACAAAGGGCAACTGCCTGCGCTTGGCCAGCATCTGGCGGGCAAGCAGGGCGCACACCGAGTGGGGAATGGCGTAGTGGACGTGAAGCAGGTCGAGCTCGTAATACTCGGCTACTTCAGACATGCGCGTGGCCAAGCGCGAGATCGTAGGGCGGGTACTCGAAGAGGGGGTAATTGGAAACCGGCACCTCGTGATAGAAAATGCCCTCTTCGCGCCCGGTGAGGCGGAAGGGGCGCGAATAGGTGATGAAGTGGACCTGGTGACCGCGGGTCGCGAGCTCAATGCCGAGTTCGGTCGCGACCACTCCGCTGCCGCCATAGGTCGGATAACAGGTGATGCCGATCTTCATGGTGCAATTCCTCTTGAGTGAAGTTGAACTGCAGATCTGCCTCGGCTGCGCTCCGAATGACGGAGCAGAGAGTTGGGTCCGCAACAACCCCACTCAAGCCAAAGGCTTGAATGGGGCACCCGATGCTTCGTGGCTAATGCAGAGCCGTGTCATTTCTCCCTCAACTTGCCTGCGGCAAGTCGAGGGAATTGATCAAGAACAGCCCGGGGTGCCCCATTCAAGCCGTTTTTTGGCTTGAGTGGGGTTGTTGCGGACCAAGCCGATCCGCTCGTGTCATTAGGAGCGCAGCCGAGGGATCTGCAGTTCCACTTCAGGTTGTAACGAAAACCTCCTTAGCAGCGGAGTTGATGAAAATCCGTTAGGGTCAAGCCCGGTTCCTTCCTCAGTGCTTCGGGAATGACATCGAGCAGTGCGCAGCGCTCCGTTTCCCGTGAACGCCAACAGCCGCGTGTTGGCCTGCTCGAGACGCCTGGTCGTTGTACCCCGGATGACAAACCAGCTCCCATGTTCCCCCAGGCATCGCTTGCAGCAGAGAACGCAACACGGAGTCATCCAGGCTTCCGGTAGCCAGAACGCCGATCGAGCCGTCGGCGGTCATCATACCGTGTTCCGCAGTCAGCCTGGTGAATGCGCGCCGCTGGGTTTGCATGGCTCGCACCTGGGTCCGGCGCCAGGCACTGGCACCCCGGGTGGCTCGAAGGCTCCACCACGGTTCAAATGGATTGCGGACGCAAAAGACCCCGCACTGGCGCGCCGCGCGGAGCAGGGGAGCAAGCACATGGGGAAATGCGTGCAGATGTTTGTGCGAGTCGATGTGGCTGACGGTGAGACCACTGGATTGAATTCGGCGTATCTGGGCGATGGCCTCGGCCTCAATCTCCTGCTCGCGAATACGGCCGCGTAGCAAGTCACGCAGAAAACTTCCTACCGTGGGCCGGAATAGAGATTCAGGGCCGAGCAGGGAAGGCACTTCGGCGGCGTGCAGGCAGGGCGAGCCGTCAACCAGGACCACGTGGCAACCGACAGCCAGCGCGGGTTGGGCAAAGGCCAGGTAAACTGCGGCAGAGAAGTATGCCGCAGTGGCCATCAGTGTGGTGGAGCTGAGGGCGCCCGCTTGCTGAAGCTCAACGATCGCGCGGTTGACGCCAGGGCGCGAGACCAAAGTCGTCCGCGTTGATGATCAGACGCTTCACTGCGGCCAGTGTACCAAGAGACCTTTTTTTCTTTTCGCGCATCAAAGGCGCAGTTGGCAAATGTGCGCGCCGGGTTGGGGCTGACAGCATCAACTATTAATAATCCGTCTGCAGACAAAGAGCGCTACAATAAGTTCCTTTAAGCGGAGGAGGATCCGCAAGAATGTTTGGAGGATGGCTGCAACGCAAAGGGCCCGGGCCAGCCGCTTATGCGTTGCTGCTGCTCCTGAGCCGCGCCGGACACGCTGCATGGGGAGCGCCTACCGACAACGTCGTCCACCAAACCCCGAGCATTTTCGACCCCCACTCCGGCCCGGCGCGGATGATCTACGGTTTGTCACTTTTTGTGATGCAAATAACCGGCGCGATTTTTATCGTGGTCGCCTCCCTTTGGCTCTATGTGGTCATCCGCTACCGGCAGCGCGACCCCAACGATGATAGTGAGCCGCCCCAGATTTACGGCAGCACCCAGATCGAGTTGGCCTGGACAGTGATCCCGATTCTGATTGTGGTCGTTCTCTTCCTCACTACGGCCCGCATTCTCTTTGCCATCGAGGATCAGAAGATGCCGCCGACGGCCCTCGATGTCGATGCCGTAGGCCATCAATTCTGGTGGGAGTTTCACTATCCATAAATTGGGTTTCACGACGGCCAATGAGCTGCATGTACCGCTCAGCACCGAGCAGGTTCCCACGACCACTTCGCTCAACTTGCTTTCCGCCGATGTGGTCCACAGCTTCTGGGTCCCTGCGTTGTTCGGCAAGATCGACATGATTCCAAACCAGGTCAACCACATGTGGTTCACTCCGGATAAACCCGGCATGTACGTGGGCCAATGTGCCCAGTTCTGCGGCGTGGAGCATGCCAAAATGCTGCTGCGCGTCTATGTGCAGACGCCGGAAGATTTCGCGGCCTGGGTGAAGAACCAGCAACAGCCGTCGGTTCAGGATCCGGCAGTTGCCGAAGGCAGGCAGCTATTTGAATCGCAGGCTTGCATCAGTTGCCACGTGGTGCGCGGCACCGCCGCCCAGGGACGGTTTGGGCCTGATCTTACCCACTTTATGAGCCGGGATACGCTGGCTTCCGGAGCGGCCGACAATACCCCGGCAAATCTCAAGCTCTGGATTCAAGGATCCGGACTATGTCAAGCCGGGAAGCTTGATGCCGGCGATGCAGTTGAGTGACGATCAGATCGACAAGATCGTCGCCTACCTCACTACCTTGAAGTAGCTAATACACGGGCCACTGCAGACAGGAGTTTTCGGTTATGGCTGATTCGACTCTACCTATTGGGAGCGCCATCGACCTCACCCCGCCGAGTGAGGCCTACGGGACGTGGCTCGAGCAGGTGCACAGTTGGGTGGTCACGGTCGACCATAAAAAAATTGGCTTGATGTACATCGGCTACGCCGTGATCTTTTTGCTGGTAGGGGGCTTCGAGGCGATCTTACTGCGCATTCAGCTGGCGGTACCCCACAACCACTTCCTCTCGCCGGAGGTCTTCAACCGCATCTTCACCATGCACGGCACCACCATGGTCTTTCTTATGGGGATGCCGTTGATCATCGGATTTGCCAATTACCTGGTTCCCCTGATGATCGGCGCCAGGGATATGGCGTTCCCCCGGATGAATGCCTTCAGCTTCTGGATGACCGCGCTGGGCGGCTTGATGCTGTACTACAGCTTCATCGGCGGCGTGGGCCTGCAGGGAGCGGGCAGCGCGCCCGACGTTACCTGGTGGGCTTATGCGCCCGCTTACCGAGCGCGCATTCTCGCGCGGACACAGCACGGACTACTGGGCGTTGTCGCTGATCGTCTCGGGATTCGGCACCATCGGCGCCGCGGTCAACATTATCGCCACTACCGTCTGCATGCGTTGCAAAGGCATGACGATGTTTCGCATGCCGCTGCTGGCATGGCTGTACCTGGTGGTCTCGGGCATGATCCTGATCACCATCAGCCCTTTGACCGCGGCGCAGATCATGCTGACATCGACCGCTATCTCGGGGGGCATTTCTTCGACTCTCAGGCTGGGGGCGTGCCCGTTGTCTGGAGCCACTTTTTCTGGATCTTTGGGCACCCCGAGGTCTATGTGCTGGTGTTGCCGGCGTTCGCCATCGCCAACGAAGTTATTCCTGTCTTCTCCCGCAAGGCGATTTTTGGCTACCCGGCGATGGTGGCCGCATCGGTCGGAATAGGATTGATCAGCCTGAGCGTGTGGGCGCACCACATGTTCACCGTGGGCATGACCTCGGCGCAGAATGCGTTCTTCGTCCTCTCGACCGCACTGGTTGGGGTCCCCACCGGCATCAAGATCTTTAACTGGATCGCCACCATGTGGGGAGGCAAAATACGCTTTGCCACGGCGATGCTTTTCTGCACTGCCTTCCTGATCCAGTTCCTGTTCGCCGGCTTGACCGGAATCATGCTCTCCGTCGCCCCCTGGAACTGGCAACTGCACAACTCCTATTTCGTTATCGCCCATTTCCACTATGTTCTGGTGGGAGCCATCGTCTTCTGCTTTTTCGGAGGGTTCTACTACTGGTTCCCGAAAATGACCGGCAAGATGCTCGACGAGCGGCTGGGCAAGTGGCATTTCTGGCTATTCCTGATCGGCTTCCACCTGTGTTTCGACCTCATGCACATCCCCGGGCTGCTGGGCATGCCGCGGAGTATCTACACCTATGAACCTGGCCGCGGCTGGGACAACTGGAACATGATCGTATCCGTCGGAGGCTTGATTCAGGGAGTGGCCACACTCATCTTTGCTTACAACATGGTGTACTCGTACTTCAAGGGCCCAGACGCCGGCCCGGACCCCTGGGATGCCTGGACGCTGGAGTGGGCGACCTCATCGCCGCCGCCCGAGTACAACTTTGCCAGCGAGCCGGTGGTGAGCAGCCGCCGGCCGCTGTGGGACCTGAAGCACCCGGAAGACACCGATTCACGGTACGAATGATCTTAATCACGCACATAAGGCAGTTTCGATGAAAATGACAGGGCACAAACGATGAGCACCAGCGCCATTCCCCTGGCTCACGGTCACGAAGATTGGGTGCTGCCCTATCACGGCACGGTTGCCATGCTGGCGATGATCGTTGCCGAGATTGCGATCTTCGGTATCTTCGTGGTCGCCTACATCTATTACATAGGCAAGAGCCTCTCTGGGCCCTATCCACGCCAGGTGCTGGACCTTCCCATCTTCAACACGGTATGCCTGCTGTCGAGCAGCTTCACCATCTGGATAGCGGAGCGTGCCCTGAAGCGAGGCGCGATGGGGGCGTTCAGCCTATGGTGGGCGCTGACGGTGATTTTGGGCGCAATCTTTCTCGGCGGCACCGCACTCGAATGGCACAAGTTGATTTATCACGATGGGCTCACCATCAGCACCAATCTCTTTGGCACCACCTTCTACTCGTTGGTCGGCTTGCATGCGAGCCACGTCATCATCGGCCTGACCATGCTTTCGATTGTGTTGATTTTTTCGCTCACCGGAAAGTTGAAAAGCGAGCACTCGAAACAGCTCGAAGTGCTCTCGCTCTATTGGCACTTTGTCGACGGGGTCTGGGTAGTGGTCTTTACCGTCGTCTACATCATTGGCCGCTGAGAGAAAGAGACAGCAATGCCAGAAGCAATGAATCGCCAGCACGAAACCCCCGATGTCTCCGATGAGATCGTGCAACTGCCTGCCCCGACTGCATGGCCGGTGGTGTTGGCCCTGGGGCTGACGTTTACCTTCGCGGGGCTGGTGACGAATCCGGGCATCAGCATCCTGGGTGGCGTCCTGATTGTTTCCGGCTGCGTGGGATGGTTCCGCCAGGTGTGGCCTCATGCGCATCACGTTCCCGTGCCGGTCAGAGTCCAGAAGTTCAGATTCACAACGGTGAGGACCAAAGTCGCTCATATCCAGATCGACGAAAGCCATCGCGCCCGCCTGCCGGTCCATACACCCTCGGTTCTCGCCGGGGTAAAGGGCGGCATCGCAGGCGGCGCGGCGATGATCGTGCCCGCGCTCCTCTACGGCCTGATCCGTTACCACAGCATCTGGTACGCGGTGAATCTTTTGGGAGGAGCTGGAGTCGCGGGCTGGACTAATCCCACCCTGGCGGAGATCCCGCACTTCCGCCTGAGCGCACTCATAGTGGCCGCCGTCATCCATGCTGCCGGCTCTTTGCTGGTCGGCCTGCTCTACGGAGCCATGCTTCCCATGCTTCCGCGGCATCCCATGATCCTGGGCGGCATAATCGCCCCGCTTTTGTGGACGGGCGTGCTTCATTCAGCGCTTCCACTGATCAATCCCTTTCTCGCGGATCGCATCGACTGGTGGTGGTTTGTCGCTTCCCAGGTGACGTTCGGGCTGGTGGCGGGTTGGGTGGTTGGGAAGCAAGTCCACATCCGCACCGAGCAATTTTTGCCCTTCGCGGCACGCGTGGGATTGGAAACACCGGGAATGATGGAAGAAGACCGGGAGGATGGAAAGAAGTGACGGCACGCCTCCTCATGCTGGTTTCTTGCCTCGCCGTGCTGGGCTGCGGACCGCTTCCCGGCCGTCCTAAGCCCGGACCGGAGGTGCCCCGTCCCGATTCAGTGCTGGACTTTGCTACGCTCTACGTCCAGAACTGCTCCGGTTGTCATGGCGCTCAGGGAATGAACGGCCCGTCCTATCCTCTGCCGGACCGATTGACACATCCTCGTCGATCGAACGCGAAAGTGATGCATGGTCTGTTCCTATTACGAACGGCAGAGGGCATGTTCTTCGTGGGGCGTTGTCGGAGCTGCGCTCCTGCTCTTGGTTACCACTGCCAGGGTGCAGCGGCGTCCCCTCGGTGGATGAGATGCCAGCGTCCGAACCGGATCTCCCAGGCTACAACAAGCTCGTCGCCAATCACCTCAAAGCAACCTTCAGAAATCTCGCATTGTACGACGCATTCGCAATATCGACTTTTCGCCGGGTACACTCGTTCAAGGGCTGGGTCTGGATGACTTGTGTTCGTTTCGAGGATAAGGGGCATCCGCGCACGTATGCCTTTTTCATAAGGGACGGGACGGTCATTGACAGCCGGGATGCCGTTCAGACTGACGCCTGCAACACCCAAACGTATGGTGTATTCGACGCGACGGGGCCAACGAGGGCCGCAAATTCCGTCCCGTTCTGCATGAGGCCAGCCTAAATTGTTTTGCCCGAATAAAGTGGCCCAAGCGCGGTCTGCATCACCCGCAGTGCCGCAACAACGACGGCAGCTTGCCGACGTTGGCGGCGATGGGCCGAACTAAGACACTGAGCGGCACCTCCGTACCATTTGTTACACCACTGTTACAGCCGCACTGAGGGCCAAGTGGTAGCCTCACGGTCGCCCGGCAGGCGTCCCTGAAAGCATTTCCGTTGCGCGCAATAGCGCGGCTCGCGGTCATCCTGCCGGGCGTCGGAGCTCGTTCGGGTCACCGCGCCAATGGCCGGGCGTCTGTCGCCCGATCTCCCACGCCGGGGCGAGATCATTGACCACTCGACGACGGTGCACCTCGTCGAAGCGCTGTCTTCGGACCGGCGCCATCTTCTGGATCTGGAGCAGCAAAGCGCCGTGGCAAAAGACCGCGCAGAACTGGCGAAGCGTCAGCTCGCGGATATTGAAACCGCGGACCGCGAACTGCGAAGCCGCATCGATTCGTATCGATCCGGGACAATCCAGCGCCTCGACCAGGAGGTCGTCGAAGCCCAAGCGGAGAAAGCTGCCTGCGTCGCGGAAAATGAACAGCGCCGCAACGTTCGCACGCGCCTCGAGGAACTGGCGAAATCCGGTTACACGCCGCAACTCCGCTCGTCGGAGGCGTTCGCGACGCAAGAGGCAAATGCCGGGCGCTGTGAGATGGCCGACGCGCGGATTCAGCGCCTCAAAGTCGAACGGGATTCGGCGCAAAAAGGTATCTTCATTGCCAATGGAGCGAGCGACGCGCCCTATTCCCAGCAGCAACGCGATCGGCTCGCACTCCGCCGTCAAGAACTCGAAACCGAGATGCTGCAACAAACCTCGATCGCCAAACAACTCGCCGCCGAAGTCACCGAAGAACGGAGCCGCCTTGAGCGGATCGGGCACTCCGACGTGTTGCTGCCCGCCGATCACGTGGTCTGGTCGGTTTTGGCAAGCCCAGGCTCTACCGTCACAGAAGGGCAGACCATTCTCGATCTGGCGGACTGTACGCGCCGATTTGTGGTGGTTGATCTTCCTGAGCGGGAATTCGAGCAAATTAAGCCTAACGCGCCGGCGGAAGTGCGACTCATTGGGGGTGACGAATGGCGGCAAGGCAATGTTCTGCGGGTTATCGGCTCGGCAGCCCGTACGGACGATCGCTTGCTCGCCGCTCAAGTTCCTCATCCGACATCCAGCAGCATAACAGTCGAGGTTGAGCTCCTCCAGGACCGATCCGAGGCGGAACACAGCGGCTTTTGCAATATCGGACGCCTGGCGGAGGTCCGATTCCAGCGCTCGGGATTGGGATTTGTGGATCGGACGTTTAGGGCACTGGCTTGGGTGACGGGCCGAGGTGGCCACCAGACGGCCGTTGTTAGCACGGCCGGCAAATAGCATGAACGTCGAAGGCCTTCCGTATCTTGAACTTCTGTCGCCGCTGATATTTGTGCTCGCTGCAATCTATGTATTGGGCCCTGTGCTGCCGCTCTCGCGTTCGTGGGCGCGCGCGTCAGTCTTTGTCGTCGTGTGGCTTGTCGTCGTGCGATATCTCTCGTGGCGATTTTTCTCGACCGTCCTGCCCGCCGATGGCGACTGGTACGAGGTTGGGTGGGTATATTTCTGTTTTGCCGTCGAAACGCTGGCGCTTTTTGACGCCTTTATCCTTTACCTCGCTTTCTTGCGTACCAGTGATCGCCGCACCGAAGCGGACGCTCACGAGGCGCGGCTGCGCGCTTTGCCTGCCGGCGAGTTGCCTTCAGTGGACGTCTATATCCCGACCTTCAATGAACCGATGGAGGTCCTGGAAAAGACTATCACGGGCGTGCTCTGTCTCGACTACCCGAACTTCAACGCCTGGGTGCTCGATGATGGTCGGCGCCCCTGGGTTAAGGCATTCTGTGAAGCGAAGGGCGTCGGCTATTTGACGAGGCCGAATAACGCGCACGCCAAGGCTGGCAACATCAATCACGCTTTGACCAAGACGAGCGCCGATTTCGTCGCAATTTTCGATGCAGATTTCATTCCGCAACGCAATTTCCTCATGCGCACGATCGGGTTCTTTGCTGATCCCGGCATCGGCGTCGTTCAAGTCCCGCACGCTTTCTACAATTACGATCCCACTCAATCTAGCTTGGCGTTGCAGAAGGCGCTGCCGGACGACCAACGCTTTTTCTTCGACGCGGTCATGCCGAGCCGCGACGGCTGGAATGCGGCCTTCTGCTGCGGCTCGAACTCGGTGACCCGTCGCGCAGCGCTCCGCAGTATCGGCGACGTGTTGCCGACGGAATCGATCACAGAAGACATGCTGTTCAGCATCACCTTGCTGCGCAACGGCTATATCACGCGCTACCTGTGTGAGCGCTTGGCCGTCGGATTGGCGCCTGAAGGCCTCAAGGCATTCTTCGTGCAGCGCCGGCGCTGGGCGCGCGGCGCGATGCAAATCCTCTATCTCGCTGCAGGGCCATTGGGTCGAGACTTGACATTGATGCAGCGGCTTCTGTTCCTGCCGACCCATTGGTTATCGCAGAGCCTCATGCTCGTGTTGGTCATTATCGTCCCGTTGGTGTTCCTTTGGACGGGGGTGCTGCCGCTGGTCAACGTCACAACGGAAGCCATCTTGTACTATCAGTTGCCGATGATGTTGGCTGTCGCGGGGGGTATATGGGCATTCGCACCGCGCCAGTATTTTCCATTCGCGGCCCAGGTGCACGGGACCTTCCAAAGTTTCAAAATCCTGCCGACGGTCCTCATGACCGTCGCCAAGCCATTCGGCCACGTCTTTAAGGTGACCCCTAAGGGCGCCGGCGCCAGACATTACACTACGATGGGACGATATTTTGGACGTCGGCCAGCTTGATGGTGCTGACCATTGTTGGTCTGGTCATCAACGCCTCGCCCGAGTGGCGCATCATTGGACAGTCGGGATTGCTTCCAATCGTGGCTTTCTGGAGCGCAATCAACATTTCGTGCTCTTCCTCGTTTGCATGATGTCGCTCCAGGCGCCGGTTCGCCGCGGCGAAGAACGCTTCAGTCTCGATGAGCCGATCTGGATTTTCGCGGCGAACGGTACTCTGTCCACCGGCCGTACCACGAATATTTCGCTCTCGGGGGCAGCCCTTATTGCCGACCAAGACCGTACGCTGGCGACAAGGTCGGCGACAATGTTCGCGTGTTCATTGTTGAGGTCGGATTCGTCGCGGCAACTTTAGTCCGGCAGGCTGGCCGGCTTGTGGCCGTTCAATTGATCTGCCGCCCTGCGTTGAACGCGACCTGCTTATCCGTAAGCTATTCACCGCCGGACTTGACGCGACGACCGTGAACGCCTCGGCGTTTTCATCGTTGGGCGCGATGCTCATGAGCATTTGGTCGACGAGAAGGAGGGACGTAATCGCGGAACCGCCGGCCGAGCCGGCAATGACCTCCGAAAAGCTGCCGGCGCAAAGTCTCGTCATTCTTGCCCGGCCTGCGCCCCAACGATTGGCGGATCTGGCCGCCAAACGGTCAATTGCCGCTTGAAAATTGAGACGAAGCCCTCT
>CAWIBI010000027.1:0-21541 GCA_963834205.1 uncultured Acidobacteriaceae bacterium | reverse complement strand
ATCTCGGTTCGGTCATCTCACAGGCGCTGAAGTATTACAGCGCGCGGGACTTGAGTTTCCGCTTCGTGTCGAACGTCGATGGTACGACTTCGCCGAGGCTACTCGCCATCTTGATCCCGCCGAAACCCTATTCATCGTCTCAAGCGTGGTGAACGTCTTCGACGAGACGATGAATAGGGTTTCGGCGGGATCGAGATCGCGAGTAGCCTCGGCGAAGTCGGTACCATCGACGTTCGACACGAAGCGGAAACTCAAGTCCCGCGCGCTGTAATACTTCAGCGCCTCGTAGGCCATGACCGGACCGAGATTGGAGCCGCCGATCCCGATATTGATGACTGTGCACGCGCCGGCCCCGTGTGCCCGCGCCAGTGCCCATCCCGGACCTGGTCGGCGAACGCCGCCATCCGATCGAGCACCGCGTGCACGTCTGGCACGACATCGTGGCCGTCGAGGACGATGGACTCACCGCGCGGCGCGCGCAGCGCGACGTGGAGCACCGCGCGATCCTCCGTCGTGTTGATCTTCTGGCCGCGGAACATGGCCGCGATGTGTTCGCGGAGTCCGCATGTCTCGGCCATATTGACGAGGAGACGGATCGTCGTCGGAGATGCGGTTCTTCGAATAATCGAGGTAGAGGCCCGCCGCCTCCACCGCGAGGCGCTCGCCGCGCGAGGGGTCGTTCGCGAACAGCTCGCGCAGGTGCACGTCGCGCATCTGCTCGGCGTGCACGGTCAGCGCTCGCCACGCAGGAAGCGTCGTCAGGAACGATGGCTCGGCCGACGCGTTCGTGGTCACGACGACGTCTTCGCGGATCGGCCGGCGTCTGTGGGTGGACTGCTCTTGGAGGCCACGCTCCGGAGCAGCTTATTCCACGAGTCGTCAAACGACTGGGCGCCCTCGCGTTGGAGCTGATCACCGAGTGCCGCCACGTCCACGCCGGCCTTTGTGAATTGACCAAGCACGTCCTCTGCATCGCCGCCATCCTCAGGCATCGTCCCGGTGACGTGGCCATGCTCCGCAAAGGCGCGCAGTGTCTCCTCGGGGATGGTGTCGATCGTGTCCGGCGCGGCGAGCGCTTCGATGTACAGCACATCGGAGGCGCTGGGATTCTTCGTGCTGGTGCTAGCCCACAAGAGGCGCTGCGGTTGGGCCCCGGCCTTCGCAAGCGTTTGCCAGCGAGGTGAGGCGAGCCCCTGGCGGTAGGCGGCGTACGTGCGCTTTGCGATGGCGATCCCAAGCCGATTTCGTAGCTCGGTCGGTGCCGTGGTCATCACGGCCTTGTCCCAGCGGCTGACGAACACGAGGCCACGGAGCTGACCGCGGGTCGAGCCTTGCGGCGACACGCCGCTCGATCCCGCGCATGTAGGCTTCAGCCACCGCCAGGTACTGCTCCCGCGACGAACAGCAGGGTGACGTTCACGGGCACGCCCGCGGCGATGCCTCCTCGATGGCCGGCGCGCCTGCGGGCGTGCCGGGGATCTTGACGGAAGATTCGGCGGTTTCGCCGGCTGGTGGATCGCGGCGCGCGCCGCTGATCGTCGACGGTATCGTTGGCGAGCAGCGGCGACACCTCCAGCGATACCCATCCGTCCATGACCGCGGTTGCGTCATGGACCGGCCGTGAATAATCGCCGCGGCCCGGCGCAGATCTTCGATCGCGAGCTCGACGAACAAACCCTTCGCCGGACTTGACCGGCACCGCTTTTGCCGGATGCTGGCGATCGTAGAAATGCGCGTTCTTCGATCGCCTGATCGAAAATCGTCGGATTGGACGTCAGCCCGGTCACCGACCGCTCTTCGATGTACCGGCCAGCAGTGTCCCGTTGGTCGAGTATCCCGCGGGTGATGTTGTCGAGCCACAAGCTCTGTCCGAGGGCGTGAAGTCTGGTGGTGGCACTCGCCGTTGTTTCTGTCGCCATGTCATCCTCGCTTGTCCAAGCCCATAGCATGACAATCAGCTGCCCCGGCGGATGTGCAGAACGGGACAGACCATGCTCATTACCGGGTTTGACCATTCCTGATGACCCCTCCCGTCGGACGCACTGGTGCTGTTTGGCGCGACCGGCGATCTTGCGGACAAGAAGATCTTCCCCGCGCTTTATGAGCTCGCCAAAAGGTGGCGCCCTGGACGTCCCGGTCGTTGGCGTCGCCGGGCGCGAACTGGAGCCTGTCGCAATTGCGCGACCGCGTGAAGGATAGCGTGGAACGATCGGGCGGCATCGACAATTTTCCGCGCTGCACCGCCTGTTGTCCCTCCTCAGCTACGTCAGCGGGGACTACAACAATCAGGCCACCTACAAGGCGATAAAGAAGGCGCTGGACGGCGCGGCGCGCCCCGCGCACTATCTGGCGATCCCGCCAGCTCTGTTCGAGACGGTGATCAAAGGGCTCGGCGGCGCCGGTCTCGCCGGCGATGCGCGCGTCATCGTCGAAAAGCCGTTCGGGCGCGATCTTGCTTCTGCGCGCGCGCTCAACGGCGTCGCGCGCAGCGTCTTCCCGGAAGATTCGATCTTCCGCATCGATCACTTCCTCGGCAAGGAGGCGATCATGAACATCCTCTACTTCCGTTTCGCCAATGCGTTCCTCGAACCGATCTGGAACCGCAACTATGTCGCGAGCGTCCAGATGACGCTGGCGGAGGATTTCGGCATCAACGGCCGCGGTGCCTTCTACGAGAGCGCCGGCTGCCTGCGCGACGTAATCGAGAACCACCTGTTCCAGATCGTCGCGCTGCTCGCCATGGAGGCGCCCGCCGGCCGCAACTATAGCTTCGTGCACGACGAGAAAGCCAAGGTTTTTCAGGCGATGCGCCCGCTCGACCCCGGCGATCTGATGCGCGGTCAATATGTCGGCTATCGCGACGAGCCAGACGTGGCGAAGAACTCCGACGTCGAGACGTTCTGCGCCCTCAGGCTTTTCATCAACTCGTGGCGCTGGCAGGGGGTGCCGTGGTACCTGCGCTCCGGCAAATATCTTGCGCAGACCGTGACCGAGGTGCTGGTCGAGCTGAAGCCGCCGCCACAGCGGCTGTTCGCCGATTCGGCGCCGATCACCGGCCGCAACGATTATTTTCGCTTTCAACTCTCGCCGACCGCCGCCGTCGCGCTCGCCGCGCGCGTCAAGCATGCTGGCAAGGAGTTTGTCGGTCGATCAGCGCGAACTCACCTTGGTCGACGAGCATCTGGGCGAGCAATCCGGCGTTGCCCGGCTGCTCGTCACCGACGCGATGGCGGGCGACGGCGCGCTGTTCACCCGAGAGGACGCGGTCGAGGCCGCCTGGGCCGCCGTCGCCCCAGTGCTCGACGCGCCTTCCCCGGTGCTTCCTTACGAGCGCGGCGGCTGGGGGCCGAAGGAGGCCGACGTGCTGATCGCTGCGGATGGCGGCTGGCACAACCCCACGCTGGAGAGCACATCCGGATGACAGCCGGTCGCGTCGCCCAAGGGTCTTGCATGCATGCGGTGGCGCTCAGATGAAATAAAGGGCCAACGCCAGGAGCACGTAGATCGACACCAGTAGGACGCCCTCGAACCATGTCGTCTCTCCGTCGCGCGTCACGGCGTTCGCAGCGAATGCCACCGCGGCAATCGCGACGTAGTTCAGCGGGCTCGAGAACACCAGGTTCATCGGATGAGCGGTGAAGGCGGACACCAGGACGACCAGCGGCGCTACCAGAATGGTTGATCCGACGGCGAATTCGAAGGTCTATAACGAATGTTGATCCCTGGCGTAGGCGAACAGCCACGAACCCGGCACGAGCGCGAGTAGCCAGACGAACATCAACCGTTCGTTGCTCCTGTCGTGGCTATTTATCCAGCGGACGCTGAAGATGGCCGCCGAACTGAAAGCGCATCGCCGACTGCAGGCGATCCGCGAGATCGTCCTCGCCACGGGAACTGAACCGCTGGAACAGCGCAGCCGTCAGGACAGGCGCCGGAGTGGAGGTGTCGATCGCGGCATTGGCCGTCCAGCCACCCTCTCCGGAGTCGGATACCCGTCCGGAGAACTGCTTCAGGTCCGGATGCTCAGCGAGGGCGCGGGCCGTGAGATCGAGCAGCCACGAGCCGATGACGCTTCCGCGCCGCCAGACTTCGGCGACGTCGGGCAGGGCGATGTCGTATTGATAGAGTTCGGGATGACGCAGGGGAGCGGTTTCGGCATTCACCGACCGCGGATGTGCGCCCCGCTTGGCGTGCGCCAGGATGTTGAACCCTTCTGTGTACGCGGCCATGAAGCGCGTACTCAATGCCGTTGTGGACCATCTTCACAAAGTGCCCCGCGCCTGGCGGACCGCTGTGCAGGTACCCCTCCTCGGCGGTGCTGTGCCGGGCACCGCCTCCCGGCGTGCGCGACGCGTACCCATACCTGGCGCCAATGTCTTGAAGATCGGATCGAGACGAGCCACCGCCGTCTCATTGCCGCCAATCATCAGGCAGTATCCGCGCTTGTTCCCCCCACACGCCGCCGCTCACCCCCGCGTCGAGGAAGTGAATGCCACGCGCGGCAAGTGCTTGGGCGCGCCGAATATCGTCGACGTAGTGTGAGTTTCCGCCGTCTACGACGATGTCGCCGGATTCGAGATGCGGCGACAATTCCTTCAGCACCGGATCGACGACGGCCGCCGGTACCATCATCCTCCGTGCTTTCCACCGCGTCGTAATCGATGACTACCAGCACCTCCCAGTCCTGGCTTCTGAGATTCGTGCGAGACAGCAGTGATTCCAGAGTTCTGCGCAGACTCGCTCCGCGGTCGCAGCTGCAGATCAGGACTGTGACAAACATCATTCCTCCACGTACTGAACTCAGGATCTGCCTGCCGCCGTGGTGTGAGCCCGATATGCCGTTCTCACCCACGATATACGTGTTTTCACGAACAGCATGACTCGCAGGCAGTGTTACTGCGAGCCTGTGAGGGCCCGATGGACGGCTTTGAGCCATGGCGCGTGAGCTTTCAAAAACCGCATGCCCAGCGCCCGCACTCCCCAGTAGGTTTCCCACCACAGCTCGCGATGCCAATCCCTAACCCATCTGATCATACGCAGATAGCACCTCACGTGCTGGGCCAGCGACACTCGGCTCCTGCTAATCACCGATAGGTAAGCGACGAACAGAGTCCACCACGGGAACAGGATTCGCCCCTTGACGGATGGGTCGTACCACTCCCACCTCTTTCCGGAGTCTGGCCACAGCCGGTACGTGCTCGCCGAATGCCACCGGTGATAAAACAATACCTCAGAAATCTCATAGAAGCTTCCGCGAAAGGCTAACTCGGCGAGCAAAGCGGCGTCTGAATATGTATAGGGGCCGATGAGGCTAGTCGTTCTTAATATGCTGGCACGCACCAACCCATAGATTTCCTCGCAGGTATGCCCCTTTGCGGCAAGCGCCGAGAACCGGGCGTGCGACTCACTCAGCTTACTCGCCTTCGAGTCTTTGAATCTCATGAACTTCCCATCGTCATCAATGTCCATAAACTTTGTGCAGCAGAGCACTACTGCCGGCTCACGGTCGAGAATCGCCACACACTTTTCGAGAAACTGTGGCGCGCAGAGGTCGTCGTAACATGCCCATTTGAAGTATTCGCCCGATGACAGCTCAAAGACCCGGTTGTGATTCCACGCCGCGCCGCGGTTTGTCTCTTCCCGGTAATAACGAACCCTAGTGTCCCGAGCCGCATAGGAACGGCAGATATCCTCAGTTCTGTCGGTTGAGCCGTTATCAGAGATGATAAGTTCGAAGTCCTTAACCGTCTGCGCTAGGAGAGATTCAAGCGTTTGCGCAAGATACTGCTCTGCATTGTAAAGTGGCATTCCGATGCTTACACGAGGTCTGTCTTCGCTCATCAGGTCACCCTACAAATCGGGCGTTTAAGCACGCCATGAGCCGCAACTTCAAAGCAGCCTCTGCGGTTTCCGAAGACTGCTGGACGATCCGGTTGGCCTGGACCCTCTACACAACAGAGCGGCGTAGCCGTTCTTGCCCTGCTGCGACGCCTATCTGTCGTAAAGTACGACTTCCAGCCCACCAGAGAAGCGCGTGGCTCCCGGGAAATTCAGTGGCAAGAAAAGCCTCGATTGAGCGCCTCCGCAAATCGACAGGCGCAGCAAGCTCTTTTTGCTCGATGACTCAGACCCGATCGTACTGAGAGAAAAGGCCTCGTAAAGCGGTAACGGAAGAAGTGTTGGAGGAAGCAGTGAGCCAGGCTAGGTTATGCGGCCAACGCTCCGGCGATTTGGCTGACTCCCTCTCGAGATAGTAGTTAAGCCTTGATCGGAAGTAGCCAGGGAAGGATACTGCTGCGTCTCCCGGCTTCTTGTTTGAGAGAACATATTGCGCAGCTGCCCTCCAATCCTGTCCTGGCAATTCGTAGTAGGCGAGAAGCCCACGGGCCGTCAAGCTCGCGATGATACAAAGCAGTGCGACCACAAGCCACGCTTTGCGAAGCCGTGAGACACCGTAGGAGGCGAGAAGGACGAAAGGGCTCCCAGGCTCCCCACCTCCGCTCCGAAGGCGCGCGTTCCCAACCAGTACACCGCCAGCACCGTTCCTAAGCCGGGAATGACTGAAAGACTGCGGATCACGAATTCGGTTTGACCAAGGTGAATCCAAAACCGAAGAACTGCATAATAGAGGGCCATATTGCCCTCATGGTGAGTGATTACCAGCCAGAAAGCAGGCAAGTGGAGGTGGGCGAGGAGAACGCTGAAAATCTCGTCTTCGTCAAGGCTCTTAGCCCCGAGAAAAAGGAGTCTGAGCAACAGCGCAAGCGGCAGAATCACCCCGAATAACAGAGCCGTTTCTCGAGAATGAGCGAAGCGCGCTAACTTTTCGCGCCAGGACAGCTTGACGGGATCGGCGGTCACCCGTTGCGCTGTTGCTTTGGCTCCGAAGCCGGGTGTGGAGATCACCGGTTCTGGCCCCCAAAAGGCGTTCTGAAATTCCGGCCGGGCGATTAGAAGGACGAACAAGCCAGGCAGCGGGAGGATAAGCAGCACGCGCCATGCGAATGCATTCCAACTTGCGAGATAACTCAATAAAGGATGGCTCGCCTGGCCGACAATCATTCTGTTCAGGACCGACCACCCTGTACGGTAGTAAACGGAACGGATAACTTCGGGAGCGATGTACCTCGAGGCGAATGCCCATGCGACACAAGCGAACAGGGTCCCAGCGACTAGGATCAGGGAAAGACGGTTGGGATTCCTTGCTCGTAACCCGGACGATGTCCGGCTAACGGTTGACAGTTGAGGCGCCTGGTCATGCACGCTTACGCAAACTTCCTTCAGAGCAGACAATTCTCTGTGATCGTTCAGCCCTGCGACAAGCCTCAGAGATCGTCTTAACCAGCGATTTTTCGCCACTTGTTTTCCATCATCTGACATCCGGACAATGGATGCGCAGCGGGTTCGGGCGGTGGAGATTAAGGTGCTTAAGGCAATTGGGGGCCTCGTGGCTGGACCTCGGATGTTCCAACTTATCCTCTTAACACGCAGTCCCTCTGAAAGGCCAGCACCCGCGCTACGTGCTGTTCGTCCGCCCAGGCGAACCGGCGAACGCGGCGGTTCGCGTCTTTCCGAAATCTGCGGGCTGCGCGGCGCCTGCAGCTTGCCGTGAGCGGTGCCACCGCCAGGCCGTCTCAATAATTTCCTCGAGGCTGGAATGCCTTGGCTCCCAGCCCAGCACACACCGGGCGGCGGACGGGTCAGCAATCAGGGAAGCCGGATCTCCCGCTCGCCTGGGAGCGATCCGGAGGGGCAAGGGGCGGTCACCATCTGCGCAGCGGCCCACAGCGGTAATCACTTCACGCACGGAGTGGCCCACTCCTGCGCCCAGGTTCAGAGCGCAGCTTTCGCCGCCGTCGAGCAAATAGTGAAGCGCGAGGACGTGCCCGTAAGCCAGGTCCACAACGTGGACGTAATCCCTGACCGCGGTGCCGTCAGCGGTTGGATAGTCCGACCCCAAGACTTCAACATGGGGCCGCTGACCAAGCGCTGCCCCGATGGCCAGCGGGATCAGGTGGGTCTCCGTGTCACGATGCTCTCCCAAAGCTCCGTCAGGATCTGCGCCACAAGCGTTGAAATAACGCAGCGCCATCCAGCGAAGGCCAAACGCAAGTCCATACCAGCGAAGCATCCGTTCGGCGAAGAGCTTTGATTCACCATAGGGATTGATGGGCCTCACAGGGTGGTCCTCCGGAATAGGAATTACTTTGGGATCGCCATAGACCGCAGCGGAAGATGAAAAGACGATGTGCTTAACGCCCGCCTCGAGCATCGCGTCCAGCAGGTTTAGTGAGTTCACACAGTTGTCCCGGAAATATTTGCGAGGATTTCCCATCGATTCGCCCACACTTGCTGCGGCGGCAAAATGGATGACGGCATTGACGTGCTGCGTCCTGAAAACGCTCTGTAAGAACTCGGTATCAGCAAGATCACCTTCCACAAGCGGGCCCCATCTCACTGCCCAGCGGCTGCCGGTACTGAAATTGTCCAGCACCACCGGCTCGCAGCCGGCGCCCGCCAGCATCTTGGCGGTATGGCTTCCGATGTAGCCTGCCCCACCAGTAACCAACGCTCGCATGAAAGCCAGTCTCCCTGTTACGCCATCGCGCGGTAAAGATCAAGCGCGTCCTGAGCAATCCGGTCCCAGGAGAAGCGCTCGACTGCCCGCCGTCGTCCAGCGCGTCCCATTGACTCTCTCAAGTTGTCATCGGCCAGCAGGCACAGAAGGGCCTCGGCGAGCGCTGAAGCACTACCTCGCTCAACGAGCAGGCCCGTCTTGGGCTCTTGGACGCTTTCGAAGAATCCGCCTCCGCGCGTCGCGATCACCGGCAGCCCGCTTGACATAGCCTCGAGAGTGACCAGGGCGAAAGGCTCCTTCCACACCGACGGCAGAACAAAAATGTCCGCGCTGCGGTAATGTTCGGCCAGTTCAGGTTGAGACATGACATTACGAAAGGACACCCGGCCACTTATATCCGGCGAGAGCATCTGCTGGAGATACGAGAAAAAGCCCGGTTTATAAAGAGGTGCCAACTTGCGCACTTCGGGGTCATCGCTCAGCCGCACAACGTAGTCGGCAGGCGGCCCTAGTTTTGGTCCCACAAATTCAAGCTGCATCTGCGGGTACTGCCCAGCTATTTTTTGGAACGCTTCCAACAGCACGTGCACCCCTTTATCCGGCCAAATGCGGCCGACGAACAATACTCGCCTCGACCCATTCTGACCGAGAGTCGGAGCATCCCGCGGTCTGAAGACCTTAATGTCGACACCGTTGTAAAGGGTGTGGCACCGGTCGGCCAGGGGCGGGAATGCGCGACGAGTGTTGCCCGTAATGTAGTCGCAACAACTGAGAACCAAATCAGCTTTTCGGAGCCGCCGCTCAACCATCTGGCGGTCGAGCTGCGTCAGCCATTCGCAGTTCATGTGAAGCACGATCTTAATCCTGGGGTTAAGCGCTCGCACCGCCGGGATTATCTGGCAGAAATTATGGATGTGGACCAGATCGAGGCACCGCTTTCTGATGTCTCTCGCCACCTTTAAGCTGTATTCCAGATAGCCAAAGCTGGAGGCGAACAAGGGGCGCTTGGGATTCTGAAGCCCGGGAAGCCGCTTGACTTTCGGATGACGTTCCGGAAATGCCATCGCGAAATCATCCAGCCGCGTCCGAATGCGGCGGTAGCATACCCCGTCGCGGAACTCCGCCTCCGCTTGTCCGCGGCCTATTCTCGAGTAGACCGTCACTTCGCAGCTCCTCGCCAGCCTGCGTGCTACCTCGTAGCTCCACACCTCGATCGATCCTGTCGGAAAGGGTATGGGCAGAGCGTTGATGGGTTGGTGGATCAATCCAACTCGCATATGGCACGTGAGCCTGAATCGTCGCGAACGATCAGACGTAACTTCCCTTGAGCTTCTTGTACATAACCCCGTAAAAGACAAACCGTTGCGGGCCGCCCAGACAAGGGGGAGTTGGTGGGATTTTAAATGAAGAGCTGGTAACTTTAGCCAGGGAGACCTCGGCGGAATTCCAGGAATAGGACCGCTCATAGACGGCAAACGCGTCATCATTCTCAGCGCGTGTTATACCGAGGAGGACGTACCGAGGCTGCAAGAACCGGAGACAATTGATCATGCCTTGTTTTCCGTTGTCAGGAAGGCAATAGAGCATATCGATGAAGGTTACGAGGCCGGCGGGCAGGCAGGCGCGGAAGCAATCCTCCTGAGCAATGTCGCCGGTATGGATCGTCAAATCCGTGGCTCGCCCAGCTTTCTTCGCCGCTACCGGTGAAAACTCAATCCCTTCCGCACGAATATCGGGCCGCAGGGTCGTGAGAGCCTTTAGAAAAGCTCCTACCCCGCATCCCACATCTGTGACGGAGGGCACAGGCGCAGGAAGCTGCTGAAAAATCCATTCCCAAACCTCCCGGTAGTATGCTACCCGCTTCGAAATATTAAAGGGATCCGGAAAGTGCTCGTAGAGGATTGCATAGTCTTCGGTGCGGTCAGCGCGGAACTCCGGCGGAGTGCTGCGTTTCCCCCGTAGCTTGCGCGCCACCTTTCGGACGAATGTGAAACTCATGATTCGTGCTCCTGATACCCCGGGGTCCGACCGCAGAATGAAATCGCCCGGCACTTCGCTGTGTCCCTGCGGACCGTGGAGAGGGCTTCGGCCCGATTACTGCCCGTGCGAGCGGTGCTAATCACGAAGACGGGCCAAGTAGAGCATGGCGTGGGCGGTAATACCTCGTGGGGTCTTGCCCCGACGCGGACGAAAGCTTCTATAGGGTAACTTGATCAGCCTTCTGTACCTCACCACGACTCCTTTGTGTAGGGGCGGGTTTCTCCCGGTTCTGGAGTCCGATGAACTCCACCGGAGTCCGTAAATCGGACAAACCCGTCCACGCACTACGATGAATTGCTAGGGGCAGGTTTGAAACCTGCCCCTAAGTCTTGAGGATCTTGGGCGGAGTGCCGGCTTGCTCCGATCGAATCCGACGCGCTCTTCCCCGGACGTTTCGCACGAATTTCCGAGACGCCCGGTTGAGCGCGGCCAACCCGTTCACGGCAGAAAGCAGGTGGGGACGGGAGACGCGCCTCAACTGCTTTCGCAGCCGCTCGCGCTCTTCATAAAGCTCAAGGATCACAAGATTCCGCTCCATGATCTCGTCGCGCAGCCTGTCCTCGGAGAGAGTGACGAATCCCGGCTGCTCATTGAGGCTTCGCCACGCCGGCGCTGCCCACGTTTCGCGGTCATACCCCAGAAAATCGAAATCCGGCCGGTAAAGTGAGTAAACCCTGTCAGCAAGTTCTTTGGTATACGTCGCCTTGCCCAGCGGCAGCGATTCATTTCTTCGGTCGGCTACGAGTGGCTCCGAAAACCCGAGATGACGCTGGAACTGCCGCAATCCCTCTTGGAGTTCCTCTGTCTTTATGACGTGAGAAAAATTCATCGCTGGAAAGAAAGTATATTCAACCTGGCGTTTCCAGTGAAAGTCGCAGCTCGGCAAGTTGCACTGGCCTTCCACAAACTGAACGAATTCATCAAAAGATATCGGCAATTGCTCGTGAATCTCCGGCAGCCGGCCCTTTATCTGAAGATAAACGTCTCGTCCCGTTATTTCATCGCATAGGAAAACTTTATCCTTCCAGGCGGAAACCAGGCGCGTGTAAGGATTGCGGACCACCACCATCCGGAAAAAGTGCGGCGACTCGATCACTTCCCGTTGGGTCATCTCATCCAGCTCGACGAGCGACGGCAAGGGCAGGTTGGAACGATCATGCACCCACATGTCCCGCCGTGTGTCGAGCCAACCATCAGCGGGTCGCTTGAGTGGCCCCAAGCCCTCAAGACGCCGCAACAAGTGCTTCATCGTCGAGCAGGCAGCTTTGGGAACATCGAAGTACATGTATCGCCTTGGAAGGCTCACAAAACTGCTGTTCCGGAGCCGGGAGGCAACGAACGTCCGGCTTTAGGCTGGGGAGATAATCCAAAATCCGCTCCACCGCGTAATTGCGCTTCATAACCGCCTCCTGCCCTCCGCGCCTCCGCTCTTCTGCCGGTCTTCCCCCTTCGTGTGAATGGACGTTGCTCTGAGGTTCCGGAGTCCGTAAATCGGACAAACCCGCCCACGCACTACGATTGAAAGTCGCAAACCGGCAAATTGTCGCAACCGAGTTGAAAATAAGGACAGGCTTAGTCATGATGCTGATTTACCGAGCAATGGAAGAACTCGTGGTCGACATAGAAGCATTCCAAGAATTGTCCTCCCAGAACGTTTCCGAGAGCTTTCCATCCGGTACCGGGAATAAACTCACTCATTTGGGTGCGATGCTCGGAAAGCGCCGCAATTTTTCTCTCTAAGACTTCTGAGATGTCCACCGCACACCGGAGCTCCTGAAAGGCGCGCAGGCCGAAGCCGAGGCGCAGCGAATTCTTGGCCACCCATCGCCTGGAAACCAGGCCTTTCCCCAAGCCCACCCAGGGCCAGTGCAGCCAGAACCAAACCGGGTACTCCCACACCTGTATCGTATCCGGCCGTGGATAGGATCGAAGCGCGGAGAACACTATGCGGGTCGTCGCCACATGGTCGGACGCGGTCACGGGCTCCCGAACGTAGGGCACGAAGACCTCTTCAGGCTTTTCCTTACGGATAATCTCTGCGACGTGTTGGATGGCAGGCGCCATGCTGCCGCCTAAGGCTCCATCTTGAAAACCGAGAAAATAGATGTCATCCACTCCTAAAACTGCGCCGGCACTTAACGCTTCCCGCGCGCGCGTCGCAGCCAGTTGCTCTCTGGAAATCAGGGGGGGGGATGCGATCTGCTCCCGTCTGTCAGATGGACGATCTTTACGGTCGAGCCTGCTTGTTTCTTTCTGATGATCGTGCCACCGCATCCGAGGCATTCATCATCTGGGTGAGGCGAGAAAACAAGCGCCGACCTGGCGAGTTCCCGGGTTGGGATCTCTGTTGAGCCGAGCGCGAGCAGACGCATCAAGTAATGTGTTAAACGGCGCGCGGGTGGCTGCCCTGGCAAGGATCTGGAATCGCGGAGTACTGTACCAATATCGCGGACCAACCGGAGCGTGAACTTCGTCTGGGATTTAAGTGCCTGATTCCTGAAACCGGGGACTTCGCCGATAGACACTTGGTTGCTTCCTTCCGCGCAAAACGCCGCCGCCGGCCGACGCTACGTGCTTGTAACAGTCTCTCTTCAGACCCCCGGCATTTTGTCCGCGATTTGAGTACAGTAGCTCCCTTTTCGTCCGCGATTTAGCCACAGAAAATCCCCGTTGCCGTTAAAATCCGCGATTTAAGTACAGCGCGACATAAGCCGCTGCCCCCAAGGCAAGAAACCGGTGTAACCATTGCCGCAGCAGTTGAGAGTAACCGTCACTGATACGATCGGGAGAGCAAGTCAACGAATGGGATGAACAGGAAACTTCTCTTGTGCTGGCGCAGCGTCCTGGCTAGAGTGTCTCCGTGTCAGGACGGGAGAGGATAGGCTCCGGTCTGCGCCAGCAGCGAGTCCAGGGCCTCGGCAAGGTAGCATTCGCCCCGGAACGCTGTGGAGTTTGGGATGGTGTTCGAAAGCGCCCATCAGTCGATCGTCGAGCCCTGTGGAGATACGCCGATAACGTACATGTTCATAAAACTCTACCTCGTCCTGTCCAGGCGCTGTTCTCGAGTAGACGGTTACCTCGCAGGACTTCTCCAGGCGGCGTGCCACTTCAAAAGCCCAGATTTCCAGCGACCCTGTATGAGCGGGAAGTTTGAGAATACCGATCGGCTGGTGGACGAAGGCGACTTTCATTTCTCGTCTGGCTTAGCGGCGGCTCCTGGTCTCACCCGCCTGAGTGAGGGAAGATCGAAGTCCGGACTGCACCTTTGAAGCGCAACCATCCTTTCTTGTCAGCACCGGGATAAAAGGGAACCGGTTTCGTCAATCTGAAAGGTACCCGTCTTTCTTAGAGCCTCATCGGCGGGACGCGGTAAGAAGACTCTACACCAGACTCTACAGTTTTTTCTTGCATGGGGTCGCCTTCTCGACGCAGAATCTTGTCGGCGTCAAACGACCCCTGCTCATCCGGTGAGGCAGGGGAGATTTTCGGCCAACGTATGGGCCAGCTAGCTAGGACCGCGCCGCGATGCCTCCAGGCGGGAGCCCGGCAATTCGGCCAGTGGCCTCGTCAGCGCTGGAGTCGCGCCTCCTGTTTCCTTGGACTGTTCCTACTGGTGGCGCTGGAGGGTAGCCTGCTTGCGTTAACCTCGCGTCGGCGATCCCCGCAAATCGGTCCGTCCGGCAAAATCCCCCATCGTTTCCGGTCAGCGTAGTAGTGTTCGAGGATCGTTCTGTCTTTCACGACTGGTTCCCTTCAAACCGGTGAAAATGGCTCCCTTTTAAGCCGGTGCTAACACTTTCTCGTCGGCTCAGACAAGCTCTCGGCTCTGCGGCTCAAAACAGTCCTGCCATTAAGCACTTCCATATAGTGGTTCTGAGCCGCGTTCGCCACCCGGTCCCAGGCGAAATCTTCCAGCACTCGCTTGCGCCCGGCCCTTCCCATTGACTCTCTGAGCCGGTCATCCCGCAGGAGCCGGAGAATCGCTGATGCCAGCGCGGCGGCGTTGCCGGGCTCAACAAGTATCCCGCACGCCCCTTCACCCACGATCGCGGGCATGCCTCCCGTCTCGGACGCGACCACCGGTAGCCCGCAGGACATCGCCTCGATGAGTGTCATGCCAAACGTTTCACTGATCGAGGGATTCACCAGAACCGCAGCGCTGCGGTAGAGTTCGACCATCCTCGAGTAGTCAACCAGCCCTCTAAAAACGACGCGGTCCGCGACACCTAAAGAGCGCGCACGCTCCTGAAGTTGAGCCCGGTAGCTGCGTTCTTTGTAAAACAGCGAGAGAGGAGCAATCCTGTCCGGATCGTCGCAGGTGAGCAGGACGTCAAACCTCATGCGTTCTTCGGGACCAATAATGTCAAGCTGTAGGTCTGGATCCGTCTGCAGCACCTGAGCGAACGCATCCAGGAGTACATGAAGACCTTTTTCCGGTGAAATCCTGCCCGACCAGACGATGCGTCTAGCACAATCCGAGGTGCTGACCGGAGCAGGATTTGGGCTAAATCTATTTGGATCTACCCCATTGAATATGGTTCCACAGCGTCCAGCGAGCTGCGGGAAGGCGCGGCGAATCTTCTCCGTAACGTGTTCACTGCAGCCAAGTATGAAATCCGCCTTCGCAAGCCTCGGCGCAACCTGAGACCGATCCAGCCGGTTCAGCCATTCACAATGCATGTGCAAAACAATTTTGGAGCGTCGATTAAACCAGCGAATGAGAGGCACCAAGTGAAACAAATTCATGACGTGGATAATTTCGCATTTCTCCTTGCGGAGGTCGGTGGCGACGGCCAACCCGTACTCCCATTGGTGCCAGCGGGATTCGACAGAAACCGAATTGACTCTCCACAACACGGGGGTTTGGTCGAGCAGGCTCTTCCATCGGGGAGCCCACGCCGGCAATGAGACCCGCCGGTATTGGATTCCGTCGCAGGTCTCGGTTTCCGGAAGCCCGCCGCGGAGGCAGTAGACAAGCACCTCGTTTGACCGGGCAAGCCGAGACGCAACGGCATGAGCCCATATCTGCACCGAGCCCCGCTGTGGAGGAGCAGGAATGGCCAGCGGGTGATTAACAAACGCAATCTTCATTTCGAAACTAGAAAACTAGAAAATCGAACCTCGCCAATCTAGCCGCTCCAGTTGCTAATCTCGATTTTCGATTTTCGAATTTTGAATTCGGAGTTTGCGGCCTCTGAGCCCTCCTCGACGGGCAGGTACCACTTGGAGGGCAGCAAAACGATGCCCAAATCTGGATTGACAGCTGTACCTAGCTTGTAGTGGTCGGGGCTCTCAATGTCCAGACTTACGCAGTTCTCAAGCACGTCCCAGGAATGTTTCGTGCTGTTGAAGTGCTTTGGACCCATAGTCCACAGCGAAATCGCATAACGGCCCGGCATCAGATTCAGGGCATCACACATCACGTCGCAATACCCTTTGCCCGATGCCAACTGTGGAATGCGGAAGCCAGATCTGACCGTGCTGACGACAACGGCCCGCGCGCCCCACTCCGTCTGCAAACTGAAACCAAACTGCGGTTCACTCAACGGCTGTGTGGCGAAATAATGCATCCTGATGGTCAGACGATCGCCGCTACGTACGACCGGCTGGACCTCCCCACGGGGGCCAAGAAATTCAATGCCGGTGAAGCGCACCTCGCCCGTGCCTTCACGCTCTTCAATTTGGGAAAGATCGGCGCCCGCCCGCCGTGCCACCGAAAAGTGCTCGAGATACTCTCGAACTACTTCGTCGGTGTTGCCATCCCGGCGAATCCGTCCTTGGTCGATCCAGAGCGTTCGCGGACAAAGACTTTGGATGGCTCCCGTGTTGTGCGAAACGAAAACCACCGTTCTTCCACTGTCGTGCAGGTTTTCCATCTTCTTCAGGCAGCGCCTTTGAAATTCGGCATCACCCACTGCAAGGACTTCATCGACCAGAAGAATTTCCGTCTCCAAATGCGCGGCGACTGCGAAGCCCAATCGCAAGCGCATGCCGGAAGAATAGAACTTGATCGGAGTATCTAGAAATTTCGCGACGCCGGAAAAGTCGACGATTTGCTCCAACTTACCGTCGATTTCCCGCTTCTTCATCCCCAGAATGGAACCGTTCAGATAGACATTCTCACGCCCAGTCAGCTCCTCATGGAAGCCCGTGCCGACTTCAAGCAAGGAACCGACCCGTCCGGTCATATTCACAGCACCCAGGGTTGGATAAGTGATCCTGGTCAGAATCTTCAGCAGGGTGCTCTTTCCGGCACCGTTTCGACCGACAATTCCGAGCACCTCCCCTCGTTCAACTTCAAACGGAACGTCTCGCAAGGCCCAGATCGTCTCCCTGTGATCCCGCCAGTTACCCCACGGGCGCTTCAGCCAATTGACGATCGCTTCGCGCAGCATCCCGCCATGGTGCGCGCGGCCAATCTCGTATTGCTTCGACACGCTGTCTACGACAATAGATGCTTCGATTCTGGCCTCCAGAACTTCGAAATTTGAGTGTCCGGCTTTAGATGACGTCGGCGAACGCCCGTTCGGTCCTGCGAAAATAGATGATGCCGACGCAGAATAGGACCAGCGTCACACACGTAGAAATTCCGAGTAGGTGCCAGTCCACCTGCCTTCCGGGCGCCAGTGAGCCGCGCAATGCGCCAATGATGCCGGTGAGCGGGTTCAGCGCAAGCAATGTCCGGAATCGCCCAGGAACCTTGCTGATCGGATAAATAATTGGAGACAGGAAAAGCAACATTTGAATCGCAAAGGGCAGCGCGTGCTTCACGTCCCGGTACTTCACATTCAGCGCCGCGAGAATTAGGCCCACGCTAAAAGTCAGCACTACTAGTTCGAGAATCACCACCGGCCAAACCAGCAGAGCCGGCCTGGGGTGGATCCGATAATGCACCATCATTAGTGCCAGGATCACCATTCCGACAGTCATATCCACCAGTCCGGCCAGGACTGACGCGCCAGTAAGAATGGCCCTTGGGAAGTACACTTTTCTGATGAGCTCGGCATTGCCAATCAGGCTTCCTGACGCGCTCGAGAGAGCGCCCGAAAAATATATCCAGGCCACTAGCGCGGTGTACGAAAACAACGTGTAAGGCATGCCGTCGCTAGGCATCCTGGCGACACGGCCGAACAACACCGTAAACACAAGTGCGGTCATCAGCGGCTGCAGGACTGCCCACACGGCGCCAAGCGCTGTTTGCCGGTAGCGAATCTTGATGTCCCGCCAAGCGAGAAAGAAGAAGCCTCCCGGTAGGACCAAACTTCCTTGAGCCAGTCGAAGCTTATAGCGCTTCTTCGGGCAGGGCTGTTGACACTGCAAGCGACTTCATTCATCCTCTCACCGATTGCCTATACGTTACCTTGATGTCGCCCCATGCTACCGCAAATGCGACATGCCGGGACTTAGTGAGGTCTGAAACGATTGATCGCATCAGTTTCCTTGTTCGATGCGGGAAGGTCGACCAGCGTCAGTCAACGGAAACGCCCGAGAAGTTTTGTGCTGGCGTCAAGAGATGGGACTTCTGCCGGAGCGCGGCGTCCCTCTCGTGGCCCACGACTTTATCAATGATCTCCGCGAGCGGGGTCCTGGGACGATACCCGATCCACCGGTAGATCTTTTCGAGCGAGGGAACGCGCCGCCGCATATCTTCAAAGCCGTAAGCCTGGTCGTATGGGATAAAAACAACTTCCGAACTGCCTCCCGCGATTGCGCGCAAGCGAAACGCAAGCTCCTCGATGGTAACTTCTTCATCGTTACCGAGATTGAACACCTCACCGGCCGCGTTCTCCGTTTGTATTAATTTGGCAATCGCTTCCACAATGTCGCCGACGTATGCGAAGCACCGCGATTGTTTTCCGTCGCCGAACAGAGTTATGGGTTCACCCTGCAGCGCCTGTCTCGTGAAATTCGGCAACACCATGCCGTACCGCCCCGTTTGGCGAGGGCCGACCGTATTGAAAAGCCGCACGATGATGACGGGAAGTCGGCGTTCGTTCCAGTATGCCAGCGCCAGGAATTCGTCAATAGCCTTCGGAGCATGCATAGCTCCACCGCGCTTTGGTTGGCGCTCCGATCACTAGATCATCGTCTTCGCGGAAAGGCACTGCGTTCGATTTCCCGTAAACCTCGGACGTGGACGTAATTAAGACTCTCTTTTGCTTCTTCGCTGCCGCTCCAAGGACCACCTCAGTGCCCCGGATATTGGTCTCAATCGTTCGCACCGGACTCTCGACCACAAGGCGGACGCCGACAGCCGCTGCTAAGTGGACCACCGCATCGCAGCAGTCGACCAGTTCCGCTGTAAGAGGAACATTTGTCACACTATCAATGTAGAAGTGAAAGCGGGGATGCTTCCTGAGGTGCTGGACGTTCCCGACGGACCCCGTGGAAAGGTCGTCCAGAACCCAGACCTCATCGCCCTGCGCGAGCAAGTAATCCGACAGATGAGAACCGATAAATCCAGCGCCTCCCGTGATCAAAATGCGCATGCTGTTATCTCCTCCGAACTAAATGCTTGCCCCGTAGTGGTAGCCACAGTTAGCCGCTTTCTGGCTGACCATAGGCTGTTTCATTTTGGGGTTTAAATTTTGGATGGCGCGGGCCAATCGACATTCCAACATGATAGGGCCCACAATCAGAAAGGCGCTGACCGCGCGTAACGCCAAGCCCCAACTCCCAAGCTCAAGGCTGGAAAACTAGTGTCCCTTCCGCCGCCGCAGTGTCCTCGTAAAGCCGGACCGCATCTTCCGGCATAGCCGCCAGGTCGGCGCCACGGCGGAAATCGCGAAGCGAGGTACCGACCGATGCGGAGTCAATGTTAGGAGCGCCGCCTTTGCTGATAACATCGTCGAGGTGCACGGTACGAAAATCGATGCTGTAGCGGGCTCGGCCCGAAGTGTTCGGAACCGTCGAATGCATCTGCGCCGCAGAAAACAGGATGATCCCGCCTGGCGGGCAGACCAAGCGGATTTCCGGCTGGAGTTCCATGAACCCAAGGGCGTGGGGTTGCTTGCGCGTATCGGTTTTCACATGCTGCGCGGCGTTCTTGCGGCCCGTCGCGTTCCATTCGTAGTAGTTGAACTCCCCGGAGCTGTTCTCAACAGGCTGGCTCCAGTAGCGTGAATGAAATGCCATCGAGCTCTCCGATTCGATGAGATAGATCGGTAGCCACCAGTTTAGCTGGCACAGCGGCGCGGAATACCAGATATCGCGATGGGGGTGATGCGCGTAACCCACGCCAGAGGTGAGGTAGCCTCCGTGCGTGACCATCCGCAGCCGTGGGACGTCGATGTATGTTTGGTTCAAATCGCAGCCGAATTCGGCGACCATTGGCCTGAGGCGTTCCATCGTCTTCGGATGGTGAATAAAGTGCGGTTTGAGCGGAGCGACGATCTCCACGTACCGCTGAACCGGCATGTCGCACTGTGCCAATCTCGGGTCGAGACCCGTGAACGCTTCGATCATGGTTCGAGCGAACTCACAGAGCACAACCGAGCGGGGACGAGGGGCAAAGACGAAGATATCTCCTCCGTAGAGCCGCTCACGGCGGACCTGTTCTGGTATCGGGAATCAACAACAGAGTAGGCATCTTTAAGACCCCCCGCACTCTTCAGTTTAGTGTTCATGCTAAGACCAACTCAGTGTCGAGCCCCGCATCAGACAAAGAAGCAACGCAGACCTAAGGGTCTGCGCCAACCCGGCTATGCTGGGTTGATCCACCGCAACGTTTTCATCACCTGGATTTCCATTCGGAAGGGTTAGGTCTTGCCAAGAGTGAAGAAGCCCTCTCCCCATGACCTGAGTTAACGGCGACCGGAACAACGGTTACATCGCCGAAGGTGACATCGCTATGATGGGCTACCAGCAACACCGATCCCCGGTCATTCCCTTGTGCGGCCCCAGGACCACTCAGATCCCAGCCTGAAGGTTCGGGTGTGCCGTCCTGCCAAACCTTAAACCTGTAGAAACTGGTCTGGTGGGGACGTGTTTCCGCACGCGCCTTAAAAATGTAGCGAACGCCCAAGCTCAGCGTCCGATTGTCGTCGGCCGCGATAGTCCTGCCACGTTGGAGCTCTAGGCGGAATTCAGCCTTATGCAAGTGTTCTACCCAACCATACATACACAGAACGCCGAGTGGCCACGCTACAGAACGCGGTTGGCTTCCATCCAAAGCGTAGTCGTAGTGGCCCTTCCAGCGCAAGGCAATACCCACCATTGGCCCAAAGCTTATGGGATTGTAAGCAGCTGGATCGAATCGGCGAATTGTAACGGGAACGGTAACTTCGTAATCCGTCCAGGACACGTCTCCTATGGCCACCATCCGGTCATACCATAGTTGCGCCGGGCGAAGACCGTCCCCGACCTTCCACCTGCCATCCACCACCTGGGCCACTTCCGGGACACTTGGAGCGGCACTCCAATGGATGGTGTAGGGCATCGGCCATGTCCTTCCACGGGCGTAGTGAACAGATACCACGCTGACGGACCTTCCGCCGCTCATGTCAACGGCTTCGATCTTGACCACGTTCTGCCCGTCCACCAAGTCGTCTATGTCAATCTCAGCGTTGAAATCTCCTGCAGAAGCGAGGCGCCGCCTGTCTGGACCGATCCTCAGGCCCTTCCATTTCCCTCCGTTCAATGAGTACCTCAGTGAGGCCACGCCGATCGGGGACGAGACATTTCCCAAGATATTAGCCCACTGCTGCGGGTTCCCTAGTTGCCCGAACCACTGCTCGGAACCATACCAGACATCGATCAAAGGGCCGCCCTTGCGCCCTAAGTCCTCACCGGCACCGTTGTGGCGGGTCCGCACCCAGGCGCCTAGCGCGAGGAAAAGAATCGAAGCGTACGCTGCAAATCGCCGTCTCATCCCTCGTTAACTTCTAAGCTAAAAGAAGAGTTAACCCTCGGCATATGTGGATA
>CAWIBI010000026.1:0-45536 GCA_963834205.1 uncultured Acidobacteriaceae bacterium | reverse complement strand
GAAGTCGGTGAAGAGCTTCAGCTGTCGTCTCCATAGCTGAATCAATGCCGAATGAAATGCATATGCCTCTCTTGTCACGTCGGCCAACTCGTCGAAGTCGAGGACAGAACTCGCAATGCCCTTCTTTTTCGAAACATAAAAATCAGAAAACAGCACGAACATCCTGTTGCTGATCGCGTAGTCGGCGTGGAAGACCGCATTGCGAATCTTCGCGTCGTAAATCCCGCCTAGTGCTTCGCCTACCTCGGGAATTCCTGAAGATTGCGCGAGTAGTTTGATCTCCTCTATCTTCGCAGATGGTGTTGCGAGACGAACGCGTTTTACCTTTCTCCCATTTATGGTAGATTTTCGTACTGAATTTAGGTGTGCCAGCGGTTCGATAGAATACTTCTTGCCTAAGCGCAGTCGCAGCAAGTTTGTAAGAAGTTCATAAGGACCGTTCGTCTCGACCATTAAAGCGTAGCCAATGAGCGCGAGTCTCATCCTTGTGTCATCGGGGTTTTGAAAACGGTCCTCTGTTAGGTCGAGGCTTGCGAGCTGAGTCAGGTCTTCCAACACTTTTATCGACTCGAGGTACGAGTCCCATCCTATAGTCTTGAGGCCGGTGACGCGCACCAGTGTGCAAGCCCACTCGAACAGCCGATCCACGCGGTTATACGACTCATCCCAAAACAGGGGGTTTAAGATCTCCGCGTAGTGGCGAATTCGATCCGTGAATGGATCCCGGAAGTTTGTCATGCGTCTTTCTCAACTACCAGTTTACGCAAGAACAGCGCAGCTTAAGCCTTTCGTGACAGAAGAACCAAAGACCGGACTCCGCGGCGTCGCAGTTACGGAGGCTACTCGCCGGTCTGTCCGCACCCTGTATTTCTCCGAGCAGCCGGTTATTCGGACATGTGGAGCGTTATGATGGCGCAAAACATCGAAGAAATTGTCGGGGATAGGTATGCTGTCGCCGGAACTCTGTCCTCTTCAGCATCGGTACCGAGAAACGCCGCGGCATCGGGTAATCCTTCCGAGGCGGTGCTTTGGATTCCGCCGCGATGCCGACTTATCATTACCTATACGCTTGATTGCGGCTGATCGGGAGCTTCATGAAAACTCAAATTACGGCGACCATGAGCGATTCAGTCAATCGAAAGTCCATGAGGATGGACACGGGTGCCCTCTACGACTCGATGAAGGACAGCTTTGATGCTGGGATGCCCCTACTCATCAGCCATGATCGTCATAGACCAGTCGGATGGGTAGTTCCTGCCGCGGTTTACCTCGAGCCTGGTCTCACCCGCGTACTCGCACAAGTCATTGAGCCTGAAACAGACGAGGATTACTCGCAGATAAAGCAGCGATGGAAGAGGTACATCGCCTCCACAATCCATGGGGTACCTCAAGAGTCCATCACCCGATTGCACGAACTCTTAGGGAGCAACGTGCTGACGGGTTCTGAAATCCCTTGGGACTCAGGTGCACACGCTCTGCGGGGAGCAGATCTCGCGCAGAGAGCATTCCCGGAAATTTTCGCGCAGATGGACAAGGACGGTCTCGTCCCATTCACAGCTCTCGCGATGATCCGGCCAGGGATATTTCAGATCGGGGATCTTTGTGTGTTTGCACACCACTTCATGCGTCGCTCCGAGAGCCCCGTCAATCACTTCAACGAAGAGCTCTTGGGGACGCTACACCAAATGGCTCAAGATTCCAGCGTGAAGGTGAGAGTGAGGCTCGATCCGAACATGGTGGGATTGGCCGACACGGCTGCTCACACGATGGAGTTGGATTACTGGTACGGGCCGAAATTCAATGAAGACCTGTCATCGCTCCAGGCCGGAGTAACGGCACACGCAGCGGACGAAAGCCAGCGGCACTTCCATAACATTTCCCGCACAGAATTCTGGTGGCAACGAAGAACCAAGGAAACGAGCGCGGAGCTCATCCTCGAAGCCGAGGAACTCCGTGATAGTGAGAGTGGTGCCGATCGAACGAAGCTGCACTGCCGTTACGTCCACAGCGTGATCGATGCAACGACGAACCGTATCGGACATCTTGACGGCTCGATACGCGCCTATACGCCGGAAGAAATGATCACCCGTCTCGATGTCGATCTCAAACGCGCCGGTCGCCAAACTGAATATACGAAGCTTTGGCGCGTCGATGGAACCATTGAGATCAGACGTTGGAAGAGCGTCATTCATAATCACTTTCGAGATAACGCACTAGTTTCGGAATACTTCGGCAGCCAGAGGTCCAAAGCGGACATGCGGGAGGAATTGGGGAAAACGGATGTTTTTCCGCAGTCCCTCAACTTCGACAAACGAGTTCCCTGGTTGTGCGGCGATGCGAGGTCGTTCCGCGTCTTGGTGACGCACCAGCCTGGCATCCTCGAACACATTCCGGAGGAACCTGTTGCGTTCCCTTGTGCATGGGCAAGAAGTGAAAAAGCAGAATTTGCTCTTTTCGATCTGCAGGCTTTGGAACTGATGAAGATTTTGGGGCGGGACGGTCGCCGCTTGAACTTCGCACGCAACGCGCGCTTCATGGTTTTCGAGGATAACTATTTGCAGATGCCTATAGTGATGCATCGCACCCGAGAGGCGCTCGATCAAACGATCAAGGCTTACCGCAAACTTGTGTCGAAAGTGAAAGAGGAGGGCCCTGATTCGCCGTTGCTCCTTAATCTTTCCCTCGCGCTTCCCGAGTACACACTCTCCGTTTCTATCTTTGGGAGATGCACCGAAATCCTGGATTTGCTGAACCGAGACCAACCTTTTCCGCCGGCGGAATCAGTTGCGGATTGGGTTCGGGATGCGGCAGAGGCCATCGCGCCATTTGGTGAGGGCGTAGATACTGCGTTGGAGTATGTGGATACGGAGAGTCTGAATCTATATCCTCGACGGAAGATGGCACCGCAACCGGCAGTTTCCAGCGAAGATGGCGAGGCCATGGCGCCCGGTCCGATTGAGTCACAAACCACAACCGGGGAACTGAACGAAACCGCTCTGGAGACTCGGCAGGCGTTCAAGGTGGCTTCGGCGACATGTTCGAATTGCGGAGGGGATTACCTGACATGCCCATGCAGCGTTTACGATGTGAATGCAGCTGCCCCCAAAGCAGAACTCAGATTCGCATTCAACTACTGGGCTACTGCAGAGCAGTGATCTATCAGCTCGTAACTGACCAAATCCTGCTGAGGTCGCCGGCTCTTCATAATCGCTGGGGAAACATGGGGACGTTCACCACGTTGCCCTAATCACGGCGGTTGCTATCCAGCCCCCCGCTGAGCCGGTTCAAATGCAATAGCGCCCCAAAAACCAAAAACTGATTGAGTGGGGTTTGAACCGGGGCGGATTGGATACCGACGGTACGCGCAGACCGTAAGTAAACGTGGTGAACGTCCCCAGGTTTACCAACGTGGTGAACGTCCCCAGGTTTACCCCCCCGAATCATTACCGGTACAGGGGATGCGTATCAGACCGTGTTCAACGATATTTTTGAGTTTGCGGGAACATATACTGCACGAGATTTCACGATTACCAGGATGGATAAGCCGTTTGTGAGGGTTCACATAGACTTGCTCGAACAGTTGTCGCAGCTGGACCAGAGTATTATCGCTGCTCCTCCCGATGCGAAAGCGGTGCTTCATAGCTCTTTGGCCTCGGCCGTTTTCAAGCCGGGCAAGGGCCTTCCAAGTGGACCCTCAATACCCGGCGGAGGCAAAGAAAGCAGGAGTACGGGGAACAGTCGTGATTCAAGCGATTGTCGGGAAGGACGGGAAAATCATGGATCTGCGGGCGGTTAGCGGCCCCTCGATGCTCTTACAGGCTGCTGTGGATTGTGTGCGTCAATGGTCGTTCACGCCGTACCTAGCCGACGGTGTGCCGTTTGAGCCACAGATCGAGGTAAGTGTTGTCTTCCGTTAATCCCTCACTAATCCTTTAGTCACTGCTGTTCCCTGAAAAACGGGGTTATAGGTAAGTTCATCGGGGAGCTGAGTTCGCTCATCTAAATTGGCCCACTTCGCTCATCTGAATTGGCCCACCTGTACAAGCCCGGATGTAAGCATTCGGGGATGGACAGGAGGCAAAAGGTGGAACTATTTGAGGTGATCCGGCGGGGATACGCGGCCGGGGAGACGATTCAAGGGCTATCCAAGAAGCACGGTGTGCACCGGCGGATGGTGCGGCAGGCGATCGGGAACGCTATTCCTCCCGAGCGAAAAGCGGTGGTACGCGAAGCGCCCAGACTGGGTCCGGTCATGGCGCACATCGAGCGGATGCTGGCCTCTGACCTTCAGGCTCCGCGCAAACAGCGGCATACGGCTCATCGGATCTGGATGCGGTTGCGCAAGGAGCATCCGGAGCACGCGGTCGGTGAAGCCACAGTGCGGCGCTATGTGAGGGAGCGGAAGCGAGAGTTGGGACTCAGCGGGCGGGAAGTGTTCGTGCCGCAGAGCTACGAGTTGGGCCAGGAAGCGCAGGTGGATTGGTTCGAAGCCATGGCCATACTGGGCGGCGAAGCGCGCAAGCTGCAGTTTTTCGCCATGCGCAGCATGGGCTCTGGCGATGCCTTCCACCGGGCCTATCCGCACGCCACGCAGCAAGCGCTGCTGGAAGCCCACGAACATGCGTTCGCCTATTTTGGCGGTGTCTTCAAGACCCTGCGCTACGACAACATGACCTCGGTGGTGAAGAAGATTCTGCGCGGATACCAACGGGTGGAGACGGATCGGATCATCGCGTTCCGGTCGCACTGGGGCTACCGAAGCGAGTACTGCAACCCGGCCAGCGGCCACGAAAAAGGCGGCGTGGAAGGGGAGTTGGGCTGGTTCCGGCGCAACTGGCTGGTGCCCGTGCCGGAAGCTAGTGTGTTGGACGCGCTGAACCAACATATCCTCGATGCCTGCCTGGAGAACCGAAGCCGTACCATTCTCGGCCGCGGCATGACGATCGGTCAGGCCAGCGAACTGGAACGCGAGCATTTGTCGCCGCTGGCCGAGGAAGGATTTCCAATTGACGAGTTGCTGTATCCACTTCTGGTGGACAGCAAGGGTCGCGTCAAGGTGAAGACCAACTGGTACTCGACCCCGCTCTGGCCGGGGCTACGCGTAACCGCGATGGTTGCCCCGTTAAGCGTAGAGATCGTGCACGACAACAAGGTGGCTGCACGGCACGCACGTTGCTACGGGCGCAGTCATCAGATCCTCGATCTGGAACACTATCTCGATGTGCTGGATAAAAAGCCGGGAGCCATGGCCGGCTCCACGCCCTTGCAGCAGTGGCGTGAGGCTGGCCGCTGGCCCGCCTGCCTGGACGCGATCTGGCGAGAACTTGAGCAACGTCATGGCAAGGGCAACGGGACCCGCGAGATGATCTCGCTGATTCGTGCCGGTTCCATCGACGGATGGGACAAGCTGATCGCCGCCGTGAAAGAGGCATTGCGGCTGGGGATTAGCGATGCAGCCGCAGTGCTGCATCTGCTGCGTATGCCCGACCCGGAGCAACGCCATCAATACGCTGTTGCCCTGGCTGAAGAACTACTTCCGTTCGAACGCCCCATGCCGGTGATGGATGAATACGACCTGTTGCTGGCCAACACGACGGGAGGCATCCAGTGAAGAACCAGACGCAAGCCCTGGAACATGCCAGCATTCGGCAGTACTGCAAAGCGACTCGACTGCCTACCGTGGGCGCCAACTTTCAATCGCTGGCCGAGCAGGCGGTGAAGGAGAACCATAGCCACACCCGCTATCTGGAAGCGCTGCTGTCGATCGAGTACGAAGAGCGCGACCGGCACGCCATCGACAACCGCATTCGCGATGCGCACCTGCCGCGCTTGAAGACGCTGGAAGAGTTTGATTTCGCGCAAGCCCAGCAGATCCCGGCGGCACGCATCCGCGAGTTGGCCGAAGGCGGCTATATCGAACGCAAGGAGCCGATTGTATTGATCGGCGAGTGCGGCACGGGAAAGACCCACCTGGCCATCGGCTTGTGCCTGGCTGCTTGCCGGCAGAAGCGGCGCGTCCGCTTCACGACGGCGGCGGCTCTGGTCAACGAGTTGGTGGAAGCCAAGCAGAACAATCAGGTGCGCAAGCTAATGATGCGTTGGCAGAAGTACGAGCTGATCGCGCTGGACGAAGTCGGATACGTGCCTCTGGCGGACATCGGCGCGGAGTTCCTCTTTCAGGTGATCTCGGAGCGGGCTGAGCGGGCGGCCATCATCGTCACCACCAACTTACCCTTCTCGGAATGGACGACCGTGTTTCCCAATCCCCGGCTCTGTAAAGCGGTGTTGGATCGGATCACGGATCGAGCCCACATCATCGAAACCGGAACCGAATCCTTCCGCTTCCGGCGCACGTTTGAAAGGAGCAAAAAGCATTGAGCGGCAAGCTTTAAACGCACAACCATAGTCCGTGGAAATGACGGGCTGTGGAAAGCATGGGAAAACGATAAAACCGTTTTCCCACCCTTCCCCCAGTCCTTTGGAAATCGCTGCCGCGATTCCCACATTACACACGGCCTCGACGACGAAAAAGAATATCTCTAAAAACCCATGAACCAAAACCGGAACAATGATGCACAATACCACTACCCAGGTGGGCCAAATTAGATGATCAAAGTGGGCCACGCCGGATGAGCGAACTCAGGAGCCCGTTCCGGCGCGCCCAGAAACCCTGAAAGCGGCTCCGAAACGCACCGGGCGCACCGGTTGGACGAAGCCGACTTGCCACAGTAAGTGCCGAAAGCATTTGTTTAACGGACAAAATGGAACGACGGCTGGCGGACAATCATAAATAAACGCTTGCTGTTACTCACCGACCCCAACTACGCCCGCCATCCCGCTCTGCGCGTAGTTGGGGATCTGTGTGTCTTCGAATCGTAAGCAAGGCCGTCCGGAAACTTCCACCGAAACTGTGTCGCGTTTCTCCCGCACAACCAGCAGCGATGATCGCGGCAGATAGAATGCTAGGGAATAATAGCTTTGCCTGTTGTGGCTTTTACCGCCTGGCTCAGCTGGGCAAAGGAGTAGGTCCCCCAAGGACCCACGGGGTAATACTTCTTCAAATACGCCTGAGCGTTCGTACGGTTTTTTCGGTTGGGATTAAAGCCGCCGTTCTTCAACCAGCGCAAGTAGCCAATACTGCGGATCTGAGTATTAAGGCAGTTGTTCCAGTCCTGGTCGTCGTTGATCCTATAAGGAGTCTCGGAGAAGGCGTGATCTTTCATGGTCTGGCAAACCTTGCCGGCAGTTGATTTAAGCGGCTTATTGCTCCATACGTAGTCCTTGGCAATGAAATCATAGTCATACTTATTTGTTGTGTTCTCAAGCGCGTCGTGACTTGAGGTCGGAAGGGCGGAAGACCGGAGTGCGGCGCCCTGTGTTTGACCAGTCGCAGATAACGCACAGAGCAAGAAGAGCCCTGCGATCATGCCCGGACGAAGTGTTGTTTTCAATAGTTTGTCCTCCCTTTACTTTGAAATTGAATCGAGCGGCGGAGATGCCCTATCTTTTGCCAATCCGCTCGCCATTGATCAGTTGTCGCTGGGTGAAGTCCTCGGGCGGGTTTGGTCTTCCTCACCAGGAAGGGGCCTGCCTCTCCCACTCTCTGTTCACAGAAAATGAACAGGAACAAGGTCTTTTTCAGGGATCATAGTGCATCTTTCGTATCAGGGAACCAAAAACGGTGCACATCTGAGGAGCTAGAGCTCGCGGGAGTTGACTGCGGGAGACCGCGCAAAATTTCCAGCCCGTGCGGCAAGTTGTTTGCATTCATGCACTTCTGCCATTGTCGATGTTTCCAATCGGGTGCTGCCCATTGCTTGACTAGGTTCCTGCGTAGTACACACCTCCTGCGACAGGGCGAGCCGTCGATGTACCACTGTGGAGGCGAGATCGTGTCTGCAGATTGAGGGAGCCGAAACCGCGAAGATTACAAATAAAAGGGGGACAGCCACTGCGTCTTTTGGTGCGTGGTGGGGACCGACCTCCTCCTCTAGGATCAAAGGGCGGTCATGAGCATTCTGTCCCGGGAGCCACTGTGAGAGTGATTGCTTTGCTGTTTGCGGTTCTGACGGTTGGCGCCGCGTCTGGCCAAGCGAAGGTTGCCTGTAAATTACCGATGTACATTCAAGCGCCGCACGCCCCGGGTGATGCCACTACGGATACAGTGAACTTGTTTCTTTACGGCCTCAAATCAGCGGTGGCGCAACATCAGGGATGCATCGTTGACAAGATGACCGATGCCCATCTGGGCCTCTACGTCACAACCGTAAATCTCGTCAATGCTGAGGGACACAGCGAAGCTTCCGTGATCGCGGTGGCGCTGGCTGTTCCGCTGAATGGGGTCCCAGTCTATATGGATCACTACGTGCTCATTCTCCGGGAAACGGAAGCCGTCGACGGGCCAGTGAACGCGTTGCTCGAAAGTATCGGTGAGACCCTGGACAGGCATACCTCACCCGGTCAATGATCGGGGCTTGATCCGCACTCAGTCACCGTGCGAAGATGCTCTCGGCCTGGTTGTATGGCACGTCGGTCCATCATTTTGTAGCCGTCGCTATTGCTTTAGCGTACGTTCTGTCCGTGGCTCCGAGTCGCCTGTCCCTCCGAGGTCCCCTTGTTCTGGCGAGTACGATAGCCATTCGCAAGAGCAAGACCCAGGCCGGACAAAGGATGATTCCCCTCAACGACGACGCGCTTGGCGCCATTCGAGCGCTTTACAGTCGTGCGTCGGCAATCGACGGAACGCGCCTGGATCACTATCCGTGGCGTCGAAAGTCAAACTTGACCGCTACCCTTGAGTCTGTTCACTTGGACGAAAAGTCGGCTATCCGGACATATGTCCCTCCAGTACCAACGTCGAATTGCCGTGAAACGGGGTTTCCGGTAACTTCATCTGTTTACCAGGCCATCATCACGCAAGTTACCGATAACCCGACTTTTCAGGCAAGTGCTTCGCGTAGCGCCGAGTCTGCTTCGATTTGTCCGATCAATTTGCGTCGCTAGACTGGCGACGAAGCTGCCGCTGCTTTTCGCGATTTCCGCTGCCTGAAGCTTTCGCGAAGTAGACCGCCCGTGCAAACAACGATTGCAACGACCAGGTAAACAAAAAGAGAGAAATCGGCGAATCTTGGAAAGACCCTTCTTGCGATGAAGTCCCAAGGGTATTGGAGTACTGTAATGCCGATGCCAAGAAAGAGGCCGAGCGCTGTGCCTGGGGAATGGTCTCTTAAATGGAAGAGATACCTCCCCAGCGAAGTAAGAAGCGCCGTCGCCCCGCAGATTATCAGTGTGAATAGAACACTCTCAAAACACGATGCTGCGAACGCTTGATTCCAGCGGCCGATCTGGTCGTGATCGACGTCATGGAACAAATAGACAGAAATGGCGGCAATCAATATCGCTGTGGAGAAAACGCCCAGTGTTAAGGAGAGAATAGACCGAAGCATGTCATGTGGGAGTGTATCGCCCTATCGGGCTTAAGGCCATTACCTGAAGCTGGGCCAAGACTTCCTGGCGATCGGCTGGAAACGACTGCCCAGAAAACGGGACTATGGGTAACTTGACCTGTTTACCAGATGCTCATAGGGAAGTTACCGAGAACCCGACTTCACGGGCAGAAAGAGGCTTGCAGAATCTCCTTGGAAGCGGAGTTGCAGCAATTTGGATCCACCAGAACAAGCCCGGGCAGTCAAGATGGCCAATCAATTATTTGGCCGCCCTGGCCAACTTCCCAGAAACAATGTACTTACGAACCATGCCAACACATCGTGAAGGGCACTCAAAGGTAACAAAGCCGCAAAAGATGCATTACGGATTGCACTATTTACAGTATTGAAACGCCATCGGTACGATGTTGGTGGACGATCCGTCTGTATATACGTGGCGGCTTCGCTGACGAGGGAGGGAGCCCCCGCATTCATGGGGGAGGAGTGCTTCAGCGCTCCTGTAAGGCTCCAATACTATCCCGCGCTTTAGCGCTGGCCGTCTGTCGGTGCGCAGAAGTTTGATATTTGAACAGGAGCGATCACAGCAAGTAGCGGTGATTCCAGGATGCAGAAACAGTTGAGGCGTTCGCTTGCACTATGTATAGGGTGCGGAGTTCTTGCCTTTGCGGCGATCGACCGCGCACGCGCGCAGAGCGATGGTTTCGAGACCATCGTGAAACCAGTCATCCAGCAGAGCTGCAGCGCCTGCCACAACGCGACTGCCATGACGGGCGGCTTGGATCTGAGCCGGTTTCTCAAGGAGTCGAGTCCCGAAGCTCTGAAAGATCGGGAAGTCTGGGAAAAAGTCATCCTTAAATTGAAGGCGGGAGAAATGCCGCCCCCGGGAATCCCCAGGCCGCCGGCTGAGAAGCTGGCCGCAGTCAGCCAATGGCTGGAACAACAGTATGAGACGGCGGATGCTGACGCCAAGCCAGACCCGGGAACCCTCACCGTTCGCCGGCTGAACCGCTATGAGTACACCAACACCATTCGCGACCTTCTGGCCGTAAATCTCGATGCGGCGGCGGATTTCCCTCCCGACCCTTACGCCTACGGTTTTGACAATATAGGCGACGCGCTTTCTCTTTCGCCGGCACTGACGGAAATGTATCTCAAGGCTGCCCAACGGACGGCCAGGGCTGCCATCCCGCTGACGCCGCCGGAAACCGGGGTTTCGATCAAGTACGACGCCGGATCGATTCGGCAGAGCGGGCACATGCACATCCAGACAGTGCATCCGTTCCCGGTGGAGGCGGACTATAACCTGCGCATGGCTTGGGAGCAACAGGTGCCGGTGGGAACCGTGATGACTGCGCATATTTTTCTGGATGGCAGGGAAGTGATCAAGCGAACCTTCGCCTTCACCACGGCCCAGGAACGCGCGGTTTCCGCCACAAAACTTCATGTCACGCAGGGGCCGCACAAGATCGAAGCCCTGATGGAAGTTGCGCCGGAAGTGGCGCCGGATTCCCAGCAGCCGAAGCCGTTTCAGGGGCGCCTTCCTTACCCAACCTCTCTGGAAGTGATCGGCCCCTACAAGCCGATTCCGCTGGAACAGACGGCCAGCTATCAGCGGATCTTCTTCAAGGGACCGCCCCGCGGCAAGCAGGATGCCTACACCCGCGAGATCCTGGAGAGGCTCGCCTACCGCGCCTATCGCCGGCCGGTAACCAAAGCGGAAGTAGACCGGCTGGTGAATCTGACCAAGGTTGTTCATCGCCACGGTGGCGGATTCAACGAAGGAGTTCAGATCGCGCTTGAGGGCATCCTCATGTCGCCCAATTTCCTCTTCCGCATTGAGCGCGATCCTGCGGGAGAAGCATCCCATCTGGTCAGCGATTACGAATTGGCATCCCGGCTTTCCTATTTTCTGTGGAGCAGCATGCCCAACGATCAGCTCCTGTCGCTGGCCGCGAAGGGGCAATTACACGATCCTGAAGTCTTGCATGCCCAGACCCGCCGCATGCTGGCGGATGCCAAGGCCGGCGCGCTCGCGACCAACTTTGCCAGCGAATGGCTGGGAACGCGAAATCTGAATTTTGAAGCCCCCGATGCCAAGGCCTTTCCGCAATACGACCTCGAATTGCGGGATGCCATGCAGACAGAGACGCAGATGTTTTTCGAGTCGATCGTCGCCGAGGACCGCAACATTCTGGATTTTCTGAGTGGCAAATATACTTTTGTGAATGAGCGCCTGGCCAAGTTGTATGGAATCCCAGGCGTCCAGGGCCGGGACTTTCGCCGCGTAGATCTGGATGGAACCGAGCGCAGCGGAATTCTGACCCAGGCCAGCGTGCTAACGATTACTTCTTACCCCACGCGCACCTCGCCGACGATTCGTGGAAAGTGGATCCTTACGAATATCCTGAATACTCCGCCACCGGACCCGCCGGCGAACGTGCCTGCGCTGGCCACTTCCAAAGAGGATGGCAAGCATACTTCGATTCGTGCGCGACTAGAAATGCATCGGGCCAATCCAGCGTGTGCTTCCTGCCATAGCGGGATGGATCCGCTTGGTTTTGCGCTCGAGAACTACGACGCCATCGGCACCTGGAGAACAGCCGTTGATGGACTCCCGGTGGATGCCTCTGGGCTATTGCCGGACGGCACGAAATTCTCTGGCGCGGAACAGTTGAAGACCCTGCTCATGGCCCAGTCGCCAAAGTTCGTCGATTGCCTCACGGAAAAGCTTCTCACCTATGCTCTTGGCCGCGGACTGGAATCGAGTGACCGTCCTGCGGTGAAGAAGATCGAGCTTGAAGTGGAGAAGAAGGGATACCGCTTTTCCGCCTTAGTCGACGGCATCGTCAACAGTGCTCCGTTTCAGATGAGACACGCTCAAAACGTGCGCCCCGACAATAACCAGCGCGTTAATATCGAAGAACCGTCCAATTCCGCATCTGCTTCCAGAAAGAGTGGCCAGTGACGAAGAAGCTATCACGCAGAACGATGTTGAAGGGGGCGGGTACGATCGTTGCGCTTCCATTCCTGGATGCCATGCTACCGGCATTCGGCGCGAGTACTCCGCAGGTCCCGATGCGCATGTTATACGTCTACGCGCCCACAGGAATCATGCCGCAGTATTGGACGCCCACCGCAACCGGCCGTGATTTCGAATTCCAGCGGGTGATGAAGCCGCTCGAAAAGTATCGGGAAGACGTGTTGGTGATGACCGGCCTTAGCCAACATGAGGTAGCCGCAGCCCTTCAGGACGGAGCGGGCGACCACGTTCGAGCTTTCTCCACCTATCTGAATGGCGTGCGTTCCAAGAAGACTCTCGGGGCCGACTTTCAAGCTGGAATTTCGGCCGATCAGGTCGCCGCCAAAGTCCATGGAGAAAAAACCAGGCTTGCATCTTTGGAATTGACCTGCGAGAACAGCCGCACCGTAGGGGAGTGCGATTCCTATACGTGTGCATATCAAACCATGGCCTACAAATCGGCGACTGAGCCGCTGATCCCCGAAATGAATCCGCGTGTCGTGTTTGAGAGGATGTTCGGCGACATGGATCTCAGTAGTTCGCCCGCACAGCGGAAGAACCAGGAGTTATATCGTCGAAGCATTCTGGATTTAACCATGCAGGATGCCAGCAGCCTGCAGCGGGAGTTAGGTCCAACGGACCGGCGGAAGCTCGACGAATACTTTACCTGTATTCGAGACCTGGAGACTCGCATCGCCAGGACGGAAAGCGGCCCCCAGCAAACCCTCCCCGCAGGGGTTCATGCTCCAGCGGGCGTGCCAGCTGTCTACGCCGACCACGCGCAATTGATGTTTGAACTGATCCGCTTAGCCTTCCAGACCGACACGACGCGAGTCGTTACCTTTGCTCTGGCGCGCGAGGGCGGCCTGCGGCCTTATCCCGAAATTGGCGTTCCCGAAGCACATCATTCCATTTCCCACCATGGCGGCAATCCGGAGCTTATTGAGAAGCTGGCGAAAATACAGACGTACCACATGGAGCAGTTCGCGAAGTTCGTGGGCGATCTGAAGTCAACGCCCGACGGCGCGGGCACCATGCTCGACCACACAGCAACGGTGTATGGCGCAGGCCTGGCAGATCCCAATGTTCATGATCACGACCATTGCCCCACGTTGATGGTCGGCAATGCCGCCGGGAAGATTAAGACCGGTCAGCATGTCGTTTTCAAGCAGGGAACTCCGCTGAGCGACCTCCACCTGACAATGTTGGATCTCGTGGGCGTACCAACGGATAAGCTAGGCAATTCGGACGGGCAGTTGAACTTCCTGACAGGCGTCTAGCCCGCCGTGAGCCGGAATAGATATACAGCTGCTTGTGTAGTCGCTGCCTGCATCGGCCTGGCTACGTCATTGCCGGCCCAGCAACAGACGCTTTTGCTGTGGCGAATGGTAATCTCGAGCCCTCACACATGCCCGGCCCGGAGTATGACGCGACCACAGATGCGAACCGCATCGTAGCGGGAAAAGTGACTGTGAGCGTTACGAATGTGAAAAGGTTCGGGGGCAGACGGGTTAACCACTGTCTTTTGTCAGGTAATTACCCTGTCTATCCCCAAAACTCCAGAGCTTCTGAAGGGCCGCCGTGAACGAGCGTTCCCATTGAGGCCAGTCTTCAGAGATACTGTCCCACTATTGGAACTGTGCGTTGGAATTTGTCGTCAGACGGGGCTGGTACTTTGTAGGTGGTCTCGCAAAAAGTACCACTCCCCTCTGACGATCAAATTCAAATGAGTGCCTCGGCGAGACCGGTGACGCCGCCGGGAACGACGTGCGAGACCGCCAGGCGCGTTCCGGTTGGATCGTAGGCCCGGCGCTCCATTCGCGGAATCCACGGTATTGGCGCTGGCGCATGCATATGAGCGCGAAACAGCATGCACATGCGGCATCCTGCGGCATGGCAGGCAACTATGCCACTAGCGGCGGCCCAACATATTGCATCTCGTACCGCGCAAATACTTCTGGGTCCATCTTCGGCCCGTTCGGCACCGCCACATACCGGAAGAACTCCTCCATCTTCCCCGCGGGAGTAAATGCAATCAACATATGCGCCGGTTTCTCGCCCACCCCAGAGAAACCATGGGGAATCCCGCGCGGCCCCAGGATCGATTCGCCCGAGCGCAATGTCCTCCGGCTCCCGCCAACCTCAAACAGCACCTCGCCCTCCATCACGTAGAACCACTCTTCCTGATGGAGATGGAAGTGCCGTGGAGGACCGCCCTTCATTAGGTTCTTGTGTTCAATCATCAGTAAGCCGCCATTGGTCTCGCGCGGCACCGCCTTAAACAGAATCGTGCTGTATCCCAGCGAGTGCGTCTCCCCAAACCGGTCTTGTCCCGCTTCCACCGGCTGAAGTCGACAGTTGACCAAGGGCCACTGAGCTGGAAAGGCGGCCAGGCGGCGAGAGGCTCATTCTAACCAAGCCTCCGCCGTCTGCCTTAGCTATATCTCGCGCATGACGATCGTCAAAACTTCAGCTTCCTATTTCTCCTGCGCCATCCCCGCAACCACCGCAGCAATCTTATCGAGTATCTGATTCCAGCCTTCCATTTGACCGCTATTTTTTGCGCTCTCCATCGGTTCATTTCCAATGACGGTCAGTTTCGTCTGGCCGTTTCCAATATCCTCAAAAAGAGTCACGTCGTAAGCACCCTCGATGGCCTCATGTTCTATTCCCAATTGCGCAGGGTCAACCTTGTTTCCCTCCGCGTCGGAAAAGTACATGAGGGAAACGATCTTCTCGTGCAGAACAATCTCGTGGTATTCAACCGCATTCCAGAACTCCTGCCCATCCGGCGCCTTCATGCAGCAGAGAAGTTTTCCTCCAACGCGAAAATCCATCCGGCAAACGGGCGCAGTAAAGCCCTTCGGTCCCCACCACTGCATCACGTACTTCGGGTCTGTCCACGCCTTCCAAACCAACTCGCGTGGGGCATCAAAAACTCTTGTAACGACCATCCGCTCAATTTCGCTAACCGTGTTTTCTGTCATCTCTGACCTCCTCTTTTTTCATTTGATTCACGACCTCACCCAGCTTGTCGAAACTCTCTTCCCAAAATCGGCGATAGCCGATCGCCCAGTCACTGACCGTCTTTATCGCCTCTGGCCTAAGCGTGCACACACTCTCTCGTCCACGCTTCGTCTTGATCACAATCCGCGCCCTCACAAGGTAGGCGATATGTTTTGAAATCATCTGCTGCGAGAGTGCAAACGGTTCCGTCAATCCATGCACAGAGGCAGGCCCATAGGAGAGGCGTTCGATCATCGCTCGCCGGGTGGGATCGGACAAAGCCGCAAATGTTGTACCCAATCTATCCACAACCATATGGTAGTGGATTTTGAAAATGTGTCAAGGATCAATTTTGGCGACCTCTGATTTCTGTTTCTTGATTTCTAATGGCGAGTGGTAAATCGCCATAGTCACTCATTGACATTCGAAGCAATCCAGTTGGCCCAGAAGTCGGCTTTCCGGACGATTTGACAATGTAGCCACAAGAGGCTACATTTTTGTTGTGAAAACTGTTGGAATCAGGGAATTGAAGAATCGCCTGAGTGAGCACCTCCGCGAAGTACGGCGGGGGGAACACCTTCTGATCACGGATCGAGGTGAGGTCATTGGCGAGCTGTCACCGCCCGGGCAAGGCTCCGCGGAAACATCTGTTCCGATCGGCGTTCGCGCACTTGCCAGGCGCGGAATGCTTACGCTTGGAAATCCGGGAGACAGCAGTTCCTATCCGGCTCTGCCACGTGTACGACGTGGCAAGCACGATGCCGCATCGATGCTCGATGCCGAACGCGGCCGGCGGTGAACCTATATGCAGAGTCAAGCGCGGTGCTGGCTTGGCTCCTCGATGAAGCGACGGCGCCGGAGGTCCGACAGATACTAAGCGGAGCCGCCATCATAGTTGCCTCCGATCTGACGTTGATTGAGTGCGATCGCGTGCTGCAAAGGGCGATTGCTCTGGGCGAGCTCAACGCGGCCGAGGCCGCCGATCGGCACGGTTACCTGATCGCCGCCGCTTCACAATGGCAGATCCTCCATCTCGCTGGAGAAGTCGTCGAGCGTGCGCGACAGCCGTTTCCCGCGGAACCGATTCGAACTCTGGATGCCGTTCATCTCGCGTCCGCATTGACAGCGCGCGCGGCGCTGCCCGGTCTCCTCCTTCTAAGCCTGGATGACCGTGTGCGCGCCACGGGGAAAAAACTTGGCTTCGCGTTATTGCCCGCCTAGAAATTACGGACGCAAATCCGAGACGAACGGAATCTCCCATAATCATTCGATACTGGGAGGGGGAAACTGCAGATTCCTCGGCTTCCCCGGATTTCCTGTCGAGTTCGGTGGCGTCGCAATCTTCATGCGGTTTTCCTTACAGAAAACCGCACACGCTGCTCTCCCCAGTGCCGCTTGCAGGAAATCCGGGTTCGCTCCCGATGAAACAGCGCGGTTTAGTGCCGCGCCTCCGGCGCTCGGATCTTCTTAGGAATGAGTTCCCAGCCCTTCCGGGCTGGGCTGACGTTTGGCGGTCGGCCCTCCGGGCCTCGGCTCTGCGGCGACTCTTGCTGTGTCATTTCTCTCTCAACTTCGCCGCAGGCAAGTCAGGTTGCTCGGAATGACAAAGGGGAGAGGGGCGCTCTCCTTGAATTTGGTGGTCGTGCAACTATCCCATGGATGCCGTTCCGGGGGGGGCCGGTAGAGTTGGAGGCTGGTCGAGTGAACAGCAGGTCCCTACGCGCTACCCCGGATTTCCTGTGGAACTTGGTGGCTCTGGCAAACTCCATGCGTCTTTCTTTGCGGAAAGGCGCACACGCAGCATCGACCAGCGTATCGTGGCAGGAAATCCGGGTACCCGCTCCGGTCGGAGCTTGTGATTTTTTAAGCTTCGATTGAAGTCTGTGGTTGGAAAGCTCCAAAGAGCATCTGCCAACAAACATCGCCGGGGTCCTTCGACTACGCGCCATAAACCGTTCTTTATGCGATAGATCTGCGCGGCGCTTCGCTCAGGATGACGGCTTTGCTTGGGGTCGAAAAGATTCGGTTAGGCGTGCAGAAAACGCAAAGATCGAAAAAGTCACAGGCTCTCGGGATGACAATTCATTTGTGTTATTTACATTACCTTTTACTCATCTCCGGGGACCGTGATGACAACCTTCCCGTATCCCCGCTTGTTGGTAAGGCTTCCGCTGTAGGCGTCCGATGCTTGTTCCAGGGGCACGACCGCGTTGACAAAGGTCCTGAGGGCGCCGGCATCCAGCATCTTCGCCACTTCAGCCAGTTGTTGCTGATTCGGCTCGACGATGAAAAATACATCCTTTACACGCTGCTCCGCGGTGTCGTCGATCGAGGCAATGGTGACCATCCTGCCGCCGGGTTTAAGCATGTTCCAGGACCGGTCGAGCGTCTCACCTCCAACCCCATCGAAGACTACGTCGACCTTCTGCGTGCGATCCTCGAAGCGCGATGAGTGGTAGTCGATCACTTCATCGGCGCCAAGTTCAGCGACCAGCTTCATTTGTTTGGGCGAGACCGTAGCAATCACGTGGGCACCGTTCAGATGGGCAAGTTGCACGGCAAAGATGCCCACCGCGCCCCCGCCGCCATGTACCAGGACGCGCTCACCTGGCTGTATCTTTGCCCGGTCCAGCAAACCCTGCCATGCGGTCAAGGCTCCGATCGGTACGGTCGCTGCTTCTTCATGGGTGAGGGTAGCCGGCTTGAGCACGACGCTCTGCGCCTGAGTCACGCAGAATTCGGCGGTCGCGCCATCGGCAAACCAATCGTTCATGCCATAGACTTCCTGACCTTCCTGGAAGCCGTTGGCATTTTTCCCCAGCGCGGCAACTACACCAGAAAACTCATGGCCAGGGACAGCTCCCTTGCGTGGGGTTCCATCCTTTGCATAGTTGGTGGGATACCAGCCCAGCTCGGTGGGCGTCACCCCCGCCGCGTGGACGCGAATCAGCAACTCGCCCTCACCCGGCTCGGGTTGAGGCAGCTCGACCGCAATCAGCGCCGGCCCCTGCTTTGAGTTGTTCAACTGCATTGCTTTCATGTCGAAACAGATGATCAAAACCGGAAGGGGGAATCGCGGATTTTTTCGCTTCCTGCATAATCAAGACGATGAGTCTGCTCTGGAAACCGGAGAACTGGTCTCTTCGCCTGGCGGAGCTTGAAGCCCGCACCGGAGACATCAAAGAGGCGCCGCTACGGCGCGACGTTCGTTCCCTCGGCATGCTGCTCGGCCAGGTTCTGCGCGAGCAAGCAGGCGAGCCGCTGTTCGCCGAAGTGGAAGAGCTGCGGCAGATCGCCATCCGCCGCCGCGAAGCGCAAAACGAAGAGAATGTTTCCCAGTTCGCCACGGCCTTGGACGGCGTTCACTCCCTCGACCTGGTGCAGGCCTACCGGCTGGCGCGGGCCTTTGCCTTCTACTTTGAGCTCATCAACCTGGCCGAGACCAACCATCGCAAGCGCCGCCGGCTCTCACTGCAACTTTCCGGCGACACCCAGCGCGGCTCCTTGCGGGGAACGCTGCGCGCCATGCGCGATGCGGGCATCTCCGGCGAGGAGGCGCTGGTTTGGCTGCGCAGTATCTGCATTACTCCTGTCTTTACCGCGCACCCAACCGAGGTTGCCCGGCGCGTGGTCATGTTCAAGAGGCGCCGCATCGCGGAGCTGCTGGAACAGCTGGATCGCATCCCGCTCTCCGACGAGCAACTGGAACAGCTGGAGGAAAGCCTGATCGCCGAGATTACCGCGCTGTGGGAGACCGATGAAGTACGCACCCGGCGTCCCACCGTGCGCGACGAAGTAAAGATGGGCCTCGACTACTACGACGCCTCCATCTATGCCACGCTGCCCGGCCTCTACACCGAAGTCGCGGCCGCCTTTGAGTCGGAGTACGGCGTCTGCATAAGCCTGAGCCGAGATGCCGGTGCTGCTTTCCTTCGGATCCTGGATCGGTGGCGACCGGGACGGCAATCCTTTTGTGACCCCGCAGGCCACGCGGGATGCACTGCAGATGGCTCGTGAAAATCTGCTGGCGCACTACCAGCAGGAGCTCGGGCTGGTGCTCGATCTGCTCACCAGCTCGGCTCAGCAGGCGCCGGTTAGCACGGCGCTCGAGCAGCGGCTGCAACATTATCTGGATGCGGTGAACACCACCGGCCTGCAGGCCTTTGGAGAGCGCTTTGAATACGAATCGTACCGCCGGTTCCTGAGCTGCATCCGGGTGCGTTTGGGCGGCGTTGGCAATACTCCTGTTTTCGATGCAACGCTGGACGGTCTGCCTGCCTACAAGTCGGCCAGGAACTGCTTGAGGACCTGGAGATTCTGCACGCCAGCCTGGTGGCAAACCGCGGCCCCCGGCTGGCCCATGCCCTGATTGATCCGCTGATTCTGGAGGTGCGGACTTATGGGCTGCATCTGCAGACGCTGGATATACGCCAGCATGCGCGGCTGCATACGGCTGCGCTGGAAGAGGCCTCCGCCTGGAAGTGCGACCCGGAGCGCGCCTCGTCGGTGCCGGCGCCGTTGAGCGCGGCCTCCGCCGACGTGATTGAGACCTTTCGCACCATCGCCGAGCTGAAGGCTTCGAGCGCGCCGGAAGCGATCCGCCATTACGTGATCAGCGGCGCCGCGAGTGCGGAAGATGTGCTGAACGTGATCTGGCTGGCGCGCCTGGGCGGCGTGCGCGTGGAAGGCAGTGGAGTCGATGGCGGAGACCCTGGGCTGATGCCGGTTCCGCTGTTCGAATCCATTGAAGATCTGCGCAACGCGCCGGCCATCTGCCGCGAGCTGTGGCAGTCCGCCAGCTATCGCCAATTGCTGGAATCGTGGAGCAACACCCAGGAGATCATGCTGGGCTATTCCGACTCCAACAAAGACGGGGGGATGCTGACCAGCACCTGGGAGATCTTCCGCGCCCACCGCGCCCTGCACCAGGTAGCGAGCGAGTGCGGGGTACGGCTGCGCCTGTTTCACGGCCGGGGCGGCACGGTCGGCCGCGGCGGCGGGCCTACCCACCGTGCGATCTACGCACAGCCAACCGGCGCTTTCACCGGCCAGATCCGCATTACCGAGCAGGGCGAAGTGCTGAATTGGAAGTACTCTGACGTGATTCTTGCCGAACGCAACCTGGAATTGATGATCGCGGCTTCCCTCGATGCCCTGGCTCGTCCCAACGCGCTTAACCCGCAGGGCCATTTCACCGGAGTGCTCGCGCCGGAGTGGGAGGCAGCCTTTGCCGAGCTCTCGAGCGTCGCCTTTGCCTTCTACCGCGAACATATCTTGGACGATCCGGAAGTGCTGCAGTATTTCGAGGAGGCGACACCGGTAGCGGAACTGGAACACGCGAAAATTGGCTCCCGCCCGTCGCGCCGCGGGGGCCGTCGCAGCCTGGCCGATCTTCGCGCCATTCCCTGGGTCTTTGGCTGGACCCAGAGCCGGCAGTTGATTCCCGCATGGTTCGCCGTTGGGCACGCGCTTGAGTCTTATGGACAGAAACCCGGCGGGCTAGACGTTCTTACCACCATGGCGCGCGAGTTCCCTCTCTTTATTGACCTGATCCGCAACGTGGAGATGGCGCTGGCCAAATCCGATTTCGGAATTGCTCAGCTATACGCCTCGCTAGTGGGGGATACCGGGATCCGCGACCGGGTATTTTCCAAGCTCGAAGCCGAATTCCATCGCACCCGGCGAAGCATCCTGGCAATCACCGAACAATCTGAGCTGCTGGAGAACAACCAGGTGCTCGCGCGCTCCATTCGTCTGCGCAATCCTTATGTGGACCCGATCAGCCTGATCCAGGTCGATCTCTTGCGACGTAAGCGCGAGGGAGACAATTCCGACGCTATCAATCGCGCCCTTTCCGCAACCATCAACGGGATCTCCGCAGGCTTGCGCAACACCGGCTGATCTAAACCGCAGGTCCCTCCACTTCGCTGCGCTCCGGTCGGGATGACAATTCTGTTTGGGTACTAGCGTCTCCCCCTCAAAATAATTTGTCATCCCGACCGGAGCGCAGCGAAGTGGAGGGACCTGCGGTTCAACCTTGTCTAGCTAGTACCCCGCTTCAACCACGTTGAAAAGCCGCTCGCCGCGGGCATAGCGCTGCGCCTGCTCACTGGCCAACTTCAGCGCGCGCCTCAGGAACATTGCGCTCGCGCCTGCTACATGCGGTGTGATCAGCAGGTTGGGCGCTTTCCAAAGCGGATGCCCTGCCGGCAGCGGCTCCGGATCGGTCACATCGATGGCGGCGCGGATTCGCTCATCCCTAAGAGCCTGGAGCAATGCGTCAGTATCCACCACCAGGCCGCGCGCGGCGTTTACCAGCAACGCTCCGCGTTTCATCCTGGCGATTCTGGCGGCGTCCATCAGATGCCGGGTCTCCCCGGTCAACGGAGTAACCAGCACCACGGTGTCGGCCTGCGAAAGAAGCTCGTCGAGCTGCGTAACCGGCGCCACGCCTTCGCGGGCATGGCGCGCCACCCGCAGGAAGCGCGGCCCGAAGCCCGCCAGCCGGGCCTCAATGGCCTTCCCGATGGAACCGTAGCCAACGATCAGAACCGTTGTATCCGCCAGCTCGTCGATCAGCGCCGGGGAGCGAAGCTCGGGCGGAAATGCATGCGATTGCCGGTAGAGTTGTTCGGCTTGCCGCCGGCCTGCCCAGTCCTCCGCCTGCTGCAACGAGAAGTAGAAGGGCAGATACTTCTGCATGGCAAGTATCGCCGCTACCACCCACTCGGCCGTGGGAATGTCATGGACACCCTGCGCATCGCACAGGATTACATTCGGAGGAAACAGCGGCTGCAGCAGATCCACACCCGCCCACAAGGCCTGCACCACCTTGAGTCCACGCAAATGCGGCAACTGACGGCGGACGATCTTGAGACTCGCCGGCGCGATCCACATTTCGATTTCTATGTTGCCTTCCGGCTCGTCAGGAATCCGCACCAGCTCCACTTCACGGGTGAAGTCCTGGAGCAGCACGGGCGAGATCGACTCCTGGATTCCGACACGTACCATCGCATCAGTGGCTGCCGAGCATCAGCTTGGCGATGGTGGCAAGCTGCATATTCGAGGTCCCCTCGTAGATCTTGCCGATCTTGGCGTCGCGGTAATACTTCTCGACCGGGTAGTCCTTCACAAAACCATAGCCACCAAAGACCTCCACGGCGTGGCTGGCAACCCGCTCCGCTACCTGGGAGGAGAAATACTTGCACATCGCCGCCTCCTTCAGGAAGGGAAGGCCGTTGTCCTTGAGGCGGGCGCAGTTGTACACCATCAGGCGGGTGGCTTCGATCTCGATGGCTAATTCAGCGAGGGCGAACTGCACCGCCTGAAACTCCCCAATCGCCTTGCCGAATTGCTTGCGTTCAAAGGCATAGCGCGCGGCGTGGGACCAGGCTCCCTGGGCCAGCCCGAGCATCTGCGCCCCGATACCGATGCGGCCTTCATTCAGAGTCTCAATCGCGATCTTGTAGCCTTTGCCCGGTTCGCCCAGCACGTTGGCGGCCGGCACCCTGCAGTCTTCGAGGATGATTTCGCAGGTAGAAGAAGCGCGAATGCCCAGTTTGTCTTCCTTCTTGCCGACGGAAAATCCGGGCGCACGCCTCTCCACCAGGAAGGCAGTGATGCCTTTGTATCCGGCCTCGGGATCGAGCGTGGCGAAGACGATGAACAACCCCGCCTCCTTGGCATTGGTGATCCAGAGCTTCTGCCCATTCAGCAGATAAAAGTCGCCTCGCTTTTCCGCCCGCATCTGCAGCGCAAAGGCGTCAGAACCGGAGCCGGCTTCGCTCAACGCGTAGGCGCCGACCGTGTCCGTCGCCAGGCGGGGCAAGAAGATCTTCTTTTGCTCGGGCGTGGCCCAACGCAGCAGGGCGTTGATGCACAGCGTGTTTTGCACGTCGATCAGAACGCCCACCGACGGATCGACCGCGGAGACCTCTTCGACGGCAAGAATGGCTTCGAAAAAGGTTCCCCCGGAACCACCATACTCGACTGGGATTTCAATGCCCATCAGGCCAAGATTGAAGAGTTGAGGAATCAACGCAGGATGAAAATGCTGCTGCTCGTCCATGGTACGAACCAGCGGCGCGATATTTTCCTGGGCAAACTGACGGACGGTTTCACGAAAGAGCGTTTCGTCTTCAGAGAGCAGGGTGAGTGGGGATGCAGGCTGGGATGCAAGAACGGAATCTGCCACAGGACTACCTCAACGGCCTCTCGTTCCCCTCGATGCGGGAACTGGATGCGGGAACCCTCTAAGCTACCCGCTGATATGGCTGCCTGTCCACCGGCAGCGTTTACAAAGGGAGCAGGGGCTTGGGTACAGGGAGAAGCGTAGGAACGCTTCGTGTGCGCCTGGAGTGGTTGTCGTGCCGGCCGGATGAGCCGCGATGAACGATGGACAGCTTTTCCCGCTCCAGGATCTTGCGCGCCTGAATGCGCGCGTGATTCGACCAGGGGCCGACGGGATCGAGTTTGATGTAGTTGGTCCAGTGGCGCAGGGCGGCGCGCCGGTCACCGGTGCGTTCGTAGGCCAGCGCGACGTTGTAGTGCGCGTCGCCGTACTGAGGAACCAGGCGTATCGCGGTGCAATAGGCCTCGATCGCCTCGGGCAGCCGCTGCAGCTCATCCAGCACGTTGCCCAGGTCGAAGAAGGCCAGCGCGTAATTTGGGTCGGCTATGGTGGCCCGCCGGTAGAGCCTCTCCGCCTCAAGGAATTGCCGCCGGTTGTATTGGATTGTGCCCAGATTGATGCAGGCGGGCGCGTGGCAGCTATCCAGCGCAAGAATCGCCTCATAGTGGGCCACGGCCTCTTGTGTCTTGCCCCGCTCTTCCATCTTCACGGCTTCGAAGAAGAGTCCCTGTACGCGGGACTCGCGCGCCGCCTGGTGGCTGGCGACCGAGCTCACCTCCGCCAGCTGATGCTGGTGAGGCGAGTCGAAATCGAAGATGAACTGGCGCGCGATCGGCTCCATCATGGCGCCACTGAGGCGAAAGGCCAGCCGGGTTCCGTTGCGCACCGTGCTTGCCTCGAGCAACGGGTTGGCCACGCCGGAGACCTGCCGCATGGCATGGATCGAGGCTCGGATGTTGGCCACAGAGAGGCGGGTGGCGCGCAGGTCTCGCAGCTTGCGGAGTTGGACCAAGTCCTGAAAGGAATATGTGGTGCTCTGCTGGATGAGCCCGGAACGCTCCCAGGCGATCAGTTGTTTCAGGCGGATCCGCAGAATGCGGAGTGCATCTTCGCGGCTGTATTGGGTAACAGTGATGTTTTCGTTAGAGCCTGTCACACCCCGCGCACCTCAGCTTCTGAGGCGATTATGCGGACGGGTCGGGATCGACCGCAAGCGATCCAGCAAAAAAACAGTGGATAAGCGGTACCAAACTCGGTACGGAAAAGCAAGAAAAGAAACGCTTATGGAGCCGACGATCGGACTTGAACCGATGACCTGCTGATTACGAATCAGCTGCTCTACCAACTGAGCTACGTCGGCGCGTCTCCGCTGCACGTACCTTTTCGGATTGTATCTACGCACTCGCCCCGCGTAAAGAAAGGGCCCCTGGGGACCATTCGGAAGCAGCTGCAGGAAAACGAAAAGGCCACCCGGCAACAGGGCGGCCTCTTCTCTAGGGAGAATAGTTCCAACGGAGGCAAAGCCATCAGAACTTTCTGGCGAAATCTTATGGTTGGCTCCCGAGGGTGTCAAGGCAAAATCAAGACGATGTTAACCCTTGTGATATGAGCAGCTTGCGGGGTTCTCTGTTTTGATACGATACAGTTACGGTAACGCTCAGGACGGCCCGAAAAATGCCCCAAGCCACTGCAAGCTGAGCACTTAGGAGACTCGTTGCACCGGCCCTGGTTCAATTTGTCAGCAGGAATTTGCCGGCTTGAAAGGGTAACCCCCCGGCACGGTTTGACCCCGCTAGTCCTCGAGGTTGAGGCGTATAAACTCTGTCTCTTCCTGGAAGGCAGAGGCAGGCTTGCCGCGGAGAACCCGGTACAACGCGCGACCGCCCCCGAGAAACAGGCCCAGCAGGAGCGCAGCAGCACCCAGAATCCCAGTCAGAGCGAAGATGCCCAGAATGAGGCGCGCAACCTTGGAGCCCTCGCTGATATAACCAGCCGGGTTGTTCCAAACGACGTCGGCCTGGTAGTTAACCTGGTTGAGGAGTTTGTGGGCGGTGGCCGCGGGGAGCGACCCGCTGGTGACAGCGACGATAGGCCCACTGCGGCGAGTCTGGAGCGAACCGGACATACTCTCCGCGAGCGGCTGCGGCCAGGTACCCTGGTGGTTCCCTGCCTTGAGAAAGGCATCTATATCGCGCAGGCGTACCGCTGCCAGTTGCGGGGTGGGGTAAATGAGCAGGGTTAACTGCCCCGCGCCGTCGCGGTTGGAGTAGTTAGCGGTGACCGCTTCCGCACTGGAGGAACCAAAGTCCACCAGCGATGCGGGAAGCACCCCTCCGGTACGGGTGTATGCTTCCGGTCCCAGAGAGTAATGAGTGAGGCCAACCGCGAGATCTTGCCGCGGTAGATAGCCGGGCAAAGGAGGAGCCACGTTCGCGGAGCCCGGAGGCTGTGGCAGATCCTTGGCCAGCTCGCGCAGCTCCGATGCCGTCATGGGGGTCACGTGGTCTAGTGTGGCATCCACCAGGGTGGCGCCGATCCAGAACAAGACGTGGCTGCCGTCCCAGGCGGAGCTGCGGCCAATCTCTTCCGGTATGCTGCCGGGGCGGCGGAAAAACGTGAATGCGCCGTAAGCGCCACTCGCATCCTGAAAGCGGATGGCACGGACGTTGAGCTTGTTATCCCCATTTGCGTAGTGCGCGGAGGCTAACTGCTGGAAGCCGTATTCCTTCAGAACGCCGGCATTGGCCGCATCCGCAGCCTCGGGCGCGGCACTGTCCTGTTCGGGCGCGCTCAGACTCCAGCCGGCAAAATCCGTGGGCAGCAAAGCTGGAGTTACGTCGGCCGGCACGGCCGGCTTGGCCAGCCCCGACACCGCCAGCACAGAGAGACAGAGTACTGAGGCCGGGAGCGCGCGAACGACAAAGGGAAAGTAAGACCGCAGGGCACGAAGCATACGCACCTGTTGAGAGACTAGAGCATTTCTCCCGCAGGTGTCGAATCGGGCAACTCAGTTGCCGTTGGGGTGGCCGGAGCTCTGCGCCAGGCGAACCCCGCTGAGCCCGCTGATGTATCTGGATACACCGCGATAGAGGGACTCGGCGATGCGCTGGCGGTAGGCGGGCTGCTGCAGCTCGCGCGCATCCTCAGAATTGGTGAGGAAGGATATCTCGGCCAGGATGGAGGGCATGTTGGCGCCGATCAGCACCACGAACGGAGCCTTCTTGACCCCGCGGTCGCGCAGTCCGGGGTTGCCCTCTTCCAGATCGGCATAGAGGGACTTCTGCACGTCCGCCGCGAACTCGCGTGATTCGTCGATCTTGTCTTTGAGCGTAATTTTCTTCACCAGGTCAGAGAGCTCGTGGATGGACTCGTCGGAGACAGCATTCTCGCGGGCGGCTACTTCCAGGGCGTCCGGCGAGGTGGTGAAGTTGAGGTAGTAGGTTTCCACCCCGCGCGCGGAAGAGTCGGAGCTGGAGTTGGCGTGGATGGAAAGGAAGAGGTCGGCCTGCGCTTTGTTGGCAATGGCCGTACGGGTCTCCAGGGGAATGAAGGTGTCGCTGTCGCGAGTAAAGATCACGTCGGCGCCTAGTCGCTGCTTCAGCAGCTTGCCCAGACGCAGCGCGACATCCAGAACGACTTCTTTTTCTTCGATGCCACCGGGGCCCAGGGTTCCGGAGTCATGCCCGCCATGGCCGGCGTCGATCACGATGCGGCCGATCTTGAGGCCGAGCGTGCGCACTAAAGAGCGCTCGCCGGCCGACGTTGGTTCCGCCTCGTGCGCGGGCGGGGTGGGGCTGCCATCATCCTCGGGGGACGCGGGGTGCATGGGGCTGGGCTTCTTGCGGCTGCGACCGGACGGCGGGGTGGTGGAGGCCAGCGACCCGTCGTCGGCCTGCGGCGCGGGGACAGTTCCCGCAACTGAGGCCGCGATCGGGCGGGTGGTGGGATGATCGGTGGCCTGGATGCGATCCGGTTGTTGGCCAAGGGAGGCGATCTCCCGGCGTTCCGCAGGCGCGCTCACCGGGGCCTTGGATGGAGGCGGACTCGCGGCCGGGGGAGCCGGTGCGGGGGGAACACTAGCCAGGGTCGTCGTCGGAGCGGTGCCGGGCTTAAGGCCATGGACGTCGATGATCAGGCGCCATGGATTGGGAAGCAGAAAAGCCGAGTAGTCAGAGACCGAACTCACGTCGAGCACAATGCGGGTGATGTTGTTGGAGAACTGCGCTGCACGAATCTGTTTCAGAAAGCCGTCATCGATGACTTCGACTGACTTGCCGTTTAATGCCGGGTCCAACCTCGCTCCATGCAGATCGAAGTAGATGCGATCAGGACCGGGAACACGGGCAGCCTCATAGGAAACTTCGTCTTGCAGATCAATGGCGATGCGGGTGTAGACGGGCGTGGACCAGTGACGGATTCCACTCACCAGCGCGACCCGTCCGGGATGAGGCGGCGGAGAAGCGGAAGTGCCGGGAAGGTTCTCATCCGGCGTGGAGGCGAGCTGTGCTGGGGGAGTAGGTGTTGTGTCAGGCGGGGGGCGCGGCGGCGGGCGGACTTGCTGCGGTTGGATCGCGGGGGGTGTTACGACCGTCGCCGGCCGCGATTGCTGCGAGTCAATGGCGGCGGATAAGGCGGGGTTCCGCGTCGCGCGGGAGGTCTCGTGCGGTGCATGGTGGATTTGGTTCAGCTCGCTGCGAGCCTGTTCCGCGAGTGGATTCTGCGGATAGGTTTTGAGGAACAGCTGAAATTTTTCTCTGGCCGCTTCGCGATCGCCGATGTCGTGCCGGTAAATCACGCCTTCGGTGATGAGCGCGGAGAAGCGGTAACGGGTGCTGGGATATTGCTGGCGCAGGAATTCATATTGGCCGATGGCGTCGTGCAGAAGTCTTTCGTCGGAGAAGAGTCGGCCCTCCTCAGCCAGCAGCCCGGCGACGGCAAAGACGCTGGCATCCGCTTTGAGCGAGGCGGGGTCGCCGTGATAGACGGCGCGATATGCGTCCAGAACCCTCTCGTAGTCCAGACGGGACCGTTGGGGTCCAGGGTGGGCTTCCAGGGCTTCCTGCAGGCGTTCTGCGCGGTCAAAGGGGGGTAATCTTGGATGGGAACTGGCCTGAAGAAAAGGGGAAATGAGGAGGCAGGCAAGGCCGACGCACGTCTGCCTTGCCGGTGTCACGCGGCTTCGAGAGCAAAACGCACGGAGCAAACGCGCGGCACGGAGCATAGTCGCTGAGGCGGATCTTAACCACTTTTCCAGGGCCAAAAGCGGTTCCGCACGCCAAAGCTAACCCGATTATAGGTGGACGAGTTGCGAGCAGCAACGAAGGATGGAGGTCGAAGTACCCAGCCGTGAAGTGCCTAGGGAGGTGCACCTGGAGGCGCACGACCCTATCTCCAGGAATGGTCCGGGATCAGTTTGGTGCCGCGCCTACGGCGCTCGGATCATCTGCGAATCGATTTCCCAGCCCTTCCGGGCTGGGCTGACGTTTGGCGGCCGGCCCTCCGGGCCTTGCGTCCATGACGATTTTGCCGCGTCATTTTCTCTCACTTGCCGCCGGCAAGTCGGCTGTTCTGATGACAAAGTGCGGAGGGTTGGTCCGAAACAACCCACTCAAGCTAAAAGAGGGCTTGAATGGGCCACCGAGGCTTGCCGCAGGCAAGACGGCTGCTGTGATGACAAAGTGCGGAGGGTTGGTCCGAAACAACCCACTCAAGCCAAAAGAGGGCTTGAATGGGCCACCGAGGCTTTTGCTGGCAAAGAAAGTACTATCGAGGCCCGGAGGGCCGACCGCCAAACGTCAGCCCAGCCCGGAAGGGCTGGGAAATCGATTCGCAGATGATCCGAGCGCCGTAGGCGCGGCACTAAACCGAGCGATTTAAACACTCAAAGCGGTCTTTCCTAACAGATCCCGGACCACTTCGGGGGCGCTAGCCAAGGCTGCGCTGAGCGCAGAGGCGTCTTTGCCGCCGGCCTTCTGCCATGTCGTCCCGGCCGCCTCCTTTTCCGTCAACCTTCTGCGCAAGAGGCGCAATGATTTTCCCGGCCGAGAGGCGGCCCGTCAGATCCCGCGTCACCCCGGCGACCAGGGCGACCTTCCCATCCTCTTGCACCGAACCCAAAACCACGACCCCCGAACCGAGCTTGTTACGGAGATTGTCGACCAGCGTGCGCAACTGCCCGCGGTCCAGCGAGTCAACCCGCTGAGCAAGCACCTGGATACCTTCCACCACGACCGCCTGGCCGGCAGCCGAAACCGGGCGCAGACTTCATCCGCGCCTGATCAAGCTCGCGGCGCAGCTTCTTGATTTCTTCCTCCTGCGCCGGAGAGCTTGCTCCGCAGCGCCTCCGCGGGAGACGAATGATCCCCGGCAAACTGGCCAGCAAGTTGCGCCACTTGCTGGTCACGCCGGAACTCGCCCAGCGCGCCGAGGCCGGTGACCGCCTCCACCCGGCGAACACCGGAAGACACGCCGCCTTCGCTGAGCAGCTTGACCAGACCGATTTCCCCGCTGGCCCCGGTGTGCGTACCGCCACAGAGCTCGGTTGAGAAGTCGCCGATTTTGACCACCCGGACTTTCTCGCCGTACTTTTCGCCGAACAAGCGCCATGGCGTGGTATTCGTTCACCGCCACATCGATGGGAACGTCTTCCAGCGTCTCCACTTTGGTATTGGCGAGCACCTGGCGGTTGATCATCTCTTCCACGTCTGCCAGCTCTTCCTCGGCAACGCCGGTGAAATGCGAAAAATCGAAGCGCAGATGCTCAGGATCGACCCGCGAGCCGGCCTGCTTCACATGCTTGCCCAGAACCTCGCGCAAGGCGGCATGCAAAAGATGAGTGCCGGTATGATTGCGGCGAATCGCCGAACGGGTTTCTGTATCCACCACGGTGTCGACATAGCTGCCCAGCTCGATCGGCTGGCGCAGGATAGACCTTGTGCGCGCGAACCCCCTGGACCGGCTGCACACAACCAAGCACATCGGCAACGATGACGTTGTGGTCGTCAGAATAGAGCCAGCCGGTATCGCCCACCTGGCCGCCGGAGTCGGCATAAAACGAGGTGTGATCGAGCACGATCTCAACGCTCTCGCCGGCATTCGCCTGGGGCACGCCGACGCCATCCCTCACGATCGCGAGCACTTCGCAATGCTGCGAGGTGAGCTGGCGATAGCCTTCGAAGACCGTCTTGGGCAGCGCGCGGAAGGCTGGGCTTGCAGAGGCCTTCGAGCGCCCCCTTCCAGGAGGCACTGGCGCGCGCCTGCTCCTCGCTGAGAGCCAGTTCAAAGCCGGTCAGATCGAAGGCGATGCCCTGATCGCGGGCCGCATCCACCATGAAGTCCAAGGGCAAACCGTAGGTTTCGTAGAGATGGAACGCAGTTGCGCCTGGCAACATCGGGGCGCTGATCCCCCGCATCCTTGCGAACCCGCTCAATGGCGGCGTCAAGCTGCTTTGATCCCAGGGCGAGCGTCCTGTCCAAAACGCTCTTCTTCGGCACGGACCACCCTGGCGACGCGGCCGGCGCTCTCCGCCAGTTCCGGGATACGCAGCCTGCATCTCGTCACGCACCGCGTCGACCATGCGATACATGAAGGCATCTTCCTGGCCCAACATCCGTCCATGGCGGATGCCGCGGCGCAGGATCTTGCGCAAGACATAGCCGCGGCCTTCGTTGGCAGGCAGCACGCCATCCGAGATAAGAAACGTCGCGGCGCGGGAATGGTCGGCAATGATGCGCAGCGAGGCATCGGTGGAGGCGCGGCCGTCCTGGTAACGGGTGTGGGTAAGCTCGCCGGCGCGGGCGATCAGCGGCGTAAAGAGATCGGTTTCGAAATTTGAGATCTTGCCCTGCAGCACAGCGGCCATGCGCTCCAGGCCGGCCCCGGTGTCGATGGAGGGCTTGGGCAACAGGTTGAGCTCCCCCTGCTGATCGCGATCGAACTGCATGAAGACCAGGTTCCAGATCTCCACGTAGCGCGCTTCGTCCTGGCCGAAAGGCTTGTCCTCTCCGGTCTCCGACGCAGCCAGGCCCATGTCATAGAAAATCTCCGAGCACGGCCCGCAGGGGCCGGTATCGCCCATGGCCCAGAAGTTGTCCTTCATGCCCAGCTCGTGAATCCGGTCTGCGGGAACGCCCTGGCCGCGCCAAAGCTCGTAGGCCTCTTCGTCGCGCGGAACCCCCTCCTCGCCCTTGAAGATGGTGACGTAGAGCTTCTCCTTGGGAATGCCAAGCCACTCCGGCGAGGTAACCAGCTCCCAGGCAAACGCGATCGCATCGCGCTTGAAGTAATCGCCAAAGCTGAAGTTGCCCAGCATCTCGAAGAAGGTATGGTGGCGGCGGGTGAAGCCGACGTTCTCCAGATCGTTGTGCTTGCCGCCGGCGCGAACACACTTCTGTGAAGTGGTGGCGCGGCTGTAGTCACGGCGCTCGACCCCGAGAAATACGTCTTTGAACTGGTTCATGCCCGCATTGGTGAAGAGCAAAGTGGGGTCGTTCGCCGGGACCAGCGAGGAGGAGTGGACACGACGGTGTCCCTTCGAGGCAAAAAAGCGCAGGAAGGTTTCCCGGATTTCAGAACCAGAGCGGTACTGCATGCCTTGAGTTTAGAGCATCACTGGCGGTGATAGACCATTTCGCCGGGTAAATGGTCTGGCCTCAGTCCCATACCGAGCGGCTAAAGCTGCATGCGCATCCGACATGGCACGGTTTAATGTACTCCTGGCAAGGATTCCGTGCACAGCTTCACGGCTTGGACTCGAGTTTTCTCAGTACCGTGCGGCAGTCGATGTTCCAATCGCTCGGGCAGTTTCATTCTTCCGGTGGGCAGCGAGGTCCGCTTCGCTGCAATCGATGTCCCAGGTCTTGAGCAGGGTGGAGATGATGGCGAAGGAAAAGCCTGCACCCATCAGCCGGCGAACCAGGCGGGCTGTTTCTTTATCGTCTTTGCGGCTTTACCATTCGCTTGCGGGCCACGTAGCGCCGTACCAAGCTCCTCTTCGCTTACCTGCGCGTAGGCGCTCTCGATGGTACTCGGCAACCAGCTCTGCCTGGACACCCTTGCGGGTAAGCTCCTGTTGCACCCGGCGCTTGCCGAAGCTCTGGTTTTCCTGGCGCAGGCGGGCGTAGGTGGAGGCGAAAGCAGGATCGTCGAGATAGTGCTGGTCCAGAAGACGCGCAACCACCGCCGCCACCTTGCTCTCTCCCGCCTCGCCCGGCTCGACCCGGCGGCTCATCAGGCGTTTGAGTTCAGCCACGGTGCGCATCTGGCGGGCTAGCGCCGCGACGGCGTACTGGTAGAGCGCTGCCTCGTCGAGCGGCTGCGGCTTTTTGCGCGCCTGGAATGCATACCCGCTCAAAGGCCAAGCAGCCGCCGATTGGTTTCCCGGTCAGCCTGGCCGCCGGCGAAGTCATCGAAGGCGTGCTCGGTAACCCGGATAATATGGTCGCGGATGAAGGGCGCGCCCTCGCGCGCTCCATCTTCCGGATGCTTTAGAGCGCATTCCCACTCCATGACCGCCCAGCCGGGATAGTCGTACTGCGCCAGCTTGCTGAAGATGCCGCCGAAGTCGACCTGCCCATCGCCCAGGGAGCGAAAGCGCCCCGGACGGTCGATCCAGTCCTGATAGCCGCCGTACACGCCCGATCGCCCGCTCGGATTAAACTCCGCATCCTTCACGTGGAAGGCGCGGATGCGCTCGTGGTAGATGTCGATGAAGGCAAGGTAGTCGAGCTGCTGCAGCACGAAGTGGCTGGGATCGTAGAGAATATTCGCCCGCGGATGCCCCCCGACCGCAGCCAGGAAACGCTCGAAGGTGACTCCATCGTGCAGGTCTTCTCCGGGATGAATTTCAAAGCACAGGTCGACTCCCTGCTCTTCGAAGGCATCGAGAATCGGCCGCCAGCGGCGCCCCAGCTCAGCGAAGGCTTCGTCGATCAACCCGCCGGGCCGCTGCGGCCAGGGATACATGAATGGCCATGCCAGCGCTCCGGAGAAAGTGGGATGCGCCGTGAGCTTGAGATTGCGGCTGGCTTTTGCTCCCAGCAGCAGTTGCTCGGTCGCCCATTCCTGCCGGGCCTTCGGGTTCCCCGCCAGCTCCGGTGGGGCAAAGGCGTCAAACGCCAGGTCATAAGCTGGATGCACCGCGACCAGTTGCCCCTGCAGATGGGTGGAGAGCTCGGTCAGCTCAAGACCCAGGCCGTGCAGCATGCCAATGAGCTGGTCGCAATAGTCCTGGCTCTCGGCTGCCTGCTTGAGGTCGAAGAGCCGCTTATCCCAGGTGGGGATTTGTATGCCCTTGAAGCCCAGGCCCGCAGCCCACCTGGCAATGTCTTCGAGGGTGTTGAAAGGTTTCTGGTCTGCAGCAAACTGGGCCAGGAAGATTGCCGGCCCCTTGACGGTTTTCATAGTGGACTACTCACCCATTTCTCACAGGCTCACTGCACCGCCCGGCTGCTCACCACTGCTCGCTCCACGAAGGCCATGCTGCGCACTCCCTCGTCGATGCCGAGCACCAAGTCGCTGAGTTGCGCAGCCGGATCGCTGAAGCGGGCGCGAACCGCGTTGGCGAAGTCGCGATAGATATTAGCAAATGCTTCCATCAATCCCTCCGGATGACCCATGGGCAAACGAAACTCGGCTCGCGTGGACGGCGACAGATAGTCCCCGCCCGCATGCAGGGTTTGGCTCGGCTTCCCGATCCAGTTCAGGTCCAAATAGTTGGGATTCTCCTGCCACCAGTGGAGGCCGCCCTTTTCGCCGTAGAGATGAAGCTGCAGATCGTTGCGATCGCCGGCGGCGATCTGCGAGACAAACAACACCCCCGGAGCGCCGTTGTCGAGCTTGAGCAGTACGTTGCAATCATCGTCCAGCGCCCGGCCGGCGACTACCGAGGAGAGATCGGCGCAGATCTCTGCCACCCGGCGCCCGCTCACGTACTCCAGCAGATTGAATGCGTGGACGCCGATATCGCCGATCGCTCCGCCTAAACCCGACTGCGCCGGGTCTGATCGCCACACGGCCTGCTTTTGACCCTTGGTCTCTGGGGAATCGCTCAGCCAGCCTTGCGAGTATTGCACCACCGCCTTGCGGATCTTCCCCAGCTCACCGCCCCGAGCCATCAGCCGCGCCTCGCGCACCAGGGGATAGCCGGTGTAAGTGAAGGTCAACCCATAGAGCAGTCCGGTGCGCCGGACCACCGCCTCCAGGGCCTGCGCCTCTTCCAGGGTCGCGGTGGCCGGCTTGTCGCTCATCACATGGAATCCATGCTCCAGGGCGGCTACCGCGACCGGCAGGTGCAGATGATTGGGGGTGACGATGCAGACAAAGTCGATCGGCGTCTTTCCGTTTGCTCTCCTGCTCCATCATCTGCTGCGTAATTTGCATAGGCGCGCTCCGGGCTTATGCCATAGGTCACGCCCGCCTGGCGCGATCGTAGCAGCATCCTGACTAAAGGCTCCGGCGACCAGTTCGATGGCTCCATCCAACTCGGCCCCCATGCGATGTACCGGGCCAATAAATGCGCCCGGACCACCACCCACCATCCCCATACGTAGACGTCTACCCTGATCCATCTCTTCTCTCGCCTCTGTCTTTACGGTTCCGCATGTCTTTGTATCGCGGTCCCGCAGGTAGCGACGTCTGTCATCCCTCGGTATCCGCGTATCAGCGCACGACTTAGTCGGGCCGTTGGGCTCCAACAAGGATCTCAGGCTTTCTGCCCCGGGTTTTTTCCCTGTGCCCGGCAATGGCAGCAGTGGGCTGAAGCCCATTCTCTTTCGCTCCTGTGCGGCACGACTGAAGTCGTGCCCTGATACATAGCCAAGGCACGCGTCCAATGCTTCTCGCGCGCGGAAACACGGGGTCCATGCTAAAGCATTTTTGGTTGTCTGCGTCAGGCCTCGATAAAACCGCGCTTGGCGACGGCGATGTTCCCTCGGGAGGAGTTCTTCACCAGGTACATCATCTCGTCGGCGGCGCCGATGATCTCCTGGATCGAGTCACCGTCCTCCGGGTAACTGGCTATTCCGAAGCTGGCCATCATCCGCAGCTCCAACCCCTCCGACAGCAGATAATGGGTGTCGCGCAACGCGTGCAGGAGCCGCTGGGTTACTTCCAGCGCCGCATCTTTGGCCGTCTGCGGAAGGAGAACGATAAACTCGTCTCCGCCGTAGCGAAAGGCCGAATCGATCCCCCGGACATTGTGCTTGATGGTCCTGGCAATCTCGGCCAGCAATCGGCTGCCCACCAAATGGCCGTGCAGGTCGTTGACCCGCTTGAAGTGATCCAGATCGATAAAGATCAGGCTGAAGGGGAGAGCGAAGCGGCGCGAGCGCTCGAGCTCGCTCTCAATCACAGAAAACAAGTGGCGGGAATTGAAGAGCCCAGTGCAGTCATCGGTGATGGTCAATTCCTGGATGCGCTCCACCGCGCGGACATTCTGGATGGCGATGGCCGCGTAGTCGCAAAGCACCTGGAGAAAGGCCATGGTTTCATTGGTAAGCGTGGAGACGCGATAGTTAAGCAGCTCGATCACGCCCAGGGTGCGATCTCGCCAGCGGAGCGGAATGCAGATGGCCGACCGTACGGGAGAGACCGGCGCAGCGTGCGCAGCGAAACGGGGATCGTTGCCAGGTTCTGAGACGATCAGCGGCTCACCGTGCTGGGCCACCCATCCAGACATCCCCTCGCCCATGCCCACGCGCAAGTTGCGGTCACCGGACGACCTGCCGGCCGCAACCGCGTAATAGAGATTCTGCTGCTGCTCATCCACGATGAGCAGGGACCAGGATTCTGGCTCAAAGAACTGCTCCATCTGTTGCATGATGGCGCCCAGAATCGAATCCAGATCCAGGGAGGAGGTCAACGCACGCGCCACATCGTGGAAGACCTTCAAGTCTTTGGGCAAGGTTGGACGCTCTGGCAGGGAATGATCGATCATTTCGGCTGCTTGTTCATGATGAGGAGCGTCTCGCAGGCGTGGCAGCCGTCGCTAGCCTCCGATATGGACCATGCTGCGTGAAGGCTTGAGAAAGCCGGGCTCCCCGATGTGGTGGCGCGCCTCCTTGGCTTCTACTGTCTTCTGAATGAACCCGGCGAGATCGTCATCGGAGCCGCCGCGCGCCAGCACGCCATAGAGGTCGTGGTCGAAGTGGGAGAAGAGGCAGGTGCGGATCTTGCCATCGGAGGTGAGGCGGATGCGGCTGCATGCCCCGCAAAATGCCTGCGACACGGGCGCGATAATGCCAATTTCTCCGACCCCATCGTCGAAGGTATAACGGCGCGCGGTCTCGCTGGGGTTGTTGGCGGCAAGGCCAACCAGGGGGCGAAAGCTGTTGAGCGTGCTGACGACCTCGTGCAGCGGAATAACCACCTGCGGCGTCCACAAGCGATCCTCTTCCAGGGGCATGAACTCGATAAAGCGCACAATCACTCCTTGGTCTCGGGAGAAGTGAGCAAAGGGGACAATCTGGTCGTCGTTAAACCCGCGCAGCAGCACACAGTTGACCTTAACCGGACCCAGCCCGGCACGCTGCGCTGCACGCACCCCAGCCAATACCTTTTCGAAGCTGCCCGGCACCCGGGTGATGCGAGCAAAGATTGCCGGATCGACGGCGTCCATGCTGACCGTGATCCGGTTAAGACCGGCACAGGCGAGCGGTTCCGCCATTTCCGCCAGAAGATGTCCATTGGTGGTAATGGCAATGTCGAGCGGCCTATCATCGCTGCTCCTGAGCTCGGCAAGCTGGGCCACCAGGGCAACGATGCCCTTGCGCAGAAGCGGCTCGCCCCCGGTGAGCCGCACCTTTTGAATGCCCAGAGAGACAAACACCCGGATCATCCGCAGGTAATCGTCCATGGCCAACTCGGCAAATTGCGCGCCGTCAGAACCGGTACGGCAGTACACGCATTTGTAGTTGCAGCGGTCGGTAATGGAGACACGCAGATCGGTGATCGTGCGACCGAATTTGTCTTTCAGGCAGACTCGCGGTGTAACACCCACGGACGGGTTGAGTACGGCTGCCGGACTGCCCAAGCCTGGAGAAGACATACGCTGAACTCCAACCTATTCGGATGCGCGGATTGCAGCATTGCCCGCTTTGCCCTATCCTTATGACAATTAGAGCATTTTTTGCGGCTTTATCGTTCACCCAAGGGAAATGATGGGCACACCGAGCCTGGCAACCAACGCGACGACAGCGCTTTGGAGGAGACCCCAAAAACCCGATTTTTCAGGAAGAAATGCTGTAAACCGTGCCGGGACAGCAACTCCAGACTTCCCAAGCCCCCCATCCTGCACTATAGTCAGTTAAATCAATGGATACTCCGACAGAGACGAAATCACAAGTTCACCACGGAACAGCAGGATTTCCTTCTTCTTCCGGCAAGTCATTCAACGGATATTTCAGTGCGGACAAGCGCTGGAACTTTCGCAAGAATGACCTCATCGATGCACGCGCCCGGCGGCTGTTCGAGACCACGGCCCTGGCCTGCGAACACGATGCCTATCCTTTCCAGATTCCCCTAGAAGGAAGAACCGGCCCCCAGGTACGGGCGGATGGCCATTCCATGCTGATGCTCTCGTCCTACGACTACTTGGGACTGATTGGCGATCCCCGGATCGATGCCGCCGCGATTGAGGCCATCAGGAAATACGGCACCGGGACGGGCGGAGCCCGGCTGCTTACCGGAACCACGGATCAGCATATTCAGATGGAGCGGGATCTCGCCGCCTACAAGGGCACCGAAGCGGCTATCACGTTCAGTTCAGGTTACTTGGCGAATGTCGCCGTGCTTGGGGCGCTGCTCGGTCCAGCGGACCGCGTGATCATGGATTCGCTCTGCCATCGCAGCCTCACCGATGCCTGCCGGTTCGCCGGAGTGCAGCTGCAGCGTTTTCGTCATAACGACGCTTCTTCTCTGCGGCAGGAGTTGCAAAACGGGTCCCCGGCCAACCGCACCCTAGTGATCTCGGACGGCGTTTTTTCCATGGATGGTGACGTGTGCCATCTGCCGGAGATTCTCGAAGTCAAAAAGGAATTCGGATTCTTTCTGCTGGTCGATGAATCGCATGCCTCCGGGGTAATCGGGGCCACTGGCCGCGGCACAGATGAACATTTCGGCATTCCCACCGACGAGGTAGACATCTGGACCGGGTCGCTGGCCAAGTCGATTCCCTCGACCGGTGGTTTTGCGGCGGTTTCGCAGGAACTTGCGATCTATCTGCAGCATGGAGCGTCACCCTTTATTTTTTCGGCGGCGTTGAGTCCGGCCGCGGTGGCGGCGATCCGTGAAGGGCTGGCGATTCTGCACAGCGAGCCGGAACGGGTGGCCAGGATCAAGCACAACGCCGATTTTCTGCGCAGTGGCCTGTGTTCCCTGGGCTACGACACCGGGTTGTCGGAGACGGCGGTTATCCCCGTCATTCTCAACGACGAGACCACCACTGGCCTATTCGCCAGGCGGCTGCGTGACCATGGCATTCTGGCCACACCCGTGCTGTTTCCTGCGGTTCCACAGGATTCCGCGCGGCTGCGCCTATGCGTCACCGCGGCGCACACCCAGAGGGACCTGGAGTACGCGCTCGACGTCTTCGAAAAGATGGCTCGCAACTAAGCACCGCTGAAGCTGTCGTCGAAGTCACGAAAAACGTGCGGGTTGATTGGGCCGCTGGGACATTCTCACCAGGGCTTCTAAAGCCCCGTGATTGCAACATAAAGCGTTCTCGCGGGTTTGAAAACCCGCTCCCCCGGACTAAAGTCCTGGGCTGGCTGAAGCAATGCCCAATCCTCCGGACGGGTGCCCCACGTTCGCCTGAGCGTACGTGGGACGAAAACGATGGGGCGAAGCCCTTCCAACGCTTTTCGCTAGACGCGCGAGATATTGTTCCCGAGAGAGCAGTTGAAACTAAAGTAAAAGCATTCGAAGACATCGTTTTCGGCCCATGTACGCTGGCGCGAACATGGGGCACCCGTCCAGAACCTCAGAGGCAGTGAATAAGCCAAGTGTTCTCGCTTCGCTGCAAGCCTAATTTGGACAAGTCTGAAGTTCAGGCCTTTCGGGGCTGGATGTTCCGAGTTCTCACGCAGACTCCCAAGCCCCCCACATCGGCACCTGACAAGCCCCCCACATCGGCGCCTGAAAGGGTTCTGCCTCAACGCCAGAAGTCCGCGCCTGGCGTACAAAAGAGACTGCGCTTTAACGTTTTAAGTTCACTTTTTCTGTGAGGAAGGTGCGAAGTAAGCGAATTATGCGAAATAAGCCCCCCCCCCGCGTCGGGTGGAATTGATCACACTGTTAACTCGCGGCTTACCTTAACACCTGTATAGATGTGAAATTGGCCTGGCGAGTTTCGGCCCCAAAATAAAGAAAATCAGTGCCAGGCGCGGAATGCCAACACGGCGTTCAACCCGCCAAAGGCGAAGGATTGCGAGAGGCCGACCTCGACGTCAGCGGGTCGGGCCTGGTTCGGAATCACGTCCAGCTCACAAAGCGGATCCAGTTCAGTGAAGTTCGCAGTCGGCGGCAGCACCTGATTGCGCAAAGCCAGCAAGGTTGCAACCGCTTCGATCGCCCCCGCCGCACCCAGGGTGTGCCCGTGCATGGACTTGGTGGAACTGACTGGAAGCTCCTCAGCGTGGCTTCCGAAGACGGCATGGATGGCCGCTGCTTCCATGCGGTCGTTGGCCTCGGTCGCAGTTCCATGGGCGTTGATGTAGCCAACCTGCTCCGGAACCAGTCCGCCGTCGCGAAGCGCGCCGCGAATCGCCCGGGCGGCGCCCTCGGCGGAGGGCTGGGTAACGTGGCAAGCATCCGCCGACATACCGAAGCCTACAATTTCAGCCAAAGGCGTTGCACCGCGCGCCAGCGCCCGCTCCAGCGGCTCCATAACGATCATGGCCGCGCCTTCCCCTAGAATCATGCCGGAACGGTTGACGGAAAAGGGACGGCAGGTATCAGGGCTGACCACGCGCATCGCTTCCCAGGCCTTCAATCCGCCCAGGAAAAGAGGGGTTTCACTGCCCCCGGCAATAGCCAGGGGAGCAGCTCCTGATCGCACCATCCACAGTGCATTACCAATGGCGTGAGCAGAAGAGGAACAGGCGGTTGAGATGGTGTACGCAGGCCCATGCAGGCCAAATTCCATCGAAATATGGCTGGCGCCTGCGTTGCTCATTCCTAAAGGAATGGTCAACGGGTGAACCCGGTGCCGGCCATGGTGAAAGAGTTCCCAGTACCCAATCTCTTCGGTAAATCGGCCGCCCATACAGGAGCCGGTGATGATGGCCGCGTTCTCGCGCAGCTCCTCGGTCCATTCGATGCCGGCCTGGGCCACCGCTTCGCGGGCAGCGATGACCGCAAATTGCGCGAAGCGGTCCATAAAGTTAAGGTTTTTGCGGGAAAAGTGCGTTTCAGCACTATACCCAAGCACGGCGGCGCCGTTCTTGAAACGGACCTGGTTCATGCCCATCTCCGTAACCGGCCCGACGTCGTGCGGGATGGGACCGATTCCAGATTGACCGCTTGCCAGCGCCTGCCAGAAGCTTTGCTGGTCATGGCCGAGCGCGCTGATGACGCCCATTCCTGATATGACAACTCGCATCTACACCATTTTCATGAAGAGTGTTGCTGGTCCGAGGGTAACAAACTCAGCATCTTCCCGATAGGCGGGGTTCGGCTTATTCGGATGCCGGCTGAGGGTTTTGCTTGGAGTCAACCAGGTAAGTAACGCCGTCGATCATTTCGCGGATGGTCTGGATCTTCTTCGCGTCTTCGTCCTTGATTTCGATGTCGAACTCGCTTTCGAGGTCGAAGAGGATGTTGATGCTGTCCATCGAATCGATGCCCAGTTCTTCAAAGGTGCTGTCGGGCTTGACCTTTTCCAGGGGAATTCGCTGGGTGGTCGCAATCACTCGAAGAACTCGTGCTTGGATCGTTTCAGACATATGGGCCTTCGTAGAAACCGCGATTCTGCCCTTGGCCAGCGAGTCGGGGCCGGGTAGTGAGCCGTTTCAGTAAAGTTAAACCGGGAGCAAAGTACTGGCAATAGTTTGTCATTGAAAGCGAAAATTTCAAACCTTCAGGTGGCTTCGGCGACGGCGAGGCGACGGGCGGTTCGCCAGGCGTAATGTAAGGCCGAGATGATGGTCAGCAAGGCAGTGGCATCCAGAGCCACGGTGCGGAGCATGAGCAGCGGTTGAGGGGAATAGACCTGGCAAAGCAGGACAGCGAGCAAGGCCAAAATCTGTGCGCAAGTACTTGACTTGCCGTAGATGCTGGGGCGGAAATCCCGCATGCCGAGACTGATGTAGAGCAGGGAGGCAACGATGAGAATGCCCAGGTCGCGGCTAAACACCAGGACCGTGACCCGCCGCGGCACCAGGCCCTGGTGCATGAGAACCAGGAAGAGGGTGCTGAGCAAGAGCTTGTCGGTCACGGGATCCAGGTACTGGCCAATCTGTGTGTGTTGCTTGAGCACTCTCGCCGCCAGGCCATCGAGCCCATCGCTGAATCCGGCTATGACGAAGAGGCAAAGTGCGGTTTGGTAGTGGGCCTCGAGAACCGCGATGACCAGAAAGGGTATGAGGCACAAACGCAGGAAAGTAAGAAGGTTGGGCGCGGCGCGTAATTCTTTCAGCAAGGCATTCCGTTCCTTATGGCTGCAGCCCGGAACCTTGATGGTACATGAGCTTTCGGTTTGATAGCCGATATCCGGCTCCAGCACGCCGATTATTTCCGCGAGGATGGCATTCAAGTTGACCCCTTGGATCTTGGTTTCCTGCCGGCCTGCTTGCGCCTAGAACCGGCTCACCACATTGCGCCGCGACGCGTCGTCGAAGTAGATCAGCACATTGGGGCAAAATACAAAATCGTATCCGCGCATGGCTTTCATGTGCTGCTGATCGCTCAGGTTGAGTTTTTCCACTCGCACCATGCTTGCGGTTGCCGGATCCACCCGAAAGCCGTTTCGATTGGCTCATCGAGTGAGATCGATTACATCTGTAATGCATACCCGGGGTCATTTCGCGAGTTATCACGGCAGACGATATATAGGACCAGAAACAAAATGGTTGTTTTTAGCCACTGCCCATCGGGTTGACAAGCTTCTGTGAGGAGGTACTACCAATGTATCGAAATAAGTCAGGATCTCTCTGTGCCCTTGTTTGCCTCGGCCCCTTGTGGCAGTTAGTTGCGCCGGCCGGGGGGTCGGCCTCCATCTCAGAGGCCATCTTTTCCTCGGTGTTCCGGTTGGCAGCAATCATGACGCGCTGATGTTGGATTGGCGTTCATGGCGCGTTGGCAGCATGGAAAGAACGCTCGAAAAGGTCGTTCTTCTCTTTAGGCAAATGACATCGGAGAGGGCATTCGAAAGCCTCACGAGCCACCGGCCAAAGAGAGAGTCTTCCATGAAGCCGTACCGCATTGCCGCTGTTGTGTTTCTCTTATCGTCCCTGCTGCCTGCACAATCCATCGATACGAGCAAAGTCGGCACCGTCCACGTGTACCGCGAAGGCAGACTTTTGGTCGGAGTTTCATTATCTGTCGATGGGAACGACATTGTGTCCCTGACCCCACATAAGATCGCGACGTTCTATTTGTACCCCGGATATCATGAGTTGACCCTGCGAGCGGGCGAGATTAGCCCCATCGCTTCAATCAGAGTCGAACCGGGCGAAGAATATTTCTTCAAAGTGGACTACGAGCACGTCGTCTCTGCCACGTCCCTGAGAGACCTGAGAGTAAGCCTCAGTTTGGAGCCCGACACCGGAAATGCGGATGAGCTCAGGGAAGTGACGATTGACTCAAGCCAATTGATGCAGATCCTTGCGTTGAGCAACCCGCGTGGACTCGAGCCAGCCAGTTCAACAACGCGCGATTCCAACAGCCAGGCGTCAGAGTAAGATCGAGTGTCGCGTAGGGCGCAGCGCGTATCCCATTCGTCCTGCATTGCTAGGTCGAGGTGGGGAGAGCCGGCAGGGTAAATTTGAAAATCGTGCCACCGCCTGCGCGAGGTGTGGCGGCGATATTCCCGCCATGGCGTTCCACGATCTTCTTGCAGATGGACAACCCAATGCCATTGCCGGGGTACTCACCAGGCGCATGCAAGCGGTGAAATATAACAAAGATGTCCTCGGCGTGCTCGGTCGAAATCCCGATGCCGTTGTCGGCAACCGAGAGCATCCATTCCGCGCCTTGCTTCTCCGCGGAAATCTCGACGACTGGAGCCTCTGGACTGCGAAACCTGATGGCGTTTGAGATCAGGGTCTGGAACACCTGCCTCAGTTGTGAACCGTTGGCCATGAGCCTGGGCAGCCCTTCATACTTGATCGTCGCCCCGCTTTCCAGGATGGCGACCGGCAGGTTCTTCATGGCTTGGGCCACGGCTTCGTTACAATCCGTGCTCCTCAATGCCGCCTCCTGCCAGGCGTATCGGGAAAATGCCAGTAAATCCTGGATCAAACCATGCATGCGCCTGACCCCGTCGAGGGCATGGTCGATGTATTTGTCGGCCTGCTCGTCAAGTTTTCCGCGATAGCGTTGCGCCAGCAGGTGGGTGTTGGCCGTCACCACGCGCAAGGGTTCCTGTAGGTGGTGCGAGGCCACATAGGCGAACTGTTCCAGGTCGCGGTTGGAGCGTGACAACTCTTCCATTTTCTGACGCAACTCTTCCTGCGCTTGCCTGCGTTCCTGGCGCAATTTCTTGTCCTGCAGGGCGGCGCGCACGGCCACCGGCAACCGGCCCAGGGAATCCTTGAGCACATAGTCAGTGATGCCGAGCTTGATGCAATCCACCGCGACCACATCGCCGAGAACACCTGAGACCAGGATCAAAGGAATGTCCAGGTTTTCTTCGCGCAGGATCGCCAGCGCCTCCGTACCTCTCCACTGGCCCAGGTTGTAATCGGCCAACACGACATCCGGGGCCATCGTCTTGACTCGATGCCGAAACTCGGCTGCCGTCTGGACGACGCCGCTGGTGACGTCGAAACTTCTTTGTAACTCAATCAGTATCAGCTCAAGGTCGGCGCCGTTATCTTCCACTAACAAGACCCGGAGCGGGGTCTTGTTCTCGATCTTGCGCCCCAAGCTGGCATTGCTGCTCATGACAAACCTTGTCCGGCAGATTTCTCTGCCTCGTTGACTGTTGAACACTGGTTGACCACCAGCCAGTGCAGGCCCGCGGTTTTCACTTTCTGCCGGAATTGCTCGAACTCCATCGGCTTCTGAATGTAGCTGTTTACCCTCCGTCGTAGCTACGGGCCAGGTCTCGTTCTCCCCGGGAAGAGGTAATGACGACCCCGGGAATCGTTCTTGATCTGTTTGAGTACCTCGGTGCCTTCTACTTTGGGCAATTTCAAATCGAGCAGGTTCAGCTTGGCAGGACGATCAAAAGAGCGCCGGGCAAACGCGCACCGGCGAGCCGTGAGCATGAGTGCCTACCGAGAAGGACATATGTTGGCCTCGTGTAAAAGTTTAGGCGCAGGAACGCGGCGGAACTTTTCAAAGCGCTCTCGATGGGAGACCAAGGTAAGGCACTTGTGCCACTCCTGTGCGAACTAAAGCGGTAGGCGCAGTCACGGCATCGCGCTGTAGTATCGCTGATGTGATGGATAAAGATCGCACCGCAGCAGATAAAGATCGCACCTTAGCAGAGGAGAGCGAAGAAGGAGCGAGGATTGTAGCCTTGCTCGAAGAGGCAAACGCTATCCATTTCGCCAACCAGTTGTACTGGAAACTCAAAGATCATAGCCCTGAAGCCAGCGTCGAGTATCAATACAGAGAAGAACGGTTGGCAAAAATCACGCGCTCGCTCGCGGCAGCAAAGTCCAGGCCAGGCAGTTGAAAGACCAGAAAAGGCCACCGATTCCTTTGGTTTTGGTATGATAACGTGCATGCATTGCTGCAGGCGCGTAGCTCAGTTGGTTAGAGCGCTACCTT
>CAWIBI010000025.1:0-75906 GCA_963834205.1 uncultured Acidobacteriaceae bacterium | reverse complement strand
GACACGGTAGAGGTCAGGAGTTCGAGTCTCCTCGTGCCTACCATTCAACAACGCTGTTTCCGATTCACCCAAAAGTGAAGGTGCATTCGGTCCCCTCTCGATAACACCCTTCAAAGGCAGCCCGGCTCGCCTGCGTATTTCCCTCTCACATTAATGCCGAACCTTTCGTCAAACCTGGGGCATCAAAAAAGCCGTATCTTTTTGATCGTCAAGGGCATTGAAATGGCCAAAGGAAAATCTCTCCTTTTCTGGACCGGTATACTCGTCCTCTCGTTCTCTTCGCTTCAGGCTCAGAGCCCGCAACAGCTTATTCAGCAGGTCGCCGAGGTCGAACGCAATGCAGACAGCAACGACCATTCCAACTGGATTTACCTGGAAGAGAGCGATAAACCAAAAGAACACGTTCTGCAGTGGGTCGCCGGCACAGAACGGGGCAGCGTCGACCGCGTCCTGGAGAAGGACGAACAGCAACTTTCCGAGGCCCGCCAGCAAGAGATCATTGACAAATTTCTGCACGACACCAAGGCCCAGAACAAGGAGGTGGCAGAGGCCCGCCACGACAATCAGCAGATCGATGACCTGCTCAAGCTACTGCCCGAAGCTTTCCTCTGGACGCAAACAGGAGCCACGCCGACCACCACCTCATTGCACTTCGAACCCGCGCCAAACTTCCATCCGCCGACGCGTGAGGCTCGCGTCTTCAGCAGCATGACCGGCGACCTGGTGGTGGATAACCAGCAACATCGTATCTGCAAGATCAAGGGTCACCTCATCCACGACGTTACCTTCGGCGGGGGACTCTTGGGTAGGTTGAAGGAGCGCAGCTCCTTTGCCCTGGAACAACAACAGGTCGGCCCGTCGCTCTGGGAACTCACAGCGATTCACGTCCACCTGGAAGGCAATGCCCTTCTGTTCAAAAGCGTGTCGCTCCAGGAAGACGACAAACGCTCCCGGTACCAGCCCGAGCCGACAGACATTACCCTCGAGCAGGCGGCCACTTCCGTCATGAGCCAGCCGGAGTTATTCGCCTGCAGCAGCTCGGTGAATAGCGGACCGGCCTCTGAGGCACAAGCAGCCTGTGTCGAAAAAGCCGCCAAGGATACACGCCCAAAACCGTAGTGACTACCCCCGCTACTTGGGAACAGTCTCAGTTTCCAGCGCTGCCGAGTTATTGGCCGCTGCATGCGCCTGCTGCAGGCGGTACCCGGCGCGGGTGCGCACGTGGTACTTCTGCAGGTCTTTCCCCACCAGCTTGACGGAAATTGTGCGCCAGCCGGTGCTGGGGTTGGGCTGCGGGTAGTAGCTGAGCGAGTAGAGGTGCGCCAGGTCCTCCTGGATAAAAGCGAAGGCCTTCTTCTCGTCGCTCCAGCTGCGAGCGAAATAAGCCTTGCCCCCCGTGGCCTTGCTCATACGCTCAAAGACGGCCGTGGAAATGGGCTCCAATTGTGCTTCCCGGGTGCTGATCATGTAGATGATCGTTCCCGTGGATTGGGCCAGCTCCGCCACATCCTCCGGGGGCACCAGGCTGGCGTTGTCAGGTCCATTGGAAAACACCACGACAACCTTTCGACCGGTGTAACGAGCTGCATCCTCGACGGTCAACAGCAAACAGTTGTACAGCGCGGCATCATCTCCGGCGACCGTGCTCCGCACCCCACGCAGCACCTGCGATCGATCCGAAGTCAGCGCCGAATTACGGGAAAGATCGCGGCTGTAGGAATAAAAAGCTATCTTGTTCGCGTCTCCCAGCGAGCGAACAAAATCCGTGATGGCGTCCTGCGCAAACACAAAGCCGCGGTACATGTAGTTGCTGGTATCAAAGAGAACAAATACATTGGCGCCGGAAATGCTGGTGGGCAGCGTCGCAGGATCCTCACCTATGGTGCCGGTATTGCTCTTCTGCAGCGAACCGGCAGCCACCACCACCGGTTTTGATTTGCTGGCCGGTTGCGGGGAACCCTTGGCTGACGCCGGACTCGCGAGTGGCTGAAGAACCTGCCTGGCCGGCTCGTTGCCTTCTTCAAAGGTGGCAAGTCTCTCCGGGATTTTGTCCTCGGTAATGACGAAGTTTTCCGGGCCAAGGCCGGAAATGTAGTTGCCGTTGTTATCAGTGACGGCGACGTTTAGCTGTACCAGGTCGACATTTACGCGGATATTCGTGGTGTCGTCCTGGGCCGCGATTAAGCGGCCGCCAAGCAACAGGAGCGAAACTGAGATGGGTAAGAGTAGAAGATATCGCTTTGCCATAATTTGTCCTGAATCCCGTTTCATTGATCCCGTTTCATTGGTGGCCGGCCGACGCAGCGCTCAGCGGAGCCGGCTCTTGTGGTGCGCCGCTCTCCTGGTTTACGGCGGAGGTTTCCGCCGGTTGTGGCAAAGCGATTTTGCCTTGCCGGAACTCTTCGCCGGTCTCTTTCATGGCCCGGGCCAGCGCCAGCCAGTCTTCGATGTCGCTGGCGAAAATATTGGCCACCATGCGGCGGGTCAACTCCGGCACCAGGCGATTGAGCATGACCGGCGAGTAACCCTTCTCATCCGCCAGCCGGGCCCAATAGAGATTGCTGGAGTCCCATGACTCCCCAAGCAAGCGGCTGGAATTGCCGCCGAAAGCGGGCAGCGGCGGCAGGTTCAGGAGCTCGCAGGCATAGCTTTGTGCCAGCACCGGATGAGGCGTGCCAAAGTCCCGGGAAAGGCGCTGGAGATTTACCTCGGCTGGGTATTGAAGGGTGAGTGTATCTAGTTCTCCGGCGGCCGCTCCCGCAGATGCCGCCTGCTGGGGGAAATCGTGGCGAAACTGCGCGGCAAGGTGAAAGGTGTCTGCCGGGGTTACCAAAGAAAGAGCCGCTACCCCGTCGCCCGCCTGCAAGGCCAGCTCCAGTTTTCCCAGGCGCTGCGGCGAAATGCGCTCCGCGAGAATATCGATCACTTTCCCGCGCAGCTCTTCATCGGCTACCGACGCGGTTATAAGATCTTCTCCCGCGCGTTGGTAAAGGGCGACGGCATGGAGCTCGTTGCGGGTCACGCTCCACCATCGCGGCAGCGTGGCGCTGACCAGCAAATCCGCCGATACTTCTTTCCATATCAGGGCCTGAACGTTCTTCGGAGCAATAAAGTCTTCCTCAGTCGTTGCCAACACGTAAGGCAACTCGGCCAGGGATCCAACCAGATAGGCGCCACCTCCGGCCGGTGACCCCTGGTTGAACAATTCAGGAGCCTGCCAGAGCTGGCTCACGCCCATAATGGTTTCGCCCGAGAAGTCGTGCGAACGCACAAAAAGCGGATTGTTGTGCAGGACTTGCGCGCCCGGCGGCTCGTAGTAGGCGTAATTCAAACCGACCAACGAGTCCCGGAGAAACGGCGTGAGTTCACCCCGGGCCGCTTCCAATTGAGCCCGCGAGCCGGGTGTCTTGATGACCTTGGTGATGTCGACGTGGACCTGCAGCACCGCGTGGCGGTTGGCATAAACCCCGGGCGCCCACTCCGCCTTCTCGTTTTCGGTAAAGATCGGGCGGGGCAGCTCGAATTCCCGGAGCTCGCCAGCCATGGGGAGCATAGAGCTACTCGCCGGCGCTCCGGCAGACATCCGGTTGAGACCGTCGCCCAAGGCGAACAGGGTGTCGAGCGACACCAGGCGTTGATCGTTAAGTACCGACCGTATCTTGGCGGCCATTTCCTGGCGGATACGCTGGCCTTCCTGCGACTTCTGGGGTGGGCCTGCCAGCAGGTCAATCAATTCCCCCTGCGAGAGCTCGGCTTTGCCGCCTGCCGCCTGCATGAGCGTTTTCAGCGAGGTGTGGCCGGCGTCAAACAGCTGGGCAGAGGAACCGACCGCGGCAAAGGGGGCAATTGTCTGCTGCCAGGATGGGTTCACTTCAGCGCCGGAAATCTCTCCCTGGCGGGCCAGAACCTGCCACAGCCCGAGGTTGGCCTGAAATACGCCCATGGCATTGCCGCGGAGGCTGTGGTTGGAGATTCCGTCGACTGCGTCGGCCACGGTGACGAACCGTGTAATCGATTCATCGTTCAAGTCGGGGAACTCTGAAAACACGAGGTACCAACCGCTAAGCTGCGAGAACTTGGTGGCCATCAGCAGCACAGTTTGCGGAGTGAGGCGCCTATCGGGACCGCGGCGGCCGTCGACCTCACTGAGCATGAGGTAGATCTGCAGGGGGCCTTGATCGGTATCCATGCGAGATAACGCGGCCATGCCCTCCAGCAGTTGCTCGGGCCGCTTCCACCCACGCGCGCGCCTGCCCCAGTCCCGGGCGATTCTGGAGTCGCTCTTTTGCGCCAGAACCTGCTTCCAGACGTCGAGACTGCCCGGGACGGCCGGTTCGCCATCCGGGCCTATCTGCAACCGGGTAAATAGCATGAGCAATGCAGGGGCTTTGCGAAAGACCGCCCTGGCGGGTAAAGCCTTGGGTTCCGGCTCGGTAAAGGCCTCGTAGACGCGCCTGAGGCGGGGATTCCTGGTTAGGTACGCCTGCTGAGACGCACTCACCCGCGAGAGAGTGTCAAAATAGACGGCTAGCCAGCCGTTGTCTTTATCCACCAGATGAAGAACAAAATCCGCAGGCGACTTTGGACTGGCGCCGACCAACTCTCTCCAACCCGGTTCAGCGGCGGCTCCCCCAGGCACCACCACCCGGCCGGCGCGAATGCAAATCTGTGTTCCGTAAAAATCGAGCACCGAGCCATAGGGCAGAAGCTGGGCAAGGCCCGGCGCGCGTTGCAGGCTCGTCCTGGTTTCAGCATCGGTGTTGGAGAGCGCCCAATACAGGCGGTCGATGGAGGGCTCGTGCAGCAGGATGTCCACCAACGATTGCGCGCCCCGGCTCTTGGCGCCGCTGATTGCCTTCCAATCGTTTTCGGTGAAGAGCACGGGAACGCGGGAGTTGGGGAAAGCGTAGGTAAAAGGCGTGCCTTTCTCGAGCGCTTCTTCGAGGGCGGTGAGAGGGAAACCGGAATCGGTGGTAAGGAAGGCGCGCTCCGGGTCCGCGGTTGCCAGAACCGAGTCCTTTTGCCCGCAACCCGGGCGAGCCCGGTAGCCGAGAATACTCAGCAACTGCTCCGCCCCCGCGCAGTTGGCAACTTGTATTGTGCCGCTCGACCCGGCGAGCATCTGAAGCTCTCTCGCCTGGTGAAGATAGCGGTCGAGCAAGCGCAGATACTCCGTAGGCTCGCCGTTCAGGTATCCGGTCGAGTAAGCATTGCGCGCGAGCAGCGGCAGCACATCTATGGGGGCTATCTGCTGGCTAATGCCTGCCATACGCAGAAAAGATCGCAGAGGCCCGGGAATGATGACCGTCTCCGCAGGGGTGGCTGGGTGGGTTATTGTACGTGGCGACGATGGATGCGCCGGACGGTCTGCCTGAGCCCAGGACGAGCACTGGCAGAGAACGCTGGCGGCAAGAAGAGCGGACAAACAGAATACTTGCTTCACGGCGGGCGCCTCTTCAAGAAACTTCGAGACTTGCGGCAACCACAATTTTGGAAATAACTTTACACCCTGGACCCTGGCCCGCGCGAAGGAAAGAAACCCCGAGAATTGTCACGCTTTCTGGCTGCCTTCCGCCCTCTTTTGCGACGTCCCCCCGGCCCACAGCGTTGGTGTGTGAAAAGATACACCACCCGCTCGTCCATCCGGTGAATATCTCTTCACCCGATCAAAACTGGGACAACCCAAAAGAGGATTGCATCCCCAATGGTGCAGGCAAGGGGGCTTGGACGGCAAAGCGGTACCCCACCGGGACGCCCAGAGGTAACCGCATGGCCGCCAGTGGTGTCGGGAGCAACCGGTTATGTCAATCTTCGGTGAATCGCAGGCCTGATTCATTGACGCAGGTGGGGCGCAGCCATAGAGTCACTGCAACATGCAAGATGAAGATTTCGATGAACTTCTGAGCGATTACCGGCGGGCTGTCGACAACTGGGTAACCGCTCTTCGAGCCGAAGAGGCCCTGGCGAACGACGATCACTCCATGGTGGAGATGGAGAAGTGGGATGCTGCGGGTTTTGCCGCCCACGATGCCGAGGCGGTGGCGAAAAAGGCGCGCGATCGATACAAAAATGCACTGCGGAAAAAGAACTACGGGTTCTAGGTGCCGGCCTTTACGAATCCCTAACAACTCCACATCGCCATCCTTACGAAAAATGTCCTCTCATAAAGACATTGGCGCGCTGATCGCCAAAAGGGAGACCATGAGCACATTCCGAACACTTCGACCGCTGGTTGTAGACGCCACCCAGTGCGAGCACTCCAAAACGATTGCCACCGATATTGGATTCTGCAACGTTTCCAAAGGGGATTGGATAGTTAAGGGAGAGAACGGCGAAACCTATGTCGTCGATGACGCTTTCTTTCAACGAACCTTTACGCCCCTCCAGACCTACCCGTGGGAGGCACAAAAGGAAGGGCGCCACTACGGCTGCTGAACATCCATAGGCGGCGCGCGGGCCTATTGCACTTCCACCTCGAACGCTTGCTTGGTGGCGTTGCCGAAAATGTCGATCACCTGCACGAGGATGCGGTGCTTGCCCGCCTTTTCGTACCGGTGCAGGTCAGAGACGAGCGAGAGGCCCCTCTGCTTGCGGGTGCGATACGCCGCCCAAGCCTGGGTGACGGTCTCGTTGCAGGAATCCCAGTCTACCGCCCAGTAGTCGATGTAGTCCGGCCACTTCTCCACTCTGCTGCGCTCGTCCGGGGGAAGTAATTCGGCATTCGGAATCACGAAGCTGCGCAGCATCACTCGCGCAGCAAGACTACCCGGCTGCTCGATCGCGGCATCAAAGCAGGCCAGTGGGCAAAAGATAATGCCCGCAGCCTGCGGCTCCATCACCTCTCGCGGGATCTGCAGGAGCAGCAGCTTGACCCCCTTGGTTGCGGCAACCTGGGCCATCACGTCGCAACGTTCGCCCTCCCAGCTCCAGCCGAGGACGTGCAAGGCTCGCTGCTGCAGCTTCGCGCACTCGTCCACAGCGGCGTCGATCTCCCTGGTGGTGACTGGCACATCCACCGGCCCTACGTGAACCAGTGCGTCCTGCTTTCTGCCTTGGCTATGTGCAAAGCCTGCGACCGGCTCGGCACCGTAAAGCTTCAGCATGAATGCAACGTACTCCCACTGCCCTTCACGGAAGGTTGCATCCCGCCAGTACCGGCGTTCATCCTGGCCAAGGTTGAGCAGCACAAAGGGCCTGCAATGTTTGACGCCAAGCAGGCGCTTGCGGGTGGCGTGAATGCCCCATCGGCCGAGGTCACAGCCAATCCAGCGGCGATTGAGCTTTTCGGCAACCGCAAGCATGGTGCCCGATCCGCAGAAAAAATCGGCGACCAGATCCCCCTCGGATGAGGCGGCTTGCAGGATCCTCTGCAGCAAGGCCTCGGGCTTTTGCGTTGGGTATCCGCAGTTCTCAGTGCGGTCAGCGGGTTGAAGCATGGAAATGCGCCACACATCGTCTACGGTCCTTTCATCGGTCTCGCGGTACAACACTCTCCCGTCGGGGCCTTTGGCGTTGACGATCGCTTCCTTCTCCTTGTCCCACAGGCGGACAAGCTGCTTTACTTTCCCTTCGGCACGCTTCTCGACTTGCTGCCTGAACTGGTAGACCGCGCCCTTGCGGTACCACAACACAACATCGTGATTGGACGCAAAACGTTTCACGTTGCCCTGGAATTTGTTGTAGTAGTACCACACGATTTCGTTGAGAAAATTCTCCGGCCCGAATACTTCATCGCCGAGCGCTCTTAGCATGTGACCCACGTGCCAATCGCAGTGCAGGAATAGGCTCCCCCGCGGAGATAGCAGGTCGCGCATCAGCCGCAAACGTTGTGCCATCATGGCCAGATAGGATCCGGTCTTCCATGTATCCCGGTATGCCTGGGCTGCTACCCCATTTGCGGCAGTGAAGGAAAAATCTGATCCCGTGGCAAATGGCGGGTCGATGTAAATGAGGTCGATCTTGCCTGCAAAATCTTCCAGCAATGACCCCATCACGAGCAGGTTGTCGCCGCATATAAGCTTGTTCTGCCATCGGGCCTCTCCTGCGCTTTTGTTAAAGGCTTCGACTACCTGAAAAGGCAGGTTGGCGCGCGGTGATTCAGTGAGCACACCGTCTTCACGGTATTTGCCGGGCCAAACCAACTCTGTTTTGGTGATTTGAATCTTTGCCATCGCACGAATCTTAACGCGACTTGCGAGTTGGCAGGAAAAACGGCTGAGGAGAGCGCCGGTTGAAAAGTAAGTTTCAACCGCAGGTCGCTCCACTACGCTCCCCCGGATTTCCTGTGGAGGTTGGTGGCTTCGGCGAACTTCATGCGCCTTTCTTTACGGAAAGGCGCACACGCTGCGTCGTCCAGTGCAGCGAGGCAGGAAATCCGGGTGCGCTCCGGTCGGGATGACAAAGGGGGAGAGGGGCGCTCTTGGTTCGCTTCCATTGCCGGTTGGGCGAACTGCAGATCCCTCGGCTTCGCTCGGGATGACGTTTTTGCGGGAGATTGTGGAAGTTTGGACGAAAAACATCCGAAATAAGTTAGCGCTTATGGGCCGCAGGCCCATGGATCCTCCGGTCGGGATGACAAGTTATCTTGCGATCGATGATTCTTGGCAACAACTCCAATTTGCAACAGAATTGTCATCCCGACCGGAGCGTAGCGCAGTGGAGGGACCTGCGGTTGAGGTGGGCGGGGCAATTCCCCACGAAAAAGCCCGGCTAACCCCTACACCTTCTCCGCGCGGTCTTCCGCCACCCAGGACTCGTGAGCATGCAGGATTGAAACTGCGTGCTCAACATATCCATCCGCAGACTCGTAGGGTCTTACCTCTGTGTCGTGCCTTACCAAATCCTCAAGCTCGGGACTACTTTGCATATCCATACGCCTAGGCTACCTCAATTTCAATGCCTGACGACCCAGAACCAGGGGCACGTATCGCCTTGACAAATGGTCGAATCCAGAATCACATCAATCGAATATGCACTGAATCGTAATCATGGCGGAGACATACATGCATCCGTGCGGATTTCAAAGACTCGCCGTTCTCGGCCTGGCGCTGTGTGCCCTTCCTTTATATGGAGCTGCTATCCAGAATGGCCAGGTGTGGATCGATTTTTCCTGTGGGCGGGGATGCCTCTGGGAGTATGGCGCCGCACAAACCAGGTTCGCGCACCAATTCACCCCACCAACCTTCTCCATCGATGGAAAGCAGGTTTCCGCCGAAGTCCCTCATCTCGCAGCGGTTGGAACACCGATTCATCTGAACAATGGAGTCACCGAATATTCCTTTCAAGGCACGCTCGCCAAAGACCCGCATCTTCAGCTGCGGGTTCAGTTCCAGGTCAATGATGAAACTCCCGTCATTCGCTTTCGCTACATCCTTAATGGCGACGCCGCACGAACGCTGAGTGCGCCTGGTGGCGCGAACGACCTCATTTACCTGCAGACGTCTCTTAAACAATTGCCTGAGACGGAAGAGGTCACGCTGGCAAACTTTGCTCAGCTGACGCACAGCTTCACGCTTTCTGAAGAAAGCATCGGAGACAGGTACTTTCAGGATAGCGGCACTTTGATGGGCCCGATTCTTGCCGCCTCCGATAGCCGCCGCAGCTTCCTACTAGTTTATGAACACGGCTCTCAGGTTCCCGATGCATTCCTGCAATACCAGCTCAGGCCCGATCGAAGCGTGCGCCTGACAGCCGTTAAGGGCAACTACGTCTCCGGCCAAAATGTCGACGCGGATCATCCTTTTCAAACGATCTGGATGGAGACGGCCGCCACACAGGGCGGAATCGATCAGCTTGCCTCAACCTACCGGCGTTTTGCGCTGAAGTACATGACGCAAAATCTTGCCACACGGAAACCCTACATCTTCTACAACACCTGGAACTTTCAAGAGCGTAACAAGTGGTGGAACGGCAGGCCTTACCTGGAATCGATGAACGAAGACCGCATCCTCAAGGAGATCGATGTGGCGCACCGCATGGGCGTGGATGTCTTTGTGCTCGATACGGGATGGTATGAGAAGACCGGCGACTGGACGATCAGCAGGCAGCGTTTTCCGGATGGCCTGAAAGCAGTTAAGCAAAAACTGGATGGCTATGGCATGCACCTCGGACTCTGGTTTGGCCCTACGACGGCGGCTGTCTCTAGCAGGGTGGTGCGGGAACACCCGGAATGGCGAAGGTCCTGGAATGGCCAGGTGACCGAGCCTCAAGAAGTATGGGAGACGGAGAAAAGCTACAGGATGTGCATGGTGAGCGGATACGCCGACGCCTTCGCCGATGAGTTGATTCGCCTGGCAAAAGAAGTCGGGGTCACTTACTTTAAATGGGATGCGATTGGCCAGTACGGATGCAACGACCCACATCATAACCACGGCGGTGAAAGCAACACGGCCCAGGAGCGATCGGACTCCTATGGATTTCAGCTGGTGCAGTACATGAGTTACGTTGCCGATAAGGTTGCTGCTGCGGTGCCGGGAGCCATTGTCGACTTCGACGTAACCGAAGGCGGCCGGGCGATGGGTCTGGCGTTTCTTTCTGCAGGAAAATACTTTCTGATCAACAACGGACCTTATTACCAGAACTACGACATTCCCATCGATCTTGAGCGAACCAACTCAAACCTCTTCTTCTACCAGGGACCAGCCCGCACGTGGATTGCGCGATCACCGTTGACCTTCGATAAATGGATCCCATCCACTTTGTTCCTTACCCACTACTTTCCTGATGATCCGCAGCAATGGCAGGAGGTAGATGTTGCGTCGCTTATTCTTGGCCAGGATGGAATATGGGGGGATCTGCTGAATGTTTCGGATGCCGGCGTTACCTTCATCGGCAGCACGCTCGCCAGGTACAAACAAGTTCGGGATGATATTACAGAAAGCGATCCCGTGGTAACGGGTATTGTCTCTGCAAGCCCCGAGATCCACGAAAAGGTCTCGGCCACCACAGGCCGCGGTGCGGTTGTGATTTTTGCAACCACACGCGGCGCCTACCAATACATCACGAGCCATAAAGTAGCGAGCGAGCATTGGGCCAGTAACGGCGTTACGGTCGCACCAGACAGCGTTGGCCGGGCAAAGATCGAGGCGACGTTTGATAAGCCCGGAGCGAAGATGATCTTCTTCGGCGTCCATTAGGTGGGAAGGAACACGGCAAGCATGTTTTTGATGACGATTGTTCCCGGCAGAGAACAGCTCATCCATTTGTCTGCCGTGGATGTGGCGATCATCGCCATTTATTTCGCCATGGTGCTCTTTATCGGCTTCTATGTGAGGAGCGCGGCCAAAACCAGCAACGAGTTCTTCATGGCGGGAAGGGAGATGACCGCGTGGATCGCCGGGGTGAGCTTTGTATCCGCTAACCTTGGCTCGCTGGAGTTGATGGGCTGGGCCGGTTCCAGCTATCAATATGGCATCCTCGCACTGCACGCGTATTGGGTTGCCGCGATCCCAGCCATGTTGTTTCTCGGCCTGGTCATGATGCCGTTCTACTACATTTCAAAAACCTACTCGGTTCCTGGATATCTGCATCTCCGCTTCGGTAATCCCACGCGGGCCTTCTCCGCCGTCAGCTTTGCCTTCATGACGATCCTGATGAGCGGCATCAATATGTATTCGATGGCGCTGGTGATGAAGGTAGTCCTCGGATGGGACCTCAACTTCAGCATCTGGCTCTCTTCGCTGGTGGTGGCTATCTACGTGGCGCTGGGAGGGCTGCGTTCCGCAATTTTCAATGAGATTCTGCAGTTCGTGCTGATCTGGGCAGGAGCGCTGCTGGTTCCTATTCTCGGCATGATCGAGGTGGGCGGCTGGAAAAACCTGACGCGCCAGATCCAAACCAATCTTGGGCGGTCAGACTATACCCACCTTTGGAGCACGCTGGGCCACTTCAAGCAGAACCCTATGGGAGTGCATTGGACCGGCATTGTTTTTGGCTGGGGCTTTGTGCTGTCGTTCGGCTACTGGACGACCGACTTTCTGGTTGTGCAGCGTGTGCTCGCGGCCAACAGCCTTCGTTCTGCCCGCCTCGCGCCCATTATCGGCGCGGTCTTCAAGATGATGGTGCCGCTCATCGTCATCCTGCCCGGGCTGCTGGCTCTGGCGGTTTTGCCCTTCCACTTACTACCCGAAGGCGTAGCGGTCGCCACCAACGGCCACAGCTATAACGAAGTGCTGCCGCTGATGCTGGTGCGCTACTGCGGGCCCGGGCTGATTGGGCTTGGCGTGACCGCATTGATTGCCGGCTTCATGTCGGGAATGGCCGGCAATGTGAGCGCGTTTTCGACGGTCTGGACCTACGACATCTACGGGGCATTTCTGAACAAGAAGGCCGCAGACCGGCACTACGTGGCGATGGGGCGTTGGTGCACGCTGATAGGCGTACTGGTATCCGTAGGGACCGCTTACCTGGTGCAGCATTCCGCCAGCATCATGGACTATGCCATGCAGCTTTTCAGCTTCTTCATCGCGCCGCTCTTCGGAACCGTGATCGTGGGCATGCTTTGGCAGCGCGCGACAGATAAGGGTGGCTTCTGTGGGCTGGTTGCCGGCACCCTTACTTCCATTGGGCTTTGGGTTTGGGTAGTAAAAGACCCTTCCGCACTGCGTTATGTTGCTCTCTCGCCCGATGCGAAAGAGATGGCGGAAAACATGTACCGCGCGCTGTGGGCGTGGCTGGTGTGTGTGGGCGTCACTATCCTGGTAAGCCTGCTGACGAAACCTCGGCGTGAGGAGGAGTTGGAAGGTCTGGTCATGGGCGCCTCCGAGCTTCCCGCCGAGGAACGAGGCCGCTGGTACCAGGAACCCATCTTCTGGGGCGGCGTGGTCGCCGCGGTTTTTGTGTTGCTGAATATTGCGCTTTGGTAGATGGATTCTGAATCCCGGATATCCCGTGGAACTTGGTCGCTTTAGCAAACTGTATGCACCTCCCTTGCTGACCAAAATCTGCCGAACGCAGCGGCTTTTCCGGTCCTCACCGCGGTAATGCTTCGTATCGCGGACCCAGCAATAGCAATATGGGCTCTAAGTCTGCGTGAGATCTCGTAAAAAGCAGCCCTCAGGGGCTAAACAGGCCGCAGAAAAAGTGCCGTTTTGAGGGGAAGGCTTTCCCTCAGCGGCCGAATTATTTAAAGTAGTTATGGACGGCCTGAAGGCCAATCTCTACTTCATTTACAGACAATGAGTTTTTCCCCAGCCTGTAAAGCCACGCGTTACCAGACGACGCAGCGCTCGCTTTCTGGCCTGACCATGGCAGAACCTGCTTTGCAGCTGAAGGCGTCGGCAAAGGGTGGGAAATTAGAGAGCGGCCCGATCACACGGAACTTGGAGACAGGATGCGGATCGCCCTGCACCATCAGCTTTTCGGTCTCCGGGCGAATCTCATCACCGCGGAACTGACCCCAGGCAATGAAGAACTGCTGGTCAGGAGTGAATCCGTCGATCGTGGGCTGTGGGTCGCCGGACTTCTGCGCTTTCTGGAATGCGAGGTAGGCAATCTTTACGCCGCCGAGGTCGCCGATTGATTCACCCAGCACGAGCTTGCCATTCAGATGAATGGAACCATCAATGGTATAGCTGTCAAATTGCTTGACCACGCATCCGGTCTTGGCGTCGAACTTCTTGCGGTCTTCCGGATTCCACCAGTTCTGCAGCCGCCCCTGGGCGTCGAAGCGCGAGCCCTGGTCATCAAAACCATGGCTGATCTCATGACCGATCACAGTTCCGATCCCGCCATAATTGACCGCGTCCGTATAGTGCACGCTAAAGGCAGGCGGCTGCAGTATACCGGCAGGAAAGACGATCTCGTTGAGCTGGTCGTTGTAATAGGCGTTCGACGTGGGGGGCGTCATACCCCACCGTCCGCGGTCTAACGGCTTGCCGATCCGCGAGCGATCGTCAGCGACGGCGAAGCGCATCGCGCCGAGCACATCGTGGAGGTAGGCATCGCGCTGCACGTCAATGCTGGAGTAATCCTTCCAATGATCCGGATAGCCAACCTTTACCGAGACTGTCGCGAGCTTCTCCAGCGCCTTCTGCTTGGTGGCAGGAGTCATCCATTCTGTGCTCTCGATGGTGTCGCGCATCGCGGCCAGGATGTTATTGACCAGCGCCGTGGCACGCTGTTTCGCTTCGGGCGGGAAATATTGCTTTACGTACGCCTGGCCCAGGGCCTCGCCAAACAGCTGATCTGTCTTTTCTGCGCAACGGGTCGCCCGCGGCTTGAGTTCGCCGACACCAGCAAGCTGTTTGCCGGAAAAATTGAAATCCTCATCGACAAAGGGCTGGGAAAGCGAATCAGCGAAGGCGTTCAGCACTTGCCAACGCAGATACACTTTCCAATCGGCAATGGATGTTGCCGTCAACTGCCGTTCCGTTTCCTTCATGAATTTGGGCTGATCGACATTCATCGGTGCAGGCGTGAGGCCGGCCGCGGCATAGTAGGCTTTCCAGTCGAAATCCGGAGTCAATTTCTGCAGATCTTCGAAGCTCATCTTGTGGTCTGAATTGTTTGGATCGCGTCGCGTGACATTATCAAACGATGCCTTGGCCAAGGCGGTTTCCATGGTCAGGACGATCTGCGCGTCGCTCGCCGCATCCTTTTCGCCGGCGCCGGCCAACTGAAACATTTTCTTGACGTGTACCAGGTATTCCGCGCGAGCATCGGCAAAGCGCTTCTCCGGCTTGAGGTAGTAATCGCGGTCTGGCAGACCAAGGCCCGACGCATCGAGTTGCGCAATAACGTTTTGCGGAGCATGGATATCCGGACTGCTGCCAAATGCGAATGGAACCTGGACATTCACCGCTTGCAAAGCAATGATGGCCGCCACCAAAGACGGACGGTCATGAACTCCATCGACTTCAGCAAGCAGAGACTGCAGCGGTTTCAATCCCTCCTGATTGATCGCGGCTTCATTGGTGCAGGCAGAATAAAAATCGCCGATCAATTGATCGACACTCCCCTTCGGCTGCTCCGGCTTGGCGGATATGGCGTCGAGTATCTGCTTGAGTTGATCTTTGTTCGCTTCGCCGGCGGCCCAGCGGCGGCTCCAACGATCCATCGATGCGGGAATTGGATTCTCGGCCCGCCATGTGCCGTTCGAGTACTGATAGAAATCGGTGCAAGGGTCTGCTTTCTTGTCGAGATCAGCGACCTGGATGCCCTGAAGAGCCTGCTGTGCGACCAAGCCTGTTGGCAAAAGCAGTGCACCGATCGCGATCGTGACCATCGGCAAGCGGGATAATGGATACATCCGTTCCTCCTCCGGGTATTCCTTGCCTATATTGTCAGGCCGCGCTCGTTGCGGGCAAATCTGTTTCTCCCGTGCAGGTAGGATAGGAAAATACCTCTCGGAGAGATGATGGCTAAAATTTGGCTGAAGAATCTGCCGTGCCTGCTGCTGCTGTTGGCGACTTGCGTGTACGGGGCAGACAACCCCGACTGGACGACGCCCATTGCACCGTTCCGCATTGCCGATAACCTGTATTACGTGGGGAGCAAGGATTTGGCGTCGTACCTGGTGGTGACTCCCAAGGGCGACATTCTTATCAACTCAAGCCTGGAGAGCTCGCCACCACTCATCCGTAAGAGCGTGGAACAACTTGGTTTTCACTTTAGCGACATTAAAATTCTGCTGATCAGCCATGCACATGCTGACCATGATGCAGGCAGCGCAGAGGTCAAGCGACTGACGGGCGCGAAGTACATGGTGATGGATGGCGATGTGGCAGTCGTGGAAAGCGGGGGCGCGCAGGACTTCCAATATCCCAAAGACACCTACCCGCCGGTCAAGGTAGATCGAGTGCTGCACGATGGCGACGAAGTACGGCTCGGCGGAGCGGTGCTGGTCGCGCACAAGACGCCGGGCCACACACGCGGCTGTACCACCTGGACGATGCGGGCCCTGGTGGATGGGCGCCCCCGCGACGTGGTGATCGTAGGCAGCTGGAACGTGAACCCGGGATACCGCCTGGTAGACCGCCCGGGGCAACCGGCTTCTTATCCCGGCATTGCCGCAGACTTTGCGCGCACGTTTGTTATTTTGAAGGGCCTGCCTTGCGATGTCTTTCTGGGGGCGCATGGCGCGTATTTCGACATGGCGGCGAAGCTGGCACGAGCACAGGCCGGCGTGGGAGAGAGTGCCTGGATTGACGCGGAGGGCTATCACGCGGCCGTGGCGGAACGGCAACAGGCATTTGAAACCGAGTTGAAACGCGAGCAGGGCGGAGGTTGATACAAAGTCTAAGTCAATCGATCGAGCGTGCCTTGATCGCGCGCTCCGCCAAAATATTTTGCCAGGGCGTCGGTAAAGACCTGAGACGAGTCATGCGAGCCCGCCGCCGCGAAGAGGGTCATCGAAGAGTGAAATTTGAGATCGTCCGGGTAGCCGAAGATGTCGCCCACGGAACGACCCCGCACAGCGTTGACCAGGGCAGTGCACTCGCGAAGCCGGGGACCCAGGATGGGATGAATCAGATACTCTCTCGCCTCCTCCCGGCCGGAAATGGCAAAGCGCTGAGCCATGCCACTTGAGCCCAGACCGTGAATCTGGGGGAAGATGAACCACATCCAATGGGAACGCTTTTGTCCCGCGGCCAGCTCGGAAAGCACCTGCGCGAAGCAGGAAGCCTGGGCGTCCACGAAGCGTCGCAGGTGGTAAGGATCGGTGTTGTCGTTTGTCTCAATCATCATTGCGCTTGAGATCAATAGTTTAAATAAGGATGGCAAATGATCAAGAAAGCCCGCCGTGAGGGCAAGCGATACATCAACCCGGTGCCCACTGCTGTAGGCGATTGGTCGACATTCTTCAAGATCCTGCGGCGTTATCTGACGAACAGGCAAGAGCGCACGCCCAAGCGGACACTGGGACCATTCCGGACCGATACACAGCTATATGAGAGCCCGCCGGCGAGTGGCTTGCGCGTGACCTGGATGGGGCACTCGTCGATGCTGTTGGAAATCGACGGGGTGCGCGTGCTGATCGATCCGGTATGGGAACAACGAGCCGCGCCAGTCCAATGGGCAGGGCCGAAACGCTTCTTCGCGCCCCCTCTGCAATTGGAGGAGCTGCCGCGCATCGATGTGGTGCTTCTCTCGCATGACCACTACGATCATCTTGGAACGCACACTTTGCAACGCCTGGCGCGGATCGAAGCAACAGCGGGAGCAGTTTGGGTTACGCCGCTCGGCGTGGGGCAAGTCCTGAAGAAACTGGGCATACTGCAAGCGAGCGAATTGGACTGGACAGAAAGCATGCGCGTGGGGGAGCTGGAGTTGACCGCACTGCCGGCTCGTCACTTCTCGGGGCGAAGTCTGTTCACCCGCTTCCAGACGCTATGGGCCTCTTTTGTTCTGGCCGGCCCGAAGCATCGGGTGTACTACGGAGCAGATTCCGGGGAGTGGGCGGGATTCAAGGAAATCGCAGAAGCCTATGGCCCATTCGATCTGACGATGTTGGAGATCGGCGCGTTCGATCCCTTATGGGCGGATATTCATATGGGGCCCGATGGCGCGCTGAGAATGTTTCAATCCATGGGCGCCAAGGGGCTTATGATGCCCATTCACTGGGGACTCTTCGACCTTGCGCTGCATGGTTGGCGGCAACCGATCGAGCGCATATTTGCAGTTGAGGGCCTGAAGATTTGGGCGCCCGAACCCGGGATGCCGACGGAAGTATCCAAGGGGACCGAGCTCCGTTCCGAATGGTGGCGGCTCCAGGAAAGATAGGAGAGTTAGCCCAGCTTGGATGGGTATGGTTAACTATCAACGCATGCCCGCGAAATGTCTTTGCTTCCTTCTGTCCGCATCTTTCCTGACCGTTCCGGCGGCCGCGCGTGCCCAGGCAACATCTGGCCCAACCCCTGACACCTGGCGCAGCTGGAGCGTCTACGGCGGCGGACCGGACAATATCCACTATTCGAGGCTCGACCAGATCAATCGCGAGAACGTCCACTCTCTGCAGGTTGCCTGGACCTTCGATAGCGGAGACCAACATCCGAAGTCTGAGATGGAGTGCAATCCCATCGTTGTGGATGGAGTGTTGTACGCCACTACGCCCAACGGCGACGTGGTTGCCTTGGATGCGGCAACCGGCGCCCTGCACTGGCGGTTCAATGCCAATGAGGGTTTGAAGAATGTCGGGAAGGTGCGCAATCGCGGTGTGACCTACTGGTCAGACGGAAGCGACAAGCGCATTTTCGTGGGTGTCCGGCAGTTCCTCTTCTCGCTCGATGCGCAAACCGGAAAGCCGATTGCATCCTTCGGAAAGGCAGGAAGCATCGACCTGCGCGAGGGCTTAGGCCGCGAGCCATTGAACTGGGTGACTATGACCAGCCCCGCTGTTGTCTACAAAGACCTGGTGATCGTTGGCGGTGCGATGAGCGAGACCCTGCCTGCCTCGCCGGCAGATATTCGCGCCTACGATGCCCATAGCGGACAGTTACGGTGGTCTTTTCATACCATCCCTCACCCGGGCGAGTTGGGCTACGACACATGGCCCAAGACTGCCTGGACCTATAGCGGGTCGGCCAACAATTGGGCCGGGATGTCGCTCGATGTAAAGCGCGGAATCGTCTTTGTCCCAACCGGGTCCGCGGCTTCCGACTTTTATGGGGCGAATCGAACCGGTGACGATTTATTCGCCGACTGCCTGATCGCGCTCGACGCCCAGACCGGCAAACGCATTTGGCATTTCCAGTTTGTCCATCATGACATCTGGGACCGCGACCCGCCGGCCGCGCCAACCCTGGTTACCGTAAAGCGCAATGGGCAAGACGTGGATGCAGTGGCCCAGACGACCAAGCAGGGATTCGTCTTTCTCTTCGACCGGGTGACCGGCAAGTCATTATTCCCGCTCCAGGAGCGGAAATACCCTCCCTCGGATCTGGAAGGTGAAATCACGGCCAGCATGCAATCGCTGCCATTGCTGCCTGCTCCCTATGCCCGGCAGAAGCTAACCGCGGACATGATTACCACGCGCACGCCTGAAGCTCACCAGGAAGCACTCGACCGGTTCATGAAGCTGCGCAGTGACGGACAGTTCATCCCTGGCAGTACCCAGGGCACCATCATCTTCCCCGGGTACGACGGCGGAGCAGAATGGGGTGGAGGCGCCTTCGATCCGACCACCGGCATGCTGTACGTGAACGCGAATGAGATGGCCTGGGTCCTTCGCCTGGTGCCGCAGAAGCCGCGCACTACGGAAGCCAATGGGCGAGATATCTTTCTTCGCAACTGCTCTGCTTGCCATCGTGCCGATCTGAAAGGAGCCCCTCCGGAATTTCCCTCGCTGATTGGTGTCTCCGACCGCTACGACGAGGGGCCGGTGAAGGATATCATCGCTCAAGGGGCAGGTCGAATGCCCGGCTTCGCCAGCCTGGGCCAGGACCAGTTGCAAGCGGTATTCGAATATGTTTATTACGGCAAGGAAACGGTGGTTAAAGACAGCGGCCCTTCGCCGCTCGACGCAAAATATATCAGCGACGGGTACAATAAATTCCTTGACAAAGACGGCTACCCCGCCATTCAACCGCCCTGGGGTACCTTAACCGCAATCGACCTGAACAGCGGTAAGACCGTTTGGAAAATTCCCCTGGGGGAGTACCCCGAACTTGCCGCCAAGGGACTGACCAACACGGGGAGCGAGAATTACGGCGGCCCGGTGGTGACCGCGGGGGGTCTGCTTTTTATCGGCGCCACCAACTACGACAAAGTCTTTCGCGCTTTGGACAAGACCAACGGCAAGGTGCTCTGGCAAACCACGCTGCCTGCGGCGGGGAATGCCACTCCTGCTACGTATGAGGTGAATGGCCGGCAATATGTCGTGATCGCCGCCGGCGGCGGAAAGTCTCCGGCGCCCACAGGCGGCAGCCTGGTGGCGTTCGCGCTTCCGCAATAGCCGGATGCAATAGCCGTAACGAGGCACGCGGGTGGCGTTTTCTGCTACCATGCAGCGCATGTTCACTCGCAGGACTCTTCTCGGCATGACCGCGGCATCCCTCGCTGGGCGTGCCTTAGCCCCCCGCTTTCTGGATTCTGCCGAGGCCAGCTCTCGGTTCTCCGTCATGATCTGGACGTTGAAAAAGCTCGGCACATTTGAGGAGAACCTGGAGCGGGTTGCGCAGGCCGGCTACCACCATGTGGAACTTGTCGGGGAGTTCAAGAATTGGTCGGAGGAAGACTATCGCCGCATTCTCGCGCGTATGCAGGCATTGAAGATCAGTGTGGATGCCACGTCCGGCGTGGCCCCCGGCTTCGCGGATCCGTCGGGCGCGGATGCGTTTCTCTCTGCGCTCAAAAGCCTCATCCCGGCAGCCCAGCGGTTGCAATGCCAGCAGATCATTTTGCTCTCCGGCAAGCGTATCGAGGGCGCCGCCGCCGGAAGTCAGCATGCCGCGTCGATCGAGGCTCTGAAACGCGCCGCGGATGTGCTTAGCGGCGCCGGTCTGGTAGCGGTGATCGAGCCGATCGACCGGCTGGAAAACCCAACCATTTACCTGGACGGCGTGACCGAAGCATTTGAAATTGCGCAAGCTGTCGGCAGCCCCAACGTCAGGGTGCTGTACGACGTCTACCACGAGCAGCGCGAGTTCGGAAATCTGATCGAAAAGTTCGAGGGCAATATCGGGCAGGTTGGCTTGATTCACATCGCGGACGTGCCCGGACGGCATGAACCGGGCACCGGCGAGATCGACTACCTCAATATTTACCGCAAGCTCGCGCAGTTGAAGTACCAGGGTAAGATCGCCATGGAGTTCTACCCCACAGGCGACATCGTGGAAACGCTGCGGCATGCGCGGGAGCAGGCGCAGGCGCTGCTGCCTTGAGCGGCGCGCCTCACATTTCCAGGAATGGTCCGCGGAACTGCAGATCCCTCGGCTTCCCCGGATTTCCTGTTGAAGTTGGTGGCGCTGGCGAGTTTCATGCGCCTTTCCTTACTGAAAGGCGCACACGCGGCCCTGTCCTGTGCTGCGTGGCAGGAAATCCGGGTTCGCTCGGAGGTTGTGACTTTTTTGATTTCTTTATGGTTGGTGGCCGGAAAGCCCTGAAGAACATCGGCCAGCAAGCATCCTCGGGGTCCTTCGACTGCGCGCTGTAAACCTCTGTTAAGCAATAGATCTGCCAGGCGCTTCGCTCAGGATGACGGTCTTGTGAGGATCGAAAAACATTATGGTTGGAGTGCGTCAAAAACGCGACAAACCAAAAAAGTCACAACCTCTCGGGATGACAAAGGAGAGGGATCTGCAGTTCTCTTAATTAGCAGCCAAGACTCATTGGCCAGCATCAGCCGACCATTTTGTTCATAGGGAGCGGAGCGGTTTAACTACGTAACGCTATCGCGGCCTGGGTTTCTTGCTCTTATTTTTCGCTGCCTTCGCAGGCTTACGACTGCCGGCCTCTGCATTCTTCTCGACTCGCAGCTTCCAGGCTGTGCGGAGGGCCCCGGCGAGCACAGCTTCACTGGCCGCTGCGAGACGGATGTGAGTGGCCCCCATACGGCCCCAACCGCCGAAGACGGGCAAGAACAAATCAGGCTGGTCGTCGAGGAAAGCGGCCTGCTGCTCTGGCAAAAGCATCAGATTCCCGTAACCCTGATCCTGGGAAGCAAGCGTTGCGAATATTCTGCCCCCAACGCGAAAATCGGCCGCACCCATGTGCGAACCCTCCTCCGCTCCTTCGAGCTGAAGCGCCAGGCGGCGAAAGTCAGCTGCATCCATCTCGGCACCTCAACGAACGAGCGTCAGATAAATGCCCATGGCGATGCCCAGGGCTGCAAGCACCAGTCCCAAAATCACAGCATCGGTGGATACGCGCCCAGCTCTCCATGTTCCGGAACGCAGATCTCTCACCAATTGAAAATGCCGCACCACAGCAGAAAGGGTGACGATGACGCCCAGGCCAACCAGCATTACCCCCGACCAGAGGGAGAGTCCGGTGGTTTGCGCGGGCAGGCGGGATGCACCTGCACTGACCTCGCGCAGAAACAGCCCGAAACGGCTGACGGCAAACCCCACCCCCATCAAGCCTAGCCCCGTGCGGATCCAGGCGAGAAAGGTTCTTTCCGCCGCAAAGTAAACTCTGGGATCTTGTTCTGCAGAGGTATCCATGCAGGGAATTGTATCCGCGCCGCCGGCAGTCAGTTCTTCGGGCTGTTCTCCAGAACTCTCACGTCTGCCAAGCCTTTATGGTTTTCCGCAAAGGCTCTCCCGCCTACGGAACGGCCGCTGCCAACGCCAGCCAGGTGGCCTGGCAAAAAGTCGTTGGCCAGCGACAGTAGTCTGGCTGTCAATCCAGGTGCGATGTTAGAAAGACGAGCGGCAACGATCGCTTGCAGGCCAATCGAAACGTCCGCTGATCCCCTGGTGAGGGCCCTGAGTACCTTCCGGGAACCCGTGCGCATAATGCCGGGAGTCACGGTCACCACCTGGATCCCCTTCCCCACCATTTCCGCGCGAAGCCCCTGAGACCAGCCGACCAACGCGAACTTGCTCGCGACATACGGCAGCAGGTGCGGGAAGGCCACTTTTCCTCCAATCGATGCAATGTTCACAATTGCTCCTTCCCCGCGCGCGAGCATCTGCGGCAAAACCGCGAGCGTGGTGTGGAGCGCCGCGAAGAAATTGATATTCATGGCCATGCTGAAACTATCCACTGTCTGGCTCTCCGCCGGCCCTACTAAAATGATTCCCGCGTTGTTGACCACCACATCGATATGGCCGAAGTACGCCGTCGCCGCGGCTATTAAGTCCTGGATCTCTCCGGGCACACTCGCATCGGCGGCTTGAACCATTACATCCTGTGGCGTTGCAACGCCAATCGACACCAGGTGAGCTTTTGCACGAGCAAGCTCTTCAGCATCTCTGGCGGTAAGCACCAATCGGGCGCCCAGGGAGGCTACTTCCCGGGCGATCGCGAAGCCCAGGCCTCGGGAGCCGCCGGTGATCAGTACTACCTTTCGCCTGAGGTTTCTCACCGCATCGGATTCGCGCTGCTTACGCACGATCGAAAAGGCCAAAGCGGCCAAACCCAGGACGGCTGCGGACAACCCTAGCGAACCTCGAACCATACTCATAGTCAGTTGGATGATCACAGTGTGTACCTGCTTGTTAACTATCGAACCGCCATGCAATTTTAGGTGTGCGACAGAAGGGTGACACGATCTCGAAGCTGAACTGCATCGAACGGTGCACGGACCTTCATGTCGTTATCAAAATAGACAAACACATCTCGTCGCGAACGTTTTCGCGCAGGGCGAACACTTGCTTTCTTTCCGTCTTCGACTTCACCACCGCGCGCCCAGGCAACGATGCGCCGGGCCCACATGTCGAGAGCGTCCGCGTCGTAACCGCTAGCATACAGCTCCTGGCTGCCATGGAGACGGCAATAGACAAAGCCGGAGGTGATATCCATCAACAACGGCCATTCCACGGTGTCCGCCACTACTAATGCGATACCATGGCGCCTCAGTATCCTGATGAATTTCTCGCTAATAAAGCTGTCGTGCCGAATCTCAATCGCATGACGGACGGCTGCATTCCGGGAGACCTGAAACCAGGATCGATTCGTCAGGCGTTCATCGTGCTTGCGCGCCAGTTCCGCCGCCTGTATCTGGGTTCTTGGCAGCAATGCAAAGAAGAGTTCGAGGCGCTCGGGCTCGAATTTAAAGCTAGGCGGAAACTGCCAAAGAATGGGGCCAAGCTTGGGCCCGAATCGCAGTAGCCCCTGGGCGAAGAAGTTGGCCAGCGCCCCCTCCACATCTCGCAGCCGCAGCATATGAGTTATATACCTGGAGCCTTTGACGGAAAAAGTAAAGTCCTGCGGTGTCTCTGCATTCCATTGCGCAAAGCTCCCGGGCCGCTGCAGGGAATAGAACGACCCATTCAACTCGATGGTGTCGAAGGCTCGCGATGCGAACTCCAGCTCGCGCCGCTGGGGCAGCTTCTCCGGGTAAAAAATGCCGCGCCACCCATTGTATTTCCAGCCAGAGATGCCGATGTGTATCTTGCCGGTAGATATCGCCTCCCGCGTCATTCGCTTCTACCGCGGCGCAGCATTATTGTTAATTTGGTGGCGCTCCTCCGCGCTCGTCCGGATTTTTTCGTAAGTCTTGGTGAGTTCTTCGAGCTCGAGGTCAGACAGGTTCTCCACATCGATCATTTTATTCTTGGCTTTGTCGATCGCATGAATCAACTCGTTCAGCTTTAAATGAATGGCCCTGGCATCGCGGTTCTGAGTGTTCTGGATGAGGAATACCATGAGAAATGTGACAATCGTTGTGCCAGTATTGATAACCAGCTGCCAGGTATCGGAGTAATGGAAGATGGGCCCGGTAAGAGCCCAGGCGACGATGACCCCAATCGCAGCAACAAAGGCCCAGCGGGAGCCAAGATAATGCGAACTTCGGGCGGCGAATTTGCCGAACCTGTCGGAACCGGCCGCCAGGGCGGACATTGCGGCCGCGGGAGATTTCTCACCCGGTTCTTTCATAACTTGCACGGTCACTTTGGCTGCACTCACGGGGCCTCCGGGTATTTCCCAGCAAATCTGATGCATTCTGCTATAAACCAGCCACCTGGGTCATCGGCTGTGGTCCAGCGCATAGGCTGCTGCAACTCTTAGATCATTCACCAGGCTTGCGATCTCCGCCTCTTTAGCTTCCGGCTCGGGCATGCGAAGGATCGCGGAAGGGTGAATGGTGGCGGTTACCGGGCCGTTCGAGGTGGAAAAAACCTCTCCGCGATGCTTGGTAAGGCGAAAATCCGAGCCGAGCAAATCCTGAGCAGCGGTTGCTCCCAAGCAAACGATAATACCGGGGCGGACTACGGCAATCTCCTTGTCCAGCCATGGGCGGCAGGCCGCGATTTCGAGGGAATTGGGCTTCTTGTGCAGCCGGACTTTACCGCGAGGTTCCCATTTGAAATGCTTTACCGCGTTAGTTATATAGACTTTACTGCGGTCGACGCCGGCCGACTCCAGGCACCTATCCAGTAACTGGCCGGCAGGCCCGACAAAGGGTTTTCCTTGCAGATCTTCGCGATCCCCAGGCTGTTCGCCCACCAGAAATATGGTGGCACGCGCATCTCCTTCGCCGAAAACAACCTGGGTGGCTTGTCGGTACAAATCGCAACCGCGACAGTCTTTGGCGGCAGCGCGCAGGCTGGCCAAGTCTTGCTGCGGAGGCAAGAACTCCAGGGCTGACCTCGGGTTCGGGTCAAAGAGGTTCATCGCTCACTTATGATGCAGAATTCTGAACGGGCGAGCGCCAAAGGTTGAAACCTGGAAGCGTGTGTACCCGGGGTGTTAGCTTGCCTTCTTTTTTGGCACCTTGGCGCCCTTCTTGCGTGCCTCGGACAGGCCAATCGCGATGGCTTGTTTCCTGCTCTTTACAGTGCCGCCCTTACCGCCTTTTCCGGATTTGAGAGTTCCCGTCTTTTCCCGGTGGACCGCACTCTTGACGCTTTTGCCTGCAGCCTTTCCATACTTTGCCATGTTGGCCTCCGATCGATCAAAACTCAAAAAAACAGGGACGGCCTACCGATTGCTGATGGTAGGCCCATCCCCGGGCTAGGCGGCTGCCTGAAAGTTCACGCGCTCCGCTATTCCGCTGAGAATCTCATCCGCATTGCCTTCTTCTTCTTCAATGGTCTCCAGTACCGCCGCATCCTCGGTGAGACCCAAAATCTCCGCCCAGCGGCGGAGGGTTCCATAAACGGCAATCTCATGATGCTCAACTTGTTGCGCCGCGCCAATCAGCGCGATGTCTCTTATCGACGCGTCCGTCACGTCCTTAATCGTATCGGAGGCTTCTGTGGTCAGCCCGTTGATCACCTTACAAGTTTCAGTCTTGGTCTCGCCCAGATTGCGCCGCAGCAGACTTTCGACCATGGTAACGTGACCCTCGGTTTCTGCCAGGTGAGTTTGAAAAGCCGTTGTCAATTCCGGGTCAGAGGACTTCTCGATCAGATTGGGAAGGGCCTTGGTAATCTTCTGCTCCATATCGAGCGCCTTCTTCAGGTTGCTGATGTAAAGCGAGCGTAGATCCTGGATGTTTGCTGAGAAAACCTTCATAGCTTTTGAACTCCTTGGGGATAGATTTCAATGTTTTGCGGGCGTCGAGGCGACTGTTGTCGCTGCACTGTTAGTTAGGATGCGGGCCCGAAGCGGGGGTTGCTGGGGCGCGAGCTGTCCAAGAGTCGTGACCGGGTACAAAATCCCGGTTGCCCAAAGACCGTGGACTATAATGTTGCTCTCGGGGGAATGAGATGAACATTCCAGCGGAATCCACAGTGTTGTCGTCCTGGAAGGATATTGCCAGGTATCTGGGAAAGGGAGTCCGGACGGTTCAACGCTGGGAGCGGCAGCTTGGTCTTCCTGTCCGGCGCCCAGTCGGCGCGTCGCAAAAGAGTGCCGTCTTACTTTACCGTCGCGATGTGGACGCATGGCTGGCTACACGCTTCTCCGCCCGCCCTCAGAACCAGGAAACTGCGTTAGCAAATACGGATCTGGCGCGTTCCACCCTCAAAGAGCGTATTCGAAAAGCACAGGAGTTGAGAACCACCCATTCGGTGCTGACGGAACAGATTCAGGAGTCCATCCGCCTGCTCACGGAACGGTGCGATCTGCTCACCAGCCAGACGGTGCGGGAGCCCTGGTTCCCGGCATCCTCTGTAGCTCCAAGGTTGCTGCCGGATTCGCTTCCGAGCTCGAGAGGCCTGGAGCCCCAGCGGTCGCCCGAGGCCTCAGCTCCCTAATCTCGTAGCCGTGGCTGTCGCGTTCCCGCTTGGGGTACTCCTCAGGCATGAGTGTCCGGTCTGTTTTTTCGCCCTTGCCAGGAATTTTGCTGCTCGGACAGGCAGGGTTATGATGCCGCTACCGCATTGGAGTATGCTCTCCAAAAGCGAAGCGGCCACAACGCCGAATCCTCCTATCCTTCCGACCGCCTAGCGAAGGAGCAAAATGCCGGCCAGAAAGCCCTCCTCCGATAGGAATGTCGCTGAAAACCCTGTGGTGGTTGTCTCAGATGCCGCGCATCCCTTCCCTGTCGTGGGGATTGGGGCATCGGCCGGCGGCCTTGAAGCGGCTTGCATCTTGTTCAAGGAGCTATCCCCCCGGCTGGGCATGGCTTTTGTCCTGGTGCTTCATCTGGACCCCGCGCGAGAGAGTGCGGTCACCGAGATAGTGGCCCGGGTTACCCCCATGCCGGTGGTGCAGGCCAAAGAGGGTATGGGGGTGGAACCCGATCACGTTTATGTCATCCCTCCGAACTGTGCAATGACCATCGAGCATGGCGTGCTCCACTTGCAAAGCCGGATGGTCGAACGAAGGTCCGCCAACACCACCATCGATACCTTCCTGCGGTCGCTGGCGGTCAGTCACGGACGTGCCGCTATCGGGGTCATCCTTTCCGGAACGGCCTCGGACGGCACCCTGGGTGTCGCCGCAATCAAGGGAGAAGCAGGCATCACGTTTGCCCAGGAACCAACCTCCGCCAAGTACGACGGCATGCCGGCGAGCGCGATCGGCTCGGGCTGTGTGGACTTCATCCTCTCTCCTGTGGGCATTGCTCAGGAAATCGCACGCATCCGGCAGCATCCTTACATCGCCAGCCCGCAGCAGGATGACGGTCCCCACGATGGCGAGGTTAGCGATATGGAACAGATATTCCGCTTGCTGCGCCGGGTGACAACGGTCGATTTCTCCGGCTACAAAGCGCCGACCATACGGCGACGCATCCAGCGCCGGATGACACTCAAGAAGATTGAAAAACTAAGCGACTATCGCGCCCTGCTGCATCGCGACCGCGGCGAAATCGACTCCCTCTATCAGGATCTGCTGATCAATGTAACCAGCTTTTTCCGGAACCTGGAGGCATTCGCATCGCTCGCGACCGTTGTCTATCCCGCTATATTGCAGGCTCGAACCTCCACATCCGGCCCGATTCGCATCTGGGTTCCAGGATGTTCCACCGGCGAGGAGGCGTACTCGCATGCCATGTCGCTGGTGGAGTTTCTGGCTGAAAACCGGGCAGAGATTCCCATCCAGGTCTTCGGCACAGATCTGAGTGAGGGGGCGATTCAGTCCGCCAGGACGGGCTTTTACAAGGAAAATATCGAAGCCGACGTGCCGACGTCGCGCTTGCTGCGCTTTTTTCATAAGGCCGACGGCGGCTACCAGATCAGGAAGTCCATTCGGGATCTCTGTATTTTCTCTACCCAGAACGTCTTCAACGACCCGCCCTTCTCCCGCATGGATCTGGTAAGTTGCCGCAATGTAATGATTTACTTGGGTCAGACGTTGCAGAAAAGGGTAATCCCCATCTTCCACTACGCGTTGAGCCCCACAGGGTTCCTGATGCTGGGTAGCAGTGAGGGTCTGCTGGGTTCGGGTTCGGAGCTGTTTGAAATGAGCGACAAGAAACAGAAAATCTATCGTAAGCGCCTGGTGTCTACACCTCTTCCCTTCGGTTTTTCCATGGACAAGCCTGAGTACGGGTCAACTGACGGGAACACTGCACCGCCGAAGCCTCCGGAAGCACTGAAAATCCCCATGGAAGTGCAGCGCGAGGCTGACCGCCTTTTGCTGGCGAGGTACGTGCCTCCCGCCGTGCTCATTAACGAACATTTAGAAATTCTCCAAACCAGGGGGCATACTGCTTCATTCCTTGAACTTCCTTCGGGCAAGGCGAGCCTTAACCTGCTGAAGATGGCGCGCCCCGGGTTGCTCTTCGAGTTGCAGGGGGCGATCGATGAAGCACGGAAGCAAGGCTTCGAAGCTGTACGACAGCATGTACGAGTGGACGACGACAGGAAGAAGACGGTATCCATCAGGGTGGTTCCCTTCAAAGTTCCCAGCCATGCGCAGCATAGCTTCCTGATTGTCTTTGAGGGCGCGGCGGCAAACCACGATGGGCTGCCGTCCGCCGCGCTTGCAAAATCCCACGGGAGCCCATTGGTTGTCGATTCCGCCGGCAGCGAGGACCAGTCTTCGCAAGAGAAACAGATCGTCCAATTGCACCAGGAACTGGCGGCAACCAGGGAGTACCTGCAATCCATTATCGAATCGCAGGAAGGTACGAACCAGGAGCTGCAGTCGGCAAACGAAGAGATTCAATCAGGAAACGAAGAGCTTCAAAGTACCAATGAGGAGCTTCAGACCTCAAAAGAGGAACTGGAATCGGCCAATGAAGAACTTCATACGGTCAACGAAGAGATGCAGCACCGCAATGAACTGCTAACCCAGTTGAACAATGACCTCACGAATCTGCTGTACAGCGTTAGTCTGCCTATCGTCATGGTGGGCGCCGACCTGAGTGTTCGCCGCTTCACGCCGCAGGCGGCCTCGGCCCTGGGCCTTGCGTCCACCGACATCGGCCGGCCTATGCCGAGGCTGAGGCTCAAGCTCGACATGGGCAAACTCGAGCAAAACATGCTGGACGTCATCCAACAGGTTAAGTCTCAGGAACTAAAGGTTCAGAACAGCGATGGAAAGTGGTGCGCACTTCGTATCGTGCCCTACCGAACCATGGATAACCGCATCGACGGAGTGGTTCTCAGCGTGATGAATGAAGGTTTCTTCGGCAAGTTTGACGGAAATACCGGAAAACCAGCGGCAGGTGCTCCTCCGCATAAGAAGAAAAGCACGAGCAAAGCTCCTGGCCGCGGCGCGCGAAAGTAAGGTTGTAAGCTGCCTCGGGATCGAAGGTGCCCGACCTTCCGGACGTGACACAAAGGGCCTTTTCACTGCACTCGGCAACCCCAAACTCCAATGGACCCCTCTCACACTATCGTGAGACCAAAAGGGCAATCCATGATGACTGAATCAGGCTCGGCTTCTCCCCCTCGCGATCCGCCTGGAAACGAGCGCACACGTCGCCTGGAAATCGCCTTGAGACGGTCGGAGAAGCTGGCGATGGCTGGGCGCCTTGCAGCCTCGGTCATGCACGAGATCAACAATCCCGCGCAAGCCATTGCAGACTTGGTCTACCTGATCGCAAGAGATGCCGACCGGCCCGATTTAGTGCGCGCGCGCGCGGCGCAGATTGAAGAACAACTCATTCGCATCCAGTACATTACGCGGCAGACCCTGGCGTTTTTTCGAGATCCGCCGCGGACTCAGGAGAAGGACCTGGTGCCCTTAGTCGAGACCGCCCTGCGTTATCATGCCGGCCTGGTCCGGGAAAAGCATATTGAGGTGCGCAAGGAGATGCCGGACATCCTGCTTGCCTTGGTATATCCGGGTGACTTTCTTCAACTGGTTTCGAACCTTATACGCAATGCCATAGAAGCGCTGCCAGTAGGGGGCCTGCTACGCATTCGACTGCGCGCGTCGGAGGGCGCGGCGCGGCTGACCGTGGCGGACACCGGGCGGGGCATCCCGCTGCCCATCCGGGCGCGGCTCTTTGAAGCATTTCAAAGCGATAAGGCGGAAGCAGGCAACGGGCTGGGATTGTGGATTTGCAAGACACTCGTGGAGAAACATGGCGGGCAAATTCAATGGCGCAGTTCCACGGAAGGCAAGACTCACGGTACGGTCTTTTCGGTCTGGATACCGTTGGAGGGGCCGCGGGAGGATGAGGCTTCGGCGAGCGCAGCCGTTCTTTAGCCGATTTGCCTTTACCGATGATTTTTGGCCAGGTCATCCATCGCCTGCAGCAGTTTATCCACGCCGTCAGCCGGCTCCACGAATTCATCAAATAGCCCCGGCAACTGCCCAATGTCGTTGAGACTGTTCATCCGTAGCAGCTTATCTGCCGGCCGGTCGTTGCGAACGGCAACTGCCAGGAGCGCCAGCTCGTAAAACTCGAGCGTGTGGCAAAAGACCCAGACCAAGTTTCCGGTTGCCCTCCGAAGCTCTGCCGGCACTTGGTCCGGAGTCATGGAATGGACGGTATAACCAGCAGAACCAAGAACCCTTGCTCGCAGATGCAATAGTTCACGGTCTCGGCCTATTTGGAGGACTTTTTGGATCCGCTCCGCCCCCTGGGAACGGGATTCTGACCCCGTAAATGGGATTACTCTTCCTGGCAACATCGTGTGCCCTCCTAACGACGGATGGGAACGTTCCTGGTAGGGATGGACGATCGCTCGACAGGGTGTTGACTCCGCTATGCTGCCTTTGAAATCGATCCTACAAGGCCGAGCCTACGGGAGGGTTGTTGATGTAAGAAGCGTCAAATGACGCCACCTGATAATGCCTGGCTGCACTCGTGTGCGATTTGCAGGCCTTCTTCGGTGACAACGACCAGGGCCTGGAGAGTCGAACGATCGCTTGACAACCTGCCTTCGGCATCAATCAGCGTCCGGTTCTTTTCGCCTTCCATCTCCAGCCCGCACCAGCGCAACGATGCGCAAACCCGCTCCCGGACAAGCGGTGTATTCTCGCTGATTCCGCCCCCGAAGACGATCGCATCTGCACCGCCGAGGACACAAAGATAAGCCCCAACTGCCTTCGCTACGCGATACGAGAACATGTCCATTGCCAGAGTAACTTTTGCATCCTCGCCGTACACCTGCATGAGAACGCGCGTATCGAGAGACTTTTCCGATATTCCGAGAAGCCCTGACTTCTTGTTCAACAGGGTCATTACTTCGTCGATCTCCTGGTGCTCCTCACGGGCGAGGAACGGGACGAGGGAGGGGTCAACATCACCGGAGCGGGTTCCCATCATCAATCCTTCAAGGGGCGTGAATCCCATGGTGTTGTCGACGGACCTCCCCTTGGCGATCGCGGTGGCGGAACAGCCGCTCTCCAGATGCAATGTCACGAGATTGACTTTGTGTGGGGGCTTTCCCAGCAGGTGCGCAGCCCGCTCCAGCATGTAACGGTGAGAAGTGCCGTGAAACCCAAAGCGGCGGATGCCATGCTTATTTGCCAGCTCATTGGGAATTGCGTAGAGCGCAGCAACATCGGGGATGGTGCGGTGAAACGCCGTATCGAAGACGGCATAGAGCGGGACTTTCCCCAGCTCGCGGCGAATTGGCTCGATCAGCTCCATTGAACTTTTATTGTGCAAAGGGGCCAGACGCTCAAAGTCGTGGATCTGACGTTCCACTTCGGGGGTGACTTTTGCAGCCTGGGTGAAGCGTGTTCCTCCGTGGACTACTCTCACGCCTACACAGTGGATGTCGTGCAGGTCTATCTCTGTCTGGCTTTTCAGCCAGGAGAAGATGCTGGTTGCCGCTTCTGCGTAATCCTTTGCCTGCACGGGCTCAACATGGGCAACTTGCTTCCCTTGCATCACCGATAAGCGGGGTGTTTTCCCGATTCCTTCCACAATCACGCTGACCTGTTTCTTGCCGCCGGAGGCAAACTGCTGCGTGGACGAGCAGGAGATCAGCTCGACTTTGAGAGAATTGCCACCCGGGTTCATGACCAGCACATTCATTGGCGCCCCCTTGTGAGAGATGCCTCCAGTCTCGCCTGTCATCCTGAGCGGAGCGCTTCGCAGATTTATCGCGCGACACAGCGTTTGATTGCGCGGAGTCGAAGGACCCCGACGATTTGGTGGTGAGTTGGAGATGCAAAAAACCAACTTCTTCTCGGATTTCTATTGTCTGCCAACGGCGACACCCCATCCGTTAGGTTAACGCTTATTGAACTGACGTCCTGCTCCAAGGAAAAAGCCGGCTTGTGGCCGGCCTTTGCTTTTCCCACCCCTCCTGGATTCGAGGGGTCAACGTTGCGGGTTTCGGGAAAGCGAGGGAAGAGTCCGTCGGTTGCTGCGATTCTCCTTGACCGACGGCAAGCGGAGGAAATCGCGAAAACCCGCTCCCCTCCCCACCCACTTTCCGAACATGCTGAAAATCCGCATGGCTCCTGTATATAAAAGATGCCTGGGGAGTGCCGACGGTTGGCTTTGGTGCTCCTATTGAAGCCCGGCCGCATAATGGAAACAGAATGAGCCAAAAGCGCGACATCACGGCGACCGGATGCGGTTCGCAGAGTTCGACCGCGTGCTCCTGGGAGAGTTTTCTTGAGCGCCCTCCGCTGGTCCTCGACCGAGTGAAGGCGGCATCGTCGTTGGCCGGCAAACGTATCCTCGTCACCGGGGCCGGTGGCTGGATCGGGTCTGCTTTGACCAGGGCCATCGCCGGCTTTGCCCCGCAGCATCTCGTGTTGCTCGAGGCTGCAGAGCGGAACCTCTATGAGATTGACAGTGCTGTGCAGCAGTGGCCAACTCCTATGCGGCACACCTCAATTGTGGGCAGCATCGCAGACCCTGCTCTTTTGGCTGACATATTCGAGCGCTACTGCCCGCAGGTTATCTATCACGCAGCCGCTTTTAAGCACGTTCCTCTGATGGAGCAGAATCCGTTCGCCGCGATCGAGAACAACACCATCGGCACAAGCCTTCTGACGCAGGCCGCCGCCAGGCACAATGCAGAACAGTTGATTTTGGTTTCCACCGATAAAGCTGCCGACCCTATCAGCATGATGGGAGCTTCGAAGAGGATTGCCGAGCTGATCCTGTTGGCCGAGCGCGGAACCGCCACCCGGATGAAGGCCGTCCGCCTGGGGAACGTGTTCGGCTCCGAAGGCAGTATCGTTCCCCTCTTTTGTCAGCAGATATTGTCTGGAGGGCCGGTTACGGTAACGCATCCTGATGTGCGGCGATATTTTCTTACTACTGAGGATGCGGTAACACTGCTGTTGCTCGCGTCCTCCGCGGAGATGGCGCAGGGCATCCTGGTGCCGGAATTGGGCGAACCCGTGCCCGTGCAAGCGGTGGCGAGGCATCTCATTGAGCGTGAGCACAGCCAGGCTGCGATTATCTTCACGCAGTTGCGGCCGGGCGACAAGCTGAGCGAGGCACTGCTCTCCGGCTGCGAATCGTATGTTGGCGCTGCAGCATCACTGCTTCGCTCCGTTTCCAGCCCCGCTCTGTCTGCCGCGCTTCTCGATGACGTTTTGGCGCAGTTGCAGCAGGCATGCCAGAGCCGATCGCTCACCAGGCTGTTGGCCGCCGTGATGCGTGCTGTGCCCGGATATCAGCCAAGCGCGCTTATACAAGGTGCTCTCGCGGCTGGCGATAAGCCTACCCTATGAAACGGACCATCGCCGTGGTGACCAGCTCGCGGGCTGACTACAGTCATCTCTACTGGCCCCTGCACGATCTGAAGCAGCACCCAGATGTTGACCTGAAGCTGATCGTGCTGGGAGCGCATCTCTCGCCGCAGTTTGGCGAGACCGTGCGAGAGATCGAGAAAGATGGATTCCCGATCGCAGCCCGGCTGGAGTGCCTGCTCAGTTCAGATACCGACGTTGGCATGGCGAAAACGCTAGGGCTGGCTGTGCTTTCCCTGGCCGACCTGCTGGGGCAAATGCGGCCTGACCTGCTGCTGCTGATCGCCGATCGCTACGAAATGCTCGCTCCAGCCGCGGTTGCACTTACCCTGCGTATCCCGGTCGCTCATATTGAAGGCGGCGAAATAAGCGAGGGAGCCATCGACGACGCAGTGCGCAACGCGCTCACCAAGATGAGCCACCTTCACTTCACTTCGACCGAAGGAGCGCGCGCCCGCGTGATCGCGATGGGCGAAGAGCCGTGGAGAGTACACCGCGCCGGCGCTCCTTCGCTCGACCACTTGCGCCGCAGCCGTTTGCTCGACCGCAGCGAATTGGAGAAGAGACTCGACTTGCAGGATAAGGCGGTCATGGTCACGTATCATCCCGTCACGCTGCTGCGCGACACAACGGAGGAGGCAGACGCGCTGTTTGCCGCTCTCCAGGAGGTTGATGGGCAGGTAATTTTCTGCTATCCCAACTCCGATGCGGGCAATCACGCGCTGCTGCAGCGGACGCGAAGCTTCCTCAGCTCGCGCACAGCCGCGAGACTCTTTGTCAATCTTGATGCAGTGACGTATTGGAGCCTGCTGCGCGAGGTCGCCGTGCTTATTGGTAACTCAAGCAGTGGCATTATGGAAGCTGCTTCGTTCGCGGTGCCGGTCGTGAACGTCGGTTTCCGGCAAAAGGGCCGGGAGCGGGCACGCAATGTTCTCGATGCCGAGCCGGAGGCCTCTGCCATCGTGGCGCAAATAGCAAAGGCCAGAAGCCCGGTATTTCGCGATTCGCTGGCGGGCATGACCAATCCCTATGGCGACGGCCATGCGGCGGAAACAATTGTGGAGGTGCTCACCACGACTCCACTTACGCCGCTGCTGGTGAAGCGCGCGAACGCAAATCCATGAAGATACCCTTGTCCGCGCCCGACGTCACCGAAGCGGAAATCGAAGCAGTGGTCGCCGTGTTGCGCACTTCGCGACTCAGCCTGGGCCCGGTGACGGAAGAGTTTGAGGCGGCGGTCGCGGCCAGTGTCTCCTCACCGTACGCCATCGCCGTCAGCTCTGGTACCGCCGGGCTGCATCTGTGTATTCGCGCGTTGGAGATTGGTGAGGGTGATGAGGTCATCGTTCCCTCGTTCACCTTCATCGCCGCCGCCAATGCCATTCGCTACGAGCGCGGAGTGCCGGTCTTTGTGGATATCGATCCGGAAACACTGAACATCGATCCCGACAGGATCGAAGACGCTATTACGCCACGGACGCGCGCCCTGATGGTGCCTCACACCTTCGGCGTTCCCGCAGATATGGATGCGATTCTCGAAATCGCCGAACGCCGGGGGCTGCGGGTGATTGAGGATGCCTGCGAGGCGATCGGGGCCGAGCATCGCGGCCGTAAAGCAGGCTCCATGGGTCATGCCGGCGTCTTTGCCTTTTACCCCAACAAGCAGATTACTACTGGGGAAGGAGGCGTCGTCCTCACCAGGGATGCGGCGGTTGCCAGCCGTATCCGGGCTCTCCGCAACCAGGGCAGATATCCAACCGATGATTGGTTTCAGCATACCGAGTTGGGCTATAACTACCGGGTTTCTGAAATCAACTGCGCGTTAGGCTTGGCGCAGTTGAAGCGACTGGAGGAGATTCTATGCAAACGCGAGGCGGTTGCGTGTGGTTACAACGAACGTTTGCGCCGGTCGCGGGATCTCACGCTTCCCCGGCTGGCGCTGCCTGCCGGGCGTATCAGTTGGTTTGTGTATGTTGTTCGCCTGGCCGCGCACCTGGACCGCGATGCGATCGTCCGTGATTTAACCGCTGCGGGCATTGGCTGTGGACGGTACTTCGCCCCGATTCATTTGCAGCCCTGTTACGCCGGGTGGCGAAACCCAGCGGATTTAGCGGTGACTGAGGCGGAAGCTTGCCGCACCATCGCGCTTCCTTTCTTCAACAATATCGAGAGCGCCGCGCTCGACCAGGTTTGCGAAATCCTTGCCCGGCTGCTACAGGGTCAACGCTCTTGAGGTGGTTTGGCGATTGGCCTAAACCGAATTGCATCCGCCCCACGGCTGCCATTTTCAAGCTTTCAACCATGTTCTATAGTCGAGGGTGGATTCTCTCGCGATTGTGATCGCAGCCGGAGCAGCATGCGTCTTGCAGCATTAACTGGACTTCTTGGCCTTCTTGTCTTGGCCGCACTCACCGTTGGGCGCGCCGACGTTACCCCTTCCCAAAAAGCGGACGCAGCCAAGCTGAACAACTTTGGCACCGCCCTGATGAATCAGCAGCTGCTGGAAGCAGCCGCGACCAAATTCGCAGATGCCTACAAGCTTGACCCAGCCCTGGTCCAGGCCGAAGTGAACCGCGGGATCGCGCTGATTTACCTGCAGAAAATGCCGGAGGCGCAGCAAGCGCTCGAACAGGCAGCGGCACAGAACCCCAAGGACCCTCATATCTGGTATTCGCTGGGGGTTTTGTATCGCATCGAAGCAGAGAATCAAAAGGCACTGGAAAGCTTTCAACACGCAGCCGCGCTCGACCCGGACGACGCGGACACCCACTACTTTCTCGGTTCCGTCCTACTTGAGTTACATCAACCGGAGCAGGCCCTGACCGAGTTCCAGGCTGCCTTGCGGCTGACCCCCACGCATGCCTCGGCCCAGTTTGGCTTAGCCAAGGCCCTGCAGCGGCTGGGCCGCCGAGAAGAGGCAACAGCGGCATTTCAGCGCTTCGAGACGCTCAACCGGGAGAAGGTAGGCTCTCCGCTGGCGCACACTTACGGAGATGAAGGCCGCTATGCCCAGGTAGAAGACGCACCAACCGTGAACCCGCAAGTGGGGCCGATGATTCCGGTCATCTTTTCTCCCCAGACCATCGGCCATACGGCCGCTCCGGCTGCGCAGCCAGGCAATCAACCCCGCGGTGGTGCATGCCTGATTGCGCCGGCAGGCGAACATTCCTATCTTCTGGTGATGGCATCGGGCGAAGATGCGATCCACACGTACGCGCTATCGGGGGGCGGAAGTTTCGTGCTGGTGCCCTCGGCGCAAACCGGGCTGGTTGCCGGTGGAACCGGCGTGGCTTGCGCCGTCGGTGATTTCGATAACGATGGGCTGCCTGATGTTGCCGTGGCTATGAGCGATCGTGTGCTGTTATTCAAGAACCATGGTGGTGGCAAATTTACCGACGTGACGACCGCAGCCGGCCTCCAGCCGGCCAACCATCCGGCCGGCATCACCTTTGTGGATTACGACCACGATGGCGACCTGGATCTTTTTGTGACTGGCCAGCCCTCGGCCGCGGGCTCGAAGCCCAATGTTCTATGGCGCAATAACGGCAATGGCACCTTTACTAACTGGACGGAACAAACCGGTCTTGGGGGCGAAGGCACAACCGCGGCGGCGACCCTATCTGACCTCAACAACGATCGTGCTGTCGATCTGCTGGTAACCGGGTCAGGCCAGGCGCCCACATTCTTTGCCAACCCACGCGAGGGACTGTTCAAGTCTTCTCCTCTTTTTGCCGATGCCGGCCTTCCTCCCACTGTGGGGGCCGTAGTGTTCGATTTCGACAAGGATGGATGGATGGATGTGGCTCTCACCCACTCCGGAAGTCCCGGCGTCACGCTGTGGCGCAATGTGCAGGGCAAGCGCTTTGAGCGGGTTCCATTGCCGGTACAGGATGCAACCGCCGGTTGGGGGCTGACCGTCATCGACATCGACAACGATGGATGGCTCGACCTGGTAGTGGCGGTTGATACAAAACAAGGCCCGCAGTTGCGTGCATTGCGGAACCTGGGCCCGGCGGGTTTTGCAGACGTAACCGCGCAGGTGAAGCTGGACCAGGTAAAGCTAGTGGAACCGCGAGCCGTGATCGCCGCCGACGTCGACGGAGACGGCGCTGCCGATCTGATTGTCACCCAACCGGGCGGCGATCCCCTGCTTCTGCGCAATAATGGCGGCAACAAAAATCACTCTCTGTTGATCACCATGAAGGGCGTTGCCGACAACAAAACGGCGATCGGCGCCAAGGTAGAGGTGTTTGCCGACGGTGTGTGGCAGAAATTCGAGATCACCGGCGCCTCGGGCTATCTCAGCCAGGGAGCCCAAGAGCTTCTCGCGGGAATTGGCCCGGCCGAGCACGCCGACATGGTGCGGATGCTGTGGCCTACGGGCGTCCCTCAGGACGAGACAGAGGTGGGCACGAAAAGCTCGCTCGCCATCACCGAGCTGGACCGCCGCGGAAGCTCCTGCCCCACGCTGTTTGCGTGGAATGGAGAGAGATACGAATTCATCTCCGACGTGATCGGGGCCGCGGTGGTTGGTCACTGGGTTTCGCCCACGGCAAAAAACAATGCCGATCCCGATGAATGGATCAAGATTGAAGGTGCGCAGCTGCGCCCGCGCGAAGGATATCTCAGCCTGCGTTTTGGCGAGCCGATGGAAGAAGTGAATTACCTCGACCAGGTTCGCCTGGTTGCCATCGACCATCCTGCAGGCACCGAGGTATATCCGAACGAGCGCTTTCTCAATGAGCCTCCTTTTGCTTCGGGCCGCCCCGTCCTCAGCGCGGAGGCGCATCCTCTCGCCGGAGCATGGGACGACCAGGGCCACGACGTGAGCGAGTTGCTGCGTGCGCGCGATCACAATTACGTTCGCGACTTCACCGACCTGTCGTTTGCCGGCTTTGCCAACCAGCACGTGCTCACGCTCGACCTGGGCAAGTGGAACGCCGCCAATCCCCTTCGCCTGCTGCTGCACGGCTTCATTGAGTATTTTTCGGCGAGCTCCATGTATGCCGCATGGCAAGCGGGGCTTGAGCCTATGCCGCCTTACGTGGAAGCCCAGTTACCTGACGGCAGCTGGAAACGCGTCATCGACGATATGGGTTTTCCCGCAGGGCTGCCGCGCACCATCGTCGTGGATCTCAGTGGCAAGCTGCCGCCGGGTACGCGCCGCATCCGGCTGGTGACCAATCTGCAGATCTATTGGGATCAGGCGTTGGTCGACAACGGACCGGAGTTGCCACACCGCATGCATCAAACCGAGCTGGCTCTGGCCTCTGCGCAGCTAGCCTTTCGCGGTTACCCGGAACAGATTGACGGCAAGACGCCGGGCGATCTCACTTATAACTATCAGCACATCAGCCAGACCGGGCCGTTCACCCGCTCGCGTGGCAGCTATACGCGCTACGGAGAAGTCACCCCACTACTGCAGTCAGTCGACGAAAAATTTGTGATCTTCGGCAGTGGTGAAGATATCGATTTGGAATTCAGCACCGCATCGCTGCCTCCATTGCCACGGGGCTGGAAGCGTGACTACTTCTTCTATGCCAACGGATTTGTCAAGGATATGGATTTCTACGAGGCGAGCCCCTTCACCGTTGCAGACATGCCTTTCCACGGCATGAGCACATATCCCTATCCGGCAAGCGAGCATTATCCGCTGGATGATCAGCGGATGGAGTATGAGCTGGAGTGGAACGACCGCTTCGACTCCGGCCGGGGCGCGCAGCAATACCAGTTTCACTATGAGCCGCGGGTGATGCAGCCGCCGGCGGTCAAGCCCGGGCAGTGAACGGTCTCACCGTCTTACCGGCGGTCGAGCTTCTGTCCATGCTCAAGCGTGGACAAATCTCTGTGCCGGAACTCGCTGAAGAACACATCGGGCAGATCGAACGCCTGAATCCTCAACTGCGCGCGCTGGTCGATTTTGATGCGGATCGTGTGCGCGGACAGGCCCTTGCGCTCAAGAACTCCAGTGGCCCCCGCGGTCCTCTCTTCGGTTTGCCCTTGACCATCAAGGCTTCGATCGCGACCGCCGGATACCGCTGCGAGATTGGAAGCTTGTTGAACCGTGGACACATTCCGCACGAAAATGCAACTGTGGTGGAGCGCCTTAAGCAGGCTGGTGGGCTGATCCTGGGAACCACCAATTGTCCTGAGTTCCTGATGGCATACGAAACGGACAACCGGCTCTACGGGCGCACGGCGAATCCCTGGGATCTGGAGCGAACCGCCGGCGGATCGAGTGGCGGTGAAGCAGCAGCGGTCGCTGCAGGCCTGTCCGCCGGTGGCCTGGGCAGCGACAGCGGAGGCTCGGTGCGCGAGCCCGCCCACTTTACCGGCATATGCGCGCTCAAGCCCACGCCAGGACGCATCCCCGGTCGCGGTCATCTGCCCGCCTGCGATGGACCGTTTGCTATTCTTGGCGCGATTGGGCCCATGGCGCGCACCGTTCGCGATGTCACGCTGCTGTTCATCGCCCTTTCCGGACAAGATGCCCTGGACCCGGTCAGCCCGCCGGTCGGGCTTAGAAATGAGTCGCTGGACGATCTAAGGCGCATTCCCATCGGCTTCTTTGAAGACGATGGCCCGGTAACCCCACAAACTCGCCAAGCGGTGCGTGATGCGGCGCGAACACTCGAAGGCATGGGCTTCAATGTGCATCCCTTTCGTCCCCAGGCACTTGAGGAGGCGCGGCAGCTCTGGTGGAAGTTCTTTGTCCGCGGCGGAGCCATGCTTCTCGATCCCCTGGTGCGGGAACGGCAATCAGAGTTGAGCCCGACGTTTCTTGATTTTCTCGCCATCGCGCACCGCGAGCCGCCGCTCTCCTCGCACGAGCTGCTTTCCGCATGGATGGATTGCGATCTCGTTCGCCGTAAAATGCTGGCCGAGATGGAGAAGTTCCCCATTCTTCTGTGCCCGGTCTGCGCGGTTCCCGCCTTTCGCCACGGAGAACGCGCCTGGGAGGTGGACGGGCAACGAGTCGATTATCTCGACGCCATGCGCTACACGCAGTGGTTCAATCTGCTGGGCGCACCCGCGGCGGTTGTGCCCGTGGGGCAGTCGCCGGAGGGACTGCCCATTGGGGTGCAGATCGCAGGGCGTCCATTCGAGGACGAACGGGTTTTAGGCGTTGCCGCCGCGCTGGAAGCAAGCTTTGGATATACCCCACCTCCCGTGATTGTTGGCTAGTACGTCAGCGACGGGTACGATAGAGGGGCGGAGCGAAATGAAGAAATTTCTCGCTAACCCGGCGGACATGATCGCCCAAGGCTCTCCCCGTCTCATTCATAATGACCAGGAGCTCGCAGCATATACGGAGACTCTTTTCCAACTGACCGCTTTGGAAAGCCCCTCTCCCTCTGAAGCCGAAGCAATCGAACTTCTGACCCTCCTGGTGGAGCGCTACGAGCAGGCTCATTACCCCATACCTGCCGCGGACCCAAGTTCAGTCGTACGATTCCTGATTAGAAAACAAGGCCTTAGACAAGGGGATTTGATTCCCCAATTCGGATCGGAGAGCGCGGTCTCGATGTTCCTGGCCTCCCAACGAAAACTCACTCTGGAGCAAGTGCGCAGATTGAGTGCGCGATTCAAGCTTCCGGCTGACGTTTTCCTCGCTAAGGAATAGAGCTTTTTTGGGACTGCACCCCAGGAATGCCTGAAGATTTCCGACGAATAGTACTAGCTTGCACTTCTCACGGAGAGGTGGATTGCACAGGGAGGTTGCGATCAGCCGTCCCTACCCCGGATTTCCTGACGAAGGTCGGTGGCGTCTCAATCTTCATGCGGTTTTCCGTACAGAAAACCGCATACGCTGCCCTCTCTAGCGCCGCGAACAGGAAATCCGGTACGGGACTGAATCATGAGGATTGGGCCAACCCAGGATTCCGCGCTGCGCGCTCCATCCTGGGCTACGATCAATCGCCCCTCCGGGGCTCGCGAAATGCTTAAATGGTGCGTATTAAGCGTACTAAGTCCCCTCCGGCGGAGATTCTTTGCGTTTGGGCGGTTCGCGAAATGACTAAAAGGTGCGTATTAAGCGTAATAAGTCCTCATGAGTAAATCCTTCGGGTTCTTCCGTCTGCTGTTCGGGTTCGTGGCCGGCGGCGAACCAGAGAGTAGCGGGGCGACCGCGGCCAGAAAGGCGACGACAAGTGGCTACTCCGAGAGAGCGGAGTTTTTCGAGGGCCTGATCAATCGCGCCGCTGCCGACGTGGCCATGGAAGAGGTTCCAGATCTGGCTTCGGGAAAGGCCGCTGGACGAAGCTTGCAGGGCTTCGAGGACACGATCGGCAATGGAGTCTCCGACGCAGTCGCCGAAGAGGGAGGCCGCGGAGTAGGAACAGTAGTCCCACAGGGCGAGAGCCGCGTGGAGGTGAGGCAACTGGATGATGGGACTACAGTCAAGAGCGGCGTAGAGGGCACTGAGGCGCAACACTTGTGCTTCGGCGCGGCCGGTGGCGGCGCCGTGGAGGCCAGTTTGGGCCTGGCTCAGAGTGGGGTAGTAGTCGTTCCAAAGTTCGGCGGCGGCAGGATCGCGGCGAAAGAGGATTTCGCCCTGACCTTGCGCCCACTCGACGGCACGGTGGAGACGGCGGGCGATGGCGGAGAGCTCTTCGGGGTCGAGGTTGCCGCCATCGGGCAGACATTGGCCGCGCTCGACGCAGGCCCAAAGGCAGCGGTTGGCGAAGCCGTTGTGGGCTTCGGTGCGGTGAAGCGACTCCGCGAGCTCGCGCTGGGTGATGTGACCGATGAGGCTGAGGTGGCCTCCACTGGCGTGGACGAGCCGATCACGGTCGAGGAGGCGCAGGGTTACGCTATCCCAGGCGCAGCGCAACAACGGGGAGAGCTGGGAGCGGCTGCGGCTCATGGTGTGCAGCACGGAGGCAAGCTCCTCGGCGAGCACGAGCAGACGGCGGTCGCCTGCCTGCTGGCCCATGATTCCGGTGAGGCCGCGGACGGTGAGTCGGCCGCTGGTGACACGATTTTCGGCCCAGGCGGGATCCACTTCGGCGAAGAGACGGGCGATCTGGTTCCAACTGGTTCCCTTGCGCGCTTTGCTGGATTCTCCGACGAGCACGACGAAGAGGTTCAAGGTGTGACGGGTGGCGCCGACCTTGCAGTGCGGGCCGGGGCCGATCACGTTGCCGAAGGCGGTGAGCAGTTGCAGGAGGATGGCCTCGGGCTGGGCCTCGGTGTGCGGGGCCAGGGTGCGCACGGCTTCTCCGGCGAGGCCATAGAGCGCAAGTTTGTCGAATATGGACCTTAGCGCCTGCCGGTAAGCCTTTTGCTCGTCAAGCGGTTCGGCAGTGGGCAGGGCTGTATTTGGCGGCGAAGCCGGGTCAGGCGGTTTGGTGGAACGCTGGGAATCTGCCTGGGCGGGGGCAGGGGCGCAAGGCGAGGTTGTGCCCATCTTCTGGTTTTCTGTCATGATTAGCCACTTCTACGGTGCTCGTTTCCATCGAAAACGAGCGGTTGCACTGGCGGGAAGATCCGCCAGGATGCTCTGCATACATGCATCGCGACCTTGCGTCCTGGGTACACTCCACGAGAGGTGGGTCTCGTGGGTACCCGTCGATTTAGGCCTAAATGCACGACGGCGCTTTACCCTTGAGGGTGTGTCAAGCGTAAGCGAACATATTTGTATAGATACAATTTGCGGGGTGAAAGTCTGGGGCTTGGCGAAATAAAGTGGCACCGGAGCTGCTTTCCTGATCCTCGGCGTCTCTAAGGGTGGAATTGGACGCCCCACCACCAGGGCTTCTAAAGCCCTGAAGTACATGGACCGGAGACTTCTCGCGGGTTTGGAAACCCGCTCCCCTTGGCATCGTCGGGACGATCAAAGGTCCCTGATCCGCCGCGCAGGAATCCCTGCATAAACACCGTTTGGCAATGTGTCTTTGGTAACCACTGCGCCAGCGCCTATTACACACCCGGAGGCCACCATAATGCCGGGCAGAATGATGCAGGATGCGCCAAGCCAGCATCCATCGCCAATTGTAACTGGCGCATCATTGTGAGGGCCGGCCCGGCGTGTTGCTCGCCCAATCATGTGATTACCTGTAATGAGCTGGACGCCGGAAGCGATGGAAACATTCTTGCCAATGCGAACCCAATCCGATCCGTCTATGAGGCAACGCACGCTGACAAAGCAGTTCGAACCGATCTCGCACTTATGAGAACCAAAAAATGTACCGCCCAAGACCGTAACATTGTCGCCGACTTTGATTTCGCCGAAACGCAGAAGCGCCACCCTCAGTCGGTTAGGTAGAAAGTACAGTGCCTGTAAGGCATTGAGTTGGCGGTTCATTGGAATCGACCTGGCTCCTTTCTCTTCTCGATGGAGTGGCCCTGAGCTTTGGAGTGGCCGGCGAACCACCTATCAGTGGGTATGAGACAAATGGTCAATTTGAGCGGGATTTACATCTACGTTCAAGAGCCAAAAAACCAGAGGCAGGCAAAGCCTTTGCCGGCACGAGAAGGCCATTGATTTGCCTCCGAGAGACAGATCACGCGATCGTGTATTCTTCACAGGCAAACTCGTACGTGAGCCGGCTGGCAAGCTTTTTTCCTGCTTGCGCAATCGCGCATATTCGATCGTCGTCCTTGATGAGTTTTTCGTACGTGTGAGCCAGGTTCAGATCGCTCAGAATAAGATTGGCTCCATCCTGCAAGAGTGGGTAGTACCACTGCTCCCAATGCGATTTGAGTTTGACCGGAACAGAGTTCGACCTAAGCTTCCAGAACAAGCCACTCCACGCATTCACCATTCCGTCTGCATCGATGAGGTATTTGTGCTGAAGTTGCTGCGCTACAGGCGTATCCGCTGAATAGGACGCATTTACAAGCGCGGCTGTCTGCGAGGTGATGAAATCTCGCGGATGGGGATGCACTTGGCCGGGGTAAGGAGCAGTGCGTCGACGGCCCCGCCAGAACAGCGTGCGCCCGTCCTTGGCATCCCAGTCAATATCGTGTTCAGCTACTTGGTCGCACAAAGGTTTAAATTGATTATTAAGGTAGGAGGCGTCCGGTATCAGGAGTGTGTTGACGTCTCCGACATGCCGACAAAAAGCCAAGACCGGCAGAGGTAGCACTGGAAATATGCCGTCGGCGTAGCGATGAAGGAACCGAGGCTCGCCCTCAGAGCCCACTCCCGCAAATCGAGCCGCGTCGACTTCGCGCCACGGCACGAAGATGGGATTCACTGAAGGGGCGGAGTATTCGCGCCAACCGTCGTAAAGGCACAGAAAATATTCCCCCCCAAACCCACGCAGGCTTGAATACCGGCTGAGGTACGACAGCACTGGACGACACCGAAACTCGCAGAGATTGCGCAACGGCGGGGTATACGTCACCGCTCCCTCGCGCAGAGCGACATGTGCCAGCTCTGGTATGGCGACTAGAATTTGCGCAACGTCGGACCGCATCCTATGGGCTACTCCCTGTCAAGACAATGTTGTCAAGCACGGTTGCCACAGATCTGCGGCCGATCAGCATGACCGGAGGTCAATTGCCGCTAGAACGCACCTGTGGGGAATGCGCGCCGGGCAAGTCCGAGCTAGTCAACAAGCTGAAGCTTATTGTCCCTCCAATACTCCGCAATGGTACGCTTGATGGTAAATTCAGATTCTGGATACCTCTTCTTATACACAGTTAACATCTCGTCATACTTGCTGCGTTTTGATCCCGCGGCCGCGCTCTCGACTGAGACTCTATCTTCGTGCCTCACTACACACCAGTCTGCAGCGGCAATTTTCAGCCTTTGAAGACGGGCCTGATGAGCGAGCTCCCAGTCGTACCCCCACCCTCCGCACGACGGCGGAAATCCATTAAACGACCTGATGAATGAGTTCCGAATTATGCAACAGAGTAGATCGGAATGCGGGACCCGTCGTAATCGTTTTGAAGGTTGGGTCAGCATCCATGGGTAATTAATGGCGTGAGGCATAGAGTCAAATGTCATGGACGCCGCAATTTGAACCAATGCCGGGTCTTTGTCAAGTGCTTCCTCGAATTGCTCAATCACAATCGGCGTGGCGGGCTCGATGTCATTAACTACAAGAAATAGGTTGTCACAATTTCGTGCCTCTGCCAACCGATAACAATCGATGATGCCACCCCCTACATATGTGTTTTCCGTATTCTGTTGTGTAATGCAAGTGCATCGGTTACGCGGGCTGGCATTGTCTAAAACCTCAATAACGCGGCCTGGATTCCACAATTGGATTCGCTCGAAAAGACAATCTGTCCGAAACCCACCGCAGTACTCTAAGATGATTGCCAATGTTTTCATAGAGTCCATCGCCGTACAAACGTCTCTTGCGTCAAACGTTGTGACCGGTCGTTATCATGCTTGAGGTTTCGGTGAAATCGTTCGGGACGGCAGCTTGCGCGCGAGCGAGAAGTTCTTCACATTTGGAAAAAGGTTGATCGGAGAACTGTTGGATGGCGTCTTGAAAGGATTCCCGCAGCACGTTATTCGTAGGATCGAGACCGGCAAGTAGAGTTAAACCAGAAGGAAATGTCGGCAATGTGAGGATATGCAAATCGGGTCTAAAGTGTTCAAGGCAATTGACCACTTTCCACACATCTCCGCACCAGTACCGGGAATTTTGGAAACGACCAGAGGGGACCTCAGCGATCGGAAGAGTATCGTGAAGCGCCACAACTCCCCTAGGATCGCAGTAGGTTTCAACGTTGATGAAGTCCAGTAGTACTTGCTCAAAGAGGTGCATCCCATCGATAAACGCGAGGGAGATGGGTGGCAGCTTGGTAAGTACGCTAGGAGCCCATTCCGCAAAGAACTGGTCGCTCGTGACGCCGTAGACCTCGGTGTTTGGTGCGCATGGTTTGCGTAAGGCAGGAGAAGGATCAATGCCGATGACATTTGTCTCTGCCTCTGCAAATCGCAATGTATCGCCCATAAAGATGCCGATTTCAAGATAAGTTTGCGGATGAAGGATGCTATGCAGGACACGGAGATGGTCCGAGTAAGGCGGGCCTGGCATCGACGCCATAGCTAGCGGGGTGAATACCTCGAGCCGGGGGTTGAGGCTCAGGGCGAATCGGAATCCTGCGGCCGCGCGAGCGAGATCGCCTCGAAGCATTGCCTGGAAACCGGTAAGCGCCGCAATGTGCTCGGGCTCAGAGTAGATGCTTTGGGCCCTCCCCAACTCCGTGAAAAATGGCAGATAGTCCCGCCGCGCGGCAAGATCAGTGAGGTGGAAAGAGAGTGACGCGAAGTCTCCGATCTCTATTGGCGACTGCTTCGCGAGGACACGAACGCTCTCCAACGGTTTCGCGGGTCGACCATAAGGGTCCAGCTCGACGGAGAATTTGCGAGTTCGTGAATCGTTCATGCAACCTGCCGTCCCAGATTCATTGATATTTACCGCGGTGCAGCGTGCTTTGTCTGACACACGAATTCATAATACCCTCCACGGTCGCGCGTCAAGTGTTCTCTGTTCTAACCTCCGGTAAATCCCGTAATATCGGACAAAATGCGTGCTTCCAAAACGGGCGTCAGCCTAGTCGGTGTCTGCCCGGCGTGACGACTAAACAGCCCCGCGGGGCGTTCCTGTACAAACCGCTTGCCCCGCCCGGCCCATGTAAGTACCGGTGCAGTCAAGCTTGTCCCGGGTCAGGGCCCATGGACGACCAGCGTCCAAAACCAACATCCATCGCGCGCGGCGCGCTTCATCGGCTCGTCCGGATTGGCTACCTACTCGCTGACTCAATTCTTCGAGTTCCACTGCCCACAAATTGATCGCGTTGCTGAGCGTACATATACCGCTTGAAGTGTTACGCCCCACTCGTGTCTGATCTTCGCGGTTGCCATTTACCGTTGGCGGATACTGATGAGTCTTCACCTTTGAGTCGAATGGTAAAATGCCCAAGGTTAAGTTCATATTTTATGGAACTGTCCAGTGATGACCTGAGGGCGCAGATAATGCGTCACGAAGACCACGAAGTTAGCCTGAACGCGGCTATCGTGAGCCTCGGTGTACCGACGGGGAACCGCCCGAAAGCACTTCGAAGATGCCTAGGAAGTTTTTTAGAGAATTTTAGAAAACATGGCAGAAAGCTTCGGGTGATCGTCGCAGACGATTCGGATCTACCTTCACAGCAGGCAGCGAATTTGGCGTGTTTGGTGAAGCTGAGCAGAAGCCATCCGGAGTTCGAGTTCAAATTCGCAGGGCTGCCCGAGAAACACTGTTACAGTAAGTTGTTGGCACAGCATAGTGGGATACAGTCGGATATTGTTAACTTTGCACTGTTTCATCAAGAGGGCGGCGCGAAAAGAGCCTGCGGTCCGAATCGGAATGCGTTATTTCTTGAAACAGTGGGTGAGTGCTTCCTGAGTGCTGACGATGATGTAGTTTGTCGACCAAGCGCAACCGGGGATATACGTCAGACAGTCGAAGTAACGTCAGTGGAGGATCCGACAAGGGTCACTTTGTTCCAGGACCGACGAGCATTGCTAAGACAACACCCTGATAGCGATGTTGACATAATCGCGCTTAATGAAAGTGTTCTTGGGACATCGCTGGGAGCCCTATTTCGGGGGCGTCCTGAGATACCTGCGACGTTTCGACGTCTCAACGCAGACTCTAAGTGCCGCTTAGAGCGGGGGGCAGCAAAGATTAGAGTCTCGTGGAACGGGATCTATGGCGATTCGGGAGCAAAGTATCCAGCCTATTATTTGTGGAAAGATAAATACACCTACGATCAGCTCACGATTAGTGAAAAGTTGTATCGAAAGTTATCGCTCACGCGGCAGATCTTTCGATCACCAACGTGCCTGACTGTTGGGACCGGAGCTTATTGTCAGTCGACCGCGCTGGCGTATGATCACCGAACTATTCTCCCACCCTTCATGCCCTTAAGGGGTTTGGATGTGGTGTTCGGAAAAATTCTCGTTAGCTGCTTCAGCGATTCCCTTATCGCCTACCTTCCCTGGGCCCTCTTGCATTCGCCACTTGAGAGAAGGGGCAATAGCGCGAAAGACCTTACACGGTCTGGCTATGCAGTACCCTACTATGCTGTTCTAAAGGCCCTGATAGGGATGTGGACTAGTGCCGGCTTTGATGGGGACGCGACGAAAGCGCTCTTGGCATTGGGCGGGCATCTTTCCAGCATAGGGATGTTCACCGCCCGTGACTTTGAGGAAGTTCTTCAAACCTGCCTTTGGATGAGCGTGGGGCGGCGTATAGAGCGCCTCGACCGGCAGCTTCGTTTCCCTGAGGCTCCTCACTATTGGTCAAGCGACATCCGGGCTCACATTGACGTTTTAACGGAACGGCTGACACCCGCAGGACTGCGCAAGTCAATCTTAGCAGAGGAGAGTGACCTTGCAGCGGGAGAACGTTTGGCTCTCGCACAGCGCCTAACGCTTCGTTTCGGACAGTTACTCCAAGCCTGGCCGTCACTCATCGAGGCCGCAATCTATTTAAAGTCGAAGGGGATCAGAATTGCCCGGCCAGTGTTCGCTTGAGCAGTCTTCTCCAGCCCTTAGAGCGTGTACAATTCTGTTTCCTGAAGTGCTCGCAAGTTGGCACGATGCAAGCCATTGAATGCCGAGATCAGAGGACCTGCGGATTATCGGTATATTAGCGAGCAAACCAGAGAACAAGAACTGACTCAGCTTACTTTCTGCCGCTCCACGTGCGGAATGAGCGGATCAGTTCCAAGTCATCCATTGCATTTCCCGAATAGCGGAGTGCTCGGTCGTCCCAGTAAACCGTGGCGACAGGTTTGTTGCCCTGGTTTTGATAGTCTGAGTTCCTATTTATCTCATCAAACGGAACATCGCAAGCCTGCAAGTGCTGGATGATGTCTTCCGAGTGCCGCGTTGTGTAGACGATTATCTTCCACCCTTCGGCCGCCAAAATTCGAAGTGCCTTTACGACGTCTTGTCGCGGCCTTCCAAGAACTTCCCGCCCACGCCAGCCATCGTAATCAGCGATGACACCGTCGAAGTCTACCGCCAAGCTGCGGCGTTCGTTACGTAGGGGTAGGACTTCATTGTGCCTCGACAAGCGTTGCGTCAAAACAGCCTCAAGAACTATATTGGTACTCTCTGCGACAGTTTCCAATGCGGTATGGCAAATCACGTCTGGGGATAACGGCGGCTCGTAAGGCGATCCAATACCCGTAAAATTTGGAATCTGGCCGTCTCGAGCTCGCCGATACAACCCCTTGACGTCCCGTGCCTCGCATACCGAAAGTGGAGCATCGACGAAAACCTCGCAAAAATGAGTAGTCGATCCAGTGATGGTTCTCCGCGCGGCTTCCCGCATTGACCTTAGCGGTGAGATTACGGCTACGAGGACTATGGGGCCGTTCCGCGCGATCAGTGTAGCGACATACGAGATACGCCGAACATTCTCCCGGCGATCATCGTTACTGAAGCCCAAATCCGCGCACAACTCCTTGCGCATCTCATCTCCATCAAGAATTTGGACTTGGTAGCTCCGGAGGCGCAGTCGTTCGGCAACAGAATGACACAACGTAGTCTTGCCTGCTCCGCTCATTCCAGTGAACCAAACAATCTGTGACTCCATAAACTGTCTACAATCCTTCTTTGCGGCCAGAATGCCGAACGATTGCGATCCGGGTGACGGGACTATGGGTGAACCGAACATCTTTCATCGCGCGGTGGCCCCCGCCGCATTTGTGATGGCTGAAAAGAGCAGGTAGACAGCTTGAATCGCATAGACCCGGCCTCAGCCATCCTGTTGACCACAGATGATGGAGATACGAGTGGTGTGATGGCGAAGAGCCCTTGGCTCTGACAGAAGGTAGCTTAGCACCTGGCCCTGAAAGTAGGGGTGGGGGCCAAACTTTCTGGGTTTCAATCACATACAGGGGCGCTCAACCGTCTCAGTACTATCAAATCACGCCAGTTTTTGCCCCGGTACAAACCCTCATTGGCAGCCCCATGGGAAAAGGTCGCTCGTTTACCTGATCCACCGTGAGGCCGGACGCGATGCCGTGCCCAGCGTCAGCTTCAGTCGGAGCTGTCTGTCGGGAGCATTGAAGAGGGAACGCCGTCGGCGCCTGCTTTCGCAGGGAGCCTTCGGGCCGTTCATTTCAGTTCACAACGCCCAGGCTCCTTCAAGCCAGTCGAGTCGACCACGGGGCTGCCCCCATGGACTCCGGCGATCGTACGAAGGTTCCTTGCGAACTCCTCCACCGTGACGGTCGTGACAGAGTTCGAGGGGTTACCTCTTCAATCCGGCTCGGGACCGTGACTAATATTTGTTGCAGCCTTTTGGAAAATGGCATACTACTTTTGGAGTTTCGTCGAGACTGGTTCTCGGCAATCTGTGACTGATTGGATCTTAAGCCGTTTCATTGAAGGTATGTTGAGGTGAGGCATTTCAGACAAGTTGTTCTTCCCGGATTGGACGAGACTCTAAAAATTCTCCGTGAGGAAGTGTCGCGCAATGATTCCTTATGGTCCGAAGACCAGAGCCGTCAGAGCAGAATCCAAGTTCAGCGACATACCCAATCGATCCCTCTGCGTGCTGTTGATAGAAAATCAGGAGAGAAGCGCAAGACCGAAGATATCCATGAGTCGCGTGCCACACGCTTCGCGGCCGCGTTTCCTGCGACGATGTCATTCTTGTGGCATATTGCGGACCACGTGCAGGGGTCGCTGGAGCGCGCTCTTTATGTACGACTGCTTCCACAGGCCGTCGTCTATCCGCACATTGATGCCGGCGCCTATTATGCGACCAGAGATCGCTACCACTTCGTCCTGATTAGCGATAGCGGCTCCCATCTGAAATCAGGTGATGAGGAAGTCGTAATGCACCCGGGGGAACTGTGGTGGTTTGATAATAAGGCTCTACACGAGAGCGCCAATCCATCTGATCAATGGAGAGTTCATCTTATATTTGATATTTTCTAAGCTACTCTGGGACATTTATTTCCGGTAGCCCAGGGGGTGATTGAGCCATGCCGATGCGAGAGACAAACGAGCTGCCATTCATCGCCACGCCCCCGTCCCTCCTCAGGTCGAAATTAGTATTATTCCTAAGAGATAATTCCGTAATCCGCGCTGAAGACGAATCGATAGTATCGGGTACCGGAAGCCCCGTGAACTGGTTAATCGATACGCGAATCGCTCTTTTCGATCCAGAAATGTCATTCGCAATTGCATCTCTTTTCTGGGAATATCTGGAAAAACGCCTCCCCTTCCAGTTGTGCTGTGTCGAAATGACAGGTATCCCGCTAATGACCGCCATTCAGTCGTTTGCGTTCAGACGAGGCCACGCAGTAAACGGGTTTGTAATTAGAAAGGAAAGAAAGGATACCGGCAGGCAGCGACAGATCGAGGGAACAGTCAATGAACGGCCAATCATTTTTGTCGACGACATTATCAATGGCGGCAATAGCATAGTTTCATCAGAGGTGGCGCTTTCTAAAATCGACCGCCGGCTTTCCCACGTGGTAGCGCTGATTGATTTTGGCGTCGCACGAATCGGTGACCATTTACTTCACAGTGGAATCAATTTAAAATCCCTCATTAGCCTTGACGAACTCGGAGTAAACAAGACCGCGCAACCTGCTCAGAGAACGGAAGAGCGCCAAATTCTTCGCGAGCTCTGGAAGCTGGATCCTGGCAACCCGAAGAGTCCAGACCTGGTCCCAAAATCCACACCGGCTTTCGATGATGATTCCCTGTACTACGGAACAGATTCGGGTATATTTTACGCCGTCGATTCCCGCACCGGGGTCGTTCGGTGGAAATTTGCGGCTGGAACGGATAAACACAAGGGGATTCGCTCTTCGCCTCTGATTCACGGAGATCTTGTCTATTTTGGCGCCTATGACGGCGTGTTCTACGCACTGGAAAGGTCGAGCGGCCGCCCGCAGTGGCAGTTTGTCGAGGCCGATTGGATTGGTTCCTCACCGTGCTGTTCACCCACGCTGGGCAGGGTCTTCGTGGGATTAGAACATGCAATACCTGGTAGGCGGGGAAGCCTTGTAGCCCTGGATAGTCGGTCGGGAGAAAAATGTTGGGAGTTGCCGATAGAGGGGCTTGTGCATTGCAGTCCATGCTTTGTGGAGACGCTCGGCTGCGTGGTAGTCGGAAGCAACACCGGCGAGATCTTCTGCGCAGATGCCGCTACTGGCGAGCTTCGTTGGTGCGCCAAGACGAACGGAGCTATAAAAGCTAGGCCTTGTTATGACGAAAAAACTGGTCTGGTCATTTGCGGCTCATTTGATAAGCACGTGTATGCCTGGCGAGCCAACACTGGAGAAGTTGCCTGGAAGGCCGCCACCCAGGCCATAATTTATTCTGAGCCTCTTATCCATCAAGATCTTGTGTATGTCTGTTCAACTGATAAACATCTGTACGCATTCAGTGTGGGTAATGGCAACCCTGTTTCCAAATATTTTGCAGGTGCCAAGCTTTTTTCCTCTCCAAGCAGGTGGCATGCTCGCATATATTTCGCATCGACAGCCGGCAATATTTTCGAATTTGATTCCGACACACAATCATTAACCGGCACCCATTGTATGGCGGAAAAGATTACGAACAAGATCGTTTGTGATGAGCGGAATGATCGATGCTACATCACGACGATTGATGGTCAACTGTGTGCTTGCGAGCGGCGATAGCTAAGCTACGCCTTTGGTCGAGGCGGAACCGGCCTGCTGACCCTTGTTTCAACATGTCTCTCAAAATTTGATTTTCTGGGGGCTCCGTCCCATCTCACGGGCACCCCTTTGAGGGTGTGCGCGGCCTATTGCTGAGCTGTCCATGGCGGGCGGCTAAATGCCGGCCAGGAAAGTCCGGATTCTTGCGCAGAGATGGATCCGATTTACCGGAGCCGTCTATTAACGGGCGCCACGATAGGCGTTCTTCTGGAGCTCTTTCTAAGAGGATTTAATCATTGCGGAGCATTTTTTTATTTGACATTGCGGCGACTGGTGCAAACTGGTACGCAATTTTAGGAGGGGGTTGTGCATGGCCCGACTGCTCACTGCTCAACGTCGTCTGTTCCTCTTCCTCATCACAGCTTTATTCACAGTGCTCATTCGTCTAGTGTTGTTGCCTGTAGGTGGTGGCAGTAAAGTCCGAGCAGCAGCTATAACGTACTCCGATCGAGGCGAGCTAAAACAAGTCGCAGTTAGATTTACAAAGCTACATTCAAAGGCGCGCATACTTCCTGCGGTTAGGCTTGGATTTGTTAGCCCTGGATCAGGCACACCGTACTTGTTGCGAATCGCTAATTTCTCGCCTTTTGTTAAGGTCGAAAATCTAGGGGTTAGTCCAGATTTTGCGGTCGACTTCACTGCATTCTATCAATCCGATGTTTTTTTCTTGTGACGGTGACGATGGTGGTGGTGGTGATGGTGGCGGTGCTGACGGTTTATACTAAAGTCTTTTGCGTAGGTAACGCCCCTTTAACGCTCAACGTGGACCCGATGGTGACCCAATTGGCACCATTTAATTGAAAACGAGTTAGCCGCCTCTTCATGTGGAGCTGCGTCAGCTTCGATCGGGGTGCGCCTCTCCGGAGGTCGGTTCCACCGGGCTTCTTCACCTGGCGGTTAGTCCTAGGCCGCCGGATCAGAACGACATGGAGGTCTCCGTATGCGCATAAGCGGTTCGACAGTAACGGTGACGAGACCGCTGCTGACCGTAGCATTCCTGGTGGCTGGTAGCGCGATCCTGATTGCACATGAGACCAAGCTAACGGGCGCAACTACTGCTCCGTTGTCTCCAGGGCCTTATAAGACAGCCACATTTATCAACACGGCGCCGCCAGGGGCGACTTCCCCCGTATTTAGTCATGGCTATCTTATCCAGTTTCTTCATCAGCCGGCCTCGCAAGATCAGTTGAATATCTTCCTCTACAATGCAACTGGACAATCAGCCGACCACGCGCTCGCGGTATGGCCGCCCAAAGCGGACGCCTTGTTTATCAGTTCGGTGGACGTCGGCGCCGGTGACCGCTTGGCAGTTGCGGGCCAAGCCATAATGGACGACGGCAGTAAGATCCCCTTTATCGCAACGTCTGACTTGTACGGAAAGGACGCACGCTATTTCCCCACCGGCACCTACTTGGCCACTCGGATCGCTTTGGCTGACGACGGCTCCGTTTGGTGTGTTGGCGCAGAGCATTCGGAGATTAGGGGCACGCAGAGAGTCTGGCCAAATTACTCCATGCTTCGGCACTACAGCGCGACCGGCCGCCTGCTCGACCACCTCCTTCCACGTTGGGGGGCCGACGTCGCCTATATCGCAGCCGGGATCTCCGACGGCGCGGCAACAGGCGCGATTCCATACGACAACGACGGCAAACAGGTTGTTAGCTCTGACAGCTCTTTGTCGGATTACGTGTCTGGGTATGTGGGTGCATGGAGAGCCCGGGGCGAGACGTTCTTGACGATCGGGGGAGACAATATTTATTTGCTCGATCAGCTGAGCGGCCGGTTGTACCTTTACAATGCTCGCACTAACGTCCTCTCGGTGCGATATACATCTGAAGGATCTCCGCACTCGATGGTCCCAACCGGGTTTGCTGTGACTGCGAATGGCGCAATATTTACGAGTTTTAGATCTGACTCGGCCGTAAACAAAACCGCAGTTCGGCTGTATCGGATTGCTCCGGGCGCGACAGCAGACGACGTACGATGGGGCGATGAATCGCAACTACTTACTAGTAGAACGAGCCCCATCAGGCGCCTATTAGGGGTCGACGGCAATAACCTGGTATACCTGTCAGAAAATGATGTGATCAGTTGGTCGCACTACTCTTCGGCGCCATGACCTAGCTGACCAGGCTACATATTTCATAAGGGGACTAGCAGTAACCGAAACAGAGACACTACTCAGAAAGGCCGGCTACATCAGTTGAAGCCCTCCGGAGGACGTTCATGATATTTAGGCTAATGAAATGCTTTCTGTCTGTAGGTATAGTGCTATCCGTGCTTGTCTGTAGCATGGTGTACTCTGCCAAAGTAACGGCGGCTTGCAGTCTGGCCGATGGAAGTCCCTATGCAAATGACCTGACATCGCTTACTTGCGGCTACCAGAATTTTGGCGTTTATTACAAGATAGAGGGAAGCTTAACCATACATTCAGTAGGTGAATTCGGCGGCTACGGTGTATGTACGTCAACCTTTTACAACTGCATGGACCAAGAAAAGTCAGTGCAACAGGCATACTTCACGGTTGACACTGATGGCGAGCAATCTAGCCCTACGCAGGCTCTTATATATGTCTACAGATACACTCCGTATGAAGACTGGGGTGCCGCGTGTACATGCTCGAGCCCTTATCCTTATGGCGAGGCGGCCTCAGAAGAAACAAACTTTGATGAAACAGATTATTACTACTATGTAAATGACTGTCTTACATAGACAAGTCGTGACTCTGGCGATTGCAGCCGAGCCCATAGTGGCAGACGTGGAATGGAGTCTTGTATGAACGCCGCGACATATACCGCGTTGGCCCTCCTCCTGCTAGGCCGTCTGGGCGCAGAGACGGTACCAGCCTACTCGGTGACCGTACACACCCTGCAGAACGGGGCCCAAGAACTGACTCTTGTCAATCACGGCACGTCTATGATAAGCGCGTTCCACGCTGCTCCGGCAGCGTCTTGCGCTGTCAGGATGGAGGTTGTGCATGGCGACCTCCTCCAAAACGGTCCGACGATAGGTGTCAACCCCGGGGCGTCGTATACCTTTACCGTTCCAAAGCTTCCCGAGGGTTGTAATGTTGGGGTCGACGCGGTGCTTTTCGTGGACGGGACGTCCGCTGGCAATGAGCAGGCTGTAGCTGCCCTCTATGCTCAGCGGCACGGCGTAAAAGAAGAGCTCACGGTGGTGCGTCCTATGGTTTTGAGGGCGGCCGCAGGTCAGTCCGACGAAACCGCTCTGCGTAATTACCTCGTAGATCGATTCAATGCAGTCAGAGACGATTCAGTCAAGAGTTTAGCTGAGAAGCGCGGCCACACCACAGTACTTCATGCACTCCAAAGGCGCATGGGGTTTGCCGCCTCTGCCAATGAGGGCCAAGTTGCTGCGCCGACTGCTGAGGTGCCCGACTTTGAAACACGCGCTCGTGGGGCTCTTGGCTACATCGACAGTTGGCAAAATAAACTCAGCACGTCCTCAACCCCTGATAAGTAGGTCCCCCGACTTATCCGCGATACGCGAGCATGCCGTCGATAGGAATTTATTGTCACAATCACCTTAGGCATAGTCGTGTTCACTAACTGGGCTCTAGACTATGCGCGGGACTAGCGTTCAGCTCGGTTCTAGCGTTTAGCACGGGACGGCCTGGTCTGGCTTCCTCGCCTCGAAACTCGGAACGTATGGCCTGATACTTGGCTGGCGGATCGGCGGATTCATTGTTGGGGCGCACGAGGGGCCTCCAAATTGGCTGCTGCTGGTGTGATCGTAACGTAAACATCCGTGCTTTCCCACATGACATGCAACTCAAGGGGTATCGGCCTGCGGTCTCGCACGCTGACCAACTTCATTGCGAACGTTTCGAGGGGAGGTGACGGCGGATCTGCGGCCGTCATGTCTACACGGCCCAGATCCTGTTGTGGGTCGTAGACCGTGCCCCATTGGCATATTTGCTTGTTGATTATGAGTTTCCATTTGCTTCGTGATGGCAATGAGTAAAGCGAATAGGCACCAGCAGGAACGGCCAAGTCACCAATTCTTATATTTGTATCGGTCGTAAAGTATGTAGCCTTATTGTCGCCTGTCCGCCAGACCGTATCATACGGAATGAGGCTGCCGAAGATTTCACGACCCTGCATTGAGGGAGCAGAGTAATTCACATACACGTTCATCCCGTTGACAAGGGCACGGGCCGCGTGCCAGGGGCTGAGCGTGTCAGCCTTCTGTCCTATCGGAGCTTGAAAGACCGGTGGAGGGCAGCGCTCGGGAGGGGGACCCTGTACCTGCCCTGTAACTCTGGCCAACTGGGAAAAACATACTGAACCGAGGATGATGAACGCCTTCAAACTCATAAAGCCTCCTCTCAGGCACTTAAAGGCCTCGTGATGGCATTGCCGCTGCGTGCAAACTCATGATACGCCCAGAAGATTTACGAAAGCCATCAGCGGGTAAGTGGCACACTTAACAAAGTGTCGGGCCGCTCTTCTTCTCCAGCAGGTAGACGCCGCGCACGTTGTCGCAGTGGGGTTTTGCAACGGTTGCACTCGGTGTGAGAGCTCCTGGACGCTCTCTATCCTCGCTTTTGACAACCTCGCCCGAATCTTTCCAACGTTCTTGCTGAAATAGAAAGCGCGCAAACCTCTGGACACTACCAATGTGCATTCGAAATAATTGTAAACTTCACGGACCACCAAACGCGAAGCGAAGCGGGATGCCAGTTCAGGAGTCCAGGAGGCACTCAAGTCGGCGCCAAGTTGACGAAGGAGTGCGTTGGCCTCGGGAAGACAGGTGTTGCGCAAGGAAAAGAAAGAGCAGGCTGTTGAGTGCGGAGCCAGCTATACTCAATTAGATCATCGCGGGGGACTTCGCTTCGTTCTGGCGGGTCAGTTTCCGGCGAGAGCACCGCTGTGACGAGTTAATATATCGCGTGGTGTCGGAGCGTGTGGCAGTGAAAAATTAGAGGAGCCGCTTATCAACTGTACTCGCAAAACGGTTCGCAGTAGCAAGAGATTCAGTACGATAGCGCGATGCCGAGCCGTCTAACGCATGTCAGAGAAGGTTAGGAAATGGACTTTGTTCTGAATGAGTTGACCAACGGGCACGCTACTACGCTGAGTCAAGGCTCACGGCCTTCGTTAAATAGTTATGGCTTCCTCTCCCTAACAGACCCATGAATCGCACCAGGGCGCCTATCTTTGTCGTTGGCTGTGGACATAGTGGAACAACGTTGATGCTTCGTCTGCTAGGTATGCACAAGAATCTTTTTGCGGTACCACTGGAAACATTTATGTTTTTGGAGAACGAAGATTTGACGTTCCGTAAGCCAACCATCGATGTCATGGCGCAGTGGGCGGCCAAGGTCATGCATGGAAATGTCGACTACGACCATTGTTGTGGCGAAAGGGAGATTGTCGTTCACCTTGCAAATCTCATGACTGCTGCGTCGGCGAAGCAACGATGGATAGAAAAGACACCTCGACATATCCATCGCATCGATCTTATCTGCGACACGTTTCCCGATGCGACAATCCTTCTGATGATTCGTGATGGTCGCGATGTTGCCGTATCGCTTCGGGACAGATATGGTCCAGCAGATGGTTTTATGCGTGGCGTGTACCGATGGACCTATGACAATGAAGCGGGCGAACAGCATTGGCAACGGCACAATGTGAAGTGTGTACGGCTCGAGGATCTTATTGTTAACTTGGAAGAGACAATGAGATCTGTGTTTACCTTCGTTGGCGAGGAGTTTGATCCCATCGTAACGACGTACAATAAGCATGATCCGCGCGAAGCACGCGAGCCTCGCCAGCCGGAGGTAGTAGGGCCGACCTCCTGGGCTCATTACAGACAGTGGCTGGCTCAGCAGCCCATTATTGATACCCGTCGGAAATGGGTAGGGCTCATGAATGAAGATGAAAAGCGTCTGTTTAAAAAGGTTGCAGGCGATATGCTGATTCGCTACAAGTATGCGGAAAACTATGATTGGTAGGGGGCTGAGCGGCGGCGTTCGACCACGCCCAGCTGTACGCCTCGGTCACCAAGTCCGATCGCACGGCCTTCAGTTCGGTGTAGCGCAAACAAAACAAAATTGTCATCCCGGGCCGGAGCGCAGCAGCGCAGCGTAGTGGAGGGGCCTGCGGTTGATGCGATTTGTGCGCCCGAGACCAGGAGGAATTCCAATTACGTGCTCAGGTGGTGACGAACATCGGCGCCGCGGACCCAGAAGATGACATCTTCCGCGATGTTGGTGGCGTGATCGCCCACCCCAACTGGGGTTACCGTGACGCATGGAAGACTTCGAGGCAGGTGTTCCTGAGGTCCGCAGGGTCGGGTGTTGTGTTGTATGACGTCGAGCACGAAAAGTTATACCGCTGTAACGCACTATCCGGGGTTCTTTCGTCGCAGAACGTGTATCTGGACAGCAATGCTGGGTTCCGGGTTACAGGTTTGGCAGTTTCGAGCGATGGTTTGCTTATTGCTAGCCTACGGGGCTTCAACCAAGACGGGGCACGAACGTCTCACTTATTTGAACTCTCAAGTCTTCCGTCCGGGCAGTCAGCTTTTTGGTCGAAACTCCGGATGGGTCCTGTAGCTCCTTCGACGCTCGGGAGCACGCCTACGCTTCTTGGTTTTGATGGCAACGCCATTGTTTACGCAACTGGAGACGACGTAGCTTGGTCAAGGATCAATTCTGCGCCGTAAGGACCCAAGTCACCATTCATTTATGAGTCAGTTTGGTGATGCGACATTTCTGACCAGGTCAGGGCCGCATTGCCAGAGTGTAACAGTCAGGCTTATCACAAATTTACAAGGGACCGACGCCATGCTGAAAAACACATCTGTTGTGAAAACCGCAGACCTTAACAGCGTCCCGAGACAGTCGGGTAGAACGTTGACCTACTTGATACTGCTATCATTTGCGGGAAGTATGGTGGGTACCAACGCGATGGCACAGAAACCTCAGATTGCACTGACCACTAGCGACATAAGGGGCGTTGAGATTTCAGATAGCGGCCAGGTTCCCGCACAAATCGGAACTGTGCTGAGCGCCAAGCCGCTGAGCGCGATGCTCCCATACGTCGTCGTCATCCGCAACACAGGTTCTCTCCCGATCACAGGACTTGATGTCCGGTACGAGATCGTAACAAACGGGGACAAAGTCGTGAATAACCTGTTTTACGGATCGCCAGGCGATATCGCGGACGCGGCTTCTACTCCAATCGTCGCACCCGGGAAAAGTGTGGTCATCTCTCCAAATCATTTGGTGAACGAAATGCTCTTGAGCTCAAGCACCGTGTCCCTGTCGGACAGAGCGGCTGCAGCAATCATAAGAAAGGTTGATCTTTATGGAGAGGCAGATCAGATCACAATCTCGGTGGATTCGATTATCCGTTCCGATGGAGTCATCTTAGGCCCGGATCGATCAAGCAGATTCCGGTTATTTCAGCAGGAGATTTGGGGATACACAGCGTTCAGAGAAGATTTACTCGAACGATTGTCAAGCGGCAACCCGGACGATGAAATCATATCTTGGCTGAAGGAGACCATGGATCTGAAGTTAGTGAGGCCCGGGAAGAATGAGCCTCTGGATCGAGGAGTCGTCATGCAGAAGACTCTAGCCGAACGATATTTGAAGTTGATGGAAAGCGGTCAGCGACAAAGTTGCGTAGACGCCTTAGAGAAGGCGCCGCCAGAGGTAGCGCTTAAGCAGATATTCAAAGTTCGTCAAGAGGTGCAGCCGTGAAGAAGAATGTCTTGATACTGTTCATGCTTTGCGGAGTGGAGATGGGTGCAGGCAGGCGAGCGTTTGGCCTGGATTACCTGAAGAGCTGGAGCCCTGCATCAGGGACGAGTTCGTTTGGTCCATATACGGGGTATACCGGGGACATGAACATGTGGCAAGACGGCACCTGCTACAGCGGCAAGGCGCTTGCCTCACAGGTCACGGAGACTTGGGCTTGCAAACCACCGGCCGAGGCTACCGTGGATGGTTCTGCTGGGCTGACATATCAAAACGACGGCTGTCAGTCTCTGCCGGTCGGTGTCTGGTCGGTGGGCTCCGCAGAGAGCCCACCCGGCACTCCAGTGAATGACGAGTTTTCTGAAGAGGACTGCAACGGTTATGATGATCAAAGCGGAGGTCCCCACCCGTGGCCGTGCGCGGGGAAGGGTAAGGGGATTTGAGATTGCGTGAGTGAGTGTTGCAGCGGGAGATCAGATTTCCGTAACAAAGGCACTTGGTCGCTAACGTTGTCTTGAAGTGCTGGCCTAGACAGCGATGCCGGTGCAATCTGCTGTTTACAAGCAGCGTAGAAGCGCGCACAGAGCGCAGGACGGGCCAACGCCAGGATGTGGGATTCGAATGGCACGTCACAGAGTCCGCCTGGCACCGATGTGGATTCGGAGTACTCCGATGAGGACTGCTACGGCTTCGACGATGATAGCGGCGGACCCCACTTCTGGCCATGCGGCAAGGCCCAAGCGGGCAAGGGAAATTCAAGTTGAGTTCGGATTAATTTTGACGGTGCGGATCAGCATTAGACGACAGCCTTGCTGGTGCACTGACGGTGCTTGGTGGCCTCCCGGCCTCGGTGTGGGGCCTGGCCGTGGATTCATAGTAAAGGTGAGATGGTGGCAGCAAGGTGAGAGTGCGCAGTGTTTGCCTTGAAAAAAACCTATTTAGTAGTACTTGTGGGGTTGTGGTCTTTCGTTCCAAGTCGTGGAGAGGAGTGCCAGGCCCCCGACAGTTCAAAGATAGCCCAAGTGCTGTCCTATGAGGTCAAGCTTCATAACCTACCCTCTCTTTGAACTTGTCGGTCCTCGAGAACACGCGGGCCAATGCAGACTGCTACTGGGGTCTTAGGTTCGCTTCCACCGATGGCACTGTAGACTTTTCGGTCTACTTGTCGCCCGATAAGAAGTATATAGCTGAGGAGTTGCACGATCTCCGATCTGACTCCAGGGTCGAAGACGAGGCCAGGTGGTCGAGGGTGTCGCGGATGCTCGCCAACGACGAGGCACCCTCTCTCGGGCGGACGGATGCGCCTATAACTCTCGTTGAATTCGGAGACTTCGAGTGTCCTTATTGCCGACAGATGTCTGGAAGCATCAAGCAAATATTGGCTGAGTCAGATGACATTCGGTTTATCTACCGTAATTTTCCGCTGCGCGTCCATCCCTGGGCGGCGGCAGCTGCGAGAATTGGCGATTGCGTCTCCACGCAGAATGGCGACGCGTACTGGAAACTCTATGACTTCCTGTTCGCCAGCCAAGCGATCCTTAGCGAAGACAACATCCAAGCAAAGGTAACGTCGTTTTTGTCTTTGTTACCTGCCGGGAAGGTAGACTTAGCGCGTGCCGCAGCGTGTTTCCGCAGTCAACAAGCGGAGGAGGACGTACAACGGGATATACGGCTGGGAATAGTGTGCGGGGTAAATGGCACGCCGACCCTCTTTGTCAACGGTAGAGGCTATCCTGGTATAAAAACCGCATCTCAGCTTGAGTCGTTGCTGCAGTCTGCCAGAGAGACGAACAGCAAGGAAGCCAAGCCGCTATCTAAGGCATCTACAACGAGTGCAAAACCCGCCAATTAGGCTGGTGAAGTGGGGATCAAGAGGGGTCGACAAAATGGATTCAGCTCCGAATGGGTTCACCGACGCGTACCCCGGTACGCTGGGCCAAGACTGGCGTACCTCGTTAATTTTAGCTTCCTCACCTGGAGAAACTATTGATCGTGCGAGGGCGCCTATTTTTGTGGTTGGCTGTGGACATAGTGGGACGACTTTGATGTGTCGTCTGCTCGGGATGCACAGGAATGTGTTTCCGGTGCCGCTAGAAACATTTATGTTTTTAGACAATCGAGACTTGACCTTCCCCAAGCCAACCATCGATAGTATTGCGCAGGAAGCAACCAAGCTCTTGCACAAGACTGTGGATTACGAGCATTTTCGTACCGAAAGAGAAAGGGTCATTCACCTCGCAAATCTTATGGCCGCTGCATCGGCGAAGAATCGATGGGTCGAAAAGACGCCCCGACATATCCATCGTATCGATCTTATCTGCAACGCGTTTCCCGACGCCACAATCCTGCTTATGATTCGCGATGGCCGCGATGTTGCCGTATCCCTTCGGGATAGATATGGTGCACCGGACGGTTTTGTGCGCGGTGTTTACCGATGGACCTACGATAACGAAGCGGGCGAACAGCATTGGGGACGCTCCAATGTTAAATGTGTGCGGCTCGAGGATCTTATCGTTAACTTAGAAGAGACGATGAAATCTGTGTTCGCCTTTGTTGGTGAGGAGTTTGATCCGATCGTAACAACATACAATAAGCATCCTCCGCGTGAAACGGTTGAGCATCGTCCGTCCGAGGTAGGTCCGACTAACTGGGTTCATTATAGAAAGTGGCTGGCTCAACAACCCCTGTTCGATACTCGCCGGAAATGGATTGGTCTTATGAATGAGGACGAAAAACTCTTGTTCAAAAAGATCGCTGGAAATATGCTGATTCGCTACAAGTATGCGGAAAACAATGATTGGTAGGGGGCTGAGCGGCGGCGCTCGACCACGCCCAGCTCTACGCCTCGGTCACCAAATCCGATCGCACGGCATTCAATTCGGTGTAGCGCAAACAAGACAAAATTGTCATCCCGGGCCGGAGCGCAGCGTAGTGGCCTGCGTTTGATGCGATTTGCCCGAGACCGGGAGGGATCCCAATTACGTGCTCAGGTGGTGACGGACATCCGCGCCGCGGACCCAAAAGATGACATCTTCCGCGATGTTGGTGGCGTGATCGCCCACCCGCTCCAGGTTGCGGGCGATCATCAGGGCATGCAGCGCCTGCGGGGTGACACGGGGCTGCTCTTTAATCAGGTTGGATAGCGCAAAAAACGCCGTGTCGTTAAGCTTGTCTACACTGTCGTCCATGGTCAAGACGGAGCTGGCCATCTCCGCGTCGGCCTCAATAAACGCCTGCAGCGCCTTGCGCACCATGGCCGAAGCCAGCGACGCCATACGCGGAATGTCCACCGGGAGATCAACCACGGGAAATGCCTGAAGATCGCGCACCCGGTCGCTGATGCTGACTGCCTGGTCACCCACCCGCTCCAGATCGGCGTTGATCTTGATCACCGCCAAAATGAAGCGCAGATCGATCGCCATGGGCTGCTCCATGGCAAGCAGATCCAGCGCCATCTGGTCGATCTCGCGCTCGAAGCTGTTGATGGAAATCTCGCTGCGGACCACCAGATCGCAAAGCGAAATATCGCGCACCCGGTAGGCTTCCACCGCGCGCTGGATCGCCTGCTCCGCCATGCCCGCCATGACCAGCAGCCGCTCCTTCAGATCGTCGAGTTTCCGATGGAAGCGAATCCGCATCATCCAAACCTACCTGTAATGTAATCCTCGGTCCTCTTATCGGTTGGGTTGGTAAAGATTTTATGCGTCGCGTCAAACTCGACTAGCTTCCCGTTGAGAAAGAATCCCGTGTTCTCCGCAACCCGTGCGGCCTGTTGCATGTTGTGCGTCACGATCACAATGGTGTACTGGGACTTGAGCTGGAAAATAAGATCTTCAATCTTCGCCGTGGAAACCGGATCGAGAGCCGATGCCGGCTCGTCCATCAGCATCACCTCCGGGTCCACAGCCAAAGCGCGGGCGATGCACAGGCGCTGCTGCTGTCCGCCGGAGAGGCTGGCGCCGGATTTTTTCTTGAGATCGTTCTTTACTTCCTCCCACAGGGCGGCCTGCTGCAGCGAACGCTCCACCACTTCATCGAGAACCTTACGATTGCGGTACCCGTTCAGGCGAAGGCCTGAGGCCACGTTGTCGTAGATCGACATGGTAGGGAACGGGTTCGGCCGCTGAAAGACCATACCGATGCGGCGGCGAATCTCAACCGGCGAAGATTGCGCATAGATATCTGTCTGGCCGACGCGCACAGTGCCAGTGACCCGGCCAATGGGGTTGGTCTCATGCATGCGGTTCAGGCAGCGTACGAAGGTAGACTTGCCACAACCGGAGGGCCCGATAAGAGCCGTAGCATGGTTTGCCGGAATCTTCAGGTTGATGCTCTGCAAGGTATGGTTGGTGCCATACCAAGCATTCAGATCGGATACTTCGATGGCTACACCCACTAACTTGCCCCTTTCAGAACTCCACGGCCGGCTACGTACCTGACCAGTGCGACGGATACGACAATAAGCACGATCAGCACCAGGGCGCCGGCCCAGGCAAGACGATGCCAGTCGTCGTAAGGGGAAAGCGCATACACGTAAATCTGCAGCGGAAGGGCGGCAATCGGTTGATTCACGTTGATACTCCAGAACTGGCTCCCGAGAGCCGTAAAGAGCAGTGGCGCGGTCTCTCCCGCCACCCGGGCAAAGGCCAGCATGCAGCCGGTAATGACCCCAGGCGATGCGGTCCTCAGGGTGATGGAAAGAACCGAACGCCAATTCGGCACACCGAGCCCAAGAGCGGCCTCGCGCACATTGAGAGGCACCATCAGCAGCATCTCTTCCGTGGTGCGGGTAATGGTCGGAATCATCATGATGCCCAGCGCTACGCCACCGGCAAGCGCGGAAAATTGCTTCTGCGGCACCACGATAAGGGTGTAGACCGCAATGCCCATCACGATCGAAGGCACCCCGTTCAAAACATCCGCGGTGAACCGGATCATGTTGGCCAGCCTCTTGTTGCGGCCAAACTCCGCAATGTAGATGCCGCCGGCAATGCCGATGGGCACACCCATGAGGCTGGCGATCGCGAGCAGAATGCCTGATCCAAGAATGGAGTTGGCCATGCCTCCGCCAAGCTCACCCACCGGTTTGGGCACCTGGGTAAAGAAAGCGAGATTGAGCGAGCTGGCGCCCTTGAAGAGGAGATAGACGAAGATGGCAATCAGCGGCGCCATAACCAGGATGGTGCTGCCTATGGCAGCGGCCGTCGCCAGGTGGTTGACCACGACGCGCAAAAACCGGTTCGAAGCTCGTGCACGCAGCGGCGGTGGCATAGCGGTCGTGGAAGCCATACGCTAAGTACCTCTGACCGGCGCGCCGCGGGTAACCGCCCAAACCAGTACCCGGGCCAGCGCATTCACTATGATGGTGACGATAAAAAGGGCCAGGCCAATTTCGATCAGGGCGCTCAGGTAAAGCTCATCCGAGGCTTCGCTGAACTCGTTGGCGATGACACTGGCCATGCTGTAGCCCGGGGCCAGCAAAGAGCGCGCAATCTCCGGCCGGTTGCCGATCACCATGGTGACCGCCATGGTTTCACCCAGGGCGCGGCCAAGACCAAGAATGATCGCTCCGACGATCCCAATGCGCGCGTTGCGCAGCACACCCATGCGGATCATCTCCCAGCGCGTGGCCCCCAGGGCCAGCACCGCCTCCCGCTGCGCGTGCGGAACCGCCGACATGACCTCGCGGGTAAGCGAAGAGATGATCGGCAGAATCATGATGGAGAGAATCACGCCCGCTGCCAGCATCCCAAATCCGTAGTTCGGGCCGGCAAAAATCCCCGACCAGCCCATGGTCTTGATAAGGAATGGATCCAAGTATTGCCGTAGCAGCGGAACCAGAACAAAAATCGCCCACAGACCATAAACCACGCTGGGAATGGCGGCCAGCAATTCCGTGAAGAAGGCCAGGAAACCGCGAAGCCAGTCGGGGCACATCTCGGTAAGGAAGATGGCGACACCGACCGCCAGGGGCACAGCGATAATAAGCGCCAGGATCGACGAGACCACGGTGCCGTAGATAAACGGCAGCGCCCCAAAATTGCCATTGACCGGATCCCAGGCGGAGCCGAAGAAAAATGACATGCCGAATTTCTGAATGGTGAGCTTCGAGCCCGAAATCAGCTCCACCAGGATCAACAAAACAATGGCGAAAATGCTGAGCGCACACACCAGCATCAAGGCGCTGAAAGCGCGATCAGCGAGCGAGGAGCTGCCGCAGTTGAGAAGATAGGTGCGGACCGGAGAGGGCGACGGCTCGGCGCCGGAAGACGAAGTGTTGTCTGCTTGCTGCACGTCAGCCTGGCCAGCCACTCGCGGCACTTGAGTCTGTGATTTCACTACTATGTACCGTAGAGGGCTTGAGTGAATTTCAAGTTAAACCAGCCCGCGCGGCAAGCCTTTTGAAATGAAAAAGATCATGCCGCGCGAGCTTCGTTGGACGGAATCGCTGCCGGGCCAGAATAACATTCAGGCCGTTACTTCAACGTGTTGATGGTGGCGCTGACCTTCTGCGTTACCGAGGCCGGAAGCGGCGCATAGTAGAGCGAGCTGACCTCATTCTGATGCTGCAGCATCCACTTTAGAAAATCGATCAGGACCTTCCCGTTGGCGGGGTCTTTAGCAGGATTGGGAACCAGCAGCCAGGTAAAGCTGGAGATGGGATAGGCATTCCCTGGTGCATTGGTAATGGAGACACGATAGTCCGCCGGCATGCTCGTGACACTGGCCGCCGCTTCCGACACTCCTTCGATGGATGCCTTGACCCAGGTTCCTCCGGCGGTCTTCACGTAGGCGAACGGGATCTTGTTCTGCAGGGCGAAGATCAGTTCGACGTATCCGATCGCGCCCGGTGATTGACGGACGAAGCCGGCAACGCCCTCGTTGCTCTTGGCGCCAATTCCCCTGGGCCAGCTAGGCGCGGCTCCCTTGCCCGGTCCGCCTGCCCAGTCTTTGCTGACCTTGGACAGATAGTCGGTAAAGATGTAGGTGGTGCCGCTGCCGTCGGAACGGTGTACGACAAAAATGTCCTGCGAGGGCAGCTTGACGCCCGGATTGTCTTTGGCGATTCGAGCATCGTCCCACTTGGAGATCTTGCCCAGATAGATGTCTGCTAGAACGTCGGGTCCTATACGCAGATCACTCACGCCCTGAAGATTGAAAATCGGCACCACCGCCCCCAGCACCGTGGGGATGGGCTGAATCTTCAGCTTGGAGGCAGCGAACTGTTCGTCCGTCATCGGCAAATCGGCGGCGCCAAAATCAACCGTGCCCGCCGTCACCTGGCGAATGCCCCCACCGCTGCCGATGGGCTGGTAATTGATCTGAACCCCGGGATGGGAGGCACTGTACTCGCTAAACCACTTGGAATAAATAGGATCGGGGAAGGTCGCTCCCGCCCCATTGAGCTTTTGCGCGTGCCCCACGCATGCCGTTGCGCACATGGCGGCTGCCAACAACCAGATCGTCTTTCTCACTTTCCACCTCAGGCAAATATTTCTGATTTTCAGCGGCGCCCGTGAATGAGTCTTTACAGGATGATGAATTTGGCGAGAAAAGGATTCCCGTGAGAGCCACAAGCCTTTTATTTTTCAATAGCTTGCGTTGACGGCAGCGGGGCAGGCGCGGGGACAGAGGCTACGAGCGCGCGGGGCAGGCGAAAGAGAAAAGTCGCGCCGAAACCGAGCTCGCTCTCGCAGCGGATATCCCCGCCATGGGCATGGACGATGTGTTTGGCGATCGCCAGTCCCAACCCCGTGCCCCCGGATTCGCGGGAACGCGCCTTATCCACCCGGTAAAAGCGCTCGAAGATCCGGGGCAGATGCTCATACGGTATGCCGGGACCAAAATCCTGCACGTAGAACTCGATGAGCGACTCCTGCCTCCGCGCCCCCACCCGTACCCGGCCTCCGGACCGGCCATATTTCATGGCATTTTCCACCAGGTTTCCAAAGACCTGGCCGAGTGCGTCGATGTCGGCCATTACCGGCTCATCGCTGGTATCGCCAACCTCGAGGGTCACGCCTGAATCAAGCACCAGCCCAGCCAGGGCGCCGACCGCTTCTTCAACCAACCTGGAGGCCTGGATCTTATGAAGACGCAGCTTGTAGTCGCCGGATTCCACGCTGGCCAGGGCCAGCAGGTCTTCGGTCAGGCGGTTCATGCGCGACGCGTTCTTGAGAATTATCTGCAGAAACTCGCGCGTCTGCTTGCTCAGGCTGCGGTCATCCAGCAGGGTCTCCACGTACCCCGTGATGCACGTAAGCGGGGTACGCAGTTCGTGGGAAACGTTGGCCACAAAGTCCCGGCGAGTGGTCTCAGAACGCTCGATCTCAGAGACGTCATGCAGCACCGCGACGGCGCCCCCTCCGGGCATCGGAGCAGCGTTTACTTCAAACACTTTGCCGGGTGAGACGTTGATCGCCCGGCGCCGGCTGGCCTGGCGCTGGGTAAGGGCCGCAGCGACCGAGGAGAGCACCTCGGGATCGCGGATGGAATGCACCAGGGCGCGCCCCTCCTGCACTGGGCTCAGCGCGATACGCTGCATCACTGCATTGCACCAGCTCACCTGCCCCTGGGGGTTGATGGCGATGACCGCCTCCTGCATGCTGTCGAGCAATGCCGTCAGCTCGCTGCGATTGCTCTCCAGGGCATGGAAGCTCTGCTCCAGACGGCTGGCGGTGACGTCGAGGGCATGGGCGACGGCCGAAATCTCGTCCAGATTGCCCTCTTCCACCCGGGCTGACAGGTCGCCGGCCGCAATGCGATTGGCGAAGACCACGATGCGCCCCAGGCGGGCCGCGCCACGATGCGCGATCAATGCCGCTAGAAGTGTAGCCACCACCAGCGAAAGCAGTGAAGCCAGCACGATACCGCGGCGCAGTACGTGCACCGGCGCAGGGATCTCGGTCAGGGGATAGGCCAAGCGCACTACCAGCGAACCGGCGGGGACGGCGACGTACAGGTTCCCGTCACGCTGGGCACGGCCCAAGGGCATGCGCTGTCCAAGTACGGCGGCGACCTCAGCCGGCGACGTCGCGGTCTCAGCATGGTCCTGGGAGGCTGCAAGCAACTGGCCCTGGGCGTTGAAGATGGCAACTTCGACCCCGGCAGCGGCGGCATCCAAACGGGCTATCTGTTGCAAGGAAGCGGGATCCTGGGTTCCGGAGCGAACAAGATGGGCCGCCATCAGCCGGGCTTCGGCCACCAGGGAATCCTCGGCCTGGGCGCGAAGTGAATGCTCCATCACCTGGCGCAGGGAGAAATCCAGCACCACCATCCCCAGGAAAAGCACCACCACGAAGGAAAAAAACAGCTTGGTGAAGACCTTGCCCGTCACGAGTTGAGCCTCTTTCATGACCCGGGAGAGCTTAGAACGATCGCTTAGGAGGCTGACTTACGCGCTTCCTCCGCAGCCCGGGGAATCTCGAAACGGTAGCCCGCGCCACGGACGGTCTTGAGATAACGGGGGCTCTCAGGATCGGTCTCGATTTTCTCACGGATGCGCCGCACGTAGACATCCACCGACCGGGGGGTCACGAAGCGGGCATCCCCCCAGACCGCGTCCAGCAGATGATCGCGGCTGAAGACCCGGCCGGGATGCCGGGCAAGGTAGTCAAGCAGCCGGAATTCGGTTGCCGTGGTGGTGGTAAGTTCCCCCCGCACCTTGAGTTGCATAGCACTGGCGTCGATGAGCACCTCTTCAAAGCTGATGATGGAGGGTGCGGTAGGCCGTTCGAAGCGACGCAGCACGGCCTTAACCCTGGCCACCAGCTCCCGGGTTGCGAAGGGTTTGGTGATGTAGTCGTCCGCCCCCAGTTCCAGGCCCAGTACGCGATCGTTTTCACCCGCCCGGGCGGTGAGAAAGATGATCGGTATGGTGCTGAGCGCGGGATGGGTGCGCAGACGACGGCACACATCGAGGCCGTCCCCTCCCGGAACCATGATGTCTAACAGGAAAAGCGCTGGCGCCTGACGCTCGGCGTCCGGTACAAGGTTGGCCGGGGTGCTGTAAACGCGCACCCCAAAACCGGCGGCTTCCAGGTGATGCTGTACCAGGCGCGAAATATCCGGATCATCTTCCAGGACGCATACGCTTTGACTCAAATGGCTCTCCTGAGGTTCCTGCCCAGCATGGGGCGGGACCCGCCCTTAAAGTGGTAAGGGCGGCCGACCCTGCGCGGTTGCGTTTAGCGTAACCTAAGTCGGCAGGGTGAATGCAAAACTACGGTGAATCCTTGGCTATTTGTCAAATTGCCGGGATTTCACCGGGGCAAGTGCCAGACATTGCACTCACCGGCTGGACGGCGACGGTTGTAGAGTAGAGCTTTGCTTCCCGGTGGCGCCGAGAGCGGTTCGCAACTACTGTGGCCTTATTAAGGTGGCGAGGAGTGGTTTTCCTTGAATGAAAACCACGAAAAGCTTCTCCGCTTCGGTCTACACCAATTGCGAAACCGCTGTAGTCGCGACCGCGATCAAGGACGGTAACCCGTGGCGCGCCCTGTCATCTTGTGTATCGACGACGAAGAGCTTGGCCTTGAGATCCGGAAGATGGTTCTGGAACGCGAGGGGTTTACTGTGCTGACAGCGCGCGACGGCCAGACCGGCTTATCCATATTCGGTACCGAACGGGTGGATGCAGTGGTCCTGGACTATGCGATGCCCGGCATGGACGGGGGTCAGGTCGCCGCCATCCTGCGCAAGCGCCAGGCCGATATCCCGATCCTGATGCTCTCCGCCTACGTAGCTCTCCCCGAAGAGGTCATGCGCGTGGTGAGTGTCTCGGCGACCAAGGGAGATGGCGCGTTCACACTGGTGGACAAATTAAGGGAGTTACTGCAGGCTAAGGCTCCCGATGGACTAGGCGGGCCTCGGTGAATCTTCATCAGTTTCGGCAGATTCTGGTCGTCACTTTACTACTTCCCCTGGTACTGCTGTTGCTGCTGGCCCTGGTGCTGGCCTGGCAGATTCAGCGCACCCTGCGGGAGCAACGCCGGATCGACCACACGGATCGCATCACCGCACAGCTGAATGAGATGGAACGGCTGGTGGTGGATCAGGAGACCGGGCTGAGGGGTTATCAGCTCACCCGTGATCCGACCACCCTCGAGCCCTATCAGAACGCGGAAGGCTCTTTGCATCTGGCCTTCGACAGCCTCTTGTTGCTGGTGAGGGAAGATCCTGATCAGTTACGCCGGCTGCGCCAGGTGCGCGACAGCCACGAGCTGTGGATGGGATTCGCCGGCAGGGCGCTGGACAACTTGCGCGCAGGAAAGATCTTTGGAGACACGGCGCTGGACCTGAACGGAGCCCAGTTGATGGCTGCCCTGCGCACCCAGATAGGCGCCATGACCCAGATCGAGGTGAAGCGGCGCGACGAGGAGGTTCGGTCCACAAATTCTCAAGTCCGCACGCTGATGACGATCCTGCTTGCGTCTTCCATCGGGATTGGTTTTTTCTTAGGTATCGTCACCCAGAGGAATCTCAAGAGGGTTTCTCTCGCGTTTCGGGCATCGCTGGAAGAAGCCCACCAGCGCGCGGATGAGCTTGTTGAAAGCCGCCAGTGGCTTCAGACCACGCTGGAGTCGGTGGGCGACGCCCTGATTGCGTGCGACCGCCATCGTTGCGTAGAGCTTATGAATCCCGTGGCTCAGCAGCTGACGGGTTGGACCCTGGAAGAGGCCAAAGGGAAACCTCTGGAAACAGTCTTCCACGCGGTTGATGAACGCACGCGCGAGGCGGTGAAGACACCCGATGGGGAGGCCGATGAAAAAGGCCCGTCGAATTATTCTCTCCTGATTTCCAAGGATGGCACCGAGTATCTGATCGACCAAAGCGCTGCCCCCATTCGCAATGCAAGTGGCCAAGTGGCCGGCGTGGTCCTGGTGTTCCGCGATGTCACGGACCTGCGGCGGAGAGATGCGGCCCTGATGGCGCACGAAAAGCTGGCGATTGCGGGTCGTCTTTCCGCGAGCATTGCCCACGAAATTCACAACCCGCTCGACTCGGTGGCCAATCTGCATTACCTCATGGCCAACGAAAACGATCCCGCTCTCCAGCAACGCTACCTTGGCATGGCGCAGCAGGAGCTGAACCGCACCCTCCAGATCAGCCGCGCCATGCTCGGTCTTTATCGTGAGCCGAAAGCTCCGGTTGAAGTTGAGCTGCGCGAATTGCTCGCGAGTGTGCTGCTGCTGCTCGACCGCCAGCTGAAAGATCAGACCGTCAAGGCCGTCCGCAAACTGGGCGAAAGCGTTACGGTTCAGGGATTCCCCGGCGAGTTGCGCCAGGTGTTCACCAACCTGATCACCAATGCGGGGGATGCGGCGGGGCCCGGCGGACGAGTGCAGGTATTGCTGGAGGCCTCGCCTACGGATAACCGTCCCGGCGCTATCGTGACCATTTCCGACAGCGGTCCCGGCATTCCGCCGGAACTGCAAACCAAGCTGTTCCAGCCCTTCTTCACCACCAAGGGAGAGCAGGGTACCGGCCTGGGTCTGTGGGTAAGCCGGGGAATCGTGGAGAAACATGGCGGCACGATCGAACTGTCCAACAGCAGCGACGTTGCTTTTCCCGGAGCCATCGTGCGCGTCTATCTTCCTGCGCTAGGGCCGGCCACAGCGGTGGCCGCCGGCGGCACCTACCGGTCGTCCCAGCCAATCGCATGAATTTCAGCGTTTTCACAAATACGGTGATGTTTTGAGAGTAGCTATGTGCAGGCGTTCTTTGGCGGAACGCCTGCGTAGAGTGCCGCTGCTTCGCGTGCACCATTTGTGAAAACGCTTATAGACGGCGTGCGCGAAAGTGGAGGCGCACATAGTCTGCGATCCAGTGGCCTTCGCGGTCGCATAAAACCGGCCGAAGCAGGCTGACGATCTGCTCGATGGCGGCGGGCTGCTCTGCGGCGGGCATTTGCGCAAGCACGCTGCCGCGGAAGGTCTGGAGCCAGTCGGCCATCCCGGATGGGAGCAGCGTGGCCCGCGGAATCAGCCTAATTTCCTCGACCAGGAAGCCATGGTTCTCCAAGCGGGCGCGATATTCGGCGGTGTTGAAGAAGCGATTGTTTTCGATGCGCTCCGCGGGAATGCCGCGTGCGGTCAAGACAGCCAGCAGCGCCACGCGGATAGCGGCGATGTTCCCCTGGCCGCCACACTCGGCCACGAAGCGGCCGCCCGGCTTGAGTGCGCGGTGCACGCCGGCCAGCACGGCGTCCTGATCGGTCATCCAGTGCAGCGCTGCGTTGGAGAAAACGGCGTCAAATTCCTGTTCGAAGGACAGCGCTTCGCCGCTGCCACAGCGTGCGTCCACGCCGCGTTCCAGGGCCGCTGCAATCATCTGCGGCGAAGAGTCGACGCCCACCAGCGTGGCTCCAGACTCAGCAATTTGCTGCGTGAGGAAGCCATCGCCGCAGCCCAGGTCGAGAATGCGTTCGCCTGCCTGCGGCTGAAGTATGTCCACCAGCGCGCCTGCGAGTTGCGCAACGAAACGGCCGTTCCCGGCGTACAAGGATGCATCCCAGGTCTGCTGCATGGTTTGATACTAAAGCTCGCACGCGATGGAGCAAAACAGCAGGGTAGAGTCGAGATGTGGCGCGGTGGTATAGATGCAGCCTATCTGTTTGCCGGCCCTTTCGGCTGCCGGTGTCTCACTAGCGTCACCGTGCTCCGTTTCCACATCCCGCTCATCGAACCGGACGTGCGCATTTAACGCATCCGGCTCTCGGAGGAAGCATCACGGGTTCGCACACGGATGACTGCTGGTCCGCTGCGCAAGCCGGATCAGGCCAAACTTCAGGTGGAGCACCTCGTCAGAAAACAACTCGGTGCCCTGGCGCGCTGCCTTATGTTTGGCACACAGCCACTGGCGGAGCCGTCGGGTGGTGTGCTGTTCCACCGCCCGGTAGGCCTTGCTGACAGAACCGAGACGGAAGTAGTTCGACCAACCCAGAAGTTTCCGGTTCAGTGTCCCTACCAGCGTCTCCGCATCCGGCTGAGTACACTGGCGGCGGGTGAGTTCACTCACCGTCTGACATAGCCGCTGCACTCGCTTACGGGACGGGACGGGGCCCAAATAGGCTTTTCCCGTCTTCGGCGAGTAGCAGCGTCCTATCGTGTACCCTAGAAAATCAAACTTCTCTTCCGGCAAACAGCAGACCCTCGTCTTGGTGTCGTTCACCGTCAGTTTCAGCCGCGACATCATGCTCCGCATCACCGCCAAGGCTTCTTCAGCCTCGCGGCGACAGCAGATCACCATATCGTCGGCATAATTGACGATGTACGCACCCAAACGCTTCTCGTGTCCGAGTCGCTTCCATCCCAGCACGAACCGGCGCATGTAGAGATTGCTCAGCAGAGGGGAGATCGGAGACCCTTGTGGAGTCCCACGTCCCCGGTCCCGATTGCGGTGCTCTGACGTTTGTTCCCCCGATCGTCGGTCTCTTCCACGGCTGCCTCCAA